>NZ_MZGX01000100.1 GCF_002051585.1 Ruminiclostridium hungatei | reverse complement strand
CTGACTTGAGCTGAAAACTTGAACATAGGGCTGATGACATCCCAGTTCTCTTCCCATCGTTTCATAGCGTTCGGATATTTCTTGGACCATTTTTCCATAACGGCATGCATCTGCTCATATCCCAATTCCTCTGTAGATGCATGGTAGATTGTTTTAAGGTCTGTTGCGAATGCTTTTCTATCTTTATCAGGAACATATTTGAGTGTGTTGCGCACCACATGTACGATGCAACGCTGATATTCTGTCAGGGGATATGCGGCATCTACCGCTTCTTTCATCCCCGGCAATCCGTCTGCACACAGTATCAGAATATCCTGTACTCCCCGGTGCTTCAATTCATTAAGCACACTCAGCCAATATTTGCTGCTTTCATTTTCTCCGATGGCGATGGTCAGGACTTCTTTGTGCCCCTCTTCGCTCACTCCCAGGATGACATAGGCTGCCTGCTTTTTGATGATGCCATTGTCCCGCACATTAAACACAATGGCATCAATGAACACAATAGGATATAC
>NZ_MZGX01000099.1 GCF_002051585.1 Ruminiclostridium hungatei | reverse complement strand
ATCTGAAGACTCCCTTATATGTGTATTCGGTGTATGCTCCGGTGGGATATGTTATTTTATTTAACTTCTTCATTGAGGCAGGGTAAATACAAACGGAATCCCCTCTCATGTATAAATCGTCTCTATAGGTATACTGGTATTTTACAGACCTGTTTTCAAAGTCCTTGCGTTCTGTAACAATATATCCGTAGGTATAAATCAGTTCGTTTTCCTTGTTGGGGTTATAGTGCTGATACTCCTGAGCCAGGGAATAGACAATTCTTTTGTCATCAGGAGCATTTACCACCACCTGCAAATGGGCAAAGTCATAATTTATTGTGACCTCACGGTTCAGGGAATCAATTATCCTGGTGACAACGGGATAATTATTAATCAGGGTGTGCTGGTATTCTATGGCATTGCCGAATCTGTCCACCTTCTTCAGCAGTCTTCCGTCAGCGGCAAAATACTTTTTTATGCCGTCCTTATACTGCAAGACATATTGAGAAACAATGCCCTGTCCGTTTATACAGGTATTGTCATATT
>NZ_MZGX01000098.1 GCF_002051585.1 Ruminiclostridium hungatei | reverse complement strand
ATCTGAAGACTCCCTTATATGTGTATTCGGTGTATGCTCCGGTGGGATATGTTATTTTATTTAACTTCTTCATTGAGGCAGGGTAAATACAAACGGAATCCCCTCTCATGTATAAATCGTCTCTATATGTATACTGGTATTTTACAGACCTGTTTTCAAAGTCCTTGCGTTCTGTAACAAGATATCCGTAGGTATAAATCAGTTCGTTTTCCTTGTTGGGGTTATAGTGCTGATACTCCTGAGCCAGGGAATAGACAATCCTTTTGTCATCAGGAGCATTTACCACCACCTGCAAATGGGCAAAATTATAATTTATTGTGACTTCACGGTTCAGGGAATCAATTATCCTGGTGACAACGGGATAATTATTAATCAGTGTGTGCTGGTATTCTATGGCGTTGCCGAATCTGTCCACCTTCTTCAGCAGTCTTCCGTCAGCGGCAAAATACTTTTTTATGCCGTCCTTATACTGCAAGACATATTGAGAAACAATGCCCTGTCCGTTTATACAGGTATTGTCATATT
>NZ_MZGX01000097.1 GCF_002051585.1 Ruminiclostridium hungatei | reverse complement strand
ACCATGTCTATGGCCTTGTTAGCCAGGAGCTTCATTAGCTGCGCAGGGTTTCCCAGCAGCATTACCTTTTCCTTTATGCTTCCCGCTATATCCTTCACCTTGGTTTTTATGCTGCCGAAGAATTCTCCTGCTGCCTCTTTAAGCTTGTCCACTCCTTCATTCAGTGCATTGGCTGGATTGGGCACCATCTCCATAGCCTTAACCACTCCGGCATATATGGCACTGAAGGGGGCAAACCAGGGCTTCGGGGTTATATTTATTATCCCGATTATCCTGCTGAGTCCTCCCGCTATCCTGTCAAAGACACTCTTTAAGACACCGAATACTCCCGTGAGTACATGCAGCACCTTCATCAGGCCTCTTTCGGCGCCGCCTGAAGCAGGCTCCTTTTCCTCCTTGCCCTTGGGCTCAGCAGGCAAGCCTCTGAGTTCACCAAACAGCCCCTTCACAAGGAAGCCGGCAATTCCGGCAGCACCCAGGAACTGCTTTATATCCTGCAGTTTTATGCTCCTTATGGTGTTTACAAAA
>NZ_MZGX01000096.1 GCF_002051585.1 Ruminiclostridium hungatei | reverse complement strand
GGTGCGGCTGGATCACCTCCTTTCTAAGGAGACAGGATTCAAGCAGACGAAGGTTTGAGATGAATCGTATCTTTAGGTCGAAGATAATGAAGGAAGCAGCTTGAGCGAAGCTCGCAGCGACCGGAAAGCATTGTCTTACAAGTTCTTTACAATTGTCACTGTTTAGTTTTCAGAGTCTATAATATACTGGATTACCAATAATAGAGTAGTATACATATGATGTGTCTGCCGATTAAATGATTTTCAGTGTAGCGGAAGAATAGTTCCTATAGCTTTGTTTTAGGATGGGCTCATAGCTCAGATGGTTAGAGCGCACGCCTGATAAGCGTGAGGTCGATGGTTCGATTCCATTTGAGCCCACCATACTTTACGATATGTAAAGTAAAAAAAGTAGGTGGAAACACCGACGAACCTGTGGTTCGTTTGAACCTTGAGAACTGAATAATGTATCGAAGAATGCGTTTCAGATGGATGTAAAGAATTCAATAGGATTTTTGAAATTCAAATGAAATACGTTTTAAGAAGATGAGAACC
>NZ_MZGX01000095.1 GCF_002051585.1 Ruminiclostridium hungatei | reverse complement strand
CGATGGTCAGGACTTCTTTGTGCCCCTCTTCGCTCACTCCCAGGACGACATAGGCTGCCTGCTTTTTGATGATGCCATTGTCCCGCACATTAAACACAATGGCATCAATGAACACAATAGGATATACCGCACTTAAAGGTCTCTTTTGCCAGGCCTCAATTTCCGGCAGCAACTTATTGGTCACGCTGGTTACCATGTTTTCACTGACTTCAAACCCATAGATATCTTTGACCTGGTCTGATATTTGCCGTGTACTCATTCCCTTAGCATACATTGAGATGATCTTGCCTTCTATAGCCGAAATGTCCCGGCTGTATTTGGGGACTACTTTGGGCTCGAAATCACTGTTCCGGTCTTGCGGTACCTGGATTGGTATAGGCCCGTAACTACTGCGCAGCGTTTTACTTTTGTACCCATTCCTCATGTCGGTGTATTCGGGGTCTTCCAATTGTTCCTGCTCCATCTGCTCATCCAGCTCACTTTCCAGCATATTCTGGATCGTTCCTCCAAGCAGATCCTTCAGGGCATTTTGAATA
>NZ_MZGX01000094.1 GCF_002051585.1 Ruminiclostridium hungatei | reverse complement strand
AGCGGGTCACCGGCATTACCCAGATAGGTGTCCTCACTCAAAAACCTTGCTATCTTACTGTCATAGTACCTTGCATTCAGATAGTACAAATCTGTTTCAGCATCATACTGGTAGCCAGCATAGGTGATGTTGTTGTTTACGTTCCCGGTCTGCTCGACTATGTTTCCAAAGGCATCATAGTAATATGTTCCCTTGACCGTTCCGTCCTCTCCCAGCAGCGCTGTCACATCTCCATGACCATTGTACATATAATTTATTGTATCACTGCCTGCGGTTCTTGTCAGGAGATTTATTCCATATATGTTTCTGGCTGTCTGGCTGCCTGCTCCGTCTGTCTCCAGGATTACCCTGTCTGCTTCATACAGGTAGTTGATCCTTTGCCCGTTTTCCGTCTTTGCTGTCCTGTAGCCCTCTCCGTTGTATGAATAGCTTATGGTCTTGCTGCCTGCTGTGGTTTTGGCAAGCTGGTTCCACACATCATACTGGTAATACGTAGCCTCGCTGCTTGTGCTGCTCCGCCCTGCAATACTCAGGCTGAAGCTTCCTGTCA
>NZ_MZGX01000093.1 GCF_002051585.1 Ruminiclostridium hungatei | reverse complement strand
ATCGTGCCCGCAACAAAGCACTTCAGTGCAGAAGCTGCTCCGGCGGTGAAAATAGCAATGGCATTAACGGTAATTTGGAATCCATTATAAAGCGCATTGGAATGCAACTGCCTGTTAAATTTAACCAACGGGTTAGACAGATCGAACAAACCTATGCCCATAGACAGTATATCCAAGCCATCCATGCCGAGGGAAATGGCCATTGTCACTTTTGATGTGACCGTTATCGCTTTCCCTAATGTGCTGAGACATTGTATGCTTTTCCCGGCAACAGCACCTAAAGCACCTATCCCCGCAAACGCAGCTCCGGCTATCGCTCCCGTAACTGCTCCGCCTAAAGCACCGTCAGCAAAACCGTCTAAGAACGCACCTCCACTCTTTGCGGAGGTAATCCCGCTCATGACTCCACCAATCAACCCTCCGGCCAAAGCACCCCAGAATGCACCAGCCAGTATAACCCCTAAAATGCCGCCTGTCAACACTGTCGCAATTCCCAACGCTGCGATAATGACAACAGCAATAAGAATTTTACCGATTGCTTTCCAATTATCCTTACACCACTC
>NZ_MZGX01000092.1 GCF_002051585.1 Ruminiclostridium hungatei | reverse complement strand
TTGCCGCATAGTCGCTCTGCTCCCTCCGGTCCCATTGCTCCTTGCGCTGCGCAATAAACGCCTTCGCTTCTTCTGCCCTATGGCAGCGCTCGCCTCTTCTATTGTACCCGGCTTGCCGCATAGTCGCCCTGCTCCCTCCGGTCCCATTGCTCCTTGCGCTGCGCAATAAACGCCTTCGCTTCTTCTGCCCTATGGCAGCGCTCGCCTCTTCTATTGTACCCGGCTTGCCGCATAGTCGCCCTGCTCCCTCCGGTCCCATTGCTCCTTGCGCTGCGCAATAAACGCCTTCGCTTCTTCTGCCCTATGGCAGCGCTCGCCTCTTCTATTGTACCCGGCTTGCCGCATAGTCGCTCTGCTCCCTCCGGTCCCATTGCTCCTTGCGCTGCGCAATAAACGCCTTCGCTTCTTCTGCCCTATGGCAGCGCTCGCCTCTTCTATTGTACCCGGCTTGCCGCATAGTCGCCCTGCTCCCTCCGGTCCCATTGCTCCTTGCGCTGCGCAATAAACGCCTTCGCTTCTTCTGCCCTATGGCAGCGCTCGCCTCTTCTATTGTACCCGGCTTGCCGCATAGTCGCTCTGCTCCCTCCGGTCCCATTGCTCCT
>NZ_MZGX01000091.1 GCF_002051585.1 Ruminiclostridium hungatei | reverse complement strand
TAAAAAGGTGGAAGAAATCCATATAGAAAGTCCAGACAAGGGATATCGACGTATCAATGATGACCTGCGACACGACCATAACATTCATGTTAATGACAAAAGAATATTACGTATCTGCCGCACAAGAGATATTAAGGTCCACAATTAAGTACAACAACCATGGCTGCACGAGGTCGGCAAAGAATCCGCAGTATCTCGCAGAAAATCTGCTTGACCGTAAGTTCCACGCCTCAAAACCAAACGAAAAGTGTCTTACAGACGTTACGGAATTCAAGTGGTACGAAGCGTTTACAGTACACAAGGTCTATCTCAGTGCCATTTTAGACCTTTACGATAGACGTATTGTATCTTTTATGATCAGTGAGCGTAATGAGAACGCACTCGTATTCAAGACAGTTGATAAAGCTATTAGAACAAATCCGAATACACATTCACTGTTTCACAGTGACAGAGGCTTTCAGTATACAAACCGGACATTCCATCATAAACTCGAAAAAGCTGGCATGACGCAAAGCATGTCCCGTGTGGCACATTGCATCGACAACGGCCCCATGGAAGGATTCTGGGGCATACTGAAGCGCGAACGCTATTATGGAAGACGTTTTA
>NZ_MZGX01000090.1 GCF_002051585.1 Ruminiclostridium hungatei | reverse complement strand
CACTAAAAAACAGGAGACAGCAGAAAAAGCTGAGATAATACCGGCAGCATATGGCGAAACCAGCGAAAATGTAAAGAAAATACAGCAGGTTTTAATGAGTATGAATTACTGGACAGGAAGAAGCGGTGATAAAGCCAGCGGGTATTTTGGGGACGTAACCAGGGAATCATTAATTAACTTCCAGACAGGTTATATGAAGCTGGATAAGCAGGAGCTATATGATAAAAAAGGCAAATATGTAGGCTGCGGACCCGGTACGGCCAAGAGCTTGAATAGCGCATATAAATTGTTGAATAATTCCTATGTACCCGAACAGGTAAAAAATGGTATAATGGGAGTGGGAAAAAGTAAGGAAAACAATCTAACTTATAATTGGGACATAAAAGCGGGGGTGTATAACGCCTATGTTAAAGAAGCCCAATTAATGCTCATGAATATGGGGTACAAGCTGCCCAAATATGGGGCTGATGGGAAGTGGAGCAATAGCGGGGAGACTCATGAAGCCCTGCTGGGTTTTCAAAGAGGCTGTAAAGCAGCATTTGAAGGTGTAAAGAAAAATGGAACCGTTGGGAACCTTAAGCCGGTGGAACACTTCCAGGGCATTGAACCG
>NZ_MZGX01000089.1 GCF_002051585.1 Ruminiclostridium hungatei | reverse complement strand
TCTGCAGCTTCTACAGAAACAGCCTTGTCGGGAACAACCTCCACGGAAAAAGCTTCACTGGAAATAATCCCGATGACAACCCTGGATACAACCACAGAGCAGGCGCTGAGCCTTGAAGCCCAAGCACTGGGTACGGGTGAAAGCAAAAGCAACAATACAGCAAATACTGAGAATAGCATTACAATAAATGAATACAACGGTTTGAACCAACTGGTGAAAGTTACAGAAGGAAGCAATACCTACAGCTATACCTACAATTGGGATGGTCTGAGGGCCTCAAAGACAGTAAACGGTGTCACCACAAACCACATATGGGACGGTGACCAGATGGTGCTGGAAATCGACGGCGCAGGAAACGTAAGCAATAAATACATACGGGGAATAAATCTCATATACTCCGGGGAAGGTGCAAATAGGAGATATTTCCTGTATAATGGTCATGGAGATACAGTGCAGCTTACCAGTACAACCGGAAGTAGCATAAAAGTGTATGACTATGATGCATTTGGTGTAGAGAAGAACATAGACCCTGAGGATACGAACCTGTTCAGGTACTGCGGAGAATATTTCGATAAGGAAACCGGGACTATCTATTTGAGGGCGCGGTACTATAACCCGGAAA
>NZ_MZGX01000088.1 GCF_002051585.1 Ruminiclostridium hungatei | reverse complement strand
GTGCTTGGGCTTCAAGGCTCAGCGCCTGCTCTGTGGTTGTATCCAGGGTTGTCATCGGGATTATTTCCAGTGAAGCTTTTTCCGTGGAGGTTGTTCCCGACAAGGCTGTTTCTGTAGAAGCTGCAGAATCAGTTTCTATAGAGTCTGTTCCTGCCGACGTTATCTCCTCCGCTGCTCCGATTGCTGAAATATCAGCTTCTGTGGTTTGCCCCTGTATAGCAAGCGAGCCTGTCCCCGGCATATATTCTTGGTTTGAAGCTTCTCCTGCTTCTGTTCCCACTTCTCCTTCTGCTCTCACTTTTGCTTCTGCTTTTAATTCTGCCTTTACTTCTGCTGCTCCCATATTTCCCGCAGCTTCCACCGTTTTACTGATTGTATTTCCGTTGTTGTCATAGCTGTATAGATTAAAGAAAAGCCTTGATATATTATGTTTCCTCAATCAAGGCTTATAAGATATTGTAGCTAGCTATTCAAATTCAACATTTTTTTATACTGTTTAAATCTAGAATGCTTTGCTAAATCAAGATTTATTAAATCAATAACCGCATTAGCATAGTCTAAGTAGTCGCCATCCTCTTTTAATTTTATACTTTCAATTCCCATATAACCATAACCCTTTTTTAGCGGTAAACCCAAACTAATATATTTAC
>NZ_MZGX01000087.1 GCF_002051585.1 Ruminiclostridium hungatei | reverse complement strand
TGTCAACGGGGTTATGGAGTCCAGGACAACCTATGGCTATGACCAGTGGAACAATATCAGCAGTGAGAAAAGGTATCTGAAGGACGGCGGCTGGACCGGATATGTGGAGACCAACTACGAATACAGTGATAATGACACGTCCAGAAACAGCAATTACAAGTTCAACGGAGCATACCTGACACGGAAGTACAACAGTGCAACCTATGCGGACGGAGAGCTTTTGTCCCAGGGGACGGAGGAAAAATTCAAATATGACAATTATGGCAATCAGGTCCAATATAAGGACTCATATAATAACGAGACAAAATTTGAGTATGACAGGCTGGGGAGACTGACTAAAAAGACCAATCCCGATAACAGCCAGGCGGTCAACAGCTATGATGACGTGAATAATATCCTGACGGCTACCGGTGAAAATGGCAGTCAGATAAAATACGAGTACGACAGCCTTGGAAACCTGTTATATAAAACTGATACGGCAACCGGAAAGTATCTGGAAGCCTATGTATATAATACTGACTTCAGGCTTGACACCCAGAGGAATAACCAGCAGGCAGACAGCGGAAACAGCGTAAAATACCAGTACTACCATGACGGCAGGATAAAAGCCAGGACAACGAAAGATAAAAATGATGCAATCCTTGCAAAAGAGGAATA
>NZ_MZGX01000086.1 GCF_002051585.1 Ruminiclostridium hungatei | reverse complement strand
TACTTTTATTAACAACATTTGAAGGCTTAGCTTGATCTATAGCCGAATTAATTGCTGAAGTTTGATAATTTTGGGGTACATTTTGCTGAATATTTACAATTGCTTTTTTAGTATCACTTCCATATTTAGCTTCAATATATTTTAAGTCTTGTGTTTTTTGAGCATACTCCTTTCTTGCAGCTTCTGCAGCCTGATGTGCTTTTTCCATTGCTTTTGTATCATTTGCAGCCTGGGCAACCGTATATGCTTTTGACGCTTTATCAATAGCGGCTAGAGCAGCTTCACCTGCCTTAGTATTTTTATTTATTTTACTATCATTTACTTCCGCATGCCCCGTCGGGTCCACATACATCACAGGTTCATTATGGCAATACGTATACAGATTCAAGCTCAGCGGGTCATTGGGATCTCCTGTATATGTGTCCTGGGTAAGGAACCTTGCTATCTTACTGTCATAGTACCTTGCATTCAGATAGTACAAATCTGTTTCAGCATCATACTGGTAGCCTGCGTAGGTGATGTTGTTGTTTACGTTTCCGGTTTGTTCGACTATATTCCCAAAGGCATCATAGTAATATGTTCCCTTGACCGTTCCGTCCTCTCCCAGCAATGCTGTCACATCCCCATGCCCGTTGTACATATAATTCATTGTATCACTGCCTGCGGTTCTTGTCAGGAGATTTATTCCATATATGTTTCTGGCTGT
>NZ_MZGX01000085.1 GCF_002051585.1 Ruminiclostridium hungatei | reverse complement strand
ACTGTATTCGTAGTTGGTCTCCACATATCCGGTCCAGCCGCCGTCCTTCAGATACCTTTTCTCACTGCTGATATTGTTCCACTGGTCATAGCCATAGGTTGTCCTGGACTCCATAACCCCGTTGACATTTATCGCCGCCTGTGAGACGTTTTTTGCATCACCTGTCAGGGTATTTATCTCACTGATGGTTGTTGACGCATCCTTTTTGTATCTTTTCTCCAGAAGGATATTGTAGTGTGAGGTATCATAGGAATACTGCTGCAGGTGTTCGTCATTGGAGGGATTGGTAAGAACATTTTCGCTGTTTCTCACCGCCTCCGGCCCCCAATAGGACACCACATTTCCAAACTGGTCATAGGCAAAGTCTTCAACGTACAGCAAATACTTGCCCAGGTCCTGGTCATTTGCATATTCCGAGCTTGGCATGCTGTATTTTTTCAGTATTTTCTTGTTTACCAGGTGATAGGTATTGTCATACCGGTATTCAAGGCTGTCATACAGGTAGTACCTGTCAATTATGGATAAATTAAAAGTACGGTATTTATCCTCAAAATTCATTTTGTTTTCATAGTCAAATATGTACTCATTGGCAAGATAGGTGTCATTCCAGTCCACAATGATGTAGCTGTATTTTTCAGGATAGTAGTTCCTTAATTCGTCATATTGCCTGTCTGCCTCAAAGTATGGGTATCTTGTATAATTATTTTTATATACAT
>NZ_MZGX01000084.1 GCF_002051585.1 Ruminiclostridium hungatei | reverse complement strand
ACTGTATTCGTAGTTGGTCTCCACATATCCGGTCCAGCCGCCGTCCTTCAGATACCTTTTCTCACTGCTGATATTGTTCCACTGGTCATAGCCATAGGTTGTCCTGGACTCCATAACCCCGTTGACACTTATGGCTGCCTGGGATACATTTTTCCAGTCACCTGTCAGGGTATTTGTCTCACTTATGGTTGTTGCCCCATCCTTTTTATACCTTTTTTCCAGCAGGATATTATAGTGTGAGGTATCATAGGAATACTGCAGCAGGTGTTCATCATTGGAGGGATTTGTAAGAACATTTTCGCTGTTTCTCACCGCCTCCGGCCCCCAATAGGACACCACATTCCCAAACTGGTCATATGAAAAGTCTTCAACGTACAGCAGATACTTGCTCAAATCCTGGTCATTTGCGTATTCCGAGCTTGGCATGCTGTATTTTTTCAGTATTTTCTTATTTACCTGGTGGTAGGTATTGTCATACCTGTATTCAAGGCTGTCATACAGGTAGTACCTGTCTATTATGGACAAATTAAAAGTACGGTATTTATCCTCAAAATTCATTTTGTTTTCATAGTCAAATATGTACTCATTTGCAAGATAGGTGTCATTCCAGTCCACAATGATGTAGCTGTATTTTTCAGGATAGTAGTTCCTTAATTCGTCATATTGCCTGTCTGCCTCAAAGTATGGGTATCTTGTATAATTATTTTTATATACAT
>NZ_MZGX01000083.1 GCF_002051585.1 Ruminiclostridium hungatei | reverse complement strand
TTTTCCGTGTACTACTCGCTTCTACCAATTTTATTATCGATTTTCTTCGATATCATCAGTTCTTCTAAAGTGATTGTCTTAACAATCTAATGAGTTTGGAACTCTCGTTCCTTTATCCTAAGAGTCGCATTTCCAACGTAAACTGCTTTACGTGTCAAATGTCACTTTCGTGCCATTTGCATGTTACCCTTATTTTATAGCCAACTTCCGTTGGCTTTGAATCTCTCGATTCATATCGGTTCTCATCTTCTTAAAACGTATTTCATTTGAATTTCAAAAATCCTATTGAATTCTTTACATCCATCTGAAACGCATTCTTCGATACATTATTCAGTTCTCAAGGTTCAAACGAACCACAGGTTCGCTATTTTTTCTTTGCTTTCGCAAAGTTGGTGGAGATAATGAGAATCGAACTCATGACCCCCTGCTTGCAAGGCAGGTGCTCTCCCAGCTGAGCTATACCCCCAAATTAAAAACCATAGCTATTTCTCTATGGCCAAAGTCTTCCTATAGACTCTGAAAACTAAACAGTGACAATTGTAAAGAACTTGTAAGACAATGTTTTCCGGTCGCTGCGAGCTTCGCTCAAGCTGCTTCCTTCATTGTCTTCGACCTAAAGATACGATTCATCTCAAACCTTCGTCTGCTTGAATCCTGTCTCCTTAGAAAGGAGGTGATCCAGCCGCACCTTCCGATACGGCTACCTTGTTACGACTTCACCCCAATCATCGG
>NZ_MZGX01000082.1 GCF_002051585.1 Ruminiclostridium hungatei | reverse complement strand
CGTAAAAATTATTATAACCAAAAGCAGACTGCCAACAATCGAAGTTAGCGTGGTAAATGCCATTTTTGTCTACTCTCATATCTAAGAAATATGCTCCCGCCGCCGTTGTGAATTTGTAATCATATATATACATATCTTTACCAATGTTTAAGGCCGTTTCCATAACTTTTTTAATCAATCCAAATGGCCCAGTTGCAACAGCCCTATGCCCGGAAGGATCAAATAAACCCACTGGGTCATTGGCACAATAAGTGTAAAGATTCAACGACAGCGGGTCATTATCTTTACCCCAATAACTATCCTCTGTAATAAATCTCCCAATCATTGGGTCGTAATACCTTGCCCTCAGATAAATAGTCCCTGTTTCCTTATCAAAGTACTCACTGCAGTATCTGAATACATTTGTATCATTTGCGTCTGGATTCTTCTCATTTCCAAATGCATCATAATCATATACTTTTATACTGTTTCCGCTTGTATCTGTAAGCTGAACAACATCTCCATGACCATTATACAGGAAAAATCTTCTATTTGCACCTGTTCCGTCCTCGGAACAGATTAAGTTTATCCCCCGCACATACTTGCTGGTGACCTCTCCCGCTCCGTTTGTTTCAAGAATTATTTGACTGCCGTCCCATATGTGGCTTGTGACTATTCCGTTTATATTTTTTGATGTTCTTAGCCCGTTACCATCGTAAGTGTATTCTGCTGTTATGTCACCTGTAGAGGTTTTTATCAACTGGTTGAAGCCGTCATATTCATTGATGGTTATATCGGTGTTGTCCTTTGCTGCTCCGGGTGTTGACA
>NZ_MZGX01000081.1 GCF_002051585.1 Ruminiclostridium hungatei | reverse complement strand
CCGGGTACGGGTGAAAGCAAAAGCAACAATTACAGCAAATACTGAGAATAGCATTACAATAAACGAATATGACGGCTTGAACCAACTGGTAAAAGTGACGGAAGGAAGCAATACCTACAGCTATACCTACAATTGGGATGGGTTGAGAGCCTCAAAGACAGTAAACGGTGTCACCACAAACCACATATGGGACGGTGACCAGATGGTGCTGGAAACCGACGGTGCAGGAAACGCAACCGAGAAGTATATACGTGGAATAAATCTCATATACTCCGGGGAAGGTGCAAATAGAAGGTATTTCCTGTATAATGGTCATGGTGATACAGTGCAGCTTACCAGTACAACCGGAAGCAGCATAAAAGTGTATGAGTATGATGCATTTGGTGTAGAGAAGAACATAGACCCTGAGGATACGAACCTGTTCAGGTACTGCGGAGAATATTTCGATAAGGAAACCGGGACTATCTATTTGAGGGCGCGGTACTATAACCCGGAAATAGGACGTTTTATTTCAGAGGATAGTTATTGGGGTAAGGATGCTGACCCGCTGAGTTTGAATTTGTATACTTATTGTGGGAATAACCCTGTGGGTTTAATTGATCCTTCCGGGCATAGCGCTGTTGCAACTGGGCCAGTTGGATTGATTAAAAAAGTTATGGAAACGGTCTTAAACATTGGTAAAGATATGTACATATATGATTACAAATTCACAACGGCGGCGGGAGCATATTTCTTAGATATGAGAGTAGACAAAAATGGCATTTACCACGCTAACTTCGATTGTTGGCAGTCTGCTTTTGGTTATAATAATTTTTACG
>NZ_MZGX01000080.1 GCF_002051585.1 Ruminiclostridium hungatei | reverse complement strand
TTGCCGAATCTGTCCACCTTCTTCAGCAGTCTTCCGTCAGCGGCAAAATACTTTTTTATGCCGTCCTTATACTGCAAGACATATTGAGAAACAATGCCCTGTCCGTTTATACAGGTATTGTCATATTTTAACTGCATGTCCTTAAGGCTATAGCCTTCCAGCTCAAGATTATCCTTTATTTTGTATTTCTGTCCGTTTTCCAGGTGCAAATACTTGCCTATGGCCCGGTCGTAAAATCTGGAATCCTTTTTCTCACGGACATTATAATATGTATCATAGGTGACTATTTCAATGGAATCAAATTCAAAGCCCCAGCCTATTCCAAGGGGAGACTGTTTTTGATGGTGGGTGGGGGTATAGTTCCTGTGTATGTCATCTATATTTCCACTGACCAGGGTGCTCCCCTTTTCTTTCGTATAATAGACATATACATATTGACCGTCCGGTGAAACCCCTCTTATATTTGGTTCAACATTATATATATTCTGTACTCTCAAGAACTCTTCTCTATTGATAAGATTATATGACCTGACCAGCTCATCGGCAATTTCAGTATAGGCATAATTATTCAGTATTACTTTACGCCTTACCTCAAGGTTATACCTGAAAAATGACTGGTTTATTTTTACATATTCAGTTTCACCGAGTTCTTCACCTGAATTGTATCGAGAGGTCAAGGTTAAATCCAGACCGTTTTTCCCAGGGAGGTAAACATCCTCATTTTCTACTGCAAGGTTTCCAGTATTCATTTCAACCTTGTCTTCTGCATACCGGTCATAGCTGAAGGGAGCCTTGTACTGTTCTCCCGCTGCAGCCGCTGCCAGGCTATTGGCTGTAGATTCCTCTCCCTGGTTCATACTGCCGGTCTTTTCAGTCAGGTCATCCAAGGCTGCCTTTTGGCTGTGAGCCGTGAAATATGCCTCCACCTTGGCATAAAAGTCCTTCCACTTAATATTGTTCTTTTCTGTATAATCCAAAAACCAATTAAG
>NZ_MZGX01000079.1 GCF_002051585.1 Ruminiclostridium hungatei | reverse complement strand
ATTTTCTGGTGGAAATGACGAGATGGATACACCCGTTCCCATACCGAACACGGCAGTTAAGCATCTCAGTGCTGATAATACTTGGCTGGACACGGCCCGGGAAAGTAAGTCTCTGCCAGATTTATATCAAGACCTCAAGTTCAAAACTTGAGGTCTTGTTTGTTTTGAGGAATATCAACACAAAGAATTGGGAATCCATAGTTACCATCAAATAAGAACGTGCATTGAATCATTGATTTATTCATGAGATAATCTCCGATATATTAGAATGCCTTGTTCAAGGTTCAATGAAGAGCCGGATTTCTTGAATAGCCTCTGCCCTGGAAGCCGGAAAGTGATTAGTATGTATCAGCTTTTTCGGCTTTTTCCATGCCATTTTATTTGGCGGTTACAAACAAGCAAATATTTACATTTATAGTTAATTAATATATTATTTTATTAGAGAGATTGTATTTTTGTTTGAAATGGCTGTTAAATACTCATTTAAATTTACTTATAGATAAGTGGATTAGTGAGGGTGAGAAAGATGCAAATTGGATTGAATGCTGAAAGGCAGGAGGTATCTGCTGCCGAAGCGGGAAAAGCAGATTTCGAAAAAAGATATAGCAGACAGTTTTAAATTCCTGAATGTCGCAAGCCTTAATAAGAATATTTGTGTTTGAATACATTTATCAAACATGTGTAAAAAAGAATTAGAGTCAGATTTAGTTGACATAAATCAGTCTGGAATTTGAAAAGAAATATTTTAAATGATGGATTGCGATATTGTTAAACTTTATAAAACCTTTGGTGACAGACATATTTTGTGCCAAGCAGAAGGTGTTTAATTATTCAAATTATTCCATAAATATATAAGTACTTCCGGTTCGGATTTGTATTTTCTAGATTCTATAAATTTTATCAACGTACAAACCTATTAAAAAGTCAAGAAATGTGAAATATTAATTTGGTAATAATGACTAAATATGTTGATAAATATATTCCATTATGTTAATATAAAAAATACCATAGGATACATATG
>NZ_MZGX01000078.1 GCF_002051585.1 Ruminiclostridium hungatei | reverse complement strand
GAATATGACGTGTGGAACCAGATGGTAAAGGCCACCACAGGAGAAGGCACAAGCACGTATAAATATAACGGGGAAGGCTACAGGACGGAAAAGACAGAAAACGGAAAAACCACCAGGAGCCTGTACGAAGGGGATAAGGTAATCCTGGAGACAGACGAAAACGGAAAAGAAACTGCCAGGAACATATATGGAACAAACCTAATACAAAGGACAGTAACCACCAGGGAAAACGGGAACACAAAAGAGGAAAGCTACAGCTACATGTACAACGGCCATGGGGATGTAACAGCCCTGCTGGGAGCAGATGGAACCTTGGCGGCCAGCTATTACTATGATGCCTTTGGAAACCCATTGGAAACACACTACTACAATGCGTCAGGCGGGGAAACCAGCAAGGCAGTTGACAATCCGTACCGCTATGCAGGCTATGTATATGACAGCACAACAGACCTCTACTACCTGAACGCCAGGATGTATGATGCAAAGACAGCACGGTTCATGCAGGAGGATGCCTATCCGGGCAATGCAGGTGACCCCTTAAGCTTGAATTTGTATACGTATTGTGCCAATAACCCGGTGATGTATATAGACCCCACGGGGCATGTAGTAGCCAAGGTTGGCACAAAGGGAGATACTGTAGCAGCAATACAAGAGGATTTGAAAAAATTAGGTTATAATGTTAAGGTAGATGGAATATTTGGTGAACAAACAAAAGCAGCCGTAATAAAATTTCAGAAGGATAACGGTTTGGTGGTAGATGGGATTGTTGGAAACCAGACTTTGACAGAGATATACTTTGAACAGAGCAAACAGGCTGCCAATGCGAAAGGGGTATATTTACCTGAACAGGAAAAGGCTGCTATCGGGCAGATAAAGGGCGATGTTTCAATAATGACTGATGCGAAATATCAGCAGGCCATTAATAACATAGTTGAAGTAAAGGCAAAGACAAACGGCGGCTCGGTAAATACCGTAGTAGTAGGCAATGAACTGGCAGTTCAAAAAGTGAATATAAAAAGTGATATACCCACATCAGCACC
>NZ_MZGX01000077.1 GCF_002051585.1 Ruminiclostridium hungatei | reverse complement strand
TCTTGTGCGGCAGATACGTAATATTCTTTTGTCATTAACATGAATGTTATGGTCGTGTCGCAGGTCATCATTGATACGTCGATATCCCTTGTCTGGACTTTCTATATGGATTTCTTCCACCTTTTTAGCGATGCGTTCATTCTCAGCAGTCCGGCAGCTTACTTTGCCAGAAATCCATCTGTTGTAAGCCGAACGAGCCACATGGAGCAGTTTGCAAGCGGTTTCAATGGGGTATCCTGCTTCCGAATGACATTCTTTTACTGCCATGTAGATACGGCTCTGCCTTACTTGTGATAAGCATCTCTCCTCTCCACCTCGTCCAATTTTTTTAGTAGGTCTCGCTCCATTTCTGCCAGATACAGCTTGTGTTTGAGTTGCTCAATCTCAATTTGTGCTTGCTCTAACTCCGTGCGCGGTGTCTGGTCTATCTTTCGCCGGCCACGTCTGTCCTGCAATCCGCCTTCACCCATTTCCTCGAAATATAGCGTCCAGGTTCTAACCTGCTGGTAGCTTACGTTATACTTGAGCGCCAGTTCCCCATAGTTTTTGCCGGATGCAATGCATTCCCTGACTATTTGAACCCGCTCTTCCTGCGTTGTGATGCGACCTTTTTTCATGTAGCTTCCGCCTCCTGACTGCTTAACAGAATTGAAGTCTCCATGAGTATTATATATCTTTATCCAGGATTGGAGTTGCATTCTTGAGCGAATTGCGTACTTTTCGCAGCTGGCGTGCTGACCACATCCGCCAGCAAGATATTCCAAGACTGCTTTCTTCTTTAATTCGGAGCTGTAAACGCGATTCTTATTTGTCGGTGTAAGACCCAAAGCACCCTCTTGTCGATATATCCGAGCCCAACTGGCTATGGATGCAGGTGTTACCTCGGCTCGTTTGGCAGCTTCCTCTCTTGAAATTTTTCCAGCTAAATACTCTCGAGTGATTTTAATTTTTTCAGTAACCACTATTCTAAATTTTTGTGGCATAAAAATACTCCCTTCATGATAAACAGTGTTTGTTATTTCACTGTCTCTCATAAAGGGAGCATATCATT
>NZ_MZGX01000076.1 GCF_002051585.1 Ruminiclostridium hungatei | reverse complement strand
AGCCCGTTACCATCGTAAGTGTATTCTGCTGTTATGTCACCTGTAGAGGTTTTTATCAACTGGTTGAAGCCGTCATATTCATTGATGGTTATATCGGTGTTGTCCTTTGCTGCTCCGGGTGTTGACAAATCAACTCCTGTGGTTTGTCCCTGCACAGCCGGTGAAATTGTTTCAGTGGACTTGTAGATGGTATTTCCGTTATTGTCATAGGTGTATTTGGTAGTCTTCAACACAGAATTCTCGTCCTTGGTCTCGGTCTGCAGCCTGTTACCCGGGTCATAGGCATAAGTAGTTACGGACTTTCCGGCTGCCGTCATGGTTTTGCGGTTGCTGCTGTCATCATATGTATATGATATGGCCGGCTCTCCCGTGGGTGCTTCGCTCATCAATCTTCCCAGGCCGTCATATTTGTATGCTGTAACTTTTCCCGTATTATCGGTTTTCGATGCCTGGTTCCCGTCAAGGTAATATGAATAGGCATAGCTTGATAAGGTAGTCTCCTCCTTCATATTTGTAATGGCTTCCAGCTTGTTTGCAGCATTGTACCGGTATGTAGTCTTATTCCCGTTTGAATAGGTCAGCGACTGCCTGTTGCTATTAGCGTCATATGCATAGGTTGCGGTGAGAACCCCGTTTTCAAACACCTTTTCCAATCTGTTCATATTGTCATATGTATAAGCGGTATTTGTTTTTACCGCTCCGTTTTGCTTTACTAGCAGTGATTTACGGTTATTGGCCGCATCATAGGTGTACTCCTTCGAGACTCCATTTGACAGAACTTCCTTTACCAACCGCCCCAGGTCATCATAATAATACGCTGTACCTGTTCCTCCGCCATTCATTGTATTTACATTCCCTGTCAGGGTATAAGTATAGGAATATGAGCTGTTAACCGTCGGATTTTCAATGTTTTCGACCGATTTGGCCAATAGCCTTCCCAGTACGTCGTAGCTCATTTTCAGCAGGCTGCCGTTTTTATCCGTCTTTTGCAGCAGGTTTCCGTTTAAATCATATGAATAGTTTTCGATATTTCCATTTGGATCTGTCATTTT
>NZ_MZGX01000075.1 GCF_002051585.1 Ruminiclostridium hungatei | reverse complement strand
AGGCTGTCTATCTCACCTTCCAGGTCGTCACCGTAGGCCGTGCCTTTGGTGGACGGGCGCAGCTTCGTGCTGTCTGGCAGTATATGACTCACACTTTGCCTGAGCTGGTTTCCGTTGTCGTCATATACATATTTGGTCAGCTTTCGTGCCAGCTCCCTGCCCTCTGAGTCCAGCAGCCTTTCCGTGAGCCTCAGAAGAAGGTTTGCGGAAGAATATGCATAGTCGCTTTTCTTCAATATACATTGTATGTCTTTTCCCGTTCCCCCGTCAACATAGCCGCTTGGCTGGAGGGAGGTATAGGTTTCGTTCTGGGACACTCTGTTTCCGGCACTGTCGTAGGCATATACCGTCAGTTTTCCAGGTGCGGAAACCCTGAGCATCCTTCCCGCCTTGTCATAGGTATATTCCGTGGTGCCGAAGCTGTCTGTTTTGGCGGTCTGCCTTCCTGCCAGGTCGTAGGTGTAGCTGTATTCTGACAGCACTGCCCCGTTGGGCTTTTTGTTCACAAGCCTTACCAACTGGTTGTCCCTGTCATAGGAGTAGGTCTCTGTGACTCCTCCCTCATATTCTACGCCGGTTCTTCTGCCGTTTTCGTCATAGGCGTAGGCGGTGGTCTTTTCTTCTGAAACCACGGTGGACAGCCTGTTGGACCTATCATAGGTGTAGCTGACGGCTCTGCCCTTTAAATCTGTCACTTTGGATATATTTCCTGCCCGGTCGTACTCATAGCTCAAATGTACAGCCGCTCCCTTCCTTATCTCAAGGAGCCTGCCGTTTTTGTCATAGCTGTAAGTGCTCGTGCCGCTCTCATCCGTCATGGAGGTGCGGTTCCCTGCTTCGTCGTAGGTATAGCCTATGCTGTCCCCGGTTTCCTGTACCCTTCTTTCCAGCAGGTTTCCGGTGCTGTCATAGGTATATACCGTATTGTTTCCGTTTTTGTCGGTTATTAAGGCCAGGTTTCCTTCCAGGTCATACCTGTAGGTCTGAGCCTTGTTCTCTGCATTTGTAACACTCTTCAAGCCTCCGAGGGCCGTATAGGCATAGCGGTGTAAGCTTTCCCCTTCCGTCGGTCA
>NZ_MZGX01000074.1 GCF_002051585.1 Ruminiclostridium hungatei | reverse complement strand
AACAAGGTTCCTTCCTGAAACATCTGCAATAGACTTATACTGTACTTTTTCAAAACCATTACATATACAATTATTATATACTTTATCCAATATATCTCTGTCTTTACAGTAAAATTCTATAAATCCAGAATCGGTACAAAGAAATACAAATTCACAATTACTTTCTAAAAAGTCTTTAAAAGTATTAATTTCAACTCTTTTAGAGTTTATAGGATACGCCTTTATATCAAGAAATATCATGTAATACTTATCTCTTGAAATACATTTAAGGAATTCTTCTCCACTTAATATGTCTATCTCAAAAAATTTTTCTTTTCGTTCTCCATTATCGTAATATAGAAAATCTTCATGAATTATTTCCCATTCATATTGAAGTACATCTATTCCACTAAAAATTTTACCAAGATAATTATTATTTTCATTTTTCACATTAATGTCTAATGCAATCATTTTCTATTGCTCCTCTCCATATATAATTCTACTTATAACACAACCTCTTTTAGCATGCAGAATGTAAGAAACTTAAACCAAATCTTTAGGTTTATACCCTGGCATTGACCGCATCCAAATATCAATTAAAGGCTTAGGTATAATAAATGGGCTCACTCTAGCTTCAACAGCATCCCCTATTCGGATAGCACCTTCTTTTAATGCAGGTAGTAGTTTTATAAGTGTTTCAGGAGATATTAAAGGTATCGGATCACCTCTATCACCATTTTCATCATACTCATGACCATGCGGGAATGTATGTCCAACACCACCATGATTATAGTCTATATCCACATCAGGTTCCCCATTTGGTTTATACCATCTTTCTTGCTTTTTACTTCCATCTGGGTTATAAAGTGTGCCTGTGGAACCCGACTCCCCATTCTTTGGTAAATTAGATGTTGGGGTTTTAACTCCATTTTTCTCAGTATACGTTTTTGGAATCTTAGCAGCTTCATTAATATTAGGACTCCCCGCCCCCTTAATACTTGTATTACTTTTATTAACAACATTTGAAGGCTTAGCTTGATCTATAGCCGAATTAATTGCTGAAGTTTGATAATTTTGGGGTACATTTTGCTGAATATTTACAATTGCTTTTTTAGTATCACTTCCATATTT
>NZ_MZGX01000073.1 GCF_002051585.1 Ruminiclostridium hungatei | reverse complement strand
CCAATAGCCTTCCCAGTACGTCGTAGCTCATTTTCAGCAGGCTGCCGTTTTTATCCGTCTTTTGCAGCAGGTTTCCGTTTAAATCATATGAATAGTTTTCGATATTTCCATTTGGATCTGTCATTTTGGTTAGCTTATGGTTTCTGTCATATTCATATTTTGTTACTGAATACTCTGTATCTGTGGAGGCTGCTACATTTTCAAGTCCATTTATTGTTAATGGAGCTTAATGTAGTTCAGCACTTTTGATGCAATTTTAATTTGAAGTCAGACGCGATTACAAAGTGCTGAACTACAATCATCCCCCAAAAAGAAAAAATGATAACAGGAAACCCACCAGACTTCATAAAAAATCTGTCGGACTTCTGTTTGTTATTTCTCTGGTTTATAAATTCCGGCATCTGAAAATTTCGGTTCCTCGTCTTTTACATTAATTACTTTCAAAGAGTATACCCCTACGTTTTCAGGATTGTCATCATCTTTTGTGTATTCCAATATGGAAAACAAGTATTGTTCTTGTTCGGTATATACATTATAGCGAAAACTGGATTTTATTTGTTTATGACCATAATTATTTGTTTCATCTACCGAACCGCCTATTCTATCCCACGATTCAACATTCCCTTTGATAAGGGCAATTAAATAATCTATCCTTTCATCAAGGTCTTTTGCTTCATTTAAAGCCTGTTCAGAGAACATTACCTTTATTCTTTCTTTATCCTTGTTCTTTATGGATTCAATTATTTGTTTCAACCTAGCATCAGCTTTTTCATCATCATTGCTCTTGTTAAGCATACCCACTCTTGACCCTAAGCACGAACTTAGAAGTAATATGTTTCCGAGAAGAAGCAGAACAATAATTTTTTTACTCATCGTTATCCCTCCTGTCTATTAAAACTTAAATGTAGCAATGGATTTTTTATCATCAAATACCCACCTTGTTTCTTCAGGTTTTAATGACTTTTTAAAATCATTATACATAGTGGAGTTATTGAATGTTACTGTGTAAGATACCGTCAAATTATTGGCATTAACCCCCTTATAGTTTGGATTAAAGCCTGTTATCCACCATTGTTTGTCACCAGGACTATAATTAATTATAGTTGATGTCTTATT
>NZ_MZGX01000072.1 GCF_002051585.1 Ruminiclostridium hungatei | reverse complement strand
ATTCTCTATAGATAAACATATTGCTGATGGATCTATTGCACCTTTTAAACTTTTGAATTCAAAGAAAGGTAATAATATACTATAATATTCTTTAGATGTTACCCAAGTGGCTCCCATTTCATTAAGACATGGTATACTCGAATAATAATTATCCGATAAAATAAATAGCACCATTATGTCATTATTCAATTCAGCCTTTAAGTAGTCATAAATATTTTCTGCTAAAGGTACCCCATAACCTTCTTTTGAACTGTAAAAAATCCTTTTGTAACTTTTTTCAACGCCAATAAAATTTAACATTTCTAAAATCAAATCGACATATTCTTTATCTTTTGATGAGTGACTTATAAAGATTTTACTAACTTTTTTATTTTTATCTGTCACCATGACGTTTTCCATATTACTTGTAAGCACGATCTGTTCTTTAAAAACCTCGAGAGAAATTCTACATTTATCAATACCTTTTATAAAATCATTATTCACATTTTCTGTTGGATACTCTGCAAAATTCCATTCGACAAATGAAATATTTATAAAATCATTGTATTCAGTACTTGTTTCACCAAACACTTTTTTTACAATCATTTTGGCCCTTTCAATCCACCTGATAAATTTATCAGATTCTGTATTTAGATGATATAAACTATTTGACTCCAATATTAATTCATCAATAATATTAATATATTCATTCATTACGGTCGTCCCTTCATTTGTTCAACTTCATTTTTAGCTATAATCTTTGTATTGTTATAATTTACTTCAAAACCATTTTTCTCTATTAACAAATCATGTGCATTAATTACTTTATTGTAAACCTCTTTAGTCTGGTTTTTTATAAATTGATTATTAATATTTTTAGCAGCTTGTACTTCAGGACTAGAACCTATTGAATTCAACTTACTTAAATTATCTATAACTAAACTCAATTTTTGTAATTCTAAGATATCATTTTCATTTTGCAGTTTTCTTAATTCTAATTCTTTTTTTCTCTTTTCATATTCTATTTGCTCTTTATTCAGGGAATCAGTATCTATCGATACTTGAATTTGCAGTCCACCCTCAATATTAATCTTATAAGGACTACAGTGTGTTATTTGTTTAAAATCAATAAAAGTTTCATTTCTATCACTTGCATTAACTTGGGCTCTACATAGAATTCTAAATATATTTTCACTTTCATAATAAATTCCTATAATAGGCCGAGATAACTTTATAAT
>NZ_MZGX01000071.1 GCF_002051585.1 Ruminiclostridium hungatei | reverse complement strand
GAGTATAATGTTACTATTCCAGATATAGGAATAAGTATAATCCAAATAAATGGCATAAAGAAAATAAAAATAATATTTATAGCACTAAGGATACAAATAATTATCAATAAACCTATACTCATATAATATGCCCATGGACGCCTTATAATCAAAGCAATAATCAATATAATAAAAATCATGCTAATTGCACCTAGAATAATTACTGAAAGAAAGCTTTCTTTATTAGTAATTTGGTAGTACATAAAATTAATTATATATAAAATTCCTATAAGGTAGCTAGCAACTAAAGCGGGTATTTGCCAAGACCGTTTTGTACTCATAGTAATCAATTCCTCCAAAATATAATTTATTAAAAGAATCATTTATATAGCAGAATTTTAAAAATTATAAATTCTACTCCTATAATTTAAATATTTCTCTACACTATTGCCAATCATAATCAACCCTTAACCCATTTACAGTATAATTAACACTACTCGGGAGTTGCTTAGTAAAAGAATTTACCATTTGTTTATTTTTTAATGTAATACTTCCTATCATTCTTATGTCACTTGCAGATACACCCCCATATCCTGGAAGAAAACCATTTACCCACCAGTGTACCGAGTCATATCTAGTAAAAACAGGGTACTTACTATCATTTGCATATAGAGTAAAAGACACAGGCATATAGTTTAATAAATCAGCACCATTATAGTGTCCGAAATACCCTAACCCACTACTAGTATAAATACCCATTTCACCACCAAGTCCCATATTCTTATAATCTCCTGATTTCCAGAATTGAATTCTAAAATTGTCAAACTCCATCTTTATAGTATTCATGTCACTAGCCACACCAAAAACAATATCATAAAGATCGTTATATCCAAACATTTTTACTAAAGAATTTTGGGGTGAATAATAAATGCCTTGCGTGTTATCTGCTACAAATGTAGGCCTATAAATTAATGAAAATTTAAACTTGGGAAACCTTGCTTGAGACCTTATGTTATCTGCCAATTCATGATACTGCCTCCTTTTATCAGAGTCTTTTGTCCCATTATATAAGTTTCCTAATGTTATAAGTGACTGGTATGTTGCTGAGCCTTTTCCAAATTCCGTTGCATCTGGGTCAAAACACCAAACACCATTTACATAACCTGGCTGTCGTAAATGTCCTGATGAGTCCGAAAACATTATCGGGTTATTCCCACAATACGTATACAAATTCAAACT
>NZ_MZGX01000070.1 GCF_002051585.1 Ruminiclostridium hungatei | reverse complement strand
AGATAAGGTACAATAAATTGCGCAAATTGAATAAGGGGTAAAAAATAGACATGCCCAAAGCCGTTTGGTAAAATTAATTCACCACAAACCAATTACCAAAGGAGGCTTAGGAACATGTCTGAAAAGATTATACAACTAAACGAAGGAATAATCAAAGACGAATTGAAGGAATTAGTCCGTTCCAGTGTAGAAGAGACCCTGAACGGCCTTTTAGAGAAGGAAGCCGAAGAATTAGTCAATGCCAGCAAATACGAGCGTACTGCAGAACGTGAAGGCTACCGCGCCGGTCATTACGACAGGAGCCTGACAACAACCTCCGGTGAAGTGACTTTGAAGATGCCCAAACTCAAAGGAGTTGCTTTCGAGACAGCTATCATTGAACGCTATCGTCGTAGAGAAAGCTCAGTGGAAGAGGCATTGATTGAAATGTACCTGGCAGGCGTATCTGTTCGCCGCGTTGAAGATATCACCGAAGCACTGTGGGGTACGAAAGTATCTCCTTCTACCATTAGCGAACTGAATAAGAAAGCATATGTACATATTGAAAATTGGAGAAACCGGCAGCTTACTCATGGCTCCTACGCTTACGTGTATGTAGATGGGGTCTATCTAAAGCGAAACTGGGGTGGCGAATACGAAAATGTAGCTATCCTGATCGCAATTGGCGTCAATGAGGATGGGTATCGGGAAGTCATTGGAGCTATGGAAGGCATGAAAGAGGACAAGGCTAGCTGGACTGAGTTTTTCAAATGGCTGAAGAGCAGAGGCCTTTCAGGAGTTAAGCTGGTAATAGGAGATAAATGCCTTGGAATGTTGGAATCTCTTGGCGAAGTCTATCCGGAATCCAAGTACCAACGCTGCATTGTTCATTTTTACCGCAACATGTTCTCTGTTGTTCCCCGTTCGAAGATGAAGCAAGTAGCAAAAATGTTGAAAGCGATTCATAGCCAGGAAAGCAAGAAAGCAGCCCGAGAAAAGGCCAAGATGGTAATGGACGAACTTAAGCAGATGAAGCTCAAAGAGGCTGCGGATAAGTTGGAAAAAGGAATTGAAGAAACGCTGACCTACATGGTTTTTCCTTACGAACACTGGTTAAAGATCCGCACAACAAATCTGGTTGAGAGGATCAATCGGGAAATTAAGCGTCGTACCAGAGTGGTGGGAACCTTTCCTGACGGCAATTCTGCCCTAATGCTCGTCTGTGCCCGCTTACGCCATGTTACCGGAACGCAATGGGGCGTAAAGAGGTATATGAACATGAAACACCTTGAAAACTACAGTACAGAGGAAACAGAATCTGAAAATCTAGCAGGGTAACTGCCAGAAACCATGCGGCAAAATTAAATTTGCGCAAAGTACTTGACAGTACC
>NZ_MZGX01000069.1 GCF_002051585.1 Ruminiclostridium hungatei | reverse complement strand
AACCAGAAGGTACTAGAAAAACAATTACAGATTAATAAAGATGAAGAACAAAACAAAAAGACTAATGAAGATATAAGTAACTTGAAGAAAGCTAAAGAAAAGGCTAAAAAAATCAGAGATTCTATAGAAGCTAAGAAGGCTCGTATTGAAAAGCTTGAATTAGAAGCAGTAGGACCGTATTTATATAAGATTTTTTCAAAAGTAATTAAGCATACCAATATTGAAGAAATAAAATTCAACAGGGATGGTTCAAAAAATGAAGGGGGAGCAACCGTTACAGACCAAGATGGTAATAATATCCTTAATACACTGAGTCAAGGGCAATTCGGAGTATTTATGCTTTCATTCTTTTTTGCAAATATGTTTAAGCGCAGAGAAGAGACAGAATTTAGAACTTATTTTGTTGATGATATCACAAGCTGTATGGATGATATGAATATGCTTTCCTTTATAGACATAATAAAATATCAGTTGTATCAAAAAGATGGGGTAATAAACCAATTTTTCTTTTCAACATGTAGCAATGATTTGGAAAGGTTGTTTATACATAAAATGAAAAGCTTCGGTATAAGCTTTGTTAATATTAAGTTTAAGTCCTATTCAAAAGGAGAAGTTATAGACAGTTATGGGAAATTCGAGAAATTTTAGTGTTAAAATATAATTTAGATGATAAAATTTATAGATTGTTGACTTTCAATTAATTTTACTTTTGTATTTCAAATGTAGATACCAGAAGCTGATTTTGTCAGACTGTTGTAAAACCAGCAGGACCCCAAACCATGTTATACATATGCCTATTAAAACAATAATCTTCATAAAATATTTCCTTTTATTATAATATTTAGTATAATTAGTAAATACTATTATATTCGTATAAGGGGGAGTGTTAATGTCAGGAGAACGTAATGAGATTGGCAGGAGGTATAGAAACGCAAGAAAGGAAGCATCTATTGGGTCTATTGAAAAAAGAATAGAAAAAGATTATGGTTTGCCTTCAGGAAGTATACAAATTAATAGGGCAGATGGTGGAAATGCAAGAAGTGATAAAAAAATACAAAACTTAAAGAAAGAATTTGAAAAAAAGTGAATTTTGTGTTAAATTTTATAACATGTCGAGCAAAATGGTATTTAAAGACTACTTAAAAGCCTAATTACAATAAAAATGGAAAATTATTATATAAACACGAAAAAGAGAAGCTTCAGGTCTTCTCTTTTTTGTGTTTATAATCAAAGCATCTAGTTTATTTTCTCAGTATTCCTAAAGGTTTTCCCACAGGAGATAAGGTACAATAAATTGCGCAAATTGAATAAGGGGTAAAAAATAGACATGCCCAAAGCCGTTTGGTAAAATTAATTCACCACAAACCAATTACCAAAGGAGGCTTAGGAACATGTCTGAAAAGA
>NZ_MZGX01000068.1 GCF_002051585.1 Ruminiclostridium hungatei | reverse complement strand
ACGTCTTAGTAGTGGAAAACAGAAAAATTGAAATTACTGATGAACCAACCAAGGTATATAACTTCCAAGTGGATGATTTCCATACTTATCATGTTGGCGATAATGGTGTATTGGTTCATAATGCGAATTATAATAAGGGAACGCCTAAGACTTGGACTTCTACAGATAAATATGTAGGTGAAACTGCAAATGCAATTGAAGCGAAATATCCGGGTAAAGTTGTTGATGTTAATAAAAAGGTCTATAGAGCAGATGGAACACCATTAACAGATTATGATATCGAGCTTAATAATGCGATAATACAGGTTAAACAAGGTGGAGGAAAAGGTGCTACGAAGCAAGCAATAAATACAGCCTCCAGTACAAGTAAAGAAGTTATTGTTTATTTACCAGACCAGAATCCAGGTGCTGCTGTAGTTAAAGGACTACAAAAAGAAGGCTTTAAAGTATTTACCAACCAACAAGATTTGTTGAATTACCTTAAATAAACTGCAGGGAGGATGTGAGTATATTTTGAAATGGATTTTATTGATAGGAGACGAAAAATTTAATCTTGATAGGATAAAGGCATTCAAGCATCCTAATAGTATCAATTGCTACGATGTAACGGAGATTAGAAACCGGTTTTGTGTTGATTTTGGGACAGATCATATATTTTATGATTATGATGAAACAGGAACAATTCTTATGGATTTTGAAAAGGAAGACCTAGAAAAAATACCTTTTAGAAATCCACATGTTATCACAATGACGTATACATCAGAAAAACGTTTGAAGAATATATTGCAACAAAAAAACTTTCTAGAAGGAATTTATGTAGATAATGACTATGGTCTAATAACTCCTATAGAAGAATTTGTAAAGCTAGGAATGCCGATAAAGAAGTAAATGTATTTCAAGGGTCACACAGTTTTGGCTGACGTGACCTTTCTTTTTGCTCTTAAAGTAGACATAAAATCAATAAAATGAAACCATCATAATATAAACGTTTTGTACCACGTTTTTGCTTGTCGTAGTAACCTTTATATTATGCAACACATAAAAATAGCTTATATCAAAGGCGTTGCGGTTTGCAACTAATGAGCAAGTGAAAAAAGAATATTGCTGCAAAAAGCAATAGATAGCTGTCAGCATCTTTAAGAGGCTTTAACAGCCACCTTAAAGACCACCTTTGAAACGCCAGAAAACGGGCACTTGCAGCCTAGCTTGACCACCTAGCCGACACACTATCGCTTATTCCGACCACCTATGCAAAATGCCGCAGCCCGCATTGCGGGCCGATGTGAGCCGAGGGGAGGTCGCTTGCGACCACCCCTCTTTAACCTGCTATAGTATTAGTCAAGGGATAAATGCAATAATATTGGCAAAATTCCTCCCTTTACTTTGATGTTATCAACGTCCATCAGGACGATGATATAATGTCCTCATACAGACAGAGGTTCT
>NZ_MZGX01000067.1 GCF_002051585.1 Ruminiclostridium hungatei | reverse complement strand
CTTTAACCTGCTATAGTATTAGTCAAGGGATAAATGCAATAATATTGGCAAAATTCCTCCCTTTACTTTGATGTTATCAACGTCCATCAGGACGATGATATAATGTCCTCATACAGACAGAGGTTCTCTTCTCTTAACCATGCGGTTCACATCCGCTCATGCAGCATGAGACCTCTATCTTGTGGGATTTCATTTATGAGCCGGATGCGGGGGCTTAAATTGCTTTCCGCTGCTGTCGAAGCAGGTTATGACCCATGAGACTGTGAGGGACTGTCTGTAAATTTTTTAGGGGCAGGTGTAATGCTATGTTTTATGTCGGTATTGATATTGCAAAACGTACTCATGAGGCCATTATCATTGATGAACATGGAAAGACTGTACAGAAGTCTTTCCGTTTTCAAAATTCGTGCAGCGGCTTCAACCAACTGATAAACCACGTCCTTCGGATTACCAACGTCAGGTCGCAGGTTTCTTTCGGGATGGAATCCACAAGCCACTATTGGCTTGCCCTGTACACCAGACTGATGAAAGAGGGATACCAAGTTCATGTTCTGAATCCGATTCAGTCTGACGCATTGCGTAATCTTTACATTCGTCAGAACAAAACGGATTCCAGAGACTCTTTCATCATTGCTGAAGTTATCCGCTTCGGGTGCTTCTCGGAAACACAGGTGCCGCAGGACAAGATGCTCGCCTTGCGTGAAATGTGCAGGAACCGTTTCTTTCTTGTTGATTCCGTCTCAGACCTAAAGCGCAAGGTAGTGGCTCTGATTGACCAGATATTCCCCGAATATGAAACCATTTTCAGCAGCAATTTCGTTGAATCCTCCATACAGCTTCTTACCAAGTATCCCAGCCCTGAGAAGATGTGTAACGCGAAACTGAACTCTATGACTGACCTGCTACTGAAAGCCAGCAATGGCCGCTTTGGTCAAGCCAAAGCCATGGAAATCAAAGAACTTGCTAAAATCACCTTTGGAGTTAAGGATACCTGCGGAGTATACTCCGATCTTATCCGATGCTATATGGAGCAGATTCGGTTTATTCAGCAGCAAATAACTGTGCTTGATCAGAAGATTCAAAGCATTATGGACTCTCTGGAAACTCAAATCACCAGCATACCGGGAATCGGAAGAATCCTGGGTGCCACCATTCTCTCGGAGATAGGGGATATTTCTCGCTTTAACTCTGCGGACAAGCTGGCCGCTTTTGCCGGCATCGATCCCACGGTGAAGCAGTCGGGTGATTTTGTCGGTGTCAAAAACCATATGTCTAAGCGAGGTACGCCCTATCTCCGGAGAGCGCTATGGATGGCGTCCACTACTGCGGTGCAGCATGACCCCATGTTCCGAGCCTACTATGAGAAGAAGGCTGCGGAAGGAATGCGGTACATGAAAATCATCGGTCATGTCAGCAAGAAAATGACGGCGGTTATATTCGCTGTACTTAGGGACAACAAAACCTATGAGCCTGTCCTTCAGACAGCAAAATCTGCTTGACAAATACATAGCCGGTCTGCACAGTT
>NZ_MZGX01000066.1 GCF_002051585.1 Ruminiclostridium hungatei | reverse complement strand
CAGATAATGGAGAAATAAGTAATAAGCGCAGAAAAGTAGAGGCTGAAAAAGATGAACAGCAGGTTGTACAGCAAAATGAGGCGATGGCAAGTACAATACAGGCTGTTACTGCGGGGGTAGGTGAGGCTAAGCCATTAGTGGGTGAAGGTGAGCAGTTTACAAACGGGAGGAAAAACAAGTTAAAACCTGATATAAGATATCAAACAGGTGAGTTTAAGTACTTTTATGAAACTGATGGTAAAGGTAGAATTATCAAATTTAAAGCGGATAATCTACAGTTAACAATAAGAGAAGAAAGGTTACCTCACAGTAAAAATACACCGGGGAAAATCAAAGGTAAGGATCATGCGGGTCATTTGGCGGGTGATAGATTTGGAGGTTCACCTAAACTTGATAATTTGGTTTCACAGTTGTCAGAAGTTAACCTTTCAGAGTATAAAAAATTAGAGAACCAATGGGAAGCAGCAATTAAGGATGGATTAGAGGTAACAGTTATTATAGATATAGTATATGAGGGAGGCGGTTTACGCCCGTTAAAATTCTTAATTATGTATACCATAGATGGAGACGCGACTTCTGTATCCATTACCAATAATAGGAGGGAGGATTAACATGAAAAATTTTGAGGAATGTTTTAGTGATATTCAAACAGATATGATATCAATATGTTTGGAGTATGTTGAAAATAGAGCCAATAAAGTATACTTATATGCGTCATGCGAAGGAGATATTATTTCGAGTAATTTCTTTTATAATATAAATCATAAATATGTAAAAAAGCACAAGTTAAATGATGCTATTCATTTAGGTGAAGAGGGGTATGATGTATCAACTGAACGTCAATTCGAAGTATTAGATATTATTAATAAAGATGTTGAAAAAATCAAAAAATTGTGTGAAGAATGCGACAGAGAAATGCCAACAGAACTTAAATTAATATATGACGTAATTAGTGGAGAGCTACAAGCAGAATATAAATATGAGTTAGTTTATTTAAAGGATGCCGTAAAAACCGCAAACACTATTGCAAATGAGTGGTTTGAAGAATTAAAACAAAAAGGACTTTAATTAAAAATTAATTTATAAGAAATTTAAGTTTATGTAGAAGCAATAGATTTATTTATTCTAATTATAGTAAAATTCAACAATAATACTATATAAAACGGGGTCTCGAGAAATTTAGGTCTTAATGGAGATATATTCTCTGTTGGGACTTTTTCTTTTTGTCCGGGTAAAAGCCACAGGTGCCAGTACTGACCACCATGTAGCCCCTTGGCAAATGCAGTAATCCTCATAACCCGACCACATTTATAACCCCATTGCATAAAATCCTACCATCTATACCAACTGCCATCAGCCCGCATTGCGGGCTGATGTAACCCGAGGGGAGGTCGCAAGCGACCACCCCTCTTTAACCTGCATCATTAGAGAATTCTTCGGCAGCATAAAAACCAAGGTGAAGGATATAGCGGGAAGCATAAAGGAAAAGGTAATGCTGCTGGGAAACCCTGCGCAGCTAATGAAGCTCCTGGCTAACAAGGCCATAGACATGGT
>NZ_MZGX01000065.1 GCF_002051585.1 Ruminiclostridium hungatei | reverse complement strand
TAGCTACAGAGTAAAGGAAAAGAAAAAAGCTGGTTTCTATGATCCCAACAGATTTGAATCAACTTCTGCGGATTAATTGGGGAATTTTCTACCGTTGTTTTAGGGGATTTTAGAAATGTTCTTGACAATATGACCAATCTAAATCAGTTACAAAAGTAATCCAATGTTTGGGCTATCCTACAAGACAAGCTTTATATAGTTGGATTGCTGCAAGAGATGCCCCTCCTAAGCCAAAGGCTCCGCGTAAGAAATGGAATAACACGCAGGATCACCCCATGCATCCATCTGTTGAACTCAAAATGGATGTTATAGATCGTTGCTTTAGACTGGGGGAAAATGTACAATTGGTATCAGAAGAAATAGGTTATACTCGATCCAGTATTTATATGTGGCGTAAGAAGTATCTCCAGAAAGGAGTTGCTGCACTCATGAATTCCAAAGACGATCCGCGTGGAAAGCTATCTGAAGGGGAACCTGCATCCTCGCAAGAGGTTGATAAATTAAAGGCCCAAATTCAAAGCATGAGGTTAGAAATTGATATACTGAAGGAGACACTTGATGTTCTAAAAAAGACCCCGGCGTCGATATGACAGCACTCAAAAACCAGGAGAAGGCAGTGATCGTCGACGCCCTAAGGAATAAGTATTCACTGCCGCTTCTTCTGCGTAGTTTAAAGCTATCCAGAAGCAGTTATTATTACCAGCATAATGCGTTATCTCTGGACAAATATGGAGCTCTACGCTGCCAAATCAAGGTGTTGTTTGATGAGAATTTCGGGAGATACGGTTATCGCAGAATTAATGTATTATTAGTCAGAGAAGGCACCTGTGTTTCTGAGAAAATCATTCGTAGAGTCATGGCAGAGTGCGGCCTGGTAGTTAAGGGCAAAAGGAAGAACCAGAAATATAGATCATATAAGGGTGAAATCACTCCACGCGTACCAAATGTGATAGAACGAAATTTCCACGCTGATGTACCGAATGAGAAATGGCTAACGGATATAACCGAATTCGCCATCCCATCTGGCAAGGTATATCTTTCGCCAGTAATAGATTGCTTTGATGGAATGCTTCCTGCGTGGAAAATCGGAACTACTCCTGATGCCAGTCTTGTGAATGACATGCTGGATGATGCAATCAGTACCCTTGGTGACAATGAACATCCTTTAGTTCATACAGATTGTGGCAGCCATTATCGCTGGCCAGGTTGGATATCCAGGATGGACAATGCCGGACTTCAGCGTTCTATGTCTAAGAAGGGATGCTCTCCTGATAATTCCGCATGTGAAGGCCTTTTTGGGCGTCTCAAGAATGAGATGTTTTACAATCGCAGTTGGGTTGGTGTAAGTGTTAAACAATTCATCGACATTGTCAACAACTATCTAATATGGTATAACGAAGAAAGGATAAAATTATCACTTAGAAATATGAGTCCAATAGAGTACCGACGAAGCCTTGGAATAGTAGCTTAGCCTGTCCAAGAAATTGTCCGCACCCCCCTCTGTGAGATTTTTTCTGTAAATCGCTCTCTGTGACGATAGCAAAATTGGTTTTTGGAGCCAGAGGTGCAGAAACCAGCCACCGCGAAGCGGCGTGGCCTTGATTACGCTCTTGGCAAATGCTACA
>NZ_MZGX01000064.1 GCF_002051585.1 Ruminiclostridium hungatei | reverse complement strand
TAAATCTCTGATCATGAAAAATTCCTCACTTTGTATCATTGCTGCGTCTCCTCCCAAAGAGAAGACTACGTTTTTTGTGGGGATTTTTCAACCGTTTATTAAGGGTATTTTAGCACCGATTCTTACAGTTTGTCTCTTTGTGCAAATTTTTCCCATGTTTCTTCTCCTCCTTCTCTTTTCTCAATTCGACTCACTACAAATGGGCACAAAGAAGGCCAACAGGATTTTTGTTCTCCCGTTGACCTATTTGTTTGTTACGCTATTGACTTTTCTGACGCTATTTTCGGACTGCTATGGGTGCTGGCTGCAGAATTATTATTATGCAGCTAGTTTCAGTTTGTCTGTTTTGACAGCAGCTCACACAGTTAAAGGTTTTTTATTTTTCGGGCGTCCATATCCGATTTTTGCAGTCAGTTCACACGATGTTTTGTAGCCAATATGGCTTATGCAAAATTAATCTGTAACCCCAGAAATCAAAACTTGAAAATATCCTCTCAAAATTTCATCGTAATCTGGTTCCGCACCTAATTCAAAATGTTCAAACAATAGCCTCTTTTCTGTTTCAAAATGTAGGACTTCTACATCCATCTCTCCTGTTTCCCAAACACTCACTCGCCCAATGCAAACCTGTGAAAAATGGTCAACAGAAGTACTTGGGTTTAGTAAACTTTCTTCAGTTACATTAATGTTCTCAGTTGTTATTCCTAATTTCTTTAGTCCATATCTTTTTGTTTCAACCCACTTAAGAAAATCTCTATACATAGCTATTTTATCCCTTCTATTTTAACATTCCCTGCTTTAGGCATTTCTGGTAAAGGATTGCCTTTTTTAACTGCCATCCTACCCTCAAGTGAATTTGGACCAACTATTTTAGCCCATCCTTTACTAGTTGCTACCAATGAAGATGCTGGTACTTCAAACTCAACATAAAGTGAACCTGGCTTAGCTGATTTAAACGCTTCTGGATTTGCTGGCGAAGCAACATGTGTTGTTCCTGTAGAACTTTCTTGGACCTTCCCTGATTTAACCATTGCATCATATTCTGTCTGGGACATCCATCTTCCTACATTAACTTTTGCCCCTGAGCTACCTGCACTATCTGCAATGCTTTTTACTTGACCAATCAAGTAAACTCCCCTGGCATTATCCCAATCTTTAATTCTAGACTCTAGCGATGAATCACTTACTAGTATCTCACTTAGAATACTTCCACCTATTAGGTTCCGAATACCTTTTTCAACTATATTATCTATCGCTTGCTCTAATGATTTATCATTTATATCTACTCTAACCAATCTAATTATTGATAGAATTGCTTTTTTATCATGCTCATTTGCATGAAACCATTGAGTAGTCAAATCTGCCAATTTAGCCTGTGTTATAATACTTAATCCCGAGTCTTTTGCCTGATCATAAAGATACTCGTGTAAACTAATTGTTTTCCCATTATATACTATGCTACCAGAACTTACATCTAGACTTATAGAGATAGGATTACCCGTCCCCTTATTTATAGTGCTATTTGCTTTATTTGTACTACTCACACTCGTAGTCTTATAGTAATTATTGGTTTGCACTGAAAGGTTTGTTTGGACTACAGTATATGACCCATTTTTTACTGTTTGGGTAGCAGATATTTTATCATTAGTAACAGTTGTATTAATGGATACAACTACATTTGAATTTT
>NZ_MZGX01000063.1 GCF_002051585.1 Ruminiclostridium hungatei | reverse complement strand
GAGCTTAAAAATAAAATAATTGATATCTTTGAACTAGATAAAATTGATGAACGTATTTGGGATGATTATCGGGATAAATTTCTAGATAATATTAATACTTTAAAAGAAAGAGATAAATATAAAAATCAGAAATGTAAGGTCGAAGTAGCAAAAGTAAAAGCTTCTGGTAAAGATGAAGTACAGGTTGAACTAAGATTAATAAATAATGGTGAAGTACCAGTAGAATTCTCTGAAATTGAGATAGAATTAACTGACAATGACAAGCAATCATATAAGTTTTTTGTGGATGAAGAATTTATTAAAGGAAGAATAATTCATAAAATGGAAAATAGGAGAGAGATATGTACAGCTAAACTATCAGATACAAAATATAATCCTAAAAGGCATAATGCATATAAAACTCATTTTTATCATCAAAACGCTTATTAATGTGGGAGGAAGAATTAAAAAAAGATGACAGAAATAATTAATTGGCTGCCATTAAGTGGAAAAGTTGATATAGCAAATAATTTAATATCTTATATACCCAGTACTTTAAAAAACATTAACGGTGTTGAAGAAAATATTGTAGCAACTTTTGCAAGCAATAAGAATTTTGACAATGGTGAAATAAAGTTTAATTTCCTATTTACCGATAAAATTTCAAAATTTCAAATTGTTCTAAATTCTTTCACCAGTGAACCACAAGTTTACATAGGATTAAATACTGTTGATGCTTTTTCTATACTTAGACTTAAAGACTCAAAATTTGATGTGTTAAGCTCAAATGGTGTCCTAGGCTCATTTAATCTTAATACATATTATGATGCTAGGATTACAGTTATAGGATCACAAATAAACCTGTATATTAACGGTATCCTTGTAAGTTCAAAAGAGATATTAATTAAAAAATCCCAAATACAGATTGTTTTTTTTGGTCCTTCAGAAATAAAGATTAAAGATTTTAGAGTTGTATCTCAAAAACCTAAAGCATTTGTAGTTATGCAATTTACAGAAGAATATAACCAACTTTATACTGAAGTAATTAGACCAGTATGTGAGAGTTTTGATTTGGAATGTGTAAGAGCGGATGAATGTATAACTATAGGCTCAATAATTGAAGATATAATAAATAGTATAAAAGAATCGTATGTAATTATTGCTGATATAACACCAAATAATCCAAATGTTTTCTATGAGGTTGGATATGCACACGCAATCAATAAGCCAACAATTCTGTTGGCAGATAAAAAACGAGAAAAATTGCCTTTTGATGTATCAGGATTTAGAACATTGTTTTACGAAAATAATATTGCGGGTAAATCAGTGATTGAAAGTAAGTTAAGAAGGTTTTTGGATGAAATAACTCTTAAATAATAAAGAGACATACAATTAAGAAAATGCAAAAGAGACGCTTTAATATATTTTTAAGAGACTGCGAGAAATTTTCTGTAAAAGCCTTCTGTGATAGAATAAAACACAGGAGGCTTTTAAATTATGGGAAGACCGAGAAAAACACCTGGGATGAGTGAAGGAAAGCAGAATATCATAAGACAACTTCTGCAAGAGTATGACATTCAAAGTGCAGAAGATATTCAAAGGTACTGTCAAGTACTTTGCGCAAATTTAATTTTGCCGCATGGTTTCTGGCAGTTACCCTGCTAGATTTTCAGATTCTGTTTCCTCTGTACTGTAGTTTTCAAGGTGTTTCATGTTCATATACCTCT
>NZ_MZGX01000061.1 GCF_002051585.1 Ruminiclostridium hungatei | reverse complement strand
ACAGGAATATTTTATGGATTACCTCCTACATTGCTTCAATTAACTTCTTTACTCCCACCATATTTATCGCTCTTTTCATATTGTACGCAAGGAAGCTAAGCCCCAGCTCTGCTGTTGCTTTTTCTTTACCCTTGCATAATAAATAGTGTGCTCCATGATACCATTTGACTGTCCCGAAGGGATGCTCTGACAGGCACATTCGTTCTTTTATCTTGGAGATATCTTCTTTTATCCTCAAAACCACTTTCCTGGGGGCATGGTCCTTTCGGTCCAGCGTGTGGTTAAATGGATTAGGAAGAATATTTTCCGGAATAGGGTTAAGCTTTACACTTGGACTGCCGTACATACGTACCGGAACATACTTTGTTTCCGGCCCGAAGCTTACGGTTTTATGGCTTTTGGAATCCGTGCATTTGTTAGGACACTGTCGACAGGCATCCTTACTGCCGTATATGGTATTCTTTCCTCGCATTTTTGTCTTAGTAAGTATCCTCCCCACTGGACAGGTTACGGTTCCATCCTCATTAAGAGTAAAACAGCTTAAGCAGGACTGTTCCTGAAGTTCTACTTCTATAGCTGTGCTTTCATAACAGGCGGGCAGCACTCCTGCCGCTATACATTTTTGTATATCTTCCGGTTTTGTGGAATTTCTCTCTTCATCTCTGATTTCAGCTTCCACATAATCTATTGTGTACAGCCTTTCATGCTTGTCATATTTTAATGCGACATTAGGAACAATCCCATTCATGACGCAGTTCAAAATATCTTCACGGCTTTCATAGCCTTTGTCTGCAACTACTTCGATTGTGTTAATTTCGAGAACTTCTTTTGTGCTCTGGGACACTTCTTTCAGAAGTCCTTGATCGGTATTGCGGTTGGTCACTTCGTATTCCGCTATCAAATGGCTCCCTTTATCAACTGCAGTCTGAACATTATAGCAACAGTGAAAGCCATCCTTGCTATGCATCCGGCGGGCTTCAGGATCGGTTAGAAGGAGCTGTGTTTCTCCACCTTCTAAAAGCTCTTTCAAGTACTCCTGGTATTTTTCCTTTCTCTGAGTCAATTCCTGTATAGCCGCCTTGACCTGCTCAGGTGTCAGTACATTCTTCTCGGATTTATCCTCATAATCCATTTGAGATAAATACTCTTTGATATGCTCGTCTATCCGCTTAAGCTTCTTTTCCAGAATCCCCGCATTGTATGTATTGTCCTTACTGTTGACGGCCCTGAATTTGGAACCATCGATGGACAGAAGCTCCTTCTGGTATAACCCGAGATTCATACATAGCTTGACAAAAGCGCGGAAGACATTCTTTAGGGCCTTTGCATTGTCCTTTCGAAAGTCTGCGATGGTTCTGAAATCCGGTGTCAGCTTTCCCAGGAGGTAAAACAGCTCAATGTTTCTTGTGCATTCTGCCATCAGCTTGCGGCTGGAGCGTATCTTGTTAAAGTAGCCATATACATAAAGCTTGAGCAAGTCTTTCGGGTCATAGGACGGTCTTCCGGTTTCCTTTGGAATAGTCCGGATAAAGCCGGCTACTGTGAGATCAAGACTATCAACGAAGGCATCAATAACCCTTACCGGATTGTCCTCTCCGACATAGTATTCTACACAATCAGGGAATAAAGTCAACTGTGATTTCTCTTGCCCTTTGATATATTTCATATTAAGCACCACCTGCACTCAAACTTGATACAATAAATTATATCATAGCGGCTTTTAAAGGTGCTGGTGTGGTTACTTTTCGGACAGTCTG
>NZ_MZGX01000060.1 GCF_002051585.1 Ruminiclostridium hungatei | reverse complement strand
ATATGGTGTTGCCGTTGCTGTCATAGCTGTATTTCTCTGTTACGGTTTCTCTTCCGCTCTGCTGTACCGTGGATACCAGCCTGTTTTGCTCGTTATATGTATAGCTTGTGGTTACCGAGCTTATGGCAACGAATACCCTTTCCAAGACTGAAAAGGAATTTGAGGGCAATTTCACGACCGTCCCTTCCGCCACTTTCCCGAACAAATTGTGCTGACCTCCTATGATTTTGGTGCGGGATAAAGGCACGTGGTCGCAAGCGTCCTGCGCCAAAGCACAACAGCCGGCAGTGCCGGCTGTGTAACTGTTCTGGTATAGGTGGTTGGAATTACAAAAGTGTGTTGGGTGGGTGGTAAAACGTGCTCATGCCCTGTGTTCAAATAGGTACACTGATGTTGTATCTAATCGTGTTGATTACATAGCACAGTAAAAGATGGTCATTAAAATACTACCAAGCAACAAGGTTCCTTCCTGAAACATCTGCAATAGACTTATACTGTACTTTTTCAAAACCATTACATATACAATTATTATATACTTTATCCAATATATCTCTGTCTTTACAGTAAAATTCTATAAATCCATAAACTGTAAATTATCCAAGGTACACCTTTCAGGTGGCTGTGATTATAGTAAAATAGCCAAAATTTAAATATTCAAAGGAATCTGTAAAGCTCAACTACAAGGTTGCATATATCATTGTTGATATCTATAATTTTTTACGGATAGCTCAATTCATGTAGAAACAATATTAATATTGGTTACATAAAGAGTCCAAACCGAAAATGAACTCTATATGTATTTATTCATTACTCCTCCAGAGCATATATTTTTATTGCCTTATCAGATCCTTCTTTAAAAACATAGACTCTTTCGCATCTCGGGCATTTCCAAACATCATAGGTAGGCAAAGGAATGTTCCATGTCTCAATTGTATCGCTTTCCATAATGGAGTCCCATTCCTTTTCTGTATATACTCTTAATTCAATATTATTTGGTACAGTTGAATTTGATAATACTTCTCCACATCTGCATTCCATTCTTGCCATATTATTTCCCTCCAAATATTGTGCCTTCATTTGTCCAAATTTCTATTTTTCCAGGCACACCATTTTTATATATTCCATTGATTCTGTTGATAACTGTATTAGCTTGTTCTGCCGTAAGCCCCGTTGCACGACCATCAATTATTACAGTTTGTGCACCTTGACCGAAACCTTTTTGTATCCTTGTAACAGGTGTATTCAGACTTGTTCCCTCTAAAGATTTTAATTCTGTTAAAACTCCATTTACTTTAAAATCTGGCGTTTTAACACCCTGTACATTTGACCTCGGCACAATTTCTACATTTTTACCTTGTCTTAACAAATCATTTACCATTGTCCTTTCAGCTTGTGATAATTTATCTAAGCTTCCAGTCAGTGTCCCCGCACCTTTAGTAGCATTACCCGCTCCCTCAAATAATGAACCTAAATATTTTATTGCGTTTGAAGCCATTTTTATTTCTGGTTGAAGCATAGAAGTCACTATCACAAACCCATCTATATCCTCTTGTGTTATATACAATGTATACATAGGCTCATAGTAGTCATCTATTGGGTCATTTAACAACGGTTTAGGCAAGTCTTTTGTCTTATATATTCCAGACTCTGCTGGCCAGCTTTTTTCCGTAGTTTTACTAGCCCCCTGAGACGTTGTAGTCTTCCCCGTCCCCCTAACACTTGTAGTACTTTTATTAACAACATTTGAAGGCTTAGCTTGATCTATAGCCGAATTAATTGCTGAAGTTTGATAATTTTGGGGTACATTTTGCTGAATATTTACAATTGCTTTTTTAGTATCACTTCCATATTT
>NZ_MZGX01000059.1 GCF_002051585.1 Ruminiclostridium hungatei | reverse complement strand
GAAAAGGAATAAATCTGATTGACGACACGTTTGTGCGTGCAAGCCTGAGAGACAGCAGCAGTGTAATAGACCAGGTATTCGGAGAATATGTACATAAGGTCTGGATGGAATGTACAAGCATGCTTTTGAATTTTGTACCTGTGGTAGGAGCTTAAAAGCCATAGCGGAAGGAATCGTAGGGCATGATTTGCTCACGGGAAGGCAATACGCCTGGTGGGAAAGGGCATTCAACATAGGAATGGGCTCAATTGCACTTATAGGTGAGGTTGGACTGCTGGCGGTAACCTTAAAGGACTCAAGAATGGCTGTGAAGCTGTCGGAGGTAGCGACTATTGCAGGAAATTCTGCTGTGAAGGCTATGGCTGAGGCGATTAGCAAGCTCAGGTATACTTTAAAATACTCTATTGATGAACTTGCATACCAAATTAAGAGGGTTGTTTCAATAGGTGATGAAACCGTTGTTGATCTTGGCAATGGAATAACGTATGCTATAAGAGAAGCTGATGATGTTGCAGAAGCAGCAAGACCAGCATATAGAGAAGTTATTCAGGGTATATGGAAATATTCAGGAAAGACCGCTGATGAAATAGCTGATTTCTACCTGAGTAAGGTTGCAAGCAAAACCAAAGTGTCGGGGAATTTCTCAGGTTTACCGTCTGAAATACTGAGAGCAGAATTGAAGGATGCCGGAGTAACTACCCCGCCATATCCAAATCAGGCTCATCATATTATACCAGAAGGTATGGATATCCCTGAATTGAACGAAGCTAGGGCAATAATGGAGAGGTATGGAGTTGACTTGAATTCGGCAAGTAACGGTGTATTTTTGCCAAACGCAAAAGACCTTCCACATGCAGGAAGTGCCACCGTGCATAGTGGTTCACACACATCAGAGTATGCAAGATATGTTGCAAATGCTATAATTGACTATGATTGCAAATCAGCAAATGATATTGTGAAGGTTTTGAATAGCTTAAGAGAAGAATTACTAGAAGGCTCTCTAAAACTAAATAGGTTATGAGAAAGAGGGTATAAAGTATGAAAATATGGATATTACAGGAAGATGTTAATAACTATGAACATTTAACATTGGCCAATGGTGGAAATGAAGATTGGATTGAATTTGGGGATATGTTTAAAACTAGGAAGTTAGAAGACAGTTGGGAACCGCTAAAACTCAAATTAATAAATCATGATGGAAAATTAAAAAGAGGAGATATGCCTTATCTATCCCCTGGAAAGCCTGTTTTCACAAAAAAGGCAATAGAGAGTTTAAGAGGATTTCTAGAGGGCAATGCTGAAGTACTTCCGATTGATTATGAGTTGCAAGAATTATTTATCCTTAATATAATTAATCGAATTGATGCTATTGACTATGAAAAGTCAGAAATAAAATATGGAGATGAAAAAAGAATAATAAGAGTTAAGAAGTATTCATTTGTGGTTGAAAAAATTAAGAATCAACATATATTCAAAATATTAAATCAACTTTTTGGAACTGTCTTTGTATCTGATGAATTTAGAAACAAGGTTATTGAAAGTGGTCTTGAAGGTTTTAAATTTGTTGAAGTGTGGGACTCAGAAGAATAGCTGTTAATGCAAAAAACCCGACTGTAGCAATACAGCTTCGGGGTTTTTCTATAAATAGCTTTATAAGGTGGTATGCCCTACCTTGGAAGCGGCGGCTATAAATAACATTTCGTATTTGGTAGACGGGAAGGAAATATATTCAGATGCTTCATTGTATATAGTTGAGGCCGGAGCGGAATTAGAGGCTTATACAAGTAATGGAACCTCTGTGCTGACAGCCTTGGGAAACCATGTAGTCAGTGTGGTTGTGAACGGCAATATCAATAATACGGGCAGCTTGATTGTTGAAGGAAAGGGAGGCCCTGACGGGGGCGGCGATAATACATATACAGATTTAAAGGACTATTTCAAACAAAATGTATTTAATGTTGTGGGCTCAGGATATACCTATATAGACTTTAACGGAGATCTGGCAAAAGCGTTTGAGGTCTGGCTGAAGGCTAAA
>NZ_MZGX01000058.1 GCF_002051585.1 Ruminiclostridium hungatei | reverse complement strand
CCTTGTCAAAGGTATAGCTGGTTGTCCTGCCATTGGGTTCCGTTACTTTTTCCAGCCTGTTCAGGCTGTCATACTCGTAGTTTGTTGCTCCCTTTGTGTCTGTCTTGGAAATTTGGTTGTGGGCTCCGTCATAGGTATAGCTGTAGCTGTCTATGCTGCTGCCGTCGGCCTTTTTGTTCACCAGGGTCTTGTTCAGGCCGTCACCGTAATAGGTGTATTCTTCCTTTGCCCCGTCCCCATAGGTTACGCTCTTTCTGCTTCCGTTTGCGTAATATTCATAGGTGGTGGTTTTGCCCTCTGCAATTACCTCGTACAGTCTGCCTGCCTTGTCATATAAATCAAAATCTAAAACACTGGTTCACTTCCCTGTTTTATGTCTACTGGCATAAAAAAAAAGAAAGACGGTCATCGTACAGACAACCGCCTATAGCATTTTATTACAAAACTTCTCCTATTGCTACCTTTTTACTCGCTTCAAATAACTCAAATTTACTACCAGTATAGAGCAAATTATTAGGTGCTCATTCAACTAAAAATCGTATATTACCTTCTGAACAATCACCTTCATGTTTAATAAAATCTATGATTACACTCCATGCCTCATCTGGCCATCTATCTCTAATATCTTCAAACATTGCTACTGTTGAATATTGTTTACCTTCAGGATGCTTTTCTCTCCCACCATTTTTAGCAGATACCCAATAAATTTTACAATTATATATGTTTACCATTTTATACCACCCTTCAAATCTCTTAGAATGCAGGAACGGGGATATTTACTCTAGGGATATTAAATCTTGGTAATACAACAGAAGGCAATGGTTCACTTAGTAATATGGAAAGGTCATTGCAGACCCCTGTACCTGTAATCCTCAGTAAATTTTTATTAACTTGTTTATTTCGATGTATTCTACAGACTTGATACCTTCAAAGTATTTCTGTTTATATAGTTTTTTGATTGTTTCAATGATTTCAGCCTTGTTAGTATCTTTTACCAAGACTAAATTTGGTTCTGTTGCATAAAAACCATAGCTTTCCATCTCTGACTCAAAATCTTGCTGTAATCTAATCATTGCGTACACGTTTACATTGAAAATACTGCCATTAATCTTAACATAGACATCTGACCTATAACCTCTGCTAGTTGCTTCATATTCCTCCAATTCAGAGTCATCTGAAAAATAAATATTAAATTCGCTCATCCTTAATCCCTCCATTCAAAGTTATTTAACTGGTGAAGTTTTTATTTTGTTAAGTAATTCTTGAAACCTATCAACAGTCATGGGCTTAGTTGGTACAATTTCAAAATGTTCTGTCCTTGTTCCTCTTTGAATAATCTTTAATCCTTCAGGCAACGAATCAATCTTATATGCCCCACCAAACTTTGATACAGCATTGGGATTAACGTCTAATGAAATGCCATGCGTATCTTTGACCAAGCCAGTCGCATTATCAATTTTAATTTCTTTAGGCTTTATAGTAAAATTACTACCGCCTCTATAAACTGAAACAGCCTCATCTCCATATTTTACAGTAACAGATGCCGTTCCCTTATTCATTGGTCCAATGAATATTACACCTATATCCATTTTTGGTAAATCCGTTTCAAACAATTGATAGCTATATACATTCGATAATACAGATTTTCCATTAACATTTACCATTATACCGTAAGATATTGGTACACCCATAACAACTGTATAATCCTGAGCCAATCTATAGGTATATGTATTTCCGCCACTTTTATAAGTAACCGTTTCAGGAAGCTTGGTGATTTCATTTTCTGTATACCGATTGGGAACTATTCCTATCACTGGATACTCCTTCCCTATCAGCTTTGAAGCCTGTTCCTTTGTAAGGATACTTTTATTCGTCTCCTGAGAAATTGTACCAATGCCAGTACCAATATTTATCTTACTAGCTACCACGCTACTCACACTCGTAAGACTATGGGTGTACTTATAATAATTATTGGTTTGCACTGAAAGGTTTGTTTGGACTACAGTATATGACCCATTTTTTACTGTTTGGGTAGCAGATATTTTATCATTAGTAACAGTTGTATTAATGGATACAACTACATTT
>NZ_MZGX01000057.1 GCF_002051585.1 Ruminiclostridium hungatei | reverse complement strand
TGTCAAGAACATTTCTAAAATCCCCTAAAACAACGGTAGAAAATTCCCCAATTAATCCGCAGAAGTTGATTCAAATCTGTTGGGATCATAGAAACCAGCTTTTTTCTTTTCCTTTACTCTGTAGCTATCCCCTTTATGTTGATGGTAGTGGAGTGGTGCAGAAGCCGGTCAAGTATTGCCGTGGCAACAATGTTGTCGCTGAATACATCACCCCATTCACCATAGGACTTATTGGAAGTCAAGATGATTGAGCCCTTTTCGTACCGGCTAGAAACGATTTGGAAAAAGTAGTGTGCCGTCTCATTATCCATTGCCGCATAGCCTACTTCATCAATGATCAGAATGCCCGGCTTACAGAGTGTCTTGATTTTTCGATGGATCCGCCCTGATGCAATATTCTCTTTAATCATTGCAATCAGCTCATGGGCACTCAGAAAATATGCGGTAAACCCATTTTTGATTGCTTCCACGGCAAGTCCCACTGCCAGATGCGTTTTACCAACACCAGGCGGCCCAAGCAACACAACATTTTCGGCACGGGATACGAATCCTAATGTTCTGAGCTCATTTGTTTTTCTGGCATTAGCACTCGGCTGAAATTCGAAGTCAAATTGATCCAGTGTTTTCACATATGGCAATTTTGCCAGTTTCATATTTGCCTTGGTGGCTCTGTCACGCTTAGCTTCAATCTCAGCCCCAATACTCTAGGAACTCCAGATACGATATACTACCCTTAGAAGCTTCTTCTGCGTAGTGATCATAAACAGCATCCATATGTACTAGCCCAAGGATTTCACAGGCTTGATGCAAACGCTCATGGATCATTGTGTCACCTCGCATATCAGCGAATCATAGACCTGCAAAGGTCTTTGATACACTTTGGGAGATTGTTCTGGAACCAGAATAGGTGCTGTGGCGGCAACTTTTCTCTGTGGCTATGCGGATAGTCCTTCAAAGTGTTTTTTATTGCGCTGAAAATGATGCTTGCACGAAAGCTTCACATGCGATGTTATGCAGTTTCCAAGCTCATCATATATTTCTAGATATCCGTTTTTCAGATCTCGAATCCCAACACGCTGGCCAACGAAACGATAAGGCACAGAGTAGTAATTTGTTTCATAGCATACGGTGCAGTCATTCATCACTTTTCTGGATTGTAGATCAGTAAGTACGAATACTTCCGTATTCACGGGCTTTAAAATTTCACGCTTAAAAGCTTCCGCTGGAACTTCGTGAATGGTCTGATGCAGGCGGACATTGCAGATAGTGTCCAGCCACAATCTCACAGCTTCGTTCAATTGTGCCAGGCTATTTACAGTACGGATTCTCGGCCAAAAGTTCTTGCGTAAATATTTGACGCCATTTTCAACCTTGCCTTTAGTTCTAGGGTGATATGGCCGACATCTTAATGTGCTGAAGTTCTGATGTCTGGCGAACCGTAGGAACTTTTCGTTCCATTTGTTTGAGCTGGTTTGATGGCTGTGTTTGACGACAGTTTTCATATTGTCATAAAGTATGGTTTCAGGTACGCCACCAAAGAAGGCAAATGCTCGTTCATGGCAGCCAATCAAAGTATCGATGCGCTCATTCTCCGTAAACTCTACATATTGTTTTCTGGAGTGTCCCATTATCATAATGAAGGCATGAATCTTAATGAAGGTACCATCTTCTTTTTTCAGATTGAATTCGCCCCAATCAACCTGGGCTTGCTTGCCCGGAGGGGTTTCAAAACGTATGGATGCCTTTCCACGTGCTTGTTCTCGATATGGCTTCATAAAATCACGAAGAATCGTTAACTTTCCTTGATAGCCCATCGCTTTTATTTCATCAAAGATGATGATTGAATTAACACACCCCTCACGCATTCGCTCTATGATGTAGGTTTTGTAATTGTCAAGCTTACTTTCTTGCGTGGGTTTTCTGTGATAAGTGGGTAACTGATTGCAGTTTAGCCACTTGCTTACGGTTTTTCGGTCCAGATCCAATGTTTCTGCGATCTGGGTGATATTCATTCCTTTGCTTTTTAAATCTCTGATCATGAAAAATTCCTCACTTTGTATCATTGCTGCGTCTCCTCCCAAAGAGAAGACTACGTTTTTTGTGGGGATTTTTCAACCGTTTATTAAGGGTATTTTAGCACCGATTCTTACA
>NZ_MZGX01000056.1 GCF_002051585.1 Ruminiclostridium hungatei | reverse complement strand
GTTGTCTTATGATATTCTGCTTTCCTTCACTCATCCCAGGTGTTTTTCTCGGTCTTCCCATAATTTAAAAGCCTCCTGTGTTTTATTCTATCACAGAAGGCTTTTACAGAAAATTTCTCGCAGTCTCGCCATTGTATACAGCATGATCGAATCAGCCAAAGCAAATCAACTCAACCCATATATGTATTTGGTGTATCTATTGTCCAAGCTTCCTTGCTTGAACGAATTAACTCAAGAATCCCTGACACCTTTTCTTCCATGGTCCTCCGAATTACCATCCTGGTGTCATAAAGATTCAAACAAGGCACCCCAAGATTAAGCGCTTACGAAATAATAGCTGGAATTTCTGCATCGTCAAGAATTAATGGTACTTCATTTGATTATCTCCTTTTTGAAATATAAAAAGTGCCCTCTGATTTTGATTAAAATCAAAGAGCACTGCATGCTGAAATAAAACTGACTTATAAAATTTATATATATTATAATAGGACTGAGAAATAAGTGATTCTGCAAGTTGAATGTTTTTACAATTCAAGTAATTTAGTTTCTCAAATAGGGAATAGGGTTCCTACTTTTTATTTTTAAACTACTTTTAAATCAGCAGTTTGAGGGCCTTCGAAAACATGCAGCAAATGAAACATGGTAAAAACGGTTAAAAAAGTACGTACCCATAATGGTTGCGCCCTGCTAATTTTATATCTACTTTGTGCTAAGAAAAAAGCCCTCGTCAGTCAAAATGTCATGCTCCCTTTGTAGTAGAATAACTGTTCATCACAAGGTGGAACATGCCAAAACTGTGGCCTATTAAACAAGTTCTATACTTATTTATTAAGTGAAGTCAAGAATTCTTGAGGATTCTTGGCAAAGGAATGTGCATCTGATTTTCTTATTTCAGTAACAAAATCCTCTAAAACTGGTTTAATTAATACCCCTTTTGTGGTTAATATTAGTGCTTTATTTTCTTTTACAAAATCAATTATCATTTTTAAAATATCTGATGTTAAACTTCTCAAATCTAATCGAATAGATATATCAAGTAATGTATTTTTTTCATAAAATAATTCTATACAAGTTTCATCGATACACCCAAATTGTCTAATACTATCTGACCAGCTCTTGGTTTGTTTTAATGTCTCTGATATCTTTTCTATTGAAGACTCAGATAAATAATACCCGTCCCATGACAATGAATCATCAAAATCACTCAGCTTCGTATTATATTGAGTATTACCTTCTCTTCCTAATACTACCTTTTCAGGTATTACTGAGAAAGTAAATTGCCAAGTTGCCATCTATCACCACTCCTTTCCAATGACTCTCCATAATATAAGTTATACTTATTCATCTATTTAATCTCACCAGAACAAATCTTCAACTATTTTATAGCCTTTATATGGTAGTTCTACTTTTTCAACCGGAACATCCTTTATTCCCAATTGTTTTGCTGCTTGTAATCTATGATGCCCATCAACAACATATTTCTGTCCGTTATACTCAACATACTTGATTGGTTCTTTTATTCCTTCAGTTTTAATAGTTTCAACAAATGATTTAAATTGGTTTTTACTCATTGTAAGTCCCTGTGTTGTATTTAGCTCTGATGTTTTAAGTGTGCTTACCGTTGTAGTCTTAACCGTTCCCTTAAATGGCAATTTTATTCCTTCAATTAGTTTTCCGGTTACATAAGCTGTAAATACTGAAGCAAAAGCTTCAGCCATATCTGGGTCTTCAAAATTAGTGCCAATATTAAGTTGAAATTGAACAGCAGCCTTAAAATTTTCTACCATCTTTTGAGGTTCATTAACTATAATTCCCGGAACTACTCCTGCCTTTATTAGAGTATTATTTGAACCATTTGCTATATTTATCAAAGCTTCAATTCTTTCTGTAGCACTCATATTTTGGTACAAAGTTACTAATGAAATTATATTTAAAGCTGTCATATTATTACTTGTCCCCTGAGGAACTGGTGAATCAATAAAGTCTGCAGTATTACCCGTCCCCTTATTTCCATTCTCAACTTTCTTTGGAGGAGTATTATTGTAATTTGCAGTTACCCTTTTACTTTTTTCTTTCTGTAATGCAGCATATGTACGCTGATCCAATTTCCCTGCCGGTTCAATGCCCTGGAAGTGTTCCACCGGCTTAAGGTTCCCAACGGTTCCATTTTTCTTTACACCTTCAAATGCTGCTTTACAGCCTCTTTGAAAACCCAGCAGGGCTTCATGAGTCTCCCCGCTA
>NZ_MZGX01000055.1 GCF_002051585.1 Ruminiclostridium hungatei | reverse complement strand
ACTACAATGCGTCAGGCACAGAAATCAGCAAGGCAGTTGACAATCCTTACCGCTATGCAGGATATGTATATGACAGCACAACAGACCTCTACTACCTTAACGCCAGAATGTATGATGCAAAGACAGCCCGGTTCCTGCAGGAGGATACATATACGGGCAATGCAGGTGACCCGCTGAGTTTGAATTTGTATACGTATTGCCATAATGAGCCTGTGATGTATGTGGATCCGACGGGGCATGCGGAAGCAAATGATAGTAAAATAAATAAAAATACTAAGGCAGGTGAAGCTGCCCTAGCCGCTATTGATAAAGCGTCAAAAGCGTATACGGTTGCCGAGGCTTCAAATGATACAAAAGCAATGAAAGAAGCGCATAAGGCTGCAGAAGATGCGAGAAAGGAGTATGCTCAAAAAACACAAGACTTGAAATATATTGAAGCTAAATATGGAACTGATACTAAAAAAGCAATTGAAAATATTCAGCAAAATGTACCCCAAAATTATCAAACTTCAGCAATTAGTTCGACAATAGACCAAGCTAAACCTTCAAATGTTATTGCTAATACTAGTACAAGTATTAATGGGACAGGGAAAGATGGCAAAAATGATGCTAATTATAATTTTAAAAAAGATGATAGCATGTCATCATTGTTAAGAAAGAATTACGGAGTCTATAACGATAACGATTTTGCTGATGGATTATATCAAATGCTTCCATTAACTCATAAAACAAAAATCGATTTATGGGTTGAGAATAATCAAAAACTTGCTAAAAATAATCCAGACTTATATAATACCAAATATGCGGATGAAGTATTAAACCAATTCGATGCATATACACAAGTGGCAGATATGGCTGATGCTATAGACATTGGAATTAAATCTAATAATGTAATATCTGTAATAGCAGCAGGTATCATTTATGGGGGAGGATTAAACAATAAAAACAGTTTTCCTAAGGACACAAAAACAAAGAATACTGTTAATAAAAGTGCTACTTTTGATAGTCAAGGAGAAGCTAGGTCGGTAGCTAGAACTAAGATAGGGAGTAATCCAACAAAAGTTAGTGAGTTCAAATTTAGAAGCAATGATGGAAAGTGGCAGTATCGTGCAAAACCTGGTGATGTTAATGGTGACCATGGAAATGGTAACCATATCCATTTGGAAAGACTTAATCCTAAAACTGGTGAAGTATTAGAAAATTGGCATTTTTATTGGAAATAGGAGTGAAAATCAATGAAAAGATTTATAAGTATTTCGGGTAGTATTAGCTTTAAGAGGTATACAAATGAATCTTGGTCTTTATGTATAGAGGTAATACAAAATGATATTGTTCCTCTTTTTATGGAAATTCAACTACTTGATTTTAATAAAGCAAATGTCGTTACAATAAAATCTGCTAAAACCAAAGAATGTATTGATTTAAGCATATCTGAAAAGGATAATGAATCAATAATAGATTATAATGAATCAAAATACATGGTTAAAATTTCGCGTAGTGAGATGGGTGCTATTGCTGCATTTATTCTTCAGTATTACAGAGACTCATATGCCTCTGTTGATCACCTGGATATCGAAACTAAACATAATGGTAATTTAGGTAGTGATGCAACATTTGTAATTGTTGCAAATGAGTTTGCTCAACCAATGTCAGGAGAAGAAGCTAAAAAAATATTAGGTATAGGATGATGTTTTTAGTGTTTGAAGTTTTTACTGTAAGATAAATAGCTTTTGAAACTAAAATTTAAGGTATGAAGGATGAGAGATTGTATGAAGTTACGTGTTAAACATAGTAACTTCATACAATCTCGAATTCAAAAGTTCTAATGGGTAAATAAAAGTAATTGAGTCATGACCACACGTAGAACGTGTGGCAGGCTCTAGCCTCAGATTGGGCGGACTTAATGTGTCTATATTATGGTGAATTATTACTTTTTAGATTAATCGTGATTTAAATATTTCCAGTTTATCCTTAATATTATGTGAGATTTTAAGGATTTAGCTGGAAATATTTTCATTCAGGCACATTTTCCGTGTATTTAAGCGCTCAATTTCAGCGAGCCTTCCTATGCAAAACTGGATATGAAATAATGCCCTCCATACAAAGATGGTATCACCTGAATGAAAATAAATGTTCAACTTAATGGGCACAGGTCACTTCTGTGCCAATGTGTATCCTTTCGAGAAAACACATTCTGATGAAATTCTGCTTTGCTGCGGAAAGTGGACTATCATTGTGAAGCACGGTACTTTGAGCGCAGGAAACCTGCTCACCCAGACCGACGGCAGGGGAAATACAACCGCCTACGAATACAACGCTGCCAACAAAGAAACCAGAAAAATATATCCCGGAGGCAAAAAAACCATAGAGGGAACAACCGTCTATGACCCGGCAAAAACAGAGACCTACACCTACAATGCAAATGGAACGGCCGCCACAAAAACAGACCGTAACGGAAAAACCACAAGCTACAAAAATGACATACACGGCAGGGTGA
>NZ_MZGX01000054.1 GCF_002051585.1 Ruminiclostridium hungatei | reverse complement strand
CCTTTGCGGACAAGCTGTTTGACAAGATAGCAGGCTCAGGTCCCGTACAGAGTATAATGAAGCCTTTGGAAGGCCCGGTAAATTCAGTGGGAGGAATGATAGAGCAGGTAACCGACCAGGCTACGGGTGTGGTTGATAATGCGGAGCAGTCAGCAATGTCAAGCATGGGCAACGGCTCCAAGCTGCTGTCCGGCTTTGCGGGAAGCAGCGGCAGCCAGAGCGGGCAAGCAGGCAATGCCGGAGACGGCAAGGGACAGGAAAAGAACTCCGGGAAGGGCGGCCAGGAAGGCGGCAAGAGCCAGGGCGGAGGAGATTTCCTGGGCCTGTTGAAGAGCGGCGTGCATACCAGACTTATGACCTTCGGGCTTATGAATATAAAAAGGCTGGGTGCAAAGGTTATTGCGGCGGGAGCGGCCAAGGTAACAGGAGTCATAAAGAAGATGCTTACGCCAAAGGTCAAATTCAGGCTTGGTGCCGAGGAGCATGAGCTGTGGGTGGAAAAGGGCAAGAACAGAAATGTGGTAATGATGGCGAGCGGTGATGGTTCCGACATCCATATGCATGAAGAGGTTGACAAGCAAATGTCAAAAGATGTAAAATCAGAGGTGAGAGAACTTGAACAGTCTCCAGAGTCAAAGGTAACCCAGTCAAGGGTGCAGAAAGTGGCTTATGGTCTGGAGGCAGGTAGCAAAGGGGAAGGTAAGGATAGGGATGAAGTACCAGAAACATTGATTGAACATGGCGGAATAGCAGGTACACAAATGTGGGTTGAGGCGAATCCATTAACAGAAAAAGGACCTGTAGGATTTCCGCCAAAAGAAAGTTGTCCAGGTTGGGGACATGCTCAGGATCTAAACAAAGTTCAAGATTCCTGGGTTAAAGGACATCTTCTTAATCATCATTTACATGGACCCGGAGTAGCATGGAATTTAGTTCCTTTAAACAAAAAGAATAATAGTGCTATGGCAGTTGGCCCAGAAGAACTGGCTAAAAGTATGTTTAAGGAAAAAGTTCTATATTATCGGGCAGATGTACTTTTCCATTCGGGTAAGGAACCAGTAATGTATTTCCCGAAAACAATTACTATCAGCGTAGGTGAAAAAATCAACAATAAGATTATTAATAAAAAGACATATTCCTTAGATCAAGAAAAGCCGCCTGAAAGTGTTGAAAATGTCACATATAATATTAATGAAATAGGCAGAGAATTTTTGAGAGATAAATTTGGTATACCTGAAATATTTGCTAAAGAAATAATTTATGTAAGAGATAAGTATGGAAGAAAAGCTGGGGAGAATGGCAAAGGTAGGTTTGATAATTTTTATCATTTACAAGATTTAATGGATAAGTATTATACTAACAAGCTCGATACAAACACTAAGTTTACGGAGGATAAATTAAATAGTTTTGATAATAACTTAATAATTTTAGAACAGAATATTCTTAAAAATAAAAAGTTGGAGGTTAAGTGATGGATGAAATCTTTAATATTTTTAATAGCTTTTTTAATAATTTAGCAAGTTCTAAAGTAGATATTCAAGAGAGTTGGACTAACACTAGTTTTTTATCATTACCTGAAAGATTATTAAAACGAAATATTCCATTGTTATATGATAAGTGGAAAATTAACATGAAGGAAGTAGAGTTGAAATATTTTAACATTTCAGGAATATCAACTTGTTGGTCATATACAAATGAAGAAAATCAATTTATTTACGGCGGATTTCATTTTAATGGGTTTGGAGAAGCATTAATTCAAGATTCGGATTTTTGGGATTTATCAAATTCTATAAATGAGCATCAACCTGACAATAAGGAATTAGAATTTTTAAAAAAACTAAATTGGTTTGAAAAACAGTCATGGGGAGATGATGGAAGATATGGCTGCTTCTTAAGGGAAGCAGGAGATTTTCCTCCTCAAATATATTTCTATGATAATAGTGTATATTACCCTATTAATTTATCCCTTGAAGAATATTTTAAAGCAATGATTGCAAGCTGTGCGATTCGTGGATGGCAATACTTTTATATTGATATACCTGACCATTTTCCAAGTTTAATTAGGGTTAATAAGGAGATTGTATTAAAAGATGTAGAGCTTGCTGTAGAATTTCTGCCAAAGCTGTTTCCAGATAGAGATTTTTCTTATCACATTGGAAAACTAGATTATTTAAGAAGTAAATTGAAATAAAGAATAGCTTAAAAAACACATTAGACTACGGTCTTAATGGAGATATGCTCTCTGTTAAGGCCTTTTCTTATGAACAAAATGGCTGCAAACTTACTTAAAAAAGGAGTCACAGCGGCGCTGAACTTTATGGCCAAGGCTGTGGACGGCTTGTTTGCGGGAATACAGAAGCTGTATAAATCAATTATGGCAGGCATTAAGAAGTTCCTGACTATGGACTTCAGGAAGGTATTCAGTGTCCTGCTGGAAGCGGCGCAGATAGCTGCTGAAATAGCTCTGGCCTTTGCAACAGGGGGAGGCAGTGTGCTGCTCCAGATTGTGAAATGGCTGGCTACCACACTTCCGCAGTTGTTAAGAAAAGTGGGAGCAGTTATGAATTTTGTAAACACCATAAGGAGCATAAAACTGCAGGATATAAAGCAGTTCCTGGGTGCTGCCGGAATTGCCGGCTTCCTTGTGAAGGGGCTGTTTGGTGAACTCAGAGGCTTGCCTGCTGAGCCCAAG
>NZ_MZGX01000053.1 GCF_002051585.1 Ruminiclostridium hungatei | reverse complement strand
AGATTTATTAAATCAATAACCGCATTAGCATAGTCTAAGTAGTCGCCATCCTCTTTTAATTTTATACTTTCAATTCCCATATAACCATAACCCTTTTTTAGCGGTAAACCCAAACTAATATATTTACCCTCTATGTCATTCCAGCCTAATGTAATATACTTTTTCCCTAGAGAAGCATTTTTAAAACCTTTTATACCATAGTATTTTTCTTCAAATGTTTTCTTTGATTCATATGGAGTATGTATATCCCACTCTTCTATACCCTCCTGAATCTTTGACGCAAGCTCCTCACGTGTACAAGGAGAATTAAGTTCTATAGGATAATATGCTGGATAATAAATATAGTTTTCTCCATCCTCAAAAAGCTTATCTGTTTTGCTTACCAGAAATATAACAATATTCCCAGAATTGTCTGCTAACATTACGATTTCCCTAAAATTATTTAGATTTGTTATAATGCACACCCTTCTTCCTTTATTTAATAATGATTTTTAATACTAAATCAACACCATTATCCTTTGCATAATCAACCATTTGTTCAAATACTTTTGCTTGTCACGCTGTCATCTCTACAGCAGGTATAGCTATCTCTAATGTTTTACTGGTTCCTTCCATAACTTTATATTCAATTTTTTCATATGGAGTATTTCCTATGTTTTATATTCAAAACAGTCCACCAGAGCCTTTTAAACTCTAGCAGACTGCTGTTTGTTATTCTTACGGCTTATAAATTCCGGCATCTGAAAATATCGGTTCTTCATCTTTCACATTAATAATCTTCAGAGAGTATACCCCAACATTTTCAGGATGTTTATCGTTTTTTGTGTATTCTAATATGGAAAATAAGTATTGCTCTTGATCGGTATATACATCATACCGAAATCTAGATTTTATTATTTTCTGACCATAATCACCTGTTTCATCAATAGAACCTCCTATACTCTCCCAAGATTTGATATCTCCTTCGATAAGAGAGAATACATAATCTATCCTTTCATCAAGGTCTTTTGCTTCCTTCAAAGCTTGTTCAGAGAACGTCCCTTTCATACTGTCTTTATCCTTGTTTTTTATGGATTCAATTATTTGTTCCAAACGAGCATCAGCTTTTTCATCTTCATTATACTTGTTAAGCATATCTGTTCTTGATCCTCCTAATAATGAGCATGAACTCAGTAATATTATATTTACTATAAGAGCCAGAACAATAATTTTTTTACTCATCATAGTCCCTCCTTTTTAAAATTTAAATTTAGCAATGTTATTTTTATCATCAAACACCCATCTCTTTTCCTCAGGGTCTAATGACTTTTTAAAATCATTGTACATGGTGCTATTATTGAAAGTTACAGAGTAAGAAGCTGTAAGGCTACTGGCTTGTAAATTTTTATACGCTGGATTAAAGCCTGTTATCCACCATTGCTTATCGCTTGGCGCATAACTTATGATTGTATTTCCTTTATCGTCCTTTAAATTCAGCGTCATTATCATAGCAAGACTTTTATCAACAGCCCATTGGGGAGTGTCATAACCTGCCACTGTCATTCTCTTGTATATTCCTAACTCCGCTCCCGCTCCTAAGTTAATGTAATCGCCTTTCCAAGCCCATAACCTATAATCTTGTCCACCACTTCTAAATTGGGATATTGCTGGCAACATACTTGTTCCTATGTCGAAAAAGAAATCATATGAAGCGTTATACCCAAATTTAGCTTGCCAACAATCAAAGTTTGCATGATAGACACCTTTCGAGTCTTTATTCATATTCAGAAAAACCTCACCTGCAGAAGCAGTGTCTATTTTCAATATGTTACTTGCAACCCAGTCTGCTCCATGTATCGTTGCGCTCGTTACTGCGCTGGCACCATCATAAAATTTGCCCCCAATCCATTTTAACCCATCTCCTACCTCTTTCCAGAAATGGCCGTTTGGGTCATAGTATATAATTGGGTTATTATTTACGTAAGTATAAAGATTTAACGACAGCGGGTCACTATCCTTACCCCAATAACTATCCTCTGAAATAAAACGTCCTATTTCCGGGTTATAATACCGCGCCCTCAAATAGATAGTCCCGGTTTCCTTATCGAAATATTCTCCACAGTACCTGAACAGGTTTGTATCGTTAGGGTCTATGTTCTTTTCATTTCCAAAGGCATCATAATCATACACTTTTATGCTGCTTCCTGTTGTACCGGTAAGCTGCGCTGTATCTCCATGACCATTATACAGGAAATATCTTCTATTTGCACCTTCTCCTGAGTATATAAGATTTATTCCCCGTATGTATTTGTTTGTTACATTTCCTGCGCCGTCGGTTTCCAGCACCATCTGGTCACCGTCCCATATGTGGTTTGTAGTCATGCCGTTTACTGTCTTTGAGGCTCTCAGCCCATCCCAATTGTAGGTATAGCTGTATGTATTGCTTCCTTCGGTTACTTTTATCAGTTGGTTCAAAGCATTGTATTCATTTATTGTAATGCTATTCTCAGTATTTACTGTATTGTTGCTTTTGCTTTCACCTGTGCCCGGTACTTGGGCTTCAAGGCTCAGTGTCTGCTCTGTGGTTGTCTCCGGTAAAGCTACATCCACAGAAGCTGTTTCTATAGAGACTGTTCCTGCCGCCGTTATCTCCTCTGCTGCTCCGGTTGTTGATATATCAACTTCTGCCGTTTGCCCCTGTGTAGCCGGTGAAATTGTTTCGGTGTACTTGCCAATTGTATTTCCGTTGTCGTCATAGCTGTAATGGGTTGTCTCTGAGGACTGTCCAGCATTCTTTGTCTCTTCCGTAAGCCTGTTGTTTCCATCATAGACATAGGCTGTAGACGAAGTAGCTCCATAAGTTAGCATGGAACTGCTTTTTTAGACATGTTATATCTCTTTGATTTATTATTTGTTTTTTTCTTTTCCTACTCCAAAATAAATGCGAGTATATGAGCATAAAATAGAGTATAATGTTACTATTCCAGATATAGGAATAAGTATAATCCAAATAAATGGCATAAAGAAAATAAAAATAATATTTATAGCACTAAGGATACAAATAATTATCAATAAACCTATACTCATATAAT
>NZ_MZGX01000052.1 GCF_002051585.1 Ruminiclostridium hungatei | reverse complement strand
TTCCCTTGACCGTTCCGTCCTCTCCCAGCAATGCTGTCACATCCCCATGCCCGTTGTACATATAATTCATTGTATCACTGCCTGCGGTTCTTGTCAGGAGATTTATTCCATATATGTTTCTGGCTGTCTGGCTGCCTGTTCCGTCTGTCTCCAGGATTACCCTGTCCACTTCATACAGGTAGTTTGTCCTTTGCCCGTTTTCTGTTTTTGCAGTCCTGTAGCCCTCTCCATTGTATGAATAGCTTATGGTCTGGCTGCCTGCTGTGGTTTTGGCAAGCTGGTTCCACACATCATACTGGTAATACGTAGCCTCGCTGCTTATGCTGCTCCGCCCTGCAATACTCAGGCTGAAGCTTCCTGTCACCTCCGGGTCTGCCGGCTTCACCGTTTCCTTCACTTTTGATATGGTGTTGCCGTTGCTGTCATAGCTGTATCTTTCGGTTACGGTTTCTCTTCCGCTCTGCTGTACCGTGGATATCAGCCTGTTTTGCTCGTTATATGTATAGCTTGTGGTTATCGAGCTTATGGCCGGACACGTTGTCACTACTGCTGCCAGCGCTGTCTCCGTAAGCCTGTTTCCCGCCTTGTCAAAGGTATAGCTGGTTGTCCTGCCATTGGGTTCCGTTACCTTTTCCAGCCTGTTCAGGCTGTCATACTCGTAGCTTGTTACTCCCTTTGCATCTGTCTTGGAAGTCTGGTTGTGGGCCCCGTCATAGGTATAGCTGTAGCTGTCCAGGCTGCTGCCGTCGGCCTTTTTGTTCACCAGGGTCTTGTTCAGGCCGTCACCGTAATAGGTGTATTCTTCCTTTGCCCCGTCCCCATAGGTTACGCTCCTTCTGCTGCCGTCGGCATAATATTCATAGGTAGTGGCTTTCCCCTCTGCAATTACTTTATACAGTCTGCCTGCCTTGTCATACACCTTTTCTGTCAGGTTGCCCTTGGGGTCCCTGGTGGTTCAGAGCGCAGTCCGCCGCCTTCGTCACCGTCATATGTGAATACCGTTGTTCCGAGGCTTGGGACCTTCTTGGTCAAGAAGGGATTTACCATGAACTTGGGTGGTTCTGCGTATTCGGCATATAGACTAAGTCAATACGAAAATCCACCTCCAAATAAGCTCACTACCGTCAACAATTCCCCTACCCTTGTGTGGCGATGTGTTAACTCTGTTTCCGATTTTTAATCGGCTATAGGTACAAATACTTTTGCAATAACTCAAAAGGTATTTAAGGTCAATTTCACAATTTGACGCCTGCTCGTTTCTGCATTTCTTAGAACAAATTGCACTGAACCCCCTATTGATTTTGGTTCAGGATAAAGGCACGCAATCGCAAGCGCCCCCCTGCCGAAGCAAAACCGCTGGCAATGCCAGCGGTTTTAAAGAATTCATATAGGTGGTCAGATTTACCATTCGTCTGTCGGATTTGTGGCTGGGAAAACCGATCTTCCCCTGTATTTAGAGATTTGGGAGGTGCACAAATGGGTACACTAGTATACTTTTGTATCATGGTGGTTACTATTATCAATTTTTGATGCATTGCTATTTGCATCAAAACTATATATCCTACAAAATAGAACTGTTCTGAATAGTCAAATTCCAAATCTCTTCTATTGGCACAATAGACTTAGACCGTTTTTCAACACTATCCTCTTTAGTCCATAGGAAAGGATAAAAAAGCATGCATTGGTCACCACTGATACTCGAAACTTCTTTTTCCCATTTTTCCCAGCGAAAAGTTTTGTAAAATTGAAACACATCTCCAGTAAAAGCCCAATTTAAAAAGTTTGTATAGGGCATGTTTAAGCTTTCCCACTTTAGTGTCTCAGGTGCTAAATAATATACATCTCCTAATTTACCTTCAAATGCGCCACCATTAAGCGCAAAGAAGCCCCCCAAAATATCATCCGCAATTAACATTGCGCCATCTAATCTTGTACATTTACTATTTATGTCCATTTTATTCCAAGATGACAAACTTCTTTCCATATTGTCATTGCCTGCTCCAAGAAACCGAAGCCATCTATTGTCAAATAGGATTCCTCCTGTTTTATAAGCAATTGCTCCCAGAGGTGACTTAGTCGTAATTTGAAGGTTCACTAACTCTTTTTCTGCTCGACTCTTGTTTACTTCAAGAATCTCAATAGGCTTGTTGGCTTTAGAAATCCATTGTTCTATAATCACCCAAGCTGAGTCATCTGATAATAATTCATTTATTGATTTCATTTCATATCACTCCTCGTTTTGTAACTTTATAATCAAGGTAACACAAACCTAAAAACAGGTATTCTAAATTTTGGCAAACTGAATTTTGGTAAGCTTACTTCTGGCAATTGCCCTCCGGGAAATGGACTACTTATTACATATGGATTATTAAAGTCTGTATTAACTGGTATATACTTCCCATCCCACTGCGTATAGCCTAAAATTGCGCCACTATCATCAATCACCACACTTTTTGATATTCCAATTCTACCCTGTTCGTCCATATACTGTACTCTACCACCACCTCCGCCAGTTCCACCTGGTTTCATATCGTTCTTATCATCATCGTCTTCGATATCAACCGTATCAACTACCTCAAATTTAACTCTAGTTCCATTCGGATAATTTTTTAGCTTCCTTCCCACATAAGAGCCACTACCTCTATTATCTGATGGATCTATTGGCCTTACATCTGCACCTTTACCACCTTCCTTGAACATAGCCTGTGGATACTCATCTCGGTCTAATCCAGGAACAACTTGATAATCTTTTAAAGATGCCGTCCGGTTAGCACTCGCACCTTCACGGTTTATTGTTAAAGTATCTGGCTGCCCCCATCTTATAGCATCCTCAATATGCTTTGCAGAGTCTGGATATCTATCTCTAGGTATTCTAAGAATAATATCATATCCCTTATCGTTAGCTACTGTACCTAATAAAACAGATACACTTGGAATTCCACTATTCCCGGTCCCCTTATTTATAGTGCTATTTGCTTTATTTGCACTACTCACACTCGTAAGACTATGGGTGTACTTATAGTAATTATTGGTTTGCACTGAAAGGTTTGTTTGGACTACAGTATATGACCCATTTTTTACTGTTTGGGTAGCAGATATTTTATCATTAGTAACAGTTGTATTAATGGATACAACTACATTTGAATTTT
>NZ_MZGX01000051.1 GCF_002051585.1 Ruminiclostridium hungatei | reverse complement strand
GACTCTTAGGATAAAGGAACGAAAGTTCCAAACTCATTAGATTGTTAAGACAATCACTTTAGAAGAACTGATGATATCGAAGAAAATCGATAATAAAATTGGTAGAAGCGAGTAGTACACGGAAAACGACTGACGAGGAGCGGAGCCTATGTTGATAGGTGAGCACCGCAGGAGGGAAGTTTGACACAGTAATACGAAGCTTATAGCAATTTTAGAGGTCAAGCTACTAAGAGCATAGGGTGAATGCCTTGGCACCAGAAGGCGATGAAGGACGTGACAAGCTGCGAAAAGCTGCGGAGAGGCGCAAATAGCCATTGACCCGCAGATATCCGAATGGGGGAACCCGGCCAAACTAAACATTTGGTCATCGTTACATGAATACATAGTGTAACGAGGGCATACGTTGGGAACTGAAACATCTAAGTACCAACAGGAGTAGAAATCAAAAGAGATTCCGTAAGTAGTGGCGAGCGAAAGCGGATTAGCCCAAACCGGGTGATAGCAATATCATCCGGGGTTGAGGACCGGCATAATGATTCTCAAGTCATAGCAGAATGAACAGATGGAAAGCTGAGACCACAGAGGGTAAAAGTCCCGTATGTGAAATGATGAGAGACAGGCCGGTATCCAGAGTACCACGAGGCACGTGAAACCTCGTGGGAAGCAGGGTGGACCACCATCCAAGGCTAAATACTAACTGGTGACCGATAGTGAAGCAGTACCGTGAGGGAAAGGTGAAAAGAACCCCGGGAGGGGAGTGAAAGAGAACCTGAAACCCTATGTTTACAAGCAGTTGAAGAGCGTTAAAGCTCGACAGCGTACTTTTTGTAGAACGGTCCGGCGAGTTATTGTATGCAGCGAGGTTAAGTACTGAAGGTACGGAGCCGAAGGGAAACCGAGTCTTAAATGGGCGACAAGTTGCATGCTATAGACCCGAAACCGGGTGACCTACCCATGGACAGGTTGAAGCGGGAGTAAAATCTCGTGGAGGACCGAACCACATGACCGTTGAAAAGGTCTGGGATGAGCTGTGGGTGGCGGAGAAATTCCAATCGAACTCGGAGATAGCTGGTTCTCCCCGAAATAGCTTTAGGGCTAGCCTCAAGTTAGAGTCATACGGAGGTAGAGCACTGAATGGGCTAGGGGCCTTACCAGGTTACCGAACCCTATCAAACTCCGAATGCCGTAATGATGTTACTTGGGAGTCAGACTACGAGAGATAAGTCCCGTGGTCAAAAGGGAAACAGCCCAGACCATCAGCTAAGGTCCCAAAATTACAGTTAAGTGGAAAAGGATGTGGGCTTGCTAAGACAACTAGGATGTTGGCTTAGAAGCAGCCACTCATTCAAAGAGTGCGTAATAGCTCACTAGTCGAGTGAGCCTGCGCCGAAAATTACCGGGGCTAAACTGTATACCGAAGCTATGGATCAGCGTGTGTTCAATGGTGTACCTAGTGCAAAAGGCGGATAGGACATTTCACGAAAAGTTTCATAAGAGAATAATTGAAAACTTTTCGTCAAATTATCCTTCAGCTAGATGTATACCGACTGATAGTGTGAAACAATATCAGGTAAGAAACTAGGGACAGCATTGAACACACGAGGGTGGTAGGGGAGCTTACTGTTGTAGGTTGAAGCAAGACCGGAAGGACTTGTGGACGAAGCAGTAGTGAGAATGCCGGAATAAGTAGCGAAAGTAAAGTGAGAATCTTTACCGTCGAAAGCCTAAGGTTTCCTGGGGAAGGTTCGTCCGCCCAGGGTAAGTCTGGACCTAAGCTGAGGCCGAAAGGCGTAGGCGATGGATAACAGGTTGAAATTCCTGTACTGCCGTTAATCGTTATGAGAGAGGTGGGGACGCAGGAGGATAAGTCAAGCGAACAGCTGGAAAAGTTCGTGCAAGCGGGGTAGATAGTCCGGTAGGCAAATCCGCCGGATGTTTCGAAGACGTGATGCGGAGGGAAAACAAGTACCGAAGTGACCGATTCCACACTGACGAGAAAAGCCACTATCCAGATTAAAGGTACCAGTACCGCAAACCGACACAGGTAGGTGAGGAGAGAATCCTAAGACGAGCGGGAGAAGCGTTGTTAAGGAACTCGGCAAATTGACCCCGTAAGTTAGCGATAAGGGGTGCCTGCGTGAGCAGGTCGCAGAGAATAGGCCCAAGCAACTGTTTATCAAAAACACAGGTCTCTGCTAAATCGAAAGATGAAGTATAGGGGCTGACGCCTGCCCGGTGCTGGAAGGTTACGGGAATTGCTTAGCAAATGCAACCGCAAGGTTGCTATGCGAAGGCATGAACTTAAGCCCCAGTAAACGGCGGCCGTAACTATAACGGTCCTAAGGTAGCGAAATTCCTTGTCAGGTAAGTTCTGACCCGCACGAATGGCGTAATGACTTGGGCACTGTCTCAACAACGTACCCGGCGAAATTGTAGTACTTGTGAAGATGCAAGTTACCCGCGACTAGACGGAAAGACCCCATGGAGCTTCACTGTAGCTTGATATTGGGTTTCGGTATTTTTTGTACAGGATAGGTGGGAGACTGAGAATTAGTGGCGCCAGCCATTAAGGAGTCGACGTTGGGATACCACTCTAAAAGTACTGGAACTCTAACCTGGAGCCATAAACTGGTTTAGGGACACTGTCAGGTGGGCAGTTTGACTGGGGCGGTCGCCTCCCAAAGAGTAACGGAGGCGTCCAAAGGTTACCTCAGCGCGGTTGGAAATCGCGCATCGAGTGCAAAGGCATAAGGTAGCCTAACTGCGAGAGAGACACCTCGAGCAGGTACGAAAGTAGGGCTTAGTGATCCGGTGGTATGAAAGTGGAATTGCCATCGCTCAACGGATAAAAGCTACCCTGGGGATAACAGGCTTATCTCCCCCAAGAGTCCACATCGACGGGGAGGTTTGGCACCTCGATGTCGGCTCATCGCATCCTGGAGCTGTAGCAGGTTCCAAGGGTTTGGCTGTTCGCCAATTAAAGCGGTACGCGAGCTGGGTTCAGAACGTCGTGAGACAGTTCGGTCCCTATCTGTCGCGGGCGCAGGATATTTGAGAGGATCTGTCCTTAGTACGAGAGGACCGGGATGGACGAACCTCTAGTGCACCAGTTGTCATACCAATGGCACAGCTGGGTAGCCAAGTTCGGCAGGGATAAACGCTGAAGGCATCTAAGCGTGAAACCCACCTCAAGATGAGATATCCCATAGCGTAAGCTAGTAAGACCCCATGTAGACTACATGGTTGATAGGTCAAGAGTGTAAGTGCAGTAATGTATTAAGCTGATTGATACTAATAGGTCGAGGGTTTGACCCAAAGAAAACAGGTATTTCAAAAGTAGATGGTCTTAAAAAGGAACGAGAGTTCCGGTCTATGAGTTAAAAAAGTTCGAGTCTTCTTAAGAAAGAACGAAAGTTCTTCGATACATTATTCAGTTCTTAAGCTGTAGTGAAAGAGCTGAGCAGTAACAAATTAATATGTCAAAATCAGATTTTAAGTGCTATGCATATAAAAATCTGTAAATTTTCTGGTGGAAATGACGAGATGGATACACCCGTTCCCATACCGAACACGGCAGTTAAGCATCTCAGTGCTGATAATACTTGGCTGGACACGGCCCGGGAAAGTAAGTCTCTGCCAGATTTATAT
>NZ_MZGX01000050.1 GCF_002051585.1 Ruminiclostridium hungatei | reverse complement strand
CATATCTTCATATTTAGCCTTCAGCCAGACCTCAAACGCTTTTGCCAGATCTCCGTTAAAGTCTATATAGGTATATCCTGAGCCCACAACATTAAATACATTTTGTTTGAAATAGTCCTTTAAATCTATATAGGTATTACCGCCGCTCCCCCCTCAACTATATATAATGAATCATCTGAATATATTTCTTTCCCGTCTATTAAATATGAAATGTTATTTATAGCTGCCGCTTCAGAGTCTGAATTCTTAATTCTTACTTTAATAGTAACTATATCTCCGGAAGAAGGAGCTTCTGGCGCTGTGGAGCCACTCTTGTAAAGTTGTTTATAGAAAACCCCGCTACAGTCTGGAAAATCAAAGTTTAAAGCTATATTACACTTGTTCCAATTTATCTTTCTTGAATTCTACTCTTAATGATTCAAAAGGAAAACTTTCTAAATTTGTATCATCAACAATGATAACTCCATTTTGCTTTTTTCTCATTATGTAAGGAAAATCTGCATTTGCCTCTAAAACAAAATCACCATGGAAGTTCTTTAAAATTTTCCCTACAAACTCCATTAACTCACTAGCCCAATTTGAATACATACCATTAATGTCAATATAAAAATCATAATTAAGATTTAAATGATAATCTTCACTTCTAAATTTTACACTATTCCCACCTTCTTTTAAAAAGATGGTAAATCCTTCACTAGATATAGAAAATTGATTATCACTCTCTGTGGCCTTAGAATTGCTGTTAGGCATATATTCAATACACGCTTGCTTCAATTCATTAAAATCACAATCATTCCCTAAATATAATTTATGAAAAAAACTCATTACTTTTGTCCCTCCGTTATTTTTAAATTATTTAATGAACAATCTAGCAATTTTACCATCTTTTATAACCAGCAATTCGTCCAAACCATCAATCGGCCAATCATTAAACTGTTTTGCTAAATCGTCAAGAGAACCAGTATAATCATCTAAATTAAGTATAACACGTCTTGCTTGATTCTCAGTTTTACCAACAACTGTGTCCCATATAGTTCTCAGATTTATAGTTTTGGGTGAATAACAATCAAACACTTGACCATCTATTAGATAATCTGGATTTGAGCTCGGCTTAACACCATAACCATTTCCATTTGTCTTATATGGTAACATTTCAATATTATACCCTTCATTTGCCAGAAAGTCAGCCGCTTCATTCTGTCTTGTAATAGATCTTATCATTTCTGCATCTCCTGTAACCGCCTCATAAACTCCTTTTGGTTTGTCCCCTAATGCCAATGTAGGTTCAGTAAACTTACTTCCATTCTTCATGGCTTGTTCAACATTTTCACCTATTCTTTTAAGTTCAGCTTCATCGGTTATTCCAATAGCTCTAGCCTTATTTATTGCATTCCTAATGGCATCGGCAATTTTATCAAGAATACTTCTTGAAGCAACAGGTATCTCTTCATCTGCCATCCTAAATAGCATACCATCTGGAGTTGCAAATTCATAATAACCATCACCTTTAATAATTTTAGAAATTCCTTCAAGCATATCACTTGCTCCAGCCTTAATCTTACTAATCGCCTCAGCCATAGCCTTCACAGCGGAATTCCCTGCAATGGTCGCTACCTCAGACAGCTTCACAGCCATTCTTGAGTCCTTTAATGTTACCGCCAGCAGTCCAACCTCGCCTACAAGTGCAATTGAACCCATTCCTATGTTGAATGCCCTTTCCCACCAGGCGTATTGCCTTCCCGTAAGTAAATCATGTCCGACAATTCCTTCTGCTATTGCCTTTAAGCTGCCTACCACAGGTACAAAATTTAAAAGCATGCTTGTACATTCCATCCAGACCTTATGTACATATTCTCCGAATACCTGGTCTATTACACTGCTGCTGTCTCTCAGGCTTGCACGCACAAACGTGTCGTCAATCAGATTTATTCCTTTTCCATCTATTATATTTTGCGCCAGGAATCTTGATACCGTTGAATTGCTCATTATAAGCGGGTTGTCCAGCAGCTTCATCTGCAAATACTGTATTACATGCTTTACATTAAGCTTGTATTCATTTATTGCTTCCAAGGTAGGGCATACCGCCTTATAAAGCTATTTATAGAAAAACCCCGAAGCTGTATTGCTACAGTCGGGGTTTTTGCATTAACAGCTATGCTTCTGAGTCCCACACTTCAACAAATTTAAAACCTTCAAGACCACTTTCTATAACCTTGTTTCTAAATTCATCAGATACAAAAACATCAGCTCTCGGCTGTTCAACAATTTTAAAAATATGTTGATTTTCTACTTTTCCTAGAATAAAGGCATACTTATCGAAAGCCATTATTCTTTTTTTATCTGAGTAATACTCAATAACTGCCTTTTTGTAATCAATTCCATCTAATAGATTGATAACATTAATTAATCTATAATCATCGCCACTAAAATCAATAGGTAAAATTTCAGTGTTTTTTGATAAATATTCATTTAAAATATTAATGGCCTTTTTGCTGAAAATTGGAACACCAGGAGAAAGATACGGTATATCACCTTTTTTCAACTTACCTCCATGTTCTATTAATTTTATTTTCAATGGTGTCCAATCATCTTTTATACTTTTGCCTACAAATTTACTTCCAAATTCAATCCACTTTTCATTGTCTGCATCAACCAGTGTCACATGCTCGTATAAATTAACATCTTCTTGTATTAACCATATTTTCAAACTATCCACGCTCCTCTTATAGTGAATTTAGTTTTAAAGTACCATTAAGTAATTCTTTTCTCAATCGATTTAATACTTCTGTTATATCAGCAGCAGAGGTTGGATTAGCCCTCTTAATTGCATTTGCCACATATCTTGCATACTCCGCTGTGTGTGAACCACTATGCACCGCAGCACTTCCTGCATGTGGAAGGTTTTGTGCATTGGGTAAAAACACTCCGTTACTTGCTGAATTCAAATCAACTCCATAGCTCTCCATTATTGCTCTAGCTTCGTTCAATTCAGGAATATCCATTCCCTCAGGCACTATATGATGTGCTTGATTAGCATATGGAGGCGTTGTTACCCCTGCATCCTTCAATTCTGCTCTCAGTATTTCAGACGGTGAGCCTGAGAATTTCCCCGACACTTTGGTTTTGCTTGCAACCTTACTCAGGTAGAAATCAGCTATTTCATCAGCGGTCTTTCCCGAATATTTCCATATACCCTGAATAACTTCTCTATATGCTGGTCTTGCTGCTTCCGCAACATCATCAGCTTCTCTTATAGCATACGTTATTCCATTGCCAAGATCAACAACGGTTTCATCACCTATTGAAACAACCCTCTTAATCTGGTATGCAAGTTCATCAATAGAGTATTTCAAAGTATACCTGAGCTTACTAATCGCCTCAGCCATAGCCTTCACAGCAGAATTCCCTGCAATAGCGGCTACTTCTGAGAGCTTTCCAGCCAATCTCGCTTCCTTTAACGTTACCGCCAGCAGTCCAACCTCGCCTACAAGTGCAATTGAACCCATTCCTATGTTGAATGCCCTTTCCCACCAGGCGTATTGCCTTCCCGTAAGTAAATCATGTCCGACAATTCCTTCTGCTATTGCCTTTAAGCTGCCTACCACAGGTACAAAATTTAAAAGCATGCTTGTACATTCCATCCAGACCTTATGTACATATTCTCCGAATACCTGGTCTATTACACTGCTGCTGTCTCTCAGGCTTGCACGCACAAACGTGTCGTCAATCAGATTTATTCCTTTTC
>NZ_MZGX01000049.1 GCF_002051585.1 Ruminiclostridium hungatei | reverse complement strand
AGGCCATTAATAACATAGTTGAAGTAAAGGCAAAGACAAACGGCGGCTCGGTAAATACCGTAGTAGTAGGCAATGAACTGGCAGTTCAAAAAGTGAATATAAAAAGTGATATACCCACATCAGCACCAGTGACAGTGACACCCAAGGTGCCGGTTCCAGCCGCATCGAGCGCACAAATGAGCACTTTGACAAATCAAGTGGCTCAGGTGAGCAGCTATATGGCGCTTGCAAATCTATCTTCAATAAATGCAAATAAGTCAACTATGGCTGTAGGAAATGGGGGTGGGACTAGTGGAAGTAGTAACATTTTATCATTGGCAGGTGCCGCTTCGTTTGGTGGGAATGTGGCCGGAGCAATAGCAGTAAATACTAATGATTTTTCAGGAGCGTCACTTACAAAAAAAGGACTCAACACATTTTTAGATATTATTTTGCCAACAACTACTGAAACAAGTGAAGCCCAAAGATTATTGAATAAAGCAGCAAGCTTGGGGGGACAAGGAGTTAAGTTATATACAGGTGAACTTGTACCTATAAATACGGTGAGAACTGCATCTACTGTTGGAAAAGTAGGTCAGGTATTAGGTGTGGCAGGTACAATTATTACTCCATTTACAGAGATAGGTACTTCCGCAGACCTATTTAAGGATGATTTAGCACTTGTCGCACAATATAACCCGGAAAACTATAACAAGGCATTAGTACTGGCTATAATTGGAACTACGGCTGATGCTAGTTCATTTGGATTTGCAAGAAGTTTAGCCAACACTGTTCCATCATTAGCCCAACTTGCTCCTGGCGAAGACCCTCAATGGACAAAAGATTGGATAGATACTGTAAATAGGAAAGTTAATACAAAGAATATGATAGGTAAATAAATACAGTAACTTAACGAGGATGGTTTAAGATATGAAAAACATGCTTAATATTCTGTTCGGTAATTTAAATATTAAAAAACAAACCGATTATATTATTGTTCCAATAAAAGTTTTATATATTATATATTCCATACCATTTTTGATGTTTGCGCTTCTTTTGGCCGCAAGGAGTTTTGGAGCATTCGGAAGTTCTAAAAGTGAGAAGATTGGTATTATAAAAAAGATATTACTCCATTTTGCAAATATATTTTGGTCATATTGTTTATGGGTCGTTATACTTTCAATATTAGAAGAAAAATTAAACATTAAGCTAAGACCTCACCTGTTTTGACTTGATAAATATTAAATAGCTAATTTATTCTAGCAGAATTATAAAGTAATGTATTTATATAAAAGATGTATTCCAAAATGGGGAAGGCTACAGGACGGAAAAGACGGAAAACGGAAAAACCACCAGGAGCCTGTACGAAGGGGACAAGGTAATCCTGGAAACAGACGAAAACGGAAAAAAGAAACCGCCAGGAACATATATGGGACAAACCTCATACAAAGGACAGTGACCACCAGGGAAAACGGGAACACAAAAGAGGAAACCTACAGCTACATGTACAACGGCCATGGGGATGTAACAGCACTGCTGGGAGCAGATGGAACCTTGGCGGCCAGCTATTACTATGATGCCTTTGGAAACGCATTGGAAACACACTACTACAATGCGTCAGGCACAGAAACCGGCAAGGCAGTTGACAATCCGTACCGCTATGCAGGCTATGTATATGACAGCACAACAGATTTGTACTATCTTAACGCCAGAATGTATGATGCAAAGACAGCACGGTTCCTGCAGGAGGATACATATCTGGGCAGTGCAGGTGACCCGCTTAGCTTGAATTTGTATACGTATTGCCATAATGAGCCTGTGATGTATGTGGACCCGACGGGGCATGCGGATGCAAAAATTACAGAGTTGGCTAAAGCAGCAGGAGGAGAAGCAAAATGGAATTCTCAAAACAGTTCTGTTACGGTAACTATCGGCGGGGTGTCCAGAACCTTTGGATATAACGAAATTAAATTGGTAAACGGAAGCGCAATTATTGAAAATGAAACTTTTGACAGAAAATTCAACGCAACTAACAAGGGGGTTGAAATAAATACAACAGTAAATACAAAGACTGGAAAAATAGACGGTACTACTGAATACAGGAATACCTCAGCAGTATCCAAAAGTGTAACAAATACTTATAAGCCTACAAATACCCCTGCAAGTGGGAATAATACATCAGGGAGTAATACAAGCAGTGCAAATAATACAAGTAGTGATAAAAATAGTGGGTTAAAAGAGACTGCAAACAATGTTAATGATTTTATACGGGGGACTGGAGCAGGATTTTTAGAGAGTATTACATATGGTGTTTCCGGTAAGTTAGATGTCTACTATGATAGGAAAAATAATACAATATACTTGATTGGAAAAGTAACTGGCGATTCAATTTCTGGAATATTGGCAGGAATAGGAACTTTTGAAAGTGGGGTATTTACTGTTATGACTGCGCCTACTATAGTAGGCGCAATGGCAGGAGCTGCGGCGACAGCATATTGTGCAACTATTACCGTATCGTCTGCGGGGCACGCTGTAGCTAATATCCAACAGATTCAAAGTCAGGGGGGGAGTAATAATGCAGCTATGTTTGGGGAGAATGGAACCCAAGTAACAAGTAAGACTGTTTGGAAAGAAAAGGGTAGTCAAGCAAGAATAGATGTAGAAAATCCCAATCCTGGACATAGACCTGGACAGATTCACTACCAAGATGCAAATGGGAATAAGTATTTATTTGACCCACAAAAGCAGGTTTTTGTTGATAAAAATGGAAATGTTGCTCCTAAATCGGTAAATGCTAATCTGAATAATCCTGATTTTGTTAAGAAACTTAATGTTGGATTAGAACAGTATTTAGGAGAACCCGGAATAAAATTACCTTAGGGAGATAATAGAATGATTAAAAATAAGAAAATGAAAGAATTGATTGAGGAGTTCGAAGATAGCAATTATCAATTAACACCAACTATAAATATATTGAACAAGTTTAATCCCAAATTTATTGAATGGGATGGGTGTATTTTATTAAAATTAGGATATAATTTAGATGATTTACCAGAAAAATTTCAAGTTAATAATATTTTTTGTGATAGAACTCAACTTGAGGCAACATATAATCATATTCATTTGTCAGACGTTTTGCCAGAGCTAGAGGAGAATCCTAAATATTCTTTAAGAATAGCTATAGAAATAATGAAGATATGGGAACACAAATTAAAGACAGAATTTCCAAAAGAAAAGTTTCATATTGTAATATCTCATGATGAGTTTGGTAGCGTTGTAAGGTTCTACAAAATAAGACCTTTAGATATTCCATGGGTAGATATTGATAATATTGATAAATACAAGGAAGAAGCAATTTTAGTAAAAGAAATATAATTATATTATGTTTAGGCGGTTGTCTATATGATGACCGTCTTTCTTTCAATGAGTAAGCATATAGATGCTTGAATGCTCTCAGGGAAGTGTATGCCTTATGATACTACGGAGTACAATGCCGCCAACAAGGAAAACAGGAAAATATATCCCGGAGGCAAAAACCATAGAGGAGAAAATGTCTATGACCCGGCAAAAACAGAGACCTACACCTATTACAACAACGGCAACCTGACCAGGAAAAGTATGGAGCAAACCCGTGAAATAGACCCGTCAAACCCTCCCAAGGCCAAATTCGGCATGTACATAGAAGGCCAGAAGGACGGAGCCACAAAAAATGCAAAGCCCATAGTGGCAGGCACCGCCAGCTACGAATATGACGTATGGAACCAGATGGTAAAGGCCACCACAGGAGAAGGCACAAGCACGTATAAATATAACGGGGAAGGCTACAGGACGGAAAAGACAGAAAACGGAAAAACCACCAGGAGCCTGTACG
>NZ_MZGX01000048.1 GCF_002051585.1 Ruminiclostridium hungatei | reverse complement strand
TAATTATTGGTTTGCACTGAAAGGTTTGTTTGGACTACAGTATATGACCCATTTTTTACTGTTTGGGTAGCAGATATTTTATCATTAGTAACAGTTGTATTAATGGATACAACTACATTTGAATTTTTCTGGGTATTTACAAATAGTTTATCAAACGTCTCATTATCTATTACTATTCTGTTATCTTTAATGTAAGTTCCATTTTCACCAACTATAATCGTCTTGGTAATTCCATTAACAGTTACAGTAGCACTAGATTTACCAGTTTTTTGATCTTTACCATTCCATTTAATATCATTTTTATTTGCACCTGAAGCAAGTGCTAAATCATTAAGATTTGCTGCTGTATTTCCCGTCGGATCCACATACATCACAGGCTCGTTATGGCAGTACGTATACAGATTCAAGCTCAGCGGGTCATTGGGGTCTCCTGTATATGTGTCCTGTGTAAGGAACCTTGCTATTTTACTGTCATAGTACCTTGCATTCAGATAGTACAAATCTGTTTCAGCATCATACTGGTAGCCTGCGTAGGTGATGTTATTGTTTACGTTTCCGGTCTGCTCGACTATGTTTCCAAAGGCATCATAATAATATGTTCCCTTGACCGTTCCGTCCTCTCCCAGCAGCGCGGTCACATCCCCATGACCGTTGTACATATAATTCATTGTATCACTGCCTGCGGTTCTTGTCAGGAGATTTATTCCATATATGTTTCTGGCTGTTTCATTTCCGTTTGCATCAGTCTCAAGGATTACCCTGTCTGCTTCATACAGATAGTTTGTTCTTTGCCCGTTTTCCGTTTTTGCAGTCCTGTAGCCCTCTCCGTTGTACGAATAGCTTATGATCTTGCTGCCTGCTGTGGTTTTGGCAAGCTGGTTCCACACATCATACTGGTAGTACGTAGCCTCGCTGCTTGTGCTGCTCCGCCCTGCAATACTCAGGCTGAAGCTTCCTGTCACCTCAGGGTCTGCCGGCTTCACCGTTTCCTTCCTTTTTGCTACGGTGTTGCCGTTGCTGTCATAGCTGTATTTCTCTGTTACGGTTTCTCTTCCGCTCTGCTGTACCGTGGATACCAGCCTGTTTTGCTCATTATATGTATAGCTTGTGGTTACCGAGCTTATGGCCGGGCTCGTTGTCACTGCTGCTGCCGTCGGCTTTTTTGTTCACCAGGGTTTTGTTCAGGCCGTCGCCGTAATAGGTGTATTCTTCCTTTGCCCCGTCCCCATAGGTTACGCTCTTTCTGCTTCCGTTTGCGTAATATTCATAGGTGGTGTCTTTCCCCTCTGCAATTACTTTGTACAGTCTGCCTGCCTTGTCATACACCTTTTCTGTAAGGTTGCCCTTGGGGTCCCTGGTGGTTTCAGAGCGCAGTCCGCCGCCTTCGGCTCCGTCATATGTGAATACCGTTGTTCCGAAGCCAGGGACTGTCTTGGTCAGGACCCTTCCCAGCTCATCATAGGTTCTCGATGTGGTTCCGGTGCTGTCGGTCATGGCTGTCTGGTTGCCGCTGCTGTCATAGGCATATGCTATGCTGGAACCTCCTATGGCTTTTGAAAGCAGCCTGCCGTGTATATCATAGGAATAGGTTGTCTGCCTGCCGTTCCTGTCGGTTGAGCTTTTTATGCTGCCGTCGGCATTGTAGGTATATCTTTCCGTCTTTGAGTTCAGATAGGTGTATGCTCCCGGTAACCCCAGCCTTCCGCCCTGGTCTATCCTTTTTATTACCTTGTTGGCCCCGTTGTACTCATAAGTGGTGGTGTTTCCATTTCCGTCCGTCTGTGTCAACTAGTGTGACCTCAAGATTATGCGGGATTTCGTGATACCGTCAGTGTCGGGGCTGCCGGATTTGATGAGGCTTATATTGTTTCCAAAAATGTCCCTCTGCTTTGGTATAGGGAATACAATAGTTTTCCCCTCTCACAGGTTTTGTTCTCGTCCGGGTTCCCAATGTTTTTCATCCTCACTCGTTCGTGTTAGTTTCTCTCTGCAAAATAGCAAAAAGAAAGGCCAATAGGTTTATTTTCCCATTGACCTATTTTTTGTTAATCTATAGACGTCTTTTCTCAACACTTAAAACTTGCAGCAGTTCCTTTTGGAGTTCATTCCCATCAACCTGCTTTATAAGGTTAAGTAATACTTTATACCACTTCATGCACTTTAGAACACCTTCAATAAAAGTCTCTTTTCCTATGAATACATGAGTCGTTGAGTCATTACGACTTTCTTCTAAACCATCTTCCCAATTTAAGCTTTGAAATCTTATAGTGTCAACACCTTTTTTGAGTTCTATTACTGCATCCGTAGCTGAAAAAGTATGTAAGCTTCTTCCTTCGCTATTAAGCTTTTCTATTATTTCTCCCCATTCTTCCGTTTCTCCTAAATCCCAATTAGTTGGCACAAGTTCGCCTGACTCAGTATCAATAAATGCTATCCCCGCGTCTGGTAAATCATCACCCTCTATAATAATGTCTGATAGTAATAGCATCATGTTTTTAGCGTCTTTTTCTGTAAAATCAGGAATTATATACTTGTAAGTAAAATCATCATTAATAATTTCATAAGTTGATAATTTGTATTTATAATTAATTTTAGGGTTGCTTACCCATTGTGATAATGTTTCTTCAACTCTCAAAGGAGCCATCATGGAATTACTCAAATCAAGCACTAGCCTACAAATGTAATTTTTATGAATAATTTCATTAACCATCATAATGTACATCCTTTCTATCTGTTTATTTTTGGCAATTTTGGCATTTTAGAGGTTCCTTCATAAGGTAATTTTGGAACTTGCCCTCCTGTTCTTAACTTTAATGCTTCTCCCCAAGTCTTTGAACTAGCGAATCTACCCTCCTTAATCATGCTCTCTGGTAGCATCTCATTTTCTGTACGAATATTTACAGGTATTTTTTCCATACCAAGTTCTCTCGCTATAGCAAGTCTAGTATTATCAATAGTAGTAAAACCATTTTGGGTTTTTACAATATCTATAGCAGGACCATCCCAACCATTCTTAACCATACTTTCTTTTAACTTTGCATATCTTCCATTTCCACCAGCACTGTTTTGGCTAAAATTTATATCGTTTGGATTAAGCATTACATTATTAGTACCATAAACACTTAATTTTGCATAAATATAATCTGCCTTTGAATCTGACAGCTTTTCTATTACTTCAAAAAGCTGTTCCTCACTAAATCCCCCTGCTCGAAAAACCTCCCCAACTAACGACCCTCCGAACAAGTTATTCAAACCTTGCTCTGCAAAGCGGTCAATCCAATCATCATCTGTGTTTCTTTTTATTGCCTCTAATAAGTGGCCTATAGATTCCCTATCTTTATCTGATTTTGCATTAAACCATTCTGTAGTAAGTTCGGCTAAGGTTATTTGGGTAGAAATTGTAAACTTTTTCGAATCCTGTTCATAATTATATAGCCATGATGATAGTTTTATTTCAACAGGATTATTTGTCCCCTTATTTATAGTGCTACTCACACTCGTAGTCTTATAGTAATTATTGGTTTGCACTGAAAGGTTTGTTTGGACTACAGTATATGACCCATTTTTTACTGTTTGGGTAGCAGATATTTTATCATTAGTAACAGTTGTATTAATGGATACAACTACATTTGAATTTTTCTGGGTATTTACAAATAGTTTATCAAACGTCTCATTATCTATTACTATTCTGTTGTCTTTAATGTAAGTTCCATTTTCACCAACTATAATCGGCTTGGTAATTCCATTAACAGTCACAGTAGCACTAGATTTACCAGTTTTTTGATCTTTGCCATTCCATTTAATATCATTTTTATTTGCACCTGAAGCAAGTGCTAAATCATTAAGATTTGCTGCTGTATTTCCCGTCGGGTCCACATACATCACAGGTTCATTATGGCAATACGTATACAGATTCAAGCTCAGCGGGTCACCGGCATTACCCAGATAGGTGTCCTCACTCAAAAACCTTGCTATCTTACTGTCATAGTACCTTGCATTCAGATAGTACAAATCTGTTTCAGCATCATACTGGTAGCC
>NZ_MZGX01000047.1 GCF_002051585.1 Ruminiclostridium hungatei | reverse complement strand
TGTCAACACCCGGAGCAGCAAAGGACAACACCGATATAACCATCAATGAATATGACGGCTTCAACCAGTTGATAAAAACCTCTACAGGTGACATAACAGCAGAATACACTTACGATGGTAACGGGCTGAGAACATCAAAAAATATAAACGGAATAGTCACAAACCACATATGGGACGGCAATCAAATAATTCTTGAAACAAGCGGAACAGGAGAGGTCACCAGCAAGTATGTGCGGGGGATAAACTTAATTTATTCCGAGGATGGAACAGGTGCAAATAGAAGATTTTTCCTGTATAATGGTCATGGAGATGTTGTTCAGCTTACGGATGCAAGTGGAAGCAGTGTCAAGTCATATGACTATGACGCTTTTGGAAACGAGAAAAATCCAGACGCAAATGATACTAATGTATTCAGATACTGCGGAGAGTATTTTGATAAGGAAACAGGGACTATTTATCTGAGGGCAAGGTATTACGACCCAATGATTGGGAGATTTATTACAGAGGATAGTTATTGGGGGAAGGATAGTGACCCGCTTAGTTTGAATTTGTATACGTATTGCAGGAACAATCCGATTATGTTTATTGACCCAAGTGGGCATGCTCCAGCCACATTCAAGTACAGTGATGGGAAATATGGAGTGTTAGCAGATAATAAATGGAATAATGCTGTAATTTCAGTATTTGGAGCGATACCTTTCGGGTCAAATATTCTACAGTGGATAATTGATAAAGGTGCAGACATTGAAACAATTTCAAAAGATGATATGTTTTCAAGCATAAAAGGAAATTTGGGGAATATATCAGATGCGTTATCACTTGCAGATAGATTGAATAAAGTTAAAATTTTACCTGAGGCTATTAAGAACTCAGGGAAAGCCGTCTCAAAAGTAGCAGGAGCAGTATCATCCATAATAACATTATTTGATGTTGGCTCAGCAATTTTTGGTGATTCAGCGGAAATTAATCAGATAACTGATAGAATGTACGGCTCAATGATAAAATCAGACACCCGTGAGGGAGCAGTTGCTAAATACACAATCTATTCTGGGTTTGTAAAAAAGCTGGTAGATAATGGTAGTATAACTTATAAAACGACTTGGTCTGGGTCTGTAAAAGACCTAAAAATTGATTGGGATAAAGTAAATAGAACAAAAGTTGACCTGGGTTTAGATACTGATTTAGTACAAGAATTATACAAATAAGATTTATAAATGAAAGGTTGAGCTTATGTGGAATAAAGTACTTTTATCAATTCTATTTCTTGTTGTTGGTAATGTAATATGCTTCATTAGGTTAATAGTATTCGGTAGCTTCAATTTGAAAGAATTTAAGTATTTCATTATTGTTATTAATGTTGGGATAATAATTTTTTCAATACTATATATTTCTGGAATAATACTTAAGTAAGTGTTCCAATATTTGGTAAAATCACATTAAAAGCTCCGAAAGAGGCCATATGACTTTTTCGGGGTTTTTAATGTACTGTTTTTTTCTAAAACTTTCAAATATAATCAATAGAGCAACTATTATATTGATAAGTTGCCGTAAAATTTATAGAACATTAATCTATCACACTCTGACTACATTCTTCTGATAGATAAATTATCCATGGGAGGAGTTGAACAAGTATTTCTGATTAGTTATAAAAATCCATGTTTGCATTCCGACAGAGGTCGCAAGTGTCACAAGAAGTCGCATAATATATTGCCGAAAGGCTACCCTATCCATTGGGGTAACCATACTACGACTGGCGTTGATGCGCAAGAGAAAGTGGAAATCCGAGCAGCCTTCAACTGGGATAACTGTGAGGGTATTCTTATTATATTAATGAGATTGAAAAGGCAGGCCAGTGGAATATTCCTGCAGTATATGATTGGGCATATGCTGAAACCACAGGAGTTGATTTGTCAACACCCGGAGCAGCAAAGGACAACACCGACATAACCATCAATGAGTATGACGGCTTCAACCAGTTGATAAAAACTTCTACAGGTGACATAACAGCAGAATATGCTTATGACGGAAACGGGCTGAGAACATCAAAAAATATAAACGGCACAGTCACAAACCACATATGGGACGGCAGCCAGATAATTCTTGAAACAAGCGGAACAGGAGAGGTCACCAGCAAGTATGTGCGGGGGATAAACTTAATTTATTACGAGGATGGAACAGGTGCAAATAGAAGATTTTTCCTGTATAATGGTCATGGAGATGTTGTTCAGCTTACGGATGCAAGCGGAAGCAGTGTCAAGTCATATGACTATGACGCTTTTGGAAACGAGAAAAATCCAGACGCAAATGATACCAATGTATTCAGATACTGCGGAGAGTATTTTGATAAGGAAACAGGGACTATTTATCTGAGGGCAAGGTATTACGACCCGATGATTGGGGGATTTATTACAGAGGACTCGGTTTGGGGTAAGGATAGTGACCCGCTTAGTTTGAATTTGTATACGTATTGTGGGAATAATCCAATTGATTATATTGACCAGACAGGAAATTCTCCAATTGGAATTGATAAAATATGGACTTTAATGTTTGGAAAGGTTGTTGGAGATGTACTATCTATTCCTGAAAAGACCAGAACTGCTGTACTCCTTGCAAAATTAACTCCTCCGTATTGGGCTGCTGTTAAAGCAACTCGAAATGGTGATTATCCTGAAGCGTTTGATATAGGTGGATTTACAAGGGATAAAAATGGGATTTATCATGCCAAACAGGATGCATTATTACAAAGTAAGAAATATGTTGGATATAATGCTCTCTATGACGTAGCATTTAATTGTGCCACAAATATGGATTACAAAATTTTTAATTTTTCTGTTAATGAAGAAAAATATAGATTTTGGTTTTGGAAGGGTGATTACCTTAACCTTGGTGCAGGAGCTGAAGTAGGAATTTATTATGGTGGTGGGCCTCACTGGTTAATAGATAAGAATTTAGCCCTGCCGATGTCGTTAGCTTTGTATGACAAAAAAGGAAACCAAATTTTTACGTGGACGCCGAATGAAAACAACTGGTGGATAACAGGATTTAACCCTAATTATCAGAATGTAAGGGCTTCAGATCTTGTTGTTTATGGAAATATGAATTTTTCACAACATAAAGATTGGTATGATAATTTTAAGAAAACAGTGGATGGTTCTTCCATGTGGGAATTTGACGATAAGAATTATAATGCAAGGTTTAAGTGGTAAATTTTATTTTGTTTTGTAAGGGTTATTAAATGAGCTCTTATTAAACCATGCTAAAAGTATTATTAACTTTATAGAAATTTAAATGGAAAAGGAGAAAATATGATAATTAAAAGATTACTGCCATTTGTGACAATTATCGCACTTTCTTTCACCTTATCATCGTGTAGCTCTTATAGATCGGAAGTACTTTTTAAAGATTATGACAAGATTTCAGATATGCGTTTTCAGAACATCGCTACAGCTCTAGAGAATAAGGATAAGGAAAAGCTTAAAAATATGTTTTCGCCAGGAGTTCTAAAAGAAGCGAAAGATATAGATAGCAATATTGAATATCTAATGAATTTTTTCAAAGGCGAAATTAAATCAAAGGAAGGCTCAAACAATGTTTCAGGTTCAAATGATTATGGTGAAAAAACTAGTGAGCTGAATTGTATGTACATAGTTACTACGGATGTAGATAAGTATTTAGTGTTTTTTGTTGATGAATTAGAAGATACTAAAAATCCTGATAATGTGGGACTTTACATGCTTCAGATAATTAAAGAGTCAGATAGAGAAAAACAGTTTGATTGGGGAGGAGAAAAGACAAGATGTGCAGGTATTTACCACCCCGATAATGCAGAAAGCAAGGGAACAAAATAAAGTGAATAATCGCTAGAGGTCATTGCAGACAAGTATATTTGATGCGCTGGTACACCGGTACAATTTAAATCAATGGGAAGCACTATAAAAGAGCTTACACAATTTGTAAGCTCTTTTATAGTGCAGTGTGTCAGGCAAAGCTGGAGAACACTTGACATTGATTTAAATTCGTATGGGAGTACCAGCTATTTATACCTGGCTAAAGATGGTTGACACTATAACCTATGACGTACTGGGAAGGCTATTGGCCAAATCGGTCGAAAACATTGAAAATCCGACGGTTAACAGCTCATATTCCTATACTTATACCCTGACAGGGAATGTAAATACAATGAATGGCGGAGGAACAGGTACAGCGTATTATTATGATGACCTGGGGCGGTTGGTAAAGGAAGTTCTGTCAAATGGAGTCTCGAAGGAGTACACCTATGATGCGGCCAATAACCGTAAATCACTGCTAGTAAAGCAAAACGGAGCAGTAAAAACAAATACCGCTTATACATATGACAATATGAACAGATTG
>NZ_MZGX01000046.1 GCF_002051585.1 Ruminiclostridium hungatei | reverse complement strand
TGTCTTATGATATTCTGCTTTCCTTCACTCATCCCAGGTGTTTTTCTCGGTCTTCCCATAATTTAAAAGCCTCCTGTGTTTTATTCTATCACAGAAGGCTTTTACAGAAAATTTCTCGCAGTCTCATTTTACCTTGTCCACATTTACACCTTCCCTTATCCACTTCTTCATCGTAACAATCCCAATTCTTGTCATCAATTCTGTCTCTTGCAAACATAGATTTTATTCCTTTTCGTATTTAAGTTATTTTTGTTAACTTTAGTATTTTTGCCCTACCCGTTTTTATCAGATTGCGATACTAAACTGGCAGCCAAAGATTTTGTTTCACTACTGTATTTATCACTGTTTAAAACTCTAGAGGCAATGTCCTCCATACCCGCACCAGTTTGATTATTGGGATTTCTCTGAGATAAAACAGAGCCCGCCAGCTGCCTTTGAATGTTTGATGAGTTATGATTGTTAAGTATATTTGCAGCCTTGCTCCCCATTGATTTACTTGTTACCTTATGATTCATATTGATTCTCCTTTCGTCTACATGCAATAGATTTGTTCAAATGTGTGCCGGTAAAGCAAATTATTATTATTTTGATTATTTAAGATTATGCACTATATGCATTTTTTCCATAAACATAAAAATCGAGCTCATTATCAGAAAGTACACAGTCCCAAATATCTCTTTCTGTTACCTGCTTCTTTCTAAATCTATCAGCTATGTGTGGATTATTTTCAGCAAAACTTCTTGCAAAGGCCTTATGATCTTGACCTTTCACCTCAATTTCATATAGCTCCTTTTTTGTAGGTGGTACATAAAAATAACCTTCTTTCTTTGTATATCGCTTATGAACTAACTCTGTCTTCTTTTCAAGGTGAAAAGATTGTCGATAAGTCAGTACATGCTTTTGTATATATTGGGCTACAGAAATAATAAACTTTCTACGAACAATAATTTTAGGCACTAATAATATTTTCTTACCGCCTATAATCAAAGAATTACCAATTAAAGTAGCCCACTCCTTTTTAGATGCATCCCAATAATTGCCTAAATTGTATTGCTTTTGTGACATGTTGATATTTAGTTTATTACATTGCTGAGTCGTGAACTTATAAAGCTGACCTCTAATAATATTTGTTATCAAATCAGACATTCTATCCTCTGCAAAATTATTAACAAACACACACAATTCTGATGGTTTTTCTACTAGACCTTTCTCTATAAGGCATTGTTCTGCAACTGTTCTAAAGATATTACGAAGACTATCTGGTTTTGAACCTTTCCCGCGTGACTGTGCAACTGATAAGCCTAGTTTAGTTTCATTAGGCTCTTTTCCAAAAGCAACCAACTTATCTAATCTTGCATAGTTTTTGGTTTTGCAGCATTCAAAAACATTGTCAAAATAGTCTTGCAAAATCTTTTTGGTTTCAATACACCAGGATGTGGGTAATCTATCAATTAGAGTTGGGTCTATGTAAAGCTCGGTATCTGTATCAAGATTTATATCTATAAAATCAAAAAGCTTGTGACCTTTAGTAGTAAAGCCGAATTTTTCTGAAATATTCATTATTATTCCTCCTCGTAAAAATAGGTTTAGATGAGTTAATGCACCAAGTGTTTGTGTTATATATAAAAGTTCTAAACATTTACTTTGACCCAACTGGTAAAAGCTTAGGGCTATATTTTTCGCAATAAAAAACAGCCTTGCGGCTGCTATATATTTTTAATCAATACTCTTCATAGAATTTCAAAATAGTTAAATATTTTTTTAAATTCTTAAAATAGTGTGTTTCTTCTTCACATATTAAGTTATCAATTTCGTTTTCAATCCAAAACTGTGAATCAATGTTGCCCTTAATATCACGTCGATTATCAGAAGTCTTATTTGCTAGTACCATGGGAGAAATAGCTTCTGATATATCCAATGTGCAATGGTCACTCCTTACTTTCCATAATAAATGTTGACCATCATGCCATATTATTACTGCATTATCATTAAAAAACCGTATTAGTTGTATTGCAGCTACTGATAATGATGTTCCAAATTTTTTTGAAACTTGTTCAATTAATTTAAAAGTTAAATCTCTTTTTGTAAGTATATCTAATAGAGCTCTTCTTGGTAATAAAAGCTCAGCAGCAAAATCATTTGCCTCTTGCTCTTCATCATTTTGAGTTTTATATGTATTAAAAAAATCTTGTAAGCATACATAGGAGCTATGATGAATAAGTAAATGACCAATTTCATGTGAATAAGTAAATCGTTCTTTTTGTGGACTGCTTGGAGTGGGAGTTAAGGCAATAAGACGTTTTATACCCTTACTTTTACATGCGCCTTCAACACCATCACCCAAATACATTCGGATTACTCTTATCATTAGTTGTTCTGCAACATAGTTTAAATCAATGTACTCATTTGGATTAATCCCCAAATCTTGCCTAAGTTTATACGCTGTCAGGAATCCTATATCTGATTTACTCATCACCAAATTCCTCATCAAATAACTTATTTAGCTTTTTAGTTGCCTCATCAGTTTTAGAGTTACGATGTGACCTAAAATTTGCAACAGAAGGAAGATTATATATAGATTCTTTATGAGCATCAACTTTATTAAATATTGTTTTAAACTTATCTGTTTCCTTGGAAGATTTAAGAAGAGCTATGAACGGAGTAAGCTCTTGAAATTCTTTAAAATCATTTATGCTCAAATTGTCCTTAAAGTACTTAATATCAATGTTATCCCCAGCATTCAACATATCTGTATAAATGCGTAAAGCATAATCAATTGTAATCATTTTTTTACCCTCCTATACGTTAATGTCTAAATCATTAAAAATCCGTCGCTCATTTATAAATTTTCTCAAAATTATTTTTAAATGATATTATTGCTCGTCTAAAAAGCGAGTCTACAGCATCTTCACTTTTACCAGCTAATTGTGCTGCTAGCTTAAATGGCATATCATTAAAAACTCTTAGAACTATGATTGTTCTTTGTTCATCTGACAGCATATTAAGTGCTTCCTTTACAGCATCAATCTGTTCCTTTTTTACAATTATTTTCACAGGGTTGTCATAGAGGTCAATACCTTCAACATTCAAGGCATCTTCAATTGATATAATATTTTTTGATTCCTTTGCTTTTTTGCGATGTTTTTCTAGTATAACGTTATGTGCATAACCAATTATGAATGTTTGAAACTTTGAACTTCCATTATATAAATGCTGATTAGAAATTGCTCTCATCATAGATTCTGAAATTATATCCTCTTTATCATTTTCAGAAAGATATGTGTTACCTTTAGTACAGGAAAAAACATACCTTTTTAAAGATGGATAAGCATTTCCAAATAGCTTTTCTCCAGATTCCCTATCGCCACATAAATATTTATCCAAAAGATCAAGATCTTCAGGATGTTTTACTTCACCCACATTAAATACCCCCATTCTATTAGTAAATACAAATCCGTGTTTAATTAAATTTATCTAAAATCGATATCAAAAAAATTGTAACACAAGATTACATAAACGACAAATATTAGTAAAATTTGTTTACTCAAATATTATATCTGGGAATATTTTGCACTAAAAATTAATTTTTAAATAATATCAAACTATTCTTCTTTGTGACTATAAAAGTAAAGTAATTATCATATGGGTTCATATTCTGATATCTACTATCTGTATGTTAGTTATTTTTTCTTCATTACAACTAAAAATTTAACTAATTTAGTATATTAGATAAATAGTATATTAGATATAAAAAGAATGATATTAGATTATTTCCAGGCCATTATCAAAAAAATATTATACCAATAAATTACAATTTAATTATTTTTTCCTATTAACTTTTCAACTTCAATTGCTATAATTTCTTTAAGCTTATTCTCATCCCATACTAATTCTTTTTCTTTAGATATTTTTTCTTTTATAGCCTCAGTGATATAGTGACCTTTACTTCTTTCAGGCAATTTCTCAAGTTTTTTAATAACTTCTTCATCACTTATAAGAATAGTAAATTTTCTACTCATTTTTACCTCCATAACCCTTTGAATTATTATACTACTTATTGCGTAATATTACAACTTATGGTATAATAATTGTATTCTTAATAAATAAATAGTAGAATTAAATTGCTTAAATTTAAGTATGTGAGGAAATATAAACATATGAAAACTCGAGATATAGATATTCGTTCACAACTTCATATAAATTTGAAACAAGAACATCTCAATCACTTCGATACATTAATCATAGACGAACTTGGTCTTTGTCAAGGAGACGCAAGAGTTGATGTTGCAGTGGTTAATGGATCTATACATGGATATGAAATTAAAAGTGATAGTGATACCCTTGAAAGGTTACCTGGACAAATCGACGTTTATAATAAGGTATTGGATTCCGTTACTATAGTAACAGGAAAGTGCCATAGTGAAGGTATACTAAAATTAGTTCCTGAGTGGTGGGGAATAGAAATTGCTGAAAAAACAAACGACAATGAAATTGAATTTTCTCTTTTGAGAAAGGAAAGCCCAAATCCCCAAATTGATCCTTATTCACTTGTCCAACTATTATGGAAAGATGAAGCTTTAGACCTTTTAAGAAGATTTGAACTAGAAAAAGGCTACGTAAGTAAGCCAAGAAATAAAATATGGGAAAAGCTTGTTGAAAGCTTTTCCCTAGAAGATTTAAAATATTATGTTAGAGAGCAACTTAAACTCCGAAAAAACTGGAGAGCTGATTGATAACAAAAGTTATATGATGATTTGTACGGCTCTGTGAGATTTTTTCTGTAAATCGCTCTCTGTGACGATAGCAAAATTGGTTTTTGGAGCCAGAGGTGCAGAAACCAGCCACCGCGAAGCGGCGTGGCCTTGATTACGCTCTTGGCAAATGCTA
>NZ_MZGX01000045.1 GCF_002051585.1 Ruminiclostridium hungatei | reverse complement strand
ACACCCAGAGGAATAACCAGCAGGCAGACAGCGGAAACAGCGTAAAATACCAGTACTACCATGACGGCAGGATAAAAGCCAGGACAACGAAAGATAAAAATGATGCAATCCTTGCAAAAGAGGAATATTTGTATGCCGATGCATATGACCTGGATAACGACGGAAAAGCGGATTGCAGTAAAACAACGAGAATTGTGTCAGGTGATGAAAATTCCCCCACAGTGACCTATAATACCTATACCGACAGGGCCGGAAGGGTAATAAGGGACGGTGTGCTGCACAACGGACGGGAACTGTTCAATACCTACCAATATGATTACCTTGGAAATAAGATTCAGGAGAAATCCGTACGGGCAAACGAAGAAAACTGGACAGAGCCTTACACCATGAAGTATGCCTATGACTATGCGGGGCGGCTGCTTGAAACCACAGATATCCTTGGACAGCGGTCAACAGCCGTGTATGATGCACTGGGCAGGGTAACAGCGAAGAAGGACAATCGGGCAAATGCACAGTCTCTGCCCTATGCCACTGAATATACCTATGACAATAACGGAAGGGTAATAGTAGAAAAAATACCCTTTGAGAATTCAACGGGCACTGTTTATCATACAATAAAAAAGCACTATTATGATTCCAACGGGAATATTACAAGCGAAAGGGTTACAAATAACAAGCCGGGGCAGGCAGCCCAATACAGTCGGACGGATTTTGCATACGACTCAAAAAACCAATTGATTAAAACCATAACCTTTGAGGGAGACAGTCCTGAGAACTACACACAATATTTCTATGATGCAGCGGGCAACAAGCTAAGGATGTATACCGGCCTGGCCTCGCCCTTGACCATAAGCGGGCTTGATGCTGTGACTCCCGGCACAGACGGGGAGTACTCGGTGACAAAATACAGCTATGACCGCTTTAACAGGCTGGAAGCAATGACCGATCCCCTGGGGCAGAGTGAGACCTACAGCTATGATCTGAACGGAAACCCTGTAGGCAAAACCGACAGGAACGGAAACATAACCGCCACTGTATATGACGGACTGAACAGGCCGAAAACTGTAAGCGTGACCACCCCTGACCATACCGGAGATGTTGCAGCGAGCTACCAGTATATACTGACAGGAAACAAGCAGGCCGTAACAAGCGGAAATGTGACCACTCTGTACCGGTATGACGATCTGGGCCGCCTGTGCACCGAGACTTCGGCAGATGTGGTCAAGGAGTACGGATATGATGCCAATAACAACAGAAAAACTTTCACGGTGACAAAAAACGGTGCAAGCACCATAAACACAAGCTATGTATACGATAAAATGAACAGGCTGGAGCAGGTCTATGAAAATAGTGAGCTTCAAGCGGTGTATTCATATGATGAAAACGGAAACAGAAAGACCTTGTCCTATACAAACGGCAATGCAGCCGCCTATGACTACAATCTGAGCAACAAGCTGACCTCCCTTGTAAACAGGGACGGGATGACGGAAATATCCGGCTATGCCTATACCTATTACCTGGACGGAAACCAGGCATCAAAAACCGATAATACCGGAAAGGTCACAGAATACCAATATGACGGCCTGGGAAGATTGACAAGTGAAGCTCCTGCAGGAGAGCCGGCTATAGCGTATACCTATGACGACAGCAACAACCGGAAAACCATGACGGCAGACGGAGTGTCGTCTACAGCCTATGTCTATGATGGAAACAACAGGCTTACGGAAGAGACAAAGAATGCTGGACAGTCCTCAGAGACAACCCATTACAGCTATGACGACAACGGAAATACAATCTGCAAAATTGTGGAAGCTGCGGGAGCAGCAGGATTAGCAGGAGAAATTCCAAACCCGGAATATATGCCGGAGGCAGGCGCGTCGGCTATACAGGGGCAAACTACAGAAGCTGATATATCAGACACCGGAGCAGCAGAGGAGATAAAGTCGGCAGGAACAGTCTCTACAGAAACAGCTTTGCCGGGAACAACCTCCACGGAAAAAGCTTCGCCGGAAATAACTCCGGTGACAACCCTGGATACAACCACAGGCCAGGCACTGAGCCTTGAAGCCCAAGCACCGGGTACAGGTGAAAGCAACAATGAAGTAAATGCTGAGAATAGCATTACAATAAATGAATACAACGGTTTGAACCAACTGGTAAAAGTAACGGAAGGCGGCAATACATACAGCTATACCTACAATTGGGATGGGCTGAGGGCCTCAAAGACAGTAAACGGCGTCACTACAAATCACATATGGGACGGTGACCAGATGGTGCTGGAAACCGACGGCACAGGAAATGTAACCAATAAGTATATACGGGGAATAAATCTCATATACTCCGGGGAAGGTGAAAATAGAAGATATTTCCTGTATAATGGTCATGGAGATACAGCGCAGCTTACCGGTACAACAGGAAGCAGCATAAAAGTGTATGATTATGATGCCTTTGGAAATGAAAAGAACATAGACCCTAACGATACAAACCTGTTCAGGTACTGTGGAGAATATTTCGATAAGGAAACCGGGACTATTTATCTTAGGGCGAGGTATTATGACCCGACGATTGGCAGGTTTATTACGGAGGACAGCTATTGGGGCAAGGATAGTGATCCGCTGAGTTTGAATTTGTATACTTATTGTGGGAATAACCCTGTTAATTATTTTGACCCTAGTGGGCATGAGTACATTGTTGTGTCTGGAGGTAGGTATAGCAATGATAGCAAAGACTTTAAATATAATTTTATCGAACCAGCAATTAAGGAGTTAAGAGAATTAAGAGAACTAGATTCCAAAGAAAATATAACGTGGGTTATTTCTATGGCTGGATGGTCTAATACAGATAGGGAACACTTTATTTATGTTGCAAAGGATATTGGGGTAGACGTAAAATTTATCCATTATGCAAGTGATTTAACGGATTATATTAACTGTAAAGATGGTTCTAACAGAAGTAATGATAAAATTACAAAATTCTTTGTATTCTCTCACGGATTACCAGGCTCAATTGAGTTGGGTTACAGCCAAGATAATGCAAGTAATTATAGTATAAGTATGGATGATATTGATAGTATAGATTCAAATGCATTTAACAATCCATACTCATGGTTTGGTTCATGTAGGACTGGTACGGATGTTAACGGTCAAAATTATAGCTTTGCGCAAAAATGGGTTAATCAGGTAGGTGGAACAACAAGGGCTATAGTTGGAAGGTCATGGTACGGTGATATGAATAGGGGTGAGAGCCTTAAAAATAAAATTTACCGATTTATATATGGCTTTTCAATATATGGTTCGGTTAATTATCCAGTAACATATTCAAAACAAAAAGCTTACTGGGAAACATTTAACCCCCAAAATTGATATGTAATAAGTTTTATTGAGGAGTGAATCAAGGTGTATAAAGAAAAACATAGAGCTGGAATTAAAAAAATGATTACTAGAATTGTAATTTTTGCAGTTTTTATATTGGTTGCTGGTAATTTTCTTCCTATAAAAATGAGTGTAAATCCAAATAAGTTATATAAACAAGATAAAAATGAGACTATGTTGATTTGTGAATATGGTCAGACTACAGGACCCAATTGGGTAATTATTGGTGATAGTGAAGGCGAGTTTGATTCAGAAAGGATTGAGTTTATAGATGTTAAGTGGAGTGAACTAGGGAAAGAGCCTAATTCAAGTGTTTTGGCAGGAAAAAATAAATATGTCCTTTACGGAAAATTTATAGGAGCTAAGGCAATTGATGGAGAGAATTATAGATCTTTTGAAGTAAAGAAATGGGATATTTTATATCCTATTGATAGATTTTCATTAAGGTCATATTTTACTCCAAAAAGATATCTAAATTTATTTGATTTTTTGAAAATATAGCATGTTTTCATACACAAATGAAAAACTTCTATGAAATGCTTTTTCTTGACTTTTGTTACTGTGCTAGTTTGAATATTAATCACCAAGTATATTTGATTGTGCTGGTACGCGAGTACAATTTAAATCAATAGGTAATAATGCGACCAAAGGCGCATAGATAAAAGAACTTACTGAAATTTGTAGTGGACAGCAAGTATTTTAGCCGGTAAAGTGACAGGATGTTACTTTAAGCAGCACGCGAGACCTGGATGGTGGAGTTACTGCGACGGCGCAGAATCCTTGTGGTGAACCATACTATTTCAGTAAGTTCTTTGTTTGCAATCCCCGAGAATCCTTTGGATTCAAGGAATTAAATTCGTATGGGAGTATCAGTTAAGCAATTCTACTTGGTTAAAGAATGCTTAAACTACCAGCATATTCATAATATCAATTCTTAAATATAATCTTGTTTAGCTTTTGCGCATAGTGAACTAAAGTATTCAGAGATGTACTCAAGGAGTACAGCTATGACGCCAACAACAACAGAAAAACCTTCACGGTGACAAAAAATGGTGCAGGTACCATAAACACAGGCTATGTATACGATAAAATGAACAGGCTGGAGCAGCTTTATGAAAACAGTGAGCTTCAAGCGGTGTATTCATATGATGAAAACGGAAACAGAAAGTCATTGGCATATACAAACGGCAATGCTACCACCTATGACTACAATCTCAGCAACAAGCTGACCTCCCTGGTAAACAGGGATGGTATGACGGAAATATCAGGCTTTGACTATACCTATTACCTGGACGGAAACCAGGCATCGAAAACCGACAATACCGGAAAGGTCACAGCATACCAATATGACGGCCTGGGAAGGCTGACAAACGAGGCTCCTGCAGGAGAACCCGCTATAGCCTATACCTATGACGACAGCAATAACCGGAAAACCATGATAGTGGACGGAGTGTCATCTACAGCCTATGCCTATGACGGCAACAACAGGCTTTCGGAAGAGACAAAGAATATGGGACAGTCCTCAAAGACAACCCATTACAGCTATGACAATAACGGAAATACAATCTGCAAGTACACCGAAACAATCTCACCGGCTACGGAGGGGCAAACCACAGAAGCTGATATTTCAGCAATCGGAGCAGCGGAGGAGATAACGTCGGCAGGAACAGACTCTATAGAAACTGATTCTGCAGCTTCTACAGAAACAGCCTTGTCGGGAACAACCTCCACGGAAAAAGCTTCACTGGAAATAATCCCGATGACAACCCTGGATACAACCACAGAGCAGGCGCTGAGCCTTGAAGCCCAAGCACCGGGTACGGGTGAAAGCAAAAGCAACAATTACAGCAAATACTGAGAATAGCATTACAATAAACGAATATGACGGCTTGAACCAACTGGTAAAAGTGACGGAAGGAAGCAATACCTACAGCTATACCCACAATTGGGATGGGTTGAGAGCCTCAAAGACAGTAAACGGTGTCACCACAAACCACATATGGGACGGTGACCAGATGGTGCTGGAAATCGACGGCGCAGGAAACGTAAGCAATAAATACATACGGGGAATAAATCTCATATACGCTGAGGAAAGTGCAAATAGAAGGTATTTCCTGTATAATGGTCATGGAGACACAGTGCAGCTTACCAGTACAACAGGAAGCAGCATAAAAGTGTATGATTATGATGCCTTTGGAAATGAAAAGAACATAGACCCTAACGATACAAACCTGTTCAGGTACTGTGGAGAATATTTCGATAAGGAAACCGGGACTATCTATTTGAGGGCGCGGTATTATGACCCGGGGATTGGTAGGTTTATTACAGAGGATAGCTATTGGGGTAAGGATAGTGACCCGTTATCTTTAAATCTATACACGTATTGCTATAGTGATCCAATTATGTATAGTGACCCTAGTGGAAATATTCCAGTTGAAACAATTCTTGATGTTTTAAGTATAGGTTGGAGTTTTTCTGATTTTGTTCGCAACCCTAGTTGGGCCAATTTTGGATATTTAGCATGGGATGTGGCAGCAACGATTGTCCCGTATGCACCTGGTTCATATACAGCGAAAGGAATAAAAGCGGGTACAAAGATATTATCAAGAGCAGATGAGTATACGAAAACTGGTGTTTGGGCGATGAAAGCATTTGACCGAGGTTGGGAGATTGAAAAAGCGTTAGGTGGATGGGGTAACAATTTTCCGGTAATTGACTGGGCAATAAAAGAGTTTAGAAATGGTAAGGGATATTTAAGTGATATTAAAAGTATAAAGTCAATTGATATTACTGCAAAAACTTATCAGAAAAGTAGTAATCTAAAAAGTTTACTAAAAGGATATGTAAATGATTTAGCAAATTTTTCTGAAGCAAAATTTGAAAAAGTTAATTACTATGTTATGGATGGGACAAGTAGAACTCTTGAAATAGCTATTCCAGCAGTTGAAATGACTGCAGACCAGGCAAAGGTGTTTAAATATATTACAGACTATGCAAAAAGTGAGAAAAATATTAATGTTGTAGTAAAAATTATTAAATAATAGGAGGGGTTTTCATTTGGATACGGATTTGAAGAATTTTAGATATGTTTCATTGTTAGTTGATAAAGACAAAAATATTGTAATATTTCCTATAAGTAAATCTAATAAACTTTTAGATGATGGAGTTAGTTACGCATATTATGAAGCGTATGAGCCTATTGAACTTACTTATCCTTATGAAAGTAAAGATTTAGCATTAAAGATAGGAGAAGGTATTGAGGCATGGAATGAATATACTCCATATGAATCAAAGAAAACATTTGAAGAAAAATACTATGGTATAAAAGGTTTTAAAAATGCTTCTCTAGGGAAAAAGTATATTACATTAGGCTGGAATGACATAGAGAGTAAATATATTAGTTTGGGTTTACCGCTAAAAAAGGGTTATGGTTATATGGGAATTGAAAGTATAAAATTAAAAGAGGATGCCGACTACTTAGACTATGCTAATGCGGTTATTGATTTAATAAATCT
>NZ_MZGX01000044.1 GCF_002051585.1 Ruminiclostridium hungatei | reverse complement strand
CTAATATGGTTCTATTAGGAAATAAACTTATAGGCTTACCGATATTATATAAATGCAAAATATCGTCAGAAAATAAATTAATATCATAAAGGTTATTATAATACTGGGAAGCTTTAAATGACTCATCTAATATAAATATACTGTTTGGCTTAACTCCATATTGTAATGCTAATGCTACAGTATTAATTAATTCTATTTTATAATAATAACTTGACAATCTTCCAATAAAGTTTGATATTTGCCATGGATTAAGTAGCCCTTCTCTATCTCGTACAAATTCCAAACTAACTCGATTTGAAAGATCTTTTATATTATATTCTTCAAATATATTGTACACTTTAATCACCTTCTATGTATATTTAAAAAACTTCATCTAGATTTTTGGCATTCATTAACCTTGTAAAAGTTGTATATCGTGGTGCCTGAGGTGCCTTAATCCTTCCATTTGGCTTAGGAATAAGCCGCAATGGTGGATGTATTTTTGTAGCCTTTGATGTAAAGTTTACTTTATATTTTTGCTCATTCTGATATCTAAAAATATCAGCTACCTCAGCATAATATGTTATAGCAGAAACAGGGGCTGTCTGGTATACTGCAATATATTTTATCTTGCCAAGCATTGCTGATGATATACGGATAGAATACCAACAATCCTCACCAAGAAAAACTTCATTAAAACCACCCTCATTTGCAGGGACCACAATAGTATCTAATTCATCAACATCTATATCATCTTGAATATCCACAGCTTCTTCATGTAGCGGCGTAAATTTATGAAGATGAATACTTCCGCTGCTAAATGTTTGAAACTCGATTATATCAATATCCATGGAAAGCTGATTAACGACTTTTTCTAAATCATCGTTTATCCTATCAATAACTACAAGTGCTTTTATAGGTTTATCAAAAATAAGTTTATCTAAAAAATCATCAATATTCCTATAACCACATTCTCTTGCTCCCTGTTCAGCTTTAACTTTAATGTTTTCATTTAATAAAATATAATCAAGTAAGAAATTTTTTATCTTGCGACCACTAATCTTATAAGATATTCCGAACTTTAATAGTTGTTGACCAATATGTTTATAGGGATCATGAGTTACCAGTTCATTTTCAATTATATAAAGCTGTGGAGCTGATGAATAAGTAAAATCAATTAAATATCCATCTGGAATAGTAAGGATGGAATCACCGATTTTTTTCTTTATATCGACATAAATTGTATTTTGTCCAAATATACTCAATGCATGTTCAACAATTACTTTTTCAAATTCCTCTTCAACCGAATATTCATAAATAGATAGTATTTTATTATCAAATATAATTTTGTCCATTAGCATTATCCCTGACCTTATATCTATTGTAAAATTCAATAAGATTATAACATTTTATACCAGCATGTGCAATTATATGTCACATAGTAAAACAAGAAAGTCTGCTCGAATAGACTTCCTTGTTTTTTATTACTTCTTATTGTTTTTTCGATAAATTCTTCTATCTCTTAGCTTTTCCCATATACCTCTAATTTTTACTATTTCACCTTTACTTAATCCTAGTCCATCTTTTAGTAAAATATCATCTGTATAGTCTAATACAGCATATATTCCTTCTTGCCTAAACAGATAGTCTAACTTTTCTAAATCAAGTTTTTCAGCGCCCATAAGTGGTATAGGAATATTTTCTGCTTCACTTGGCTCAAATGTTAGAACACCTCCACCATAACTGCGCCCAGTAATTTCAGAAAAAGCAAATGTTAAAGAATTTACAAAAGCACCACAGATTACTCTACCATCTATGTTTTTCTTGAATCTAACCCTATGAATTGTATCAGTACAGCTAGCCCTTGCTTCATTGAAAACAATTTTCGGAAATGCGTGGACCTGCCTTAGCATAAAAGCTTCGGGTATCCATACTGATGGAACTATATACCATTTTTTTCTTATTCTACACTTGTATCCCTCATTAACACCATGTTTTTGACCAAGTTTAATTAACTCTTTAATTTCTTGGGGATACTGATCATAATCGTTAGTGTCATTAAGACTCAATAACCTTGAGGGTAATAATCTTTCAGCCATCCCATTCCAATCTTCTTCAGTAAAAACTAGCCCGTTTAGATGTGCTGACCGAGTTACCATACGAGTAGTATATGACTTCTCATTTTGAATGTCGCCACTTTTAACTATGAAAAAGTCATTATTCCCGGTAACAACACCTACATCTACATCGATAGCATCCCTTGAATTTGTTAATTTTCGACTTTGCTTTAATGAATGAAGTAATTCAATTTCGTCACTCTTTAAGAAATATTGGGTCCATTTCTCTCCCGTATGCTCAATTGGTTTTAGTTCTATGCCAAAAAAATTATTTTTTTTGTACGTATTAAGCATATCAATATCTTCTATTTCTAATATACTTATGCCCTCAGTAGTTGCATTTTTCTCAGCAAGTAGGAGTATTACTTCCTGCTGGATATCAGGAAATACTAGTTTTTTAAATGTAATAACAGTAATCTTTTTATAAAAATCGCTTAAAAATCTCCTTATTTGAGCTGCATATCCAACCTGAAAAAGCTCAGCTGGTATTACCATTGCTAGTCTACCATTTTCCTTGAGTAAAAGAGAGGCACTGACTAAAAATGGAACCCATATATTTGTTAACTTATTTAATTCTAAACCAACAGATCGTGTTATTCTAAAAGCTATATCCATTTGCTCTTTTTTGCAATCTTGATATCGTATAAAAGGAGGATTACCAACAATAACATCAAACTTATTATTGTAAGTCAAAATTTTTTCATAATATTCAAAAAAATCTCCTGTATGAATATTTTTATCAACATCATATAAACCTAATTTATACAGTCTGTCTTTGGCTTTAATAGCTTCTTCACCGTTTAACTCAATACCATTTAACAATCCACTTGTATTTACTTTTTTACACTGCAATTTAATTAATGTTTTTGCAGCTGACTCCAATATAACCCCATCGCCACAACTTGGTTCAAGTATCGTATCATTGTTAGTTTGAATTGCCCATTCACATAAAAAATCAGCAATAGGCGTCGGTGTGTAATATCCTCCCCTAAGCTTTTGGTCTGAGGCTTTTTCTTTCACTTAATATTATCCCCCTAAAATAAATTTTATAATAGTTCCTGAATTAGCTCTAATTCATTGTATTCGATGCCATATATCTTCTCAATAAGTTTATGCAAATTCCACAGTATCTTACTTCGTTGCTTGTTGTAAGCTTCATCCTCACATGGATCAGAATACACCTTCTTTCTACCTATATCATTCAAAGCCTTGGCATACTCTATAATTCTGTTATATATATGTACTTCATCTCTATTACTCAAATTAACATTATGTATAGGTAAATTAATTAAAAATTGCTTTCCGTGAGAACCATAATCACCTCTAAACATACTAGCCCTTGCTCTAATAAATGCCTCAAAAACAGGATGAGATAAAATCGCTTGTATGTAAAATATAGAAAGTGTTGAGTTTTCTTTCATTCGAAGTAAATAATATGGACCATTCCCACCGCCGGTAACTACTATGTTTTCATCATCATAAACATACTCAGGCACTAAAGATAATACTGGCCATATAAGCTTCTCTTTTCCATCAAATTTTGTTAAGCTTTGAGAACGGCCAAATCTATACCAAGTATCCTGTGTAGAATTTTGAATACTTCTTTTTAGAAGTTTTGGTTTATGCCAATTTAAATATTCCCAACATTTTGGAAATAATAAATTCATTTCTTCTTCAGAGTATAAAGTTGCTCTTCTTCCATTAATACGATTTTGATCATATGGAAATATCATGTATGCATTAGTATTAGCCTTTCCAAATGCATACAAACTAACATCTAAAAGACAAGGTCTTAAAATCCCTTTTTCAATTGTCCATGATTTTTTATTGATATCTTCAAATGTCACTGTATTTTCAGTTTCAGTTTTTGGAATAACTATATAAATATCGTCTGAACTAGTTTGAACTCCAACAAATATATCTGTTATTTCTTCTAATGTTAATATATTTTCAGCAGTTAACCTTTCAAAAAATTTTCTAATTTTAGGATTTACGAATATCCAAGGCTCATTACAAACATAGTTTGATTCGTAGTAGTCGATCATACTGCCCTTTACATATTTCCAATAATCTATATCATTAACATGTTCTACACTAAAAGTATCACTTTTAGAATTACTCAAAATTAAAATACATGTATATGTTTGCGTTTTATTGAATATTTGTTGAGTACCAAAACTAACAACTTGTGTAAGATGCTTTCCATCCGATATTAATTTTCTTAATGTTTCGCCAAATTTTAATGTAAAAAATTTATGAGGAACTATAAATCCTGCCTTTCCATTAGTTTGTAATAACTCAAATGTCCTTTCAATAAAAAGATAATATTTGTCGAAGTTATCTTTTTTTGCACTTTGATAGTGAGATAATTTACTTTTATAAAAGCCAACTTCTAAAGGAGAATACTTAACCATATTCTGAATTCTTATATATGGTGGATTCGTAACTATTGCATCAAATCCCCCATTTTCATATATTTCCATAAATTCGGATTTCCAATCAAATGGGTTGATTTCGACTACTTGTTTATGTGATAGTATAGCATCTTCATTATACTCAAAGTAAGTACTATCAACTAAACTATTACCACAACGGATATTCTGATCTAAATGTGGTAATGCTCGTATATTTTTATTTATTAAATAAGCATCTATTTCTTCCTCGCTTTCATTTTCAATAATTTTTACTAGCAAACTAAATTTGGCAACCTCAACTGCTTGTGTATCTATATCTACCCCATAGATATTATTCGTTAATATTTGTTGTTTCTGGAATAAAGTTAAATAATACTGACTATTTTTACCTAAATAAATTTTATCAGAATGATTTTGTGGTTCATCGTTTTGATACCACTCTAAATAACAACTGTATAAATAATCGTAAACAGAAATCAAGAAAACTCCTGAACCACATGCTATATCGCATATTTTTATTTTTTCCAATTCATCAGGATTTTTTCCAATACATATAGGGTCCAGAGTCTGTTTAACTATATAATCAGCAATAAATTTAGGTGTGGATACAACTGCGCTTGATTCAATTATTTCAGGCTTATTGGTAACTATAACTTTTGAATCAACTATAGTTATTTCTTTCGCAAGAAACAATTCATAGATTTCGCCTAACAAGCTTGCTTCAACCACAGAAAAATCATATGGGCTTAATGGATAGTAAAGTTCCTGAAATATACTTAATAGGACGTTTCCATCTATATTTACGTTATTCAATTGTGAATTCGAAACCATGCTAAATAAACCAGAATTATACTTTTCATCTGCCTTCGTAAAAATAATTTTTAGTTCAGAGTAATTCTTTATCGTTTTCAAGGATTCATATCTTTCTAAATTACGATCTTCACATATCCTTAAAAAAATAATTCTATTAATTAATGTTTGCACCCATAAATTGAGTTGCCTTTGAGATATATTAATATTGTTTTTAAATATATTTACTGCTAACCATTCTCTCCACTTCTCAATCTGATTTAAAAAATAGTTGTCAAAAGGTTCCTTCTTTTGCGTTTTTCCAACGTCATCAAATATTTTATCAAAACTACCCGAGTATAGAGAATCATAAGAAAGTATTTCATATATTTTATCAAAGTCGCTTATAAAATCCTTAAAATCATATACTTTGATCCTAGCAACCTTGGCGTTATCATCCAACCCAGGTCTGACTTTACAATCATAAATAATTAACTTTTCAAAATTTGTTAATACTGAAACTAAAAGATTTGCACTCCACCCGTAACGTCTTAGTTGAAAAGCTGACTTATCCGAATTTTCAATATCAACAGACGGTTTTTTTACCTCAATAAACAATTTTCTTTCTGTTCCTACTCTAATTGCATAATCTGGTTTTTTTCTTGTAAACATGTTTTCTTCTTCAACATTTATACTATCTTCATGAATTACTTCACGTAAATGCTGTGGAACTTTTTTACTGTTATCAACATCCCAACCTAAAGCCGTTAAAAGCGGATTAATAAAGTCATTTCTTAAATGGGTTTCGTTATATGTACTTTTTTTATATTCCTCATAGTCTTTTTCATATTTACGAACTAATTCTTTTATTAAATTAAAACTATCACTCTTGTTTATCACAGTATCATCCCCTTAGCATAAAAGTACATACAAAATTTTTCTTATTCAAACTATATCAAAATTTACTTTTATGTGCAATGTTATGACACAACGATTAAATCAATTTAGCTACCTCTTTCATACTTTATCTTTTTATGCTAAAATAGAACACATGTTCTTAATTTTAATACGAGGTATCCAATATGATAGCGACAGAGCAGTTGGAGGCAATTCTTCGGAAATGCCGGATTATAAAGGAATTCGCTACCTTGCCGGATCAAATACTGGGCTATTATTATTGCGACGGAAACTACTATGTTATTTTGATCAATGACAGGATCAGAGGTGATGAGAGGCTTTACCGGTGTGTTCTCGCTGAAGAGATAGGCCATTACAGGACCACCATAGGAGATATCACTCCCCGGAAGTACATGTGTTACAGGGACAGGCTTACAGTAGACAAGATGGAACAGCTTGCATTGCGATGGGCTACGGATTTCATCATCCCCACTGATAATCTGCTGAACGTCATAAAGAAGTGCAAACAACCTACAATTGATTTTCTGGTGGACGAATTTCAAGTCACATACGGTTTCATGCTGCAGAAGCTTGAGTTCATGTCAAAGCAAATTGCATCTGGGACCTGGACGGTAAAAGAAGTTTGTACCTGGGCAACTTTCCGTCAGTACATATTTATGAAAGAATATAACAGGAGGTGTTTACTGTGATAGCTGCTATTTATGCAAGATATTCAAGCGACAACCAGAGGAAGGAGTCCATAGATGCACAGGTACGTGCCATAAACGAGTATGCCCGGAAAAACGGACATACCATAGTAAGGATATATACTGATGAAGCACGGTCGGCTACAACGGATAACAGGCCTCAGTTCCTTCAAATGATGAAGGAAAGTGCCACAGGCATGTTCAATGCAGTGATTGTCCATAAACTCGACAGGTTCAGCCGTGACCGGTATGATTCTGCCTTCTACAAAAGGCAACTGAAAAAGAATGGTGTAAAACTTATATCCGTTCTTGAAAATCTGGACGACAGTCCAGAAAGTATCATACTGGAATCGGTTCTGGAAGGTATGGCCGAATATTATAGTGCCAACCTTTCCAGGGAGGTCATGAAGGGGATGAAGGAAATCGCCCTTAAGTGCCGACACAATGGTGGGACTCCTCCCCTGGGTTATGATGTGCTCACTGACAAGAGTTATTCTGTCAATGAATCTGAAGCCAGGACAGTAAGAATGATATTTGAAATGTACGCTTCAGGTAAAGGCTATAATGAAATAATCGACACCCTGAGTATTGAGGACTGCCGAAGCAAATCCGGCCGTCCTTTCGGCAAGAACAGCCTTCATGACATCCTGCGGAATGAAAAATATACCGGCACTTATGTTTTTAACAGGACAATCCGAAAAACCAGCAGTAAGCGCAATAACCACCAGTCAAAGTCCGATGAAGATATCATCCGGGTTGAAAACGGGATACCAGCAATAATCACTAAAGAATTATGGAATGAGGTGGGCAGGAAGATGAACGGAAACAAACGGGCCAGGGCTGCAAATTCTGCAAAGGAGACATATATGTTGAGCGGTCTTGTTTTCTGTGGTGAATGTGGTGGATCCTTTGCCGGAAACCGAAAATTCTCCGGCCGGAATAAAAACCTGTATGTTACATATGAGTGTACCACCCGCAAACGCCAGCGTACCTGCAACATGAAATCCATTGAAAAAAACTTCATTGAAAACCTTGTTATTAATCAGCTTCTGAATGATATCTTTGCTCCCGATGCAATGGACAGGATTGCTGACAGGCTTGCGGAGCATGCCAGGCTCCGGTCTGGTGAAATATCAAAAAACATCAGGGATTTTGAGAATGAATTATCTGGTGTTCAAACACAGATAAATAATACTGTAAACGCAATAGCCAATGGCATGTTCCACTTATCCATGAAGGAAAAGATGGATAACCTGGAGGCAAGAAAAACAGCCCTTACAGTAAGGATTGTAGAAGCCAAAAGGCAGGCTCAAATCAATTCGCCGTCAAGAGAATTTATCAGATCATACCTTCAGCAGGATGCCGACATAAAAAACAAAAGCCCGGAAGATCAGAAACGGATCATCCAGACTTATGTTGTGAAAGTTGTTGTCTACAATGACAGGATAGATACCCATACAATTGTGGACTTTGATGGTCAGACTGTCCGAAAAGTAACCACACCAGCACCTTTAAAAGCCGCTATGATATAATTTATTGTATCAAGTTTGAGTGCAGGTGGTGCTTAATATGAAATATATCAAAGGGCAAGAGAAATCACAGTTG
>NZ_MZGX01000043.1 GCF_002051585.1 Ruminiclostridium hungatei | reverse complement strand
ACACCCAGAGGAATAACCAGCAGGCAGACAGCGGAAACAGCGTAAAATACCAGTACTACCATGACGGCAGGATAAAAGCCAGGACAACGAAAGATAAAAATGATGCAATCCTTGCAAAAGAGGAATACTTATATGCCGATGCATATGACCTGGATAACGACGGAAAAGCGGATTGCAGCAAAACAACACGAATACTGGCGGGTGACGGCAATTCCCCCACAGTGACCTATAATACCTATACCGACAGGGCCGGAAGAATAATCCGGGACAGTGTGCTGCACAACGGAAGGGAACTGTTCAATACCTATCAATATGACTACCTGGGAAATAAGATTCAGGAGAAATCCGTACGGGCAAACGAAGAAAACTGGACAGAGCCTTACACCATGAAGTATGCCTATGACTATGCCGGACGGCTGATTGAAACCACAGATATCCTTGGGCAGCGGTCAACAGCCGTGTATGATGCGCTCGGCAGGGTGACAGCGAAGAAGGACAACAGGGCAAATGCACAGTCTCTGCCCTATGCCACCGAATATACCTATGACAATAACGGAAGGGTAATAGTAGAAAAAATACCCTTTGAGAATTCTGAAGGTACTGCTTATCATACAATAAAAAAGCACTATTATGATTCCAACGGAAATGTTACAAGCGAAAGGGTTACAAATAACAAGCCGGGACAGGAGACCCAATACGGCAGGACGGATTTTGCATATGACTCAAAAAATCAATTGGTTAAAACCACCACCTTTGAGGGAGACAGCCCTGAGAACTATACACAATATTTTAATGATGCAGCGGGCAATAAGGTCAGGATGTATACAGGCTTATCCTCACCCTTGACCATTGTCGGGCTTGACGCTGTGACCCCCGGCACAGATGGGGAGTACTCTGTGACGAAATACAGCTATGACCGTTTTAACAGGCTGGAAGCAATGACCGACCCACTGGGGCAGAGTGAGACCTACAGCTATGATTTGAACGGAAACGCTGTAGGCAAAACCGACAGGAACGGAAACATAACGGTCACTGTATATGACGGGCTGAACAGGCCCAAAAATGTAACTGTGACCACCCCTGACCACACCGGAGATGTTGCAACCAGCTACCAGTATACACTGACAGGAAATAAGCAGGCCGTGACAAGCGGAAACGTAACCACCCTGTACCGGTATGACGACCTGGGCCGCCTGTGCACCGAGACTTCAGCAGATGTGGTCAAGGAGTATGGCTATGATGCCAATAACAACAGAAAAACCTTCACGGTGACAAAAAACGGTGCAGCCAACATAAACACAAGCTATATATATGACAAAATGAACAGGCTGGAGCAGGTCTATGAAAACAGTGAGCTTGCAGCGGTATATTCATATGATGAAAACGGAAACAGAAAGACCTTGACCTATACAAACGGCAATGCCACCGCCTATGATTACAATCTGAGCAACAAACTGACCTCCCTTGTAAACAGGGACGGGATGACGGAAATATCCGGCTATGCCTATACCTATTACCTGGACGGAAACCAGGCATCAAAAACCGATAATACCGGAAAGATCACAGAATACCAATATGACGGCCTGGGAAGATTGACAGGTGAAGCCCCCGCAGGAGAACCGGCTATAGCCTATACCTATGACGACAGCAACAACCGGAAAACCATGACGGTAGACGGAGTGTCGGTTACAGCCTATGCCTATGATAGCAATAACAGGCTTACGGAAGAGACAAAGAATGCGGGACAGTCCTCAGCGACCACCCATTACAGCTATGACAACAACGGAAATACAATCTGCAAAACGGTGGAAGCTGCGGGAAATATGGGAGCAGCAGAAGTAAAGGCAGAATTAAAAGCAGAATTAAAAGCAGAAGCAAAAGCGAGAGCAGAAGGAGAAGCATCAAACTCAGAATATATGCCGGGAACAGCCTCGCTTGCTATACAGGGGCAAACCACAGAAGTTGATATATCGGCAATCGGAGCAGCAGAGGAGATAACGTCGGTAGGAACAGCTTCTATAGAAACTGATTCTACAGCTTCTACAGAAACAGCCTTGTCGGGAACAACCTCCACGGAAAAAGCTTCACTGGAAATAATCCCGATGACAACCCTGGATACAGCCACAGAGCAGGCACTGAGCCTTGAAGCCCAAACGGCAGATACAAGTGAAAGCAACAGCAACAATGCAGTAAATACTGAGAATAGCATTACAATAAATGAATACAATGCTTTGAACCAACTGATAAAAGTGACGGAAGGAAACAATACATACAGCTATACCTACAATTGGGATGGGTTGAGAGCCTCAAAAACAGTAAACGATGTGACCACAAACCATATATGGGACGGTGACCAGATGGTGCTGGAAACCGACGGCACAGGAAACGTAACCAACAAGTACGTAAGGGGAATAAATCTCATATACTCCGGGGAAGGTGCAAATAGAAGATATTTCCTGTATAATGGTCATGGTGATACAGTACAGCTTACCAGTACCACCGGAGGCAGCATAAAAGTGTATGATTATGATGCCTTTGGAAATGAGAAGAACATAGACCCTGGTGATACAAACCTGTTCAGGTACTGCGGTGAGTACTTCGATAAGGAAACCGGGACTATTTATCTGAGGGCGCGGTATTATGACCCCACCATAGGCAGGTTCATCACGGAGGATAGCTATTGGGGTAAGGATAGTGACCCGCTGAGTTTGAATTTGTATACTTATTGTGGGAATAACCCGATTAACTATATTGACCCTAGTGGACATTTGAGTGACGAGTATTTATTAAGGCTAGCAGGGGATTCTCCAGTTAACGCTAGCGACTATAGTCAAATTAAAAATCCTGTAGCACGTGTCTATTGTGCTTGGGGTAATACAATTCCAAATAAAAGGATTTCTGTTCTGAACAGTCAAAGTGCAACATTTTTTGGAACTGAATTTTATTTGCGACTGTTATATTTATATGAATATGAGGGAATTGATGTTACAAAACTTAGTAGGAATAAACTAGATTCTATATATGAAGAAGTTCATATGAATAAAATTGGAGAAATAACAGCTGGACTTGATGCAAGTGCTATGATAGCAGGTAATATTGGTAAATACTTTGCTAAGGGTGCGGGTAGTGCTGGACAGGGATTCAATACGTTTAATGCGGCGAAGAAAGCCTTAGGCTCACCTGGTCAGGGCAATCAATGGCATCATATTGTAGAGCAGTCACAAATAAGCAAGTCAGGCTTTAGCCCAACGCAGATTCAGAACACAAATAACCTTATTGCGGTTGATAAAGCTACACATGCACAGATAAGCGGATACTATTCATCGAAGCAAGCATTTACCGGAGGGAAAACAGTTAGAGACTGGTTGGCAGGGCAAAGCTATGAGAAACAGTTTGAATTCGGTATGCAAAAACTAAGGGATTTCGGGGTGATTAAGTGATGAAAGACATTAATAAAATAATTGAAGAATACAAGAATTATGCTGTCTTACACTGGAAGGCTTCTCGTGAAGGGGATTATAAGACTGCAAATAAGAATTATGCTAAATTAACCAAAATATACAATCAATTGCTTGATAGCGAGGAGTTAAGAGAGAAAATTTTATTACATTTGTTAAATGATGAGAATTACACTGTTCAATTATGGGCAGCGGCTCATAGTCTTGCATTAGGAAAATTTAAGGAGGATGCAGTATCAAAGTTGGAGTTTATTTCTAAGCTGAGTTCAAATGAAGCACCAAGTTTTGAAGCAAAAATGACACTGCAAGAATGGAGCGAAAAAGGAATATTGACTTTTTAACAGTAGGAATCAGTATTGGTTTTCTGTATGTTGTTTAACAGGCGAGGAGGACACCTTTACAGGAGCCTTGTAAAGTGCTGGATTTTGCTGAGATTATGCAAACACAGCAACCCACACCGCACCTATAAAAACGGCTAAAAATGCGAGTCCCTTGTCATTCACAGCACCCTGTACAGCACAAAGGCCGTTTTACAGCACCCTAAATCGAACCGCTACAACGCCGGCACTGCCGGCGTTTGTGGCTGCGAGGGGCCGCTTGCGACCACCTCGCTTTATCCTGCTCTTTTTTCAACCGGGATTTACGCTGGATTATAGAATATTTACCTGTCCTCAAATCGGCTTGGCAAGCTTAAATTGAGTGCAGAGGGTATCCATCTTCCACCTTTCTATTTGAAGGGGACACAGGGCATTACCGTGCGTTACAGGGGTAAGACTGGGAGTGGATGCGATTGAAAATGAAAAAGAGAGAGTAAAAAGGTGAAAATAATTTGACGATACAGGCTGAACCCCTATGAACCCCTCTTTCCAAAAAAATCTGCCTGTGGTAAAATTTGTGCCAGAGGGGGTATAAGGGGGACGAAAAACCTGCCCTTTTTCTTTTTCTGAATGTGACAGCTTGGAAACAAATCTTAGAAATGACTTGCAATGATTATCAAACAGAGTTAACATCACACACCAAAGCAAATAACCTGTTTGAAACTGTGAGTCTTGCGGTAGATAGGCTGTCGCGCCCTTGCGGGTCTGAAAAGACTAACGCTATCATCTGAGGTTGCCGGTACTCGGGGCTTTATGCGGATGCAGGAAAAGAGAAGGGATGATATGCAGAGAAGAGAAAATTACCTCTATGTCGGTATGGACTTGCATAAGGACACCCATACCGCTGTATTGGCGAACTGTTGGAACGAGAAACTGGACGTAATAACGATTGAAAACAAGCCCAGCGAGTTTATTAAGCTGGTAAAAAAGGTAGACAAAGTGGCCTTGAAGCTGGGACTGTCTCCGATTTACGGCTTGGAAAACGCTTACGGCTATGGCAGAAGTCTTGCGGTATGGCTCATTGAAAAAGGGTACACAGTGAAGGACGTGAATCCCTCCCTGGCTTATGATCAGCGTAAAAGTGCGCCCATGATGAAGAAAAACGATGAGCACGACGCTTACTGTGTGGCGACAGTGCTGATCAACCAGCTTCACACCCTGCCGGACGCAAAGCCGGAGGACAGCCATTGGACATTGTCCCAGCTTGTCAACCGCCGGGATACCCTCGTCAAAGATGGTATCCGGCTGAAAAATGGTTTACATGAGCAAGTTTCAGTTGCTTACCCAAGCTATCATAAATTTTTCTGTGACATTGACCGGAAGACGGCTTTATACTTTTGGAAAGTCTACCCGTCACCAGGTCATCTGAAAAACAAATCAGCAGAAGAATTGACAGCAGAACTGAAAGCCATTGCAAGCAACTTTTCAAAAAGCAAAGCTCAATTCATAATGGATTGCGTTCATAATGACGGTGACACGATACGGGAGTATCAGGAATCAAGGGATTTTATCACCCAAAGCCTTGCGCGGTGTCTTGAGCAGCAGAAGGAAGAAATAGCCCTAATCGATTCTGAAATCGAAAAAATGCTGAGGTATTTTGACTACAAACTAACCACAATACCAGGCGTCAGCACCGCCACAGCAAGCAAGCTGATCGCCGAAATCGGTGATATACGCCGCTTTCCAAGTGCCGATAAACTGGCTCGTTATGCGGGAATCGCACCAATCAAGTTCAGTTCCGGCGGGAAAGGCAAGGAGCAAAGTTCAAAGCAGGGCAACCGCGAACTGCACGGCTTGTTTTACTTTCTGGCAGTTTCCATGGTTACGGTTCCGAGGACAGGAAAGCCGAATCAGCCTATATTCTACGCCTATTATCAGCGTAAAATCAGCGATGGCAAGACGAAATCACAGGCGTTGGTCTGTATTATGCGACGGCTGGTGAATATTGTTTATGGCATGATGAAGAACAAGACGGAGTATCGTCCCCTTATGGTTGACGATGATGCTGCAGAAGAACAGTAATGATTGTTAAAGCACAGCATGAGATTGTGATATAATTTTTAAAAAGGAATATGGACTTTCAACCCTTAATCTGAGATATACATTCTTCCACCTGAGGGGGCGAGTAGTACTTGGAAAGCAACAGACTTTGCAGAGGGATATTTACAAAAACATTATGATAAACATGTAATTAAAAAGGCTGAGTGGGGAGCCAATAGTTCAATGACAGTAAACCAATACTTTAATAAAGCAAAGAATCTTTTAAACAGCTCCGTAAAAGGAGATATTGATGGATTTGTTTCAAAAGAAGGTTGGGTATTTAGATATAATAAAGCCACAAATGAGTTTGCTACAGCTAAACCGGACGGCACTATAGAGACCTTATTCCGACCAGCAGAAGGAATAAATTATTGGAAAAACCAAATAGAATTATTTAAATCTAAATAAGGAGACGAATTATGAGTTCTAAAAAGAAATATCCTTGCCCTTGTTGTGGATACTATACACTAAATGATAAACCGGGAAGTTTTGAAATATGCCCAGTATGCTATTGGGAGGACGATAATATTCAATATGTCAAACCGGATTATGAAGGTGGTGCAAATGGTATTAGTTTAAATAAAGCTCGTGAAAATTATAAAAAGGTGGGGGCAATCTCACAAGAATACTTAGATTGTGTAAGGTCCCCATTACACGAAGAAAAATGAGTTATTTACAGGTCACACAGCTTCGGCTGCTGTGGCCTTTCTTCTTATCATGAGAGTAGACATAAAATTAAGAAAGTGTAACCGGTAGAGAACATACTTTTAAAATACTTTATACTGCATTTTTATTTGCCGTAGTAATATATAAAAAACAGCTTATATCAAAGGTGTTGTTATTTGCAACTAATGAGCAAGTGGAAAAGAACATATTGCTGCAAAAAGCAATAGATAGCTGTCAGCATATTTAAGAGGCTTTAACAGCCACCTTAAAGACCACCTTTGAAACGCCAGCAAATAGGCAGTTGCGACCTATCTCGACCACCTTTCCCGACACCCTATGATTTATTGCGACCACCTATGACAAATGCCGCAGCCCGCATTGCGGGCTGATGTGAGCCGACAGGGATTTGATGATTGAAAACATGCTGTACGGATTAATTTCTCCAGCCCGATTTTTACTCAGTTCATGAGATATAGCGCCCCCCCCCATGGTTCATGGTGAACCATATCTTGACCAGTATTTTTGTCCATGCTAAAATGGGGGCAGACGGGGGTTTAAGGGGGAAAATTCCCTTTACTCTCATAAGGCATATCATAAAACAGCATACCAAGCAGAGAAGGTATAATATTTTTTCTTCTCTGTTTTTTTCTATCAAAACTCCCTAGAATCTACTTGCAATCCTTCCGTACCAAAGTTAACATCACACACAACGTAAGAATGAACCAAGGCCCGTGATGCCTGAAATCACGTAATTTGTCACACTATGAATGGATAGGTTGGCGTTCCCTTGCGAGGTCAAAGAACGAAAGTTCTTAGACTAACGCTCTTAAATTGAGGTTGCCGGTGTGAGTGGTGGAGACAGACGAAAAGGAGAGGATAAGGATTTATCAGAAAAGAAATACCTGCTTTATTGGAATCGACATGCATAAAGACACGCATTGCGCAGTGGTTATTGACTGTTGGATGAATAAACTCGGAGAGGTCAGCTTTGAAAACAGGCCTTCCAAATTTCCTGCATTCGTTGAGGATGTGAGAAGGATATGCGGTACAAAGGAATTTGTATTTGGCCTGGAGGATACCAGAGGCTTTGGCAGAAACCTTGCGGCCTATCTGGTTGGTAGGAGGTTTGCGGTAAAGCATGTCAATCCGGCTTATACCAGTGCCATAAGGCTATCAAACCCTATTGTCTTCAAGGATGATTCCTACGATGCCTACTGCGTTGCCAGGGTACTCTGGGACATGACGGATACCTTGCAGGATGCCAGGTAGGAGGATATCTTCTGGACGATACGGCAGTTGGTAAAAAGGCGGGACTTGATAGTGAAGAGTAATGTCATGAACAAGAACCAGCTGCACAGCCAGATAGCCCACAGCTACCCGTCCTACAGGAAGTTCTTTGCCCTGATTGATGCCAAGAGCGCTCTATGTTTTTGGGAGAACTACCCTTCGCCGGAGCATGTGAAAGAAACAAGTCCAGAGAAGATATATGAAACCATAAAGCCGTCCATCAGGCGTTGAAGTTACAGCGTATAGCCTATACCTATGACGACAACAACAGGCTTACGGAAGAGACAAAGAATGCGGGACAGTCCTCAGCGACCCCCCATTACAGCTATGACAACAATGGAAATACAATCTGCAAGTACAGCGAAACAATTTCACCGGCTACACAGGGGCAAACGGCAGAAGTTGATATATCAACAACCGGAGCAGCAGAGGAGATAACGGCGGCAGGAACAGCTTCTACAGAAACAGCCTTGTCGGGAACAAGCTCCACGGAAAAAGCTTCACTGGAAATAATCCCGATGACAACCCTGGATACAACCACAGAGCAGGCACTGAGCCTTGAAGCCCAGACCCCGGGCACAAGTGAAAGCAACAGCAACAATGCAGTAAATACTGAGAATAACATTACAATAAATGAATATGATGGTTTGAATCAATTGGTAAAAGTAACCGAAGGAAACAATACCTACAGCTATACCTATAATTGGGATGGGCTGAGGGCCTCAAAGACAGTAAACGGCGTCACCACAAACCACATATGGGATGGTGACCAGATGGTGCTGGAAACCGACGGCACAGGAAACGTAACCAACAAGTACGTAAGGGGAATAAATCTCATATACTCCGGGGAAGGTGCAAATAGAAGATATTTCCTGTATAATGGTCATGGAGATACAGTGCAGCTTACCAGTACAACCGGAAGCAGCATAAAAGTGTATGAGTATGATGCATTTGGTGTAGAGAAGAACATAGACCCTGAGGATACGAACCTGTTCAGGTACTGTGGAGAATATTTCGATAAGGAAACCGGGACTATCTATTTGAGGGCGCGGTATTATGACCCGGAAATAGGACGTTTTATTTCAGAGGATAGTTATTGGGGTAAGGATGCTGACCCGCTGAGTTTGAATTTGTATACGTATTGTGGGAATAACCCGATAATGTTTTCGGACTCATCAGGACATTTACGACAGCCAGGTTATGTAAATGGTGTTTGGTGTTTTGACCCAGATGCAACGGAATTTGGAA
>NZ_MZGX01000042.1 GCF_002051585.1 Ruminiclostridium hungatei | reverse complement strand
TTAAGGCCAGGTTTCCTTCCAGGTCATACCTGTAGGTCTGAGCCTTGTTCTCTGCATTTGTAACACTCTTCAAGCCTCCGAGGGCCGTATAGGCATAGCGGTGTAAGCTTTCCCCTTCCGTCGGTCATGGACAGCTTGTTTCCCAGCTTGTCATAGCTGTATTTTACCGCTGCTCCCAGAGCATCCGTCACCTTTGCCAGATACCCTCCCGCACTGTATTCATATGTGGTGGAGTTTCCAAGGGCATCTGTCTGCTTTGTCATTTCTCAAATAAAGAGCATCCGAACTTTTTTATATATTCTGTATATTAATTATGATAATTTTATAAAAATAAAAACGATGCAAGAGAATCATCCCTTGCATCTGAAATCTTTTACAAAGTATTCTTCTTCTAAGATTAAATTAAAAATCGCTAGGATCAGAATATTCAATATCATTTTCGTTTAGTTCTATACCTTTTTGTTTAACAAGTTCCATAAAGTACTTAAGAGTATCTTCTAATGCTTCGTCTATCGTTTTACCATAACCTATCCCCCCTTCTGGAGAGCCATCAAAATTACTTTTAACCCTCAAATTAGTGTAGCCAATATATTTACCACTTTGACTTTCAAATATTTTTATTTTAAATTTAGCATTTGGTACTGTTGGAATTGCCCAAATGTCAAATTCTGCAACAAGTTTGTCTATCTTAGAAATTCCTTCAATTTTTATGTTTTTCCAACTCATATCATGTATCCTTTCTTATTGCTTTCCAAATGATATAATCTTACCATCTGACGTCATATCTACATATCTTCCATTTTTATAATATCTAGTAACATTAGGAGTATCCCCACTTATCGAAGCTTTTCGTGCACCTTTAAGATTTCTAGCAAACTCCTCTGATTTTCTTATATATTGCTCAACATCTGCGGCTCCAACTTCAGCTCCATGCTTCATAAAATGCTTAGTCACTGACCTTTCTATAGATTCAAAACCTCCTTTACTCCATGAACTAAAATTTATTTCACTTTTTTCCGCAAACAATTGATAATTTAATTTTAAATATCTTGTTTCTAATGTTGTTAATGTTTTAGTTTCTGCAACTATTCTTTGCTCCAAGGAAAGTTCAGACCATTCTGCCGGAAATTGAATTCCCGATGCCATTATAGCCATTGTAGATTCATTTATAAATTCCTCAATTCCATCCAAAACCTTACTTGCAATGGTAAGAACTTTACCCGGATTTGAATCTAAGAAGTTCCTTAGATTATTTAATTTTTTAATTATTTTATCTTCCTCTGCTTTTGTTTCACTGTTATGCCAACTTATACTTAAATACATAAGATATTCTTGAGATTGCTTATCATATTTACTGTCAACAGAAGGATTATACAATTCTATAGGTAAACCAGTCCCATAATATGGTCCAATTGTCGCCCCCACAGTTTTCCCCATCTCCTTATTCTCAACCACATACCGTCCTGTATTTGAAGTTTGTCTGACGGTAAAATTTAAAGCTCTCAATGCACTTACAAACTGCTTAAACTCATATTCTGTAGCCCGGGTATTAATTGTATTAAGAAAATCCTCAGCCTGCTTAAGCTGTGCTTTAGACAGCTTCCCATATTCTTTTATAATTTTTCTGATTTGCTCAACTGATTTATCTATATTTTTTGAATCTAAATCCAGTGCGGGCGCATATGCTATTTTACCCAATCCGGTTATATTCTTAATACCCTTATCAACTGCTGTTGTATTATCTAGCCCTGTCTCCAGCCAATTTACATATGCTTCTTCATTTTCATTATAAACTAGATTCTCGCTGTAATCTCCAGTATGTACCTCCCCCACACCGCCATAATTGAACAGGTTGATGTTACTTTTCAACCCCCCCGTTATTACCTCAATGCTCTTTATGTACTCATTGGTTTCAGGGTCTTTTTCCTGATTATAGTTAAATATATTTGCTACAGCACGTTCTGCAACATTGACAGCCCTTACTTTACCGTAGTTGTCCAGTGTCATGCTGCTGCCTTTATCAGAAAACAGGGTATCTATAAAGCCTCTGTTTTCTACAAAAACATGCGCATTTGCTGCTATGTTCATGTTCTGAATGTTTGAGTAGTTTATGACCACCCCGGAGCTGACATTTACCGTGTCTGTGCTGTTATATATAAGCTGCGGAAGTACAAAGCCCACCTGCTCTGCTCTGCTGATGCCGTTAACAGCTACCTGGGAGGAAAGGCCCCCGGAATTATACATTGTTACTTCTTTAGCTAAAGTATAGCCTACCTGTGTTGCACCGCTAACGTCTTTTTGATCTATATCCTGAAGCCTTCCTCCCGCATTGTACATCCAAACATGCCCGCAATGTTTCGTTTCAGGAGAAGGTTTGCAGAAGAATAGGCATAGTCGCTTTTCTTCAATACATATTGTATGTCTTTTCCCGTTCCCCCGTCAACATAGCCGCTTGGCTGGAGGGAGGTGTAGGTTTCGTTCTGTGACACCCTGTTTCCGGCACTGTCGTAAGCGTATACCGTCAGCTTTCCCGGTGCGGAAACTCTGAGCATCCTTCCCGCCTTGTCATAGGTATATTCCGTGGTGCCGAAGCTGTCTGTTTTTGCGGTCTGCCTTCCTGCCAGGTCGTAGGTATAGCTGTACTCTGACAGCACTGCCCCGTTGGGCTTTTTGTTCACCAGCCTTACCAGTTGGTTGTCCCTGTCATAAAAGTAGGTCTCTGTAACTCCACCGTCATATTCTACTCCGGTCCTTCTGCCGTTTATTATTCTTCTGTCTCAAAAAGCTTATTGCATTTATTCCACTTACGTAATCCAAAAAGCACAGATATTACAGTACATAGAATAATATATATTAAAAGGTTTATAAGGAAATTTATTGGCAAAATGTAATTTGATATAATTTTTTTAACCAGGCATTTAACTATTGACATAAAAATCGCTCCAGGAAATGCAGCCAGTAATACCCAATTTACTAGTATGTACTTCACTTTGCCCTACTCTTTTACTTTTAACCATTCTTCTCTACTAATTATGCTCAAAACAAGTGACCTCCATTTCAATACACATCAATTATAGAAACTCAACAATATCATCTTCGACCTCTCCAGAAAACAAATAATACACACTATAATTTGCAATTTGTTTCTCACAAAAGAACACCCTCATGGAAGCAGAAACTGTATTGTAACTACACTCTGGCCAATTACCTAAATTAAGAGAGACAGTATGTACGTTATACCTCAATTTTTCTTTGTCAATTCCATCCATAATTTCAGCATATTCAATAGGGTCATCTAGTTCATAATTTTGTAATAGTTTTTTAAATGAACCAATTATTCTACAGGAAATATTTTGGGTATCAGCCCACTGTTTTACTTCATCTATATTCATTATACCCCCCATTTTACTTATTTATAGTTTTTTCAAAAATAATATGTCCTGTTTTTTCGTCATAATTACCAAGTATCCTATAGTGGCTTGTTCCTTTACCAAACACTTTAAGCTCATATTTATATAGCTTCCCCGCTTCCTCAATACCCTTTCCCCCTATTAATTTAATACCATTTTCGCCTTCAGCTCCAACAATTCCCTCGCTTGCGGCTTTTATAAACTTTTCCACACCTTCTTTCCCGAGTGTATCTCTAAGTTCATTATATGTACTGTGCTTTATCCAAGACTTAACCCCTTTTGAAAAGAGGTTTCCTTCTCCACCAACAGGCATAAGCATTCCAGCTATGAACATTCCAGCAGCTAATGCTTTATCGTCTGTTATTTTCATGTCTGACTGGAACATTTGGTTCATTTCAAGCCACTTGTCTCTTTCATTTGCACTTGGGCTACCGCCTAAAAACCAAGAAAACTCATCTGCCGCAGCTGATGTAATTTTTCCAGTCTTATCAATCCACCATTCAATACCATCAGCAGCATCTGCTCTAATATCCTTTGCCCTCTGAACAATTCTATTTTGTTCCTCAATACTGCCAGCAAAATACCAATCAAAGTTTAGCTCAAGAAGCATAGATTGAACAGCAGGACTATAATTTGCATCACTTGATTGCCATACTGGTGAAACTACCTTTATAGTTTTCCTCGTCCCCTTATTCTCAATCACATACCTTCCTGTATTTGGAGTTTGTCTTACAGTCAGATTTAAAGCCCTTAACGCACTTACGAACTGCTTAAACTCATTTGCCGTAGCCCTGGTATTAATTGTATTAAGAAATTCCTCAGCCTGCCTTATTTGCCCTTGAGACAGCTCTCCGTTTTCTTCAAGTATTTTTCTTATTTGCTCAACTGATTTATCTATATTTTTTGAATCTAAATCCAGTGCGGCTACATAAAATGTTTTTCCCCTTCCAGTTACATTATTAATACCATTAAAAGTTGTACTGTTTTCAAGCCCCGTTTCCAGCCAATCTACGTATGCATCTTCATTTTTATTAAAAATCAGATTCTCGCTGTAATCCCCTGTATGTACCTCTCCCACACCGCCATAATTGAACAGGTTGATGTTACTTTTCAAACCTCCTGTTATTACCTCAATGCTCTTTATGTACTCATTGGTTTCAGGGTCTTTTTCCTGGTTATGATTATATATGCTTGCTACTGCACCTTCTCCGATATTAACAGCCCTTACTTTCCCATAGTTGTCCAGGTTAAGGCTGCTGTCCTTGCCTGTATATATAGTCCCTATGTAGCCCTGGTTGGTTATGGAGGTTGAACCGCTTCCTGTGACAACAGTATCCAGCTTCATGGTGCTTGGTACATACATGAAGGTCGAACTCTCCGGGGATTTGTTATAGGCGTCAACTACATCCTTGTTTCCGGAGGTTGAGCCTATTTGCGCTCCGCCTGTTGTTACATTTATATGATTCCCTTCAAATATCACCTTGTCATATATGATATCGGGATTAAGGCCCGTATTCCAGCCAACGGTTATTTCGCTTACATGTCCTTTCCCGTTCTCATCCACATAGTAGTAGTACCCGCTGGGGTCCACATACCTCACCGGATCGTTGGCACAATAGGTGTACAGGTTCAAACTGAGCGGGTTTTCATCCTCGCCCCAATAGCTGTCCTCTGTGGTAAAGCGTCCCAGGTAGGGGTCATAAAATCTGGCCCGCAGGTAATAGAGTCCTGTCTCTATGTCCAGGAATTCCCCGGCGTAGCGGATAGCGTTGCCTGCTGCTGTTTCTATTGTCAGCACCGGATTTCCTAGGCATAGCGGGTAAGCCTGCCCCTTCCGTCAGTAAAATGATAGGCCACATCAGTTGAAACGGTGTGGCCTTCATAATTACTCAAAACTAACATATTTACTTGGATTTCTTCCATTTAATCTTACCCCGGCTATAAACTGAATGGTAGAAAGCCCAACTACTACCAAAGCTACTGTTAAAATTGGTAAAATAGATTCTCCATCAAAGTGCATAAAAATTACTACAAGTATAAGTACAGAGAATATTAAAGATGAAATAACAAAAAACCAACCAAGTACCGAGGGTCTACCCGGATCACTTATTATAGGTGAAATATTCCCACCAGTGTAATGACCCAGATCATATTGATGTTCCTGCCATTCATTTAACTTTTCAAAATACTTATCTTCATAAATCCGAGTACTTAATTTGGATTTAATGTTCTTGTCTTTATTTATCATTTTCGCCTCATTTTATCTTAATCAAGCCTCATTCAGCCTGCTGTAAAAGGCCATTTTCAAGTATATTGTTCAAGCAGATTCATATTGTTGTCAAGTATAGTTATTATTCAAGATTTTAAATAACCTTTGCCAAGAGGCAACTCAATTTTTTTCTTTAAGTCAATTTGGCAAATCATATTTTTGTAATAAGTTCTCAAAGTACTCTTGCATTTCTTGAATTGAAAACCCTGAATATTTATTATCTTCAATTTCTTCACTAGAAAATTCGCCTTTAGCATATTTCTTTATAGTACTAACGGCATTAGATTCTTTGGATTTTACTAAAAATTCAGAGACTAAATGAGCAAACTTCCAATTTTTACGCGTTATTTCTATTGCCACAGGAATCAAGTATGAATATTCGCCAGGGTCAAGTTTGTCAACATCTCCTATCCATAACGATTTGAAATAATCACTAGATTTTTCTTTATAAATTATGTAATTCAAATAAGAATAAGCCCTTATGTCATCACTTGCTAATAAATAACCTATTTCATTATTATCGGTATCTTTTTCCACATTATCAAGATTGAGTATAGATTTTTTTCCTGAATTGGTATAGCAAAATATTTCAATATCATAAGTATACTCTGGGTATATACCAAGCAGCTTTTCTGAGATAAGAAATTTATCGTTCAAGGATGTTGTAATTTCATATGTTTTTTAGCGTAATGTCTTTTATCATTATTGTAGGATGTATACCAATATATCCCAGCCGCAATTAATACTACAGCAATTACAATAATTAAAGTTCCTTTACTTAAAACTAACTTCATTTTATAGTTCACTCCTCATAGTTCCAATATGGGATATAACTTTTCATCTTTATTTGTATATAAGTATTCTTAATAAAAATGTACCCTTGGTGTATAGGCGCGGCTTTGTGATATACGCGATAGCATTCATTTCTTTAAATTATTTTTCAAGTTGGGAAGGCCTATCAGTAATGAATTTGTAGGCAATTTAATTCACCGTGCTAGGTATTCCTAGGTATGGCGTAATATCAACTCCTGCTACAACAACTATCAGTTCTTTAATCCCGTATGCAATCAAAATTAATAATACAATAAAAACAACATATTTTATTGATGCTGTCGGGCAGTATATGGATCTCGCTTTGCCTGAGATGGTTTCCGTTGTCGTCATATACATATCTGGTCAGCTTTCGTGCCAGCTCCCTGCCCTCAGAATCCAGCAGCCTTTCCATTCAAAGAGGTGACTAAACTTTTTTCACAAAGGTCAATTTTGCAAGTTATATTTTATTAATAAACCTTTAAAGTACTCTTTCATCTCATCTTTTGAATACCCAGAATACTCATTATTTTCAATCTCTTCTGAAGTAAACTCTCCTTTAGCATATCGTTTTATTGTGTTTATTGCATCAGAATCGTTAGATTTTATCAAAAACTCAGAAATAAAATGCGCAGCACCCCAATTTTTATACAGTATTTCTTTTGCAATTGGAATCAAATATTTATTTTCATTAATATCAAGTTTTTCAAATTCTAGAATACTTATCGATTTGAAACTTTCACTCGCTCTTTCCTTGATAAGAATATACCTCCAATATAAGTACGCCTTGATATTGGAGCTTGAATACAACACATTAATTTTTTCATCCTCTATATTCTCTACATTTTCAATACTGAGTATTAATTCCTTTTTGTTACTTGAATAATTAAATATATCTACATTATACGTAAAATCAGGAAACTTACTAACCAATTTTTCTGAAACAAAAAATTTATCATTTAAGGAAGTTACAACCTCATATTTCTTTACTTCAATTTGTTCATTCCCATCATTTGGACAAAATATGTACCAAAATACGTAAGTAATAATACCTATTAAAATTAGTATAATAATCAAAATCTTTTTATTGAAACTTGTCTTCATTTTAATAAACCACTCCTTTAACCTTCATTTATATTACTTTTATCTTGTAATATCTTTATATGTAAGCTGTCGCTGCTCGGGCTGTTTGGCCGCCCTTTGCTCTAATTTCATGTCCGCCAATTTTGCTCATTAACTCTGTCCGGGTGTTCTTTCCTGACAGAGTTTTAATTACCAGCTAAATTCGTCCTCAATTATCAGCCTGACTACATAATCGTCAATCAGCTTTGTTGTAACTTACATCTGCCACTTGTACATGGTTACGCTTGGTGCCGTCAAGGTAAAGCCAACCTGTTCCACCATGAATATCCACAGAAACGGAATTAATATAAATTGTGACTGCATCTCTCTGCCGGAAAGATACGGGTACAATCTGCTGCCCTTTACTTTGATGCTCAAGAGAGATCCATTTTCAAATTCTAGGGAGCAGATTCTGCGTAACCAGTAGTAATATGATTTGATTTTTACATTGTTCTGATTGCACCAACTGACAGCCGTCATACCACTGGCTTGTCACGTCTGGACTATCTGAGTCCACTTGTCTGAGCCTGAATTCAGTTTTAGAATCTGTTATTTTATCCGATTTGGAATAGCCTCCTCGGTGATTTCAGACTTTTTAGACAAAGTCTGAAAAATCTAAAAAGTCTAAAGACTATTTGAAAGGATTATCCCATACAGATGGATAAACTACTATGGGCCCTAATTAAGCTCTTACGGTTCACTTAGTAATGGAGCCATACTTGTAGAGAAAATAAGGCCACATTAGCCGAAACTGATATGCTCTCTTCTTCATAAACAGTTTTTATTATTTCAACTATCTACTATAAAAGGAGCATATCAATCTGATACTATGTAACCTTTTTATTTATCTTAATTACTATAACTTTTTTTTAATCTCGTCAGAAAGTTCAAGAATCTTTCTCCATTCTGGAGAACTTTTTACACCTTCTACACTCCATTTTGGACTATCTTGCAATTCCATAACCATACTCCTTAACATAGAACTTTTTTCCATAACTTCACCATTGATTAGTCCTGCATCATTAAGCTTTTGCAAACTATCAATGTGTAAAAATGAAATTACTCCTATATCGAATTCTTCGAAAATGTTATAACCGATTACTACATCATCCTGACTTAGCAAATATATTCCACACTTACTTATAGTATCTACATATAACTCCATGAGTTTATCTATAGAGATTTCCTTCATTCTAAAACTCCCCTTTACTTATTAATAATTGTTGCATTATCACCAATCAACGGTTTATAATCAGAACCTACAACCTTGACCTTACCTGTTGGTCCACTTGAGAATCCATAATATGAACCTTCGTGTACTCCACCTCCCGGATGATAAAAGACTGACGAATTACCTTTCGTAAACTTCCATCCAGTTCCTGCGGAACCATATGTACCTCTCGTCCACCCCTCTCCAAGCATCTTACCAACCTCATCAGCAGACCTTCCCCATAAGGCTCTCGGATTCATTTGAATATCAGGAAAAGAATTTATCTCTGTTTTCCAAAAAACATTTTTATTTCCATATACACTTTTAAAGTACTCATTCCACTCAGCTCCAGTTCTAGGAGTCTTTGCAGAGTTATACACTCCCTTATTCCCAAAATTAAACCCTTTGAAGTCATCCTCAATTTTAGTCCTTGTTTTCAACGCCGAATTATTGCTCGATAATCTTGGGGTAAGCATAACTAATGCCAAACCCTCAAGGCCTTCCCTGGGATGATTTCTTATATAATGCTGTGCCGACATCTCCTGAATCGTATTATCTGAGCAAAATACCGCATCTGCCTTTAGAAGCTTTACATCGTATTCATTCAAACCATACTCATTTGCTACAAGGTCTATAAATTCCCATAATTCCTTGACGCCCTTTCTATATGGTATAAACCAATTATTATCAGGATTGTTATAATACTTCAAGGCATCGTTGTAATATTTATCAATTTCAGCTTTGACTTCTTCTTCCTGTACCAGCCAGGCAGGCTTGTCAAAAGACCATCCGCCCTTAAGCATCTGCTCGATTCCTGTTTGAAATTGCTGTGTATTGCTGAATTGAATATCCTTATGTGCGCCGGAATAAATATTATACAGCCTTAAATATGTCTTTCCTTTTCCATCCTTATGAGTAATTCCTTTTTGACCATTGATAACAATGGTTTCATTTTCTTCTCCTGTTTCAAGGGTTAAATGGCCCCCAAAATTATCTATGGTATTTCTGCTGTTCTTACCCGTAAGCACATTGACAATAGTACCCCTATTCTCAATATACATACCCTTCCGGGAACCATCGGTAATTTCTCCGCCTGTAATATTTTTAATATATCGGCCTTCAGCGTTATAAATTTCAGCGGTTCCATTTTCACCCAGCCCGACCTGATTTATTGTTCCTGAATTATTCAATACCAGGCTGCTGTTTTTCCCGGTGGTTATGGTTTCAATAATGCTCCTGTTATTTATTACGGTATGGCTGCTATCTCCTGTTATGAATTCCGTAACAGTTCCGGCATTTACATTGACGGTTACATTTGAGCCGTCTCGTGTCCTTACGGAGGTCACGCTCTGGTTTATATTTACAGTTGTGCTTCCTGTCGAGGAGCCGTTTCCAAACATGGAGTTATACCAGTCGCTTGTCATGGTCATGTGCCCGTCAACCGAGCTTCCAACTATATTTCCGTCACCGTTATATATTGTCCCCTTTTCGTTGTACAGGCTCTTTGTTATGCCGTTAACCGTGAAGGTGGCACGGCTGGCATCAGCATTCCAGACACTTACATCCGCCACCTTGTACATGGTTACGCTTGGTGCCGTCAAGGTAAAGCCGACCTGCTCCGCACCGCCTACCTCTCTGGGGTCAACCTCACAGGGCTTTCCTGCTGAATTGTACATTGTAACATGCCCGCTGGGGTCCACATACCGCACCGGGTCGTTGGCACAATATGTATAAAGGTTCAATGACAGCGGGTTTTCATCCTCCCCCCAGTAGCTGTCCTCTGTGGTAAAGCGTCCCAGGTAGGGGTCATAAAATCTGGCCCGCAGGTAATAGAGTCCTGTCTCTATGTCCAGGAATTCCCCGGCGTAGCGGATGGCGTTTTCAGAAGTCTCTATTGTCAGCACGGGATTTCCCCATATGTCATATTCGTACTGGTTCTGGGTGCTCCCTGCCGCATCCACTGTCTGCATCACATCTCCGTGGCCGTTGAACAGGTAGTAGCTGGCCTTGCCGTCTGCATCTGTCTTTGATATGTAGTTTATTCCCTTTACATAGCTGGCCCTTGTATTGCCTTCTGCATCTGTTTCCAGGATTACATTCTGCCTGTCGTAGAGGTAGTTTGTCACCTCGACCTTGTAGCCGCTGCCGGATTTCCTTACTGCTTTGCTTACTCTCAGGTCGTCCCCGTCATAGGTGTATTCCGCCATGGTTCTCTCTCCGGCCTTTACGGTTTCCGTCTTATTCAGCCGGTTGAAGCCGTCATAGGTATAGCTGGTCTTTTCTATGAGGCTGTCTATCTCACCTTCCAGGTCGTCACCGTAGGCCGTGCCTTTGGTGGACGGGCGCAGCTTCGTGCTGTCTGGCAGTATATGACTCACACTTTGCCTGAGCTGGTTTCCGTTGTCGTCATATA
>NZ_MZGX01000041.1 GCF_002051585.1 Ruminiclostridium hungatei | reverse complement strand
TCAATTTTTAGAATCCATTGGATTCTGGAATTTAAAAGAGTCCTTTACAATGTACACGAATGTACATACATTTGCATGTATTTGTCACTGTTTACTTTTCAAAGTCCATCCCTCAAAAGCGTTGATGCCATTGCCTTTGGAGGTTCGCCAGTCGCTCACCGCGACGGCTTTATTATGTTACCACGATGCCATCTTCATGTCAACACTTTTTTAAAAAACTTTTATAGTTAAAACTACTAAAATTTTCTTATATTTTTTGGCATTCAGTGCTATCCACCAGATAGCATCACGCCTTAGCCATACTGCTTAAAGTGTTGCCGTCATCGACAGCTTGGTTAGTATAACACCAACTGTCTAACGGTATCAACATATATTTTCGTTGTATTTGGCCTTTATTTCAATTCAAATCTCTTATTCTCACTTATACGTACGAATTCCTCATGTTTTGTCCTGCATGCTCACTCTCAAAAAAACTATGTGAATATAATAATTATTGTGCTCATACGGCTGCATCTGATATTTTCCTTATAAATATCTGATTTATGCAGTCAGATTTATGCAGTCAGACACAGCTTTTGTTCTGATTTTGTCCTTTACAGCCCTATACCATGCGGAATCTCAATCCTTCTCCTATAGTAATAACATTTTTCTTGCCAGCGCTTTTCAGCCCGGTCAGAATGTTTTTTGTAAACAAGCCCATCTCCGGAATTATTCAGCCTTTACTGCAGAAGTTCCCCCAGCCTGCTGTTAAAATGCTCCATGTGCAGTTCAAGATGCCTGTAATATTGGTGGATAATCTCTCGAAGTGGTATTTCTTCTTCCCCTTTTAGCCAGACATTGTCAAGCTGGTCACCTTCAATGCTGTCAATGATATTTATCAGCATGCAATTATAGCTGTACCAGAGAGAAACAAGCAATTCCCAGTCCATATTGTTATACTTCTGAGCACTGATCCACTGTTCGGCTTCATAGGCAGGAAAATCCAAACGGGTGGTAAATTGGAGCCTCACCAGCCTGTGGTGATTATTTGCTGCCGAATCAATCAAGTGTCCCACGATTTCCCTCAATGACCATTTCTCTTCGGAAATTTTTATATGGGCAATTTCACTGTCTATGGAAAGTAAAAACTTATGGAAGTTGTATATAACCTCTCTGTAGTTCATGTTAAGTCTCCTTCTAAATACGGCTCATGGCTGAAATCCGTCTCATATGATTAAACCCCACAGAGTCACCAGACTCCGTGGGGTATTCGCCCTGTATTCAAGGAACTTGTGGCTGTAAAAGCAAATACAAGCCACAAATCTATTTCAAGGTATTTTTACATATATTTTCCTTATTGTCAATATAAATTCCTGCCTCTGTTCAAAAGATATTTTTAAATTTTGGCGGACACTCCAGACTACTTTTTGATAATCTGCCTCAGGGCTTCATCAATAACCCTGGAATTATTTAAGGAATCCTCGAAGGTAATATAGGGCTTTTCTCCGTGCAATATGCACCTTCCTAATTGCTCAACCTCAAGCATATAGTTATCAGGGCATGTGACTTTAATTTCCTCGATACCCTCATCCTTTTTGACAACTATTTTTGTATCACCTTTTGTATTGAAAACAACAGGAACTGAGATAATTCCTTTTTCGCCAACTATGGTATATTCACTTCTCAGAGTACAATGGAAGGAGCAATAGGATACTGCCTTTACACCTCCGTCAAAATCCATAACAATACAACTGCTTTCATCCACACCGGATTTTTCCCCAACCTCGCCGGTTGCGTATAAAGATACAGGTTCCTCTCCGATTATGTATCTTATTACATTTATGTTGTAGCAGCCTATATCATAAGTAGCACCACCTGCCAGGCTGTCAAAAAACCTGACATCCTTTGGGTCCTTAAGCATAAAACTGAAATGGGATTCCATAAACTTTACCTTGCCTATGGCACCGCTGTCCACCAGTTCCTTCACCTTAACGGTAAGCGGACTGTGCCTGTAGGCAAAGGCCTCCATCAAGAGGACTCCGTTTTTGTCGCATGCTTCCTTCATTTTTATCACTTGTTCTTCTGATATTCCCATGGGTTTTTCACATAGAACATGCTTTTTCTTGGCTGCAGCCTTTAGAGTCCATTCATAATGCAGGCCGTTGGGTAACGGGATGTATACTGCATCAACCTGGGGATCATCCAAAAGCTCTTCGTAGCTCTCATATGCTTTAACAGGGTTGAACTTGTTTTTGAATTTTTCCAGTTTGTCCGGCCCCCTGCTGGATATGGCGTATAATTCAGCATTTTGAGCACCTAATATCCCAGGAATTACGGAGGATTCTGCAATTCCCGCACAACTGATAATGCCCCATTTTACCTTCATGTTATCCATAGTTTCTTCCTCTTTCCTTAATATAGTTGATTATGTATACTTAGGCTTAGGCTGTGATATATTCTGATTTAAGCTGCCCTGACTGCATCCGGACAGTCATATACCGTATTTATGCATTTGCTGCCTGTATATTTCGCCTTAAGTATTGAGCTGCTATACTTATTAAGCATATCACATATATGTGGCCTTTTGCCATAAAAGACAGATTTATTTTACCAGACTTTATTAATTTATTAAGGTATATCCCTGCTCTTTGCATAACTTTTATGTTGTTTAAACTACTCATATTGTAAATAATTGATTAATATAATCAGTTATTTACTTGATGTTTCCATAATAAGTATATTATAATTTTAATATTCATTGGTGTTAATAATATTTTTAGGATACACCTAGTTTTTAAGCAACAAAGTTAATTATCGACTGTGCAAGGAGGCGAATAAGCTTTATAAGGAGGAGGGGGTATCGTACAAGTATTCTACACCAATACAAAAAACAAGGAGGATAGTATTTTGAGAATTAAAAAAACAATTTCTTTATCACTGTTAGTCGCATTATTGATCTTTACAGCAATTCCATCAACAGTTATGGCATCTGTCTCAACCGACAAATATTCTTATACTTTGTCCGGAAAGATTAATTCTGAAACTAAAACCCTTCAATTCGAACCAAGTGCAGCCGAGGAGTACGAGGTAGTGTATGTATCAGCAAATGCTGAAATAAAATTCACTCCTAAAGAAACTATGACAGCAAAATTACAGGCATATGATCCCGAGGGTTTCTATATTGGCAGCCTTATGTGGACAATTGACGGTCAGGAAGAGGCCATAACTGAGATTAAGGCAAACAAGACTGCAACTGCAGTTCTTGGAGCTAACTTCTGGGGTGCCCCAAATCCTTATTACATACTCAGCTTTAGTGATGCTAATGAAACTACAAAAATCGTGTATAAGGTTACAGATGGCGCCGCACCAGTTCAGGAACCGATAAAGGAGCCTGTAAAGGAGCCTGTAAAGGAGCCTGTTAAAGAGCCTGTTAAAGAGCCTGTTAAGGAGCCTGTTAAAGAGCCTGTTAAAGAGCCTGTAAAGGAATCTGCTCCTGCTCCTGTTCCAGCTCCAAAGCCAGCAGCAACACCTCAAGGAACTATCACATATAAGGTACAGTTGGGAGATACCTTGGGAACTATTGCACTAAACAATTATGGCAGCTACAAATATCATACAAAAATCTATAATGCCAATAAAGAACTCCTGAAGAAAAATAATAACCGGCTAATTGTCGGTATGAGCCTGGTTTTACCCGCAGATGGAATTTTACCAGCTCTTAAAACTGAAAATGGAACAGTTTATACTGTCAAAGCCGGCGATACGCTGGGCAAAATTGCGGCAAAGCAATATGGAGATTCCAGCAAGTATATGAAAATATATAATGCCAATTCGGATAGAATAAAAAATCCGAATATGATCTTTGAAGGACAGAAAATTGTTTTGCCGAAATAGGCTTATCAGGCTTTTAAAGCTGCAATAAATCAGCAAGGGACTCTGCGAACCAACTTCGCAGGGTCCCTTTTGTCAGTGAAGGATACTGTTTATCTGCTTTCAATCTTCTTTATCTTTCTGGTAGTTCCATCCTCAAATACAGTGAAAATCAGATTAACCTTTTTTCAGCTTTTAAATTATTTTTTTTATTTGTTTCCTCAAGCTTTATAGTGGTGTAAACCTCATACTGATTTTTTGATACTTGCTTGGTCTCATCCACATAAAAGTATATAAGTTTAAGCATAGTAATCAGATTTGGCATCAGTACTCTTATTTATAGGTTCGGAATTTGTTGCATCTTCAGCATTATCCATATCAAAGAATTTCTCGCTACTTTCACTGCTTTGAGCAGTTATTCCATCAGATACTGAAGTTGGTGAAACAGTTGCTTGCTGGTCTGCATACCTGTGCGTAACACCACATGAGGTCAAAACAACAGCGGCTGTAGTTTTAAATTGTCCCAGGACATAAAAAATAAGAATAATTTATTTGTTATTTTTTGTAAATTTTACTATATTATTACTTATTCTGCTATGTTATGCTCTAAGTGGATAAGATACGAAGAATAGAAAGGGGGAAAAATGCATAAAAAAACCTTAAAAATATTTCTACCATTTGCTTTGTGTTTAATTATTACTTTTACAGCATCTGTAAATACTTTTGCGGCAATTTCCAGTACTTTTTATACCTATTTTATAGGTGGTTCTACAAGTTTTACTGATTTTAAAGCGGCAATTAACAAAAACCTCACAAATCTTAAAAATACAACAACAACTACCGCTTCACTTGATTTATATGCAGAAAAGGTTTCAACAGGAAGCAGTTTTACTGCACCTAATGACAAAAAAGGGGTATCTGAAAGCAGCAGCTATACCATACAGGGAATCTGTTATAATACCATCGGCAGCACAACTTATACCTTGATTAGTGCTTATAATAACACCGGTGGAGATTCCGCAATTTTTGCTACAACTAACGGTACCAGCTACACCAAAATCAACGTAAGTGGCCAAACAGGCCATTTTGGTGGAATAGCGTCTTCAGGAGGTTACACTTATGTAGCTTGTACAAGTTATATACTCAGAATTTCTGATTCGGATTTATCAACGTGTCTGAGTAAATCAACCGGTTTGACTGGTAATAATAATATTACCAGCCAGGCAACCCTATCCCAAATATCTACACTAAAACTTCCATCCACTGTCACCGCAAGCTTCCTGGCATATGAAACCACAACTGATTTACTCTGGATAGGAGGTTTCAACGAATCAAGCTCAGCCTATATGTACAGTTATAATGGAGCTGCTGTGGACAGTGCTTCCAACAACTCCACATTATCCAGCTATAAGCATAGAATGTCAATCCCCTCCTGTTCACAGGGAGCATCCTTCCGTGATGGAAAAGTTATAATTACAAGATCATATGTCAGGACTCCCACCAGCAATTCATACGTTTCAGAAATGTATTGTTACAGCAGTTACTCGACTTCCGGAACAACAGCAACACTTGGTTCTGTTACAAAAAAATATATGCTCCCTTCCATGGCTGAAGGAGTCTATCTAGGTGCTACCTATACATATATAGTATACGAGTCCAATTCAAGCGAATATTATGACGGCATACTTCGCTGCACACATGTCTTGGCTGCTCAAACCTCATCGCTGTATTCATAATTGATAATTTATAACTCATACAATCTATCCTATAATGATAAAAAACAATGTATCTTATCCTTTAATAAACAGTTGTAAGCCGGCCTTAAAATTTTTTAAGGCCGTTTTTTCTCTTTTTCTCTCATCCTCAGTCATAACAAACACATAAATTCCGGTTTTTTAACTCGTAAAATTGTCAAAAGTGCAAACTAAAAGGACTGAGTGGTATACAATACCAAAATTCAATCCTCATTAGTCGCTTAATTATTATAAGCCAATATAGTCTATCTTTCTGGGTTTGTTTCCTTATAAAAAATAAAACTATTATTTTACAAATTGCATTTTTTTTGTAAAGCTTGAGTTTGTCAAAAGCCGGTTTTGTATATAGCTCTTATACAGCTTGCACTGCACTTCAAAATCAAACTTATGGAACTCATTCTTTTTCATGAGCTTCAAGGTATTGGACATGTCCCACGCAGGATCATCCTGCAGCATATACGGCTTATACAAGCTAGTAGCCCTGTATATCAGGCTCTCCAATTTATTCATATTCTCTTTTTCAACACCGGGATCAAGTACAAAAAAATCAGTTCCAATGGTTCTGAAAATAGCATCGCATACCTCTGTAACAGTTGTGGGCTCAGGGTTCACCAGATTATATGCAAGGTTCAGGTCACCCTTTTCCCGGGCCCTTAAGGACGCCTCAACTACATCATCAACAGAAATCAGGTTTTTTGTCGCCAGGGGATTTGCACATATTCTTAATCTGTTGGCCGCATATTTGTCCTGAGCCTTCCCTTCCTGCTTCATAATAAACTGTTTAATCCAAAAGTAGCACTTTAAAGCTCCATATACCATCTTGTCACTTTCCGCTTCTCCGGTTTGAGAATGCCCCATTACTATTGACGGCCGGAACACCACATATGGCAGCCCGGACCCGGCCACGAGCCTCTCACCAAGCAATTTGCTTTCTTCATAGGGATTGTTTGTATTTGCCGGACTACAGCTATCCAGGCAATCTTCCGGCACTCTGACCAAACCGTTCCCTTTATGTGAAATATACGAAGTACTGTAATGATAAAAAGCATGCAGTTTTTTAAATTGTTTTGCCAGGGCCAGAATATTTGAAATGCCGTTGACATTGCATCTGAAGGTATTCTCCCTCTTGGTCTCTTCAAAATCTGTTGCCCCCGCCAAATGCCATATTTCTGATACCTTTTCCACAAGGAGCTTTAATTTATCGCTATCGTCCAGTACACTGCACTCTTCCAGACTCCCGCCAAGAATTACAAGCCTGCCCTCTTCTATGTAGTTCTTAAACCTTTGCAGCTCTGCCCTTTCAATAGCAGGCCTGTTGCCTTTGTTTCTGATAATGGCGAAAACAGTAGTATTTTTATACTTTTCCATGTATTCTTTTATAAACTGTTGTCCCATAAAACCAGTAATCCCTGTTATTAAAACATATTCCATTATTCAGCCTCCATTAAACTTTCCTTGGTTCCCTGGCGTATATCACGGTTGTGTCCTTTCCCTTAAGAAAACCATACTTTCAAGGGTGTACGCTGTCATTGGTTTTAAACCTGCTGACTTTATCGTTAATGGGAAGTACCGAATAAATTGAGTCCGATTGCTCCCACCAGAATAAAGGAAATAAAAACTATTTTGGAAACCGATATGGACTCTTTAAAAAATATTATTCCCACTATGGTAATTAATGCTATCCCGATTCCAGACCAGATGGCATAGGCCACTCCTATCTCTATTTTCTTCAGCGCCAACGAAAGCATGGATAGGCTTAAAATATAGAAAACCAGCATCAGAACCGAAAACTTCAATTTTGTCATGCCGTCGGACAGCTTCATAAATGTAGTTCCACATACTTCAGAAACAATTGCCAAACCAAGATACAGCCAATTCATCAAGTCACCTTTACCTTTCGAAATCATAATTCCTTGCCGAAGCTGGTATTCAACAAAACCACACATATCCTGCCGGCTTATTTGATTGTGTCCTTAACAACACCTTTAATAAAGAATAGCGGATAAATTAACAGATACAGATTCACAGCCCACCAGGATATATCAAAGTCCAGCCGCAGCGACCAGAAGGCGATTGCCTGCAGCCCCGAGCAGAATGTCAGAACCAGGGATATCAAGCATAGCTTCTTCCAGAGTGAATTTTTCTTTGAATACAGATATATGCTGGTCAAGCCGGTTCCCGATACAAACATATCCAATGGGAAAAACGACCAGTTCCATGCAACCAGTATTGGATTGTCATAATCCTTGAACGCCCAGCTTTCAGGTATCAGATGCATACCGGTCACCAGCCAGTATATGATAAATCCTATATCAGTTATTAAAAGAAAAACTTTGAGTGTTTTCATGCCTACCTCCTGAATTGTTTTTTAATTATTTATACGTTTATGTTTTTAAAAAATATCCTGAATCAGCAAATATTATAATATTTTATCAAGTCTTGGTATTTTAAGTATAAGCAAACTAATTGCAAATGTTGTCCCGAAGGTTAAAACCGTTACTATTGACGCTTTTGCAAGAATATTTATGTTTATAGCCCTTAATGCTATCTGTAATATTACAATAATGGGGCCCTGTATTATGTAGATTGAATAGCTGCATCTGGCCAATTTACTTAAAACAGGTATTGTAAAATTCAATTTATTTCTGAAGCCTGATAAAATACCTAGAATTATTCCTACAGACAACAGTGGCTCCCACATGGAGTAAAACATTGATTCAAAGGTCACTCCTCCGAAAAAATTCTCAAGGCTGCCAGTTCCTGAAGCTGCTATTAAAAACACTGCGGGGAATAGTACTATTGAAGCAATTGAAATGCTGAGATGTCTTCTCGCCAGGTTTTTGTTCAGACTGTCCAGCCAATTATTTCTGAAGGCTATAACACCAAGAATGAAAAAAACGATATACTGGGGAAAGTAACCAAATGTGAAATCAAATATGTACATTTTATCAGTTTTAAAAAAAATTCTGGTAATGAAATTAAGAATGCCTATAAATATAATCAAGGCAAATATATGCCTGGATTTTGGATTGCCAATTGCAGGAACTTTTATTGGAATAAACCTCCTGAGCAAAGCATATGCCACTGAGAAAAAAAACAGTGCCATTACAAACCATAGATTATAAAAGCCCAATGAAGAAAAATAATCCTGCTTTCTTACCAGATTGATGCATAGGGGGTTCAGCACCAGACAATAGAACAGCCCCGGCAGGACCAACCTGCTTGTCCTGTCCTTAAAATATCTGGAAAAACTCCGTTTGTCATATGAACCGGGACTGAAATATGCGGCAAGGAAAAAAAACAAGGCCATTGAAAAGCTTTGTATTATTGCATTCGCCATGGTAAGCAGGGAGGTTGAAAGCTCATCGTTGGTCACCTCAACATAATACCAGCCTCCCGCCCCGCCGTATGCCATATTGGCATGGCAGGCCACAATCAGAAAAGCAAGGAAAACCTTTATATTGTTCAGATAGTGATATACCCTTTTTTCAGAAGCAACAGCAGCATTCACGATTTCAACACCTTTGAACATATTACACACTCCCGCTCCCTGTTTGTTTCCTCGCAACACCTGCAACATATGTATGAGACAGTTTAAAGTTCTTTCCATTATCCATATCTCTGTCTATAATTGCCTTTACCTTGTCCAATACTTCCTGAAGCCGGTCACGGTTGATTACGTCCAGGAAACCCGCCGAAGCTCCTGAGCGCTGCACCCATTCTATGGCGCCTTCAGAATCGTAATAGGGCAGTACCTCCTCACCCTCCCAGCATTCCACAGGCTGCAAGCCTCCCTTGATAAACCAGTTTTTCAACACATCACTATTTGAAGGCAGTGCAATTTTTATATACCGCTCCAATAAAGAGGGATCTTTCGCTAAAACCTCGTCAAAAGCTTCCATAAGAACCTGTTCCGAGTCGGAGCGTGTTTCAATTATTCCTATCCGGCCATCAGGTTTCAGTACTCTGTAAATTTCCTTAAGAAATTCCACCGGGTTAACATAGCATATGGCCCATCCACAGACAGCATTGTCAAAACTGTTGTCAGGGATACTTTTTAAAAGCTGCATCATATTGCCCTGTCTCATGTCCAGCTTGATATTTTCATACCCTTCCAGCTTCCTCCTGGCCAACTCCAGCATTCCCGCCGATTGATCCACGGTAGTGACTGCTCCCTGTCCCTGCATTTTTTTTGCAACATTTTCTGTAATAAAACCTGTACCGCATGCAAGCTCAAGTATTTGCTGATCCTTTTCAAAATGAATCTTATCAATCATTTCCAAAGAGTATTTTCCCATGGTTTTTGAAAAAAAGGAATCGTAGTCAACACTTGCATTATCATAATCCTTGGCACTGTTTGCATATTTTTTTGCTAATCTCAGATATGCAAACTTAAATATCAGTTGAGCTTTCCGTATCATTTTGACCTCCTAAGTTGACCTTCTATTTTAAAATAACTCTGACCATTTATATTCACAATGTCAGGCACTTTTCCTATGGGTTTTCCCGCTGAATTTATCTGAAAGAATCGCTTTAAGCTCATTGTGAGGATTTTCAGCCTGGCTCAGGCTCTGGTACTGGCTGAACAGCTTTCTGAATAAAAATTTGTATATGACATTTACAAAACCGCTTCTATGTCTGACAAAGCCTGTGAGCCCGGCAATTTTAGCTCCCATTTCCAGCTTTGGTATATATGTAGTCTGGCTTAGATAAAGCCTCTTCGCCCCGCTCTCTATCGCATACTCGATATTTTTATAGTGGAGCATAAAATAAACATGATATAAATGAGCATATTTGTAATCAAGTCCGATTCTGACATTTACGCATGAATCCTGGGAACATACCAATAGTGCAAAACCGATAATATTGCCTTCTCTTTTAGCCAATATTACCTTTGAGCTCTCTCCCATAAAGTTGTTGATATTTTCGAAAAAATCCTTGCCAATCCTGTCAAACTGGACTTCAGCATTGTTAAAGGTATACATGTAAAGCTCATGGAGCTTGTCCGATATTTGCCCAAAGTCCTCCACAATTTCAAACTCAAGGCCGCCTGCTTTTCTGCACTTGTTGATCTTATTGCGGATATTTTGACGCTGCTTGATTTTCAAGCCCTGTATGTAAGTCTCAAATGAATCACATTCAATATCTATATAAGTTCCGGGAAGAGAGCAAAAATCAAAATACCCCTTCTTTTGGCTTTCTTCTTTAAAGCAGTTGCCATCATCGATAAAATCCTTTGCAAGTACAAATTTAACCTTTTCTCTTTCCGCCAGTGCATCAATTTCCTCAAGAATCAGCTTCAAAACCATGTTTTTTTCAGTTTTTTCCCTTATATTGATTTTGTTGTATTCAGATATGCAGCACCCGCAAAAGAGCACTCTCTTGCTTAAAAACATAGGCAGGACATCTCTTATTTTTTTGCAGAGCATTTTACATTTTCCCGTAAGAGGTGTATCCAGACAGAATTTATTTGTTATAAAAACCGGAAGGGAAGCAATGAGCTGGCTTCCATCATCATATATCAAAATGTACCGATGCTGATAGTCGCTGATTTCTGAATTTTCAACAGACTTTATATAGCTATACGACATCTGGATATCCTGAGGACTTACCAATCTGTTCCACTCTTCTTCATTCACATCTTTAATGGATTGTATAATTTTTGCATACATCACAGAGCACCATTCCTATTACACTTAATCTTCCTGGTTTTTGTTTTTTTCGGAAATACTTAATTGCGACAAATATTATTAAACTTATAGGTTTACTCATATTTCCAAAAATATTATATTATTCTATGTAATTAACTGTCAATAGATTTTACACAATTATCTTAATATTCCTTTATTTTACATACAAATTTTGACTTTTGTAATAGAAAACTCACTGGCACAAACCTTCCAAGTGTAAAACAGCTCGAATTTTATGGTAATATTTTACTTTATATACTTTTTATGTTATTATTTAACTACCCTCTATAATTCCATAAATATTACTATTCTACATATGATTGGAGCGATTAAAAATGAGAAACAAATCTCGTAAGGTCAGCAGACTTATAGCAGTAATTTTAATATTGGTTTTATTTACGCAATCTATTTTTGCTGCCTCTACCAATGTCAGTCCTATTACACAGGAAAAAAGCAATTGGTGTTGGGCTGCATGCATAAGGTCAATTCTTCAAGGCAGCGAATCTCAATCATCCATAGTCAGCTATATAATGGGACCCAGTCTTCCAAATTTCACTGCTGATTCGGCGCAGGTAAGACGTGCTATTAATCATTTTGCAAGTAATGTCTACACGGAACGCTTTACCACCACTTTGAATTACAAAAGTATAAAAAGCAATATCGATCAAGGTTATCCTATTATCGCATTGATAATAGGTCGGAACAATTCTGTCGGACATTATATAGTAATATTTGGTTATCAAGACAGCGGATCTAATCCCAATATAAATTATATGGACCCATACAATGCTACTAAATATTCGATTCCGTTCAATTCCCTTTTAACCGGTTTTCAAAAAACCTACAACGGAACAACACAAAATTTTTCATGGTATGAAACAGTTTCAGTTTTAGGTAATTAATTTAAATTTACTAATTATTATAGAGGCAAATATCAATGAAAAGGCATGTATCCAAAAGCTTATTAAAATTACTTTTGGATACATGCCTTTAAATTTTGATTATTTTTTTAAGACAACCGATATTTATCCTACCTGGTGTTTACTTCGGCAACAATTTCTTATGGTAACTCGGCACTTAAAAACAATAAAATGAGACTTTTAATGGGTGAACACCCACTTTTTCAGAACAAAGCTACATATTAAAGTGCTTACATTTTTATTCAATTAAATGCAAATCCATTCCTGCTGCTGTCAAGAACATTTCTAAAATCCCCTAAAACAACGGTAGAAAATTCCCCAATTAATCCGCAGAAGTTGATTCAAATCTGTTGGGATCATAGAAACCAGCTTTTTTCTTTTCCTTTACTCTGTAGCTA
>NZ_MZGX01000040.1 GCF_002051585.1 Ruminiclostridium hungatei | reverse complement strand
TAGCATTTGCCAAGAGCGTAATCAAGGCCACGCCGCTTCGCGGTGGCTGGTTTCTGCACCTCTGGCTCCAAAAACCAATTTTGCTATCGTCACAGAGAGCGATTTACAGAAAAAATCTCACAGAGCCACAATGGCACTGGCTTTGGCTCCACGGGTTGTATCGGCAAAGAGCCAGTTCTTTCTACCTGTGACATAAGGCCTGATGGCATTTTCGGCACGATTGTTGGAAATTTCAATGCGCCCATCCAACTGTGGATCAAATGAGCTTTCTCTGTCTTGGGGAACATCAATTTCCATTTCTCCATACGAGCTTTTAATTGATTTTTGCTTCTTACCATTACGGGAATTTGTGTTTTCTGACCTTTCGTATGGTTCATATCCGAGGTGATTGTCCAGTTCAGCTTCAAGCATGTTTTGGATTGTACCGCCCAATAAGTCTTTTAAAGCCTCCTGAATATCCTCAGCAGTTTTGATATCATATTCCTGGAGCAGGGATGCTATGATGTTTCTTTTACCTTCTGTCATTGCGATTTTTTTCTTAGCCATAAAAAATCCAGCTTCCTATGATTTTTAATTTTATCATAGAAAACTGGATTTACAGACTTTATTTCACACTCTCTGCACTTCAGAATCTTTATGCACCTAAGGTAACATTATTCTATGTCAGTCTTCGTCTTCCACTGTCGGGCAATAAGGGGAAAGAAACGGATCTTGTTGCAATTTAAGTATTCCCCTTGACAAAACGAACACTTGAAAAGCATTGTTGAACCCATCTGTATCTTCATCATTTCGTAAATATAACAAACCATACGAACCAGGTGCTAATGTCGCTATCCGTTCAAATAAACCAACAATATTCTTGATATCATCTGAAAAATGATTTGTGAATTTTGTTGCTGTTAGACTTGCTTCACCGTTGCTGTAAACAATTTGAAGCAATGTTTTGTCTATGTCCAATTTTTCAATTTCTTGGACAAGGTGGTTAATAATTTGTTCTAAGTTTACATCTTCATTGTCTGTTGTGAAATTTTCTCTGATTAGTGCCCAACCATGCAATTCAACCATAAATACCTTCCTTTCTAAAATAACGGCGTTATGTCTATAATTGGTTCTATGCCATATCGAAATGCATATTCCGCAATTTTACTGAGAACACTCGAAGATGGGGAACCTTCAAAATGGAAATAAGGTTGCTTTCCATTTTGGCTTGCCGCTTCAAATGTAGCCTTTGCCTGATTTCGGAACGATGAACCCAACTTAAAATCAGCAGGTTTGCTTTGAGCTATATACCTGTCACTTATAGCATCAAATTCTCTGCCAGTTGTATCGTTTGAAAATCTAACCCGGGATTCTCCATTGATTCGTTCTGCAAGTTTATCCGCTGCTGGATCGGGACTATCTACTTTTTTAAGATCGCCAGAATAATCCGCATTGTGCACTAACACGCCGTTTTTGCCCACATGATAAGTATGGAAAGTGTTGTTCCGGCTGTGCAGACAATTACAACGATAGCAACAACAACCAACACAACAACGACGATCAGCTTCCAGTGTTCTTTACACCATTCTCCGACAGAAGCCACCCCATCGCAGAACTTCTCCCAGCCGTTTTTCTCGCATTCCGGCTTGAGATAGTAGTATTTCTCAAAAAAATCATCCTTGCGCTGATTGATCAAATCGGCCACTGCGCCGTCAATTCGAGCGGCACCGGCGATGAATTGTTCGCTGTTCTGGCTAAACGTCTCAAGCGATGCTATTTTATCATCTTGTGTTTTGGTAGAGGTTTGTATGGAATTGATAACATCGTCCAAATTGCACACGCTTTTGTTGATCGACAAAGTCTTGTTTTTCAGCGTAGCCAATTCAGATTTATAATCTATCACAGACTTCTTGACATCTTTGATCAGCCCGGGCATTTGGTTTATTTTGCCCGCATACAGAGCGATAGTTGCCATCCATATCCCCCCAACTTTTATATTGCTGTTTTTTTGACCTCTTAGTGGTACACCACTTTGCTTATTTTATCATATTTAGAACCTGTTTCCAATCTCTCAGAGACTTGAGATAGCGTAACTTTGCTGTAGGATTTAATTGGACAGAGATATCCCTTGATGTGGTTCAGATTTACTTTCTGCTTACACTATAGCTATTTCCTGTTTTATTTACAATCACCAAATGTGATTTTTAAAGTATGCTATCTTTTTTATTTCTGGAAAAGGAATACTATGAGTCATTCGCTCTACATAGCGTTGCTCCTCTGTTAGCCGTTTGTTTTCCGCTCGAAACATTTCACTACTTAAATAGATTCACAACGATTGAATTATTGGAAACCGTTGAACAGGCAGACAAAGATTGTGGAAACTGCGGTTGCGAATTTGACCTGCTTTATAAAAGAGCATTAGAGTTATTGCGGATGGTATAATCTTACTGTAAATATTAATGTCCAAAATAAGTATCATCATTAGGACGAAAAATCTGATAAATATTCTATATTTACGCATATTATTAATATATGCCAACCCTCAATGAACCTCATTAATTACTTTTTTATTTAGCAAAAAGCCGACTCCGTTATAACGAAATCGGCCTTTTTATAATATTTTGAAATTTTAATTCTTACCAGTTTGCACTCTGATTGATAGTATAGGATACAGAGCCTGAACCGCTTGTTGCCCATACGATAAGCTTATAAACTCCAGCCGGCAGGCTTGTCACGCTAATTGTTGCTCCTGTACTGTCTGAGTCATCATACCTTATGGTCTGCTGCTGGGAGTTTCTTAATTCCAGACCATAGCCGTCAGGAATAATTAACTGAGCGTTGTAAGCCCCTGTATTTGATACATAGAAGGTATATTCCTTTGCAGTGTAAGAAGGAATATTTGCAGTTTGATAAACTGTGCTCTTATTGGTTATGTTATCTGTCTGAATACTTGTGGACTGATATATGTTGTATGTACCGGTATCATGACCCGATGTGCACCATATCACCAGTTTGTATATGCCTGCAGGTATTGAATTTTTGGTGATTTCAGCCAAAGTTCCGTCTGACTCAACATAACTTACGGTCTGCTGCTGGGAGTTTCTTAATTCTAGACCATAGCCTATAGGAATGTATAACTTTGCATCATAATAGGAGTCCTGAGAAAGATAGAAGGTGTATTCTACCGAGTCATAATTGGGTATTACGTTGGAGCCTGTGATATGGCCGATGTTGGAAATGTTACCACTGTAAGTTGTTGCAAAAGCACTTATGTTTACTGTAAAAACCATAACAAGAACTAGAGCAAGTGATAATAGCTTTCTTTTCATAAATAAAAATCCTCCTTAAATGTTTTTTATGTATATTATACTATCATAAGCATATAATTACTTCTATATACAAATTATACAATAAATACCATAATGCTGATTAATATTGTTATATTTTCCACAATATACCAAATAATATTGTTTTTATCGTTCATCGCAATGAGGATAATTCAGGGGATTTACATTATATACTTCCCTTCCTGTCCATAGGAAGGGTACTAGTACTCAAATGCTTTTTCAGAAGGCCTTTCAATTAAGAATATGTAGAATTTTTCAAGAAAGCGCAATATGTAGATAAAATTAATTGTATGTAGATAAAATTAATTGAAGGTGATATTTTAAGTTATTGTGGAATAATAAATAGGATTGAAATAAACTCAACAGGCCTAGGATGTTGTGCAATCCATAACTCTGCTGCAAAGGCGGAACGTAAATCCTGTAAAGATACAAAGGATATTCCACCAGAAGCGACAGTAAGCCATTTAAAGCCATAAATGCATTTTTGAATTTAAATTGTTCCACGGACGTAATGCAATGTTCCGTCCGTGGAATGCCAGTTATAATACGTCCATTATCCTTGTTGCCTTTTATAGAGCAAGCCTATGGATATACCTCACAGTTCATCGGCGAGAATCTGATAGATGGGCGCACCTTCGCATTGTGCCGGTATTCTTGTGCCCAGCAGCACAGCCATGGTGGGAGTTACATCTACCTGACGGATGACGCGGTCTGTGGTAAAGCCGCTCTTGATGCCCGGTCCGGCAGCAATAAAGATGGGTGAAACCGAGGTGTTGTAATAGCCCTGGGCCGTGGTCAGTCCGTCTCCGTGCAGGCGGTTGAAGCCCTCTTCAACAGTGAAGAAAATATCACCGCACTCCGGGCCGTTAGTTCCGAGCAGCACGGCATCCTTATTCCTGAGGGCAATGCCGACTACACGCTTTCCGGTGCGGTCATCCCTGTAATTATACAAGTCGGAGATGATCTGCTCCTCCAGGTCATATTTATTTTCAGGATCAACGATACCGTATTTATCCCGGTTCTTTACATTGATGTAGATATAGTTGCTGCGGATCTGAACTGCCCTCGTTTTGTCCCAATCGATTTCGTTTATGGAATTTCCGGCGCTGTCCTTTTTAAGAACAGTATAGCCCAGCTCCTCCATGATTCTGGTATTTACGCCGGCATATTCACCGAGAATCGGGGGCACGTTTTCACCTACCAGCAGCCCGTGATCCGAAACAATCAAAATCGTGTATCCTTCATCCAAATAGTGCAGGAAGCGGCCGAGATACCTGTCTGTCTGTTCATAGAAGCGGTCAATGATTTCCTGATTGACTTTTTCGTCGGTGTGTTTCCATGGTTCCAGTGTTTTTCCCAGATGCCAGATCTGATGCCCGGCACAGTCCACATTATGGAGATGGCTGAATACCACGTCATAATTTTCGTAATCCAGCAGATAGTTCAGGGAATCGGCCTGCCATTTGCAGTAGATATCCCACGACGGTTCGAAAACCTTATCCACAAGTTCGGAATCTTCACCTCCGATGAGGCTGACGGGCGGTATATACCCCACGTTTCCGATAATTTTATCCAGCAAGGTTACCGGGTGCCAGAGCATATTGTTGGTGGTATCCAGCGCATTACTGACCCACAGGCGCAACTCCGTTCCGTCCGGGCCCAGATCAAGAATTTTATAGGAGCGGCAGCATGGCTTCGTCACCCCTTTTTTTGTCGCGTTGTCAATGATGCCTGAGGTCATTTTGCCTTTTTCCAGAACTGCAAAGGGTTTGGTGTCCTCCTTTGAGCGGTAAAGTGATACCGAGTCATATACACCCCGGTTGTTTTTTGTGATGAGACCAAAGCGGCTTTCCTTGCCGGCTGAAATCAGCAGCGTGAATTCCAGTGCGTCATCCGGTGATGATTTCCAGCCATTTGCCTGTTTGATAGGAGAAAAAATCATGTCATATGCCACCTTGGCCCCTATCATCATTTCGGTATCGTCCAATGTGTTCACATAAGTTCTTATTTCTCCGCCTTTTCTTGCTTCATCACCCCACCAAAGTTCCATCATTTCATCCGTATCATCATCCCCTGATGATAAAACTTCACTGATATCGGTGATGTTGCAGCCCACGCCGGCAGCTTTTTGTGTATGGGGGATGAATTTCAGTTTTTTTGTTTCAGAGGAGGCATAGAGGACCTTCTCCCAATCCATCTGTGCCACTCCCATATTGACAGAGCCTGGCTGGGTACCGTCAACCACATGGAGCAGCGGACTCTTGGAGCTTGGCGGCCAGGATGAGCCGGGCCAGTGCCAGACCAGGGTTTTGAGGCCTGCCTCCGCTGTAACGTTCCATAACTGTTCGGCTTTGCAGTTTCTTGAATCCATGTTATACACCACAGCATCCAGGCTCTGGGGAGATTGCCGCCAATAACAGGTGATACCGTGGGTACCCGGGTATGCGCCCGTTGCCAGCGTTGTCCAGCAGGGCGGAGTAATCGTGGGATGAGCCCCAAGCATATCCAGCTCTTTTCTCGAGGAACCCAGTGCGAGATAGCGCTTTATATGAGGCAGCCGTCCTTCATCAACCAGTCTTTTTGTAATCATTGGGTCCATTCCGTCTATACCTAGAACAATCAATTTTTTAGTTCGGGATTCCCTGTTCATTTCGACCTCCTTAGAACCTGTTTAGTATTTCATTGCACTGCCATTTAGGCGGATTTTGCGCCATGCTGCGTTAAATCCACTCAAAATACCAAGCAAGCAAATACTAAACAAGTTCTTATTAAAATCATACTATACATATCTAAAAACTATAATAATGGATTCGCAACTTTATGGACAGTACAAAATAATCATACCGGATATCGAAAATAACGATAGTAGCCAAGAGGAGAATCCCCGCTGAACCATTTCAGAAAGCTGTTGACGTATATTAAAAATAAATGTATATTAAACATATAGGAATAATAGAAATTGTGAAAGAGGATGCGTATGAAATTCGAGCAGCTACATTTATTTAAAGAAGCTGTCAAGTATAATTCAATTTCAATTGCTGCCGAGAAAAACTATATGTCACAGTCCTCCGTCAGTTACTCCATTGTCAACCTGGAAAAGGAACTTGGGATTGAACTGTTGAAAAGGACAAACGCCGGTGTAACGCCGACTCAATTGGGGGAGATTGTCCTTCAAAAAACGGAGGACATTTTTAAATCGGTGGGCGAAATTGTTCAAGTGACAAAAGAACAGCTCAATGCCGGAGAGGTCAATATTACCAGCATTCCGTGCATTTGCGACTGGATAATACCGAAAACAATCCAGAGACTGAAAGAGCATACGGCAGACATCATCCTGTCGGTAACAACCGCCGAAAGCAGTCAGGTTGCTCACGACGTATCATCAGGAATTTCAGAAATCGGAATACTGATCAATTACGGGGAACTGGAGCGCAATACCGATCTCAAATATTCGCCGTTGTTTTGTGATGAATACATGCTCTATGTGGGAAAAAACTCCCCTTACTGGGACAGAGACAGCATCACATACGGAGAGCTGGTGAAAGAGCCTTATGTGGCCTACCGTGATGAATTCAGAAGATATAACGGCGGCCTGACAAATATGATTGGGACCGACAAGTTACCCAACGTCATATTCCGGACTGACAGTCTGGACTCCATCAAAAGTATGATCATTCACAATCATTATGTAGCTTTTTTTCCGAAATACATGTCTGGAAATGATGTGTATATCCAGAGTGGCCTGATCAGACGGCTGCCTATCTCAGACAAAAATCTGGAGTTTGAGGTGGGATATGTAGAAAGTATGAAATACAAACCAAACAAGATTGATAAGATTGTGCTGGATATAATCAAAAAAATGGTCAAAGAAATCAAAATATAACGAGGCGATAAAATTTTTCTACAGCCAAAAAATTTTACAAGTCAATTTATCGGCTTTTTAATCAATGCATTATAAAATCAGACGGAGGAAAAAGCATTGTTGTATGGTTTGGGGTCAGGATTTCTGTGGGCGGTGCAGACCGTTATACTTTCACTCGTATTGGCTGCAGGAATCTTCACACAGTCCTCTCAGGCAGTTTTTCTTGCGCCTGTTGTGGGCGCTTTTCTAAATGACGCTATATCGGGCGTCTGGCTATTAGTATTCCGGAAATCATACAGACCTTTCAGAGGCAGCAATGTCCTAACGTTACTGAAAAGCAGGCAGGGAAAGTTGCTGTTACTCAGCGGCTTGTGCGGCGGACCTTTAGGAATGGGTGCCTATGTTCTGTCAATCAGATGTGTGGGAGTCACGGATACGGCTGTTATTTCAGCTCTTTATCCGGTGGTCGGTTCGATTTTAGCCCGGCTGTTCCTGCATGAAGCATTGTCCGGAAAACAAATGGCGGGTATTCTTATGAGTGCAGCCGGTGTCATTGGCATGGTCGGCCTGCCGTGGGGAAATAGCGGACATGCCGTCAATTATATACCAGCTTTTGCCTGTGCGCTGTTCTGGAGCCTGGAAGCGGTGCTCTCATCCTATGGAATGAAACATGGCAGCATACCCTTTGAAGCTGCGCTGCAAATCAGGCAAGGGACATCCTTTCTGTGTTATGCGGTTGTGTTTCTGCCCATGCTCAATGCCTGGAGCTTTACCGGACACATTTTGTCAAACCGGATCATCCTTCTCCTTTTCCTGACGGCCCTGCTGGAGACAGGTTCCTATCTGCTCTATTACAAGTCCATCAGCGTGACCGGCCCGTCAAAGGCCATGTCCATGAACATTACATATATTATCTGGTCAATACTGCTGAGTATTCTCATTTTCAAAAAACTGCCCACGGCATATGAAGCATTGAGCATAGTCATACTGTCTGCAGGTGTTTTTATGGTCATAGGATTTGGCCGGAAAAACAAGGGATGTGAGCTATGAAAATATTCAATACCCCATATGAAACGAAAGGGTATTCCTTATTTAGCGGTTTTGAGTTAAAGTAAATGTATATAAAACATATATATTTAATATGGATTGGAGGGGCAGATAATTAATAGAATCAGTAAAAAATACATTGTGAGTATTTTAACCGGTGTCGTTTTCCTGGGTTTGTGGATGATCTTGACTTGGAATCACAGGATTTCAAGCATAATTATCCCCTCTCCGGCCGAGATGTGGAACACACTTTTGGATCTTCTGCAGAAGGGCTATAAAGGTCACACTTTGTGGGCACATTTGCTGGCCAGCTTGAGAAGGCTTATGATTGCATACATATTTGCTGTCGTAACGGCCATTCCATTAGGATTGCTGAGCGGGTACTCCGACAAGATACGTGCAGTATTTGAACCAATCATTGCATTTATACGCCCGCTTCCGCCACTGGGATATTACACCATCATTATCCTGTGGATGGGTATCGGTGACAGCTCCAAGATATTTTTGCTGTTTCTCGGTGCTTTTGCTCCGATATATGTTTCTTGTGTTGCTGGTGTGACACGTGTAAAACAGGATTATATCAACAGAGCCAGGACATTGGGCGCAAATCGCCGGCAAATCTTTTTCCATGTTATTTTGCCATCCTCCCTGCCGGATATCTTCGTTGGTTTGAGAAACGCTATGAGCAGTGCATACGCAACCTCTGTTGCTGCGGAAATGGTTGCCGCTGTATCAGGCATCGGCTGGATGGTTCTGGATGCCAGCAAATATCTGCGCAGCGACGTCATATTTGTAGGCATTATCATCATGGGAATTACCGGGATTCTGCTGGACAAAATATTGCTGTACTTGGAAAAGAGAATTGTTTTTTGGAAAGGGAAAAATTAAAAACAGGAGGTCATTGAAATGAAATCGGTAAAAAAAATATTAGCAGCAGTCTTGATCTTGATTTTGGGAAGCCAGTTGTTGGCGTGCGGCGCAAAGCCGGCCAACGAGGTGACACCCTCAACGGTAGCCTCGGCAGAAACCTCAGCAGATGCTGAACCATCAACAACGGATAAAACCAAGGATCCTGTCACCGGGGAAAAATATCCGGAAGTAATCAACATCGGTGTTATTGAAGGCGGTCCTGAGTCCGCCATTCTAATTAAAGAGAATTATTTCAGCGGTATCGATATCAAGGTCAATGCCGTCACTTATGCAGCGGGTACGGCGATTAACAACGCTGTTGTATCAGGTGATGTAGATGTTGCCTCTTTTGGTTCATCGCCCATTGCTCTTGGCATCGCCAACAAAATCAGCTACAAGGCAGTTTTCGTGTCCTATATAGAAGGTGGAAATATTGAAGCTCTGGCTGTTAAAAACAAACTGGGCATAAAGGATGTAGCCGGCCTGAAGGGTAAGACCATCGCCGCACCGTTCGGAACCACATCCCATTATGCGCTGCTTAACGCTTTAGAACTGAACGGTCTTAGTGCCAATGACGTGAAGCTGCTTGATATGGGCGGACAGGACATTGTGGCTGCATGGAAACGAGGAGATATTGACGCTGCGTATATATGGAGCCCTGCGCTGGATGAAATAGTAAAGGATGGCACGATTGTCATCAATGACGGCGATCTGGCAGCGAAGGGTGTCACCATCCCGGAGATCGGTATTGCCAGAACTGAGTTCGCCGAGAAGTATCCTACCCTGGTCAGCCAGTACGTCAAAGCACTGATCAGCACGTATAACCTGGTTAAGACAAATCCTGATCAAGCCACCAGGGATGTGGCCGACTGGGAGGGAATAGCCATAGAAGGAGCCAAGGGCCAGGTCAACGATAACATCTGGGTTTCTGGAGAAGAACAGCTCACGGATAATTATCTCGGCACGGCAAGTAAAAAGGGCAAGCTGGCAGAAACACTCAAAACCATCGCCGACTTCCATGAGGCACAGGGCAACATCAGTAAAACACCCGATATCAAAGTATTTGAGGCCGCAATAGATCCTTCTTTTGTGGAACAGGCATTAAGGCATGATTAAATAATAACTTCTCCATTTTGAGGCGGTCATTTTAAAGTAAAGCTTCGCTGTACTTCGCCAATACGACCTTGTCGTCAGTTGCAATACGGTCGGTATTGCGCCTTTCTCCGCCTTGTCTTGACGAAAAACATCTCGCCTCAAAAGGTCGTTTTATTATTTAATCATGCCTAAAAAATAAGCTGGTCAGTTTTATGACGGCAGAATAGCGGCAGGAATTAGTATGGATAACGAAAACATTAATAAGTTCGAGAATTTTTTTGAAGCTGCAAATGAATTGATTTCCATGGATGGTGTGTCTTTGGTATACGACAAGAAAAGCGACGCGATTCCCGCTATCGACAATATCAACATTAATATCTATCCGGGAGAATTCGTATGTGTAATGGGGCCCAGCGGCTGCGGCAAGAGCACGCTTCTCAACATCCTTGCCGGCTTCGTTCTGCCCACCAGCGGGAATGTAAAAATAAACATGACTGAGATTAAGGGAATTGACTCACATAGAGGCGTTGTTTTTCAGCAGCCGCCCCTCTACGAATGGTACTCTGTCCGCAAGAACATCGCTTTCGGTCCAATGATGAAAAAAGTACCGAAAAATAAAATCAGAGAAGATGTGGAGACCTACCTTGAGAAAGTCGGTCTGACGCAGTTCGGAGACAAAAAGGTATATGAACTCTCAGGTGGGATGAAGCAGCGTGCGGCTATTGCCAGCGCCCTCATTAACAATCCGGAGATTCTGCTCATGGATGAACCCTTTGGCGCTCTGGATGCACTGACAAGGGAACAGATGCAGGACTTGATCCGGAAAATATGGTGGAATTCGGGCAAAACTATATTCTTCATCACTCATGATGTAGACGAGGCACTGCTGTTGGGCACGCGGATACTGGTCATGTCAAAGCATCCCGGAAAGATCATTGCCGATCTGCCGGTGAATTTTACAAAAGACCTCATCAATGAAAACTCGGATGATGCAAGATATACCGAGAGCTTTCATATGAAAAGGAAATATATTTTACAGCTTATCAACGAGCAATAAGACTTACATAAGGAACAGAAAAGACACATTATCGGAAATAGGGTTTTATAATAGAAATGGGACTGAATGCAGTTGTTTAAAAGCTGCATTCAGTCCCATTTGTGCCTGGAATTCAGTATCTGTTTCCCAGATATCCTTGCATTACCTTGTATTACAATGCAAAAATTTATATAATGACCTTGATATATTTTACCAATTTATTATTTCTCAACAACTCCGCCCTCAACTACAAGATTGTCAGGATTAACTGCGTCACCGTAAACAGAGGCAAGGGTTTCTTCAAAATCTTTGTGGAAAAAGTTTTCCTTACCTAAGGTTTTGATTTCATCATTGAGCCAGTTGAGCAGTCCGGTATTTCCCTTTTGAACAGCCGGAGCAATGGTATCAAGCTCTCCAAGACTTTCTATGCCGACAGTAAAGCCCTTGTTCTGCAAAGCCCATGCAAGAACTTCAGTATTGTCTGTTGAAAAAGCATCTCCTCGTCCATCTAAAAGTGCATTATAGGTTTCGGTATATTGATCGAACTTAAGTAATTTTACTTCCGGATGATTTTTAGTAAAATAGGTTTCGGCAGTGGTTCCTTTTGCAACAATCAGGGTTTTGCCATTAAGCTGGGATACATCAGTAATAAGTGACTTGTCAGGGCTGACAACTCCAAGTGCCACCTTCATATACGGAAGTGCAAAATCTACTGATTGAGCTCTCTCTTCAGTAACTGTAAAATTTGCAAGAATAATATCTACTTTACCGGTTTTCAAGTATTCTACACGGCTGGCAGGTTCAACTGATACAAATTCCACGTTCACTCCCAGATCTTTACCTATACGGTTTGCAAAATAAACATCATAACCCTGGTATGCTCCTTTTTCGTCTACATAACCAAATGGAGCCTTATCGCTGAATACTCCGATGATAACTTTACCGCTTGACTTTATATCCTCCAGTGATCTGGAAGTGCCGGCTGAAGAAGTTTGAGCGGCTGATGAGCCGGCGCTTGAGGAGCCTGTTCCTCCGCAGCCTGCAAGAAGTGTGAGTGCAAGCACCAGCACTAAGATAGGTGATAAAATTCTTTTTAATTTTTTCATTATAAATCCCCTTTTCTGTTAATAATTAAATATATTCAAAAACTTGCGCGCACGCTCAGTTTTTGGTTGAGTAAAAAATTCTTCCGGATTCCCGGTTTCTACTATTTCTCCGCTGTCAATGAAGACAATACGATCTGCTATTGCTCTTGCAAATTGCATTTCATGTGTTACAATAATCATGGTCATGCCGCCCTTTGCCAATTCCAGGACTACATCCAGTACTTCACGTACCATTTCAGGATCTAACGCCGCAGTGATCTCGTCAAACAGCATCATTTCGGGTTCCATCATCAGAGCCCTCACAATAGCTGCCCTTTGCTTTTGTCCGCCGGATAACTGACGGGGATAGGAATTTGTTTTATCCAGAAGTCCCACACGTTCCAGCAGCTTTTTTGCATCGGCAGCAGCTTCCTGCTTAGTACGTCCCTGTACTTTTGTGGGGCCAAGCAGTACGTTATCTATTACCGTCATGTGAGGAAACAGGTCGTAGTTTTGAAATACCATGCCTATTTTTTGACGTATCTGGCTCCATTGAGTTTTACCGTCGGTAATCACCTTTCCGTCCAGCAGGATATCCCCTGCCTGAATTGGCTCAAGTCCGTTGATGCATCTCAAAAGCGTACTTTTCCCGCAACCCGAAGGACCTACTATAACCACAACCTCACCCTGGTGAATATCAAGGGAGATATCCTTCAAAACCGCATCATTTCCATATTGCTTTTTTAAATGCTGAATTTCCAACACCTTTTGTGCCTGTGTCATTTTAACCTCCTGTCAATTCATCCAACGTTTTTCCAGCCGGCCGGCCAAACGTGAAATGGGAAAGCAAACAATAAAATAGAGTAAGAAAATAGTCCCATAAATCCACAGTGCACCCGATGGGGCAGTATAACGGTTAGCTTCAATAATTTGCTGCCCGACCTTCAAAACTTCTACAACCCCTATCAGAACAATCAGAGAAGTAGTTTTGACCATGCGTGTCATCAGGTTTATTGATAAAGGAAGCAGCCTCCGCACTGTCTGTGGAATGATTATATACCTGTACACCTGCAGATTGGTCAGCCCTAAAGCTGTTCCGCTTTCATACTGATGTTTTGATATGGAAATCAGAGCACTCCGCACCAGATCCCCCATTTCAGCGGTTCCCCACACGACAAAGACAATTACGGCTGACAGTTGGCCTGAAAGATTAATTTGAAAAGCTCTTGTCAAACCGAAATAAACCAGAAAAAGCAGCACTAACTGTGGCATGATACGTACAAATTCCAGATAGATTCTTGTAATTGCTTTTGTCACAGGATTTTTTAAGGTCATCACTATTCCAAGAAAAATTCCCAATACAAAGGAAATGGAAACAGAGATAAGCGCTATTTTTACAGTAATCCATAAACCACCCAGCAGCCGCAAAAAGTTACTTCCTTCAAAAAGAACTCTAATGCCCAAATCCTGCATAGCGCAACCTCCTCTCCAGTAATGACGCGATAATTGAAATCGGCAGCAGAATGACAAAATAGGATATGACCAGCATAAGCAGTGCTTCATCAGTTTTGTAGTACAATCCTATTAAATCCTTTGCCACGTACATCAAATCAGCAAGTGCCACTACGCTGAAAACAGAAGTCTCCTTTATCAAAAATATAATGTTTGCGCAAAAAGCAGGTACTGAAACTGAGATAGCCTGGGGTAAAACAATATACCTGATTATTTGTTTGTGCTGTAAACCAATGCTGAGTCCCGCCTCCACCTGACTTTTTTCTACTGATTCCAATCCGCTCCTGAAGGCTTCAGCCATATAGCTTCCGCCGAGAAAGGACAGGCCAAGTATGGCACAGCCCTCAGAACTGATCATTATACCCAGCTTTGGCAAACCAAAATACAAGAAGAACAACTGTACCAATAAGGGCGTATTCCGGGATAGTTCAATATAGCCTGATATAAGCCGCTTCAAAGCAGGTATTTTATAATATTGAATCAAACTGCAAACAAGTCCTGTCACCAGGGAGAAAACAATTCCCCAGAATGCAATCCGGAGCGTAAGTGCGGCTGCAGTAACATACATAGGTGTGTATTCTGCAATAAAATCAAAATCCAAAATAACATGCTCCTTTCATAAAGTCAATTACGGTTTAAACCTTTGCCTTCCAGGCGAATATGTGCTCTCAGGCATTTATTTAAAGATTTCAACGGTTTGGATTTTAAAGAGTTTGTACTTCAGGAGGCTTAGCCTCAACCCAAACCATAGGCTTTCAGCAGATGGTAATTGACTTAAGCAAAATTCACAATACAGTCCCTGCCAATAAATTTATACACCAGCATAAATCATACTATTCTTATATGATTACTTTGATATATTACTATATTTCGTGTAAACTGTCAACAAATTAAAAACTCAAGATTCCCCGGCCAGAAGGCCCTTGAAATAAGCGGGTAAAGAGAGAATAAGACTATCGATTGGATAAATTATCGATAGAAAACTGACATTTTGCAGACCCGGCATTGATACTTCTGGAACGCGAATAATCCTTGCCGAAACGGTAAGGTCTTTTTGAAGGGCATCGCTGACATAGATGTTTGATAAGTTGGGGCGCAAATTTACAACCATGATGGGTGATTTCTTTGGCTGGGGTGTTGCTTGCCTGATATGGGCAATTTCGGGTAATTTTTGGCTCTTTTTAATTGCAGTTTTATTTAACAGTTTGAGCAGATTAACCAGACGGCATGGTATTGTTTATTGATTGAGGATGCAGATTTCAAGGATTGATGGCTGTCTGTGCAAACTGGCTGTTATAGCTGTCTGGTTCATATCATTCATGCATTGCCGGATACTGATGCTGACATTTCATTTGAATATATTATTTCTTAGATTTCTTGTTAGTTAAGAACAAAGTTGGAATGAGCAATACCAAGCTAAGGGCTAAGGCTAACATGAAACCATCGTGGTAAGCAGTGGTCATGAGTGGAATTGTCGGTGCTTTACCTTGGATTGAAAGACTAACAACCGTTGCAAGCACTGCTGAACCGAACGCACCGCCAATATTTTGCACGAGCCGGGTTCCGACACTGGCTTGCGCAATTTCTTGTTTGACCATACCGGTATATGCATCAGTCATCATGGGAATGGCGATACCACCGATACCTATACCGCGAACAAACAAGACAATACTCACAACAATGAGTGAAGATGCCTCATTGAAGAAGACAAATGGAATCGTGCCAAGGATGGCTAATGTCAAACTTACCAAGACAACATTGCGCGCACCCAATTTATCAGTCAGCTTGCCAATCAATGGACGAGCAACTAACATACCCATACCTTGCGGAATCAAGATCAATCCGGCGCTCAAAACCGAGAAGCCCTTAATGTTTTGGAAAAACAAAGGTAATAACAACATCGGACCGTTGGTGGCAATCCCTGCAAGGAACAAGCCAACCATGACCGCGCTGAAATTTTTCAACTTAAACAAGTGCAATGGGAGAATTGCCTGTTCCTTCTTGATAGCAGCGTAAATCATGTAGATGGCTGAAATTGCGACTCCAGCAGCAACATAGCCAATCGTTGTGCGGTTGTTAAATGTAGCATTCTTCGCTGCTTTAGTAATCCCATAAATCAAAGCGGCTGAACTGGCACCCAATAAAATGATACCAATGAAATCGAATTTGGCTTTAATATTAGCTGGCGTGAAGTCAGGCAGCTTCAAAATCATCAAAGAGATGGCAAGAATACCAATGGGAATGTTGACAAAGAAAATGTAACGCCACGACAAGAATTGGACAATCACAGCCCCGATAACCGGGCCAAGGATAGGACCCAAGACCGTTGGGATACCAATGGTCGACATCATACGTCCCATTCGCTCCCTTCCGGCGATTTCAATAACCAAAGTAGTCACCAATGTCATAATAAAACCGGCACTGAAACCCTGAAAAACCCGGAAAATAATCAATGAATTTATATTCCAACTAAATCCCGAAGCAATAGAAGCAGCTAAGAATAAGATATTGGCGCCTATCATTAACCATTTACCGTTGAAACGTTGAACCATCCAACCTGCAAGCGGTACTGAAATTGCCATAGCTAACACATAACCTGTAATTACCCATTGAATTAAATCAAGTCCGATACTGAAATCATTGCTCAAGTGCCTGATAGCAATGTTGACCATTGTTGAATCAAGCAGGGGCATAATTGCCCCAAGCACTAAAATCCAAGCAATGTTCATGATGCTCTTTGGAATTGTCTCAAGTTCTGGGGCTTTTTCATTCTTGCTCATCATAAATAAAACACTCCTTATTTTGTGGGGCGCTTATGTCCATGGTTTTTTACTTTACAAAGCGCCGTTTTTTTGCTTATAATGAGAGCATAAACTATAACGCTACGTTCGAGTCAAGGTTTTTTTTGAAAAATTTTCGGAGGAGAAAAGGCAATGAAAAGCGTAAATGAAGTAAGTAAGCTCTCCGGCGTAAGCCGCCGCACCTTGCAATATTATGATGAAATCGGATTGTTGCCGCCCAGCGAGGTAAAAGAATCAGGCTACCGCCAATATGATGACGAGAGCTTGCGCCGGTTGTGGAGCATTCTATTTTATAAAGAACTTGGACTTTCCCTTGACGACATTCGGTTGTTGCTTGAAAATCCAAAGGAAATGGAAAAAGAGATCATGCGGCAGCATAAACAAATTCTCTTGGAAAAACAGTCCGGACTGCAAAAAATGATACTGTCAGTTGACCGAATATTGAATGACGATTTTGATATTTCAATGCTGAGGGATTTTGATAAAAATAGACTTGAAGCGGTAAAGAAAGCATATGCGAATGAACTCCGGATGTTAATGGAAAGCAAATTTTTTCTTCCGGTCGTGAAAAGCGGCATACTTCCGGGTCGTACATCCCTTGTAAAAAACGCTTCGAATATAATGAATGTGGATTTTGGTAAGCTCATTTCTCTTTGCGGGGATGTCATGCAAAAGTTTCGCGAGGCCATGATGGATGGTCCGGAGAGTTTAGCGGCAAAAAAGGCGGTTACTGCTTATAGAGAGTTGATAAATATGTGGATTCCTTGCGATGATACAGCTTTTCGTAAAATCGCACAGGCATACTTGAATGATAAAGAAGAATTGGACAAAAAGACACCGGGACTTGCGGAGTTTGTATATGAAGCTATTTCATATGTGTATCAGTAACCAATATTAGTCTTGAGCGTAACAATATGCATTATAATATCAGGGATATTAGCTATGAGAGGTATCACTTATAAATTTTAAGTACGTTAATTATCAATTTATGAAGTGAAATTTTTAATCACTTGGCTGTTAAACCACTCCTGAAATTTACTTAATATAACAGAGGCTAGATGGATATTTTAGGAGTGAGTCAAACATGATGACAAAGATGCTGGTAAAAAAGCCGGAGCCGGCTTTAGGCAGGACAAACAAGCCTGTTCAAAATAAGCCTGCCGTAAAGAAGAAAAATGTAAGAATAACGGATCACAGGATATTGATGACGATACTGCTCAATGATCCTGATGCTATAACAACCGAAGAGTTTCTGTTTTTGCAATCTGTTGTAGGATTCAGGCAGGCATCACTAACAAGAGAAGAAGGAAGGAAACGCAAACAGCAGAGAAAGCTTCAAGGCATGAACCCTACTTTGGCAGAAAAACCAAAGCTTGAAAGTAAGTATGATGGAAATACAGAGGATATGAGCTTACAGGATAGCAATACCAAGAATCCGATACAGATGGTAAAGCAGGATGTAAGCAGTGCTGCTCCAGGCTCGGGCTTGCCGGATAAACTGCAAATAGGGCTGGAAAACCTATCTAGGGTCAGTCTTTCTGACGTACAGGTGTATTATAATTCTGATAAGCCTCAGCAGGAGGGAGCACTGGCGTATACTCAGGGAAGCGAAATTTATATTGGGCCGGGTCAGGAAAAGTATCTCCCTCATGAGGGCTGGCATGCGGTACAACAGAAGCAGGGAAGAGTAAGTGCAGCATTTCAGCTTAAATCGGGCCTTGATGTGAGCGCTGACGAGCATTTGGAAAAAGAAGCCGACATAATGGGTAAAAAAGCGGAGAGTGACGCTGAGGACAGTATATTAGAGATTAGACAAACAAACGGAGTAAAGGCTCCAGGCACAAAAAGAACTGTTATCCAGAGAGTTACAACACAGGAAGAAGGAAGGGCACTTAATAGCACTAAAAAACAGGAGACAGCAGAAAAAGCTGAGATAATACCGGCAGCATATGGCGAAACCAGCGAAAATGTAAAGAAAATACAGCAGGTTTTAATGAGTATGAATTACTGGACAGGAAGAAGCGGT
>NZ_MZGX01000039.1 GCF_002051585.1 Ruminiclostridium hungatei | reverse complement strand
TCAATTTTTAGAATCCATTGGATTCTGGAATTTAAAAGAGTCCTTTACAATGTACACGAATGTACATACATTTGCATGTATTTGTCACTGTTTACTTTTCAAAGTCCATCCCTCAAAAGCGTTGATGCCATTGCCTTTCAAGGTTTACAACTGTTTGCTCTCTGCAAGCAGCTTAATTATAATATCACAATGTTTTATCATTGTCAACACTTTTTTCGCATTTGTTTGAGCTATTTACATCAAGGCTCAAATATTTTGCCGGTTTAAGTGTTACCGCTTGCGACAGCTTGGTTAGTATACCATCAAGACGAGAGGCTGCGCAACCTCAAATACTCCGGCAATCCTGTTTTAGCGTAATTTATAATGATTATCCTTTCATATTCAAGGTCTGACACCATCATCATCTTATATGCTTGCTTTTGATTTAACTTTTATAATTTCATTCAATAATTAAATTTATACTTCCGGGTATATTTTATAAACGGAATACCCTTCTAATACGAATCTACTGCGAAAAACATTCTATAGAGATTATCTCGGCCACTTTCTAAAAGTTGCGGGGCAGGAAATCACTCTTTTCTCCTGTATAAACCAACGCCAGTCTGTGTAAGGCACGGGTGCAGCAGATATATAGAAGTTGCCTGTCATCTGCTTCACTGTATCTTTCTCTGCTTGTATTATAGACAATAACAGTGTCAAATTCCAACCCCTTGGCCATATATACAGGTAATATTATGACTCTGCCGGTTGAGGTAAAACATTCAGCTCTAATCATTTCAGCCCCGATTTCTCCGCCGATATCATTGAATAGCTGCACAGTGTCTGCCATACTCTTGCATATGACGGCTATCGAATGAAAGCCTTCGGCTCTGTAACTGTTTACCTTTTCAATAACAGCCTGATTCATATGAATAAAACTGTCCGCTCCCATGATCTCCGGAGGGGTTCCATGTCTTTCAAATCCCTCTGCTTCCACACTGCTGTCAAAGAAGTTCAGACAAAACCGGTTGATTTCATAGGAATTTCTAAAGCTTTTATTCATTATAATTGCCGTACTTGTTTTTTTATCAAGAAGTTGCTTGATTTCCCAATACCCAGACAGATGTGCCCTCTTTTCTATGGTCTGGTTAATATCTCCGATGATTGTAAACCTGGCATTTTTATATACCATCCTCAATATGTCGTACTGCAGAGGATAATAGTCCTGAGCCTCATCTATAACTATCTGCATAATATCCTTGAAAAGGTCACATCCCGAAAGCTTCAGCTTCAAAGCCAGCAATGCCATTGAATTATAATAGCTGATAACCGGCGTTCCCAGGTTCGCCCTCGCATGTTCCAGAATGTCATGAATATTCTCCGGCAGGATGAGCCCTTGAGACATTTTAAGAAATAGTTCTTCATCACATAAAAGTCTTTTGTATAATTTTAAAGGGTCTATCCTTGTAAACTTGCTCACCTCCCGGTTTATGACCCGGGTTTCCTTAAGGGATAATAATCTTGCCAAAGGTTTTATTTCATATATATGTTCCGGATATTGGGCTATAAATTTCTCCAGCTTTTCAAGCCTTACCCCTCTTAACTCGTGTACCTTTAGCATGATACGCTTTTCCACTGCAGCCAACCGCTTCTCCAAAGGCAGCGCAGCCTTCTTTTCCCTGAGGAGTTCAGCCTTTACAAGCTGTCTGTTTGCAATACATTCACCGTTGTAAAATATATCTCTGAAATCAATAAGCTTGTGCTCAAAATAGTTTATAAACCTGTTAAGTATGATTATAAAATCTTTGGACATGAAAAATTCCATACTGGATTTTAACAGTTCCCTTTCAGCCGTTTTTGGGGAGCATATAATCTCCTCGAGAGCAGAATTGCGGGTACCGGCTATTACTCCATTTTCCATTATATTGCTGAAAAGCTCTTCCATGGTAAGAGTCTGGATATTGTCTTCACCCAATTCCGGCAAAACATTTTCTATATATTTTTCAAAAAGTTCATTTGGTGTAATAAGTAAGATATTTTTGGAATTAAGCCTTTGGGAGATCCCATGATAAAGCAGGTATGCAACTCTATGCAGCGCAACGGAAGTTTTACCGCTCCCCGCCACTCCCTGAACAATCAAAAGGTCATTATCCATATCCCGGATAATTGCATCCTGCTCTTTTTGAATTGTCTCCACAATGCTTTTCATTTTTGGCGAAGCGTTCTCTGATAAAGCCTGCTTCAAAACAGCATCGGTAATCGTTATATCCGAATCAAGGAAGTACTCCAGCTCTCCATTTTTTATTTCATACTGCCGCTTTAAGGTTACTTCTCCCTCTATATTTCCATAAGGTGCCTTGTAGCTCGCCCTGCCCAGTCCGTAGCGGTAATATATGCTCGATATTGGTGCTCTCCAGTCACAGATGTAGGTTTGGTGTGTTTTTTCATCTGCAAGATTTCCCATACCGACATATATCTGCTCTTCATCAAAACCCTCCTCAATAAAGTCAATTCTTGCAAAGTAAGGAGAATACTGCATTTTCTCGTATTTTTTAATTCTGTTTGCAGTTGCCTGGTAGTCATATGTCTGTATTTCAATGGGATTAAGATATTGGATCGCATCTGAAAGCTTTTCGAAATCCTGCGAATAATGTGTGGTATTCTCATACATTTCCCTCCGGTCGGCAATTAACCTGCCTTTCTTCTGATCCAGGCTGTCCGATTCCTTCAGCATTTGTCTCCTGATAATATCCTTGATTTTATCCAGATATTTTTTTTCTTTATCAAAATTCTCCTGATAGCTATACATCAAATCACCCTCCCAGTCATAACTCACACTCTTTTATTGTTTGATTTATTAAGAATTATTTTTAAGCTGTTCTTTGAATATACGATTTCATCTTACCCTTTGAGTCACACAAAGAGAGAGCATACATTAGTATACTCTCTCTCTGTGAAGTTTGTCCTATTTCCAATATTAAAAGTCAGTTTCAGGTTGAAGCTTCCTGATTGCTCAAGAATCCCTGCCCTTACCTTTAACCGGCTTAATGAAATAGTCATATTTATAAAAATTTTATTGCATACCGTATTAATGCAGAAACTATGTTTCACTTTCTGTGACATCTTCCGAAGGCCCGTCCTCCATATCCTCACAATCCGTTCCATCCGGGCACTCTTCATTAACCATTCTGGCCATACTTACAACATTGTTTCCTTCGCTCATCCTCATAAGAGTAACACCTTGGGTTGCACGGCCCAGTATGCTTATTTCATTTACCTTCATACGTATGATGCTCCCATCCGAACTTATTAATATTATATCATCTTCTTCGGAAACAAGCATCATTCCTATGGATTTTCCGGTTTTTTCGGTTATCCTGTAAGTTAATACCCCTTTTCCGCCTCTGGTCTGTACCTTGTATTCTTCCAGGTCTGTTCTTTTACCAAAGCCGTTTTCGGTTACAACCAGAAGGGTTGTATTGTCAGTAACCACTTCCATGCCTATGACATAATCGCCGTCATCCAGCTCTATACCCTTCACACCCTGAGAAACTCGGCCTATTGGTCTGGCATCAGTCTCATTAAAGCGAATAGCCATACCATTGACTGTGGAGAGCATTACATCCTGAGCTCCATCTGTCAGCTTAACATCAATAAGCTCATCATTCTCCCTGAGTGTAACTGCTGCCAGTCCGCCTTTTCTGATGCTGTCATATTCCATAAGGTCGGTCTTTTTAACCAGTCCGTTACGGGTGGCCATCACAAGATATAAGCCTTCCTTATATTCCTGGATAGGGATTACTGTTGTGACTTTCTCATCTCCATCCAATTGCAGCAGATTTACTATGGCAGTACCTTTAGCCTGTCTGCCGGCTTCTGGAATTTCATATGCCTTGAGCCGGTATACTCTTCCCTTATTTGTAAAGAACATGATGAAGTTGTGGGTGGAGGTCACAAAGAGATTTTTTACAAAATCCTCTTCCCTCGTACTGAGGCCTATGATTCCCTTTCCGCCTCTTCTTTGGCTCTTATAAGTATCCGCAGGAAGCCTCTTGACATACCCGAAGTGGGTCATGGTTATAACGCTTTCCTCTTCCTGGATAAGGTCTTCAATATCAATTTCATCCTCATCAATTTCTATTTTGGTTCTTCTATCATTTGAATATTTATCCTTTAGTACGTTTAACTCATCCTTGATAATCTGATGAACCAGAATTTCATTTGCCAGGATTTCCTTATAATACTTGATTTTTTCCAGAAGCTCATTATATTCATTTTCAAGCTTTTCTCTTTCCAATCCGGTCAGACGGCCCAGTCTCATATCAACTATTGCCTGAGCCTGTTTTTCGCTGAAACCGAACCTTTCGGACAAGCCTTCCTTGGCCAATGCTTCTGTTTTTGAATTTCTAATTATTTTAATAACCTCATCCAAATGGTCAAGGGCTATTTTCAATCCTTCCAAAATGTGAGCTCTTGCCTCTGCCTTGTCCAGTTCAAACTTTGTCCTACGCCTTATTACATCTTCCTGATGAACTATGTAGTAGTCAATAGCCTGCCTGAGGTTCAATGTCCTTGGTTCATAAAGCTTGTCCTCTGTTGGAACAATAGCAACCATGTTAACGCTGAATGTCTCCTGCAACTGTGTATTCTTGTACAACTGATTAAGAACAACATTTGGATTTGCATCCCTTTTAAGCTCTATTACAATTCTGACAGGCTCTTCTCTGCCTGATTCATCCTGCAGGAAGGATATGCCTTCAAGCCTCTTGTCCTTAACCAATTCTGCTATCTTTTCAATCAATCTTGCCTTGTTCACAAGATAGGGGATTTCAGAAATAATAATCCTGTGCCTGTTTCCATGCATTTCCTCAATGGTGGCTTCAGAACGGACTACCAACCTGCCCCTTCCTGTCCTGTATGCATCTCTTATACCCTTTTTTCCTATTATCTTTGCAGCAGTTGGGAAATCCGGACCCTTTATATACTTCATCAACTCGTCTATGGTTATTTCCGAGTTATCAATAACTGCACATATTCCATCTATAACTTCTCCAAGATTGTGCGGCGGGATATTTGTAGCCATACCTACGGCGATACCCGAAGAACCGTTAACCAACAGATTTGGAAATCTGGACGGCAAAACAACAGGCTCAACCTCATGCTCATCAAAGTTTGGCTTAAAATCCACTGTGTCCTTATTTATATCAGCCAGCATTTCCATTGAGATTTTGGCGAGCCTCGCCTCAGTATATCTCATTGCAGCCGCAGCATCACCATCTCGGGAGCCAAAGTTCCCATGTCCATCTACAAGTGGGTGTCTCAGTGAAAAGTCCTGAGCCATACGCACAAGACTATCATATACAGCAGCATCACCATGGGGGTGAAAGCTTTTCAAAGCTTCCCCGACAGTTGCAACAGATTTTCTGTATGGCTTGTCAGGTGTAAATCCAGAAGTAAACATAGTGTAAAGAATACGCCTATGCACCGGTTTTAAACCATCGCGAACATCAGGTAATGCTCTGTCTATAATTACACTCATAGCATAGTCTATAAATGACTTTTTCATTTCCGATTCAATGTCTATGGGAATAATCCGTTGCTCCCTTATTTCATCTGCCATGTGATTTATTACCTCTTTTCATTTGATAAAAACAATATAGTCCACTATATATTTTAATAAAAATTTAACCAACTGTCCACTTTTTTGTCCAAAAGCCGATAAGCTGCAGAGCCTTGAAATAATTATTTGTAATACTTTGAATTCCATATTTTTACTTACATTTATATTATCACCTTTTATAATAACTATTAGCCTTGCTTAATGATTGCCCATGACATAAAATTTTTCGTACATGTGGAACTTTCGACGCATAATAAAGGCAGGCAAATTTCTTAAGATTTATTGAGAAAAAAAATGTGGCCTGAGCAAAGCCCAACCACTAAAATAGGTACGTAGACAAATATATGAAGGTTTACAGAATACCCATGCGCTCTTTTTCTATGCCATATTGTTCTTCGGCACTCTTACAACGAACTCTATGTAATCTCCTCTATCTATCTGAGCAGCTTTTGCATTCACACCTGACTGCTTCATTATGTCTATTGCCTGTTTTATGGTATTTACAAATATCCGGACGTCTTTGATGGCTTTTGTCATCTTCCTGTCCGAAGGCTTTTGCCTGATGTCCTTTGAAAACTTATCAATAGCCTTCTCTACCAGCTCCTCTGTCCTTTTTACATTAAGGCCTCTTTCACACACAAGCTTTAAAACCTTTAGCTGCAGTTGTTCATCATGAAGCTTCAGCAGGGCCCTTGCATGTCTTTCAGTAAGATTGTTATCCGATAATATTTTCTTAACCAGAGGTGACAATTTAAGAAGTCTTATCTTATTAGCAATGGTAGACTGGCTTTTTCCAATTTTTTGTGCCAGCTCCTCCTGAGTAAAGCCATGTTCATTAATCAGGTTGCTGTAGCCTTCTGCCTCCTCCATATAGCTGAGGTCTTCCCTTTGAAGATTCTCAATTAAAGCCATTACTGCAGAGTCATTATCGTCAACATTGATTATGATGGCCGGTATCTCTTTAAGTCCCGCCATGGTAGCCGCCCTTAACCTTCTTTCACCAGCTACAAGCTCATAGGTGCTGTGAGAAATTTTTCTGACATTTATGGGCTGTAATACTCCATATTGCTTTATTGATTCACACAATTCCTCGAGAGCAAGTTTATTAAATTGCTTCCTGGGCTGGTACGGGTTGGGCCTTATATAGTCTATGCCTACATAAGTGATGTTTTTGAGTTCTTCCTTCTTCTCCTGCTTTGGAAATTGAATTTTAGTTTCTAACATAACGGCACCATCCTTTGTATATTTTATTTTAGTTTTCCTGGGTTTTACACCATATGTTGTAAATATATACAAAGGATTATTCTTCTCTTTTTATTCCATTTCCTTTTTTCCCGGATAAAAATCGTTCGATAAAAAGCTGTAAAAAATCAGCTATTAGTACTTATATCAACGGCTCTTTCGCTGGTTTTCCTGCTTTCCTTGGGTATTTTGTCGGCGTCTGTCTAAACTTTCCAACAACGACGACATTTCTTTCTATATTAGTTGCAGGTAACTCCAAATTTTCTATTTTCGTTATTTTTCCACCCAAAATATCGAGTGCTTTGACAGAATTATCAATTTCTTCTGTATTGCTGCCCTTCATAGCGATAAAAATCCCATTTATTTTTACAAATGGCAGACAATATTCGAGTAAAACCGGAAGATTTGCAACAGCTCTTGCAACAGCAATCTGGTATTTTTCTCTGTGCTGAGGGTTCATTCCATAATCTTCAGCTCTTCCATGGACTGCTTTTATTTCCGATATTTCATTATTTCCTGAAATGCCTGCTGCTTTTATTACCTCATTTAAGAATTTGACTCTCTTGTCCAGGGAATCCAATAATGTCACATCCAGGTCTGGGTTGATAATCTTTAAGGGTATTCCCGGAAAGCCGGCACCTGTTCCAACATCAATCAGCCTTAGCTTTTCATCTTTTATATGAGGCAGTATGCTCATGGAATCGATAAAATGCTTTACAACTATTTCTCTGTCATCAGTAATAGCCGTCAGATTCATCTTTTGATTCCATTCCTTTAGCAGTTCCATATATATGAAAAACTGGCTGATCTGCCGCTCCGACAGGTCCTTACCGTAATGCAGGGCACCTGCCTTCAGCAGTTGGGCTAATTCTTTATCCATTGTCATACGTCCTTTCGAACATTTTTATTTTGGTGCGCCACCACGGTTTATCTGTTCCAGATGTATCAATAATACTGATATATCTGCAGGCGAGACCCCCGTTATCCTCGATGCCTGCCCAATTGAATCAGGTTTTATCTGAGACAGCTTCTGTCTGGCCTCCAGTCTCAGTCCCTGTATTCCTGAGTAATCCATAGCCTTGGGCAGCTTGCGGCCTTCCAGCTTTTTATACTGCTCCACCTGCTGCATCTGCCTTTTAATATATCCCTCGTATTTTATGGAAATCTCAACCTGCTCCCTTACCGATCTTGGCAACTGCGGCAGTTCCATTACTTCCGCCAGGCTTTCATAGCTTATTTCAGGCCTTCTTAACAGCTCGGCAACATTTATGCCGCTCTTAATCGGAGTACTATCTCTTTTTTCCAAGTATTTTATAACTTCTTCGCTTGGTGGCAGGTAACTGCTGTTAAGTCTGGCAACTTCCTGCTGAATCAGCTCTTTTTTTTCAAGGAACCTCTCATACCTCTCAGGGCTTATGAGGCCTGCTTCCTTTCCCAGAGGCGTAAGTCGCAGGTCTGCATTGTCCTGTCTCAGCAGGAGTCTGTATTCAGCCCTTGAAGTCATCATCCTATACGGCTCTCTGGTTCCTTTGGTAACAAGATCATCAATGAGAACGCCTATATATGCCTGAGACCTGTCCAATATCAGCGGCTTGACTTCCTTTATCTTCATGGCTGCATTTATACCGGCAATAATTCCCTGAGCCGCTGCTTCTTCGTAGCCTGAGCTTCCGTTTATCTGACCTGCCGAAAATAGTCCGTCTATATTTTTAAATTCCAGTGACAGATTAAGCTGAGTGGCATCTATGCCATCATATTCGATGGCATAGGCGCTTCTCATTACTTTGACATTTTCCAGCCCGGGTATGGTTTTCATAAAATCTATCTGGACATCCTCGGGAAGGCTGCTGGACATGCCCTGAAGATACATTTCTTCTGTTTCAAGTCCCATGGGTTCAACAAAAACCTGATGGTTTTCCTTATCGGCAAACCTTACGACCTTATCCTCAATAGAAGGACAATACCTCGGACCTATTCCCGTTATATTGCCGCTGTATAAGGGAGACCGGTGAAGGTTTTTCCTGATTACCTCATGGGTGTCCTTATTTGTATAAGTCAGCCAGCAGGAAACCTGGTCCTTCTCAATATTTTCCGTATCAAAGGAAAAAGGGACAATAACCTCGTCTCCCGGTTGTTCAGTCATTTTTGAGAAGTCCAGACTTCTCCTGCTCAGTCTCGCCGGAGTGCCCGTTTTAAATCTCAAAAGTGTTATTCCTAAATCCAAAAGGCTGGCAGACAGCCTGTTTGCAGGAAAAATGCCGTCTGGTCCTCCACTGTAGCTGACATCTCCGATAATTATTCTTCCCTGGAGGTAGGTGCCTGTAGTAAGCACAATTGCCTTGCATTCAAATATGGCACCTGTATGTGTCTTGACACCGGTAATCCTAGTCCTGTTTTCGTCTGTCAGCAGCTCAACTACTTCCGCCTGCCTAATATCAAGATTTTCCTGCAGCTCCAGAGTATGCTTCATCTCCATCTGATAGCGGCGCCTGTCCACCTGCGCGCGAAGGGAATACACTGCCGGACCCTTTGAGTTGTTAAGTATTTTTGATTGTATAAAGGTTTTATCCGTGGTCTTTCCCATCTGTCCGCCCAATGCATCTATTTCCCTGACCAGATGTCCCTTGGCCGTACCACCGATGCTTGGATTACAAGGCATGTTTGCCATGCTGTCCAGATTAATTGAAAAAATTATTGTCCTGCAGCCCAGTCTCGCTGCTGCCAATGCTGCCTCACAACCGGCGTGACCTGCGCCTACTACCGCCACATCATAACTTCCTGCGAAATAATCCATTAGGATTCTTCCTTTCTTATGACTATTTATATCTTATAGCTTTCTCAGTGCAAATTTGATTTCAGAAGTCTTCTGACATTTTGCTCCAAGCCGGCATAACCTACTTGCCTATACAGAAGCGGCTGAAAATATTATGCATAACTGCCTCGTCAATAGATTCTCCTGTTATCTGTCCTATATAATCTGCTGAGCTTTTAATATCTATGGTTACCATGTCCAGAGGCATTCCCGTCTCAAAGGAGCCCAATGCCTGATCAATAGCTGTAGCTGCCTTGTCTACAAGGCTTTTGTGTCTTGCATTTGTCAGCAGAACTTCTTCATTTTTTGCTATGTCTCCTCTGTAAAACATTTCTGATATTGCAGTTTCAAGCCCCTCTATTCCCTGATCCATAAACACAGACGCTTCGAGAATGATATCAGTTCCTAGTTCTCTTCTGATTTCTTGAATTCTTGAGCTATCTGCCAAATCGGTCTTATTTATTAAGATAATTTTCTTCCTGCCTTTCATTCCCTTCAATATTTCCCTGTCTTCACTCATAACCCCTGTATCCGCTGCTACCAGCATTATTATCAAATCAGCCTCATCAATTGCCCTATATGCCTTATCCACACCTATTTTTTCCACTACGTCCTCTGTTGCTCTGATTCCTGCAGTATCTGTTATTTTAGCAGGTATGCCTTTGATATTAACATATTCTTCAATAATATCTCTGGTGGTTCCCGGGATATCCGTAACGATGGCACGAGTGTGACCGCTGAGCTGGTTTAGCAGGGATGATTTTCCAACATTGGGCTTTCCTGCTATCACTACATTTATGCCATCTCTTAAGAGCTTTCCTCTTTCGAAGGTTTTAGCAAGATTGCAAAGTTCCGACTTTATCTGCCTAAGGCTGTCATACACCTTTTCTCCGGTTATTTCTTCTATATCATGTTCAGGATAGTCAACTGTAACCTCAATATGCGCCAGTAATTCGACCAATTCTTCTCTCAAGCTTTTCAGCTTGCCGGACAGCCTTCCTTCAAGATGACTTACTGCAGCCTTGGAGCTTTCAACCGTCTTGGAATTTATAAGGTCAATAATAGCTTCTGCCTGCGAAAGATCTATCCTTCCATTTAAAAATGCACGTTTTGTAAATTCACCTGCTTCGGCAGGCCTTGCACCGTATTTGAAAATTAGTTCCATGACCCTGTTGATAACGACTATGCCTCCGTGGCAATGGATTTCAACTACATCCTCACGAGTAAAAGTATTTGGTTTTGCCATTTTTAACATTAGAACTTCATCAATCATTTCCTTACTTTCAGGCTCAACTATTTTTCCGTATGAAACAGTATGTGACGCTATATCTTCCATAGCTTGGGAAGATATAAATATTTTTGCCGCCACGCTGAAGGCAAATTCTCCGCTGATGCGGATTACTCCTATGCCTCCGGTTCCGTATGGAGTGGAGAGTGCTGCTATTGTATCTTCAAAATGCATATATGCCTCCATTTGCGCAAGAATGAACAAAAAGCCTTAACTGTACTTTAGTTATATTCAGGTTTTCAATTAATCCCATGATTTTTTTCATATAACACAAAATGGTTCAAGGAATGTACTCCTTAAACCATTTCACAGGAAAAATAAATCAAGTATCTATCAAATCCGATTTTAGTCATTCCCAATAATTTTGCGCGAATAAGCTGTATCCGTATTTTATTAAAACCTGACTTTCTTTAATATAAAGAGCAATTCCTACTTTAAAGTTATAACAACTTTTCTCTTTGGCTCTTCACCTGTACTGTATGTCTCAACCTGTCTGTGACCTTGAAGAGTCGAATGAATGATTCTTCTTTCATATGGATTCATGGGTTCAAGAGTTACAGGCTTCTTATACTTGACAACCTTTTCGGCCAGCCTGTTTGCCAGCTTTATAAGCGTTTCTTCTCTTTTTTGTCTATAATTTTCAACATTGAGAATTACTCTCTTGTAGTCACTGTAACCTTTATTTATTACAAGGCTTGTGAGATATTGAAGAGAATCCATTGTTTCTCCTCTTCGGCCGATGATAATACCTATATCATCACCATTTACATCCACCACTATGCTTTCTTCATCTTCATTGACAGAAATATCAGCTTCAACACCCATATTATTTAATATGGTATACAGGAAATCCGATGCTATATCTCCACGGCTGGTTTCTACTTCCTTAACCGTTGCTCTGATTTTTGCAACTTTTGATCCGATTATACCGAATATTCCTTTGTTGCCCTCCTCTAAAACATCAATATCAACGTCTTCCTGGGAGAGATTTAACTCTGATAAAGCTGCTGAAATGGCCTCTTGAACCGTTTTACCTGTTTTTTCAATACTATAAGCCATTATTTACTCACTACCTCCTTCTTCTTAAGGACATATTTATTAACATAGTATTGCTGGGCAATTGCAAATGCATTACCGGCAATCCAATATAACGCTAGACCTGCAGGGAATTGGAAGGCAAATATTAGTGTCATTATAGGAGATATATACAACATGGTATTTCCCATTGGGTTAGTTGCTTTGTCAGTTGTCTTGGGCATAGCCATACGGGCTGTTATATAAGTGGTTGCCACAGCTAATAGCACCAATATTAAAAGCCATATTTTCATCGGATCTTCTCCAAGTTGACCTAAGTTATACGTTGGAACCGATCCCAAATTTATACCGCCGTGACTTGGAAAAAACATATTCAGGTTTGCAACTTCTTTTCCTTGTCCATTTTTAATGAAATATGTTATAGTATCAATTTCTTTATAGGCATGTTTTAATACATTGGCCTTGGTGGCCAGTTCCGTAACCTGGTCAGGAGTATATCCCAACATATAAGTCAACGGTCTGGTAATAACCTGCCATAATGAAAGCAATATCGGCATTTGAATCAATAACGGCAAACAACCACCGGCTGGATTGATTTTGTGTTCCTGATAGAGCTTCATCGTTTCTTCGTTCAGTTTCTGCTTATCATTTGCATATTTTCTCTGTAGTTCCTGTAACAGAGGTTGAACCTTTTGCATCTCAGCACTGGATTTATATTGCTTTAAGGTCAGCGGCACCATTGCCGCTCTCACAATTATGGTAAATATTATGATAGCAAGTCCATAATTCTCAAATGCCACTGTGTTATATATCCAATAAAGGAATTTTCCCAGTGGCTGCGCTATAAAATTAAAAATAGAACCCATGTTTTTCTCCTAAACCGCAAGTTTATTATATCTATTTCACAGGGTCAAACCCTCCGGGATGAAAGGGATGACACTTTAATATTCTTTTTATTGCCATATATCCGCCTCTTATACAGCCATACTTCGTCACAGCCTCAATGGCATACTGCGAACAGGTAGGATAGAACCTGCAGGTAGGCCGCATTTTTAGAGGTGATATAAATTTCTGATAAAATCTTATCAGTGAAATCAAAGCTCTTTTAAACAATGGTATTTCTCCTGATCAAATACCTGCAGCTTTTTAAGCAAGTATTTAAACTCCTTTAACAAAGACCCATACTTTGGAACGGTTTCATCACCGCGAGCTGCTATAACCATGTCATAGCCGTTCTTAATATACTGCTGGTAATGCCGGTAGCTTTCACGAATAAGTCTTTTCTTTTTGTTCCTGACAACAGCTTTTCCGGCTTTCTTGGAAACAGATATTCCTATTCTGTTTGCAGGGGATTTGTTTGGAAGGACATATACTGTAATATGCCTTCCAACATAAAAGGATCCCTTATTAAAAACTCTGGAAAACTCATAATTCTTTTTTAAAGTAACAATTTTACTCATACCATACTACCTTGTTTTAATATTTTATTTGGGAATAGCAGGTGTGAGACGAAAGTAATGTACTTTTAAAGAAAAAGACCACAAATATGCGGTCTTATGCTGAAAGAACCTTTCTTCCTTTTGCTCTGCGTCTTCTTAATACTTTTCTTCCGTTTGCTGTGCTCATTCTCTTTCTGAAGCCGTGTTCCTTCTTGGCATGCCTTTTTTTAGGTTGATATGTTCTTAACATTAGTACACCCCCGTTCCGATTTACTTTATATAAAATAAAAGTGTTTTCTTTTAAAGACACCAGACCTATTATATATTAATACTTTTCTACCTGTCAAGGCCAATAATATTCATAGTTTTTTGTGTATTTTTTATTTTTAGTACAATGTAAAACTATATATGGTGAAAGCATAACTTCCCAATCAATATATTGTTACTAACAATATTATTTACAAATTTACCTGTGGATATATCTTTGCTAAAAAATATTTTTTGTGGATATCTCAACTTTTTCGTATTGAATTTTCCACAAAACTCTGATATATTTATTAATACTTGTTGATAACCTGTGTGTGTTGTTACATAAGTTGTTAATAACTATTTTGTTTATATGTTAGTTTTATTTTGTTATACATAATTTAATTGAACTTCTTTACAAAAGATTAATTGCAAAAAATATTCTTTTGGAATAAAAAACGATAATATTTAAAGGAGTTATGAGGAATATGAAATAAACTTTTAATCCAGGTTTACCATATTGGACTCCTATATACAGTTCTGTATATTTTATTATGGTTTTATTTTTTTTGTTTTGATATACGTTTGACGTTATTTCAAGATTCAGTGTAACCGTATAATATTGGCATATAAAATACTCTTGATAAATTACTTATATTGAATAACCAAGGTGGGCGAAATAATATGAATGTGCAACTGAATGATATATGGAATAGGACATTGGAATTATTAAAGGGTGAAATGACTGAAATAAGTTTTAATACATGGATTCTGACTATAGAACCCGTTAACATTGATTCCAGTACTATTACTCTGGGCGTTCCTGCAGATTTTCAGAAAGGAATTCTCGAGTCAAGGTATTCCTATTTAATCAAGAATGCACTCAGGCAAATAACCCACAAGGATTACAACATATTTTTTTCAACTCCCTCACAGACCCCTGTGAAACCTGCCGTACAGGAATATTCCGAGGATACTTCAGGCTTGCTTTTAAACCCTAAGTATACTTTTGACACTTTCGTTATAGGAAATGGAAACAGGTTTGCACACGCGGCGTCCCTGGCTGTTTCGGAAGCGCCTGCCAAGGCTTATAATCCTTTATTTTTATATGGAGGGGTTGGACTTGGAAAAACTCACCTTATGCATGCCATCGGCCATTTCGTCTTAAACCAGAATCCTGCACTTAAGGTTTTGTACGTCTCTTCCGAGAAGTTTACAAATGAGCTGATAAATGCTATCAAGGATGATAAAAATGAAGAATTCAGATATAAATACAGAAATATAGATGTTCTTCTTATAGATGATATTCAGTTTATCGGTGGGAAGGAAAGAACCCAGGAAGAATTTTTTCATACCTTCAACGCATTATATGAAGCCAACAAGCAGATTATCATATCCAGTGACAAGCCCCCCAAAGATATTACCACTCTCGAGGAAAGGCTCAGATCAAGATTCGAGTGGGGACTTATAGCTGACATAGCACCGCCTGACCTTGAAACCAGAATTGCTATCCTCAGAAAGAAAGCCCAGCTCGAAAACCTTGATGTACCTGACGATGTAATGGTTTTTATTGCAGACAAGGTTGCCTCAAATATACGTGAACTTGAAGGAGCCATGAACAGGGTAATTGCATATTCAACACTTACCGAAAACAAAATTAATGTTGATATGGCACTGGAGGCCCTCAAAGACATGTTCAACAACAGTAAGGCTGCTGTTATAAATTCAAAAACGATTCAAGAAGCTGTAGCTCGTTATTTTCATCTCAAAACAGATGAGCTCAAATCCAAGAGAAGGTCCAGGGATGTATCTTTTCCAAGACAGATTGCAATGTATTTGTGCAGAGATATGACTGAAATGTCCTTGCCAAAAATTGGAGACGAGTTCGGCGGTCGTGACCATACCACAGTAATTCACGCATGTGAGAAAATTTCACATGATATGGATAACAGTTCCGAACTCAGAAGAACAATTGAAGACATAAAAAAGAATGTAGTTGGAAATTAATTTTTTTATTTGATTTTTTATTCACAGTTTTTGTTGATTTGGTGATTAAAGTTTGTGTATAACTTTTGTTTATGGATAACTTTAAGTTTTTGTTAATAAGCCGTTACACATCGTCAACAAATTATCAACAGCATTTACCCGTTTGGGCTACTGATTTACAGAAGTTATTAACAGTTTAAACAGCCCTTACTACTATTATTACTTAATTTATATCTTTTATTTTATCTATAATAAAACGGAGGTACACCCCTATGAAAGTTATTTGCTCAAAGGAAAATTTACTTAACGGTATCAATATAGTTCAAAAAGCTGTTTCAACTAAAACTACTTTGCCTATACTTGAAGGCATACTTTTAAATGCTGATGAAAAATTCAAATTGACAGGCAATGACCTGGAAATAGGAATAGAGTGTTTTGTTGAGGGAGATATCAGGGAAAATGGCTCTGTTGTTATCAATTCAAAAATATTTGGTGATATTGTGAGAAGGTTACCTGATTCTGAAGTTCTGATTGAAGTTAAGGAAAATAATCTTGTTGTTGTGGAATGTGAAAATTCACATTTTGAGATTAAAGGCATAAATCCCAATGGCTATCCTGCCCTACCCAAAGTTGATAAGGAAAATGTATTGACCTTGACGCAAGGTAAATTAAAGGATATGATAAGACAAACCGTTTTTGCAGTTGGTTCGGATGAAAACCGTCCTGTATTGACAGGATCACTTATTGAAGTTAAAGATAAGGAACTGGTAGTTGTATCCATAGATGGTTTCAGACTTGCTTTAAGGAGAAAATTTCTTGAGAATGATATTAATGATTTTAGTGTAATAGTTCCGGGAAAAACTCTTAATGAAATATCGAAGATTTTGCAAGCAGGTGATGAAGAGGTATATATATACAATTCAAATAATCAGATTGTATTTGATGCTCAGTCATGGAGAATCGTATCAAGGTTGATCGAAGGAAAATTCTTGAATTACAACAGCCTTTTGAATAAAGAATTTGAGACAAGGGTCATTATAAATATAAAGGAATTTCAGGCAAGTCTGGAAAGAGCATCCCTTATATCTATGAATGATAAAAACAGCCCTGTAAAGTTGTTCATAGGCAATGATAAAATAGTAATAACATCAAATGCGGAACTTGGTGCTGTTCGTGAGGAAATAAAGGTTGATATTGAGGGCAATAATCTTGAAATAGGCTACAATCCTGCCTTTCTTATTGATGCTCTGAAAGCTGTTGATGAAGACAGGGCTGCAATATATTTTATAACAACTAATGCGCCATGTACTTTAAGGCCTGTTATTGAGAACAGTAACGATTTTGCTTATCTTGTCCAGGCAGTGAGGATATAGTACCTGTAAGGCTTAATTTGTGCTGGTTTGGAGGATTTATGGAGTTAATTGAAATAAGTACTGAGTATATAAAACTCGATCAGTTTTTAAAATGGGCCGGTGCAGTTGACAATGGAGCTATGGCTAAGGGCTTTATACTGGACGGCTTTGTGAAGGTTAATGGCAATATGGAAATTCAGCGTGGAAAAAAGCTGAGAAATGGCGATATAGTGGAATTCGAAAATAAAAAGTATCAAGTTGTCCAAAAACAGATTGTTTAATTTTATTGAGGTATTGAGTTGATTGTAAAAAGCTTGGGGTTAAAGAACTTTAGAAATCATTCAGATACTGGAATTTTATTTTCTGATCGATTTAATATTATTTATGGTGATAATGGCCAGGGGAAAACGAACATCCTTGAAGCCATTTATTTATGTGCTTCCGGGCGCTCACACAGGACCTCCAAGGACTCTGAACTAATAAAATTCGGATGTGATTCGTACAGTATTAATAATCTTGTAAAAAGCACAGGTCTGGATAAGGATATAAATATATCATATCTGGCTGATCAGAAGAAGCAGATAAAAATAAATGAAATACCCTTAACTAAAATTGGCGCATTAATGGGAAATCTATATGCTGTTCTTTTTTCTCCGGAGGATCTTTTTATTGTTAAACAGGGGCCAACTGAAAGGAGAAGATTTGCAGATATAACTTTAAGTCAGATAAAGCCCTCGTATTTTTATAATCTTCAGTTGATGTCCAAGATTCTTAAGCAAAGAAATATGCTTTTGAAATCACTTACTGACAACTCATCTTTAATCGACACAATTGATATCTGGAATATTAAGCTTGCTGAGGTGGCTGCTTCAATAATCGTAGCAAGGCGAGCCTTTGCCGGGCTGCTGTCACGGCTGGCTCAGAATCAGCATAAATATCTCAGTGGTGAAAGAGAAATTATTTCTTTTGATTACGATTGTAGTTTTCAGATTAGTGAAGATACTAAAAGGGAAGAAGTAAAAGAAAATTATTTAAAAATACTTGAGAAAACTTTATCCAGGGATATTTCCATAGGATATACTTCTGTGGGACCTCACAGAGATGACTATGATATTAAGATTAATGGAAAAAGTTTAAAGACATACGGTTCTCAGGGCCAGCAAAGATCAGCAGTACTTTCACTTAAGATTTCAGAAATTGAATTGATAAATATGGAGACTGGAGACTATCCGGTATTGTTGCTGGATGATGTAATGTCTGAACTTGATGAAAACAGGCAAAAATATTTAATGCAGAGTATTGATAAGGTACAGACCTTTATAACCTGCACAAGTGACATGAAATTCAGAAATACTTTGGTTAGTGACAGTAATTATTATAAGGTGGTAGAAGGTCAGATAGTAGATGGTTTATAAAGTTGGTTTGCATTAAATTTATTAATAATGTAAAATTAGAGTTAGACGTTCATGGGAGGACATGGAAATGTTTTTGCATATAGGCGGAGATGTGGTTATCCCCATAAAAAATGTAATTGCCATTATGGATATTGATACTACGACAATTTCCAAGGATACAAAGGAATTTTTGAAGATAGCCGAGGAGGAAGGCTTTATTGAAAGCATTTCAGAGGATCTTCCAAAGTCTTTTATAATAACCGAAACTGATAAAAAAAGTAAAATTTATTTATCTCCTATATCTTCTGTTACATTACAAAAGAGGTCGAGCTTTATAAATGAAATTTCTAATGTTTAAAATGTATGAAAGGAAGAAAAATACACCTTTATGAGTGAGAATAATAATGTTAATTCATATGATGAAAGTCAGATACAGGTTTTGGAAGGCTTGGAGGCAGTAAGAAAAAGGCCGGGCATGTATATTGGAAGTACATCTTTGAGAGGATTGCACCATCTTGTATATGAGATAGTTGCAAATAGTATTGATGAAGCACTTGCAGGCAGGTGTGACCAGATAGAGGTATTTGTTCATAAGGATAACTCAGTTACTGTAAGGGATAACGGGATTGGTATACCTGTTGGTATCCACCCCAAAATGGGTATTCCAACACTTGAAGTGGTACATACTATACTTCATGCCGGTGGAAAGTTTGGAAGCGGGGCATATAGTGTTTCGGGCGGTTTGCATGGTGTTGGAGCCTCTGTAGTAAATGCTTTATCCGAAATAATGGTGGTTGAAGTTTATAGAGATGGACATATATACAGGCAGGAGTATTCCAGGGGAAAGCCCATTACCAAGGTTGAGATTGTAGGTAATACTGAGAATCATGGAACTACTTCAACCTTTAAGCCGGATACTGAAATTTTTGAAGATATTGTTTTTGATTTTGACAATATGATAACCAGATACAGGGAAATGGCATTTTTAAATAGAGGTATAAAAATTACCTTGACTGATGAAAGACCTGAAGAACCTATAGTTAAGAATCTGCATTATGAGGGCGGTATTATTTCTTTTGTAGAATATTTGAATAAGACAAAAGATACCATACATGACAATGTAATATATGTTGAAGGTGCAAAGGATGCGAATATTGTAGAAATTGCCATGCAGTATAACGATGGATATAATGAAAATGTATTCAGCTATGCAAACAACATAGCAACAACCGAGGGAGGCACTCACTTAACAGGCTTCAGGACGGCCATTACTAAAGTATTTAATGATTATGCCAGAAAATATAATTTTATAAAGGAAAGTGATAAGAATCTTTCTGGAGAAGATGTCAGAGAAGGGTTGACTGCTGTTATAAGCATCAAGCTTCCTGAGCCTCAGTTTGAAGGCCAAACAAAAACGAAGCTCGGAAACAGTGAGATTCGTACACTTGTAGAAAATGTATTAACAGATAGGTTATCAAGCTTTTTAGAGGAGAATCCTTCCGTTGGAAAGATTATTCTTGAGAAGTGTTTGACTGCAGCCAGAGCAAGAGAAGCTGCCAGAAAAGCAAGAGAGCTTACAAGAAGAAAGAGTGCATTGGATACAAGTACATTACCTGGCAAGCTTGCTGATTGCTCAGAAAAAGATCCCTCTGTAACAGAAATTTTTATAGTTGAGGGTGACTCGGCAGGAGGATCAGCAAAACAGGGAAGAGATAGAAGAATACAGGCAATACTTCCATTGTGGGGAAAGATGCTTAATGTAGAAAAATCAAGGCTTGACAAGGTTTTTGATAATGAAAAGCTTTCACCTGTTATTATTGCACTTGGTGCTGGAATAGGTGAAGATTTTGATACAAGTAAGTTGAGATATGATAAAGTAATAATAATGGCTGATGCTGATGTTGATGGTTCTCACATCAGAATGCTTTTATTGACTTTCTTTTTCAGATATATGAGGCCTTTGGTCGAGCAGGGGCACGTATATATAGCTATGCCTCCATTATTTAAGGTATACAAGGGAAAAGAAGAATTTTATGCCTATGACGACAGACAGGTAGAAAGAATTTGCAGAGAAAAGGGTTGGAGGAAGGAAGATCCAAATGTGAATATCCAGAGATATAAGGGTCTCGGAGAAATGAATCCAGATCAGCTATGGGAAACAACTATGAATCCTCAAACTAGATCAATAATGAAGGTTGAGTTGGAAGATGTAATAACTGCTGATGAGGTATTCAGCACCTTTATGGGAGATAAGGTTGAGCCCAGAAAAGAATACATTCATCTACACGCCAAGGATGTTACAAACCTTGATTTTTAAGCTATAGAGATAAAAAGCTTATTTCATAAAATTGAAATAAGCTTTTTTAATGTTTCACGTGAAACATTTTTACGTATTAGTAATAAAAGTTATTCCTGAGTTTGTAGTGCAGAGCATTGAAAAAATATGCAAATGCTCTTTGTTTAAGGTAGAAGTTTCTGATTTTATAGAGCTTATTATGAAGAGTGGCACTATAATTTGAATAAAGTTTTAAAACATACATAATGTATCTGTCATAAGAATAGTCTTATATAAGAAATTATAAAAAATTACCTGAATTGATGATATTTGCTCAGTATTCATTAATAAAATATAAATGTAAAATGTTTCACGTGAAACATTTTACATTTCCATTAAATACTTTGTATTATTATTTCCCCTATGATATAATTTTCAAATGGAGACTGATTAGTTAAGGTGAATTTGCTCAATAAGGAGTGAGATTTTTTGGCGAAGATAATAGCCATTGCAAATCAAAAAGGTGGCGTAGGAAAAACAACAACTGCAGTAAATCTTAGTGCGTGCCTGGCATATAAGGGGAAAAAGGTTCTGGTTATAGATATTGATCCCCAAGGCAATACAACAAGCGGTCTTGGCGTGGATAAGAAATCTATAAATCAATCTGTTTATGATGTTATTATTAATGATGAAGGAATTGAAAATACACTAATAAAGACTTGTATAGATAACCTTATGCTGTGTCCTTCTAATATACAATTGGCGGGAGCAGAAGTAGAACTGGTTTCAGTCATTTCAAGAGAGAACAGACTGAAAGCCGCTCTGTATTACATAAAAAAGGAATATGATTTTATAATCATTGATTGTCCGCCGTCATTAGGACTTCTCACTTTAAATTCCTTAACAGCAGCCGACACCATATTAGTTCCAATCCAGTGTGAATATTATGCTTTGGAAGGGCTAAGCCAATTGATGAACACGGTTAAACTCGTACAGAAACATTTAAATCCTGACCTAGATGTTGAGGGTGTCGTTCTGACAATGTTTGATGCCAGGACGAATTTATCAATTCAGGTTGTAGACGAAGTTAAAAAGTATTTCAGAAATAAGGTTTATAGAACGGTTATACCTAGAAATGTCAGATTAAGCGAAGCACCTAGTTTTGGACTGCCAATCATTTTATATGATGCAAAATCCAAGGGTGCTGAATGTTATATAGAACTTGCTGAAGAAGTTATTGAGTATTCTGAAGAGGTGGTATAGAAATTTATGGTGAAAAAGGGTCTTGGAAAAGGTCTTGGCGCATTGATATCCAATGAGGCAACAGAGGATGAGTCGGGAATAATTGAACTGAAGATTAACGAATTGGAACCAAATGAAAGCCAGCCACGAAAGCATTTTGATGATGAAAAGCTCGTTCAGTTATCAGAATCAATAAAACAGCATGGCGTAATACAGCCAATTATAGTTAAAAAAGATAACAGCAGATATACTATAATAGCCGGTGAAAGAAGATGGCGTGCTGCCAAACTTGCCGGCTTAAGTAAAGTGCCGGTATTAATTAAGGACTTTACAAACAGACAGGTGATGGAAGTAGCTCTTATTGAAAATCTGCAAAGAGAGGATCTTAATCCTATAGAAGAGGCAGATGCTTTTATGCACCTTATGAATGAGTTTAATATGACCCAGGAGCAGATTGCTGAGACAATAGGAAGAAGCCGGCCTGCTATAGCAAATGCTTTACGTCTTCTTGGACTTGTTGAAGATGTAAAAAAGTATGTGGTAAGCGGTGATTTGTCAAGTGGACATGCCAGAACCCTAGTAATAATTCAGGATGCAGATTTGCAATTAAAAACTGCAGAATATATTATTGCTAATAAATTGAGTGTACGAGAAACTGAAAACTACGTTAAGAGGTTATTCCAGAAGAAGAAGGAAAATAAAAAGACAGAGGAAAGCGCGGACTTCAGAGATGTTGAAGACAGGCTGAAAAATATTCTGGGGACTAAAGTAAAACTCCAGGCTAATAATAATAAAGGAAAAATAACTATTGAATATTACTCTAACGACGAGTTAGATAGATTGCTTGATTTTTTTTACAAAAGTCATTAAAAAACCGACCTTCTAAAATTAGTTTTAAAGCATTTTTTTAATATAACAAAGGGTATTTATATACCATAATATATTCGACCTCAAAATCCAAAATAGGGGCAAATAGATGGTATGCCTTAATTAAAATGTTTTTTTTGGCAAATCAGAGGTATAAGGAGTAGTGTAAAAATGGATTTGATCAATAATATTTTGAATTTGAAATTTGAAATTTTACTGTTGTTTGCTGTAGCATTCTTTATCCTGATTATAAATTGCTTTTTGATTATTATAAATATTAAGAAGACAAATAGGATAAGAACAAAATATAACAGGTTTATGAACGGGCTTAGTGATAGAAATATAGAAGAACTTTTGGAGAAGTGTCTTGAAAGTGTCAATAATGTTAATGCTAAGAATAGGGATATAGAATTGAAAATTAATGAAATAGAAAGAACCTTGCTTCAATGTGTACAAAAGGTTGGTATTGTGAGATTTAACGCATTTGACAATGTAGGAAGCGATTTGAGTTTCTCTATTGCACTGTTGGATAATAATGATACAGGTATAGTTATAAGTGGAATATATGCAAGAGACAGCTCATCCACCTATGCCAAACCGGTTTCTTCCGGAAAATCGAAATATACGCTTTCGGCGGAAGAGATACAGGCAATTGACATTGCCAGAAAGACAAACATAGAAAGAAGTTATACAAATCAGTTCTAATATTTTTATATTAGAAAATATGGAGATTTAATCTATGAACCTTAAGTTTATAAATAATAAGGAAACGAAAAATGAAAAAAAGCAAATCTGGATGTATGCATTGATTTTATTTACCGGCGCTTTTATAGTCCTTTTGTTGACTGCATACAGCCAGGTTAAGTTCCAGAATAACATAAGTGATTATCAAAATAAGCTGTCCTATCAGGAAAAGGCAAAAATAAATGCTGTTACCGATTTTAACAGTGCAGTTAAAGAGAATAAAAGACTGAAATCCGAACTTGATGCACTCAGAAACAAATTGGTTGAATCAGAAGCGCAACTGGCAAGTGAGGAAGGAAAAGCAACAGATATTGAAACCAAATATAATAATTACACCGGGGCAGCAGATTTACTGGTAAAAGCGCAGGCAGCCTTTATCAAGGGAGACTATGTCAGTTGTGCTGTAACCCTGAAGTATGATATTAATACAACGTACCTTAATGCCGGTACTGTGAAGCTGTACAATGAGCTGGCGGAAGAGTGCTATTCCAAAGCCTCGCTATTGCTTTACAGAGAGGGGTATAAGGAATATAAAAAGAAAAATTATTCAACCGCCATATTGAATCTTACCCGCTCAATAGAATTTTCAAAGAAGAATGAATATTATATTGATGATGCATACTACTATATGGCAAATTCATTCTATAAGACAACCGATTTTGAAGGCACCAAAAGGATTATCGGAGAGTTTTTGATCAATTGTCCTAAAAGTTCCTTCACCAAAGATATGAAAGCCTTAGAAAGAAAAATAGACGGCTGAAATGACCTGATTTGACTATTGAAATCCATGGTAATAATTACACCCTTAATTATGTAAGTTTGTACAATTAAAGTGTTGACAAATAGTCTGATTCATTGTAAAATTAAGTTCGTTGCTGACGCGATAACAAAGTTCTGCGAACTTGGAGAGATGGTCGAGTTGGTTTAAGGCACCGGTCTTGAAAACCGGCGTAGGTGTGAGCCTACCGTGAGTTCGAATCTCACTCTCTCCGCCAAATGAATATAAGCTGGCTCCATGGAGTCAGCTTAAAATAAATGGAGAAGTACCCAAGCAGGTCGAAGGGGACGGTTTGCTAAACCGTTAGTAGGAGTAATCCTAGCCGGGGTTCGAATCCCCGCTTCTCCGCCACAATTTGTCTGAAAAGTCCGATTTTGTCGGGCTTTTCGGCGTTTTAAGAATGAAAAACGGTACGAAATTGATGTGAAAAACCAATTTCGGTACCGTTTTTGTTTTTAGACAGGAATATTTTATG
>NZ_MZGX01000038.1 GCF_002051585.1 Ruminiclostridium hungatei | reverse complement strand
AAAGAAAAAGCAACAGCAGAGCTGGGGCTTAGCTTCCTTGCGTACAATATGAAAAGAGCGATAAATATGGTGGGAGTAAAGAAGTTAATTGAAGCAATGTAGGAGGTAATCCATAAAATATTCCTGTCTAAAAACAAAAACGGTACCGAAATTGGTTTTTCACATCAATTTCGTACCGTTTTTCATTCTTAAAACGCCGAAAAGCCCGACAAAATCGGACTTTTCAGACAAATTGTGGTGCGCCATCAGGGATTCGAACCCGGGACACCCTGATTAAGAGTCAGGTGCTCTACCAACTGAGCTAATGGCGCATTTTCAAGCGTTTCGGGCATCTGCACCTCCCGAACACTTTTATATTATAAGAGCTATGCAGGGTGTTGTCAACACTATTTTAAAATTTTTTTCACTGCTTAAACCGTCAATCTGGCCACTGCTCTGACCATACTGGAATCCGCGTTTATTTTAAGAGGAAAGGCCATAACCTCAAATTCATCCTCTTGATTTAACTTATCCAGGTTTGTAAGGTTTTCAAGGATGAGTATGTTGTTTTTGAGCAAAAATTTGTGTATTTCGAAAGGAAACCTGTCGGGAGAAGGCATGTCAATTCCCAGAAGCCTTATGTTATTATCCGCCAGATATCTGCACAAGGACATGTCCAGGACAGGATGGCCGGTATAGTAGCTGTCAGTCCCGTAATATTTGTCCATGCCCGTGTGAATCAAAACTATACTTTTACCTTTTATGGCTTGTGCGTAAGCCGGCGTCAATGCTATAGCAGCTTCGTTTTGAGCATGGATTATTCCGCCTGTACCGCAGAAATGCTCCAGCGGCATACTTGATATATACTCGCTGACATCCAGCAGGTGCATTTTACCGTCTATATGCGTACCGGCATGCATTCCGGTATGAAGCAGGTGATTATTGTAGTGAGCTTCCTTATAAACACTGGTGTGTTCAAGTATAACACTGTCATCTCCGGGATAAACCGGCATTCCTGTATGAATAGGTTGGGACAAATCAATAATTTTCATTGGTTTCAATCCTTCTCTTTTATTTATACCGTATAAATTCTAGCACATTTGAGAGAAGGGTTAAAGTTCTTGAGCGCCCCGGCTCCGCCAGAACGCTCAAGATAACGCCGGAATTACTGCACTACATAATTAGTTACCAGGCGGTTTTGCCCGCACAGTATCTCTATCTGATAAGTTCCGGCGTCGGTATTTTTATCAACCTTCCAGGTGCATAAGACACTTCCGTCCCTGCCGGCCACAATATTCCTGGTTGTGGTAAAATCCCTGCCCCCTACCCTGTAGCTGCAAATAATCTTGCAATTACTGTCAGGAGCGCATTTTAAAGCCAGTACACCAACTTCTCCCTTTTTTATATAGGGACGTTTGGCTATGACCTGTATACTTGGATTTGCATCGGCCTGGGTCACCTGTACGCTGTTAACCTTGACAGCATTGTTTGAACCATCCATAAGACGTATTGCAAAAAAACCGTTCATTAACAGGCTTATAGCCAATAAATAAGGTAAAATCCGCTTCATAAGCATCACCTCAAAAAGTATTTTACCTTATTTTCTCCACAGTATTTTATTTTATTTGCCGGCTGCTCTTGCATATTTTTCCTGGAGCTTTTCAATTATCAGGGTTATTGCTCCAATCCAGAACACACCAAAGGAAAATCCCCCCAGGACGTCGCTTGCATAATGAACGCCCAGATAAATCCTGCTCAGTCCGATAAGGCATATCAGAGCAGCAAGAACAGCAGTGACAGCTATTTTATAGCCGCTTTTCAGGTACCTGCAGCACAAATAGATAAAAAACCCATAAAAGCAGGCGGCTGCCATGGAGTGCCCGCTGGGAAAACTCAGCCCGCTGACCTCAGTCAACTGGAGTATGTCAGGTCTGACCCTGTTAATCATCCACTTAAGCCCCACATTTACTAAGGAACTTAAGGCAATATTTAATATTATAATAGCTGAATAAAAGGAATACTTCCGCTTTTTAATAAAAATTCCCGGTATAAATACAACTGATGCGCTGCTCAAAAATAATCCCGATGCAAAAAAAGAAACCGCCCTCATAAATGAAGTCATTTTTTCCGATATCATTTTTGATACAACCGAATAAACACTTGTGTCAAAACCCTGAATGTTATTAAAAACTACAGTTACATACAAAACACCAAATACAAGCAGCGGTAAAAAAACAGTTAAAAAAATTCTGAAGCTCTTCAATTTTACCCTCTTTTCCGACCTGTGCCGAATAAAATTATAAAACAGCAAAAAGTCCGATTTTTCAACCGGACTTTTCCTTGGTATATTTCTGATGGATTAATAGTTTTTAGCCACCATCTGGAAGTAAGCCTTGGGATGGTCACAAACAGGACAAACCTCAGGAGCTTTTTCGCCAATATGGATGTGTCCGCAATTTGCACATTGCCAGATAACCTTTTCACCCTTTATAAATACTGCATTTCCTTCAACATTTTTAAGCAAAGCAAGATATCTTTCTTCATGTTCTTTCTCAATTTTGCCTACAGCATCGAAAAGATATGCAATTTTATCGAAACCCTCTTCCTTTGCTTCTTTTGCAAAGGTTGCATACATATCCGTCCACTCGTAGTGCTCGCCGCTGGCAGCATCTTTAAGGTTGGTAGCAGTGTCGGGTATACCTTCATGTAAAAGCTTGAACCATATTTTTGCATGTTCCTTTTCATTGTTTGCAGTTTCGGTAAAAAGGGCCGCTATTTGTTCAAAGCCTTCCTTCTTCGCCTTTGAGGCATAATATGTATATTTGTTACGTGCCTGTGATTCGCCGGCAAATGCCGCCATTAAATTAGCTTCTGTTTTTGTACCTTTTAAATTGCTCATTGAAACCCTCCTTGAATAAATAAAAATTTGAGATTTAACTTAAGAATGTTATTATGACATAATAAATCATAAATAATATACCACACTTTTTAAATTTATAACCAAATTTTATACATTAATTTTTAAAAGTTTAATTTAAAAGCTCCGGCATAAAAATGCACGGTCATTCATTTATGTTCCGGCAAAACGGATTATATATTGAAAAAAAGGGTATGAATCTACAAATATATATTATATGCTTATTAAAAAAACAGTTATAATATTAATAGTTTCGCTGCTGAATATATACAACTTCAGGGAGGTCAATATGGATAAAAAAATATATAAGAAGGTTTCCGACTCAAGAACAGAGCAAATACAAATTCTGATGCCGGAGCACATAAACGGCTTTAACCGGCTTTTTGGAGGAAGGCTCATGGAATGGATCGATGTGGTTGCGGCTGTGGTTGCCAGACGTCACTCAGGCTGCAATGTCACTACCGCCTCTATTGACAACCTCCAATTTAAAGCTGCCGCATACGTAAACAGTACTATCTTTCTTACCGGACAAATCACTTACGTGGGAAATACCTCCATGGAGGTCAGGGTTACAACCTATGTTGAAAAGCTGGACGGGATGAGGCATATGATAAACAGGGCATATCTCGTGCTGGTGGCACTGGACGAAAATGACCACCCTGTTCAGGTTCCGGGTCTTACCCTTGAAACCGAAGAAGAAAAACTGGAATGGGAAGCTGGAAAAAAGCGCAGTAAGCTAAGGAAGCAAAGAAGACTGGAAGCTTTTTAACTCTTACTTATCCTTCACTGAATAAATAATTTATTTATAAGTATTTGAGCAGGAGATGTTTTTATGAATGAAAAAGCCCTATCGGAAATAATCGGACAAAGTAGCAACATAGTCTTTTTTGGAGGAGCAGGTGTGAGCACCGAATCGGGCATAGCCGACTTCCGTTCGGAAAATGGACTCTACAAGACCTCCCGGGGTCTGTCGTACCCTCCTGAAACAATGCTTTCCCACAGCTTTTTCTGTTCTCACACAAAGGATTTCTATAACTTCTACAGAGAGAAAATGATTTTCAGAAATGCTTTGCCAAACCCGGGGCATATAGCTCTGGCGGTACTGGAGCAGCTTGGCAGGCTAAAGGCGGTAATTACTCAGAACATAGACGGACTTCATCAGCTTGCAGGCAGCAAAACCGTATATGAACTGCATGGTTCCATTCACAGGAATTACTGTACAAACTGCCGCAGGCTTTACCTGCTGGACTTTATTGTAAATTCCCCGGACATACCCATATGTACCGAATGCGGCGGAATTGTAAAACCCGATGTGGTTTTATACGAAGAGGTACTTGATGACATAGTGGTAAACAGCGCAATAACAGCCATCAGCAAGGCAGAAATATTAATTATCGGAGGTACGTCGCTGGTAGTATATCCTGCGGCAGGTCTTATCAACTATTTTAAAGGAAACAAGCTCATTTTGATAAATAAAAGCTCCACGCCTTATGATGCAAAGGCAGATATGGTATTTCACCAGCCTGTAGGAAAACTTTTGAGTGATGCCGTCAATATGCTGTAGAAATCAGGCAAAGTAAAAATACGTTTTATGCGGCCAGCAGCTTGCCCAGTACAGTACCGGACAAACAGAAGGCAATGCTTAATACCACGTTCAGTACGGCAAAAAGTGTGTTTCCATTCTGATAAAGATTGACTGTTTCAAGGCTGAAGGTTGAGAAGGTTGTGAACCCTCCCAGAATGCCGGTAGTTAAAAAGAGCAGCAATCTTTTATTGTGGGGATACAGGTTTGAGAACAACTGTGTCACCATTCCGATCAAAAAAGAGCCTATTACATTTATTATTAAAGTAGAAACAGGAAAATTCACGGGGTTTATCCTGTTTACAAGTGTTGACAGCAAATATCTGGAAATTGTTCCAATGAAACCTCCGCAGCCCACAGCCAATACATTCAGCATACTCTTCTCCTTATGTTTGCCATAGATTACTTAAATATTACTTACAGCATACAGTTATTATACTGTAAAATCGCTGCATTCTCAAATCTAAAATCTTATTTGTGGTGAATTTTCAGACATAATGCACTGAACAAGCCTCACATTTTCAGCAAATATGCCAAAATTCACACAGTACAAAAAAATACTTTTGCCATGCCCATTATATTATGTTAAATTAATTATTGCGAGTTTAGTGATTTAAAAAATTTATTGAGGTAAAATACAGTTTATTAAATCATTTAGCTGCTCTCTGGAGAGTCCCATTTTTGGGCGCCGAAGGTGCAAGGAAAGGCGTACTGCTTTTCCGGTCTCTCAGGCAAAAGGACAGAGCTATCAGAGCTTCATGTCTTTCTCTTTTGAGGGCCAAAACAAAAAATGTTTTGGCTTTTTTGTTTTTCAAAAAATTCAAGAAGGGATTGGTCAAAAAGAATGTTAGAAAAAATCGACAACTTTATCACCTGGTTTGACGGTGTCGTATGGGGGCTTCCCCTCATTATCCTGGTTTTACTTGTAGGAATTTTAATGACTGCTCGTACCGGTCTGCTGCAAGTCAGGCATCTTCCCCGCGCCCTGCGGTATATGGTGAAAAATGAAGAAGGAGGAACCGGAGAAGTATCCAGCTTTGGGGCTCTGTGCACCGCCCTGTCAGCCACGATTGGAACGGGTAATATTGTGGGTGTTGCCACCGCTATAGTAGCCGGCGGCCCGGGAGCGCTGTTCTGGATGTGGATTGCAGCATTTTTCGGTATGGCCACAAAGTATGCGGAAGGACTTCTGGCTATTAAATTCCGTACTGTGGATAGTAACGGTCATGTTTTAGGAGGACCATTCTATTACATAGAAAATGGCATGGGTAAGCGCTGGAAATGGCTTGCAAAGGCTTTTGCGTTTTTTGGAGCCGCGGCTGGATTAATGGGAATAGGAACCTTCGTTCAAATCAACGGTATTTCGGACGCGGTTCATAATTATTTTGACAAGAATGATAAATGGACACTTTCTCTTTTAGGTACCGATTATTCCTGGACTATTGTAATTACCGCAATTGCAGTGACGCTTTGTGCAGGTCTGGTCATCATAGGCGGCCTGAAAAGAATCGCCAGTGTTTCAGAGATAGTTGTTCCTTTCATGGCAATTTTTTATGTGCTGGCAACACTTATAGTGGTTATTGCAAATGCCAAAGCAATTCCTGGTGCTCTGGCTGAAGTGTTTGAAGGCGCTTTCGGACTGAGAGCCGTGGGCGGCGGTGCACTTGGCGCAATGCTTGTTGCAATGCAAAAGGGTATCGCACGAGGTATTTTCTCAAACGAATCAGGTCTGGGAAGTGCGCCTATTGCGGCGGCGGCGGCAAAAACCCACGAGCCGGCCCGACAGGGCCTGGTTTCCATGACGGGAACCTTTGTGGATACTATAATAATCTGTACTATGACAGGTCTCTGCATTATTACAACCGGCTCATGGAACATTGGCCTCAAGGGTGCAGCCGTAACCCAGAATGCATTTGAGTCGGGCTTCAGTTTTGCGCCCTCGTTAGGCTCCTTTATACTCATGCTGAGCCTTGTATTCTTTGCATTTACTACCATAATCGGCTGGAACTATTATGCCGAACGCTGTATGGAATACCTTACCAACGGAAATATGAAGGCAGTGAAAGCATACCGCTGGCTATATATCCTGGCAGTTTTTGCGGGACCCTTCATGGCTATTGAAATTGTCTGGAACATTTCAGATATCTTCAACGGAATGATGGCCTTCCCCAATCTGATTGCCCTGATAGCTCTCAGCGGCATTGTTGCAGCAGAAACCAGAAAATACTTTATAAAGGTTAAGGAACAAAACCTGAGATAGAAAAAGGCTGTTTGACAAACCCTGCAAATGCACCTGTTATTAACCTGTGCATTTGCAGGGTTTGTTTGCACAATAATTGTAAAATGTACGAATCAGCTTATGAATTCAGATAAACTAAAAATATTTTTGACAATTTGTATTTACACAAAATTTTTGATGTGTTATAATGATTGAGCGTTATCGGGATGTAGCTCAGTTTGGCTAGAGTGCTTGCTTGGGGTGCAAGAGGTCGCGTGTTCAAGTCACGTCATTCCGACCAAATAAACCGTGAGATTTCTGTAGAAATCTCACGGTTTATTTTTTATCATTACCGCTTCTGCTCCTTCTGCTGTTTCTTATTATTCAAAGCCTTCTCAAATTCCTTGTGCATCTCTCCGTCACTTTTCTCCTTGCTGCCTGACCTGTCATCCTTTTTTTGGCTCCTGGTCACCCTGATCACCGGATAAACTGCCGATACTCTTTTGATTTCCATATACCCACCTCCCTGTAATATGAAAACGCTGAGTCTTATATAATATATATCGGCATAAAAAAAACAGCCCTTACTAATTTTACAATAAAGGCCATTTATTTCCCATGAACATAAATTTTAACAGCTTAGTACTTTTTAGCACCGTTTTTATTTATCACCCTGAAAACAATATAACCGATCAAGCCTATGATAGCCACTGGGAATAAAAGATTCAACACAAATCCTAAAATCCTCAATGCTATTATAAATAAGAAAATCATACCAATGATTGTTAACAGTTTTTTAAATCTATCATCCATTTTCCTCTACCTCCAAGATTAATTTATAGGTAAATTATACACCTGGAAGTTAAATTTGTCTACAATATTTTAAAAATATTTAATTGATTTATTAATTATTTTAATATTTAAATCAATATACTTAATTTTATTTCTTCGTATTGTAGATTAATTTTTATTAACTTCATATATTATACGGTTGATAGCTGAAATTGTATTATCAATTTCACTCAAACTGTTAAAATATCCTACACTTAATCTTACCATACCTGTCTTTCCGGTTCCGAAGTGCTTGTGTGCCAGCGGCGCACAATGAAGGCCCGAGCGGCATTCTATGCTGTATTTTCCATCCAGAAGGGTACATATTTCCGAAGAATCCGCACCTTTTACATTAAATGAAACAATCCCTGAATTTTCTTCCACCTTTTCCGGACTGTACAACTTTATATTCCTGTTTTGAGAAAGACCGTCATAAAGTCTTCTTACCAGTTCATTTTTTTTGGTTCTGATTGCATTCAGTCCGGTTTTTTCTATAAATTCCACCCCTGCCCCCAATCCTACTATTCCCGGCGTATTCAGCGTTCCGCTTTCAAATTTGTCCGGCAGCAGCTCAGGCTGCAGCAAATATTCCGATTTGCTTCCTGTACCGCCGCTCATAAGGGGATTAAGTCTTATATCCGCTGCTATATACAGCCCCCCCGTTCCCTGGGGGCCAAGGAGACCTTTATGACCAGGAAAGGCAACCATGCTGGCATACGTTTTTTTCATGTCAACCTCTATGCTGCCCAGTCCCTGAGAGGCATCCAGAAGAAACAGAATACCGTTGTTCTGTGCCGTCCTGCCGATTTCCCCAAAAGGCATGATTATTCCGTTAACATTTGAAGACAGGGTGCATGCAATCAGTCTGGTCTTTTTGGTTATATGCCTTTTTATGATAAACGGGTCTATTCTTCCAAGTCCGTCACCGTCAATAACAGTAAGCTTTATACCTTTGTATTTTTCCAGAATCTTCAGAGGCCTTAGCACTGAGTTGTGCTCCATACAGGTGGTAATCACATGGTCACCTTCCCTTAACAAGCCGGAAACAGCTATGTTCAGTGCTTCAGTGGCATTTTTTGTAAAGCATATATTAAGAGAATTCTCCACATTTATAAGCTCCGCAATTCTCTCACGGGTATTGTTGACGGCAAGAGAACTTTTCACCGACATGGAATGGCTGCCCCTGCCGGGGTTGGCGCAATATGTCCTTATGCATTTTTCCATTGACGCGTATACTGTTTCCGGTTTTGGAAAAGAAGTGGCGGCATTATCAAGATATATCATATTAACCTCGTGATATTATTTACTTACTATCATGGTATGAATACAAGGTTAACAAGTTTACAAAACTATATCAAATGTACATTATGCCAGGCTGAGTTCTTCTTTCAGAAGTTCTCCAAGAATACTGATACCTTTGATGATCTTCTCTTCCGATAGACCGGAAAAATTCAACCTCATAGTGTTCTCATGGCCTCCGTTTGGGAAAAATGCGCTTCCCTGGACAAAGGCCACTCCCCTCCTCAAGGACTTTTTAAGGAGCACTTTGGTATTGACCTCCTCCGGCAGGGTTACCCACAGGAACATGCCGCCCTCAGGCCTGGTATATGTCACCTCTCGGGGGAATGTCTTTTCAATAGTGTCAAGCATGGCATCTCTCCTGCTTTTATATATTTGAACATTACTTCTGATATGTGCCTGTATGTCATATTTTTCCAGATAACGGGCTATCTGCATCTGCGCAAAATAGTTTGTATGTATGTCTGTTCCCTGTTTGAACAGGACATATTTATTTATTATGCCAGGAGATGCACAAGCCCATCCCACCCTGTATCCCGGACACACTGTTTTTGAAAAGGTGCTCAGATATACCACTCTGCCCTGAGTATCAAAGCTTTTTATGGGAGGCAGCTTTATATTGTCAAAGCATAATTCGCTGTATGGGTTATCTTCAATAATAATAAAATCGTATTCATTTGCTATTTCGGCAATAGCCCTTCTGCGCTCAAGGCTCATCCGCCTTCCGGTGGGATTCTGGTAATCCGGAACCGTGTACAAAAGCTTGACTCTGCTGTTTTCCTCCAGCCTCCTGATTAAAGCTTCAGGCACAAGACCGTCCTCATCCATTTCAACCTCGGCAAACCTGGGGTAAAAGGGCTTAAAGGCATTAATGGCAGACAGATACGTAGGACTTTCACACAAAACGGTATCACCTTCATCCAGAAACACCTTGGCGGTTAAATCCAGCCCCTGCTGTGAACCGGTGGTTATCAATATGTCCTCGCTATTTACATAAATCCCCTTTTGTCCCATGAGCTCCCTGATGTTTTCCCTGAGACCTGCATACCCTTCCGAGACAGCATACTGCATGGACTTTGCCCCGCAGTCCCTGAGTATTTCATCACATATTTCCCGCATTTCCTCCACTGGAAAGGATTCCTCCGCAGGAAGGCCGCCCCCAAAGGAGATGATTTCAGCCTTGCCGGTAAGTTTTAACAATTCCCTGACTTCTGAAGCTTTTAAAAGCTCCGTCCTTTTTGCAAACATTCGAACCTCCGTTCCGCTGTCCATAGACGCTTCATTACAAATATGGATTTATAACCGTTTCAACAGGACGCCTGAGTTTTTTTGAATTCTCCGAGCATCTTACAATACATTCAATAAGCTTTTCAACTCCGTTTTTAATGTCCTGTTCCTTTGGATATGAAAAGTTCAGCCTGACATAATTATTTTCCACATTGAATTTTGGAAAAAACACGTCCCCCGGCATTATAACCACTCCCACATCCCCAAGCTGCTTCAGCAGCTCACTCATGACGATGTTCTTCGGAAGCTCCAGCCAGATAAAATAACCTCCCCCCGGTACATATATCTTCATGTCCTCTATTTTGCCCCTCTGTAATTGGGCTGCCATCATATCCCTTTTCATTTTGTTAATCCTTCTTAAATTCTCAAGATGTCCCTTCAAATGTCCCTGTGCTATAAATTCATGAATCAGGTATTGGGAATGGGTATTTGTCTGTATGTCCGTAATCTGCTTAAATCTGGTGAACCTGTTTATGATATTTTCACCTGCAACCACAAACCCCACTCTCAGACTAAAGGATATGGTTTTTGAAAATGAGCTGACATAAATGACATAATCATTTGTGTCAAGGCTCTTTAAGGCAGGCAATTTTTCTCCTTCATAATAAAGTTCCCCATAGGGATTATCCTCCATTACCGGAACATTGTAGTAATAGGCCAGCCTCAGCAGTTCCTTTCTCCTGTTCATACTCATTGTCAGCCCTGTGGGATTGTGAAAGGTAGGCTGGGTATAAAGGAATTTAGGCCTGTATTTCACCAGACAGTTTTCCAGAACATCAAGCCTGATGCCTTCCTCATCCATAGGGATGCTTACAATTCGTGCCTCATAGCTTTCAAAAGCCTGAATAGCACCTATATATGTGGGTTCCTCCACCAGCACCACATCTCCCGGTTCTATCAGCAGCCGCGCAAAAAACTCAATGGACTGCTGTGAGCCCGATGTGACCATGATTTGCCTTACGCCTGCATTTATCCCATTTTGCTGGAGGTAGGACTTTATGGTATGCTTGAGTTCGGTACAGCCCTCAACAGGAGTGGGCATAAAAATTTTTTCCCTGTATTTTTCCAGCAGTTGAGTCTGAATTTTTTTAAAAAGCTCAAGGTCATAGCTGTCCTCTGAAGCCACTCCTGATGCAAAGGATATGACCCTTTCCTTTTCAAATACCGACAGTATGTTGCTTATGGTCTGTTCATTGGATTTTACTGCTCTCCTGCTTTCAAGCTGGTTCCACCGCAGCGGCGGAACATATGTTTTTTCCTGTACGCCATCCCTTGCAGGAGACGGCAGTACAACCGTCCCGCTTCCCACTCTGGCTTCCACCAGCCCCTCCGCCTTAAGCTCCATATATGCTTTTACAACCGTACTTCTGTTGACCTGAAGCTTTTCACTCATGGCTCTTTCAGCAGGCAGTATAAAGTTTGCCGGCAGTTTTCCCGAATTTATCATTGCCTCTATCTGATTTTTTATCTGAAGATACATCGGAGTTTTTGAACTCCTGCTAACGGTAATTTCCATGTATAGCCTCCATTTTCAAATTGGCATCATCCAATTGTATTATAAATCACATTTTTCAAACCACAAACACCCAATTTTTATTATTTACAACCAGCCAATTCACAGGTAAATATGTATGTTATGCTGCCGTCCCTGCCTCACATCTATTGGCGCCGACCTTCAGAGCATGCAAAAACCCCCGTGGTTGCTATGTTGAAAGCATTCCGGGGGTTTCTCGGTTTTCTTTGCCATTGTTCTTTTTCATAGTTTTGCCAACCTTGAAATTGGATGGCTTTTTTATAAAAGCTACTGTCTGTTTACTCTTATGGCCTTACTAACGCCGTAAATGACCGGAATTGCAGCTACTCCTCCGATAAGTGCGGTTACAAGCTGCGGCCAGCTAAACAGTTGAAATAATTTCTCTGTAAACTTAGGAAAATTGAATATCTGAAGAAATATCCTGATTCCCAGAAAAAGTATTCCGAATTTCAAAACCGCCGCTGCTCCCAGTCCAACGTACTTGTTCTTATCATACAAATAATAAAATACCAGTATAAAAACCAGATTGGCTATTGCAATAACAGGAGCAAAGGGAAGCAGGACGGAAGCTATGGGTGCATTATTATTGATAAGCGAGGTAAACGGTGAAAGTATGGCTATTGCAGCACCTCCATAAATACCTGCTGTCATGGCAGCTACAAGCAGACACATATTAACCAGCGGGCCTACTATAAAATTATTATTGGGAAGGCTCCTCCCCGCTATCTGGACCACCACCACCACCGCCAATAATACTGCCGTTCTTGTTATGATTCTTATTCTGTCGCTATTCATTTATTCCTCCAATTCATGCGTCCAATACGCTTAGTTGTTTAGTTGAAAATATATTTACCATAACCAGAATATACCACAGCAGAAGGAATTATAACATACTTTCAACAAATAAAATTCCTGTAAATACGGCATACAAACGGACATAAAAACCGGAAAAGGCTGATTAACCGACATAAAAGGCCAATTTAACAATCTATTATGCTAAATCGGTAATTTTCTATAGACTTTTGAACTGAAAAGTAGCATAATAAATCTAGTAATTTTCTTTTTGATTGCATCATTCTTTGGAGCAATGCTGTTGTTTTGTTCCTAACTACAATCAATTATCTTTTAAATAAACAATTTGAAGGGAGTAATATAAATAATGAATATTTCTATTACAAAAACCACAAATCCAAAACAAAAACCTGATCAAAACGATTTAGGCTTTGGTCAATATTTCACCGACCACATGTTTATTATGGATTATACAGAAGGTAAAGGCTGGCACGATCCCAGAATCGTTCCCTATGCCCCGCTGGAGCTGGACCCGTCCTGTATGGTGTTGCACTATGGCCAGGCTATTTTTGAAGGTTTAAAGGCTTATAAAACCTCCAAGGGAGAAATACTGCTGTTCAGGCCTGAGAAGAACATGGAAAGGGTAAACAGTTCAAATGACCGTCTGGTTATACCAAGAATAGATGTTGATTTTGGCGTAAAAGCTATTAAGGAATTGGTAAAAGTTGATGTGGACTGGATACCTGATGCCCCCGGAACTTCACTGTACATTCGTCCTTTCATAATTGCCACCGACCCGTATCTGGGCGTCAGACCCTCCAACACCTATAAATTCATAATTATACTTTCCCCTGTGGGAGCTTATTATAAAGAAGGCATAAATCCTGTTAAAATCTATGTTGAAAGCAACTATGTACGTGCTGTAAAAGGCGGACTTGGCTATGCCAAAACCGTTGCCAACTATGCTTCCAGCTTGAAGGCACAGGTTGAGGCAAAGCATTCGGGGTACACACAGGTGCTCTGGCTGGATGGTATTGAAAAGAAGTACATTGAAGAAGTAGGTACAATGAATGTTTTCTTTAAAATTGACGGAGAGATTATTACTCCATCTTTGGAAGGCTCAATCCTGCCAGGCATCACAAGAATGTCAACCATAGAACTTCTGAAAAAATCCGGCATTCCGGTAACAGAGCGAAGGATATCCATAGAAGAGCTCTATGCCGCACATGCTGCCGGAAAGCTGGACGAAGCCTTCGGTACGGGTACCGCAGCCGTTATATCTCCTATAGGAGAATTCAACTGGAATGAAAACTCCATCACTGTAAATGAAGGCAAGATTGGACCGGTTGCTTCAAAGGTATATGAAACCATCACCGGAATCCAGAGCGGTGACATGGAAGATGCTTTTGGCTGGACTCAGAAGGTGCTCTAATTAAAATTTGTCTGTTAAAACTACTTTTACTTTTATACCACAATAGACCTGGTGCACCCTGCACCAGGTCTATTTGCAGCTCAAGGCAGACGTCTCAGGGCATTTGGGGTCTGAACCGTAATTTACTTGATATGGCAAGTTAATTTAAAGTTATATTCTGCTCTCCCTCCGTATATATTTTATAAGAATACTCGGATAAAGCCTGCAGGTATTACCGCATATGCCTTGCAGACTGTGGAGGCCTGCTTGAACTTTTTTTGGATTACATCCTTGATATTTTTGCTTTCAACGATTACTCTCAGTTTTAAAAAATCCGTATCAGCCTATATGAAAAAAAGCCTGCTGCCTATAATGGCTGTGCTTTTTATTGCAGCCCTGATAATATATCCAGATACTGCTGTAAGCTCGGCTTCCAAGGGTATCAAGCTCTGGCTGGAGGTTGTTTTTCCCTCCTTATTCCCTTTTTTTGTTGCCTCACAGCTTTTAAACAAATCAGGAATTGTAAGCTTGTTCGGAATAATACTGGAACCTGTCATGAGACCGGTTTTCAATGTACCGGGCTGTGGTTCCTTTGCCCTTGCCATGGGTATTGTCAGCGGCTATCCGGTAGGTGCTTCCATAACCTCAGATTTGAGAAAGCAGGATATGATTACCCGGATAGAAGCCGAAAGGCTGCTTACGTTTACAAACAACTCCGGGCCGTTGTTTATCATGGGCGCCGTTGCAGTTGGAATGTTCAACCAGCCCTCTCTGGGCTACCTGCTCTACATATGCCATATAGCAGCCTGTCTGTCTGTTGGCTTAATTTTCAGATTCTACAAGAAAAACAATAGTATAAAGCATAAAGCAAAATCACAAATGGCAAACAAGATAAAGATAGAATTGAAAAAAATGAGAAATGCAGATATGAATCCCTGGACTCTTTTTGGAGATTGTATAAAAAATTCGGTAATGCTGATTCTGACAATCGGCGGATTTATAATATTCTTTTCAGTTCTCATAAATATAATGATTAAATGCGGACTTACAGGCACAGTAAGCAGAATGGTTCCTGATTTTATTGGTGCCGGAGTTCCGGGGCCCAAAGTTGTGGAAGGAGTACTGTGCGGAATATTCGAAATAACCACCGGAGCAAATCTTTTAAGCAGCTCATCCTCCGGGCTTATTTTAAAGCTTTGCTGTGCAAGCCTGATAATTGGCTGGGCAGGCTTTTCGGTCCATACTCAGGTCATAAGCATCGTAAGCAGCACCGATATAAGCATTAAACCCTATCTTGCCGGGAAAGCTCTTCAAGGCATCATTTCCTGCCTTTATACCTGCATAGGCTACTTTCTTTTCAGCAGCCGGTTTCCAAAGGAATCCCCCGTATTCTCAAACAGCAACGGCAGCCTTCAGTATAGTTGGGGTAATATATTCGGTAACTCCATGCAGTTTATCTTATATGCCGCCTTAATCATGACAGCCATTTCAGTTGTGTATATATGTATTACCGGCCTGGTTTCCAAAAAAAGTTTATTTTAATTCTGCCCTGTTTGTTCTTATAACATCGGTTGCATCGGTGAGTATCTCTTCCACTTTGTTCAGAACACTGTCGGCATATTCCCTTGCGCCCAGTCTGATTTCTCTGGCATTTTTCTGGGCACCCGCAATTATTTCATTTGCCTGTTCATATGCCTTCTTGGTTATTTCATGCTCATCAACCAGAGATGCTATTTTGTTCTCTGCATCCTTCAATATACCGTTAGCTTCTTTCTGAGCCTCAAGCAGTATTCTCTGCCTTTCTTCCTTGACCCATTTGGCCTGTTTTATATCATCAGGCAGCTTTATCCTCATCTCTTTTATTATTTCAAAAACCTCTTCCCTGTCTATCAGGCACTTCCCGGAAAAAGGCACACTGGCACTTCTTTCAACCAGTTCCTCCAGGGTTTCCAGTATAGTAAGTATCTCCATATTGACCTCCATGTCCCCGTGGCAGCAACACCACATATTGCAAAGGGGTTATTTTAAAATTTCTACTTTTTAAACTTATTTATAACGTCTTCTTCTATACACTCAGGAATAAGTCCCTTGATATTTCCTCCGTACCTGGCCAGTTCCTTAACCATGCTGGAACTCAAAAATGAATAATTTATATTTGACATCATAAAAAGAGTTTCTATGTCAGGTGCCATTTTCTGATTTAACAAAGCCATTTGAAGTTCATATTCAAAATCGGATACGGCCCTGAGTCCTTTGATAATCACACTGGCCTCTTTTTCGGCTACATAATCCACCAGTAATCCGGAAAAACAATCTATCTCAACATTTTTACAATGTCCTACTGCTCTTTTCAGCAAATCCACACGCTCATCCATAGTAAACAGGGGCTGCTTGTTATGGCTGATAAGTACTGCTACAATTAACTTGTCACATATTTTTGACGCCCGCTCAATGATGTCCATATGACCATTTGTTACAGGATCAAAGCTTCCAGGGTATATAAATGTATTCAAAATATCTCATCCTTTATATATATCTATATGTTTCTCTTATAAAAAGTAAGCTTGCTCTTGCCGTATATCTGTACCTTTGATACAACCATACCGCCGGTACTCTCAGGAAGTTCATCATCTATGTCTGACTCGGCTGAAATTATAAATCTGTCCTCCAAAACATCATTTTCTTCCAGAAATTGCAGGATAGGAGGTATAATGCCTTTTCTATATGGAGGGTCTAGGAAAATTATATCAAACTTTTCACCATGTTGGGAGAGTTTTTTTAATATTAGTTGTGCTTCACCCAAAAAGACCTGTCCTTTTTCAAATAATTTGACATGCTGAAGGTTTCTCTTGATGATATCAATACATTTCTCATTGCTGTCGGAGAATACAGCGCTTTGAGCTCCACGGCTCAGCGCCTCTATTCCCAGGCTCCCTGATCCTGCAAAAAGATCCAGGACCTTTGAGTTTTCAATATAAGGTGCAAGAATATTAAACAGGTTTTCCCTGACTCTGTCTGTTGTAGGCCTTGTACCCATACCTTCAAGGGTATGAAGCTTCAAACCCTTCGCACTTCCTGTTATTACCCGTAATATGTCAATCCCTCCCGTGTAAAGTTATAGTCCTATTTTATATTATCCATTTGCCGGCTAGGATAATGTTACCTTCTCTCCAAAATATCCGGAAAGATACTGCTTAAGCCTTAAATTGCCCCGCAGGCCGGGATCGGTCTCCAATAGCTCCCTTGCACTGTTCTGCGCCAGCTTCAGCACTTCAATATCTCTATACAGGTTTGCAATTTTCAGTTCAGGCAGTCCGTGCTGCTTGGTGCCGAAAAAATCTCCGGGGCCTCTGATTTCCAAATCCTTCTCGGATATAACGAAACCGTCATTTGATTGTGACATTATCTTCATTCTCTCCCGCGAAACCTGGGATTTTGACTGGTTAAAAAGGACACAGTAGGATTGCTCGCCGCCTCTGCCCACTCTTCCACGCAGTTGGTGAAGCTGTGCAAGTCCAAACCTTTCAGCGTTTTCCACAACCATAAGTGTGGCATTGGGAACATTCACTCCCACCTCGATTATAGTGGTTGATACCAGAATGCTGATTTCACCTGCTGCAAAGCTTTTCATAACAGCATCTTTTTCCGCCGACTTCATTTTGCCGTGAATAATGCCTACCTTCAAATCCCGGAAAACATTATTGCTTATGTCCTCAGCCGTAACTACCGCTGATTTGGCTTCTATTTCTTCGGACTCCTCAACAAGCGGGCAGACAATGTATACCTGTCTGCCTTCCATAACCTTTTCCCTTATGAAATTATTTATTCTCTCCCTCATCGCCTCATTTACAGAATAGGTCTTTATGGGCTTTCTCCCGGGAGGCAACTGGTCAATCACAGATATATCCAGGTCTCCGTAAAGTATCAGTGCCAGTGTTCTTGGTATGGGAGTAGCGGTCATAACAAGCACATCCGGGTTCTGCCCCTTTTCTGCAAGTATGGTCCTTTGCCGGACACCAAACCGGTGCTGTTCGTCTGTAACCACCAGTCCCAGTTTTTGAAACTCCACGGTGTTTTCCAGAAGAGCATGTGTTCCAACCACAACCTTTATACGGCCCTCCCTCAGACCGTCAAAAATCCCCTGCTTCTGCTTTTTTGGAAGGCTGCTGGACAGCAGTTCCAAGGCTATGCCATACTCTTGAAACAGCGGCTTTATGGACTTGAAATGCTGCTCGGCCAGTATCTCCGTGGGAACCATCAAAGCCCCCTGGTAGCCGCACTTGACAGCCTTGAACAATGCAATTACGGCTATAATGGTTTTTCCTGAACCCACATCTCCCTGCACAAGCCGGTTCATAACATTTTCACTTTCCATATCCTGTTCCACTTCTTCCAAAACCCTCTGCTGTGCAGTTGTGAGCTTAAAAGGCAGAAAGGTTATAAAAGCTTCCATTTCCCGGGGCTTTCCGAATTGAATCCCCCTGCCCTTGTGTACAGCCAGACTTTTATAATTCAACAGGCCCAGTTGCAGCATGAAAAGCTCTTCAAACACAAGTCTGTACCTGGCCTCCTGCATTTTCTCAGCCGACCCGGGGAAGTGAATCTGTCTTATGCTTTCCTTAAGGCCTGCAAGTTTGTGCCTGCTCCTGATATCCTCCGGCAGCATATCTTCAAGCTGAACATTGTCCAGAGTCCTTACCGCCTCCTGCATTATTGTTCTGATGACATTCTGCCCCAGATTTCTGGTGGCAGAATATACAGGTAATATTTTTAGGCTTTTTTTCATAACCTCGCTGCTGCCGGCTTCAAAAACAGGATTAACTATTTGAAGCTTGTTCAGCTTACGTTCTATCCTGCCGAAAAAAATATAATTTTCTCCCAGCAGCAAGGCCTTCCTGACATATTGCTGATTGAACCACAGGGCGGTAATTCTGCCGGTGCTGTCCTGCACCGTTACCCGTGATATGACCATACCTCTTCTGGGCCTTGCTTCATTCACATTTGAGACTATGGTTCCTTCAAAAGAACAGTTTTCTCCATTCTCCAAATCAGCAATGTTTTTTATTTTACTCCTATCCTCATATTCTCTGGGATAATAGGTCAGCAAATCAAATACAGAATTAATGTCAAGCTTTTCAAAAAGTGACCTTCTGGATTCTCCAACACCCTTTATAAATTTTATGGATTTATTTTTAAGTTCGTCAAAAGCTATAGGTTTCAAGCCAAACCTCCAAAGTAACAGCCATCGGTATTCAACTATCATCTAATTCTATCATAAAAGCTTGCGGTTACAAAATCCATAGTTAAAATAAAACCGGTAAAAAAACAGGAATCCGGTAAGTCATATTCGGAATTCCTGTTTTAAATACTTAAAAAGCCCGTGGAGTTACACGTCAGTTAAATTTAAACCTGTTTATGTTTTCTTTGATTTCTCTTGCAAGCTCAGCCAGTTCACTGCTTATATCGGCAATTCTTGAAATGCTGGAGGTCTGAGATTCCACAGTAGCCAGTGTCTCCTGGGTAGCTGCCGCATTCTCCTGGGATATTGCGGAGAGGTTGCCTAAAATCTGTACCATTTCATCCTTTTTGCTCTCCATTTCATTTCCCGATGCGCTCAAGTCATCTATAACAGATCTCATTTTGCTAATGGCTTCTGCTATTCCATCAAATTTTTCCTTGGTCTCACCCACCATTTCTGTTTGGGCCATAATGGTTCTATCCACTTCTGAAATGGTTCTTACGGTAAACTCTATCTTCTGGGTAAGCTCCTTTATGACATTATTGATTTGCTGTGTGAAGCTGGTGGACTGCTCGGCAAGCTTTCCTATCTCTTCTGCCACAACAGCAAAGCCCCTTCCGGCCTCTCCGGCTCTGGCGGCCTCAATGGATGCGTTCAGAGCCAGAAGATTTGTCTGCTGTGTGATTTTTTCAATCATCTGGCTTGCTATCTGGATCTTTTGAGAACTCTCCTGGGTTTCAGCAATAACCTTCTGTATTTCATTGGTGGCGGTATTTGTAATTTTGGTTTTTTCCATAAGCAAATTGACCGTACTCAAGCCCTCTTCCTTCAGCTTATCTGCATTTACAGCCGTCTCGCTTAAAAGCTCTCTGTTTTTATTGTCATTTATTATGAACTCACTGAGATTGTGCATATTGCTGGAGCCCTGCTCGGTATCCTTTGCCTGTTCATAAGCACCCCTGGCTATTTCATTTATGCTTACCGAGGCCTGCTCCGACACTTGAACAATGGACCGGGTGGCCTGATTTACCTCTCCCGAGGAATCTGCAACACGGTTTGAAATATCCGATATCCTTCTTATGAGGCTCAGCAAGTTATCCTCCATAGTCAGAAGGCTTTTGTTAATCTGTCCTATTTCATCCTTCCTTCCGGAATACTTCACTAAAACCTCATCTTTTCCTTCAAAATCATAATTTGCCAAATCATTAAGCTTCTTTGAAACCGTAACCACCGGCCTGCTGATGGAAACGCTCAACAGAGTGGAGGAGACTATTCCGATAATCACAAATATCAAGCTGGCAACAATTATGGCAATCACAAGGTTGTTTACAGAATCGGTTACCTCCTGTCTTTCCACAGCAGTACACAGTATCCAGCCGGTTGATTTTATAGGCGTCAATTCAGCTATATATTTTGTTCCCTTAAAGGAATATTCTATGGCTGCTTGCTTCTCCAGGCCCACCTTCTTCAATTGGCCGGCCAGATTTGAAAAGGAACTGTCCGACTCCGCCGCTTTAAATATATTGACCTGCTTCAATACAAAATCCTTTTCCGGGTAAGAATAAAAAGTTGAATCTTTTCCCAGGATAAAGGCCATATCATGCTTACCATATTTAATTTCATCTGTAAATGTGTTAAGAGAATTGCCGTCGGTTCGTCCTACAAGAGCACCCACCACCTTGCTGCCGTTATAAATCGGAACTGCATACATAAGTACCGCTTCTCCGGTCACCTTGCTTATGAGGACATTGGATACACAGCCCTCACCGCTTAATGCTTTCTTTACATAATCCCTGTCTCCAAGATTCGATTTGTCTCCGCTTACTATATAGCTGGCATCCCCCGACGGCAAAACCACAGCCAAATCCAGATAACCGAGCCTTTCCACAGTATCCTTGAGAGCATTTTTCTGTTTATCCCATTCCATGCCGGTCACCTCGCTTTGATTGGCAACCTCCTGGAGTATTTGAATTTTGGAAACAATTTTGAAATCAATGTATTTCGATTCTTCATTTCCCAACTGCACCAAATTTGATTCAACCTTGTTGTAAAGGGCTTCACTGCTAAAAAACGAGGTCAAAATTCCCAAACCTAAAGCTATCACTACAATCAGAGTCCCCACATAAATTGCTATTTTAACTGATAGTTTCATAGATTCACTCCCTTTTCTTTAGTATCATAGAAATATATCGGTAAGTTTTATGGATAGAAATAGCAATTTTCAATACTTTTTAGATTTTTCGATATTTTTCACATTTTTTTTAGGAATTTATAGATTTTTATTGACATTTGAGAGATATGTGCTTTTACCGGTCTGCACTTTGATTAATTGCTTTAAAATAATTGACAGCTTTAAAGCATGGAATTTATTTAATAAATTTATGAGTTTTTACATGAAAAAGCTTGTTTCTTGGGTATTGTTGTGTTAAAATAATTATTGCTTTGATGCCGATTTATGAGAAAGAAAAATTCTCCAATAATTAAAGGAGGTGTTATATATGGCAAAGTGTGAAGTATGCAGTAAAGCAACTACTTTTGGAAACAATAGGAGCCATGCGTTAAATGCTACTAGCCGTACATGGAAACCTAATGTAAGAAAAATAAAGATAATTGATAATGGCACACCAAAATCAATTAACATATGCACAAGGTGTCTTCGTTCAAACAAAGTTACCAGAGCTATCTAATTTGATTACGTTAATCATTTAAAATAAAAAAGCGTTTATACGCTTTTTTATTTTTTTATCTTTACTTCCTGAAGGCTTTGTTCGTAATTGTTGCTTAATATTTCTCGTCCAATAGCTGGAATTGTCTATTTACAACCCATCGTAACCCTAACCTATTTTAAAAACCCTTTTTAATATGTTCCCCAAAAATTTTGGCATCTTAACAACTACTATTTTCATTAACCTTACACTCCCCCCAAAATGGCTCCTCACTAAATATCATATTCTTCAAATTTTGTTTTCGTGATAATTATTAAAAAATTCTTTGCTTTAACTGTCTATTTTTCATACACGCTGAATAAATATATAGTACAAGTATTATCAATGACAGCGGGAGAATTGTCCATGAATGTAATTATTGTTACCAACTACAGGCGGAAATTGCTGGTAATCACAGCAATTATTCTTTTATGGGTCTTATTTCTTATAGGGGCGAGTTCTATTTATGACAGCAGTGTAAAATATACACTATGTGTCAACAGCAATATATCCCTGTCATATCCTGCCAACATGAGAATCAGGAATCTTTATTCCAAATACGGGGATTCCTCTCCTTACATACAGGCAAGCAACAGCAGCTATAAGAATTTTGTGGATTTCAAATCGCAGGAAGAAGGCTTTCAGTTCAGCTATCCGTCACTGTTCAAGCTGGATCAGCAGGTCTTTCAGGGCAGTGAGATACTTTATCATATAGATTTTCAGAATAAAGAGGATAAGAAGTTTTACGGCTTTGTGCAGGTATGGAGCATGCCCTATTCTCTGGAAAAATTCCTTGAAGCCTCCCAGGAGGCGGCAATGAATGAATTTATTAATTTCACCTCCAGGAAAATCACTATAAACGATCTGGACGGCTACTTTTGGGAGTACACCATGGAAAGTGCCAATGAAAAATACAAAAACCTTGAGGTCTTTCTCACAAAAGGCTCAAAGTTTTACAGAATCAGTTTCTATATTCCTGAAAAGAACTATGGTCAAAATGATTATGACATGTTCTGGAAAATGGTTGAATCCTTCAGGGTAAGCTGATTAAGTAAGCTGATTAAAGCCTTGACTTATCGGAAGCTTCAGCCAGTTTAACGCAATTTCTTCCGTTTTCCTTGGCATTGTACAGTGCATTGTCCGCATCCCTTATAAGTTCCATCTGATTGGCTGAGATATCAGGGAAGCTTGATATTCCGAAGCTTGCAGTAACAGAAGCCAGAATCACATTGTCTTTTATAATGTTATTTGCTATTTTAATCCTTAGCTCCTCCACTTTCTCATAGGCATCCCTGGCAGACATGCGAGGGAGTATTATAACAAATTCTTCACCTCCAAACCTGGCAATTGTGTCGGTGGACTTGATGTTGTTCTTCACTGTCTGTGCAACACTTTTAAGCACTACATCCCCAAACAGGTGTCCGTATGTATCGTTGAACTTCTTAAACTTGTCAATATCCAGTATGACAAGAGCCAGATCGTAACCAAGTGTCCTGGCAGCATTGAACTCTTCCTCGAACTTTTTATGGAAATAGACCCTGTTGTAAACTCCCGTAAGCCCGTCAATGGTTGCCAGTTCCTGGAGATTTGCATATAATTCTGCATTTTCTATAGCCATACTGACCTGCTTTCCAATGGTAGTTAAAAGGCGCAGGTTGTCCTCATCAAAGGTATTGCTGTTCTTGTGCTCTATGAGTGTAAGTCCGAATTTTCTGGACTTTGAGCTCAGGGGCAGGCAAATAAATGACCCAACCTCCCTGGATCTGATAAAATCAAATTTTTCAGGTATTACGGCATTCTCCATTATAGGCTTTTCATTTTCCAGCATATCAAGGAGCAGCTTGCAATTTATGTTATCATTCAGAATTGCCAGATCCTTTTTATTCTGAATATTTGTGAAGTGCACCTTCAGCCTGCCCTCCCTGTGATCCAGCAAAACTATGGTTGAATAATTTACTCCCATTACGCCTATGATTACATCATTTACAAAGTTCAAAAGGTCGTTTATATCAAGTATGGACCCAATGGCCTCACTAATTTGCTGAAGGGTATAAAACTCAGCAATGCTGGATGTAAGGCGCCGATTGGTATCCTGAAGCTTACGGTTTGTTTCCATGAGCCTGTCATATTGATTTTTGATCTCCTCCTGTGCCACTTCAAGCTGTTCATACTTTTCACCCAGTTCGATAACAAGCCTTGCATTCTCAACTTCATTTTTTATACTGCTGTTATATACGGCCAGGCTGATTTTAATAATAGCAACAAGCACAAAATACATGCAAATTATCTTGAACAGATTGTAGGACATAAGTCCAATGGTCAGCCCTGAGTGCTTGAACCAGAAGAAATCACATAAAAGATAGCCTGTTTTAAACAAGGCACTATAGGCTGAAAGCAGTAACCCGGCCTTAAAGCCTTTGTGCAGTGTCAAAAAGACAAGCGGAATCAGTATAACCGCAGACTCTATCCCAATGTAAATGTTCATTGTGAATAGGGATAAAACGCCTACTTCTATATATCTGAATATGACAAAAACCTTTTCAGAGTATAGGGCCGTATTGTTGACAAAGGTTGTTTTAATAACATTGAACAAAAATAGCACCAGTATGGCAATGTTCAAGGTTAAGCCCTGCTTTATCAAAAGAATGGACTCAATATTAAAAATATCCCTGATAACATAGCCGGTTATCAATAATACAATAACTACCCAACAAAGGTCAACCAAAACCTTTTCAAATCTTTGAAGCTTATTCATAGTTCCTCCACGTTCAGCCGGAAGTAAAACATTCACAACACTAAATTTTAAATTTCTCCCAGTATATATCTATTATATCTCCCGGCATTACGCTGTCGGTAAAATTTGCAACTCTTCCGTTCAACTTAAGTACAATATTCCCCTTTGGTGCCGTCAAATCAAAATTTATATAGCTGAAAACATCAACAAAAATATATTGTTTTCCGTCTTCCAGTCTCACCTTTTCACCATTTACAGTTATTGCAAACCCGGCTTCCTCTACCGGCACAGCGCTAATATCCGAGAAACCGGGACTGCTGTCACTGGAACCGGGACTGCTGTCACTGGCATCAGGCAAGGCCTGGGACGGGGTCTCCTCCTTTATAAGCCATATGCGATCATTTTGTTCAAGGCTGTATTCCAAATCCAACTGCCGGCCATTAACCTCAAGTCTGCCCCCGTCTATATCCAGGTTAAATTCCGTAAGCAGTTGACCAAGCTTGTAAATTTCCCGGATTATTATATTGTCACCGTCACTTATCCGGCAGTGGGTGCTTTTCTGTTCCCCGTTTACCGTAATCTGAGGCACAAGCTTCAGATTATCATCATTTAAAAATATAACCAGTCCATCCGGATTTACTGTGTAATCACTTGTATTCTTTTCAGCATTCCGCCCGTTAACTGCCGGATTTACAGTAATACTGTCCCCCACACCTATACTTGTTTCAAGACTGGCAGGAGAGTTGTTTACAAGTATCTCCGCAGCCATACCATGCTCCCCCTTTATGAATAAAGGGTTTCCATTTAACGTGAACTTTAACGATTTTCCAGACCTTCCTATCAGTTTGTCCGCATCATAACCAACCAATATAAGTGCATCGGCAACCGTTAATTTTTTTGAGTTCAGCAGTTGTATTTTTTCTCCGTTTACCGTTACCGACAAAAAATCCTGCCCTTTAGTAGAATAGGCCATCATTGCGATTCCAAAAGGTGTTATTGACTCTGGGCCGGACAATTTCTTGATTTTTGTTTTTATGTTTTGTATCACATCTCTGCCACGTACAGCAACTCTTTCAGGATTCATACCCAATCTTTCGGCAATCTTTCCCGTAAGCCCTGGCACCTGGCTGCCTCCTCCGATGAGAAACACAGCATTGGGCGCCTTCTGATTGAATTCCATAATTTTGTCACCAATGCTGAAGGCAAGCAGATCAATAGAAGGCTGAAGTACTTCCAGAGCTTGCTTGCTGCTTATTTCCCTCTTCTTTCCTAAAATATCGGTATATTTTATGGAACCATTGCCAGCAGTTATTGCCAGCTTTATTTTTTCTGCAGTGTTAAAGTCTACGAGATATTCCTGGGCTATTTTTTCAGTTATTTCATCACCTGCAATGGGAACCATTCCGTATGCAACAACCGATCCATCCTTGGTGATTGCTATATCGGACGTGCCTGCACCAATATCGACCAATACCAGATTGAGCAGTCTTAAATCTTTGGGTATGGTAACACTTATGGCTGCAATAGGCTCCAGTGTGAGACCGGCTACTTTAAGGCCCACCTTCTCCATAACAGTATACAGGCTGTCCACTACCACATGGGGCAAAAAGGTAGCCAAAACCTCAACACCTATTTTTTTGCCCTTATGCCCGATAAGTGATGAAATCACATATCCGTTCAGGTAATAGTTGATTACACTGTAGCCTACACAATAAAAGGGCACTTTTTCTTCACCGGATAATTGGCTGTCAAGCTGAACCTGTGCATTCTGAATTGCATCAACCTCCATGCTGCCCACAATATCCGCAGTTATTTCTCTTCCCTGCTCAATTTCATATTCCAGCCTGGCCTGGCTGGTTTTTAAAACTCTTCCCGCAGCAGCAATAGCAACTTTTGTCAGCTTCAGCTCCAAGGCGGCCTCAAGCCGGGCCTTGACTTCGCCTACAACCTCCGCCACCTTGCCTACGTCATGAATCTGGCCGTCCAGCATGGCACGGCTTTTGTGCTCGTATACCTCTGCCGCTACCACCTTGAAATATTCATTTTCGTAGAATCCGACTATACCGACAACAGACCTGGTGCCTATATCTAAAGCAAATATGAGTTCATCGGGATTATAGCTCTCTTTTGTAGCTACCTTTTTCACTTGTTTAGGTTTATTTGGCATTCCCATCCCCACTTTAATAGTAGTTTTTAACCTTATTTCTTATTATAGTAATCACAAAAGCTGCTTATCTTACAATTTTCACAATCAGGCTTTCTGGCGTTGCAAACTGCTCTTCCGTGAAATACAAGCTTATGGCAAAAATCAGCCCATCTATCCTTTGGCACGATTTTTTGCAAATCATATTCTATCTTTTCAGGGTCCTGATTTTTAGTGAGCCCAATATGGTTTGTCAATCTTTTGGCATGTGTATCCACTACGACACCCTGGATGCCGTAAATCTCAAACAGCACAAGATTTGCAGTCTTTCTCCCAACACCCGGCAGCTTAAGAAGGTCTTCCATATTGTCGGGAATTTTGCCATTGTGCTTCTCAAGCAACTGTCTGCAGCAGGCAATAATATTCTTTGCCTTATTTCTATAAAAGCCCGTAGGCTTTATGTCCTGTTCCAGCTCTGCCAGATCTGCATTTGCAAAATCCTCCACCCCCCTGTATTTTTTATACAGCTCCTGTGAAACAATGTTAACCCTTGCATCCGTGCACTGAGCGGCCAACTGGGTAGATATGAGCAATTGCAAAGGAGTCCAGTATTCCAGGGAACACTCGGCTTCGGGGTAAAGCTGGTCAAATATTTCAAGTATCTTTATAACTTTGTCCTTTTTATTCATTCTATGCAACCTTTTTCTCCCTTTCTGCCAACAGCAAGATAATACAATTCCAAATAAGCTTTGCAAGGTTGCTTCCAGGAAAATTCAGAGTCAAGGGCCCTCTCTATCAAACGCTTCCAGGTCTCAGGCTCATTGCGGAAAACCTCCAACGCCCGTTCCAATGTTTTTTTGAATTCTCTGACAGAATACTCTTCAAAAGAAAAACCGTTGCCCTGCCTGTTATCCATATCATAGTCGATTATGGTTTCTGCCAGCCCTCCTGTGGCTCTGACCACTGGAATTGTGCCGTACCTGAGGCTTATTATCTGTCCAAGGCCGCAGGGTTCAAACCTGGACGGCATCAAAAACATGTCGCAGCCGGAATATATCCTTTTTGCAAGCTCTGTATCAAACTCATATACTGCTGCAACATTTTTGGGGTATTTCACCTTCAGCCGGGAAAAATTTTCATAGTAATATTCATCACCCAGTCCCAAAACAGCCAACTGTACATTTTCCTTTTCTATAAGCTCTTCAATGCAGCCAAGGAGAAGCTCAAGACCTTTTTGTCCCGTCAGTCTGGTGACCACACCAAGCAATGGAGCTGTACCCGCTTCAAGACCCAGTTCCTTTTGCAAAGCTGCCTTATTTTCAGTTTTTAACCGGAAGTTTGATTTACCATAGTTGACATGAAGACATTTGTCTTTTCCGGGATCAAACTCCTCATATGAAATACCGTTAACTATCCCAAACAAGTCGCTTTTCCTGCGGGCAAGCACGCCTTCCATCCTTTCACCGTAAGAAGAGGTCAGTATCTCCCTTGCATATTGCTTGCTGACCGTGTTGATAATATCCGAAAATACCAGTCCGCACTTCATAAAACTGAACATTCCGTAGAATTCCGCCTTATCAGGAGTGAAATAACCCTCCTCAAGGTTTAAGTATTCCGTCACCTCCGGTCCGAAGTTTCCCTGATATTCCAGGTTGTGAATGGTATAGACCGTTGCTATATGGCTATATTCTTCCATTTTACAGTATTTTTCCTTGAGCAGCAGACATATAGGCCCTGTGTGCCAGTCATTGCAATGAATAATATCAGGCTTGAAATCAATATATTGAACCATCTCCAGTGCTGCTTTGCACATCAGGATAAATCTCTGGGCATCATCCTGATAGCAATAGATGCCCTCTCTGTTAAAATAGTGATGATTCTCAATAAAATATACAGGTATATGCCTTTCTTCACTGTCTGAAATGCTGCCTTGCTTTATTACGCAGGTTTCCCTCCTGCTGCCCAGCTCCACAGGAAAATCACAGACATACTTCATTTCCTGGTTTATAAAGCCATATCGTGGCATTACAACTCTGACATCGTGTCCAAGCAGGGACAATTCCTTTGGCAAGGAACCTGCTACATCCGCTAATCCGCCGGTTTTTGCAAATGGGTCCACTTCCGCTGAAACAAATAGGATATTGAGCTTTGTATGATCAGATTTCACTTATTACCTCCAAATATTTACCTAGACTAATTCTCTTATCATTTTTATGAATACATCCGAAATTTCCGGATCAAACTGAATTCCTTTGCAGCGTTCTATTTCATTTATGGCAAGTTCCATGGTCATTCCCTTACGGTATGTTCTGTCACTGGTCATAGCATCAAAAGCATCGGCTATACATAGTATTCTGCCCAATAAGCTGATTTCTTCACCCTTCAGGTTGTTTGGATATCCGCTGCCGTTGTATTTTTCATGGTGCTCCAGTATGGCATCCAGGCCCCTGCCTAAAAACTCGACATTCTTCAGAATATTGTAGGAAATCTGCGGATGCTTCTTGATTTCCTCATATTCCTGGTCGGTAAGCTTGTCAGTTTTATTTAAGATAGCCGCAGATATGCCTATTTTCCCAATATCATGCAAAATGGCAGCGTACCTTAAATCCTGGATGACATCCTCATCAAGATTCAGGTTTGCGGCTATTTCACAGGAGATTTCCATTACTCTCTGGCAATGCCCGCTTGTATACGAGTCCTTAGCCTCAATTGCATTTACCAGGGACATCACTGTCTGAATATATCCTGTATTCAAGCTGTCCGAGTACCTCAACAGTTCCTCGTTTTTCAATCTCAGCTCTTCCTTGGCATAATTCAAATTATTTATATTGTCGTTCAAATTGTCGTTTACTGCGGCTGTTTCCTCATAAAGGGCTTCGATTTCCTGCTTCTGATTATATACGTCGTTAAAAAGCTGTGACTTGTTCATAGCAACAGCAGCATAATTTGCGATACTCTTCAAAAATGATAAATTGACTTTTTTAAAAGAATTTTTAACCGGTGTTTCTATAAAAATCACACCTAACTGTTCATCGGATATGCTCAGGGGAATTGCAAGCTTATCTCCGTATATTCCCCTTCTTCTTATAAATATATTGGTATTGACTACAATGGAATTTGATGTGAAGCATTTTGTAACTACAGAATCAGTGTCAAACAGTTTTCCAACTTCATTGAAAGAATTCCCCAGCTCAAATTTGCAATATATTTCCGGAGAATTTATATCTTTAAAACAGATCAGACATCTGTCACAACCGGTAAATTTCGTGAAAACGTCAAAAACATACTCAACTATATGTCCCATATCTATTGTCGAATTAAATTTTTCAGAAGTAACTCTCAAAACCTCAAGTTCATTTTGCTTTTCCACCAGCAGCTTAAAAGTTTTTAAAGCATTTCTTTCGCTTCCGGGGTATGAAAGTTGTCTATGTATATTGTAAAGTCCAGTATATTTACTTATAACCTTCTTGGCTTTTGCATTCCTTCTCAGTATAAAAATACCAAAATCCACTAAATCCAGCAGTAAAATAACAACTCCCATAATAAAGCTTAAATACAAAAAGCTGGCAGCTTCTTTATATATACCATAGAGAAACAGGGGTATCGCTATTATTCCAACCACTAATTTGGTAATATGGGAATAATACTTAAAAAAGTTCATGTATCCCTCCATTAAGTCAGCAAAAGTATAGTATATATTACCACATATTAAGATAAGGTACAATAAATTGCGCAAATTGAATAAGGGGTAAAAAATAGACATGCCCAAAGCCGTTTGGTAAAATTAATTCACCACAAACCAATTACCAAAGGAGGCTTAGGAACATGTCTGAAAAGA
>NZ_MZGX01000037.1 GCF_002051585.1 Ruminiclostridium hungatei | reverse complement strand
CAACTGTGATTTCTCTTGCCCTTTGATATATTTCATATTAAGCACCACCTGCACTCAAACTTGATACAATAAATTATATCATAGCGGCTTTTAAAGGTGCTGGTGTGGTTACTTTTCGGACAGTCTGACCAGAAGACTTCTACATTGTGGAAGTCTTTTTTTGTATGTTAAATTATCCTTTTAAATGTAATTTTTAAAAATATTTTAAAAAAGTATTTAGTTAAAGGCTGGTAATTACGATTAAAATATTGTAACATGTTCTGTGGAGAAAAATGTAATTAAGTTATCAATTTTAGTCATTTTCAACAAAAATAAAAGCCACTATTGTAGCCGCGGGATATATTGGTTAAAATAATCCTATATAGTTTTTAGAATGTTTTGCCAAATATGAGATTAAAATAAAATATTCTTTATAAACCGACAATATCATATGGGAAACAGGTGGAAAAATGCCGAATTACAAGCATAATGCAGTTCAGATGGATGAGATAATTAATAAGACAATTAAGGCTCTTGATTCGGGGAAAAAAGAAATCATTGAAATTGCAGAAAATTCGCGTAAGGAATGCTCAAGACTTCAGGAAGAGCTTGCCACGTTGAAAATGCAGGTGGCAGAGAGTCTGAACGAAATTGAAAATCTGGAACATGGTTTAAAGGTCAGTAAAAAAAGGTTATATGATGTCAATCAAAATTTTCAAAGGCATAGCCAGGATGATCTGGCGAAGGCTTACCAATCGGCAGATGATTTGCGAGTAAAGCTTGCTGTCAGGCGGGAGCAGGAAAGTTATCTGATCAAAAGAAGAAACGATCTTGAAATAAGAATAAGGGATTCCATGAAAACGCTTGAGAGAGCGGATAATCTTATAGGACATGTTGGAATAGCTCTTGAGTATCTTAGCAGTGATTTAAAGGGTGTAGGTGAACAGTTAAGCAATCTGCAGCAAAAACAGTTCCTTGGACTTCGAATAATTGAGGCCCAGGAGGATGAGCGCAAGCGGGTTGCACGTGAGATACACGACGGACCTGCACAATCCATGTCAAATGCTGTAATTAAAGCCGAAATATGTGAAAAAATGATGGATATAAACATGACGGAGGCAAAGATCGAGTTGCAGAATCTGAGAAAGGTTATGAGAGACAGCCTGCAGGAGGTCCGCAGAATAATTTACAACCTCAGGCCCATGGCTCTGGATGATCTTGGTTTGCTTCCGACTTTGGAAAGATATGTGGTTTCCTTTAAGGAGACTACGGGAATTAATGTGACTTTCAAATACCGGGGAATTGATGAAACCACAAAGCCTGTAATAGCTCTTACGGTTTTCAGGATAGTTCAGGAAGCCTTGAATAATGTGTTGAAACACTCAAATTCAAAAACTGCAGGTGTAATACTTGAAAAGGTGGACGATAAGCTTAATATTATTATTTTTGATAATGGTGTGGGTTTTAATCCCAAATCTATTAAGATGACAAACTCAGACTTGTCGGGAGGCTTCGGCCTTTTTAGCATGAAAGAGAGAGTGGCCCTGCTTGAAGGGGAATTAAGCATAACATCTGAAGAAAAAAAAGGAACAAGATTGAATATACAAATACCACTCATAAATGAAGGGGAGGCTCTCGGAAAATGAACAAGATTAAAGTATTGATAGCGGATGATCACGCCATGGTAAGGCAGGGGTTGAAAACAATTCTTGAGTTGGAGGACGATATCTGTGTTGTAGCAGAAGCTTCAAATGGAAATGAGGCTGTTGAAATGGCAAAAGCTTTAAAGCCCGATGTTTTGCTTATGGATATCAATATGCCCGTATTAAGCGGATTGCAGGCCATAAAGATTTTAAAGGAAAGCAGTGAAAGATACAAAATAATAGTTTTGACGCTGCATCAGGACAGGGAATATCTGTTTAAAACCTTGCAAATGGGATGTGAAGGTTATGTTCTCAAGGATGCAGAATCGTCAGTGCTGATAGATGCAATCAGAAGTGTTTATGGGGATCAAACCTTTATTCAGCCCAATATGACTAATGAACTGGTAAGAGAATTCCAGAGAGTCACTCTTTATGAAAATGACAAATCCCTGTCAAATAACCTGACCTCAAGAGAAATAGAAGTTTTGAAATTGATTGCTGAGGGCATGATAAATAAGGAAATAGCAAAGAACCTGTACATAAGTGAAAAAACCGTTAAGAATCACATTTCAAATATTTTTAAGAAGCTGGACGTCAATGACCGGACTCAGGCAGCTATTTATGCCTTTAAGCACAACATCAAGGTGTAGGGTGCAGCATACAGCTTAAATTATGCTAAAGCCAGAAATAAATGTATTGACATTAATACAATTTGCATAGTATTATATTAATAATTTCGAATAAAAAATGCTGAGAACGGGAACAGTAAACAGTTATGAAATCCCAAGAGAGCTATCGTCGGGTGAAAGATAGCGATTTCGGAGAGTTGAAGCTCGCCCTGGAGCATTCCGGCTGACTGATCAGGCCGGAACGGTTTTCACCGTTATATGATTAAAGAGAATTCAACATTTGTTATGTTGGGTTAAATTGAGTGGTACCGCGGAATAGCTTTTCGTCTCATGTGTGGAGATGAAAAGCTTTTTATTTTATGTGTTTTTCTTTTATATTAGATATTTATCATATTGGAGGTGCTTATATGGAAAAATTAATAGAAATAACGGTGGGTGGATTGCTTGAACAAATGGCAGGCAGATACCCCGAACATGAATGTGTCCTGTATACCGACCGCCCTTTCAGGAAAACATATTCCGAGTTTAATTCCATATGTAACAGTGTTGCAAAGAGCTTTATGAAAATGGGAATAAAAAAGGGTGACCATGTTGCAATGTGGGCCACTAATGTACCTGAATGGCTTATTACTCTTTTTGCCACAGCTAAAATCGGTGCTGTACTGGTTACCGTAAATACGAATTACAAGATTTTTGAGCTGGAGTACCTGCTTACACAGTCGGATAGCAGTACTTTGGTTTTGATTGACGGTTTTAAGGATTCAAACTATGTCCAGATACTCAATGAGCTATGTCCTGAGCTTAAAGACAGCAAGCCGGGAGAATTCAAGAGTGAAAAGCTGCCGTTCCTGAAAAATGTAATCAGTATCAGTGAGAATAAATATCCCGGAATGTTCAGTTGGTCGGAACTTATGGATATGGGCAGGGAGGTTCCGGATGAGGAGCTGTTTGCCATAAGCAGCACCCTGGACTGCCATGATGTGATAAATATGCAGTATACTTCGGGAACCACCGGCTTCCCCAAGGGAGTTATGCTGACCCACTACAACATTGTTAACAATGGAAAATGCATAGGTGACTGCATGCACCTTACATATGAAGACAGTATATGCATACCTGTTCCGTTTTTCCACTGCTTTGGGCTTGTGCTTGCCATAATGGCATGCGTCACCCACGGGACAACAATGGTTCCGCTGGAATACTATCAGCCTTTGAAGGTAATGCAGACCATACAGAATGAAAAATGTACTGCCGTATACGGTGTCCCTACGATGTTCATTGCAATCCTTGAGCATCCTGAATTCAACAACTTTGACTATTCCTCCCTCAGAACCGGAATCATGTCAGGTTCACCATGTCCTGTCAAGGTCATGGAGGTGGTTGTTGACAAGATGAATATGAAAGATATAACCATACCATACGGACAAACCGAGGCTTCACCAGTTTGCACCCAGACCAGAATAGGAGACAGTCTGGAACGGAGAGTGGCGACTGTGGGGCGTGCGCTTCCGTTTATAGAGTGCAAGATAGTTGATCCTGAAACAGGAAAGGACTTGCCTGACGGAGTACCCGGCGAGTTTGTGACAAGGGGCTATAACGTCATGAAGGGCTACTACAAAATGCCTGAGGCAACTGCTCAGGCCATAGACAGTGAAGGCTGGCTGCACACGGGAGATCTTGCGGTCAGAGACGAACACGGTTATTTTAAAATTACCGGAAGAATAAAGGACATGATTATCAGGGGAGGAGAAAACATATATCCAAAGGAGATTGAGGAATTTCTCTATACCTTGCCCGAGGTCAAGGATGTCCAGGTAATAGGCGTTCCCTCCAAGGCATACGGTGAGGAGATAATGGCCTGTGTAATACTTAAGGAGGGTTGCTCATTGACGGAAGAGGATGTTAAAAATACAGTGAAATCTCATATGGCAAGGCATAAGACTCCAAAATATGTAGCTTTTGTGGACAGCTTCCCAATGACGGCCAGCGGAAAAATACAAAAATATAAAATGCGTGAGGAAGCCGTTGCAAAGCTGGGACTTCAGGATGATGCCAATATTGAGACAGCTTAGCAAAGACCGTTCATACCGACTTGCGAAAAAGCGGCTTCAAGCCCTGCAGCTTCATATTTTAGCTGCCTTATCCTTTACATTAATCAAATACACTATTATAATTTAAATAAGCCTGAAATTGCCAGTTTAAAAACTGGCAATTTTCTTAGGCGTATTTAAATATATCCATGTAGACAGAATGGAGGACTTATGTCTTTTTTAGATGATATAAAGCAGAAGGTTTTAATATTCGACGGTTCCATGGGAAGGATGCTGCACGAAAATGGACTGGGTGCGGGAATATGCCCCGAAGAGTGGAATCTCTCCCAAGCCGAGATCGTAAAGCAGATTTATAAGGGCTACAGGGATGCGGGCTCAGATGTGATTCAAACCAATACGTTCCAGGCCAACGGCCTCAAGCTTGCAGAATATGGACTCAAGGACCGTCTTTATGATATTAATTTTCAGTCTGCCAGGCTGGCCAGAGAAGCGGCAGGGAATCAATGCTACGTAGCAGCTTCCATCGGCCCGCTGGGAAAACTGTTGGAGCCCTTTGGCCAGTTGACCTTTGAAAGTGCATATCAGACGTTTAAAGAACAAATTGTGGCGGTTGCCGATGGAGGGGCCCACATAATCAGTTTTGAAACCTTTACAGATGTAAGCGAACTGAGAATTGCGCTGCTTGCTGCCAAGGAGAACTGCAATCTTCCGGTCATATGCTCCGTTTCCTATGAACAGAATGGAAGAACCCTTATGGGAACTGAACCTGATATATGTGCAATCATATTGTATTCAATGGGTGCAGACTTAATCGGTACAAACTGCTCCTTCGGTCCCGATTACATGCTGAAGATTGCTCGGGAATACGGCAAAACGGGACTTCCCTTCAGCATAAAACCCAATGCCGGACTGCCTGAGATTATTGATGGCAAGCAGGTATTCAAGGAAACTCCGGAGGGATTTGTAAAGCTGCTGCCGGAGTTTTTAAAGCATGGTGCCCGGCTCCTTGGAGGTTGCTGCGGGACCACTCCGGAATATATTGTGGAGGTTGTACGGGTGGTAGGTGACACTCCTGCTCAAGACATTAAGGCTATTCATATGAATCCGGATGTTGACTATATTACATCCGCTTCATATAAGACAGCCTTTGAAGAAATAAGCACCGCTAGATTGGGCAGGATAGACATAAATGCGGATTCCGCCCTGAGAGCTGCTTTATTATCCGGAGACCTGGGCGCTGTAACTGATGCGGCCATGGAGCTTTTGGATGAAGACTGCCGTATAGTGCTGATAAATGCAGATATGGGGGCGGGGGCTGAAAACGATGACACCATGCTTCTGGCCAAGGTTGTAAAGGAAGCCCAGACCTATCTGAAACAGCCGTTTATACTGAAATCGGACAACCTTGATGTGCTTGACGCCGCCCTTAGGGTTTATAAAGGTCGGGGGGGCTACATTACTGTGTCTGAGGATGCAGAAAAGTTGTTGAAAAAATATGGAGCTGTTGATTGCGGAGGCATGCTGCCTGATGAAAAATAAATTTATTACAGCACTTGCCGGATATCTTATAGAGAAGGAATATTTCAATCTCATCCTGCCTGAGTCTGAGAAACTGGATTTTAGCAATGGTACGGCAAGTCTTATTAAGGATTTTCACGGTACCACGGTATTGGTTGAAATTATTGATGGAGATATGCTGGACAGCCGGGGGCTTGAGCTCTCCATGGAGCACGGGGCCCGGGTGATTAAAAATATGAATGGCTCCAATGCCACTTTGTTCAAGCTTTTTTTGTTTGAAAACCAGCCTGATGAACAAAAACTGGATATCATCAAAAGCAGCCAGATTGATCTGCCTGCTGACAAAAGGTTTTTGAAGGCGCTTTCTATTGACATCTCAGGAGGAACTATCAGCAAGCACTATAGTGTGCCGGCTTTTGATGCCAAAATTGTCAGAAATGTCAGGCGCTTTTTTGCAAAAAAGCTTGACAGGAGCGGAGCAACTGCTGAAGATATTGAAAAACTCATTGAACTGAGGAAAAAGGATTTTGACATACAATTAAAGGCTTCCAAGCCCTTTTTAACTTATGCTCTGATTGCTGCAAATATTCTTGTGTGGCTTGTAATACGGATAATTTCCTTTTACAATGGCGAGGAATACGGAAACCTGCTTGAGCCGTTCGGAGCTAAAATAAATGCGTTGATACTTGAAGGTCAATTTTGGAGGTTTTTAACTCCGGTTTTTCTGCATGCCGATGAGATTCATCTTGCGTTAAACAGCTATTCGCTGTTTATAATCGGCACCCAGGTTGAAAAATTGTACGGGCGCCGCCGCTTTATGTTGATTTATGTGGTATCAGGCATTCTTGGCAATATTGCCAGCTTCGCCTTTTCAATAAATGCTTCGGTTGGTGCCTCCGGGGCTATATTTGGACTGTTTGGAGCAATGCTCTATTTTGTAATCAAACGCCCGTCTCTGTTGAAAAGCGGGTTTGGTGCAAATCTGATTACTGCGGTGGTGGTAAATCTGGCATATGGTATTTTGAACAAGCAGATAGATAATAATGCCCATATGGGCGGTTTTATCGGAGGCATACTGGTTACAGGCGCTGTATATCCTGCCGGGAATGAAACCTCAAGGGATAAAATCGTGAAGGCTGTTTCGGTAATTATGGCTGTAATTATTTCCGCAGCCGGGTTGGCATATGGCTTTAATAACAGTAACAACAAGATAGTGCCATTGCTTGCCGAATTTCAGACTCTGGAGGTACAAGGCCAATGGGCCGGTGTGGAAAAACTGGGTGAGGAAATAGTAAACCTTGAACCTGCTGACAATAATATAAAAACCTTTGTACTGTTTGGGCTTGCAAAGGCGGAAATAAACCAGCATAAATATGAAGAAGCCATAAAACATGCAGAAACGCTGGCTGGGGTGAGTCCGGCAGACGGACACTTTTTACAGGGCTTCATATATTACTACACAGACCGGTATGATAAAGCCAGGGAGCATCTGGAAAAGGCAAAAGAGCTGGAATCCCCAAATACAGAGACAATTGATCAAATGCTTTCCAATATTCAAGGCAGCGGAAAATAAGTTTAACATTATTTCCCAAAAATTGGACATATAAAATATTAAAATTATTCTTTAAAATGCAAGTTTGGACTGGGTTTGACAAACACAACCAAAAAATGCATTTTTTTTTATTTCCCAAAATATAGAAAATAGTAAAAAATATAATATAATGTTGCTGGAAGCTTGTACGGATTTTTTACATCCCTTTGGGCAAAAACACAAATAGTATAATAAATAGGAGGTTTTTTATGAAAAGAATTATTAGCGGAATATTGATAATATTCCTGTTGGCCTCTGGAATTCCGTGTTTTGCACAAGAAGTTGATTCAAAAGTCATTCTGCCCATCCCATATGAGCCCACCACCACATTGTTCAGCTTTGCCTCGGATTCCAACCACAATGGACCAACCTTTAAAGGCTACGCAGGCACCACTACAATTGCCGGCGGAGCGGAAGTAGATCTGTTGATTGACACAAATAATGACAATTATGGAGGATTGATTACAATCCTGTCAAACTTCAATTTAAAAGGCGAAGGGTATGACTATAATGTGTTCAATATCGGGTCTCAGTACCTTCATGTATGGAAGTTTTATTCTGAAATGAATTTTACACAGGCAGGTGCACTGACAAGTGCAAATGCCAGTAAAGACATTCTGGGAATAGGCTTCAAGGAAGGCGTATTGACCAGTTGGTCTCCAAGTCCATATACTCTTGGCGAAACAATGACTCTTCAATGCTCTCAAAGCGCAGACCCAAGTATTTATATGAATGCATACCCACTCTTGAACGGAATTGGAATTCCCAGCTATTATCTCAGCGGTTCAAAGGATGTTGCATTTACTTTTACCAATGTCCGGTCTTTGGAACCTAATGGAAATGCTAACAACCTTGTAAATCTCAGCAAGGGAATTTTCAAGGATAACTGGAAAGCCGAAGGCAGTTTCTCGGCATCTGCTGCTGCAGAAAAAATGATAATCCTGGATTGATATCCAATACATACCTGCAATTTAAGTATTAAAAGGTAAAGCTTCCTGCTCCAAAGGATGTAAACAAAAGAGCATCAAGTCACACTATATAAACTTATCATTGTTTAAATTAAAACTACAATAATTGATGTAGACAAATAAAAAAATTGCTTCTTGATTTTAAGAAGCAATTTTTTTATCATATCATATCAGCAAAGTATTTATGAAAACTCAGATCCCCGGTCAATTCCGGATGAAAGGAGGTTGCCAGCATGTTTTTCTGGCGGCAGGCCACAATATGGCCATCCAGGCTCAACAGAACTTCCACCTGTGGGGAAATGTCCACCACATAGGGGGCTCGGATGAAAACAAGCGGAACTTTTTGCGCTGAAACCGCGGGGATGTCAACAGTGGTTTTAAAACTGTCAAGCTGCCTTCCATAGCCGTTTCTCATTACCTCTATATCCATTACCTCAAGATGCCTGCGCTCATCGTTTGAAATGTTCCTGGCCAGCAGGATCATTCCTGCGCAGGTTCCCCATACAGGCATTCCGTTTTCTATACGTGCCTTAAGAGGAACGGTCAGGTCGAAGTCGGACAGCAGCCTGCCAATAGCCGTACTTTCGCCTCCGGGAATAATAAGTCCGTCTATGTTTTCAACATCAGCCTTATATTTAACCATACAGGCTTCTATTTCTCCTATTTGTCTCAGCATGTCCAGATGCTCCTGCACAGCTCCCTGCAAGCCAAGAACTCCGATTCTTTTCATACTACCAGCCCCTTGATGCATACAGGCTGTTTCCCGACAGCTCTCTTACATCAATTGAATCCATTGCAGTACCAAGCTCCTCTGAAACTTCCGCTATGATGGAGGCATCGTCAAAGTAGGTGGTGGCCTTCACTATTGCCCGCGCTCTCTTTTCAGGGTCTGAGGATTTGAATATGCCGGAGCCTACGAAGACACCGTCACAGCCAAGCTGCATCATAAGAGCGGCATCCGAAGGGGTGGCAATTCCTCCGGCAGCAAAGTTGATAACCGGAAGCCTGCCGTTCTCATGAATATAGAGCACCAGATCATAGGGGGCTCCAAATTCTTTGGCAATTGTCATAAGCTCCTGCCTGGAGGCGCTTTGAACCTTTCGTATTTCACCGGTAACCGTTCTCATATGCCTTACGGCTTCAACTACATTGCCTGTACCGGCTTCGCCCTTGGTTCTGATCATGGAAGCACCTTCCCCAATTCTTCTCAGAGCTTCCCCAAGATTTTTGGCGCCGCAGACAAAGGGAACCTTAAAGGTATGCTTATCAATGTGAAAATCTTCATCTGCAGGAGTGAGGACTTCACTTTCATCTATGTAGTCAATGGAAAGGGATTCCAGAACCTGTGCTTCAACAAAATGGCCAATACGCACTTTAGCCATAACGGGGATGGAAACGGCGCTTTGAATTTCCTTGATCATTTTGGGGTCGGACATCCTGGCAACGCCTCCCATTTTTCTGATGTCCGAGGGAACCCTTTCAAGGGCCATGACGGCAACAGCACCTGCTTTTTGAGCAATTTCGGCCTCCTTTGCATTTACTACGTCCATTATGACTCCGCCTTTGAGCATCTGAGCCAGATTTTTGTTTAATTCATATCTTTCAGTCATGCCATATTCTCCTTTACATTTGCCATGTTGTTTAATATACTAAATTGTATCGTAACAATTTGAGTTTATTATGTATAAATTTTGAATATTCTTACATATTTTAATTCACAAGTCAATATACTAAACAATTTATTGGAGGGAAAATGAATATTGTGTCGATACAATTTCAAGATGACAAGCAGCCGAAGTATTTGCAGCTTTTTGAGCATATCAAGCAGTCAATCACAGCCGGTGAGTTAAAACCGGGAGAAAAGCTGCCTACGGTAAGAAGCCTGTCCCAGGCTTTGGATATAAACAGCATAACGGTTTTAAACGCTTACAAGCAGCTTGAAAATAACAAGTATGTTACGGCAAAAAAAGGAAGCGGCTATTATGTATCCAACATGAAGGGTCAGAAGGAAAGCATACTCTCCTCCGGTGAGCTGGGAATGACTACCGGTAAGGATGTAATAAACTTTGCCAGTGCTGCACCCCACCCCTCGATTTTTCCTACCGAATCCTTCAAGGAATGCATAAACGAGGTATTGGAGAGAGACAGGGGTTTTGCCTTCGGCTATCAGGAAAGCAGCGGCTTTAAACCTTTAAGGAGCTCCATTCTGGGATACATTGGCGAAAAGTATGGAATTAAAGCCGGCAATGAGGAAAACGTTCTGATAGTTTCAGGAGCACAGCAGGGAATAGATCTTATAGGAAAGGTGTTATTAAATCCCGGTGATTACGTAATAATGGAAAATCCCACTTATGATGGGGCGGCGGCGGTGTTCAAGTCAAGAGGAGCCAGGGTGGTGGGTGTTTCCGTTGAGGAGGACGGCGCCGATATAACTGAGCTTGAAAAGAAAATACGCATATGCAGGCCCAAGTTGATTTATTTGATGACCAGCTATCAAAATCCCACAACGGTGAGTTATAGTGCTGAGAAGCTCGAACAGGTGCTTGTGCTGGCAAAAAAATACGAGGTATGTATAGTTGAGGATGATTCAATGTCTGAACTGAATTTCGGAAACCGACATCCGATCACCCTGAAGAGACTTGATATTGACAACTCTTATGTAATCTATCTGAAAAGCTTTTCCAAGATACTGATGCCGGGCTTAAGGGCGGGCTGTATGATAATCCCGGGCCAGTTGACAAAGGAATTCACGAAAATCAAGCACAACAGTGATCTGGCATCCTCCGGCCTTATTCAAAGGGCTCTGGATATGTACTTCAGAACAGGAAAATGGGAGGAGCACCTTCAATATATGAAGGAAATATACAGGGGTAAATATGAATTCATGCTTACTCAACTGGAGCGCATGGAGAAATATGGAGTAAAGTACGAAAAGCCCGGCGGCGGGCTGTATTTTTGGATTACCCTGCCCAAGGGCCTATCCGCAATGGAAATGTATCATGAATGCAGGGAAGAGGGATTGGTGCTTATACCCTCCGGAGTTTTTTTTGAATTGGACCATAAGAACAAGGACAGAAGCCTCCGGCTGAGCTTTGCGTCCTCGAATATAGAAGAAATACGGCACGGTATGGATATATTGGAAAAGTGCCTTGACAGAAGGGTTTGAGGCTGTCGGCCGGTTTTTAGTATTTATTGATAAATTATGGGAGTATACCGTTTCCTTAAGAACAGGTTACCTTTATAATATTTTTTAAACAGGCCGTGTGTCAGGCCATAGTCTATTATAACCGGCTCGCCGTTAATAAGGCCCCAACTGGAGGCCCGCCTTAAATCGCCCGTACCCAGGTCGTTATCCTTAAGGTCCTGGCCAAGGCCGCTCACTTTTAACAGGGAATCCATATTATTGACTTTATAGAAGGAATAGACCGCTCTCATTTTCTTTATTCTTTTTGCGCGGGCCATGACCAGCAGCCTGAAATCTTCCGAAACATAGGTTATCTCCGCAAAAAAACGAGATGTACAGTTAATGTGGATTTGGTATTCGTTTTTATTTTGTTCAACTCCGCGGATATCCCTTGCAACTTTAACAACATAACCGTTATTCAGATTGTAGACCCTCCGGCAGGAACCAAATCCCATAAGGCGGTATTCTCCGCTTTTTATCCCCGCAATAATATTCTGATAATTGTAGTCCATGCTTCCATCCTGATTTTATTAGTCTTATTACAGGATATTCCCGTCTATAACAGGGTGTGTTAATTTCGGCTTGTATAATAATCCATCAAATTGTGCTTGATTAATTTATACAAACAGATAAAAACAAATATAAATACACGAAAACAAATACTCCGCATTTGGAATAGGTATTATTGTATAATAATGTTATGTATCAACCCCAAAAAGTTTGTTTATTTTGGATAGTAACAAATTGTTCATATAAAATTGACATAAATGCTTGATGTGCTATAATGATAACTAACATAACCAAACAAAACCAAACGATAGAAATCCATTCAAAGAGGAATTGGTATTTACAATTCTATCTGATTTTAAATTTTCACAATTTTATTTTTTTATTAGATTTCATTAAAGCTATTATCATGGCAGCTATGACAAATTTTACTGCAGGGAGGTTAGACGCTTGAAAAACGGAAAAATTGTTGTGGCAGTATTTGCAGCAGCTTTCCTTTTATTCATTTCAGGATGCGGCAGCAATTTATATGAGGTAAAGGATGCCAGGGAAGTACCACCGGCCAGTGCAACAAATCCGGAGGTGCAGTCGGAGGCAGCAGCTGCTGAAGACACGGCGGAAGAAGTTATACCGCCGATTCCTGTACCGGACAGGGAAAGGGTAGAAGAAAAGCTGACAGGGAAGTGGCTCTGCATTGATGAAGCAGGCAGATATGCCGCCATAGCCAAAAGCGGAAATACATATGTCTATGAGGACAATGAAGGCAAATACCCCGCAGTTTTTAAAGCAGGAGTTCTTGAGATAAAAGTATCAGAATCAGAAACTGCAAAAGCATATCTGGATGAGAACACCGGGAACCTGATACTTGAGTATCAGGAATCCATGTGGGAGTATTCAAGGGAATAAAATGGAGGAATTCATATGAAAGCAATAAAACATTCAGCTAAATCAATAGCCAAATCAATGGGAAGAGTATTAAATGTTCCGATTGTAATACTGGCTGCCATTGTACTGATTGCCACTGCTGCGGGATTTACAAATACTACTCCGGTAAAGCAGGTTAAACTGGACAAAACCCAGCTCAGCCTGCTTGTGGACAAGACCTATAATTTGAAAGCAACCATACTGCCTGCCAATGCAACAAATAGAAATGTAATTTATACTTCCGGCAACAATTCGGTGGCTTCAGTATCCAAGACAGGAGTCATCAAGGCTCTGAAGGCCGGAAAGACCACCATCACAGCCACAAGTGCCGCTAACAGGAAACTATCCGCAAAGTTGAGCCTGACAGTTACCGAACCGTCTACAAGAACCATTACGGATATGGCCGGAAGAAAGGTTGTTATACCGTACAATGTGAACAGGGTGTGTTCCAGCGGAACTGCACAGAATCAATTGATGCTGTTTTTAGGTGCAGGAAAGAAAATTGTTGCAACCCTGCCGGCGTTTAAGGCTAACCCATGGGTGCAGAAAGTCCTTCCGGATATAAAGGCTGTGCCCGCTCCATTTGAAGGCAAAGGGGTTAATATTGAGGAGCTCATAAAAGCAAAACCTGATGTTGTAACCCTGTGGAGCGGCACCGAAGAGATACAGAAGAAGCTTGATGAACTTAAAATCCCGTATGTCCTGATATTCTATTCTACAACCGATGAATTCAAAAAAGGCATATCTCTCATGGGGGAAGTCCTGGGTAAGAGTGAAAGTGAAAAAGCACAGCAGTTCATAAGATATTACGATGGAAACATAAAGACTGTAAGCGGAAGAACTTCAGGTATCCAGGCAGACAAAAGGAAAAGGGTGTATTACATGACAGACACTCCGCTCAGCACAGAAGGAAGTGATTCCATAGTCACATCCTGGATAAATATTGCAGGAGGAGTAAATATAGCAGCCAAGAACGGCATAAAGGACCTTGCAGCCACAGTGTCCATTGAGTCGGTCATTGAGTGGGATCCGGAAGTTATCATAATCAGAGATGCAAAAAATAAAGAATTGATAATGAAGGACGAGCTTTGGAAAAATATAACCGCAGTAAAAAATAGACAGGTATACGTAAACCCAAAAGGTGTGAATGTCTGGTCCGCCAGAAGCGCAGATGGTGCGCTACAGCCGCTCTGGGCCGGAAAAATCCTGAATCCGGGGCTGTTTAAGGATATTGATTTGGAGAGTGAGACAAAGAAATTTTATAAGACCTACTATAATTATTCTGTTACTGCTCAGGAACTGAAAGATATACTGTATCCTGAAAAGTAGCTGTGACAGCAGATTATTATAAAAAGCAGTGTCCGTTGGAGAAGGGGGGATAAAAATGCCCGCAGCACTTACCACATCTGAGACTATAAATTTACAGGCCGGTCCTGCATTCAGGGATAACCGCCTGTCATATGAATTTGGACCGGATGCTTCGGAACTTTGCACCGGTGACCTGAACGCCGGAGAATATGATTTCATGGGCAGCGTTCCTGTCCCGTTGAAATACACGGTAAAAGACGGTCTGGAATCGGTGCTGCGAAAGCACAGGCTGGAGGAAGGGAAAAGCTTGAAATGCTATTTTCCTATGGGAGGAGGCAGCGGAAATTATCCCTTCAGAAGTCTGCACCTGGCAGAGAATATTGAAGATTTTCCGAATATGCTTCTGTCCTCGGCCTTTGACAACATGTTCAGCAGAGATTTTTTCCGACGGTTTACAGACAGGGGCTGCTTTAAATCCTGCCAATTGGAAGCTGTCCCTGAAATTTACCGGCAAAGCGGCATTGTAGACCCACTTGGCAGTTTTACCGTTTTCAGTGTTGTTCCCATGGTCATGCTCATAGATTACAGGAAGCTTGGAAAACTGCCGGTTCCAAAGTGCTGGGAGCACCTTCTCAATCCGGTCTATAAGGACAATATTATAATCGGAGGGTGGAGAAAAGACCTGAACAGTCCCTATACCGAATCAAACTCATTTCTCTTTTTAAACCTGTATAAGGATTACGGGCTTGAGAGTATTGTCAGTATAGCTCATAACATAAAGGATTTGATACATTACGTGCATATGTCGAGAATAGCAGGAACCGACAGCAAATCAGGCGCAGCCATATACATTATGCCCTGGTTCCTGGCTGATATTTGTCCCAGGCGTGAGGATACGGAAATTGTGTGGCCCCTTGACGGGGCACTGGCCTTCCCGCTGTATTTGCTGGTAAAAAGGGACAAAATTCAAAAACTTGCGCCGCTGCTGGAGTTCTTGATGGGAAGTAAGATTGGACAATATCTTTCGGACAATAAGTACCCTCCTCTCAACCCGCAGGTAGAATACTGCTATCCCAGGGGGGCCTCTCTCAAGTGGGTGGGCTGGGACTACATACGGTCAAACGACACAGTGGAAATTCTGGATAACGCTTCAAAAAAATTTTTTGAAATCTGGCACAACAAAAAACAAACATTTTGAGAGGGGCTGGGAGCATGAAATTAATAACTGTTGCAGGTTCGCCTTCGGTGGGGAAAACCTCTGTAATTGTTAAGGCTGTTGAGCAATTAATAAATGAAGGCATAAGGATTGGTATTGTTAAGTTTGACTCGCTGTCATCCATGGACAATGAGATATACAAGAAGCTGGGTCTGCCTGTTCTCCTGGGACTTTCCGGAAACCTGTGCCCCGATCATTACTTTGTAAGCAATATTGAAGAGTGTTTCAACTGGGGAAAGGGCAACAAGCTGGATATGCTCATAACAGAAAGCGCCGGTTTGTGCAACCGATGTTCACCTTACATAAGAGATGTACTGGGCGTTTGTGTGGTTGACAATCTTGCAGGCGTCAATACTCCCAGGAAAATCGGACCCATGCTGAAACTGGCCGATGTTGTTGCAATTACCAAAGGGGATATAGTTTCACAAGCCGAAAGAGAGGTCTTTTCCTTTAATGTGGGCATTGCCAATCCAAATGCAGAAATAATCAATGTCAACGGAATAACGGGACAGGGAGCCGGTGAGCTGGCCTTTTATTTTAAAAAGGCAGGTGAGGTGTTAAGTGTTGAAGGGAAAAAGATCAGATTTACCATGCCCTCTGCAGTATGTCCCTACTGTGTGGGTGAGACCATTATAGACAGGGACTATCACAGGGGAAATGCCAGGAAGATAGTTATATGAGGAGTGATGCTGTTATGAGGAATAGTCTTGCAAATGCCAGTATAAAAGAGGTTGTTAATTATGACACCAGCGTAGCTGAATTTCTGTCTTCCCTCGGTGCCGGCGGACAACACGGCTCTATGGGCTTTAGGGAATTTCTTTCAGGGTTGGATCATGATTTTTTGAATGATGTTGGTATGGACAGGGAACAAATATGGAATTATGTCAATCAACTTATGTCCAGGGTGGATTCATTGAAAGCGCAGGGAAACAGTCGGTTAAGCACCTTGACAATAATTGGGGGAAGGGATAAAAAGGGGAACAGAGAAGATGTTGAGATAACGCTGAGAACAGGAGAAATCGTGTGTGTGGTAGGGCCCACCGGGTCGGGGAAAAGCAGGCTCCTGGCAGATATCGAATGCCTTGCCCAAGGTGATACTCCAACGGGCAGGTATGTGTTGACAGACAGTGAAAAACCACAATACAGACAGCGCTTTAACACCGATAAAAAGCTGGTAGCCCAGATATCCCAGAATATGAATTTTGTTGTAGACCTGACGGTCAATGAATTTGTATCCATGCATGCCAGGAGCAGAATGGCAGAAAATGTCGACGGGATTGTCAGCCGGATAATTTGCTGTGCCAACGAACTGACCGGAGAAAAGTTCGGGCCGGATACATCGGTGACTCAGCTCAGCGGAGGCCAGTCAAGGGCTTTGATGATAGCAGACACCGCCTTGCTGAGTTCATCCCCGGTAATTCTTATTGACGAGATTGAAAATGCAGGGGTTGACAGAAAAAAGGCCCTTGAACTCCTGGTGAAAAAGGAAAAAATCGTATTGATCTCTACTCATGACCCATTGCTGGCCTTCATGGGGAAAAGAAGGCTGGTTATTAAAAACGGCGGAATATCAGATATTATTGAATCCAGCCCCCGGGAGCAATATAACCTTTCCGTTTTGGAAAAGCTGGACTTCCGGTTGATGGATATCAGAAGAAGACTTAGAAGCGGTGAGAGGATCGAAGAAGCCCTGACCGTGACCTGGGATTGAAGCAGAAATTACAATAACCCTTGACGAATAATTTATGTTGATGTATTATATTCTATAACTTACAAAGTCGGTTTTTATGACTATGGACATAATTAACCGCTGGTGAATAGATTAATAATACAAATATGATGACTGGAAAGAGTAGAAAGCAATTGGCTTCTCAGAGAGTGGGCGCTTGGTGCGAGTCCGCAGGTTCAAGCTTTTGAAAATCATCCATGAGTTGCAGCCTGAATGAAACATAGGTAAGGTGTGCCGGTGATGAGCCGTTATAGAATGAAGTGATTATTGTCACGTTTTAGTTTTTGTGTCCGAATTATCATATGTGACAAAATAAATTGGGTGGTACCGCGAAAACAGCCTCGTCCCTTAAGAGTCAGCTTATATGACTTTTGGAACGGGGCTTATTTATTGGCGGAATCCGCTCTGCTTCTGTCTGGTACTAAGGCAGCGAACATGGTTAAGTCAACTATATAATCAACATTAAAATTATGGAGGTATTGTAATGTCGGAAGATTACGGAAAGACCTTGAACTTGCCGCAAACGGATTTTCCAATGAGGGCCGGTTTGCCGCAGAGAGAACCTGAATTTCTTCAAAAGTGGGAAGAGATGGATATTTACCATAAGCAGCTTGAAAAAACAAAGGAAAAACCTGCGTTCATACTGCATGACGGACCGCCATACGCAAATGGCGGCATACACCTGGGAACTTCTTTAAATAAAATATTGAAGGACATAGTTGTGAAATACCACAGTATGTCGGGCTACCATACGCCCTTTGTACCAGGCTGGGATACTCATGGACTTCCCATAGAGCAAAGGGCCATAAAGGAATTGGGACTGAAAAGACATGAGGTGGGCCCTGTAGTGTTCAGAGAAGCTTGCGAAGGCTTTGCCATGAAATACCTGGATATACAGAGAAATGCATTTAAGCGCCTTGGTGTAAGAGCAGACTGGGAAAACCCATATATTACGCTTAAGCCCGAGTTTGAAGCCAAGCAGGTAGAGGTTTTCGGAGAAATGTGCAAAAAAGGGCATATATACAAGGGACTTAAGCCGGTGTACTGGTGTCCGGATTGTGAAACAGCCCTGGCAGAGGCCGAAATTGAGTATGCTGACGATACTACCCTTTCAATCTATGTAAAATTTCAGGTAAGGGACGACAAGGGCGTCTTTGGCGGCGTAGCTGATAAAGAGAAGGTAAACTTTGTAATATGGACTACCACTACCTGGACACTGCCTGCAAATCTTGCGGTATGTCTGAATGAAGGTTTTGAATACTCCCTTGTAAAAGCCAACGGGGAATATTATGTATTTGCCACCGAACTTGTTGAAAATTCAATGAAGGCGGCAGGGATATCCGCATATGAAACTGTTGCCCGGTATCAGGGCAAGGAGCTGGAAGGGATATTGTGCAGGCATCCTTTCCTTGACAGGGATTCCGTGGTTATTTTAGGTGACCATGTAACTCTTGAAGCGGGTACCGGTTGTGTTCATACGGCTCCCGGACATGGTGCGGAGGACTTTATTGTCTGTCAGAAGTATAAGATTCCTACCGTAGTGCCGGTTGACAGCAAGGGCTACCTGACAAAGGAAGCAGGACCCTTTGCAGGACTGTACTATGCGAAGTCAAATGCGGCAATCATAGAGAGGCTTACTCAGGACGAAAGACTTCTGGCATCGGAAAAGATATCCCATCAGTATCCCCATTGCTGGAGGTGTAAGGAGCCTATCATTTTCAGAGCCACCGAACAGTGGTTTGCATCGATAGACAGCTTCAGAGAAGATGCTCTTGACGCTATAAAGACCGTTAAATGGGTGCCGGAGTGGGGCCAGGAAAGAATAACAAACATGGTCAGAGACAGGGGAGACTGGTGTATATCCAGACAAAGAATATGGGGTGTGCCTATTCCCATATTCTATTGCAGGGACTGCGGCAAGGAATTGATTACCGATGAAAGCATAAAGGCAGTTGCAGATATATTCAGACAAAAGGGTTCAAATGCCTGGTATGCAATGGACGCTTCAGAAATACTTCCAAAGGGCACTGTATGCTCCTGCGGACACGGGGAATTTACAAAAGAGACCGATATAATGGATGTATGGTTTGACAGCGGTTCCAGCCACGCAGCAGTACTTGAAACCAGAGACGAGCTTTCATCCCCGGCGGATTTGTACCTGGAGGGCAGCGACCAGCACCGCGGCTGGTTCCAGTCTTCGCTTCTGACATCTGTTGCAACCAGAGGAGGAGCTCCGTACAAAAAGGTTCTGACCCATGGTTATGTTATAGATGAAGAAAAGAGAAAGATGTCAAAATCACTGGGGAACGGCATAGACCCGGCAGATGTAATAAAGGAATATGGTGCCGACATATTAAGGCTCTGGGTTGCTTCCTCGGACTATACCACAGATATAAAGATTTCAAAGGATCTGTTGAAACAGTTGTCCGAAGTTTACAGAAAAATCAGAAATACTGCACGATACATTCTGGGTAATATCAACGGCTTCAATCCTGATACGGACAGTGTTGATTACAGTGAAATGAACGAGCTGGACAAATGGGCCCTTTACAAGATGACCAACCTCATAAAGAAGGTTAATGAGGCTTACAGCACATATGAATTCCATATGATGTTCCATGCAATTCACAATTTCTGTGTAGTTGACATGAGTAATTTCTATCTGGATATAATAAAAGACAGGCTGTACACCTCAAAGCCGGAATCAAAGGAGAGAAGAGCGGCTCAGACCGTCATGTACGAAATCCTGCAGTCACTGGTGAGAATGCTGACTCCTGTCCTTGCATTTACGACTGAGGAAATATGGCAGTTTATGCCCCATAGAGCAGGCGATGATGTGGAAAGTGTGCAGCTCAACAACTGGCCTGAAATAAATAAAAAATATATGGATGCAGCATTGGCGGAAAAATGGGATAAGATACTGGCTCTCCGTTCAGATGTATCCAAGGCTCTGGAAGTGGCCAGGGCAAACAAGACCATAGGGCACTCCCTGAACGCCAAGGTGACTATTTATGCAGACGGGGCCGACTACGACTTTGTAAAGAGCATTGAATCCGAGCTGGTAACCATATTCATTGTGTCTGCCGCCGATATCAAAAAGCTCCAGGAGGCTCCCGCCGGTATTCCAAACGGAGAAGAAATGACTGGAATCAAGGTGGAAGTGGAACAGGCGCCGGGTGAAAAATGTGAAAGATGCTGGATGTTCAGCGAATATGTGGGAAAAGATGAAAATCACCCGACTCTTTGCAGGAGATGTTCAGAAGTGGTTGAATAAGATACTGCTTGCAGGGCACGCAGATAGGAGGCAGCGTGAAAGATACATGTGGTAGGTCAAAGTGGATTTCACGCAGCGAAAGCCACTGCGTGTCTTTCATTACTATTTGTATACGCGCTATGCGCGTAGATGGGAGATAAAATGATCAGACATACTATCAACCTTAAGGAAAGAAGCTATCCTATTTGTATAACAACAAATTTTGACGAATTGGGAAAGACTGTTCTTTCATTAAGAACCGGTAAAAAAATACTGGTGGTCACTGATGAAAATGTTGACAGGTTTCATTCCGAGGAATGCATCAAAAGGTTGGAAGAAAGCGGATTTGAGGTTTTTAAGCACGTACTGGCACCGGGTGAGGAGTACAAGACCCTTGACGCCGTTTATGAAATATATAAAAAGCTGGTGGAATATAAACTGGATAGAAACAGTTCCCTGGTTGCTCTGGGCGGAGGTGTGGTCGGAGATATTTCCGGCTTTGCCGCTGCAACTTATATGAGAGGAATTCATTTCATACAGATTCCTACCACTATGCTTTCCCAGGCCGACAGCAGTGTAGGGGGAAAAACCGGAGTTGATTTTGACGGGCATAAGAATGCCATCGGAGCTTTTTATCAGCCCAGGCTGGTTTTCATGAATATCAACACAATAAAGACCCTGCCCAAGCGTGAAGTTTCGGCTGGGCTGGCCGAGGTAGTCAAGCATGGCCTGATTATGGATGCCGAGTATTGTGAATATCTCAGTGATAATGCCGGGAAAATATTTGCTTTTGATGAAAATGTTCTTCAATATCTGGCCAAGAGAAATGTTTCAATAAAGGGACAGGTAGTTGAGCAGGATGAAAAAGAGAATGATTTAAGAGCGGTTTTGAATCTGGGACATACAATCGGCCATGCTGTTGAGACAGCTATGGATTTTAAGCTTTTGCACGGTGAATGTGTTTCAATTGGTATAGTTGGCGCTTTCAGGCTTTCACACCGCATGGAAGTCCTTCCTGAATCCATTGTTGAACAGGTAAAAGCCTTGCTTGTGAAGCTGGAACTTCCTGTATCGCTTCCGGGCATGGATGTGGACAAGGTATTCCAGCAAATATTCTATGACAAGAAGGTAAAGGATAATAAGCTGAAATTTGTGCTTCCAAGAAGGATTGGCGAGGTATTTCAATATACTGTTGAGGATACGGAGCTGGTTAAAAAGGTTCTTGCGGATATTGCTAAATAAAGTAAATATATGCTTAAAATAACAACTGATTTCCAGTTGTTATTTTTTTTGCCTTTGAGTATAAATAGTCCAAAAGAATACAAACATAATATCAGTGACAAAGTCGAATTATTTGTCTGAAATGTCCCGGCGATTTTTGAAAGGAGTTTGATTCAGATGGCAAATAACAATCAGTTGATCAGCTTGTTAAATAAGAAGATAGATGACATGTCACTGAAAATGGAAAAGATGAAATTCGTTGATTATGTATATTTTCTGGAGCATCCCAGAAAGATGTTGTGGGCAAATTTTGTTGGGGGGCTGGCAAGAGGCTTTGGAATTGCAATAGGTTTTACATTATTAGGGGCTATTGCCATTTATATTTTAAATAAAATAGTTCAAATAAACCTTCCTTATATAGGGCAGTTTATAAGTGATGTTGTGGATATTGTCCAGAAAAGTCAGAGGAATGTCAGGTAGGAACGGAGGGAGAATACATGGATAGCAATAAATTATGGATACTTAAGGATAAGCTTATGGTTCAGGAAGAGAAAATATCGGAGGCAGTTAAGCTCATGCATAAAAATGGCGAGGCCGATATGAGTGAACACTATCCCGTGGAGCTGTCCCACTATGATAATCACCCGGCAGATATGGGAAGCGAGCTGTATTCGCTTGAAATGAACATGGCACTTAAGGTACACGAGCAGACTAAATTAAATGATATACAGCATGCCTTGAAAAAGTTTGAGAATGGCACCTATGGAAAATGCGAAAAGTGTAACGGGGAAATCGTTTTTGAGAGACTGGAGGCTATGCCCGCTGCAAAGCTTTGTTACTCCTGTGAGCTGGAAAATGAAGCCGGGGAGATAAACACTCCCGACCAGCAGTACGATGAGGTTTTTCAGGCTCCTTTCGGAAGAAAATATTTAAACAGGCAGGAGGACGACGAGTTTGAGGGTATGGATCAACTAAACGACCTGATAAAATACGGCTCCTCCGACTCGCCTCAGGACATGGGCGGATATGCTGACTTCGAGGAGTATTATACCAATGAAATTGACAATCAGGGCTATGTGGAGGAAGTTGAAAAGATTTCAAACCAGCAGTATAAGAATCAATTGCCGTAAAAATGCCCCACTGCTCCTCAGGGGTAAAATAGAAAGGTAGCGCAGAAAACCCGCTACCTTATTTTTATGTGTACTTCCCTGAGCTGTTTTTCAGATATTTCCGCAGGTGCTCCGCACATGAGATCCTGTGCGTTTCCATTCATTGGGAAGGGTATGACCTCACGGATGTTCTCTTCATTTCTCAGAAGCATTATCATCCGGTCAACACCTGGAGCCATACCCGCATGCGGAGGTGCTCCGAACTGGAATGCCTGATATAACGCTCCGAATTTTACCTGCAGGTCTTCCTCTGTATAACCGGCTATTTCAAAGGCCCTGACCATGACATCAAGATTGTGGTTTCTCACTGCGCCGGAGGAGAGCTCCACACCATTACATACGATATCATACTGGTATGCAAGTATATCCAGCGCATCTTTGGAGTTTAGCGCTTCCAATCCGCCCTGGGGCATGGAAAACGGGTTATGTGTGAAGTTTATCTTTTTTTCCTCGGTATCATATTCATACATGGGAAAGTCATTTACAAAACAGAAGCGGTATGAATTTTTTTCGCATATATCAAGACGCAAACCAAGCTCGGTGCGAATCTGGCCTGCTAAAACGGCAGCACGCTCTTCCTTGTCGGCAATAAAAAAGATTGTGTCACCTGGTTCAAGGCCTGCAATTTCTGCTATGTCCTTCTTCATATTATCAGGAATAAACTTGTCAATAGGTCCCTTGTAGGTCATGTCTTCATTTACCTCAAGATAACCAAGCCCGCCCATTCCGATAGACGTAGCGAATTGCAGCAATTTTTCGTGAAACCCCTTTGACATCTCGGCGTGAACTTTTATGGCGCGGACGGTTTTTGCATGAAAGGGCTTGAAGGTGCAACCCTGGAAAAACTCCGTAACATCCACGATTCTCAGCGGATTGCGCAGGTCGGGCTTATCTGTTCCAAACTCAAGCATGGACTGCTTGTAGCTGATTACAGGATATGGAGCCTCGGTCACAGAATAGCCTTCCGGGGCAAACTTTTTGAAGGTGTCGGTGAGTACCTCCTCACCCGCACGGAAAACATCCTCCTGTGTGGCAAAGCTCATTTCAAAATCCAACTGGTAGAATTCCCCTGGTGAACGGTCTGCACGGGCATCCTCGTCACGGAAGCAGGGAGCTATCTGAAAATACCTGTCAAAACCCGAAACCATAAGAAGCTGCTTATATTGCTGAGGAGCCTGGGGGAGAGCGTAGAATTTTCCTTTGTATTTACGGGAGGGAACAATGTAGTCCCTTGCGCCTTCAGGAGACGAAGCGCACAGAATGGGAGTCTGAATCTCCAGAAAGCCCATATCGGTCATTTTCTGTCTCAGGAAGCTGATAACCTCCGAACGGAATATGATATTGTCTTTAACCTTCTTGTTCCTTAAGTCGAGATAACGGTACTTAAGACGCAAATCCTCACGGGTTTCCTTGGAGGTCATTACTTCAAAGGGGAGCTGCTTATACACCTTGCCCAGCAAATTCACAGAATGGGCTTCCATTTCGATGGTTCCAGTGGGAATCTTGGGGTTGTATGTTTCCTGGTCGCGGAGCTCGATTACCCCTTCAACGGAAATACAGTCTTCCTTGCTGATGCCTTCCAAAAGGCTTGTGTCGCGCATGACAACCTGCATGACACCATGCATATCACGGAGGTCAATAAATGATACGCCGCCGTGGTCACGGATATTCTCCACCCATCCGGCAATCTTAAGCTTGTTGCCCACATCACCTTCGCTGATATCATTTAAGAGCCTGTTTCGGTAAATGTTTGATATGTTCATAAGTGTTCTGTTCTCCTTTATGGATAATTTAAACTGATATTTGAGCATAAAAAAATGCCCATCCAAACTAAAAAGTCCAGGACGAACACGTAATGTCCGCGGTACCACCTGAATTACTGACTAACAGTCACTCAACGGTTTAAAAACCCATCTGTTTAACGCACAAGCCTGCGGCGCACCTACTGATCATAAATGATGTTCAGATTGCGGCTGATAAAGTGTTATTCACACAAATTCACTTTATGGAGTTCTCACTGGCCTCCATTCACTGGAAACGATAATTTGCGCTACTTCTCTTTGTCGTTGCCTTTATAAAAAGATTTATATGCAATTATGCAGTCATTTCATGTATGCCGGGTCAGACAGCTATCCGTAAAATACCATACCCCAAACATATCATTTTTTCGATATTTTAGCACACTAAATTAAAATAAGCAAGTAAAATATTGCTTTTGGTCTGTTGCCAAAGTATGGAATGCCGGTTTATAAAAATTGCAGTACTTAAGGAAATTCTGATATAATATTTTTAACACTTTTTATATTATATATGAGTAATCACGCAAAAAATGAGGTACATATGAGCAAATATAACAACTATTTGATTATCAGCGACCTGGATGGCACTTTAATCAATTCGCAGCATACAATTTCCGAGAAAAATCTGGCTGCCATAGAAGCTTTTACAGCTAACGGCGGGCGATTTGCAGTAGCTACAGGCAGATCAATACAAAATATAAGGCCGTTTATCAAGAATCTCAGGCTTAACGGGCCATGTATCTTATATAATGGGGCAGCGGTTTATGATTTCAAGGGTGAAAGAATTCTGAAGGCGGAATTCTTGAAAAAGGAAATTTTGGTGGATTACATAAATTATTGTCTTGCTACGTATCACAATATGGTAGTCGAAATATTTACACCTGAAGGAATGTTCATAATATCCCCCGAAAAAAATACAGATGCATATGTTGTCAAGGAAAAGCAGCCTTTTACAAGGTCTGAGCTTAAGGAGGTGTTGAAGCTGGACTGGTTGAAATTAATGCTGTATGACAAGCACCACACACTTGCTGAGGCTAGGCAGGCCTTTATGAAATTTGGGCTGGAAGCTGATTTTGATGACGTATTTTCCCACGAATTTTATTTTGAAGTGCTTAAAAAAGGCATCTCAAAGGGTTCTGCGCTGCAAAGCCTGAGAAGTATGGAACCTTTCAGAAATAAGACAATACTGGCGGTGGGCGACTATGACAATGACATTGAAATGGTGAGCCTTGCGGATGTGGGCATAGCCGTTGAAAATGCCAGGGAGGGTGTAAAAGCTGTTGCCAAGCGAATCACTGTCAGCAATGACCGGGATGCAATGCATGAAATTATTTGTAATATATTGCCTGAGTTATAAGGTAGTGGAAATTTTATATCAGGGTAAACTAACCTGTGAATAAGCATTTATCTCAGGGAGGTGTACAATGGCTGTTATTTTATATTGGGGCCTTTTGATTTTGTGCCTGGGCACGCTGGTAGGTTTGCTGCTGTTGAAAAAACTTTCAATTGTTGACTTCCTGGTGTGGCTGCTTGCTGTTGCGCTGGGTTCGCTGACAGACGGCCTCATGTCGGACATTCTGGGCTTGTACGACTATATTACCGATATCCATTGGCTCAGCAATACTTATCAGTTGCCCTACACTTTTATTGCGTACCCCGCGGTGGGAATAGTGTACGGGAAGCTTATACCAAGGCGGGGAGGCGTATTCAAGTATTGTATGTATGTCCTGTCCTGGGTGGTTTTGTTTGATCTTGTTGAAATGTTGATTGTAAAACCTGCGGGCTTGATTCTATATCATGGGTGGAAAATAATTCCCTGTTCAACTCCCACCTATGCAATCACTTTTGTATCCATACTGTTCCTTTACCGCCATATGAGGAGACTTATAAGCAGGTAAGCTGTTTTAAACAATTTTTTAGTTCAGGTTTGGATTGAATTGCAGAAGGAATAGTGCTAAAATTATCCTTGCAGGTGTAAAAAGGTAAGTAAATGCAGCGTGCAGTTGCAAAATCCGGTCGTATGCATGCAGGTTGCCTTTTATATAAGCTGGTGTGGCTCAAAGGCAGAGCAGCGGTATCGTAAACCGCAGGTTGGAGGTTCGATTCCTCTCACCAGCTCCAGAATGAACGACGGTTGATGATTTGAACATTTTTTCTGGAATGTCCAAATATCAACCGTTGTTTTTTATGCCTAAGCCCTTTATGTATGCGGTTTTGAATGCTTTTGGTTTTGGAGCTTGGTTTCATTGATAATTCAAAACCTGTTTGTCATAAAGCAAGTGTTTATAGGTATCTGGAGTTACTTTTTTTGAATAAATAACGTATCGCCCTCAGATAATTCTGCATAAAACACCTGTTTTATAGATGTAATGCCTTGCTTAGACAGTTCTTGTGTAAGCCATTCCTCCGTTTTCCCAAACTCCAAAAGATTTTTTGTTATCAGGTTTCCGTCTGTAATCAACTCTCCTGGCAAATAAGATGGGTTTTGTGGCTGAAAGCCCATATTCTCCATTAATACCGGCTGTTTAGCGGCTTTCTTAACAATACTTAACTCACCATGAGGTTCTAGGATAGCATACCAAACATCCCGGACAGTGAATACATCCTTTTCACGCAACAGCATAGTTAAGTCGTCCATGTTTAGTCTCATCTTACGTAACTCTTTGACTTGAATTTCACCACGTTTGATTACAATGGTAGGTTCACTATCCAGCACGACGCGCATAAATGGGATTTTTAATGCAACATATTCCACTACGAAACTGAAAACACCCCAAAGTATCACGCCTAAGACCTCTTCCATAAACTCGACGCCGCCATGAATGACCATCTCACCGATCATGCTGCCGAGTGTGATCCCGGTGATATATGTGAAGATGGTCATCTGGCTGAGCTGCTTTTTGCCTGTGGCGCGTGTAAATAACAATAGGATTACAAAACCAATGGATGTTCTGATGGCTGAGTATAAAAGTTCGTTCAAAATAAATCACCTCTTAATGGTAATTATGTCCGAAACAATACAGTTTTATTTTCGTTTACAACTTATTTTTGAACGACTGTTGATGATTTGAATATTTCTTCTGGAATGTCCAAATATCAGCCGTTTTACTTTGTGCTGAATCCGTTTTTGAATAAGCAAAGAAAATCGTGTGGGTTCCTATCAGTTGCTCTCATGCCCTGAATAAACTGATGTAAATACTGTCTTGAGGCCAATCAGTGGAAAAGTTTGAAATGGAGCAGGCTGCGCTGGCGGATATTGTAGGTGTTTTACTTTTACTAGCTGTGAATATTCTATTCACATTCTGGAATACTAAACTGGAATACTGAACAAGAATATATTTGAAAGGAGTTTTTTTGATGTCACAATTAAACCAAGTTGAATTGCAGAACTTGCGCCATCTGATTGGCGCTCATGAAACCGCTTGCCAAAAATTGCAGGCTTATGCCGAGCAAGCAACCGATCCTGAAATTAAGCAGTTTTTTAAGGATGGTGCACAGGGGGCGATGAAAACTAAACAACAGTTGTTAGGCTTTTTAAGCTAAGGGAGGAATAAACAATGATACAGGAGAAAATAATGGTAAATGATGTTCTTTCCTCTGTAAAGAGCAGTCTGACATTCTATGCCAATACCATTTCCGAATGTGCGAACCCCACGTTGCGTTCTGCCATTCAACAGATCCGTAATAACGACGAAGTATCGCAGTATAAGCTGTTCCAGATTGCACAGGCAAAAGGATATTATAAGCCCGCCCTCATGGCTAAGGATGACGAAATACAGCAGACTAAGTCTCAGCTCACTGGACAGTAATAAAGAAGAGCTCTAACCGGGTTCGGTTTAAATGACGGTTGATGATTTGAACATTTTTTCTGGAATGTCCAAATATTAATCGTCGTTTTTATGCCCTAAATCCAACAGTCTGTTACGTACGAATAACGAAATATAAAGGTGCTTATAGAACGACTGTTCAATTGTTCTACAAAGCACTTTTTTTGATTTTTCGATATTTTTTACCAGTATTTGACTTTATTTATATAAAATGCTATAATAATGTGCAAAATATTTTAATAAAAGAATTTTACAAAGTTTTCAAAGTGTCATTTTCTTAAAGTCCAATTGTACAGTATGCAAAGCACTATATTGATGAGGTGATTTGAAATGTTATTAGATATTAAACCGTTACATATTGATGGTTTGAACTGTAGGGAGGATATATTTTTTTCGGTGGCTGCTCACTACAGGGAAGAATATCGGCTGGCGTTTTCGGAGGCTTTCAACTTTGAATACCTGCCTGCAGCGTCCGGACAAACTGAATCGATGGCCCATCGTATTGGCACTGGTGATAACAAGCAGGATTTACTGGAAACGTATTATAGATTTAAGATTTTAACAGTAAAGGCAGATACTGTTGGGGAAGTTATCAGTACAATAAAGGAACAGCTTCAGCTTGGATATCCTACGGCTATTTCCATTAATACTTACTGGTGTCCCTGGCATCGGAACTACCAAAGGGTAAATTTGGGACATACCTGTCTTGCAATAGATATTGACACAGACAACAATATTACCTGCATTGATCCTGTTGAAGGAAACGGCCATGCTATCATGCCTTATGAGGACTTTAAAAATGGCTTCGCTTATTACTCAACCTTCCATTTTCAAGATTTACCGCAAAGCTTTGACTATAAAACTATTTTATCTGATTCAGTAGAAAAAATCGGCCAATCAAATATCTTTAATAATATGGAGAGTTTTATAGACGATTATACTGCACGGTTTAGCTTTGAAGAAGAGTTCAAAACAGGCAAGCCCGACGTTTGGGGATCGTTATTCTATAGAAATCTTATATATATATCAGGCTCCAGACTTCTTTACTCTCAATTTATTAATTATGTAAATAAGTATTTAAAGAACCCAAAGCTTAATCAAATTGAAAAGGACCTTCTGAATGTATACAGTAAGTGGAGAGTTGCAATAAGCTGGCTTTTGAAAGGGTTATATGCAGGTTATTCTCCCAGTATTCACGATAAAACCCTAAAAACTTTCAAGGATATACTAAAAGAGGAAAGAAGCCTTTTCGGAAATCTTAAGGAAGCCATAGGCGGCAATATTTTATTAAGCCAGGAGGATGAAAATATTGAGAATCCTGATTTAGAAATTTTAAGTGAGGCTACGGAATATACATACGTCGACTTAAAAAATTTCTGTAATAATATTGCTTTTCATAGTATTTGTTCAAGGGACGGCGCTGCTGACTATACCGGAACCGGACATTATTTCTTATCTCAGGAGGCACCCAGTGAACAAATTATTTCATTGGATAAAATGCATTTCAGGTTTCCAGGTATACGGGATAACGCTTATGATAATGTATCCTGTAATAATCAGATTATACCTGTACCTCCGGGCCGATATAAAGGTATTTTGTTTTTGGGTTCCAGCGAATGGGGCAGTTTTATTGAGCAGCTTAAGTTGAACTTTAATGATGGAAAGGAAGAAGCCCTCCAGATAAACTTCAGTGACTGGGCCTCCCAAAAACCCATATATGATGATAAATTTATATGGAGAGGCAAAGTTTATAATAAAAATGAAGGCAGTCTTTATCTTGGAGAATATGGGCTTTTGGCATTACTACGACCAATACCGGGAGACAAAACCTTAGAAAGTATAACTTTGCCGGAGTGTTCTAATGTGCATATTTTTGCCATGACACTTTGCAGTCAGCGATAAAATAAATCTATTGGAAGCCATATTCTATCCTAATGGAAGATAAGAATAAATTAAAAACCTGAAAGGTATTTTATGCTTAAAAAGGTGAAAATGCAAGCGGGAACTCAATACACGCATTCTTAATGAACTCAGACAGAAAATTGTTGTATGTGGAAAAACGGACAATCCTGACGGCAGCAAAAGCCAGTGGGTGGATATCCATAATAAATTCATCGGGTATGTGGAGATGAAAGAGCTTGCGGGATAGAATAACGGATTGCGAGCGGAGGAATATTTCGGTAATTTTGATTAATGGATTTTTTAGTACAGATAAAAGGCATACATAGATGATGGGAATAGTAACTCAACAGGCAAGGAGGCCAGATAAATGAATTCCAAAGACGAAAATAAAATCATTTTATATCAAGATGACAATGGAATAACAAATGTTTCGCAAAAAATTTTCTCTCTGAAATCGAACTGCAGCGTTTGAATTTGCTTGTGTCACAATTTTTGGATTTTGCAGAGTTCCAAGTCTTGGAACAGAATCCTATGAGCATGAACGATTGGATTGAGGCACTGGACAGTCAAATACTTGCACTGAAGCGGAGAGTCCTGGCTGGAAGCGGCTCAATATCACATAAACAGGCAATTACAAAAGCAGAAAAAGAGTTTGAAATTTATCGCTCCAGAGAAATGAAACAGCTTGAAAGTGATTTTGACAGGGCTATTAAAGAACTTATGAAAAAAAAGATGATAGTAGCCGCAAGTAAGGTGATAATTTATACTACCTTACGAATAACCATTGGTAGAGAGTTCAACTCTCGCTACCAGCTCTAATGAAAGTTTTTCAGAAGCAGGTCTGTTCTGAAAGGTTTTTTCATTTATTATGCTTTTGTATTTACGTCTTATCTCCCGGGCATCTTAACAGGCCCACTCTGACAATATGATCGGGTTTTCTGAAAAATCCCAAGAAAAACATTTCATTTATTATAAAAATAATGTAATATATCTATATACG
>NZ_MZGX01000036.1 GCF_002051585.1 Ruminiclostridium hungatei | reverse complement strand
ATTATATTCCAACTTGGCTTTTTACATAAAAGAAGATAAGGATAAGTTTTATAGAGATTTAATAGATAGTACTTTCGACAATAACTATACGTATTTTTTAAATGCTTTAAGAGGTCTTTATAGCGGTAGCGTATTAGATTACTATAATAATAATCGACCTCTTTTTGATGATGCTAACGAGCATGGAGGATTAATGTTATTGTTATCCGAAGTTAATCCTTTCAACCGATTTGAAGAAGTTAATACAGAAGTAAGGACTTTGAATGAACTACAGAAGATTATGCCAGAGGATAGTAATATTAAGTATTTAAGTGAACTTTCAGATAAAATTGGTAAATTTAAAATACAAGAGACGGATTTTTACATTTATTCATATTATATTTTTAACAAACTTAAACAACACCAATTAAATCGTGATCTCAATAATTATGCAAATCTAGCAAGCTGGCTTATTAAAGTCGATAAAGAATTTGATATAGTCACAAAATTATCAATGTCCGACGTATGGAATAATAAAGAAAGATGGGGCATAGAAGCCATTGCACAATTAATGTATAATTGGTGGATTTTGAAAAAGACTGATTATTTATATTTTATAGAAAATAATAAACGGGAAATATTAGAATATTTGAAGATAGTAACCTCTTCCTTAAAAATATATGAAAATCCAGATCACAAAGAAATACATGTAGAATATATATTACTGCCGGATCAAATAAAAACTGCAAATCAAGAAAGTGTTAAAAGGTTAAATATTATTTGTAAAGTATTGCCTATATATGAGACATATTGCGCTGATAAAATTAAGCCTTCAATAGAAATGCTTAATTTTCTTAATATACCTGACGATGCACATAAAGAAATGCCAATAAGAAATATAATAATTTCCTTCAATTCAGAATTTGCAAATCTTTGGGCAGATACAATAATGTCTAATTATGAATGCGCCTCTGTATACGATTTGCTTTGCTTTTGGTATGAATTAAGAGAAAAGATTGTAAAATTATTTAAACATAATGTATATATTTTAGAGAAAATATTAAACAAGCAAAAAATAAATAATGAACTGTTAGAATATATTGATGAACTAAGGGATAATATTTTTGTTTCATTAAGAATGGAAAAATTGTATCCACACCAGAAGCGTCCATTTGAAAAACCGCAAGAATTACCGGATACTTCAAAGGTAAAAGGTGCTTATTTTTCATCTATCAGAAATTATACGAATCAAATGGTTTCTTTATTAATGAAAAAAAATGATAATAACACAAGGCTTGCTTTTCTTAATTTGAGAGATGCAGAAAATAAGCTTTTCGAGATGCAAAGTTTTTTTAATAATATTGCAAATGAATCGAATAATTTTATTGCCGATTTTGATAGGTTATGCAAAGAAGAGGTTTTTTGGATAAACAGGTTAATAATCTTGAATGATTATTACCTAAACGTTAGGAATAACTTTTTTTATAATAAAAATTCAGTGAATCTATGGAAAATACAAAAAGATAGGCAGTATCTATCTTCTATTATCAGCAAAATTGACGAGACAAATCAATTTGGTTTCGATTTCGTATTTCCTTCAAAAATAATCGAAGAGGGGTATATTAAAAAAGTTCCGATAATAATAAAAAATTTTGACATAGAAGATGAAAATAAAATATCTACGTTAATCTTAGTTTTTGTTCCTGTTATAGATTTAGAAGTGGACTACATATATATTTTATTTTGTAATGGATCTACTACAGTAACAAAAAATGGATTAAGTATAAGTAAATTATCTTTAGAAAAAGTTAAGGCTTATTTTACTACAGAAAGTGAATCAGAATTAAAAGATATAACTCCTCCACTGCCAATAGAAATAACAAATGATATCTTATCTTGTTTTAATGATGAATTTCAGTTGGAGAAGGAAAAAGATTATTCTAACTTAGAAAATATTGATAATACATATCTGCAATTATGGGAATATTCCCAATATGCTAAAAACTTAACAAGCGATGATATAGAAGAAAAAAAGTATTTATCTAGATTGCAGAAAAATAAGAAAGATCAAATTGAGACCATGTTAGAAAAAAATAGAAATGTTGCACCAACCTATTTTGTTAACAAAATAGATTATTTAAAGAAAGCTGTAATCGAAGATAATTATTTATTTGACGATGTTGAATTGAATACTTGTCTAAATGAAATTCTTAAATACGCAAAAGCGTCTATAATATAGAACTTTGTTATACTTAAGTGTTGAAAGTCTGAAGACCATAGATAAAAAAATAATGATATACTGTTTTAGACGAGAGGTAAGAGATGTATATTAGCAAAATAGAATTATTAAATTTTGGTCCAATTAAGCATGCTAGTTTCAACTTATATAGTGATAAGATTAACTTAATTATTGGTTGTAATGCATCAGGAAAAACAAATATGCTAGCAGCGATATATTCACTTTTCTACGATGACAGCATATTGAATTTCTGTAGCGATTCAGAACTGTTTTCAGAAGTTAATATCACCCTTAATAATGGATATAATCATATAACTAAGAAGTATAGCACATCATCCTCGGAGCTTATCTTAAATCAATTTAAAGATATTTATTATTTCGCTTCTATAAACAAAAGAGATCATATATTTTTTTGTAATAACGAAAGTTTAAGAAATAATAGAAACTTTACAAAAGAAAATATACGAAAATCAATTGAATTTATTGAGGCGTCTGGAATTAATAATATGGATATGCAACAGCTTTTAAAAGATCAGATAGAGAGAGCTCATAGGTATATTTATTTATCGGGTGGAGAACAAGCCTTTATAAATTTGATTTGGGTTCTTTCCAAAATTCCAAAGGATTCTATTTTTATAGGAGATTCTATATTTTGCATGTTTGATTCTAAAACAGTACAGTTCATATTATCAATTATTCAAAATCTTGTAGGCATTCAGTTTGTATTATTAGAGAACGCTTATCTCTCTTCTGATATCAAAGATCCTGATATTCACATCCAATATTTAGACAATGATATTAATAATGAAACAAGAAGTCCAATAGCATTTAATTATAGTTTTAATTTTGAGGATAAAATTAAAATAGAAGAAAATCATGATAAAGATAAAAAAATAGAAGTTATTAATTACCGTATTGGAGACAAAATTCCAGAGGAAGAATGTAGATATACTGAATTTAAAGAAGTAAAAGGTGAAAATCCCTGTAACTCAATTATAAAAAATGCTGAAATATATATAATTTCGTACTTGAACAGTCAAGTAAATGATACGGGAACAATTCTATTTGGTATTAGTGATGATAAAATAGTTAAGGGTGTTAATCTCACATACGCGGACAAAGACAAAATCAGGAGGGAAATATCTGAGCTTATTAAACAGGCAGAACCATATATAAGCCCAGATTTATATACAATTAATTTTAAAGAGATTGTTAATGGCAATGGTATTCTTAAAGATACGTATATTGTTGAAATAGTAGTGAAATCATGTGACTCCGAATTACTTTATTGTACATCTAGAGGAGAAGTCTTTATAAAAACGGAAGGAGGAAAAACAAAATTAACTCCGACTCAGATTCAGCGAGAGATATTGTTACGTTCCAAAAAGATAAAAAGGAATAAAGCACCTCAATAATAGAATATTTCCGGATTATATTCATAACACACATTGCGTGTGTTGAAGTTTCACTGAAATATACCTTCCCGCCAAGGGGATACTGGCTTTAAACGGCATCTTTTTTACCCACTCAAGGCACGTGGAGTGTTGCGTGTTGATAGAACGGAAGTAGCTTGATATCAAAGGTTCGGAGCGATATGCCCCTTTTTTGTGCTGTGTTTTATGTTTCCGTGGACACACTTTTTTTGTTGCTTTTACATAGGGGGGCGTACAAAAGCGCAAATTTAAACAAAAGCGCGAATATCTAAGGAATTTTGCGTATTTGTTAAACAAAAGTGTGAAAGTGCTCCCCAACTTACCTCCACCAAATAAAATGCCTGTCATTGAAATGTATAAATTACTGCCTGTGCCTTATACGGGCGACCAAAACCTCTTGGATTTGACACAAGGGATACCGAACAAAGCAACACTAACTGAATAAACACCGTGTTTCAAGGACTTTCTGGGGTTGTATAGCAACCAACGGAGGGTTTTTTTATTTAAAAGATGATACATGATATGTCGCCGTCTTTTATGTATTTCGTAAATGTGGTGGTTTGACTGCCCACTATAAAACCTCCTGGATCTTTGCTAAAATGCCCCAATTATACATTGTTCATCATTGTATCACCGATACAGAGAATATTCAACAAATATCACTGTAAATTCCTGAGAACGCGAAGAAACTCACTTGTGATACACACTATCGTGTGATAGAATCATATAAACACAACTGTAAACTACTTACAGAAAGTGAAAGTGGAGTAATGTAAGTAAGTTATAAGAAGTTATGGAAACTATTGATTGATAAAGATATGAATAAGAAGGACTTGCAATTGGCCGCCAGGATTATCTTGGAATATTACGAAGCTTTCAAAAGTTGAAATGGTGAGCAGGGAGGTTTTGATGAAGGTTTGTAAGGCGTTGGATTGTGATATCTTATGTCGTAGAATTTAGGAATGAAATAAGTAGGAGGTCAAAATAATGGATATATACAGCTTATTCAGAGGCAGAAATAAAAGACGCTGCAGAGAAAGAATTACAAATTGTAAAAGATTACGAAAGTAATTTGGCTACGCATCTGTTAAATATTAAAAAAAGGATTTTAATGGATAATAATATGTTAATAAGTATCATTGCAGCAATTAACGCTGGCTTTAATATTATTTTATATGGTCCTCCGGGAACTGCAAAATCTACTATATCTGAATTTTTACCTGTGGAAATGTATGGCGCCAAATGTAATGTGCATACAGCAGATAGTGAGTGGAATGTAAGAAAAGTTATAGGAGGAATTACTGTGTCTTATGACAATTCAACAGGCACTCTTAAAGGAAAAATTGGACCTAAAGACGGATATATTGTTGATGATATCATGGAGTGCTATGAAAGTAGGCGTGCAACAACTGACTTTAATACGGTATTTACTATGATTGATGAGTTTAATAGAACGAATATGGACGAAGGTCTGGGACCAATGTTTACGGCAATGGGTTTAGACACCTACATATATCCACTTAAATCTTTTTGATACAGCATCAGATAGTTCATTGGGGAACGTTCTATCATACTTGTTCATGTTGCAAATCATTCTGTATCCCTTTGGTACTTGTATATGAATGTTGTTGAAGGAAATGTGTTTGGAAGCGTTGCATCAATATTGCCCACAAGACCAGTTAATCTTGAAGATGTAAATCCATTTAATCGCACAGACTTTTTTATGAACAATATCGCGAAAAACATATATGAGATTATTAATGATTTAAGAGAAGACCTCGAAGTCAGAACATCTTATAAAATTGATGCAATTAAGATTTCGTACCTCATTCAAAATACATCCTGTAGAGCCCGGGGTTAATAAGGACTTGCCATACTAAAATGGCAGGAATGGGTTTTGGTTAAATGTGGAAATTTTGAAGATCGTAAATGCACAATTAAATGATTGGCAAATATGTCACCGACGTGTCTTATAGGATAAACAAAGATGGCTTTATCCCCGTTAGTGGTTCGGGAAGCATAGTATATAGAGGCTTAAAGACTAAACTTGACGGCGGTTTGCAACTATACTGTTGATATAAATAAAATAACCTAAGAACGGAATCGCTATGGGAAAATATTTGAGGATTGTGGTATTGAGATAACATTAATTTACCGCGAAGTCACGAAACTGAAAAAGCAAGGGAGTTAAACAAGAAATGAACAATGAAATGATTGGCAACACTTACAAATACATCATTGACACATCTTATGGTATAAACAAAGACGGCTTTATTGCTATTGGTTCGGAAAGTATTGTTTATAAGGGCTTAAAGACAAAACTGGATGGCGGACTGCAGTTTTCCTGTGTACTAAAATTTAAGCCAAAGTCTATTTTAACAGACGGAAATATTGTGGATCGGTTAGAAATATTCAAAACTGAAGAGTGGAAGATTTTTGAGGAATTAAGGGAATGTAGATCTATTGTTCGAATAGACGATGTTATCGATAATTTGAGAGACTTCAGCTTGCCCTGCAATAGAATAGTCAGTGGTGTTATAAGCAACGATTCTTATTTTTGTGTTATTGAAGAATTCATTGATGGGTGGTCACTTGAGGAGTTTTGTAGGGAAGAGTACTGGAAACTTAGAAGAATTGAACCTCTTAGCAGTGGGTTAAGCAATGTTATAAATTATCACAATTTTAGCAACGATGAAAAATCGGCGGTTAATAATAGCTATAACTATGATAATACCTTAAAGTATCAAGATCAGATTTTGCTCTTCATGTTAAATCTATGTGAAATTATGGAATTTGTCACCGAACAGAAAAACATCTTGCATTTAGATATAAAGCCTGAAAATATCATGGTAACGAGATACGGCAAAGAATTAGTGCTGATTGATTTTGGTAGGTCAAAAAAAGTTACCAAAGCCAATAGATTCGCTAAAAGCCATTTATCTGATGTGAATTATAACGAAAACGAAAACCTGGATAAAATGTATCAGTATGGTACGTTGGGTTATGCTGCACCCGAATGCTATGCTAAAGCCGCAGATGATTCCCAATTCCCATTTGCTGCTGGTTTTGAACAAGGGGAAATGTCTATCGAAAGCGATATATTCTCTTTTGGTGGTACCTTCTGGGAATGTCTAAATATATTTGAGCTGGTTACAAAAAACAAGCAATTTACTGATGATATCCACGATTTCTACAGGAATAATTTTTTAAACGATGCTGCTTATTTTAATAGAGATTTATCTTGTACATCAGTCTATTATCATAAAAAGTTAGAGTCTATTGTAAAAAAGTGTACCCGAAAGCGTACTAATAATTATTGTGATTTAGAAAATAGAGATTATTACCACTCTTATAAGGATTTAAGGAAAGACATAGAGAATGCGAGAGATTCTGTTCCAACGATTGTAAAAGAAGAAAATCCGAAAGTTAAGAATGCTTTTAGCTTATGCGGAAGCATGCTTTCGTTGTTTTCCGTTTTCCTGATCATATATTTTATCTATCACCTTATGGCATTTAATATTGCTTTGGGTAAATGGGATGCCATAACTTCCAACTATAATGACACGCAGTTTTATAGACTCGAAGAAGTCGCAGAAAATCTTATTACTACTGCTTCTGCAAGCAGAGTAGATGATATATATGGAAAAATTGTCAGCTTTACATACAAGAGCGGAGATATATCTGAGTATGAAGCTACAATGATAGTAAGCCTTTTGCAGCAAATTAACAATAAAAATTTATTGCCTGAACGTGTTGACGAAATTATGCGTAACGCTAACACAAAAAAGTTTAAGGAGATTTCAACCGAAATTGTAAAGCTTGATGTAATAGGTGATAGCGTTGGTTATGATTTAGCAAGAGCAATTTTTAATGTTGAAGTAGGAAAAACCAAAATCGTAGACGCATATGAAACCTTGGGGAAATACAAAGACAATATTGAATTTCGTAATGCCGTTATCAAGCTTAAAAATACACTCGATAACGATGAAAACATAAATATAATTGCAAGAGATACAGAATTAAGCAGAGCTGAAATACAAGAATTCTTTAAGGTTTAGCTAAGAAGGAGGCGCAGTAATGAGGAAGTTGCTCGAAAAGTATGTGATAGTAAAATACATAATGGGTTCGTATCTGAAAACTTTACTAATTTATTTGGGGGGCTTTACTGCAGTTTTTGCAATCCTTAAATTAGCAGGGGTATATGCTGCTATTGAAAGTGCCCTTGATTTGAAATACAATTCGCCTTTCGTTTTAGCTCCGTTATATGGATTTGCAGCTTTAGCCATATTATGCTTTTTTATTGGATTCCTGATTTATTTTTATAAATATAAAAGAACTAACACAAAGGGTACGTTTTATAAGATATTTTCGGATATATTAAATGAAAATAAATAAACATAGAGGTTAGTTTTATGAAATTAAAGATATTAAATATTTTATCGGGTATTTCATTTTTTATTTCGTCGGCATGTTTATTAAGTATACCATTTCTTGATTTAAAAGAAGGGTTTACTATAGTAACTTATATTCTTGCGGGATTATTTTGGTGCGGATTAATTTCCGGCTTTGTTCTGCAAATAATACTTGCAAAATTGTGCAGGAGATTACCGGTTATAAAAAATAATAAAAGAATTCTTCGAATAATTGGGATAGCATTCCTGATTCTGTTGGTTGTGATGATACCTGTTATTATTTTTTTTAACGATAACAGATTTGTTCTTCCCATTAACCTGTTTTTAGTGCTCCTGTCTGTGGAGGCATACTTCGTAATCAGGCGGATGGGGCGGTTAAATGAATATGAAAGGATACATAAAAATGGCTAAACATATTAAGAAGAGTACCAGTCGGTTTATATCTCTCATGATAGCTGTCGCCCTTTTAGTCGGGATGATTCCAATATCAACGCTACCCAGTGTTTTTGCAGCGTTTGTACCTACATTCACTGTTGAAATGGACAGTGCAATCAGAGGCGACATTTCTATTACGCTTACAAATTCTGAAAACCCGGCAGAAACTAAAACAGAGCCCGTAATGGCGGGTGTAGCGGAATTCAGCGATTTTGTTAATCTGGACAACCCCTACGATGTTAAAATAACAGGCATGATTGGATACGAAGATTATTATAAATCGGGCGTATTCCTTAGCGACGCAAGCATTTCATTTAATGCTGTCGATTTTGAACAATTAGATTTCATTGTGGTCTCAGGTCAAATAACTGATGAAAATGGTACTACTTATATAGACGGCGGGACTATTTTTTATTCAGGATATGATAGCGGCTCAGTTGCCCTCGCGGGTGATGGCTCTTTTATAGCGACAATTTATAAGAATAAGTCCTATGACTTCTATTTTACGCCGACAAATCCTGTATATAGCTCTGTCTCTTTGGGTACTGTAAACAGTCTGGAGGACATTACTAATCTGAACGCTCAACTTTCTATCAAGACGTTTTCAATCACAACAACCGCAAGTGCGATTGGAACAATCTCTCCTTCTGAATCTTCTATTCCATATGGATCAAACAGAAGTATAACCGCTACAGCTAATTCAGGTTATATTATTGCGATATTTACTGTTGATGGAACCACTATTCCAGAAGCTATAGGTCTGGAGACGTATACATATCCTTTAGATAATATTAATGACAATCATACTGTTAATGTCACTTTTGCCATAAAAACATACGAAGTGGTATTTACATTCAACTCTTATGGAACAATAAAAGATGATTTATTCAACAATATAAATAGCGGGGGTAAAATCACTGCTAACGAGGGAACTAGCCCAAGTTTTACTGCGAACGCAAACGAAAATTATCATATCAGCAGCGTCATTATTGATGATGAACAGACTGACGGCATCTTTGATAATGCCCAAACCTCTTATTCGCATACATTCACAAATATAAGCGCCAACCATTCTGTCACAGTGATGTTTTCAATCAATATATATAGTATAAAAGTCTCCTGCACCGAGAATGGTTCCGTTACCGGCGGTTCTCAGACCGGCTCAACGCAATATGTCAGCCATGGCGAATCGCTTGCACTCACTCTGACTCCTGAGACGGGTTATGACGTTAAAGAAGTTTTATTAGACGGTATGCCGGTTGATGAGTATACCTTATTAGCCGATGGCGTTTCATATTCTTATATCATTTCGTCTGTCGCCGCCGACCATAATGTATCGGTTACTTTTAGCTTGATAGAGACTATATCCGGCGATGAAAGGGAGTTTTATGATTTGGCTGCCGAAAGCCTTATAAATGAATATCCGATAGTATCTGACAGTATACGCATTTATAGCTTTATAAATAACGGCGCTTCGGTAACTTTAATGCCCAAAGCTCCATATAGCATAATAAGAATAAATGGATCTGTGCACTCTGCTTCAGTTCAACTGACAAGTTCGACTTTGATAGATAAAATAGAAGTATATAAGAGTAGTAGTCCTGGTAAGGGCTGGAAAGCCATATCGATTCAAAATAAGCTTCGAATTATTATTGACAAAAATGCCCCTGTTGTCGCCGATATTCCACCGATGGAATGGACAAATCAAGATTATACCATTAATGGAACGGTAATGGATGAAGATACTGCAAATGCCCCGTCATCCGGCTTGTTGAGGGTTGTTTGGAGCAAAACGGCCTTAACCAAAGATCAGGCTTTAGCAGAGGCGACCAATATAGTTCCCGTTACAAGCGGGAGATATTCGCTTACAATTACAACGGAGCAGAATAACGAAAAGTACTATTTTTACGCTGTTGATAAAGCTGAGAATGTGTCCGACGCAAAAACAATAGATGTAAAAATCGACAAGACAGTGCCGGAAATTACCCAAATTACATTCCAAAAAAGGGAGATGCCTGTTGTCTCAGAGGTTATTAACTTTTTGACTTTCGGAACTTTTTTTAACGATGAAATTGAAGTGGTTATTACTGCTCAAGACCCAGGCATTTCATCGGGTTTAAAGGAAATCACCTTGTACGGCGATAGTGTTGCTGTCGAAACCAAAACTGTTACAGGAGCTTCTGCGGTATTCAAATTGACTCTTGAGAATTTTAACAGAAATGAAATCTCGGCATCTGTAAAAGATATAGCCGGCAATGATTCAGCAAATGATAGGCTTACCAAGCCGACTGATGTAATGACAAACGCGTTCAGCAATATTGTCAGTCTTAAAACTGAAAAGCCGACTATTTCTATTGCTCCTATGAGTAAAGCGATATATACAAATGGTGGTGAAAATTGGTATAACGGAAACGTAGGGTTTACTGTAAATGCCAGCACTGAAAGCGGCGGTATTTATTCCGTCGTAATTAAGGTCAACGGTCAGAATATTACAACAGACAAAAATGGCAAAGCTATAGATGCAAATTTTTTTGAATCTCAGACACTGCAGGAAACGTTTACAGTTAATACAGACTATAATCCTTTGGATGGAGAAAATAACATTGAGGTCATTGTTACTAATAACTACGGAAACAAAGAAACCGCCAGTATAAAAGTATTTATTGACACTACCAACCCAAAAGTTGTGGGATTTAAAATTAGTACGGAAAACGATGGGACCTTAAGTGATATATTCAACTTCTTGACGTTTGGGAGTTTCTTTAACGAAAAAGTAAAAATTACGGTTGTTGCCGATGACCGTTATGGAGCAACGTCTGGAATTAGTACAATTACCCTATACGCCGAAGGGAAGTTAATATACGGTTCACCCAAAGTTGCAACCAAAATTGACCACGGGATATACAAAGCAGAGTTTATTTTGCCGGAAAGCATAATCCCCAATGCAAAGCTTTTAGACGTAGGTTTAACGGCTGTGGCAATCGACAATGTTACCAATATAACAGGGAAAGACGAAGTCCACCCGTATGGTGTTCCGGTAACGGCTGCCGCTGTCAATTCCGACTTAAAAAACAGCAGATTGATGATTGAAACAATCAACCCCATAATCAATATTTCCTCTCCCAAACCTGTCTTTATTGATAGTGGTAACAGAAAGTGGTATTCAGGCGACGTTCCGGTAACAGTCAATGTTAATGATATGGATTCAGGTATCCGTTCTGTCCGGATTAAAATTAATGGTGTTGAAATTACGACCTGCACGGATGGGAAACCAATAAACGCTGATTTCTATATTGCAGAAATGCATGGAGAAGTCTTTCGAATCAGCACTAGTCAGGGGGCTCAAGCAATTGACGGTTCCTATTTAATTGAAGTTTCCGTTATAGATAATGCCGGAAATGTGTATTCTTTAAGCGATACTGTATATAAGGATATAGGCAGCCCTACAATCACCAGCTATAGTTTTATCCCGACAACATCTGACGGTATCAGCAAAACGTCGGAATTTATTGGCTATTTGGAATATGGCTTCTATTTTAAAACAGAATTTAACGCTGTTATCCATGTTTCAGATCCGGGCCCTTCGTCGGGTCTTGACAAAGTGAGCTATCGTCTTGTATCTTATCAGAACGGAACAATAACTGGAGAGACAAACGGAACACAAACTATTGCAGACGGTATGGCAGCGATTACTATTCCCAAAGGATTTAAAGGACAAATATTTGTAAAGGCATTTGATAATACAGACAACAAATCAAACGAAGAAAAGCCAAGGGGATTTGTAAGCGATGACACTGCTCCTAAAATTAGTATTAGGAATAATAACTCGACAAATTATAATGATGCCGACGGGAACAAGCTATATGTTTCCGATATGAGTTTTACTGTTGCTATATCTGATTACAGTTCCGGAATAAAAGAAATCGGATATTCCCAAAGTGCAGAAAAAGAGTCCTTTGAGAGAAAAAGCATACTGATTAAAAACACAGGCTACAGTATCGGTGATACCTTGGAAAACGGTTGGACAGTTTCGGAAATGGATTCAAACCTTGTTACGAAGGTGACAAAAACATTTCCATTTAGTTCTGACGATAATAATATTATCCTCACTTTTGATGCAACTGATAGTTCCGGCAACAAAGAGGGAAATATCCGGACTGAGAAAATGACGATTGATAAAACGACCCCGATAATCAATGTGGAGTTTCGTTCTGATGAAAGTAAAAACAATTATTATTACAGCACAAACCGAGTTGCGGATGTAACCGTTATCGAGAGAAATTTTGATTCTGATTTAGTAATAGCCGCTATTGAAAATAAATTCGGTAAAGTACCAACCTTTTCGTTTTCAAATAAATCAAAAACCGAACATGTCGCTGTGATTGATTTTGATGAGGGTGACTATATATTCGATGTAAGCGGTACTGATTTGGGCAATCATGTCGCGGTCGTTAATTTCAGCGGAGGAAATGAAAAGCTGTTCTATGTGGATAAAACCAAGCCCGGCATTGAAGATAACTTTGCAACATTTAGCAATAGTGCTACAAATAATAGTTTTAATACGGATAAAACCGCAACCATAAAAATAACTGATCATAATTTTGATCCCAAGCTGGTTGATCTGAAAATTTCAGGCAAGGATGCGGGAGGAGACCATAACAGTACAGGTTTTGTTGATATAACACCTGAAATATCTGGCTCAGCTCATTGGGAATCGGTAGGAGATGTTCATACAATCTCGCTAACGTTCAGTAAAGATGCTGTTTATAAGATAGAAATGTGCCCTAAAGATTTAGCCGAAAATAGCACTGACCTTAGAAGTACAACAGTGTTTGAAATTGATCAAACAGTACCGGTTGTTAAGTCTAAAAATGGCACTTTGGTTAGCGAAAATAATACTAAATTCGTAGATGTATATCCCTATTCAAGAAAAGACGCCCTTGCCCCCATCGTTGAGTTCAGTGATTTGAATATTGATCATATAAATTATGATTTAAAAGTTTATATTCCTGATCATACAAGCAAAGATGCGATAACAGTTATTAAGCCGGTTAAGGTGTATCTGGATGAAGATAAATACAAGCATGGAGTAATTAAGGGGAACATATTCAATTTGCCCAATTTTACAAAAGATGGTGTTTATGCGTTAGAATTAACCGCCGTAGATGCGGCGGGGAATGAAAGTCTGCTTAACCTGAATACATACGCGAGGATGATCAAGCAGGATGTATTGGCATATATCATTGAAAGTAACTTGGCAGCAAAAACAGGGTTGTATTCTTTTCAATATGAAAATGGGGATGCTATTAGCAAAAGACCGGATAACTTCAGCGATATCAAGATATGTATGTTCGCAAAGAAAGATACGGGCATTGATGTTGTTTTAAGAGACAATAATGCTGATGAAGTAAACACAAAAGCCACAGGAACATCAGATGACAGCATTTATGGATTCGGAATTCATAACTTCATCCTTAAATCGAATTTCTTTAAGGAGAATTTCCAAGACGATACAGATATTGAACTGCATTTATCGGCAAAAAATGAGGGCAATAGGATAGACCTAGGTACAATGCATATTGATAATATTGCTCCCACCTGCGAAGTGCCTGAAGAATTCAATTCATGGCATTGGTACTATGGCGAAGAAGAACGTACAATCACTATTTCTAATATCAGTGAACTAATCGACGAGAATCGGTCCAAGGTATACGATAACGGCAAGGAGGTGGGATTCAAATATTTGAGCGGTGATAATACTTTATCGTTTAAGCTCGAAAAGGGCTGGCATAACGTTGGGATTATTCTTGCCGACATGGCAGGAAATGTGAACAATGTCCAAGAAAAGGCAAATATCCATATTGGTTTTTTCTGGCTGTGGATTATAATAGCGTCATCTGCGGCATTAATTACCGTAATAGTTTTTGTGGCTATTCGTAATATAAGAAAAAAACTCAAATTGGAAAACGATTAGAGCATATACGATAATTGGTAAAATGAATAATTTAATGCTATATATTAAAATTACTCTAAACCACTTTAACAGTAAGAATAAAAGTAACCCTAGTAATACCAGTACAATGTCATTTTTCTTGACTTTTTGACATGAGTATATTATAATATTCCAAATAGTTAAAAAAAGGTTTAACAGGTTTTATATGTAAAAATTCTATATTTTATCCAGCCTGATAACATCAAAAAGGACAGGCGATATTTATTAATAATTTGCATGATTTTGTGTTTTATTCAAGATCGGAAGAATTAAGAGTATTTATATTTATGGTTTTCGGAGGAAACAGCCATGAGTTACGATGATTGTTATGATAATGCCAGAAACAGATATTATAACGCTTGTTCTGAGATTAGCAGTTGCCAAAACAGAATAAGTGATTTGAAAATACAGAGGCAACAAAAAATCAATCTTATTAATCGGCTTAAAACCGATATCAAAAATCATCAGGAGGCACTTGAGGGAGTAAGCCAAATAATCAAGAATGATGAAAAAATGAATAAGAAAATTCTAGACGTTACCAATAAAACCGACCAGGCATCTGTTAATTTTATCGGTATGGTAACTTCCAGCGATGTAACCAGCAAAGACCTGAACGATGTCTACAACGATGAAATGACGGATACAAAAAGTGCATTGAATAACATCTTTGAGAACCTTAAAACAAAAAAAAGCAATTTAGAAGCCAAAATTATAGATTTACAAAATCAATTGCGGCAAGCTGAATCCGAATTGCAGGATATTAATGATAGAATTGTTGCAACAGAGTCCAGTTTGCAAGATTGGAAAAGAACTAAGACTAATGCCTCCTATGATATGGAATATTATAGGCGAAAAATGAACGAGGCGGTATAATACATAAAACAGAGGTGGGTAGATGGCAACTATAGAGCTATATGCCAATAAAATCAACCAAATGCCAGGGTTGATAAAAGACATTAAAAAATCTGTAACCAATTATAAATCAGAGTTATCCGCGCTTAAGACAAAATCTTTAACAATCAATAAAAGCGTATGTAATTTGGACGATATCATCAATTCCATACAAACGTCTTCGCAAACCCAGGAACAGAAAATCACTTCCCTTGACACATTTAACAATAACAGCGAAGAGTTCATATCAGACGCTGTCCGCATTGACGGTGATGCGGCTGAAATTATAAAAAAGCGTAAAGATGATTTTTACGATAAATACAATTATTTAAAGCCGGAATGCGAAAAAAGCGGCTGGGAGAAGTTTTGCAATGGTTGTGAATCGGTTGGCGAGTGGTGTAAGGAACACTGGGTAACGATAGTTACAGTTCTTGTTGTAATTGCCATTGCTGTTCTTGCCGTTGTCACGTTTGGTGTTGCGTTAGCTGCGGTAGCGGCTATTGCAGGTATTATTTCTTTGGTTCTGTGCGCTGCGGATGTAATATGTATGATTGCAACTGGGGGAAAAGATCTTGCGACCGTTTTTCGTGAGAATGGTTGGAATGTTTTAGCAGATATTTTCCAGGGCATATCAATCGGATGTGATATTGTTTCGATAGCATTTCCTGCCGGAGCTGCAATAAAAGCGATGGCCAAGGTTGGAGTTAAAACATTTGCGAAGGCATCATTTGAAGCAGTGAAAATTGCATTTAGAGGAGCAATTGATGATGTATTTAAAAGCGGCTTTAAAAACGGTTTAAAGAATCTGGGTAAGATTGCTTTCAAAACATTTATATTTGACATTGATGATTTAACCCGTATGGAAAATGGTAGTCGTGTTTGGAATTTGAAGGCGGAGCCACTTACCATGCAGAGTCCAAATAAACACTGGATAATTTCCGGAGATCAATTCATACCAAATCCTGATACTATTCCGGGGAAGTTTAATCCTGATGGATTATCGATGGAAGAAATACTGGGAAAATATGGGGTTGGATCTATTCCGATGAACAAAAATGGCACTCCTGATTTTTCCAATGTTTCGGTAGCTGATGTTCCGATTAGTATGAAGAATCTTGAGTTTGATGTTGAGGGTGTGTTAAGCGGGCAAATCAGCAATAAAGAATTTAGCGACCTGCTAAGAGATATTAATTATGCAAATGCAGAGACTGCATTACCGGAAGGCACGACGTTGAATTCGCTGAAAGAACAATTTGGCGTCTTACTTACTCCCCATGAAGATTTAAGTATGAAGAGAGTCTTCTATGTTCCAAGCGAAATACACGGAAATCTTGGACATACAGGAGGGATTGGTAATTACAAGTTTAATTTCTTACAAATACCGGATATAAGCAGACTCGTCGGAGACAAGATTACACAATTTGGCTTTAGATTTGGTTCAGAAAGTGTAGCTGGCGCAGCAACTGGAAATTGAGAGGGGATGTAAGCAGTGTTTGGAAAGAAAAAAAATAAAGCAGTTAAATGTAAAGTTCATCCAAGTCTCGGTGAAATACTATATGTGGGAATCGGATGGAAAAAAACAGAAAAGATAAAGGTGACGTTATGGAGTAAGACCTATGACATCTCATTATGTTTTATCGCAAAAACAGTGGAAGAAGATGTTAAAGAAAAGCAAGTGGCTTCACTGGAAAAGCTCAGAAACGTGGTTAATGAACAGAAAAACCAAATAGAAAAAATAATTATGAAGTGCTTTGAGTGTGACAACGAAGAAAATTCAAGTCACAGATTTGTTCCTGAAGAGATTCTTATCAGCCAAAATGGAGAGTGTGCGCTATTTTACAAAGATGCAGATGAGGAAGATTATGACGACCTTGGTGCGGGTTTTGCGATGTTTTTACTACCCAAATTGATGAGTCATTTTCCTGAAAATTGTTTGGATTATATACTAGGTCACGAGGATTCCTTTATTGAGAAAGATCTTTATGGAGGTAGTGATTTATGAACATAAAAGAGATAATAGCCGATTCCCATCTTGCCTTGAGATTGGAAAAGCAAGCAATAGCTCTGGACAAAGATAACCCTAACACCTACAAGAACAATTTGGCGTCTTACTTACTCCCCATGAAGATTTAAGTATGAAGAGAGTCTTCTATGTTCCAAGAGAAATACACGGAAATCTTGGACATACAGGAGGGATTGGTAATTACAAGTTTAATTTCTTACAAATACCGGATATAAGCAGACTCGTCGGAAACAAGTTAACACAATTTGGATTTAGATTTGGTTCAGAAGGTGTAGCTGGCGCAGCAGCCGGAAATTGAGAGGGGATGTAAGCAGTGTTTGGAAAGAAAAAAGATAAAGCAGTTAAATGTAAAATTCATCCAAGTCTTGGTGAAATAAAATATTTGGGAATCGGATGGGAAAAAACAGAAAAGGCAAAGGTGACGTTATGGAGTAAGACTTATGACATCCCATTATGTTTTATCGCAAAAACAGTGGAAGAAGATGTTAACGAAAAGCAAGGGGTTACACTGGAAAGGTTCAGAAACGTGGTTAATGAACAGAAAAACCAAATAGAAAAATTAATTATGGAGTGCTTTGAATGTGACAACGAAGAAAATTCAAGTCACAGATTTATTCCAAAAGAGATTCTTTTCAGCCAAAATGGAGAGTGTGCACTATTTGCCAGAGATGCAGATGAGGAAAATTATAACGACATTGGTGCGAGTATTGCGATGTTTTTGGTACCCAAATTGATGCTTGAATATCCTGAAAATTGTTTGGATTATATATTAGGTGGCGGGGGGTTCTTTATTAAGCAAGAACTTTATGGAGGTAGTGATTTATGAACATAAAAGAGATAATAGCTGGTTCTCATCTTGCCTTGAGATTGGAAAAGCAAGCAATAGCTCTGGACAAAGATAACCCTGACGCCTGCAAGAACAATTCGGCGTCTTAATTACTCCCCATGAAGATTTAAGTATGAAGAGAGTCTTCTATGTTCCAAGTGAAATACACGGAAATATTGGACATACAGGAGGCGTTGGTAATTACAAGTTTAATTTCTTACAAATACCGGATATAAGCAGACTCATCGGAAACAAGTTTACACAATTTGGCTTTAGATTTGGTTCAGAAGGTGTAGCTGGCGCGGCAACCGGAAATTGAGAGGGGATGTAAGCAGTGTTTGGAAAGAAAAAAAATAAAGCAGTTGAATTTAAAATTCATCCAAGTCTCGGTGAAATAAATTATGTGGGAATCGGATGGAAAAAAACAGAAAAGATAAAGGTGACGCTATGGAGTAAGACCTATGACATCTCATTATGTTTTATCGCAGAAACAGCAGAAGAAGATGTTAACGAAAAGCAAGTGGCTTCACTGGAAAAGTTCAGAAACGTTGTTGAAGAACAGAAAAAACAAATAGAAGAATTAATTATGGAGTGCTTTGAGTGTGACAGCGAAGAAAATTCAAGTCGCAGATTTGCTCCTAGAAAGATTCTTTTCAGCCAAAATGGAGAGTGCGCGCTATTTTACAAAGATGCAGATGAGGAAGATTATGACGATCTTGGCGCGGGTTTTGCGATGTTTTTGCTACCCAAATTGATACTTGAAGATCCTGAAAATTGTTTGGATTATATACTAGGTGGTGAGGATTCCTTTATTGAGAAAGATCTTTATGGAGGCAAGCAAAAATGACACTCCTGAGCTTTCTTGTGTTTCGGTAGCTGATGTTCCGATTAGTATGAAGAATCTTGACATTGATACGGAAATCTTGGGGTGATGAAGGTTTCGTTTTAATTATTGGTTCCGAATTAGATATTATGCCTCAAGACGAACATTATTGATTATACAAAGAGGATAATAATACATAAAACAGAGGTGAGTTGATGGCAACCATTGCGTTATATACCAATAAAATCAACCGAATGCCCGGATTGATAAAAGACGTTAAAAAAACTGTAGCCGATTATAAATCCGAATTATCCGCGCTTAAGGCAAAATCTTTAACAATCAATAAAAGCGTATGTAATTTGGATGATATCATCAGTTCCATACAAACGTCTTCGCAAACCCAGGAACAGAAAATCACTTCCCTTGATACCTTTAACCATAACAGCGAAGAGTTCATATCAGACGCTGCCCGCATTGACGGCGATGCAGCTGATATTATTAAAAAGCGTAAAGATGATTTTTATGATAAATACAATTATTTAAAGCCGGAATGTGAAAAAAGCGGTTGGGAGAAGTTTTGCAATGGTTGCGAATCGGTTGGCGAGTGGTGTAAGGAACACTGGGTAACGATAGTCACAGTTCTTGTTGTAATTGCCATTGCAGTAATAGCCGTCGTCACCTTCGGCGTTGCAATAGCGGCAATAGCAGCAATAGCCGGTATTGCTTCGCTGGTCTTATGTGCTGCTGATGTAATATGTATGAGCGCAACCGGGGGAAAAGACCTTGCGACCGTTTTTCGTGAAAACGGTTGGAATGTTTTAGCAGATATTTTCCAGGGCATATCAATCGGATGTGATATTGTTTCGATAGTACTTCCTGCCGGAGCTGCAATAAAAGCCATGGCAAAGGTTGGAATTAAAACATTTGCCATGGCATCACTTGAAGCAGTGAAAATTGCATATAGAGGAGCAATTGATGATGTATTTAAAAGCGGCTTTAAAAATGGCATGAAAAATTTGGGTAAGATGGCTTTCAAAACATTTATATTTGACATTGATGATTTAACAAAAGTAGGAAAAGGCGGCAAAAGAGTGTTTGATATATGGGAACCTACAGTTATTCCTAAAGACGCTCCGGTAACACCTAACAAGCACTGGACAGTTGACGGTGCTCAGCTGATACCTAAATCTGGCACTACCCCGGGATTGAGCAATCCAAATAAACTTTCAATGGATGATATAATGGAAAATCATGGTTATGACTCGATTCCTCGTATGGAAAATGGAAACCCTGACATATCTAGAATTCAATTGGATGAAGTAAATATTAAAGGTATGACAGACCAACGACTAAATACTAAGGATATTAACGGCAATACCGTAAAGGGGAATTTTGCCAAAGCAGATGATGCTCTAAAGATAAAAACGAAACCAGGTTTTACAATTGCTGATATAGAAAAACAAACTGGTTTAAAATTAACTTGGCATGAAGATATAAATTTGAAAACTATGCGTATTGTCCCATCTGATATACATAATAACCTAAGACATGTTGGGGGAGTTGGAAATTACAATTTTGTTACTGGAAGAATTCCAGACCAATTTAATAATATTTTGGAGAATATAGCCAAGTTTTCATTAAGAAATACAGTTAACTCACCAGCACATTAACATGAAAAAGATGTTTTAAGGGGGGTTTTAGGAATGAAGAAAGCGGCATACATTTTCTCTCTTATATTAGTATCTATTTTCGTTATTGTTTTTGTTATATGGACAAGAATTTCTGAAAATAGATGGATTGTATATCTCGCACCTTTAATGCTGATAGCAATTATTTTTGTAGCGTTATTTATTATAGAGATGATAAGTAAAAAGAATAAAAGAGAGGTGGATAGTAGCATGAAAAATACATTTAGTTTACCTTCCTCTATTAAACTATTATTGTGGGATAGGCTTTTCAATGTGGAAATTTCATATGCTAAGGAATTTGAAAAAAACAATGTTACAGATGTTCAAAAGATTCATTTCGAATCTTTACAGAATATGATAGAAAGCAAACGTCATGAAATCGAGCGTATTCTGGAAAAATATTATATTGAAGAATATGAACTTGAAGATAAACAAGTTTTAATTTCAGAGTTGAAACCGCAAACTTTGATAGTCACAAGAAAAGATCAATGCGCATTAGCTGGATACGGTCCTGAAAATGGTGGTGATGAAGGTTTCGTTTTAATTATTGGTTCCGAATTAGATATTATGCCTCAAGACGAATATTATCGATTATATAGAGAGGATATAACATAGGTAATCTCAGAAAATTCGGTGCTGTGACAGGTGGTATTATGGGAGGGGTATCAAGTTATGCTTCCGGAGGCTCGGTTTTTGAAAGGAGATAAATAAAAATGAATGAGCAAGTAAAAAAGCTGATTAAATCAATGGATATTAACCCTCCGGCATCTGAAAAAGGCATAAGCGATGTCGAATTGGAAATGGGTATAAATTTCCCTGTTCAATATAAGGAATTTATGTTGGAATCAAATGGTGCAGAAGGGAGAATTGGTGAAAACTCCTACTTAGCAATTTGGTCGGTTGAAGAAATTGTGCCATTAAATAAAGATGCTAAGGTCGAAGAGTTCACCCCAGGATTAGTCTTTTTCGCTTCAGATGGTGGAGGGATGGCATACGCTTTTGATAAAAGAGAAGAAAATGTATCGATTGTTGAAATTCCCGATGATTCAATTCATATTGAGGATGCGAAATTAATTGGAAAGACATTCAATGAATTTTTGCAAAACTTATACAATGTTTAGGAGGTTTTAAAATGCTTGATACATCAAACGTGTCAAATTTGCTTGGCAGTTCCCGCCTTGCCTTTTTAAATCAGGAAAACGAAACAGCGCTAAATCTGGCTAAGCAAGCTATAAAACTAGAACCCAATAATCCCGACGCCTACAAATGCGCCGGAAATGCCTATATGTCCTTGGAACGCTATGACGAGGCGGTCAAGAACTACAGCCAGGCGGTTAAATGCGATTCGAATAACGGCAACAGGTATTACGATTTAGGATTTGCGCTTGCCACCGCTGAAAAGTTGGCGGATGCTCTGAAAAACCTTGCCAAGGCGGATGAGTTAGGCTGTATCCCGGAAAATCTTGTCCAGCTTTACAACTTGCTCGGTATTGTTTGCTTTGATATAGGAAGATACGATGATTCCCTGGTAAACTTAAGTAAAGCGGAGCAGCTTATCGGCGTTGATATGGATATCCTTCAACGTAAAGCTATTGTATACGGTATCAAGGATGATATCAGGAACGGGCTTCTGACAGCGAATCAGATTAAGTTGATTGCTCCGTCCGAATATATCGGCTATAAAATAGCATTCAAGCTGCTGGTTCAGTCAAAGCGTTTGGATGCTGCGCAGAAGGAACTGGAAAAAGCCCAAAAATACACAGCTCCAACGATGGATTTCTATTTTGACTGTATGGCTTTTGAGCTCGAGAAATATCAAACGGATAAAAACAAGGAGCATTTTAGCGCTGCTCTCGGCATCATCGAAAAAGCGCTGAAAACGGTAAAACCGACGGTGAATGGCGTGATTGAAAGCTACATAAACGCCGCGGAGATATATCTGCAGCTCGAAAATTCAGCCAGAACCATCGACTGCCTTAACGCGGCACAAAATCCGGTTGGGGCCTATAACAACGGATTCGATATAGTCGAAGATAGTTTGGAACCCGCCACCTTAACCGAGTATGACATCGAAGATATGATTGAAGCCGATAAGCAAAAAATCGCGGACCAATTTGGCGATTATGGCTTTGAGGAAATAGTCGAGAGTATTGAACCGGATGAAGAGGGTAACAGGGACTATTTAACTGAAATTGAGGATGGACCTCAGGATAATATATCAGTACATAAGCTGGACGAATCGGATAAAATTGAATATTCACCTGACAATATAGACCAAATAAACAGGCTTTATGTTGGCACATATACCATAAAGAAGGACTTTGAGAAGGTTATTGAGTATGCCAGAAAATTACAGGCAAGCGAAAATCTGCATAACACGTACATAGGGAAATATACCGAAGCAAACGCCATGAAGGAGCTTGGTTCACCGGATTCGGCGGCAAAATATGAAGAAGTAATCAAATTCTTCAGAAACACCATGATTAAAGATCCGACGGATATAATGGCCGTCACTTTCCGTATCCAGTGTTATATTGATATCGGGAGTTACGATGAAGCCGAACAAATTTGCAGCCTTTTAACAAAGGAAATAAAAGAGCCGCTGCTTGAAAAAATAAAAGAAGCAAAGACAGGGGGTGATTAATATTGGCACTATCACAAGATATCCTCCTTGATGATGCAGCTTTTTCTACCGCAGCATCTGAAATGGCAGCCTTAAAAACCAGAACTGAAACCCTTAAAACGAAGCTTGAAGAGATGTACAAAGAGCTGGCAACAGCACTGGATACGCCTGCTGGAAAGCAAGTTGAAATAACCGCAGGGAAAGTCCTGATTAAACCGATTGAAGATCTTTTACTTGTAATTCAGCACATTTCCGACACTTTAACCGAGATAATCGGGACAGGCCACTATAAGGATGTATTTATCAAGTTTGAACAACTTAACCAAAGTGTTACATTTAATTAATTTAATTTAGGAGGGGTTATTTATGGCAATGGGAAATACAGGTACTGTAAACATCACACCTGAGATGATGAGAAACGCATTGAATGTGATTGAGGAGTACCGAACAAACACAGGCAATATGCACACACAATTAGGCGACACATTGACTACGTTGCTTTCAAGCAGTTTCAGCGGCAACGCGGCGGACGGTTTCAAGATTTTCTATGATAAAAATATTGAACCGGCTGTTGGCGAAGGCTTGACAAAGCTGTTAGATGCCTTGAAGCAAATTGTGGAAGAGACTTTAAAGGCTATTCCAGACGTTAATGGTTTGGATGACCAACTCGCTGACGGAAATAAACAATAATAAAAAGGAGTGATTAATAATGGCCGGTTGCAGAATAGTTAATGCAGGCATGGTTACGGCAGTCTCAACAATTGCGGATATTTCAGGAAAGTATAAATCTGCTGGCGAAGCGTTTATTAAGGATTTAAATGATGCGATTAATGAAATGGAAGGAGCAGCCAAGGACGCGCTTAAGAATTTCATTGATACTGATGTGAATCAATTTGTAGCTGTAGATTTACCAACTGCGGTTGATGGTATGTCTAAATTGCTTGAAGGCAATAGGGATAATTTTGAGAAGGTCGATGCGCAAATAGCGCAGAGCATAAGTGGTGGCTAACTATACAGAATAGGATTAAAGTCATCTGATTCAACGAACAAAACAGCAATGTTCCAGTACGTTTTGTGAAATTGGATTGCAATTTCAACATATTTAAATATAAAATATCAAGCCATAACCATGCGTAAAAGCATGGTTATGGCTTAATGAAAGTTTTTTAAGAAAGGGTGGGTTCGTTATGGCATTTAGAATACTTGACAATGAAGAAATATCTTTGCTTGACGAAAATCAGCGGAAACAATATGAAAATGAATTGGAAATATACCTGTTAAGGGTTGCTTTTGTTGAACGTCTTGATGAGCTTGAAAATGCCACTATCCCGTCATATGAGCCTAAATTAGAATCAATTCTCGTCATAAACGGAATTGAAGTTAAACCTTTTACGAGACAGGAATATATACTGTCTGCCTGTGAACCGATAGTTAAGCCGGATTTGCAAGTTAACCCGTTCGAAATGGCTGAACCAATTGTGCCTGTTTTGCCTATGCTCTCAAAGCGGCCTGAGGTTTATGTTGAACATATAAGTAAGGTGGAAGGCATTCTGCCGGAATTGCCGTCAATCAGCAAACCCGCTGCCCCAGACAAGCACTTTGAAAAAGCTGAGATAAAACACCCTGATTTACCTGCGGTTGCTAAGTTAAGCATTGCGGTTAAATCTTATAAACATTCAGGAGAAATCAGACCGGATTTGCCGACCGTTATTAAACCGGCAGCTCAAACAGATTTCTTTTTTAAATCGGTCTGTATTGATTATTCTGATATAAAAGAAAGCATACCGGATGTCTTTATGCCAAGAATAGAGTTAAATCCTTTTGTTATGCTGGAGAAAACTTGGCATAGTTTACCGGAAGTGTCTGTTCATTTTGCCGATGTAAGAGACTACAGAAAGCCGGAACAGACAGAGGTTGTGTTGCCTCGAGTAGCTGAGCCCAATATTAATACTAATTATTTCAAAAAAGTAGAACCAATTAAGACAAATTTGCCTCAGTTAAACGATATAGCCCAAGTTAAAGTGACATTTAGAAAGCCCGAACAGTCCAATGCTAAATTGCCTACAGTTGTAAAACCAAGCGTTAATGTTCAGTCATTCAAGAAAACAGAACTAACTGGATTGTGTTTGCCTGAAACCAAGAAAATTAGTATTCAACCGAAAGATTTTAGCAAACCGGAACTTCCAGTTCCTGCTTTGCCGTCAATAGCAAAATTGAATAGCGAAATAAAGTCTTTTGAAAGACCTGAATATAAAAATCCTGACTTGCCAATAGTTGCAAAAATGGGAGTCGTAACAAAGACATTCAAGCAACTAGAAATAACCCAGTTTCACATTGTTGCTTCCTCGTGTCCAACTGTTAATGTCAACCCGTTTGCAAAGATTGAAAGCAAGGCTGACGGATTGCCTGGCAGAATTGTTGTAAACATACCCGACGCTTATGAGAAATTAAGACAACTGTTCCCCACGATGAATGGAGAATCCGGAGTTTTGGAAGGAACAGACTTATGAAAAACAATGAGATTATGATATCAATGAAATTTGTAAGCGATAGTATTTCTGACGAATTATCTTTTCTTGTATTAAAGGATATCACTCTTAAAGCACTTATCGAATCAATATATTACGGATTAAAAAAAGTAAGCGATTACGAAAAACATTTTAATCTGCTGGAAGAATATTTAAAAACTCGGAAAGAGTTACAAGTACTATATAATTCAAAAAATGATTTCAATATCATTGACTTCACCGAAGAGATTGATGGCACAAGAATATTGGATAAAAAATTGGACGAAATTGGATTTGTAACATCCAGTTGTGTTTTATTTACCCCGGATATAAAAGTAATGCCTTCGGCTTTATTCAAAAAAACTGAAAACAGCTATATACTGAAATCTGATAATTCTCTTGAATATAATATAAGCTCGCGGCGACTGAATGTCATTGAGTCGTCAGTAATTGACATTATTCCACCCGGTGATATGCCGAAAAAGAATAAATCCTCCTTCCTCGACGTAATTATTCCTACTGTGTTGTCTACAGGTGGGATGTTAGTGGCTCGCTACCTTATCATATTGTTCGCACCAAGCGCCTCAAGCATGGGAAATACTATGATCTTGATGTCGGGTGCGATGGGTGTCGTTGCGCTCGTAACATCTCTGTATAATTTTATGAAACAAAAAAACGATTATAAAAAGAATGTTAAGGAATGGAAAGATAATTACGAAAATTACATTCATAGAAAAATAAATACGATAAATGAGTGGCAAAAAAGCGATATAAAATACCTAAACAGTGTATATCCAAGCATGGATACACTATTTAATAATACCTCGGAAATTAACAGCAGTATTTTTTCCCGCTCGCAAAACGATAATGACTTTATGATGATATCCCTTGGTATGTCAGATGAGGTTAAGCCCCTGTTTGAGATAAAAAGCGAGAAAAAAGATAACATTTTTTACGATATATACTACAAAAAAATCGGGAATAAAATCAAAATACTGATTCCATCAAAAAAGGATGAGAAGAGACGTAAAAAATTATCGCCCGCAGACAGAGCTGAGGAAGATAAAAACAAGTTTTTGCTTACAGATTTGGCTTATAACTTTGCAAATAAAGGCGTTGATTTAAGCGACAGCAATGAAATTATCGGCTTTAACTATTTAAGGAGTGACGATGATAGCAAGCCGCCATTGCTACTAGACTTAAAATCTTGCGGTGCATTGGGGGTAATATCCAATGACTGCCAGACTTCAAAGAATTTTATTCAGCATATCATATTTGAACTTGCGTATTATCATTCTCCTGAAGATTTACAGTTTGTGTTTTTCTTCGATAAAGAAGATGACGCTGCAAAGCAAAATGAAATTCTGCAAAATTATAAATATTTGCCACATACCAACGAACTTTTTGATGACATTTCTCAATTCGTATTTGATAAGGCCGCTTCCGGTGTTGTTTTCGGTCAGCTCCTTAGCATAATGAACGAGCGTTTCAAATCAAGGAGCGACGAAAAGGAAGTGGGGAACTCAAATCAAAAGCAAACTCAAATTGTTTGCGTTGTTTTTTATGATTACGACATTAAAGAAACCGGTTTTTCAAAGTTCCTGCCCGAGGTACCTAAAGAGGGTGAACCCTATGTGAATTCAAACGGGCTTACCTTCATTTTCATACAGTCCGTAAAAGACAAGCTGCCTAAGTATTGCGGCAATATTGTTGATATTGACAAGGACAATCCGAAGGGGAGAAGAAGTAGCTTAAGATACAATGTCTTAAGCAGAGAAACCCTTAACGTTTTAAGCGAGGGCAAAGATGATAAATCCAAAGCTGATGATACGGATAAACTAATTGAGTATAAGCATTTCCAAAATGACTACATATTTTACGAGAAAAAGTATAAAGAAAAATTCAACCAGGCATTTAAACAGCTGAGTGCCATTTATTATACGAGAATTGCCGAAAACGGAAAAGTTCCTTCAATGGTTACTCTGTTTGAACTTTATGGTTATAACTCGGAAAAGGTACAAAATGGCGAGGTAAAGAAAAGCATACTGGAAAGTTGGAAAGACATAGATAAAAACGACGTTACCCGCAATCTTTGCGTAGCGGTTGGAAAAAATGAGCACGGACCAATGTATCTTGATTTGTATGAAAAAGCGGACGGACCGCATATGCTTGTCGCCGGAACGACAGGATCCGGAAAATCCGAAACAATAATCACCTACTTGATTGGCTTGTGTATGAAGTTCTCTCCGATGGATTTGAATTTGATGCTTGTTGATATGAAAGGTGGCGGTTTTTCTGACCGATTGGGAAGTTTGCCTCACTGCGTCGGAGCCGTAACGGATACTGCTGGCGAGGAGGAAGGAACTTCCGCGGCATACATGTTAAAACGCTTTCTTGAATCCCTTAATGCTGAAATAAAGAGGCGCAAACTGTTACTTTCGAGCTTGGGTGTTGACAATGTTGACTCGTATATCCGAGCGCTCCGCATTATTATGCAAATAAAGAAATTGAAATCTCAACCTAATAACGGCGGGATAATAGACAAATTAAAAAAGAAGCTTAATGAGAAGCAAGCCGGGGCGTTAGATAAGGACTTAAAAGAGTTTTCCCCTCTTTCTCACCTTGTCTTGGTTGTTGATGAGTTTACCGAGCTAAAGCGTTTTTCCAGCGAAAGCAGCGACACTGATTTTATTGCTGAAATTACCACAATTGCGCGTGTAGGACGAACCCTGGGCTTTCACATCATTCTTGTTTCGCAAAATATTGAAGGCGCAATTACAGATGATATCAGGGTGAACTCAAAGGCAAGAATATGCCTTAAGGTTGCAACTAAACAGGCATCAAAAGAAATGATAGACAGCCCGGTTGCGGCTGCTCCTACAATGCCGCTGAACGGCCGCGCTTATTTGCTTGTCGGTACGGGAACAAGGTTCGAATATTTCCAATCAGCCTATACCGGCGCCAACAAAAACCTAAATATCGAGGCACCTGTGGTTGTAACGCAAGTCCCTAATTCGGGCAAGTTTAACGATAAATTTTATTCGTCAAAAAGAGATAATGAAAATGAAAAGAAGAAGAACGAAAACATTAACGAGCATGATACTCAGCTTGAATATATAACCAGTACAATCATTGAGATGAGCAGAGATATGGAAAAACCGCGTCAGATATTTTTACCGTCGCTACCGGGGAAAATTTTTGATGAAACTAAATGGGGGTAATAAAAATGAGCCTTGAAAAAATGCTATGTACATTAGGCATATTTGACATTCCTATTATTCAATTACAGCCGCCTTTTGTTGTTGATATGTTGGATTCCAACATAGCCTTATTCGGATCTGCCATGAGCGGAAAAACAACTTTTGTCAAAACGTTGGTCAATATTCTCCATAAGCAATATGACGAAAGACAAGAGCAGGTATTTATTCTTGATTTTGGCGGTGCTTTATTTGAGTACAAAGACTTGCCATTGGTTTCCGCTTATTTTGATAACACAAACGAGGAGTATGTTAAGCGTGTTTTCAAGATTATGGATAACATCTTAAAGGATAATATCAAAGAATTAAATGGTAAAAACTATCGGGATTCTGATGTTCAGCCTATTCATACCACGTTTATAATCGATAATCTTAACGCATTTATGGATGAACCCAGATATACTGCATATCACGAAAAATTGGCAAAACTATGTCGTGACGGATTATCAAAGGGGATTACGATTGTTGTAACAGCGGTTGATACAAAAGGTGTTACATCTTATCTTGGGGGCTTTAAACAAAAAATTGCTTTTGAAATGCCGGGAGATAAATATGCGGAAATTTTTACGGGCAAGGTCAGTTTAATAGGAAATAATCCCGGTCACGGATTTGCAAACGTAACGGTTAAACCGGAAGGTGTTACGGGCACATTCCGAATGAATTTGCCATATGAAGTCCAATGTACCCTTCCCTATAAACAGAAAAATACCAATGGGAGTGCGGACACAGAAGAAAACTTCATCGAAAAAGTAAAGCAGAAATTTAATTTTTTAGAAGACAAGTACCAAAAATGCGTGAAAAAATACCGGACGTTTCCCAAAGAGCTGACCAGAGAAGAATACGAGAAACTAAAACAATATTCCAATGATGAAGCTAAGGAATTAAAGCTTCCTGTAAGTGTTGGCCTGGATTATGTTGATTTTTATCCCGTAACTGTTGATTTGGAACAATCGCATGTTATTGCCATTTACGGTAAAAAGGAATTCGGCAAGACTAATTTGCTTAATCTGCTGCTAAGCGGGTTTATCCAGCAAAAACAAGAAGCTCGAATCTTGTTTTTCGATGACGGACGAAATCAACTTGAATCTGTCTATAATAGCTTTAAAGATAAACTGGACTGCAAGTTGATAAATAAGTTTGATGAAATAGAATTGGCTTTAACCGACGGCTCAAAAAAGATTAGAAAACTATCGCCGCTTCAGCAATTCTATGTATACTTGAATGAGAACTATTTAAGCCTTGATAAACCAAATTATTTGGCAGATATTTATGGCCTCAGTAAAGTTTCATCTAAAGAATATCTTACAATACCGGACTGTAATGTTGAGCAAGCACCATTTACAGTGTTTGTAATACAAAGTAAATTGATTTATTTGAATGCAAGCGAGAATAAGCGTTTCATTAATGCCATTTTGCCTCAGTTATTAGCCGTTGCGGAAGAACGAGGATATTTGTTTGTATTTTCTGATGTGCAAAAGTTCAGTGATGCCGAACAAAATTCCTTTTTCAATAATATTATTTCCACTGTCTTTTTGCTTGATAATATTGCTGAATTTGCGGGAGAACGCGGGCAAAAAACTATATTTGGCAATATGGACGTTAAATCCTTAAAGGAAGATTATGCCAGGTGCGAAAAAGGCGATGGGTACTTCTACGATGTTGAGGCGGATAATTTATCAAAGCTAAAATTTATTAAATATTAAAGGGGTGACTAATTATGGCAGATGCTAGTTTCATATCAGCTGATATTGATAAGATTGCACAATTTCAAGAAAAGAGTGCGGAAGCGATTACCGAATTTGATGCCATCAAAACAAAGTTTGATGAAATTAATGCAACATTGCTTGGCAAATGGAAGGGCGAGGGTGCCGATGCGTATAAAGCCGAAACTGATCATATACTTGAGAAAATCGGTGGGATTAAGGATATTCTGGACGGAATAAACAATGGCGTTGTTAATGATATCAAGGATAACTATTTGAAACTTGATGAGCAACTAAGCGAATTCAATAAAAATCCGCAGTCTGCTGAGTAGGGTGCGGGCGATTAATGCGATCTTACCCTCTATTAACAATGTATAATACGTTTTTGAGCGGCGAATTTACCATTCGGCTACGTTGAAGCCGTTTGTAAGGCACAAAGCCTTCCTTCGCGTCTTCGCCTTGCCGCAAGCCAAATTCTCTCGCGCAAAAATCTCCGACCTCACACCGGGAAATTTTGGCAGTTTTCGAGGCGGATGGACGCAGCCTTGCTGATGCAAGGCAAGGACGACAACAAAGAAAAGTGACAAATAGCCGGTGTGAGGCGTGTTATACATTGTCAATAGAGGGTAGTAATGGGAGGATAAAAATATATGGGTAAGCCATCAATTGGCACTGCTCAAATTCCTGCGCCGGAAAAAGAAAAAAAGCAGGTAATCAAAGAGCTTACTGTGCTTAAAGAAAATTCGAAAGAAACAATATATAATTTGATCTTTTCTGAAATATCAGTCGAAAAAACGGGAAATGACAAGAGATAAACCCGAACAGAAATAAGTTGGAGGTGAGATTGTGGCGACCATAGCGTTATATGCCAATAAAATCAACCAGATGCCCGGGTTAATTAAAGACGTTAAAAAATCTGTAACCAATTATAAATCAGAGTTATCCGCGCTTAAGACAAAATCTTTAACAATCAATAAAAGCGTATGTAATTTGGATGATATAATTAGTTCCATACAAACGTCTTCGCAAACGCAGGAACAGAAAATCACTTCCCTTGACACCTTTAACAATAACAGCGAAGAGTTCATATCAGACGCTGTTCGCATTGATAGCGATGCAGCTGATATTATTAAAAAGCGTAAAGATGATTTTTACGACAAATACAATTATTTAAAGCCGGAATGTGAAAAAAGTTGGTTAGAAAAGCGCTGGAATGATTTAAAGTCAGTTGGCGAGTGGTGTAAGGATAATTGGAAAGCAATCGGTAAAATTCTTATTGCTGTTGTCATTATCGCAGCGTTGGGAATTGCGACAGTGTTGACAGGCGGCATTTTAGGGGTTATACTGGCTGGTG
>NZ_MZGX01000035.1 GCF_002051585.1 Ruminiclostridium hungatei | reverse complement strand
TTGCCGCATAGTCGCCCTGCTCCCTCCGGTCCCATTGCTCCTTGCGCTGCGCAATAAACGCCTTCGCTTCTTCTGCCCTATGGCAGCGCTCGCCTCTTCTATTGTACCCGGCTTGCCGCATAGTCGCTCTGCTCCCTCCGGTCCCATTGCTCCTTGCGCTGCGCAATAAACGCCTTCGCTTCTTCTGCCCTATGGCAGCGCTCGGCGTTTATTCCCACTCGATCCCAAAATCTATAACTTAAACAATTTTGTATAGATTATTTAGCTCATGGTATTTCTATTATATCAGTTATCCATACATTTTAGGCTATCTGAATTTTTGTTGCCATATTGTTGCCAGTAATTTTTACACCTGAATACCTGATTTTCTATGCGAGTACACTTGTTGCATGAATGTCACAAATGCTCTCCAATATGTATAACAATGATTTTAGCCTCACATATACCCTTCTTACCAGGGTGAAAGTATACCCTGTCGGGTTTTTGCCTCCCTCTGTTATGTTGGCTAAACTTTGTGTGCAGCTCACACACAACGCTTTCTTTGTTTCCTGTGTCCGTATTGATGAACGACCTTGTCAATTTAATTACCCCATCTCTACCAGCTTGAGGAGAACATTGAATACCTGAGAATTCTGTAAAAGTATCTGCAAGAGATTGGAAACTACATCCAATAGTTAAATATTCTTGGAATTTGTTATAATACTCGTCAAGTTTTCGCAAGTGATAAATTATTTCGTCTACAATTTGGTCAAAACTCTTGCCTAATGTCCTTAAGGAAGATGAAACTGTTTCATCAAAAAAGATATTCATAAAGCATTCTTTTGCTTCTGCTACAAACGTTGATCTATTTGATATATTTTTTAGACGGTTTTGCTTAAACAAAAGGTAGTCAAAAACGTCCCACACATACGAATTTTCATTCTTTCCAACAATAAAAGCCGTTTCGTCTCCCAAATAACTATTCAAATCTGTGCCGCAGTCAAGTGTTTCTGATTTGTTGATGTGAATAGACAGTTCCCTCTTAACATCTCGTAGCTCCGGATTAGTATAATCAAATATCCACGTTGAAAAATCCATACCAGATATAGATTTACTATATAAAGAAGATTCATGAATCAAATATATGGTTTCAAAGTTCTTTGAATAATCAATCATATTTAAAAGTTGAGAAATTGTTTCTTCATCCTCATGATCACTGTCAATAGATATTGGTAGGTTGTTTGTAAACAATCCTTTTGAAATCATTTTTTGCCGCCCCTTAACTCTCTGAGTTCTTTTAAGTCCTTGGCTTCTTGGTCAAAAAACCCATCCGGCCATTTCAATATGTCCATTCTATCATTGAGCAGTAATCTGCTCACCTCGTGTTTATGGGTTTCTTTATTTATGGAAAAGTAATTTATGCAAATATCGTCTGGAAGTAGATTGTTCTTTAAAGCATACCGTCTAATTCCATTTATTACGTGTTCACTATGCGTTTCAATAACAACTTGAACATCATCACAGCTGATCTGTGCTAAGAATTCACCTATTCTTGATTGCCCGGCTGGGTGTAGATGGGCTTCAGGATTTTCAACGATAATCACGGAGTTTGCATTTGCCATTAAACCGGTCACAATAATTGGTAAAACATAAGATATTCCAAATCCAAAATTGTAAGGCGAATTAAAAGGTGTATCTAAAGCAGCTTGCCGCACCTTCATTTGTGATAATTGACTAGTCACATCAGAAGAAAAATTTACTTCTACACCGTTTACAATATAGCTCATCCAATAGTCAATCTGTTTAATAAGATGCGGAACTTTTTGGTTTGAATCAAGGTTGTATCTTCTTTTTTTTGGCACCTCTGTGTCCGGGTTTTTTTCTACAACATCAAAAGTATACTCGCCATGATAGCCGCAATGCAAGAAGTTATGGCTCTTCATCTCTTGGTAATTTCTCGGGCCTAATCTTTCGGCATTCAAATAATATAGAGCAATGTCTTGCATAGTATCCAACTCTATATCAGTATCAATATCTTCATCTAACATATCAAACAAATCGCCTGAAGATGATATTTTATCAATGATTAAGGACAGCTTATCCTCTCCTGCAGAGTATTCAATAAAGTCCCCATCAACAGATAAAATCATTTTATCTGTTAACATAATTTGATTGGTACTGCCTAATCTTAAAGCCTCTGTGTTCAACAAAACATTTCTATCTTTAAATTCTCCTAAACTTTCATGACTTTGCTTAATCAATAACAGTGCTTGAATCAGTGTTGATTTACCAACAGAATTCATACCTGTACATACTGTGAGCTGCGAAAGGGAGATAGGCGTCCTACCTGAAAAGCATTTGAAATTTTCTATTTCTAATAGTTTAAACATTTATTATCTCCTCCAATACTAACCTGGCAATTTCATATGCTTTATCAATACTCCAAATGTCATTTGTTCCTGTTGAAATTGACCGATTATAGAGTGCATCAGAGTTAATCCTATCATTCAACATAGCTTTAGCATTGCAAACAAGCGGAGAGTTTTCCAATAATTCGCTGTTCACCTTATGCAACTGACGAGACCAAGATAGGAATAACGCTTTATTAATAAAAGAAACTTTCCTGAACGCACTATCGCCAAACAAGATAAAAGCATTTTTCATTGCAACATCGAACGCACATAGGATTTCATTACGAATTTTATCGTTAAGCTTATTAATAACTTCGTTAACCAGATCAAGGAAATCATCCATGCTGCCTTTGTACTCAACTTCGTTTAACCTTCCTTTATCAAGCAAGTAAAAAGCAGCAAATCTTAAAGCCATTTCTTTATCAGCCATACGAGTTCGACTGACACTACCCCTCGTGGCTTGCAGAAAAGAATTTAATTCAACCATGTCTTTTAATAATTGTCGAGTTTTTACATTTGAAAGACAATTGCGAATCTCTTGGGCATTTAGTGTTTTTCCGCCGGTATTAATTCTTCGGAAAATATCATATTTTACTTGTTCAGGGGTTGAGGGGTCGATAATATTGAAGAACAATTGGGTTTCTTCTATTCTGCCTGAATACATCTGAGAGATGCTGTGGTCAGTGGGTTTACTCGGATTACGAAACCATTTTCCTTCTAATGTAGTTAAGTATTCCAGATTTTTTAACCTGAACTTATTGTTTACAAAGTCGTTGATAACAGTTAAGCGTTGTATTCCATCAACTACTTGATAATTGCCATCTTCGTCTTGCGACAAATAAAATACCGGAATAGGTATTCTTAGCATAATAGACTCAATAAGTCTAGATTTTCTTGTTATTTCCGTCCAAACAAACTCCCTTTGAAAATCTGGTGAAATATCCAGTTTCTTTGCGGTAATTAACTTACAAACATGCTCTACTGAAAATGGTTTCGTGTCCACACGGATCAACTTAGGGTCGTATGGATTGTATTCTTTTAATGATACGTTAGTTTTTTTGTCGTGAGTGTGCTCGAAACCATCAGCTTCATCTGTTTGTTTATCAAATTCTGCTTCTAAAAGCAATGCTAAAAAGACATCTTTAATGTCTTGCTCGGGTGTTTCTATTTTTGAACCAATAATAATATTTATTATATTTTTCATATCACTATCGGTTTCGATTTCTAATTTGTAATCTTCACCCGTAGGTTCTTCGTCTGTTTTGACCCACAAGACAAATTGCTTTTCCTCAGTACCTATAAGGCGATAATCCACGCTTTCCACATCAACATCTAAAACCTGTAAAGGTAATATAATTTCCATAATTCACCTCATAAAAGTTATACTTTGTAAAACAAACTGCATTAACAGTGATTTTCTCTCTTTTTCCATTTCACTGATTGCTAATTTAGCTTTATCAGACAAAGAATATTTCCCTCTTGTAGCTTTTCCGCTATACTCAATGTAACCATTATTTTTCAAATCTTTAATTATAGTATTAACAGTACCAAAAGCTATCCCAGTAATATCGGCAATTTGTCGTTGCGAAAGCAGAGCATACACTAAGCCAGACACTTCAATTTGCCGCTCGTCCATACAGCTTAGAACTTTATATCGATCGTTTGTAAAATATCCTATATCCATTTTCCATCACTCATCCTGCTAATTGATACAATTATTGTATCAGTCACCGACCGCCGGCATAGCCGGTGGCTTGATATAATCGCGCATAGCGCTAAATTTACTTGCAAGCCTAAAGGCATTAACCTATTTTTTTGCGGTTCGACATGCATTACCTTTATTTTATTGCAACTTATACTTCCCTAGCCTAAACGGCTTACTCTGTTACATGCCCCTCTAAAAGAGGTTACTCGGATCAGGTGGTTCATATTTATCTTCGATATCTTCATTTGTCTCTTGATTACAAATATATTCCCTTACCTTTGCTTCATCTTTTCCGACTGTATTCACAAAGTAGCCCCTTGCCCAAAAACTCTGCCCTTTAAAATTTTGTCGTAGTTTGCTATGCCTTTCAAATACCATCATTGCACTCTTACCTCAATTCCAAAATCTATAACTTAAACAATTTTGTATAGATTGATTAGCTCATGGTATTTCTATTATATCAGTTATCCATATATTTTGAGCTCTCTTATTTTTTGTTGCCAGATTGTTGCCAGCACAATAAGCTTTCAACATCCTCTGATTCAAGGTAGCTCTGGCAAACCAAGTTCCTTCAAGAACTGATTATGCTTTGCCTTTGCCCTTTTTATGGCATCTTCAGTTTCGTCAAGGTTCTTTTTCACATCCGCAAGATCAACAATTTCTTCTTGCGCAGCTGTGCTCACATATCTTGATATGTTGAGATTGAAACCGTTCTTTTCAATCTCTTCCATTGACACGCGTCGGGAATATTTCTTGTCCTCTTCTTTACGGAACTGATAGGTGTCAACAATCTTGTCGATATGCTCTGGTAGCAAGACATTTTGACGTTTATCTTTATCAAAGTATTCGCTCGCATTAATAAATAGCACGTCGTCGAATTTCTTGCACTTTTTAAGCACAAGAATGCAAACCGGAATGCCTGTTGAGAAAAAGAGATTTGCGGGCAACCCAATAATAGTGTCGATATTCCCATCTTTGAGTAGCTTCGTTCTGATTTTTTCTTCTGCGCCACCACGGAATAAAACACCATGAGGCAAAATAATTGCCATTGTGCCTTCATCACTCAAAAAGTGAAATCCATGTAGCAGAAAGGCAAAGTCAGCCGCTGATTTTGGGGCAAGTCCATAGCTTTTAAAGCGGAAATCTTCTGCTAGTGTATCATTAGGCTCCCAGCGGTAGCTGAAAGGAGGATTTGCAACGACTGCGTCACATTTCAATTTTTTTGCCGGGTTCATCTCGTTTAAGATATCCCAGTCATTTAACAGTGAGTCTCCATGAAAGATTTGAAACTCAGAATCCTTAAATCCATGAAGAAGCATGTTCATGCGTGCAAGGTTGTAAGTTGTTATGTTCTTTTCTTGCCCATATATCTGGCTAATACTGTTTGGTTCAAGATGCTTTTTAACATTGATTAACAGCGAAGCTGAGCCACAAGCAAAGTCCAGCAAATTATTAATATATGGCTTTTTGCCTGTACTGGGATTTTGGCTATCTAGTATAACAATACGTGACAGGATGTTCGAGATCTGCTGCGGAGTATAGAACTCTCCGGCTTTTTTGCCTGAGCCTGCCGCAAATTGGCCAATCAAGTATTCATAGGCATTTCCCAAAAGATCGGTTTCGTTAGTAAACTCAGAAAGCCCCTCGGCAATTTCAGTTATGATTGAGCACAGCATGGTATTGCGAGGTTCATAATTTCTTCCAAGCTTGTCAGAATCGAGATTGACCTCGGAAAACAAACCGCGAAATGCGCTGTCAAAGGACTCATTTTCTATAAACTTAAAACCTTCTTGCAAAGTTCGCAAAAGATACTTGCTTTGAGTGCGAGCTAATTCGTATATGTTGCTCCAAAGATAGTGAGGTTTGATTACAAAATGAACTTTACGACGCATTTGTTTTTCAAACGTCACAATTTGATCTAAATTTTTATTATACCAAACAATAAGCGGGGTTAACTTTTTACTTTCAAACAATACTAGATGATCGTCAATCATCATATTTTTTACGTTTTCCTCTAATTCCTGTTTGATAAAATAATCCGTCACCTGTTCTTTTAATACACTAATAGTCTCGTCTTGTTTGCCAGCATTATTAATACTTTCTATTTCATTTTCACATTGCAAATAATCGCTGCCAAGTTCTTTTTTTGCTGCTTCCTCATAATTGTCTGACAGATAGCGCAAGAAAAGAAAGGACAGCATATAATCACGGAAGTCATCAGGATTCATGGCCCCGCGCAGCTTGTCGGCTATAGCCCATAGAGTTGCGCCTAATTGTTTTTGTTGTGTATCGTTCATTCTTGTGCCTCCTGACCTTGTTCATCCATGAACAGATTTTGATTGAAATTGTAATCTTCTAAAAAGTTATTTAATATTCTTTTAAAGTGCTCCTTGTTCTCTTCGACCATTTCTTTGGGGTCGAAGAGGGAATAATTACCATGGCTCAAAAGGTCGAGTATTCTTTTGTGAACAGGGTCATCCTCGCCCTCTCCTTTTCTTATGCACGAAGAAAAATGCGCAAAGCCATGAAAAGACGCAGTCTTTTCTAATATGTTTCTAAGGATATTAAAGTGATATGTATACAACTCACCTGTGTCAGCTGCTTTTTTTAATTCCTTCAGTAGCGCAACATGATGAAAAAACGGAGTTTTTCTTGTATCTTTAAGGATATATGTACCATTCGTAGTGTTTCTTTGCAAAAACATTTGCTCAGCATTACTAATTTCATTGCATAAAACATTGAAAAACAATGCATGGTGCGACGATACAATTACTTTGACGTCATTATCGCTCATTAGCCTTGCCAAATGGCTTGCGACAGCAATAACATTATTGTCATCAAGTGAGGAAATCGGGTCGTCCACATAAATATATTTTACCCAATTATACGATTCAACATTATCTACAACTAATTGGACAACGGCAAGGAAGAAACACCAAATGAAGATGTTTTCCTCCCCACGAGATATTTTTATATTATCAACCCTTTGAGTAGTGCCAGAAATTAACGCATCTCTGAAAAAGCTAATTTCCCAACTCTCATAATTGATAGTAAAATCGAAATCTGCATACCTATGCAGCAAAGGGCGGATTCTGCTTTCCATTTCCAAATCTTTGAGTCCCGAAAAAAATCTGGAATTGTTATTTAGCTTTAACAGGCGCTCAGCGTCGTTATCCAAATCATTATCCCAATAAAAAAGGTCTTCAGTAAAAGCATTATAGTATAGCGTATCAGCCGTTTTTCCGCCTGTCTCTTCAATAATCTGCTGCCCCAAAGATTTGAACTCCACAGAAAGCCTTGTCTTGCCAGTACCGTTATAGGCAAACAATACAATATATTTCTTCTCTTCAAGTAGCATTCTTAAATACTTTGCTATATCTTTGAGTGAATCAAATTGTTTCTTGTTTTCTATTCTCTTAAGAACAAAATCCAATTTTGCAAGCAGCTCATCAGTTAACCCCTCTTTCAAGCTGTATTGTTCCGCACCTCTTGGGCATTTATAATTGTCAGTAAACAGTTTTTTATATTGTTGGAAATTATCATTATTAAGCTTTTTGTTGGTAAGCTTTTTAAAATCCTCTTTCGAGAAAGCGGATGTGATGTTTATGCTCATTCGCTCACCTCCTCAATAGAAGGGAACAAGCCTTGCATTAAGCCTTTTTTGTGGGTTCTCAATGCTTCAATCTTTTTGACTTGCTCAGTTATGAGGTCGTCAACGCAGGATAGGCAATCAGCAATTTGTTGCTGCTCTGTTGTAGTTGATGGAACTTTTACTTGGAGCTTTTCAAGCACCTTAACGGACAAGCCAGGCTGCGCTTGACCAGTTGCATACTGATTTAGATTCATCATTACCAATTGGTAATAAAGCCACTCTACCACAACTCTTTGAGAAGGGGTACAGACAACAGCATGTTCTGTTGCATGAAACGCCCCTTCAACGAGTGTTACATTTCCACAAAGCGCACCTTGTCTACCTATCAATGGGTATTTCCCATTATGAGTAAATGTCTTTGTGTAGCCCCTCAGGCCATTTCCCCCGTAACAAGGAAAAGTGTCTGAAGCTCGGTTTTCATCTATTTCTGTCGCTGATACATAGTTCCCTGCCTGCATATTGCAAATATCTATTAATGTTTTCTCCTCCCACTCATCACAATCCATAAACTCTGGGAACCTCCACTCAGGCAAAGTTTTCCCCTCGGCGGGAAACAGCTTCTGCATAAGACCTTTTTTATGTGCTCCGAGAGCCTCAAGCTTTTTGTCTTCTGCGGTGATAAGGTCGTCAAGTGAAGAAAGACAATCGGCGATTTTTTGTTGCTCTTTTTCTGAATGGTAAGGTAAAGGCATTTTCATAAAGCTATCATTTGAAATGCTCATACGGTCATGCCTTGCACCAGTATTTGATACATTTTTCAGATAATAATGCCATAGGTTTGTTCTGAAATATTGCTCATAAAAATCATTATTATGGTTCTTAAACCTAAACACTGTATATAGCGGAGACATAACGCCTTTCCCGACTTTGTTTTTTGATATCGGGCCAACTGGCGCAGACACAGATATGCGTGGATTATAAACGTAGTCCCCTTCATCTATCACAAAATAGTTTTCGAGATTATTTAGGTTTGCAACTTCCCTGTCAAAATAATCACTTTGGTCTACAACTCCATCAATAGCTGAGTTTGTAAGAACACGTTTTATTGAGTTATCTTGATTTCTTGTTGTTATTCTGCTTGCTAAGTTACTTAGCGTACATGTTTTCCATTCTCCTGTAGTATTAAATTCCGAAAATCTAAGCCTCGGCACCAAAGCCGTTTTATTATTATTATTCATATGCATTTAACCCCGCAATCACACGTCCTCCTGCAAGTTTTTTTAACAAGGGGATCAAGTCATCCATCAGCTCAAGTTCTTTCTTTGTCCGATCTCTCCATGCAAGATTTAACGGAGCCAATAAATCACTCAGTTTTTCGCCATCAAAAATCATGCGTCCCATAATTTCATCCACAAAGACTTGCAACGATGCAGGCTGTAAACTATGCTTGTCGGCGAGCAATGCCATTTCCTTTGCCGATTTTTCATCTTTAAATGCCTTATAGCCTTCTTTTATTGCCTTTTCGTCTAAGCCTTTTCCAGCTTCCAGCGTATTGATATACGCAATAATATCATCGCGCTCACCCATCATGTTTGAATTTGAGCTAAGCAAACCAATGAGCTGTTCACGGCTCATTTTTTCTTTCTTAGGCACATCGGGTTGCGTATATTTTGAAATCAGAGACATGATATAATCATAATCAATTATAGCAGAGGAAAACAGAACAAACTCGAAATCGAGCTGTTCTATAACAGGGTCTTTATCTTCAATATTCTTACCCTGCTGCGCTTTTAATTGCTGAGCGGTTTCAATATAAACACCACGGAAGGCACGCAAAGTATCCTCTGGCAATAGCTCTTCAATCTTTGCCACTTGCTCTTCTTTGATATCCGTATATTGGTCAAGTTGTGTTTTGAGGCGCTGCACCTCTTTGAATTTATTGATAAATTCGCTTCGTGCAGCGTCACCTTTTAAATTGCTTACTTGCTCGGGTTTACACTCCAGACCTTGCGATTCCATAAACTTTTCAAGCTCGGCAACTGCTTTGTCCAGTTTATCTACAACAATAGGGGCTGGATCAACAAGCCAGATTTCTTTTGCTCTGCTGCTATTATCTTTTCCGGAGAACAGCGCAATTGCCTCATCAACATCTTTTTCCTGCCCTCTAAAGTCAAGAATATTACCATATGGCTTTGTGTCATTCAAGATGCGGTTTGTTCTTGAAAACGCTTGGATTAAGCCGTGCTGCTTTAAGTTTTTATCGACATACAGGGTATTAAGATATTTTGAATCAAACCCGGTTAAAAGCATATCGACCACAATTGTTATGTCAATTTTGTTTTTGTGAGGATAGTCCGAGTTGGGATATTTTTGGTCTTTGATGCGTTGCTGTACATCCTGATAATACAAATCAAATTCATTAATACTGTGACTTGTGCCATACATCAGGTTATAGTTATCCATAATGATTTTAAGGGCTGCCTTTTTCTTCTCCGGCTCTTTTTCATTATCGGCTTTCTCCTGCTGTAAATCTTCTTGCAGCTGCTTTACATCTTTGTTTCCTTCGGCTGGCGGAGAAAAAACGCAGGCGATATTCAGCGGCACAAAGTTCTCGCCCTCGTCCTTGCTGCACTCGTCCTGCAATGATTTAAAGAGTTCAAAATACTCAATTGCATCGTTGATAGAAGCAGTCGCAAAAATCGCATTGTATCGTCTACCGTTGGTAGCGGCGTCATGCTTCGAAATTATCGCTTCGACCACTGCTTTTTTACTCAGAACGTTTGGAGCTTTTGCAGCTTTTTTTACATCCTCTGGCTTAAAGTAGTCAATGTGAAAGCGGAGCACATTGCGGTCATCAATGGCGTTTGTAATTGTATAGGCGTGCAGCTCCTTTTGGAAAACATCTTCCGTTGTTACATAAGATCCAACTGTACCATCAATTTTTTTGTAGGTAGCATTATCTTCAAATATTGGCGTTCCGGTAAAGCCAAAAAGCTGCGCCTTTGGAAAGAAGTTTTTTATTGCCTCGTGATTATCGCCGAACTGAGAGCGATGGCATTCGTCAAAAATAATGACTATACGCTTGTCAGCAAGCTTTGCTAATCGTTCCTTGTAGGTTAATTCGCCTCTTTTCTTTTTCTCCTGATTACGTTTGCTATCTTCGTCGAGAGCGAGACCAAGCTTTTGAATAGTCGTAACAATAACTTTATCACGATAATCATCGGAAGTAAGGCGTTTCACTAAGCTTTCTGTATTGGTATTCTCTTCAACACAGCCTTCCTGAAATTTATTAAACTCCAAGCGTGTCTGTCTATCAAGATCCTTTCTATCAACAACAAATAGGCATTTTTCTATTTCAGGATTGTCTTTCAAAAGCGTTGATGCTTTAAACGACGTAAGTGTTTTTCCGCTTCCGGTTGTGTGCCAAATGTAACCGTTGCCGCGATTCTGATCGATGCAGTCTACAATAGCCTTGACGGCATAAATCTGATAAGGACGCATAATCATCAATCTCTGCTCACTTACAACAAGCACCATATAGCGGCTTATTAGTTGCCCAAGGGTGCATTTAGGCAGAAACTTTTCAGTAAAATCATGAAGATGCGTAATTTTGTTGTTGTCTTCGTCTGCCATTTGATAAATTGGCAAAAACCGCTCGTCGGCGTCGAAACAGAAATGTTCCTTTGGATTATTAGCAAAATAATATGTGTTGCTCTCATTGCTTACAATAAAAAGCTGCATAAAGCAAAGCAACGAATTTGTATAGCCGTTACCCGGATCATTTTTATATTCTACAATCTGTTCCATTGCCCTTTTAGGTGTAATTTGAAGTGACTTAAGCTCCACCTGAACAATGGGAACTCCATTTATAAGTATAATGACATCATAACGGTGATTGCTGTTTTCTGTGTTAATGCGCATTTGGTTTATCACTTCAAATTCGTTTTTGCACCAGTCTTTGATATTAACAAGGGTGTATTGAAGTGGCGTATCGTCATCGCGTTTGAAGGTGTTTACTTCCCGTAAAGTTTTGGCCGCAGTGAACACTTCTTGTGTGATAATCGTATCTCTGAGACGCGCATATTCAGAATCGCTTAACTTTACACGATTTAGTCTTTCAAAATGTCCTCTAAAATTAGCTTCAAGCGAGGCCCTATCCCTAATGTCTTCGCGGTACGTGTATTTTAAATCTTGAAGCTTATTGATAAAAGATTCTTCAATTTGCTTTTCAGCTTTCATTATGGATCTCCTCTCAATTTGATTTTCGTACCAAAAACCGCTGATACGTAATTCCTATCAGGGCAATCATTTATGTCCAGTGAATCAAGAGTCTGTCTCTTCAAACTCACAAATATCATCCAGCGTACAGTTCAGCACTTTGCATATTTTCCCAAGAACCTCCATTGTGACATTCTCGCCACGACTGAGCTTGCGAATTGAAAACGAGCTGATGCCAGCCTGTTCCATCAATTCTTTCTTCTTCATATCTTTATCAATCAGGAGCTTCCATAGCTTTTTATAGCTTGCTTTCATTTGGACACCTCTCTGTCGTGATTGGAATATGTAATACTAAATATTGTAACATCAAACATTGGGCAAATCAACCAGAATCATATTGTTCAATACATTATTATATTTAACAAAACATATAAAGCTATTATTAAGCGATGTTTTTGTAATCGGAGAATCCACCCCTGTTTTATGGATGAACAAGGTTGGTTGGCGGCACTGTTTAAATTCTACCTTTTGAGAAGACTTGGTTTTAGCAGGATGTAATCGGCTGGAATCGGTGAACATCCGAGTTTGTGTAAAACCTCTTCTCCATGGTAAAAGCTGAAAGTTTCGTATGGGCTACGATTGTTCAGCTTTTTTCTTTTGTAGGAATTGATATGGTTCATCATCCGTGTAATGTCTTCCTGAAACAAGTGATTAAAGTCTGCCCCTTTAGGAAGTACTCTGCGAATAAGGCCGTGGTTGACTTCAATAGCCCCTTTCTGATGAGGGCAGCCAGCGTCGCAATAATAAATCAGTGTACGCAAATCACCGTACTTCTCAGGTCCATACTCAATGGCCTTGGGATTGGAAAACTCACTGCCGTTATCCGTCAGGATAACAGGGAACAGCTTTTGAAACAGCTCATGGCCTAGCTTTTGATAGAGGTCATAATATACATCGATAACCGATTTCGAGGTGTTGGAGTCCCGGAGGTATGCAAGCATCAGACTGGTTTCCACGAAATGTATCGTCAGCAGGCACTTGCCACCTTTGGTTCCAATGACAGAGTCCATTTGAACCATTGCCGTATCGGGGTGATTATCTATGAAGTTTTGAAATGCCTCATAGTTGCGTCCAATCCGGCAACCCTTATCTACCTTGAATTCCGGTTTTTTGTACCGTTCACGGAACTTGACCTTCCTGGGAAGATCGATGTTGCGTACATCCAGAAGGCAAGCGTCGATGTAGTTGTAGATGGTTTTCTCGCTGCACATGAGTTCATTTTCGTGGGACACATAAATCTGATGTACGGATTGCCCTTGCTGGACGAGAGGAGTGATAATTGTGTTGAGTCGGGCAATCTCCTCTTCGCAGATACACAAGCCGCTACGGGATTCTGATATGGTTTCATGCGCTTTAACGTGGGCATGCTCTACATCATATATGTTTTTCAGCAAGGTACATTTAAGGATCTGTTCACAACCATTGCAGACATAAGGCACTCGGAATCTCGCCGTACAGATTTCTTCAATGAAGTCCGCGCAATTGTCATTGCAGGAAGAACAAAGTTTGCAATAGATGGAGGATTTTCTTGTACAGCTTTTTCCGCAAACATCTTTTACTCTACAGTGGAATCGGTTTTTGCAAGCATTGTATGGAAATCCCGGATAACCTGTAGCGACCTCGGAGCAGTATTTGCGAATCTCTCTGGAAATAGTAGTTGGGTTCTTACCCAATCTGCGGCTTATTTCTTTAAAGGAAAGGCTTTCTTTTAGATACTTTTGCAATGTAAGTCTTTGTTCATAAGTAAGGAATTTAGACATATATCCTCCGTTCTGCCGCCAACATTTTTAGGATACATGATTAAAAGAAATTAGAAAATAGAAAGTGAACCATTATTCCGGTATTAAAGTGACAGTATCCCGCATTTATTCCACGGTTCTCTTGACAACGAGCCTCCATCGGCATGTTTCACGGCATCACGGCACCACCCTTGCTGAACAGGGATGCAGCACTTTGGAGAAAGGATGATGCCTGGCAATATAGCCTAACATGCCTTCTCATTGTCAAGAGACTTTCGCGGCATAAACGCTGCTTGGTTTTTCTGACCGGGTAGATGGGCCATTCCATTTGTAAGCCAGGTTGCAACCACCTGGATTTATATATTGCATTAAGAATAATAACTCAATTTTGATTCGGAAGGGTTGCATTTCGATTTACAATTGAGGGATGCTGAATACAGACCGCCTTTTATCTATTTCGTTTATTCAAACGATTTGTTGGCAATATCAAATAAAAAAGTGCCGCCCATGAGATTGCTCCCTCAGGCGGCGTTATCAATAAGCTCATCTTTCAAATGGTCTGTATACCGTGACAGCTTTCAGGTATTTCTCCGGCTCCCAATTCAGTATTAGATCGGCATATGCTTTCGGGTCATTATAAATTAGCCAGTCTAGTTCCGAACGTTCAAATCGGTTGTCGGCGACCTCATTTTCTGCCGCTGTGCAATTGATGGATATCATTGTGCTATCGCCGAGCCGTAGCTCTACGCAACCTGTATCCATATTAAATTCGCAGGATATAATGTTTTTCATTGTATTACCTCCATGATTTTATTCCATATTCTTTCAATGTCCTGGACGCCTCTTGAGGTTATTTGCTATAGGGGAAATCAACGTAAAACCCGGTCATGCATTTGTCTGGAAATACGTTTTTGCTCTTTTTCAACCCTTTCCTGCTTTTTGACCGCTTCGACAGTTTCCGCTACACGCTCGGGGCCATAAGCGCGACAGACGCGCTCATAATTTTCTGCCACATTCCTTAACTCTTTATTTTCAGAAAAGACGTCTTCCAACCTATCAGAAAGTGTATTATTCATTCTTATTTCCCGTTCATATGAAGATTGAAGTCTATCAAATTTGCTGACAAGGTCAAGGTATGCGTTATACACCGAGCGCAGGACTTTCACGATTCCTGCCAGAAGTGGTTTAACTTTTTTCTCTCGGTAGGTTCTGGCGCTTTCCAGCGCCCCAGCTTCCGGAAGCAATTTTTCCGGATCATCGGAATATTTTGCGGCAAGCATCTCCATCTTTTCGACTTTCGGAGCAAGATCATTCAGCCGGTCTTTTGCCTCCTTCGCTTCATTTTGAGCATCAGCTTTTTCTTCCTGAAGATGCACAATTTCAGCCTGCACCTCGGTTTTGGCTGCATCCAACTCTTCAAGCCGGTGCTTTTCCTGCTCGACCTTGAACTGCGTAACGGTCAGGTGCTCCTCAGAGCTCCCGCGCTCACCGCGCTCCAGATCGTTATACCCGGCTGCTCGCATAAAATTAAAAACATCATCCTGAAGAACACTATAGGATTTTCGCAGCACCGGCTTGCCGTTCTTTTGTAAAATTGGGCTACCGTCGTCGTCAAGTGCTGGCTGAGACAGCCACTTTTTGCTGCTGCTCACCTGCATAACACTTTCCTTAACCGTGCCGACCAGGGAAGGGTCTTTGCATCGCTTCGACCAAAGTACTTCTTTCTCCACAACGGGGATATATACTACATGCATATGATAGTGGAAAACTTCCTGCTTCAATGCTTCGGACATGGCTCTGTTGCGTTCATCGGCGTGCATAACTGCCGAAAGAATATACTGCTCACCACCAACGATCTCGACGGCTGCTTTATATGCGTCCGCATAAAACTGCTTGGCAAATTCATAGCCGCCGTGATTGTGGAAGTATGCTGAGTTTACATCAAAGATCAGCTCGCCGTAAAGGTTGGCTTCATCTGTCAGGCCTCGGGTAGATATCACTTTGTCAGCTTCCATTTGAGTGAACATCTTTTCATAATTGTTCGTCGGCGATTTGAAATGAATATTGAAATCGCAGCGCTCAGGCACGATATCCGGATTTGTATAGGATTCTTTTTCGCGTTCATTATGTCTTTGTGTATTGCCGATTTTTGCATTTGACAGGTTGACATTTCTTACACTGATTCGGTCAACACCATCGTTTCTTGCCATAGACGTTGTACCTCCATTTTTGAGTTTATAAATACGTAGTAAGCCACCGGGAATGCACTTTTTCAAAGTGTAATAACCCACTATGACACTTTCATCCCTGCAGGCTGCAAAGTGCCGTGGGCTGCCTGTGGGCAGTGGGTAAGCTTGCGGCTTCTGCGGAAGCCTCTGCCGTGGTTTGCAAGTGGACTCCACTTTGCAAACCCAACACGGGCAGCAACCTGTTTTTCGAAACACTCCGCTGTCCGAGGGAGAGAAAAACCGTGATAATTTTCTCTGCACGTCCTCGTAGAAATCTACAGATTACTCCGTGAGGACGAAGATACGCATGGGCTCCCATGACGATCGTGTCGATGGTGACGGTATTTTTGACACCAGGGCCACTCCCGGAAACATCGTCACGACCGACACGCTTCTGGTGAAATAAGCATAAGTCTGATAAATCTCCCTGAGTGGGTTCGGCTACTCTCATAACGGATATCATATTCCTGCATGAGCCGCCCAGCGTTTACGTTTAACCGCAGTGTAAGTACGTTGGGTTTTATATCCAGGTTGAGTGCAGCTACAAGCTCCGTAGGACTGCCATACCATTCCGGTTTTTCTGCTGTTACCAGCCGGGAAAGAGAGTCCAGAATCCTATCCGGCGGCTCTTTCAACATCTCAGTTTCTGCATGGTCTAGCGTCCAGATAAGCCGTTCTTTATCTCTCTGGAGGTAAAGCCGCTGATCCGGTTGATCACGGCCCACAATATCCAGTGTCGCATTGAGGTCTGTGCGATTTTCCTTTTGCAGAAGGAATGCGCCGTCCGCGCAACCGAGAAGTCCGGTCGTACCGGATATCCTTTCAAAATTGTCACCGGCAGGCTGCTTTCTGGTGTGATGCACCAGCAACAGACAGATACAATGCCTATCCGCAAATTTCTTCATTTGACCAACAATGTCATAATCATTTGCGTAGCTGTATACCTCGCCGCCGATCTCGCGTATTTTTTGCAAAGTGTCGATAATAATAAGCTTTGTGTCCGGGTGTTCCCGCATAAATTTCTCAAGCTGCTCATCGAGACCGTTTCCGATCTGTTTAGCATAGACGGCAAAGTAAAGATTATCTGTCCCCTCCACTCCGAACATACGGAACATACGCTCCTGCAAACGCTGGTAATCATCTTCAAGAGCAAGATATAGTACGGTGCCCGTGTGCACCTCAAAATTCCAGAGCACTTGTACCGTGCTGATGTGATAAGCGAGCTGTGCCACAAGAAATGACTTTCCGACCTTTGGAGCACCCGCCAGAATATAGGCGCCGGAGTAGAGCAGACCGCCGATAATAGGTGGTCTGCTCTGGTAGATATTTTCATAGAGTTCATTCATGGACACTGTATGAAGATAAGCCGGGTCGTTCATTCGCTGCATCATCCGCAGCATCTCTTCGTAATTTTTCTCTGGGGGATTGTTTTTAAAATTTTCTTCTGTTATACTTTTCTCAGAGTTTTTTGAAAGCGGCTTTTCCCCGTCTGTTGGCGCAGGCGGAACCGGGACAGCCGGTTTTTCTTTTTTAGTCGCCATGCGTTTCCTCCTTCATTCCGTTCATAATGGTGACAATCCAGCATATTGTGTCAAGCAGTTCATCGTTCATACCGGCACCGGCTTCAATGCGCTGCAGTTCATCCAGCACGGCGGAGAGCTGGTTACGAAGCGCCTTATATACTCTCGGATTACCTTGCACTACAACATCCTTGCAGAGCAGTCGCCGGGTGATGTAATCCTGCTTGGTCAAGCCGGTGAGCTTGACGGCAATCTCGATTTGCTCATCTTCTTCCGGCGAAACACGGAATGCAACGGTTTTGTTCCTCCAGCGATTATGATTGTCTTTGTTTTTTAATGACATGGTTAATCTCCTTTCTCTGTACGCTCAAAATCCAGCCTGTTCGCCATCTCCGTCTGTCTTGACGGGAATAGATGCGCATAATTGTAAGTAATGTCGATACTTTCATGACCGACGCGGTCAGCGATTGCAATGGCCGAAAATCCCATATCTATCAATAGTGAAATCGCACTGTGCCGAATGTCGTGAATTCTGATGCGCTTGACGTTGACCACCTTTGCACCTCTATCCATCTCGTGATGAAGATAATACTTTGTGATCTGGAAGATGCGATCATTTGGCTCCACATCGTACAGTGAATTGATATAATCTTGCATCTCCCCACATAGGAACTGCGGCATTTTTATCGTGCGGTTGCTTTTTTCTGTCTTTGGATCAGTAATCACATCGCGCCCCTTTAGCCGCTGATAAGATTTACTGATTGTGACAGTGCCTTTCTCAAAATCGAAATCGGCGGGTGTCAATGCAAGTAGTTCACCTTCACGAATTCCACACCAGTAGAGCATTTCAAAAGCATAGAAGGATATAGGCTTGTCCATCATGGCATCGGCAAATTTTAAATACTCATCTTTTGTCCAGAATTGCATTTCCTTGTTCTTGGCTTTGCCCATATTTCCGACTTTAGCTGCCGGGTTTTGTGACAGGCCATAATACTTGACTGCATGATTAAAGATGCAACTGAGTTGGTTATGCAGCGTTTTCAGATATACTGGAGAGTACGCCTTCCCATGCTCATACTTAAAGTTAATCATCTCATTTTGCCAGGCAATGATCTCCTTAGGCTGAATCTCACACATTTTTCGTTTCCCGAAGTAGGGCAGCAGCTTCGTGCGGATAATATGCTCTTTGGTTTCCCATGTGTTTTCCTTGATGCGGCTATGCATATCGGCGGTATAGGTTTCAATAAAGCTCTTAAATGTCATATCCAAATCAGCAGATGCCTTTTGAAGCTGTTCACGTTCCCATGCGAAGGCTTCACGCTTCGTGGCAAAGCCACGCTTTTGCGTTTGCTTGCGTTCGCCTTTCCAGTCGGTATAGCGGTAGACCGCGCGCCAAGTATTGGTGTTCGATTCCTTATATGCCGCCATTCGATCCCTTCCTTTCCAGCTTAACGGGTTCGCCGTAGCAAACCATTTTTTCGAAATACTTCTTGTTGACCCTGCCCGCTATGGTCAGATAGCCCATGTCTTTAAGCTGCTTGTTGAGTCTTTGAACAACTTTGTAGGCATATGATTTTGATACACCTAATTCTGCCGCCACCTCATCAACGCGCATGAAAGAGTTACTCATTTTTCCCCTCCTTTTACTGTTTGCCATTCTCTCCTATACAGTTTCCTGACAGGCAACCTTAATCAGCTCTGTGTTGCTTTCTCCATTAGCAAGCTCATTTGCATTATGAAAAGTCATGCCCCACTTTTTCAAAAGATAGCTGCTTGGATAGTCATTCAATTTTAATTATTAAACAAATTTGTTTAACTTTATTTTGATAATACTAAACATTTTTGTTTGTGTCAAGAGGTTTACAAGATAATAACTAAACTTTTTTGTTTATATTCTCTTGTATATTCTTAAACAAATATGTTATTATACTTACAAAGCACTCATTTACATGTGATTGGAGATAGTAATATGGCTATTGGTGAAAGAATCCGGTTTATCCGCAACTTGCGGGGCATGACGCAAAAATATCTCGGCTTGGCTGCCGGTTTTGATGAAAGAACTGCTGATGTTCGTGTAGCACAATATGAATCGGGGACCAGAACACCGAAGGACAGCATGATCAATTCACTAGCAGTTGCTCTGGGTATCAGCCCAGAGGCCTTAACAGTACCGGATATTGATTCTTATATTTGTGTCATGCACACGCTGTTTGCACTGGAAGACCTTTACGGATTGAGAATAAAAAATCTAGATGGAGAACTTTGCATTACACTTGATAAATTTAATAGTCCGTCTTTTTCAACTATGTTTGATATGTTCAGCACATGGCAAAAAGAGTACGATAAGTTCAAACGCGGTGAGATTACCAAGGATGAATACGATGACTGGCGTTATAACTATCCAAAAATAGAAGCACAGCGCATCAAAGAGGCACTTGATGCTCACCGTGCTGAAAGGAAGGAACAATAATATAATATGAGGAACTATTTTTCCGACGGTACAAATTTCAGATTACAAATCAAGTCCTTGGTTCTGGAATATATGATGTCCATCCCTGAATGTGCCACTAATGCTATAGGTATGAAGCAAGCCGAAATATTTAGAGCTTGTGGCCTTGATTGGGGCGAACAACCTAATGCATCATCATCAAACCAGCAGTACTGGATAGTAGCCCTTTTACGGGAATTAGAACGAGAAGGCAACATACAAAGAGACATATCAACTAAGTTGTGGCGTTTAAAATAACAAAAAAGAGCTAACTGACACTCAAAATCAGTTAGCTCTTTTCATATGAATAATGCAATTAGTGTTGCCAAAACGTTGCCACGGGAGTGTTTGAAAGTCCGAAAAACCGCATAGTTACTAGCTTTTTACTGTCCTCCAAATCATTCCCACTCTATCGTCGCCGGCGGCTTCGAGGTGATGTCGTACACTACTCTGTTTATGGACTTGACTTCGTTTATTATGCGGTTTGACACCTTCTCCAGTATGTCATAGGGAATCCTTGCCCAATCCGCCGTCATAAAGTCTGTTGTTGTCACTGCACGAAGTGCCAGCGTATAATCATAGGTTCTTTCGTCCCCCATTACTCCCACGCTTCTCATATTGGTCAGCACCGTAAAATACTGGTTTATTTCTCTGCCCAGGCCTGCCGCCTTTATCTCCTCACGGAAGATGTAGTCGGTATCCCTCAGTGTATCCAGCTTTTCCTTGGTCAGATCACCAATTACCCTGATGGCAAGTCCCGGTCCCGGGAAGGGCTGTCTCCAGACAATGTCCTCCGGAATACCCATTTCTTCTCCGGCCTTTCTTACTTCATCCTTAAAGAGGTTTCTCAAGGGCTCGATTATCTCCTTGAAATCCACATGGTCAGGAAGTCCGCCCACATTGTGATGGCTCTTGATTACCGCCGCATCACCGTGTCCGCTTTCTATAACGTCAGGATAAATTGTTCCCTGCACAAGGAAATCCACCTTTCCGATTTTCTTGGCCTCATCCTCAAATACCCTGATAAATTCTTCACCGATTATTTTCCTTTTGGTCTCAGGGTCGGTTACTCCCTTGAGTCTTTCAAGGAATCTTTCTTCACAGTTTACCCTGATCATATTTATATCATATTGTTTTCTGAATACCTGCTCAACCTGGTCTCCTTCGTGCTTTCTCAAAAGGCCATGATCCACGAATATGCAGGTAAGCTGCTTTCCAACGGCCTTGTGTATGAGTACGGCGGCTACCGACGAATCAACTCCGCCTGAAAGCGCACACAATACCTTCTTGTCTCCCACCTTTTCTCTGATGGCTTTGATAGACTCTTCAACAAAGGCCGACATCTGCCAGTCACCCTTGCAGCCGCATATATTGTAGAGGAAGTTTCTCAGCATGTCTTTTCCCCTGGGGGTATGCATAACCTCAGGATGGAACTGTACCGCATACAGGTTTCTTTCCAGATGCTGCATTGCCACCGTCGGGCAGTTTGCAGATTTGGCAATAACCGTGAAGCCCTCAGGAGGATTGCTTACAAAATAAGTATGGCTCATCCAGCAGGTCGTATTTTCATCTACATCCTTAAAAAACGGCTGATTATTGTCTATAGCTATCTCAACCTTACCGTATTCCCGCTGTTTTGCAGCGTCCACATTGCCGCCCAGCATTACGCCCATCAACTGCATACCATAGCAGATTCCCAGTACTGGAATACCCAGTTCAAACACTCCCGGGTCACATTTTGGCGCACCCTCGTCCAGAACTGAATTGGGGCCTCCCGTAAAAATAATTCCCTTGGGATTATATGACTTGATACGCTCCAGTGACGCATTATAAGGGATAACCTCACAATATACGCTGGCTTCTCTGACGCGGCGGGCGATCAACTGGTTGTATTGTCCACCGAAGTCCAGTACTAAAACCATCTCATTATTCAAGAATAACACTCCTCTTATTGTTTAATTGATTTGAATTTTAATTTAACACATTTGGTAATAATGCAAAAACGGCTAAAACATCGCCTTCTGTCAAGGGCCGGTTTCAATCTCTCTATAGAGATTTTAGCACAATTGACTTTAATATTTTTATATTATATCGAATTTTGTCCGGTATGCATAGCATGAAAAAATATTTTTAAGAATAAGTTTTTCACTCTCCCAGCATAGCTTTGCCGCTTTTATACAGCCTTCCCTGCCAGGTGTTCCGTTCCGTCATTCTCGCCTCTATCATTTCCTGAAGCTTCCACCAACTGGTATTCCAGTTGCAAAACACGGTTCTTTCTGCCGGAGCCCTGCCGATAAGTCTTTGAACCACAATATCCGGCTTGAGGTATTCAAGAAAAGCTATAGTCCTGTTAATGAATTCCTCCGCCGAAACAGGCTCTACTTCCCTTCTCTCATACATTCTCTCAAGCTCTGTACCCTTTAGTATATATAATGAATGGCATTTCACCTGGGAAACCCCCAGCGCTGAAATAATTTTTGCCCCTTCAATAACATCATCCAGATTATCCATAGGAAGGTCGGTTATATAATGGGCACAAAGCTCAAGCCCGTGTTTTCTTATACAGGCGGCTGCCTCTATGAACTCCGCAAGGGTATGGCCTCTTTTGAGCAGCTTAAGGGTATGATAATTGACAGTTTGCAGCCCCAGTTCAATAACAATGTCTATACCCTTTTGCTTCTTCAGGCGGGCCAGAAATTCCATGTACCGGTCTGCAATACAGTCGGGCCGGGTAGAAATATATATGGCTACTATGCCATCACCGCAGGCCTCGGCTATGTTTTTTACAAATAAATCATAAGGGAGATAGGTATTTGAATAGTTTTGAAAATACGCAATGAATTTTTCACTTCCATAGTTTTTACCTATATACTTTGCGTTCCGGCTGAGCTGCTGTGCTACGGACAAAGTACAGGACAGGTTTTCAAAGCCTGCCCCCTCTTCACCGCAAAAAATACACCCTTCCATACCCAGTCTGCCATCCCTGTTGGGACAGGTCACAGGCAGGTTCAGCGGAAGCTTGTATACCTTTGAACCATATTTATTTTTAAGAAACTGTGAAAATTTATTGTACAGCAACGCTGTTTCCTTCCTGCCTGTAAGTTTCATTTACCATTTCATAGACCTTCGTAATAGGCAAGCCTGTCTTCTGAGCAATACTTTTGCAGTCCTCATATTCCGGAGCAAACTTATGTATATCGCCTATTCTGGCGATTTTAACCCGTACGTCTCCGTACCTGGTATTGACCTTTACAAATTCCCTGTTCATACAATAGCGGGCGGATCTTGTTACCCTTATGCCAAGAGTGGAGGTCTCACTGAATATAACCTCTGAAAATTTCTTTTCGTCCTCACACCGAGACAGGACGGTCAGCATGACAGAAGGCCTGCTTTTTTTCATGTATATGGGTGTGTAATACACGTCCAGTGCTCCCAGGTCAAACAGCTTCTCCATGGTATAGCCCAATATTTCAGGCGACATGTTGTCAATATTGGTTTCAAGAATTGATATTTCGTCATTTGGCACAGACTCCTGCTCATATATGGTGCCAACAACAGCTCTCAAGGCGTTGAACCGGCCTGTATTCCTTTTTCCCATACCATAGCCGTTTTTCTCAATGGACATGGGAGGCATTTTCCCAAAGGAACAGCAGGTCATCTTAAGTATCCCTATACCTGTTGGAGTGACAAGTTCAAACGGAACATCCTCCGTAATAAGGGGAATCCTGCTGTTGCAAAGCATTTCCATTACCGCCGGAACAGGAACAGGCAGCAGACCGTGGGCACATTTTACAAAACCCTTTCCCTCGTGCAGCTCAGAGGCATAAATCCGTTCCACTCCCAGCATATCAATGCAAATGCAGGCGCCAACAATATCCACTATGGAATCCACAGCCCCCACCTCGTGAAAATGCACCGCGTTGATGTCCTTGCCATGCACCTTTGCCTCCGCTCTGGCTATTTCCCTGAAAATCTTGGTGCTCATGGCCTTGACTCCGGGTTTCAGGCTGCTGCTCATTATAATGTCTTCAATATCCGAAAGGTTTCTTTCCTTGTGTGAATGCTCGTGTTGGTGGTCATTGGAATGTTCGTGGTCATGCCCATGGGAATGGTCATGACTGTGCTCATGGGCATGGTCTGAACCGTGCCCAATGGAATGGTCGTGACTGTGCTCATGGGAATGCCCGTGACTGTGGTGCTGCTGCTCCTGCCCACCGTCCTCTTCCTCGTGGAGGATAACATTTACATCCGTACCGGTAATACCGTTTTTTACAACCTTCTTTATCTCTATGGAGTAACCGTTAACCCTGAGCTTTTCCAGTTCCTGCAAAAAAGCATTTTTGTCCAGGCCCAGATCCAGCAGTGCACCCAAGGTCATGTCTCCGCTTATTCCTGAAAAACAGTCAAAATATAAAACTCGCATCAAATCCTCCGTATTTCCCGGCAAATCCTGTTAAATCCCCGTTAACCCCTATTAATCCCTTAGTATCTTAATCCTGCTCACTCTTATTAATTCCTGTCAACACCTGCTTTATACAGGAAACAGCTCATTAAAGCGGCCTATAGCTTGTTTATATTGCTGGCAAGATAGCCTGCGCCAAAGCCATTATCAATATTTACCACTCCGATTCCGCTGGCGCAACTGTTGAGCATGGTGAGAAGTGCTGCCAGGCCGCCGAAATTGGCGCCGTAGCCCACACTTGTGGGAACGGCTATGACGGGCTTATCCACCAGTCCTCCCACCACACTGGCCAGGGCGCCTTCCATCCCTGCCACAACTATAATTACATTTGCCTGGGAGATGGTATCCATTTTGGAGAAAAGTCTATGGATGCCTGCCACGCCCACATCGTAAACCCTGTTCACCCTGTTTCCCAGAACCTCTGCTGTAATAGCGGCCTCCTCTGCAACAGGGATATCCGAGGTGCCGGCAGTTATGACAGCAATCTGCTTCTCAGCCACAACGATTTCTCTCCTCTTGACCACAATAACTCTGGCAGCCTCATGATATTCCGCATCGGCTATTATATCCCTGACAGCGGCAAAATCTTCCTTTGAGGCCCGGGTGGCAAGTATATTGTTATTCTTCTCCATCAATCTTTTAACTATTTCAGCAATCTGCCCGCTGGTCTTTCCTTCACAGTAAATAACCTCCGGATAGCCAACCCGTATGCTCCGGTGATGGTCAATCTTGGCAAACCCGATGTCTTCATAGGGCAAAGCCTTGATTTCCTTAAAGGCCCGGTCAATATCAACCGTTCCGTCTTTCACTCCCTCAAGCAGAGTCTTTAATTCTTCAGAATTCATGCCATCCCTTCCTTCTCATATTCAAAGACGGTACAACATTCGGTAAATCCCGGCACATAATCTGGGTATATTTTTTTGAACTACATTGTTTGTCAAATTGGAATAAAGCAATTATTCCGCACTCCTCCGCCTTGTATTTCCAAAAAATCTCCTCCAAATTTATGCACCCTATTTATCCAATGCTGTACTAGGCAGTAGTATTACCTTCCTCTTTTTCCCTGGAGAGAAAGGCGTTGATAAACCCGTCCAGGTTGCCGTCCATAACTCCGTTGACATTTCCTTCCTCGTAATTGGTACGGTGGTCCTTTACAAGAGTGTACGGACAAAATACGTAGGAACGTATCTGGCTGCCCCAGGCTATATCCATCTGGACACCCTTCAAATCCTCGATTTTTTCCTTCTGCTCACGTTCCTTCAATTCAAAGAGCTTTGCCTTGAGCATCTTCATGGCAGTATCCTTGTTCTGGAACTGGGAACGCTCGGTCTGACAGGAAACCACGACCCCGGTGGGTATGTGGGTAATCCTTATGGCAGAGTCGGTTTTGTTTATATGCTGTCCTCCCGCTCCTGAGGCCCTGTAGGTATCAATCCTCAAATCATCGGGATTGATGTTGATTTCAATGGTATCGTCCAATTCAGGCATGACATCAAGTGAAGCAAAGGAAGTATGCCTTCTTCCCGACGCATCAAAGGGTGATATTCTCACCAGGCGGTGTACTCCCTTTTCGGATTTCAGATAGCCATAGGCGTTTTCTCCGATTACATGAATGGTAACGCTTTTTATTCCGGCTTCATCACCGTCCAGAAAATCCAGTATTTTTACTTCATAGCCCTTTGCCTCTCCCCACCTGGTAAACATGCGCAAAAGCATCTCTACCCAGTCCTGGGCTTCTGTTCCGCCGGCCCCCGCATGCAGCGTAAGTATGGCGTTGTTTTTGTCATAGGGCCCGGTAAGAAGAGTTTCCAGCCTCAGTGCTTCCAGGTTCTTTTTCAGACTTTCAAGACCTTCTCCCACTTCAGGTATCACGCTTTCGTCCTGTTCCTCAAGACCCAGCTCCGTCAGTGTGGTCATATCCTCCCACAAGGCGGTCAGACCGGTAAATCTCTCTATTTTGGTTTTAAGGTTTTTTGTTCTTTGCAGTATCTTCTGAGAATTCTCCATATCATTCCAGAATTCAGGTTCAGAAGCCTTGTGCTCAAGCTCGGCAATCTCATCGCTTAGTCTGGCGATGTCAAAGTGAAGCCCTCATTTCCTCTAAATTGCTTTTCAAGCCTTGCAGTTCCAGCTTGTACTGTTCTAACTCCAGCATTTAATCATCCCTCTCATATGTTAATTGTTTGTGCTTAAATACACTTCAATACTATTATATCCAACGTCTAGCCTTTTGCCAAAACAAACTTTTCTATTGCCTGAGCTACACCGTCGTCATCATTGCCAGCCGTTATGTACTTTGCGGCAGCTTTGGCAACGGCCTCACCGTTATCCATGGCAATGCCAAGGCCGGCGTATTCAAACATGGACACGTCATTTTCATTGTCTCCAATGGCAATCATCTGTTCCGGGGGAATTTCATATATCAGGGACAGCTTTTCCAGGGCAGCCCCCTTGCTCACACCTTTGTTCATCACCTCAAAATTGTCAAAGTTGGAGCTCATGATATCAACCTCTTCCAGCTTCTCCATTTCCATACGGGTCTTTCTCAACTGCCTGGGGTCGTCACTGACTATTACAAACTTCAGCACCTTGCCGGGAATACTTTTGAGCTTTTCCTGCATATCTCCCACAACTTCAATATCTACCCGGTCTTCAGGGGGCAGAAACTTATTTTTTTCAAAATACTTTTTGGAGGTAAAGCCCAGCTTCTCAGTAAGCATGGTATCCCCTGCATACACATGAAAATATACTCCCTGCTGCTTGCAGATATGGTTTACCTTCAGGCTTACCTCCAGGTCCATATAGTCGGAATAAATTATATCACCGTCCAGCCTTTCGGTTATTATTGCGCCGTTGCAGGCAATAATAGGGTCTCTGGAGCCTATTTGCTTTGCATAAAGCCTGGCGCCTGTATATACCCTTCCCGAGCAGATCACAACCTTAACGCCCTTTTGCATAGCCAGAAAAATAGCCTCCTTATTCCTGTCCGATATTTCCTTGTCCATATTCAGCAGTGTTCCATCCAAATCTATTGCCACCAATTTATACATTTTTAAACATTTACCTCTCCCCAGCTTAATAAACCGTAAGCACCAAAAACCAAAACACAAAAGTATCAAAGCACCAGAACACCAGGCCCGGCACTTTTAGACCTTTTATCCCAGGCTGTCCGTAAAAATCCTGATTCTTTTCATTGCTTCCATTATGTTTTCCATGGAGGAGGCGTAGCATGCACGTACATAGCCCTCTCCGCATTCTCCGAAAGCCGTGCCCGGCACTACCAGGACTTTCTGTTCAAGCAGAAGCCTTTCACAGAACTCGTCGGAGCCAAGTCCGGAGCTTTTGATATTCGGGAAAACATAAAACGCACCCTTCGGCTCAAAGCTGCTGTAGCCGGACTTCCTGAAACCGTCCAGCATGACTCTTCTGCGCCTGTTATATTCCTTTGCCATCATGGCCACGTCTTCCTCACTGTTTTGCAGGGCTTCTATGGCAGCGTCCTGAGCAGTTGTGGGGGCACACATTATTCCGTACTGATGTATCTTTTTCATTTCATTGATAAGGTCCCTGTGACCGCAGGCATAGCCCAACCTCCAGCCTGTCATGGCAAAGGATTTTGAAAATCCGTTTATTACCACCGTCTGCTCCCTCATCTCAGGGAAGCTTGCGATTGAAGTATGGCTGCCCTCATAGGTAAGTTCACAGTATATCTCGTCCGACAGCACCACTATATTTTTATCCTTGAGCACCTTTACCAGTTGGTACAAATCCTCCCTGGACATAATGGCCCCTGTGGGATTGTTGGGAAAGGGAATGATTACCACCTTGGTTTTTGGCGTTATGGCGTTTTCCAGCTCCTGCGCAGTGAGCTTGAACTGGTTTTCCTGCTTCAGGGGAATGGTCACAGCGGTAGCTCCGGTGAACCCTGTGCAGCCCTTGTAAGCCACAAAGCTGGGCTCCGGGATAATCACCTCGTCCCCCGGCCCTACAAGCGCCCTCAGAGCCGCATCTATACCTTCGCTGCCTCCAACTGTCACAAGTATTTCATCTACAGGATTATATTCCAGTGAAAACTTTCTGGAAAGATAGCGGCTTATCTCTTCTCTGAGCTCAATAAAGCCTGCATTTGAAGAATACTGGGTATGCCCGTTCTCCAGCGAATATATACCCGCCTCCCTTATATTCCAGGGAGTTATAAAATCCGGCTCACCAACTCCGAGAGATATCACATCCTTCATTTCGTTTATCAGGTCAAAATACTTTCTGATGCCCGAAGGAGGGACTTTCTTTATTCTGTCCAAAATCATATCCTTCATTATCATATGAATATCTGCTCCCTTCTGTCGGTCTGCTTTTCTTCAAAAATAGTGCCCTTATCCTTATACTTCTTCAGGACAAAATGTGTTGCACAGCTCAGAACCGATTCCAGGGGAGCAAGCTTTTCGGAAACAAACAATGCAACCTCCTTCATGGTTCTTCCTTCAATAATAACCGTCAGGTCAAAGCCCCCCGACATGAGATAGCAAGCCGTGACCTCGGGGTACTTGTATATCCTGTCTGCTATTTTATCAAAACCCAAACCTCTCTGCGGAGTTACCTTTACCTCTATAAGTGCCGTGACCTTTTCTCTTTCGGTTCTGTCCCAATTAATCAAAGTACTGTAGCCTGCTATAATATTTTCCTCTTCAAATTTCTTTATGGCCTCTTTTACCTCTTCCACCGGCTTTCCAAGCATTACCGCTATTTCCTCGGCTGTGGCCCTGCTGTTTTTTTCCAGAATTTCTAAAATCTCTAATATCTCTGACATAAGAATCTCCTCCTGTTAATTAATATATCCTTTATTTAAATTTGCAAATTATATCTAGTGATCTGTAACACCTAGGGTATGCTTCTTTTTGTGCTCCTACCCGGCTGATGACAATAAAAAAAAACCAAGTCCTCTGAAAAACAGGGACGAAGGTTTCCGCGGTACCACCCTAATTAATGCATTAATATGCATTCACTTTAATAATAATGCGGCATCAACTTCCTTGTAATGCTTACATTACCCGCCTGTAACGTGGCGTTACGTCTTTTTCTACCTGGCCAAGGACATCCATCGCTTCCTGTGGGTTTCGAAAAAGCCGCTCCCGGGCTGCCTTCAGTAAAAACCAATACCGGGCTTCCACCAACAGTTGACTGTTTCCCGGCTCTCTTTGACTGGCTTATCACTTACTCTTCCCATTCACAGCATTTATTAATTATTTACTTCATATATAAATATTATATGATGTATATGTATTATATGCAAAACAATAATAAAACTATTTCATAATTTATTATATTATAAGTCAATTCAAATCTTTATACAAGCAAAAATACACCCGGAGCTCATTCACTTATAAAGCCCGAAAGCTCTCCCTCATATTTCTTGAGCTTGTCAACTACCTCAACCTTCAGTATCTTAAGCTCCTCCTTGATATCCACAAGCTTTTCCTTTTCCTCTTCCACTTGCTTCTCAAGATTTTTCTTTTCACTTAAGGCCTGAAGCTTTGCTTCACTTATAATGGTCTCAGCCTTTTCCTGAGCAGTTATAAGTGCAGTTGCTATTCTTTCCCTATCCTCCTGTATTTGCTCAAGGCTTCTGCTGATATCGTCATATTTGGACTTTATGTCACGATACATAGCCCTTACCTCGGAAATTTCCTTTTCCTTGGTTTTTATTTTGTCTTCATACTCTTTATTTAATCTTTCAAGGTAATCATTGACATGCTGTTTCTTGAACCCAAAAAGCGAAGTTGAAAACTTTTTTTCACCTGCCATAACGCTTCCTCCCAAAAAAGACCAATAATTGATAATATTATTTAATAATTAATAATATCTTCCATTATAGCAAATGAATCTCTTAAGTACAAGCTTGACCATGTCAGCCGTTTATAAGAGATTCACCTGTAATGTACCGGTTATATAATTATTAATAATATTTGATACAATTACGCATCAAAGGGTTAAGCCGCTATGTCCGGTTATAATCATAAGTGCTTTTCAATAAGCTCTACAAATTCGCCCTTTGCTCTGGCTCCCACGATTTTTTCAGCAATTTGTCCATCCTTGAAAATAAGTACCGTTGGTATGCTCATTATTCTGAATTGAGCGGCCAGTTCACCCTGATCATCCACATTTACCTTGGATACCTTGATTTTTCCGTCAAACTCCTCCGCCAGCTCTTCCATTATGGGAGCTACCATTCTGCAAGGGCCGCACCAGGACGCCCAGAAATCCACAACCACGGGGACATCTGCTTTTACAACAGCCTCCTGAAATATATCGTTAGTGATATCAACTATTTTACCTGACATAATAAATTCCTCCTGATTTACGTGTTTATTACTTAAACTTAATTTATTTATACCCATTTGCCTGATTATTAAACATTCCCATTGACTTAATATTCCTTAAGAGAAGTAATGTTTACCCGGCTGCCGTCCATTGATACCAGCGCGCCGTCCAGCACTTCCAGAATATCACCTCTGAAGGAAGCCTTCAAGTCATTTTTTATATTGATTATTTTGTTTTCTTCCCTGCTGACACAGTACATGTTGCCGTTTATGGATATTACAATATCCTCAGGGCGTAAGGGTTCCTTCAAGGGTGTCTTTGTCCAGTTGTCCGTCAGCTTCCCTTCTTCAATCTTCTGCTGGTATATCTGGGTAACCATGCCGTTTGTGCCCAAGACGCCTATATACAAGGTGTCATTTGAATCTATGTCCAGTATTCTTACATTTTCAGCCTCCACAGGCACCTTGTTTTTGACCTTGGTCATACCGTCATATACATATATGGCTTCGCCGGGATTCTGGTATACAAGTTTGTTGAAATAATTGCTTTCCTTTATCAGTGCATCGGGACCAAGATTCATCACATGGGCATACTGGCTCATAACATTGAACCTGACAATCTTCGATCTTGTGTCCGAGGTGTTTATTTTTGCATAGACTACGTTTGTATAAGGTGAAAGGTCTATATCCATCACCTTGCTGTCCTTGGTCAGATCCTTTATCTCAGGGTAGTCCCTGGTGGTTTCCGAATCGGCCTCATAGGTGGACAACTGCACCACACCTGCTTTACCGTCCTTGGTGTCCGAGGAGAATATTACCATGTCCCTGTCAGGCAGCCATTTGAAGAAGGTTATCCTGTCATTTTCAAGGCCTGCTATTTTTTTATCCTTGTTTGACTTAATATTCATTATATGCAGAATTCCGTCTTTATCTACAAAAGCACCAAACCTTGCGTTATAGGATATCCTTACCTGCTTTACACCCTCGGGCACCTTAAAGTCTCCCGTCAGCGGATCTGCCTTGGTCTCGGTATTTATTACACTCACTGAACCATCTGAATTTAAAAATATATTATTTATATAGAATAAAAAGCAAAACTGAAATATTATGGCTAATAAAATCCATTTATACCACTTAACAAGAGTTTTCACCTGGCACGCCAGCCTTTCCGGCTCACCTGTGGTTTTTAACCGCAGCACGCCTGCCGTGAGCCCGGAAAGGCATGCATAATTCTTGCTGCTTAAGCTTAAGGCATCACCATGAACACTGAAGGTACTGATCTTTCTCCAAGTGCGTCGGAGGGGGTATTTATCACCTTGCCGTCATAGAACATTGTGGCGGAAGAACCGCCATCCAGATTTGCGGCATTTACAGCTCCATGCTTCAGCATTATATCCTGTACTTCCTTCAAGGTGGCCCCAAAGGATTTCAGGCTTCTTCCGTCTATTACAAGCAGAAGCACTGAACCGTCCTCTTTTTGCCCTATGACTGTCCTGGGAGATATACCCCAGCCCCCGTCTCCCTTGATGGTAGGCTTTCCGTTTACTACCAGCGGAGGTCCGAAGCTTATGGCCTCCTTCACCTTGTATTTCTTGAGATCATTTTCAGAGTGCTTTCCTACTATAAGCATGCCGTCTTCAGTAAAGGCAATGGTATCCCGCTTTTTATCCTTGTCCTTGATTTCTCCGCTGATATATTTGCCGTTGCTGATAAGGTAGCCCAGAGGTGCTCCCCCTGTGCCCGCCCATTTGGTGTCAATGAAGCCCCCGCCGTTTATGGCAGCTACAGCACCGTTTCTTTTTGCTATACTGCTGGTGGTTTCACCGGCCCGGGGCATCTGGTTTGAATATCCCACCCTGATACGTGTAGGGTCTCCCACCAGCAGCATCTTTCCTTTGAAATTGCTGCTTTCTATGTCAAAAAGCTCTATCTTTCTGGTATGCTTTATGCCAAAGTTAAGCAGGTTTATGGACTCGGTATCCACATCGGATATGGCATACCCGTCCCCAAGTATACGGGAGATTGCTACGTCCGACAAAAAGGCTTTGGGAATCTTCTGAAGGGTAAAAGAGTTCCAGGTCATACCGGTAACTGTCCTTTTCACATTTTCAAAGGGCCCGTAAAATACCAGCAGGGGCGTGGTAAAAGACATGAATATGAATTCGAAAATCAAAAACGCCAGTAAGCTTTTAAGCTTTGATTTCTTTTTTTTCTTTTTGGCCTGTTTGAACTGGTTTTGACGTTCAAACTGTTCATTTATCGTTATATTGCTCATTAATCCCCCTAAATAAATAAAACAAAAACACAAAATAAGACAAACACACAAATAAAAAGCATACACCATTGTGTATACTTTTTTCTAATAATAAATATCTAAAGTAATTATATTATAATATCGTACTTAACATATTTCAAATGAATCACAAAAAATTAATAATTGTAATATTTGTGTCATTTAATTATTTTCACCCTGTCCAGAAGCATATGCGCCCTTTCAAAGAGCAGCCCTGCCAGAAACCAGGCGGGGGCATAATCCAGCCTGACAATGCCCTCAACGGCAAATCTGCCGAAGTACTGCCATGGATACACGTGCAGGATGCCCAGTATGATTTTTCCCGTGGAGTATTCGATACCCCAGATTATTACAACCCAAATCAGCCCCCGCAGCATGATATTCCAGGGACGGATAATATCATGAATAGGTTCCAGGAAAACACCGCAGCCATATATAAATAACATCCACAGGCTGGTATAAGCCTCCAGGGTCAGATTGCCTTTAATCAGAGAATACACTCCTGTCCAGACAATTTCCATGCTCCAGCCGATAATACCGTAAATAAAAAATCGTTTTATCATAATATATATTTGTATCACAATTTGGTACTTTTTATTTATGGAAAACATAAATTATTTAATGTATTTTTTTCCAGCCCTATTAATATTGATTTCAGCACCGGACAAACATGAAATTTTACAGGCTATAAAAGGATTTACATGTTAATACTACCAATAACAGTTGGTTTGTGTTATTATATCAGCAACCGAAAACGTAAACAAAATGTAATTTCCATAGCTTAGTTGCAGAAATAACGGGTAGAAATAATATAAGCAAATCAACAGATTGGAGGAAACATATGTATCTTGTTGGAAAAATCAACGTAATATCGGCCTTACCGGATAAATTTAAAAGATTGAATGATATTGCATATAATTTGTGGTGGTCCTGGAATCCGGAGGCTATCGACCTTTACAGGGAGATAGATCTGGAGCTGTGGGAAAAGGTAGGGAAAAATCCCGTGCGCTTCCTGCAGGAGGTAAGCCAGAAGAAGCTCCAGGCCAAATTGGAGGAGCAGGCCTATATGGATAGGCTGGACACTGTAGTGGCCGATTTTGACAAATATATGACAGAGAAGGATACCTGGTATTCAAGAAATTACCCTGAACGCACCGGAAAAAGCATAGCATATTTTTCGGCGGAGTACGGGCTCAACGAAGTACTTCCCATTTATTCCGGAGGCCTGGGAGTACTGTCCGGAGACCATTGTAAATCCGCCAGTGATTTGGGGCTGCCCTTTACGGCAATCGGCCTCTTTTACAAGCAGGGCTATTTCAGCCAGCGAATAAATATCCACGGCTGGCAGGAAACCTGCTTTAACAACCTGAATATTTCACAACTGCCTGTTTTGCCTGCATTTGACGCCAGCGGCAGGCAGGCGGAAATCAGCATCACTTTCGCCGGAAGGACAGTGTTCGCCAAGGTCTGGAGAGTCCAGATAGGGAGAATCAATCTCTATCTTATGGATACCGACGTTGCTCAAAACAGCCCTTCCGACAGGGCACTCACCTCAAGGCTGTACGGAGGTGACCAGGAAACCAGAATACAGCAGGAAATCTTCCTGGGTATCGGCGGAATACGCGTTCTGGATGCCCTGGGCATACATCCCAGCGTATATCATATGAACGAGGGGCATTCCTCCTTCATGGGGCTGGAATTGATCCGCAAGCTGATTAACGAAAGGCATCTGACCTTTAAAGAGGCCCTGCAGATTGTATCCGCTTCAGCCGTTTTCACCACTCATACTCCTGTCCCCGCCGGAAATGACACCTTCCCCCTTTATATGATGGATAAATACTTCGGGGACTTCTGGGGACAGCTTGGCATCAGCAGATATGATTTTCTGGAACTGGGGCTTAAGAAACCCGAGGATCAGAATTTCAATATGACTGTCCTGGCGTTGACACTGGCAGGCAGAAAGAACGGGGTAAGTGAGCTTCACGGAGCCGTTTCGCGGGATATATTCTCAGATGTGTGGCCTGAAGTACCAAAGTCCGATGTGCCCATAACCCATATAACCAACGGCATTCACACCCTGACCTGGTTGTCTCCCAAAATAAAGGAGCTCTATGACAAGTACCTTGAGCCCGGCTGGAAAAACAGCATATACGACAGTGCCGCCTTTAAGGGTGTAGACCTTATTCCTGATGAGGAGCTGTGGAATACACATCTGGAATTGAAGCAAAAGCTCATAAGCTTTGTCAGGGACAGGATGAAGGCCCAGAAGCTGGCCAACGGAGAGTCCATGGAAGCCGTAAGGCATGTGGATTCCTTCCTTGATCCTGATGCGCTCACCATAGGCTTTGCCAGAAGATTTGCAACCTACAAGAGGGCAAACCTCATATTCAGAAATCTGGCAAGGATACAGAATATACTTAACAACCCGGGAAAGCCCGTGCAGGTCATCTTCGCAGGAAAAGCCCATCCGGCTGACGGCCCTGCCCACGAGGTCATCAAAAATATAAATGATATTGCAAAGCAGGAAGGCTTTTACGGAAAGGTGATACTTCTGGAAAACTACAATATGACCGTTGCTCGAAACCTTGTCCAGGGCGTGGATGTGTGGATGAACAATCCCAGAAGACCGCTGGAAGCCAGCGGAACCAGCGGGCAGAAGGTTTGCATAAACGGTATAATCAATTTCAGCATCCTGGACGGCTGGTGGTGCGAAGGCTACAATGGGGAAAACGGCTGGGTAATCGGAGACGAAACCGAATTTGACAATGAAACCTCCCAGGATAATATAGACAGCGAATCCATATACGATATGCTGGAACAGAAAATAGTACCCCTTTTCTACAAGGTCAACGAAAAGGGAATTCCTGTGGAATGGATTGCCATGATGAAAAATTCCATTAAGTCTCTGGCCTGGAATTACAGCACTGACAGAATGGTGAAGGAATATGCCGAAAGAATGTACCTGCCTGCCATGGAAGGCTCTGAAAAGCTGTTGAACGACAACTGCAGCGCAGCCAGAAGCCTGAGCTATTTTAAGGAACACCTGAAAAATAATTGGGCACAGGTGCAGCTTATGGCGGAGAAAAATGAAAACGAGCTTAAGGACTATAAATCAAATTCCGGACAGGAGCTTTATTTGACGGTCAATGCACAATTTGGAGCAATCGATCCTTCCAGCGTGGAAGTGGAAGTGTACTACGGTATCTTTGAAAACGGCAGTATAACCAGCCCCCGGTCAGCCAGGATGGATTGTGTGGAAAAGCTCGGAGACAGCCTGTATAAATACTCCCTAAACCTTAAAATAGAGGACGGCGGAGAGTATGCCTATACCTTCCGGGCGACCCCAAGGCATCCTGACCTTATAAACAGGTTTGACACAGGGCTCATAAGATGGGTAATGTAATTTAAAATCAGCCTGATGTGCCGGGGGATATGTGGTGACCTGCAGATAGCTGTCTTGCTGCTCACTCCGGACGCTCTTAAAGTCGTCCTCTGTGAACTGCAGATTTATCTGTTCTGTCAAAAACTTTATCTGTCAGCACACATAACAGGCTGATTAAAAACCCTCCCTTACGGCTTAAAAACGCCGTAAGGGAGGGTTTCATATTTTACATATTAAGCTCAGTGTACTGCCTGATCTCCAGTATTGCACGTCCCCCTCAATCGCTGTCTCTCAGGCTTGCACGCACAAACGTGTCGTCAATCAGATTTATTCCTTTTCCCATCTATTATATTTTGCGCCAGAAATCTTGATACCGTTGAATTGCTCATTATCAGCGGGTTGTCCAGCAGCTTCATCTGCAAATACTGTATTACATGCTTTAAATTAAGCTTGTATTCATTTATTGCTTCCAAGGTAGGGCATTCTTCACTCAGCAGGCTGGCAGCAGATGCCTCCACTATTGCCTGGTAGTCCTGTATCATTTCCAGGTACAGCCATATTTCCTCTGCCTGCTCAGTTGGCGTGCTGCCGCCTGTATTGCCCGTCCCCTCAATCG
>NZ_MZGX01000034.1 GCF_002051585.1 Ruminiclostridium hungatei | reverse complement strand
CATAAAATATTCCTGTATAAAAACAAAAACGGTACCGAAATTGGTTTTTCACATCAATTTCGTACCGTTTTTCATTCTTAAAACGCCGAAAAGCCCGACAAAATCGGACTTTTCAGACAAATTGTGGCGGAGAAGGTGGGATTCGAACCCACGTGACGTTTCCGTCAAACTGATTTCGAGTCAGCACCGTTATGACCACTTCGATACTTCTCCATGCAGTCTGAGTTAATGTAAAAAATTAATGATTAACTTCAGCATATATATTCTACACGTAAACAACCCTTGTTTCAAGTTTTTTATTTTTCCAGTATTCTACACAGCTTCTTCACTTTCATATCACATTACCTTCAATATCAGGAGTTATTATATTACCTATGGAACATAATTAATTTTCGGTGAGGCAGAGTAAAGAAAAAATATTTTAGCCGACTCCCTTTTTATCTGCAATGATTAATTGTTGCAGTTTTCATAGATCATCTCCTTTAATGACAAATAAAATGGCTGCCTTTTTCCGGCAGCCATTTTATTTTTAAAATTCCATTCTATCGTAAATTCTCTGTGCAATTCCCATTGAGATGCCGTAAAGTACAATGTCCAAAAGTATGGAGCTTACAAATAATGCGGTTGTATTATTTAAAACTGCTATACTTGAAAGCTTCTCCATTGTCTCAGGTTTAAGGCCCTTGGCCATTATTCCCACCAGAAAAATCCCCAGAAAGGGTATAAAGGATATGAACCTCCCCTTGATGGCTCCGAATTTAAAAAAGGCAGGCAACTGGACTGCTGTGAATAACATGTACATGGTCAGTCCCGCACTGACGGATACAATTACCTCCTCCATTTCAAAAGATCTTTTTGCCAGAAAGAAGAATGTTATGTCCATGACGCTTCCGAATATGACCGCAATCAGCCCGGCAAGGGCTGAGAACAGATACCTGCCCGCAACTATGTCCTTCTTGCTGACAGGCAGCAAGCCGTATAGTCTGTTCAAATCGTTTTTCTCAGCTATTGAAAATGTATAATTGGAGGTCATTGCCATAATACTCATGCAGAATATAAACCCCGAAACAATATCCTGGGTGCTGTATATTATGATGAGGGGAGCTATGAAAACCACCAGCAGCGATTTTGAATAGGGCTTTATCAATGAAATATCCAGTCTCAGCATTTTTAAAACATTATTCATTTCAATTGCCTCCTTTGCTTGTGAAAACTATAATGTCATCGATTGAAACAGGCTCGCAGCTCAGGTGGCTGAATTCCCTGATATCTGTACTCCTGATAAGTCCTTCGAAGCCGGTGGAATATCTTCTGATACCGAGAAGCTTCTCTTCCAGCCTGTGGCTGAGTTCATCCTTGCCCCCTTTAACCATCCTGAAGCCATCTGTAAAATCATCCTTGGGACCTGTATAAAACAGACTTCCATTGTTGATGAAGGTCAGGTAATCGGCAATTTTGTCCAGGTCTGAGGTTATATGAGTGGAAAAGAGCACACTTCTCGTACCGTCCTGTATGAATTCCGACAGGATTTCCAGCAGTTCATCCCTTGCAACCGGGTCCAGACCGCTTGTGGGTTCATCCAGTATAAGAAGCCTTGCATCGTGGGAGAAAGCACAGGCAAGCATTAATTTCATCTGCATGCCTCTTGAAAGCTCTTTGATTTTTTTATTCAGATTAAGGCTGAATTTTTCAGACATCTCCCTGAATTTTCTGCTGTCCCAGGATTTATAAAAAATTCCCACGGATTTTTCCACCTGCCTGACAGTCCAGTCCTGAACAAAGTAATTGGCGTCAAAAACAGCTCCCATATTTTCTTTTATCTTATTCTGGTCGTTAATACTGTCCATACCTAATATTTTTATACTTCCGGCGTTTTTTTTCAGCATGTTCAGCATCAGCTTTATTGTAGTGGTCTTTCCCGATCCGTTTGGCCCTATCAGCCCCATGATATATCCCTGGGGCAGAGAAAAGCTTATATCCTCAAGCGTAAATTTGTCATATTCCTTTTTTAATCCCTGAATTTCAATAGCATTACTCATTTTCATCCTCCTCCATAAGTATGCCGAGCATTTTTACAAGTTCTTCTTCAGATATTCCTGCTCTTCCGGCAGCTTTTATTGCCGCAGTCAGATTATCTTCAACTTCTCTGAGCAATTGTTCCCGGATGAGCTCCGAGCCTCTTCCCATAACGTAGCAGCCCTTACCCTGAACATTGGTGACAAAGCCCTCCTGCTCCAGCTCGGTATATGCCCTGGTCGTGGTCAGGACACTGATTTTCAAATCTCTGGCAAGCTGCCTCAGAGAAGGCAGCAGTTCATTTTCTTCAACTTCCCCTGAAAGAATGGCACTTTTTATCTGCTCCTTTATCTGCTCATAAATGGGTATCCCCGATGTATTGGAAATAATTATTTTCACTTAATTCCTCCAGTTCAATGTATATACTGTTATACATGTTACATATACAGTATATACATAATAAATATCTATTGTCAATAAACTAAAAAAATCCTGTTCGGCAGTTAGAACTGAACAGGATTACTTATTAATTATTGATTACTATCCTAATTACTTCATTACTTTTTGCTTCAGATCTCTTTTTATATCCTTAAGGACTTCTTTCAAATGGCTAAGCTGCACGTTATACCTTATGCTCCGCATATGAGGAAAAGCGCGGATCAGTCTTTGTCCGCTGCCCTTTTTGGAAGTGAGGGCTTCAAACTTCTCCCTGAGCTTCTTATTTATATCAATTTTACTTTCTTCTATTTTCTGGTTCAAACCGGCTTTGCCTTCTTCTATCTTTTGGCTCAGGCCAGCTTTGCCTTCTTCTATCTTTTGGCTCAAGCCGGTTTTGCCTTCTTCTATCTTTTGGTTCAGTCCGGCTTTGCCCTCTTCTATGATTACCTTCAGCTTTTCAAAGCTTTTGAGAAATTCCCTTTCGTTGAACCACTCTCCGATATCCGCATTCCTGCGGAGTTCTTCTGTAAACTCATACAGCCTTCTGAGCCGCTCATTAAGATTTACCAGTGTATTCAAGGTAAAGATGCTGTCAACTATAAATGCCGCCAGCAGCAGCAATACCATAATTTTTAAATATCCGGCAGGCAGGCTTGAAACCATATATTCCGTGAACGGATGCGCCACCTTGATCAGCAGGACGCTCATGATACCGAAGTATATGGAATTCTTAAGGCATACCCGGCCTTCAAGATTAAACCTGTTTTGACTGTAATCCCACCACCTTGTCCCGAAAAAGGTTTCAAGCAGCCAGCCTGTCACATATTCAACTGTGCTTGTAATTACAATGCTGCTTATAAATATGATGGGAATGCTGAATGCAACCGGTTCCAGTATCCAGATAATGAAAAGGGCCCCAAATCCATAGACAGGACAGACAGGACCGGCCAAAAAACCTCTGTTTACAATCCTTTTTGCCAGCAATGAACAGTAAATGACTTCACATACCCATCCAATAACACTGTAAATGGTAAAATAAACAATTATTACTTCTGCATTCTGCAAAATGGACTCCCCCTGTAAGATTCATTTAATTAATTATACAATACCCTGGCCCTACGTTCCATATGTCGCATTAACTGAAACTATTTTCTATTTATGCCCTATTTTTCTACATTGTTTTACAATATATCGCTCAAACACGCAAAATTCCCATAGATTCCAGCCTTATTTAAAGATTTTTTCCCCATAGTCTCATTTCAAATACTTCCGGTTTATAGTAAAATATCACTAGACAGGTTTATATAAATTATTCCTGTCATAATTTTAAAACAGTAAAAGGTGATAATATGGAGTTTCAAATACCAATCATAAATATGGTTTTATCACTCTCCGGTGCAGTTGATTTAATCGACCCCAGCTTGACCAACCACCACAAAAGAGTTGCGTATATAGCATACAGCATTGCAAAGGAAATGAATTATTCAGAGCTTGAACTGAAGGATATAGTATTGGCTGGGCTTCTGCATGACTGCGGCGCGGTTAATCTTTCTGAAAGAAGTTCATTATTCGAATTTGACTATGGAAATTCCGCCCTGCAAAGGCATTCCCACGGCTACAAGGGCTGGTTTATACTAAGCGATTCCCAGGAGCTGAAGGCAGCCGCCGAAATAATAAAGTTCCATCACGTGTTTTGGGAGGAAGAGGCTGAGGGTTATCTGGATGCATATAAAATACCCAGGGCAAGCCATATACTGCATCTTGCCGACAGAATCGACATTCTTATTAACAGAAACATGGAGATTTTAAACCAGAGAAAATTTATAGTATGCCAGATTGAGAACCGCAATGGGACAGTATTCATGCCGGAGGCGGTAGAGGCTTTTAAGGTGCTTGCCCCAAAGCCCTATTTCTGGTTTGATATAGTGACACCCTATATTGATGAGCTCATAAGAAATGAATTGTCATCATATGTAGTTACACTTAACAACCAGAGCCTGTTTGAATTTGCAAATGTAGCCCACAGGATTATTGACTTCCGAAGCAAATTTACAGCCACACATTCTATCGGGGTGGCTACCAGTGCCAGCAGCCTGGCTGCAAAGCTGGGTTTCAGCGGGGAGGACTGCGAGCTTATGCACTGTGCAGGACTTATGCACGACCTGGGCAAGCTGTCCATTTCGGAGAATATCCTTGAAAAGCCGGGGCCGCTTAACAGGCATGAGTACAATGTTATAAAAAGTCACACCTATCATACATACAGAATTATCAATTCAATGCCGGGACTTGACAAGGTGAGGGACTGGGCGGCCTTTCACCATGAAAAGCTGGACGGCACGGGCTATCCCTTCGGGCTGGGAGCGGACAAGCTCACCCTGGGCTCCCGTATACTGGCAGTAAGTGATATGTTTACGGCTCTGACCGAGGAGAGACCTTATCGTAAAGCCTTGTCGGTGGAGGCTGCAACGGATATAATCATGAACACCAGAGGCCTGGACCCGGATGTAAAGGCTTGCCTGTACAAAAATCTTGAGGAAATCAATGAAGTCCGCAAGATCTCTCAGGAAAACATTTTTGTGAGCTGCCATGAGGTGTTAAACAGTGAATACGGCTTTTTGAATTCCAAACTGAAGCCTTGCAGGCATACTAAAATCAGTAATATTATGAATTTTAAGGTGACAGGCTGATATATATATTTTTTCTGTGGAGCAGGAAAGTGAAAAAAAGCCGGCCAAAAGGCCGGCCAAGTTATTGTTAAGGGTATTTCACAATTCTATTGTAGATTGTTTCCGCCGATTTTACACTGTCAATAGCTGTTTTATGAGGAATGTTCTTCCTTGGGGCTTTTATCGGCAGTTTGTTGTTGACAAGTACTATGGTGTAATGTAAAATATAAAAGCGGCTTAAAAAGAACCGAATATTTTATATGGAGAGATGGCTGAGCTGGTCTAAGGCGCACGACTGGAAATCGTGTGTAGGCTAACCCCTACCGAGAGTTCGAATCTCTCTCTCTCCGCCAAAATCAAGGCTTTCAGGATTTAATTCTGAGAGCCTTTAAACATTTGTTGGGGTTCTGTGGTAGCAAACGTAAAAATACGAATTGCTCTGCCTCCTGATACACACAGGCCTTCTTTATTGTAAAAATCAATTTCGGTATATGGCTTTTTAAATGAACAACTATGTATACACAATTCAGGCTTGTTAGGTGTTTCGTAGCTGTGTTCTTCCCTATAATCTCCTTTATCAATAAAAATACTACCTTTGACTACTAGGCGTGATGACAATACTCTTATGATCGAAGGAGAATCGGGGACGCCTACAAATCATATATATGGCATGGGATTTCTTTCAAAGAATTAATTATATCATCATTTTCAAAGTCTTGTTGCTGTAGCATACTTCTAAAACCTGCGCGCATAGCAACCGCATTTTCAATCATGTATTTTCGTTGACTCATTTATTAACTCCCTACAACAAAATAATCATGGTAGTAAATACCAAAATATACTGCAGTATTTATTCCTAAATTCATTCAATAACATTGATATGTGGCTAAATAAGATAAGTGATAATTTATCCATTCAGGAAAGGTCAGTATTGCTTGGAGTATCCCAAATCTGAAATTATAATCGTACAGAAATATATAACTTACTAATATTATTTGTAAATGATTGGATTATTATATATAATATATTCTGTCAGAACGGGACCAAAATTTAAGAGAATTGTAAAAATAATTTAAGGATGGTACATATACTGGAATCTATTGAGAAGGGAAAAAAATTAGTTACCAGCATTATTATTTTAATACTGTTAATTGATATATTTACTATCGCTATCACTTCATCAATATATGCTGTAAGCGGTATGATGAGTGATGCCACTTATAAAATCATGCAGGGAATATTCCGGCTTTTGCTGGAAGGTCTGATTTTGTTCTTCCTCTACAAGGGACATAAATGGGCAAAATGGCTTATGATTGTATTACTTTTTATAGGCGGTTTATTTTCGCTCATCACATTTATCACAAGCTTTAGCATAATAATATTGCTAATGGGTATAGTGTACATAGTTATTGGCATAATTCTGACCACCTCAAAATCTGTGAAACTATTTTTGGAGTTTCAGAAAAATGGATAAACTTTACTCTTTAAGGTAAGTTTATCCAGCAAATCTTCCAGCACTTTTTGAGTTTTTCCAGCCAATATTGTATAAGTGCCTGGAAAGAAACACATAAATAAACACCTCCTGCAAGGCCTGAATAATTATGCTTTTACCTGTCGAGGTGTTTGGAAGGCTAAAATAGCCACATTTAAAATTTAAAACATATTTGAAAATAAAATATTAACTGGAATGGTGGTCAAATTGAATATAAAAAATTATATTATAGAGACATCAAAGGATAATAAATATGGTACTTGTGGAACTATGATATACAGCGATTCAAAATGCAGAATAGAGTTTGACGTATGCGATTATAGAGACCCTGTATGGTGGATTACAATATTAAAAAAGTTTAAATTATCAAAGGAACAAAAAATTGAACTATTGCGGAGAATTTCAGCAGATGTCAAAATGCGGGTATACGAAGAACTTATTGGCGAGATTCAAGAAAATATAAATAATATTGATGGGTCTAAAAGCATTATGGACTATTAGTCCAATAATCTTCTTATCCTGAAATTGTTATGATATTGATACTGCATTTCAAAAACTTCCCTGTTTAAGCTCCGTATCTCTCCCCTCTTACCTGCTGCTTGACTGATATTCCAAATATCGCTATCATGTAAATATATAGTATTAAGGAGTGCTCTGTAAAATGATGATTACCTTTAATTAATCACGCTGTCACAATCAAAGGTTCAGAAGAAGCCTGTTTTATTAAGAATTAAAATAGGTCTGTTTTGTTTTTACTTTGATTTGTAATGAATTGGTTAAGGGACGTCTTTTACAGTATACTGCCTGTTTTCAGATAATTCGCTGTACATGACTTTTTTGTGTATGGTTTATTATTCCAAGGGACAGTAAAGCTGTATTGGTGTTCATGCCAATAGCAGCTTTTTTTGTTGTGCCGGTTATCCTGCTCTTGCCTTGCAGTTATCCTGGGTTATCCTAAATTGATCACCCAGGCAGGGTATATCCGGCACAGGCCTTATTGGAAAGGAGGGATATTATGATACGCATTCTTGATTTCTTGAACGAAAAGCTCCATGCAAAGTCTACAATATGAACCCTGGCGATTAATTGCATGGAGCTTTTTGGCAATCGCCGGCTTTCATTCCGACAACTTGACGGAAAGCGTTCATAGCGCAGACTTTGCTGCCTTAAGATTAAAAATATTTTAAGGAGTGGAGTTGGAATGAAATATATAAAGGCAGATGTTGTTCTTCCTGAAGCTTTGCTGAAGGAAATACAGAAATATATACACGGGGAATTGATCTATATCCCCAACCCCAAAGGCACACGCAAAAAATGGGGTGAATGCTCGGGAAGCAAGCTGCATTTGAAGCAACGGAACGATGCTATCCGCGATAGCTACAGTAAGGGCTGTTCCATCGACCAGCTTTGTGAAAAGTTCTGTCTTTCCTTTGACAGTATCAAAAAAATTGTCTACTCGTCTAAGTAATTGTAAAGACCCGTCCGGCTGAAAAGCCGGACGGGTCTTTTGTGCACAGAATAATTAATAGATATTCTCAATATATTATCCGTAAGCTATTTCACCTATAATTATCAATATGTGGTGCTCCTGCCACTAAAGGCGCAGCAGGCTCATTCAACAGCCACAGGCAATATGTAATAAGCAATAACCTAACAGTCAGTGGAGGTACGGCATGAAAACCTATCATCGTAATTTTATTTATGAAAGTAAGGATTTTGACAATATGTGCAGCTTTATCCTTGAGGATAACAAATTGAGAAAGGAACATTTTATCTGGCATATCGGGCGCATTGTGGACTGGAAATACAACCTTTCAAATTTCAGCAGGCACTTCCCGGATAACTATTGCCGTGGTGCACAGCTATGGTTTGATTACTTTAATAATCCCATAGGCTTTGTAATTTCTGAAGAATTCAATAATGAGTTCTCTATTCTGCTGAAGAATGCATATTCTTTTCTATATCCGGAGCTGCTTGGCTGGGTGAGAAAAGAATGGGGCTGCAAGCACAAAGGTCTGGTTACCCAGGCAATAGAAACGCAGACAGGATATATTAAAATTCTTGAAAGCAATGGCTACAAAAGGAATGAAAATATAGAACTGACACGGGTATTTGATACAAGCCTTTATAAGAATTTTATGATTGAAGACTTGTCAATATCCTTCCTGAGCATGGCCGAAAACAAAGATTACTCAGAGCAGGCAATTCTCAGAAGAAATGCCTGGCCAAAGACCTACAGCGATGAAATAGATTTGCAGATCAAGGAATACACCCGGAGGAGCCCTATTTATAACGCCAATTTCGACTTTGTGCTGGTCAATAAGGAAGGCAGGCATATCTCAGGCTGCGAAGCCTTTATAGATTATGAGAACAACACCGCTGAAATTGAAAGGGTTTGCACCCATTCTGATTTTTATAACAGGGGGTATGCCGGGACGGTGCTTAAAGCCTGCATGAGAAAGTTATACGAACACAATATTTTAACAGCTTTTATCAGCGGCTCATATGATAAGTCCATCCACCTGTATGGAAAGCTGGGACACGTAAAAGAGTATACCAGATTCTCCTATGAGTGCAGGACCGGAGAATAGCAGAATAAATTTACGTTCCAAGCATCCTCCTACTTTCACTGTTGTTTACTAAAGCTGAATAAAGCTTGTATATCCGGACGGTTATTATAGATATCATAATACGAGAATACGAGGTATAATCAAATAGCCGGATTATACCCCAGTGTCATAAAATCAGCGGTTTCCTGTATAATGGAATTCACAAATGAATTCATATACGTCTTCCAACAAGGGTAGTCCTGCATTGTGGTGATTTAGCCCGGCTTTTTATTGAGTTTGAGTACCAGACTCCGCTTATCCGCCATGGCTTGAAACAGGCTCACGGCATGTGCAGCTTTTTCCTTGAGCGCAAGGGTTGTCCTCTCTGATGTAGTTCCTGATGTAGTTCCTGATATTGTCCCTTCCGCCGTTTCTGTGGCAATCTGCTCCATAACGGTTTTTATATCCTGCAATTCCAGAAGGTTCACGGCTATGCAAAAGAAGCTTTTCCTCCTGCCGTCATTGTAGTTTGCAAGTAAAGATTTCAATATTTCCTTTTTCTCGGAAAGTTCGGCCAGGTAAGCATCTATCCCCATTTTCCTTACCTTATCCATGTCCTTTAACTGGTTTCGGTGAGTAACAAAGGAATCGAAAGCATCTATTCCTTCATATTTTTTACACGGGTACTCCCCACACAGATGGCAGAACTCAGGCTGCCCGTGCTGCCGGCTGCAGCGTGCTATTGCACAGCCCTGGTTTCCCTCTCCTCCTCCGCACCCAGGACAGTAATTATCCAGATGCATCACACAAAGTCCACAATTTAAACCACATAGTGAAAACAGAGTGTATTTCCTGTTAAAATTCTTCACCGGTATACCTCCCTTGCAAATACCTGTTTATTAATAAACCAGAGATACTGCCGGAAGCACTGACTTAATGCTGCAGGTTCATTCTTCTCAATTGCTCCGGCAAATTCACTGCCCTGGCTGTCAGGCTTAATTCCCACAAGGTAATTTCTCGAGCTGTCAAATACATCCCTTCCGAAAACTATATCCTTTTTGTTATACCGGCTGTACATATATCCTTTCGCCTTTTCGCCCCTCAGCCGGTTAATTTATATGGGCGATGTAGTCTGGTTCGGCATATACAACACAGGAGTATTTTTTCAGCTTGGTTATGGCAACAGATACGCCCTTTACAGAGTTATCCTTAAGCTTTAAAAGCCAAGTTGAGTGTCCTAAAAAATTTTCTATCTGTTCCGGATTGCGGTATAGATTTACATAAGAAACCACGCCCAGTTCCGCCAGGGTTTTATCATTTAAGATTTCGTTCTCATAACCAAGCTTTATTGCAACTATAACCCGTCCGGGCACAATTTCAGGATTGGTTATCACTATCTTGTCTCCGGGACCAGTGATGCTTATTGCACCAGACCCGTTATCCACGGCTGCACTGCCCGCTGCAAAACAATTCTGACTCATGAGCACCAGCAGCATTGATACCATAAGTACAACTATCAGATTTTTTCGGATACGCATACTTGAAACCCTCCTTAGTAATAATTTTTGATTTATAAGCACGAGACTGCAATTATTTTTATATTACCATAAATTGTAAAATAATGCAAATATACGTTTCTTGCTCAGTCTTCTCTTGAATACCTCTAATTCATCAGGCCGTAGGTTAGTGGGCTATCCCGGGATTATGAGTTTATATGATATAAACCTATATATTTTAAAAAAACTCATGTTTTTAAAATTGACTATTGACTAAATTGCCAATACTTTATATAATAAATAGGCTGCTATAACCTGGCAGCTAATTTACATAATTTTTATATGCGCCATTAGCTCAGTTGGTAGAGCACCTGACTCTTAATCAGGGTGTCCCGGGTTCGAATCCCTGATGGCGCACCACGACCCCCTCAAATCACTGGATTTGTCAGGGGGTTTTTCGTTAAATAAAAAGGCATCCAAAAGGAAGCCCTTATTTGCACCACTCAGAATTAAAGCTTTTCCGGCGCTGCTATCTTCTTATTCTGACACCTTTTGCAAACCGTTATTTTATCGCCATTTCCTGCGATTATGTCATATAAAACCTTTATCCTTGTGGTTTTGCATACCGGACACGTACCCCTCCCATGGGATGGTAATCTCCATATGGTTTTACCTCTATGCGGTTTTGTTGCCATTACTGTCTTCACCCTCTCTACACTTTCATTCCAACCATTAATCCCACCAGACCGCTTTTTATCAGTGATACCGGCTACACTAAAACCTTAACACAGCCATGTCCCACATGGCAATTTCACAAATGATTATGTAAAGAATTTGAGCATTTCTGCTTTTCCTGACTTATTATTCTTCTTATGCTTTGCTCGGAAAGATAATATAGCTTTGTCAAATCCGGAACTGAAGTGCCTGACCTGTAGTCACGGTATATCTTCCTATTCCTCTCCAGAAGGCTTTCCCTTGTACCGCTGGCTTCTCCCCATGCCTTGTGCCCGCCGTTTTTCCGTGGTATATACATAAATTCACCATCCACATATTCCTGAATAAGCTCAATGATTTCTTCCGGCAGCACGTCCTGTGCCTTAATATATTTCATAGCTCTGCTCCTCCCAAATTTTTACGGTTGAAGCAAAGACCTTATTGAATTTTATCCAATAAAAAACCGCAGTTCAGGTGATCCCTGCTGCGGTCTTGTTTCAATAAAACAATCCTTATTCCCAATCTCCAATAAATAAACGATGCTGAAAACCATAACACTAATTAAACCCTTATAGATGAAATAAAGGCCTGCAAGTATACAGCTAGTCACAGCACCGGCTACATCAGGGATTCAGGCTCCGAGCAAAGCATCGCCGACATTGATTTCTGTGGTCTTTGCGCGGAGCAGCTTTTTCGATTATAGGACTGCAATGAGTTCATGGATTTATTCCTTTCCATTAATTAAACAACTCCTTCAAGGTTATCATATAAATTTTTGCTGTTCAAGCTCAAGAACAATTATGAAGCATTCTTGAGCAAATACACATAAGCTATCTTGTCAAAACACTTTAAAAATATAACAAATAAAAACAAGCTTCAGGTATTTGGAAGACCGCCTTGGATTTGACCATTATCAAGTGCGGAAAGTCCAATATTGACTTATTTAAAGTATTTAAGGCTTCTTCTGTTCCATTTTATGGGTAAGAATTTTGCACAAGTCAACTAATAACTTGACATAGAGATAATTGATTCTTCTGATTTCTCTATTTCTATACCGAATGTTGAAAAAAGCGTCAGTAATAGGGATGTATCAATCAATGCAGCATCTGCCTCTAATGTCCTCAATTTGCAATATCAATTACTAAAAAATAATACCACATGTGAAATATGGGCAGAATGTACCTGGTTATCATATACTGGGACTGCTCCAACGAAAGTAAGTGTTGACCTAAGTATTAAGAAGTATACCTCAAGAACTTCCTCCGCAGTGACTAAATCACAAAAGTCATATATAAACATAGTTATGGGTACTACCTATAGCACAGATACCGTCTCAACCACGGCCGGTTCAGCGTTTTGGCAATTAGCTACGACTACCACACAAGTATTAAATGGAAGCAGTTCATCCATGGACAAAAATTCAGGAATCTCTTTATTAAATGCTGCTGCAAAAGAGTACCCAACTTATACTGATCCTATCTCAATGAAATCATTAACAGAACCAACGGCAACTAATTGGACAAAAGTAAGCAGTCCTATCTCTTCACTAACTTCCTCCCAATTGTCAGCATTTAGAACTTGGTATCAAAATACATATTGGGATGGTCAAGCTATTGATTTGTCCACTCGTGAAGTACACCATATTAATATATTATATATGGTGTCGTTAGTATAAAAAATATTCCTCATAACAAGAAGTAAAAGTCATGTGGAAAAATTTATTACTTAATTATTCAAAGGTCAATCCATTTGTAATTCCAAATCCACCAGCTACACTAATTGAGATAAATGAAGTTGAATCAAAATTCAATTTACATCTGCCTAAGCAATTTAAAGATCTCCTTTTGGAATGTAATGGTGATAGAAATTTTGTATTTTCAACAAAAGATGTAATTGAAACTAATATTGACTTAAGAAAGATGGATGAGTCTCTAAATAGCATTTTATTTGTAACAGGTAATGGATGTGGGGATTACTTTGGTTATTATGTAGTTGATGGTAACATACAGTCAGACCAAATTTACATGTGGGAACATGAATCTGATAGTCGTAAATTAAAGGCAAAAGATTTAAAGGAAGCTATTGATAAGTACTATAATGATGAGCTCTAAGCTGTGTGCAATATTCTACCTATATAGATTAAAAATAGGTTTTGATAAGTTATTTTCACCAGAGTACTCTCCCATATTCTGCCGGAATAATCCCCCATTGACTGTGAAAACTATAATGGGTTAAAAATATAGTTTCAGGGAGGGTACCAGCGTGAAAGATACATGTGACAAGTCAAAGTGGATTTCACGCAGCGAAAGCCACTACGTGTCTTTCATTACTATTTGTGTACGCGCTATGCGCGTAGATAGGAGATAATATGGTCCAATCAGGAAATTACCAATCCAATGGTGATGAAGCTCTGGTATATACGGATTGTACTTCATCGGGCTGCAATGAGTGCGGTTGTGAAACCTTTAATGTGGAGCTGTCCGACAAGGCTTCCGGTGAAAATTACTCCGGTGGTGTTTCCTTCACAACCTTTGGCGACCAACTAAAGGTCACTTATGACGGGCAGTTGGCCAAGGGCGGTGCCTGCGAAGTTTTTGCAGTGGTCAGTACCAGGGACGGCACTGCCGGAGCCGACACTTCCACATACCATATGAGCAATACCAGTCCCAAAAGATATGAATTATCAATCCCCTTGCAAAAGAACAGGCAGATATCCGTTTCATTTAAAGACAATTCAGACAACTGGGATAATAATTCAGGCAAAAACTATAGTTATTACATCCAATAAAAGCAGGTGGCCTTCGGGCCGCCTGTTTTTTAAAAAATCCCTTGTACGCAATAAATATTTCTCTCCATATAGCAGAAAATAATCCGTGTAAATAAATTTAAAAACTATTTTAATTGAGAGGAGAGCTGATTATGGATTTGCTCAAGAACTTTAAGCTGGTGGAAAACGGGGATGGCTACGAGCTTATAATTTATTTCGAGCCCGGCTCCACGGACGTTGAATTCGCAGGTGAGCTGGGCAAGCTCAAGGACTCCGGTGAGAGCCTGCCCCAAAACCTCATAGACGACATACGCAAGAAGTTTCCTGATAAAAAGATAAATTCAGTTAAGCTCATGCTTGGAACAGTACTCCTCTCTTCCTTTATGCTGGGGCTGCCCATTTCGGCTCAGGCCGCTGAACCCTCGGGAAAAACTGCACAGACCCAGAGTGCATACAATTATAACGTAAACGTATCCATAAATGGAAAAACAATGACCTTTCAAGACAAGCCTTTGATATACAACAATATAACCTACGTTCCCGTAAGTGAGTTCGGTAAGGCTCTGGGTGCAAAGGTCTGGTGGAATGGAGAGTCCAAAACCGTGGGAATTGAAGGAAACGGAAGCAGTATTGCCTTTGTGAGAGGTTCTGTGTCTGCCCGTGTCAATGGAGTTCAAAAGGCGATGCCCGCCTCCCTTTCCATTGGAGGAACTACTTATGCCCCCTTAAGGTTCATTGCTGAAAACCTGGGGTACAAGGTAACTCTTGACAGTTCTGCAAAAACGGTTGATGTGTCTGCCGGTGCAAATATATACACTGTTTCCTCCGGGGATTCGTTGTGGAAAATTTCCAGCAAGACAGGACAATCCGTGGACTCGATTAAACACGCCAACAAGCTTGCCTCCGATACTATATACCCCGGACAGAAGCTTACAATACCCAACGCGGGAACTGCCTCTTCCACGCCACCTTCACCTTCGGTTGCGGCACCTGCACCGGCGAAGGCCTCCTCTCCCGCTCCCGCAACCGCAGCAGCCAAAACCAAGTGGCCTGATACTACTTATATCGTTCAGCCTGGTGACACGGCTGCATCTATTTCAAAAAAGTTTGGAAGGCCGGCTCAGGATATTTTAAAATATAACTATATGTCCTCAGAAGAATGGTTTGAAGCAGGTGATAAAATTGCCATATCAGGGTATGCTCCCAGGGCCAACACCGTAAGCCCCGGACAGGACACTTCTCCCGCACGGCACGGCACTGCCGTGGACTGGGTGCTGGAGGGACAATACCTGGTTAAGAGAAATTCCACCTTTACGGTTGTGGATGTGGAAACAGGGAAGCAGTTCCGGGGCAAAATGCTGGGCGGCTATAATCATATAGATATTGAGCCCCTCACCGCTTCGGACACAGCCGCCATGAAAAGTCTTTTCGGCTCCTGGAAATGGTCGCCGAGACCGGTAGTAATATATATTAACGGCATGAATCTTGCAGCCTCACTGTCAGGTATGCCTCACGGCGCAGATACAGTGGATAATGCCGTCTCAGGACATTTTGACCTGTATATGAAAAACAGTACCTCCCACAGCGCAACAACCTCAGCCTCATATATTCAGGAGCATGCGGCCGCAGTCAAAAAGGCTTCAGGCTGAATATTTCGTCCTGGAGAAATTTAACCGCCGGCAATGTATGAATTTAGATGTTACAGACCACTAGAGCCTGTGGAATATGCTTTTCCTGTCAGGCTCAAGCTTTGCTGAGCCCAGTTGTATCAAAAGCTCTTCAATGGCAGACAGGCTTGCTGCGCCGCATACTGCATACATCCAAATATTCGTGGGGAAGTCAAGAAAGAATGGAATAAGGAACAGAAGCATTCCTGCAAACTTATTGGAATAAGTATGAAGCATGGCAAAGGTTTTATGTTTCAGCGCCACGGCAATTATGGATGCAATGCGTATTGCCCCTATGGATAAAATCCAGCCGATTATGGCGGTCGGCAGCTTCAAAAATGGGTATAATCTGACAAACAAAATCCCGGCCATTATTATATCCGCAACAGTGTCCAGCCTTGCACCGGCCTTGCTTCCTGTTCCCATTCTCCGTGCCATATACCCGTCCAGGATATCACTTGCTCCGCAGATGACATATATAAGGTAAAATACATTTCCAAGAGGCTGAACCGTAAGCAAGGCTATGGAAAGGACTATTCTTGCAAAGGATAAAATATTTGGTATTTGTCTTATCAAATTTAATCAATCCTTTCCAATTCATTGATAACTGCCCGTAACACAGTACAATACAGGCTTTCACCAGTATATGCTAATCCATGCTGCCGTTATTGTCAAGTGATTGACACCCATTATAAACCGTCTCATAATAAGCTTGTATACGTTAATTGACGATGGAGGATTTATGGCTAATAGAATAACTGTAGTAGGCAGCCTTAATATTGATATGGTGGTAACAACCCCAAGGCTGCCTGTATTGGGTGAAACCATCCTGGGCAGCGGCTTTATGACCACCCCGGGCGGCAAGGGTGCAAACCAGGCAGTTGCCGCCGCCAGACTTGGAGGCAATGTTTCAATGATTGGCTGTACAGGAGACGATATTTTCGGCAATAGCCTTTTGTCCAACCTGGCTGTTAATCATGTGGACATTGAACATGTTAAGGTAATCCCTTCGGTGTCGTCCGGAGTAGCCATGATAATGGTCAAGGACGGCGATAACAGCATCATAGTCGATCCCGGCGCCAATTTCATGCTTACACCGGAAATGATAGACAGCGCAGAAGAAGAAATTAAAAGAAGTGACGTGGTGGTAATTCAGCTTGAAATACCTCTTCCTGCAGTGGAAAGAGCTGTGGACCTTGCAAAAAAGCATGGCGCAATAGTACTGCTAAACCCTGCTCCGGCAAGAGAACTGCCGGATGTGCTGCTTTCCCGGATTGATATATTTACCCCCAACGAATCAGAATGTGAAACCCTCACAGGAATGAAGGCTGATTCTATTGGAGCTGCAAAAGATGCAGCAGTATTTTTAGCCTCAAAAGGCATAACCCACCCCATAATAACCTTGGGCGGCAGCGGGGCGGTTTATGGCAATGCCGGCAAAATATTTCACAGGCCCGCTCCCGAAGTTGAGGTTGTAGATACCACCGCGGCAGGGGATTGCTTTTCAGCAGCCGTTGCATTGGCCTTGTCCAGGGGAAAAAACATAGCTGAGGCTGTAGAGTTCGGAAATATTGCGGGTGCGCTGACCGTCACCAGAAAAGGTGCTCAAGCCTCTCTCCCCACACCTTCCCAGATTGCCGCCCTTGAGGAGAAGATGAAAAATAAGCTCTGAAGGTGCTAAATCCAGCCCTACGCCATATGGAACCCTGAATTTTTTTATAACATTTCCATTTTCCATGTTATACCGGCTAATTAGGTGGTAAAATAAAATAACAATTGTAGAAAAATGTTTATGGAGGGAAAATGTTTAGGGATTTTGTCATAAATGCTGGCATGCTTATTGCATTTCTAAGCATGTGTTATCAAATTTTCGGCAGCACCGGCCTGAACCATAAGCTCCCCATGCAGTTGAAATTCAAGGCAGGCTTTATTTTCGGCATCATGGGAATAATACTGGTTGAGTTCTCTGTTAAGATAACAAACAACCTTATTATTGATTTGCGTATTTTACCCATTTTGATTGCTTCCATATATGGCGGTTTTATACCAGGGATTTTTTCCAGCCTTATAATAGCAGTATTCCGCTTGTTGCGCTTTGGCTTCTCCGAGGCTGCAATCTTCGCTTCAATATCTATTCTGCTATTGCCTGTTTTAACCTATCCTCTATTTCGCAAACAAAAACCTTTACATAAAAAATGGATTTACGGCCTGCTTTTATCCGAGGCTTTTGTAAGTATTGCTTATGCAATATTTATAACCGACCCCATGTACAGGGTTTTAATCATATTTCTGTTCTGTTCGGTATCCAGTCTGGTGGCTTTTGCACTTTACCACTATGTCGGGTATCTGGAAGCCTATACCTTTGCATTCATACGGTATAAGCAGGAGGCTAACAGAGATTTTCTTACCGGCCTCAATAATGTACGTCAATTTGATGCTGTTTATAACAATGTGATAGGTGCGGCGGAAATTTCGCAAAAGAAAATCTCACTGTTTTTTCTGGATATAGACTTTTTTAAGAAGGTTAATGACACGTATGGCCACAAGGAAGGAGATAATGTTTTAAGGACCCTGGGAGATATTTTGCGCCAAAACTGCAGGGAAATGGACATTATCTCCAGAAACGGCGGAGAAGAATTTTCCGTCATACTGCCCGACTGCGAGTACACTCTGGCTGCAGACATTGCGGAGCGGCTGCGTTCAATGGTTCAGGACACCCCTTTCCTCCTGTCGGACGGCACTAAAATCAATATAACCATTTCCATAGGCATTGCCTCCTACCCTGATAAGGTATCAGACCTGAATGTCCTGAAGGAAAAAGCCGACGAGGCTCTTTACACAGCCAAGCGTTCAGGCCGCAACCGGGTGGTATCCATAGAATAGTCTCCCTCCAATAAATATAAAACTTCTTAACAACTTTAACATAACTCTCTAAATTTGAATATTATGTATAAACAGTATATTCGGGGTGAGTTATTATGTTAATTATTCCACTGCTAACCAATGATATTGTAAGCTTTAATCTTTGGTTCTCAATTTTCCTGATTGCAATTTTTGTAGCGGCCCTGGCAGGTCCTATTTTCTATGAACATATATCCTCCTGGCTTTCCTACAAGTTGGCAGCCAGAAGGTATTACCTGGCTGCCCGGAAAGACTATACCCAGGAAAGAGATGATGACGCTGGCGGTACCATAGATGAACTTATTGGTACTGCCGGTTATGCCTATAGTCCCAAAAATGATATCTTTTTTTCTACGATGTATGCCTGGCAGAGAAGCATGGGCTACTGCAGGCTTTATGATGAAGCTGCCGCTCCTCTCGGCATGATTATTGACAGTGAGCCCATACGCTTTTCATATGGCGGAAGACGTTGGCTTATTGAGTTCTGGAAGGGTCAATACGGCATGACCACCGGCTGCGAAATAGGCGTCTATTCCAGTACCTGGCCTGATTTGAATATTCCGGGGGTTTTCGACGGTACCTTCTACTACTGCGCCAGTAATCGAGACAGGTTATATATGGCCTTTGTCCTTTATAAGAACGGAGAAAAGCTTATAACCAGAAAGGCTAAACACTGGTGGCTTACAGCCTTTAAGCTGGGTGAATATTCCGAGCCCTCGGAGCTTTCCATGGATGTTTATATCTCCTTTAAAAGCAGGGGCATGAGAGATGCCTTTTTAAAGAGCCTGCTAAAGGCCGGCTACACCGAAGAGGAGTTCGAGGTCAGAAAAACAACCGTGGCAATTCATTACGACAAGCCACATACAAGACAGCCCTACACAAGGTCCGCAGCCACGGATAAGCTTATGCTGGCACAGCTCAAAAGGAATTGTGACGTATATCAGACACTTACAAATGGCTTTACCAGTATGAAAGATAAAATGAATGCAGTCAAGGAAGGGTCTCCGGAGCTATATGCCGAAATGTTCAAGATAGGAAAAACCGCTTCAATTTTTAGCATGTTTGACAAAATTAAAAATTACTTGAATTTTGATATTGACGATAGCCAGCTCCTTAAGTGAGGTGAGGAAAAATGAATAAGCTGGAAAAGGTTACTCGAGTGTATAATAAATCTGACACAATACCTTTTAACGACTCCTCCAATCTTGTATTGATGAGTGACTGCCATAGAGGTGACGGAAGCCGTTCAGATAATTTTATCAATAACAGAAATATTTTTTACTCTGCACTGACCCAGTACTATTACCGTAATTTTACCTATATTGAATTGGGTGACGGCGACGAGCTATGGGAAAACAAGCGTCTTTCGGATATTATTCAGATTCATAAGGAGGTCTTCAGCCTCATGTCCAAGTTTCATGACGACAAAAGGCTGTATTTAATGTATGGAAACCACGATATGGAAAAAAGAAATTACAAATACGTGGACAAAAATATCCAGCGCTACCATGAGGAACGTGAGCAGGAGGACCCCTCTATCTTCAGCGATGTGAAAGTGCACGAAGGACTTATTTTAAGGCATACCGATTCAGATGACAAAATACTGCTGATCCATGGCCATCAGGTGGATACCATGAGCAGCACCCTGTGGAGGCTGAGTAAATTCCTTGTAAGATATGTATGGAAGCCCCTGGAGACCTTTGGCGTCAACGACCCCACCAGCGCAGCCAAGAACTATAAAAAGAAAATCTCAATTGCAAAAAAGCTGTCCCAGTGGGTGGTCAAGGAAAAGCATCTGCTTATTGCAGGACACAACCACAGGCCCTCCTTTCCGGAAGTCGGGCAGATTCCGTATTTTAACGACGGTTGCTGCATACATCCTCATGCAATTACTGCAATCGAGATTTCCAACGGTACCATATGTCTTGTCAAATGGAGCGAAAAAGTCAAAAATGATGGTACCCTGTACATTGCCAGAGATATATTGGGTGGTCCCAACAGGCTCCAGGACTATTTTGACTGGCTGAACAAACTTTAATTCAATATTTTTCTATTACCGGTCCGCAAAAATTAAGACACTTTTAAAAAAGGATTTGTTAATTTTTAACTTTTTTAGTTATGAATTAAATTAAATCCTTTTTTTGTCAATTATTTACTAAAGTATCAGCATTAATTCATACAATCATCACATTGGAATTTTAAAATAACATTTGTAAAATAAAAAGGAGGGGACACAATTGCATAACAAAAAACTAAAGTACAAATTTACTTCAGCCATACTAACTATATTTTTAAGTATTTCATTATTGACAGCTTGTACACTTCAAACTACAAATATCGCCAGCAGTAATAATACTGCCATTACGACTTCCTCAAAAGCGAAATCCGGGTCAACCCCAACACCACAAACCGATATATCGGTTAAATACGACTCCACAGATGTGGATACCGGCTGGGACAGTGAGAGTTCGACAAAAATAACCTTTTCCTCTGATACCATAAACGGTCAGGGAGAAGGAATTGTAATCAGCAAAAACATTGTCACAATTACTTCAGCAGGCACGTATATTATAAGCGGAACCATAAACAATGGACGCATAATTGTGGATACCAAGGATGACCAGCCTGTAAGGCTAGTTTTAAACGGCGCGGATATAACCAGTACGGAAAGTGCACCAATTTGTATAACCAGCGCCAAAAAAGCAGTGCTCATATTGCCTGAAGGTACAAAAAACAATATTACTGACGGCAAGAACTATGTCTTTGATAATAAAGAGGCTGACGAACCTGATTCGGCAATTTTTTCAAAATCAGACTTAACCATAAACGGAACGGGTTCGCTGACTATAAACGCAAATTACAAAAATGCTATTACAAGTAAGGATGAGTTAAAAATCATGAGCGGCAACATTACTTTAAATTCAACAGGTGACGGCATGAAAGGGAGAGATTTTGTTGCTATCAAGGATGGGATAGTAAATATTAATGCAAAAGAAGACGGTATAAAGTCCAACAATGATGAGGATGCAAAAAAAGGCTTTGTTTTAATTGAAGGCGGTTCTATAAACATTATTGCTCTGGAGGACGGTATTCAAGCTGAAACTGATATACTAATCAAAACAGCGGCTATCAATATTACCTCCGGAGGAGGCTATACCAACGGTGAAACAAAAGCAGACGAGCAGCCCGGTATGGGAGGCCCGGGCAGGGGCTTTGATTTCGTGCCTTCAGATACAGCCGAAGCGGACAGCACCACCCGTGCTCCTGCCGATACGGGTGTCTCCGGAGACTCCACGGCTACTGAATCTGAAAGCAAAAAAGGCCTTAAGGCAGCAGACAGTATAACCATTGAAAGCGGCACCCTGGAAATTGACTCTGCGGATGATTCCATTCATTCAAACAACATTATTTGCATCAACGGGGGTACTGTTTCCGTCTCTTCGGGTGACGACGGCATTCATGCAGATGCGGCCATTTATATAAATAATGGCGACACCAATGTATTAAAGGCTTATGAAGGCATTGAAAGTGCAAATATAATCATTAATAACGGAAATATAACGGTAAGCTCAAGCGATGACGGAATAAATGTCTCCGGCGGAGCAGACAGTTCTTCAACAGGCGGTCGTGCAGGACAGAATAGTTTTAACACCTCCGGCAGCGATTCCCTTCAAATAAACGGAGGGTATGTGTATGTTGACTCTCAGGGTGACGGACTTGATGCTAACGGCTCAATATATATAACAAATGGTACGGTAGTAGTCAATGGCCCCACAGGAAACAATAACGGTGCTCTTGACTATGACGGCGCCTTTAAAATGACCGGCGGGTTCCTGATAGCTGCAGGAAGTTCCGGTATGGCACAGGCTCCCGACACAAGCTCCACACAAAATTCCGCCATGATTTCCTTCGATCAGGTAATGCCGGCAGGCACAATAATAAATATCACCTCAGGTGATGGCAAGGAGCTGCTGACCTTCAAGCCGGCAAAAGGCTTCCAGACTATTGTAGTCAATTCGCCGGAACTAAAAAAGGGTACAACCTATGATATTTACTACGGAGGCAGTTCCAGCGGTTCTGAAAAAAACGGCCTGAGCGAAGGCGGAACTTTCAGCGGAGGCACCAAGTATGAAAGCTTCACGGTTACGGGCCTCCTGACAACCATAGGAACCGTAGGCCGCAGCGGCCCCGGAGGTGGCCCCGGCGGAGGACAGGGTTTCCCGGGCAGACGCAACAATTAGCAGCCCCGGACTTCGGGGGAAATTTTCGGCTTTCCCGTAGATACCAGCCTAATCTTTATCTAGTATTATTAAACCACAGCTATATTAAGAGAATATTAAATAAATGTAAAATATTAATAAAAATGTTAAATCCCGTCCAGCGGGCATACAGTGAAGTGTGCCTGCCCGGCGGGAACAGGAGGTTAATTATGGCCATTACAACTTTTAAACGGTATGAAATGAAGTTTCTTATATCCATCCAGCAGCTAAACGCGCTTCTACCCAGAATTGAGGAATATATGAATCCCGATGAGTACTGTAAGGGCGGTCGGAATTATAGTATCTATAATATTTATTATGATACTGTGGACAGCAATTTAATCAGGACGTCTCTTTCAAAGCCTCTCTATAAGGAAAAACTGCGTCTGAGGAGCTATTCACCCTCTACTGATTTAAACTCGAAAGTTTATCTGGAATTAAAAAAGAAGACCTTGGGCATCGTGCATAAAAGGAGGGCTGCCATGACCCTGCTGGAGGCCTATAACTTTATTGAAAAAGGAATCAAACCCTCCTCCAAGAGCTATATGGGCCGTCAGGTAATTGACGAATTGGAGTATTTCCTCAGCAAGAACAGCGTCTCACCGGCAGCCTATATCAGCTATACCAGAATGGCCTTTTTCGGAAAAGACGACAAGGATTTCCGCATAACCTTTGACAGCAACATTGTCACTCGCAGAGAAGAGCTTCACATGGAAAATGGTAGCTTTGGCAAGCAGTTGCTGGGCGGCGACCAGTATCTCATGGAAGTAAAAATATCCCGTGCCACCCCCATATGGCTTGCAAGGCTTTTGTCAGAGCTCAAAATCTATAAGACCAGCTTTTCAAAATATGGTACTGAGTACAAGCGCTACTATCTTGAAACCATTGCGGAAAATTCCGATGCCTTCTCACCTGATGAGGAGGAAATCCCTGCAGGAGTTCCTGCAAGGCTCCGTCAGACGGCCGGTAATCAGAAGTCGGCAGTAAGCGGCTGATTGCAGTCTAATCCGTATTGCTTTTATTGATACTGTAAAATATTACTTTAAGATATTTATCTACAAAAATGTAAGACAAAGGAGAGAAAATAAAAAATGTTAGATTCTATTTTTACTGTTACAGCTTCCGGTGATACCCTCACCCTTCAGGGTGTTCTGCTTGCCCTGGGCTTGTCACTTTTACTGGGCCTGGTGGTCAGCCTCGTGTATATCGCAACTCACAGGGCGGAGGGGTACTCTGCCGGCTTTACCGTCACCCTGATTATGCTTCCCGCCATAATTTCAATAATTATAATGCTCATAGGAAATAATGTTGCCCGTGCCTTCAGTCTGGCGGGTGCCTTCAGCCTTATCCGCTTCAGAAGCGCCCCGGGAGACCCGAAGGATATAGCATATGTGTTCTTTTCCATGGCTGTAGGTTTGGCATGCGGAATGGGCTATCTGGTATATGGAGTCATTTTTGTCGTTGTTCTCTGTCTCGTCATGGTAATACTGCATTTTTCACACTTTGCAAGGCCTCAGAGCTCAGTAATGCAGCTTAAGATAATTATTCCGGAGGACCTGAATTATATGGGCCTGTTTGACGATATCCTGGAGCGCTATACCACCTCCTGGAGCCTGAAAAGGGTTAAGACTGCGGACTTTGGAACTATTTTTGAGGTTGCATATATCATTAATATGAGAAATCCCAACGAGCAGAAGCAATTTATAGATGAACTGAGATGCAGAAATGGAAATCTGAATGTATCACTTACCTTAAAGGAATATGAAGACAGAGTTGCCATATAGTGCACTGTGAATTAATCCAGTGGTATAAAGCCTGCGTTAAGAGGCTGCCGGAGGCAGTCCCCTGACGCAGGCTTTATACGTAACTGAAGCTGAAATTCCACACCGGACTTACTATTAATAATTTTTAAATTTTATAGAAATCTCTTGACTTTAATTGATAATGATTGTAATATTCATTTAGCGAGTTAGCATATGCTAACTCAAATGTATATATACTACCTACATACCCGGATAAGAAAGGAACCATTATGAAATTTAAAACACTCCAATTAATTTTTGCAACTGTAATCACATTCTCACTTGCCTTATCAGGTTGTACAGCATCAAATTCCTCAGATGCCGCTGATACCTCCGCTTCTCAAACATCTTCGGCGGGAGGACAAACTGCCGCTGTTGCTGAAGCTGCCTATCCGCTTACAATAAAACATGCTTTTGGAGAGACGGTTATAAAAAGCAAACCCCAACGTATTGCTACCATCTCATGGGGCAACCAGGACCTGCCCTTGGCTCTGGGCGTAGTCCCTGTGGGAATCTCCAAGGCAAATTATGGTGTTACGGATAACAGCGGTCTTCTGCCCTGGACCCTGGAAAAGTTTAAAGAATTGGGAGTGACTGCTCCTGTTCTGTTTGACGATGTTGCCGGCCTGAACTTCGAAGCTGTCAGCGATGTCCGGCCCGATGTGATTCTAGCGGCCTATTCAGGCATAACACAGGAAGAATATAATTTATTAAGTGAAATAGCACCTGTTGTGGCATATCCAACCCAGCCCTGGCAAACCCTCTGGCGTGACCAGATAGTGCTTGACGCAGCCGGTATGGGTATGAAAGCTGAAGGTGAAGCGTTGGTCGGCAAATTAGAAACCCTAATAGAGGAAAGAACCGACAAGTATCCGCAAATTGCCGGAAAAACAGCCGCCTTTTTTTATTTCACTCCCACAGATTTAAGCAAGTTTTATGTATATCTGCCCAGCGATCCTCGTGCCGCATACCTGGCAGACTTAGGCATGAAGGCTCCTGAAAGTGTGACCAAACTGGCATCTGAAAGCACCAGTTTCGCTTTGGAGATAAGCGCTGAGAACGTAGATATCCTTGAAGACATTGACATTATTATCACCTACGGTAATGACAAATTGCTCGGTGCGATGCAGGCGGATGCTCTGGTTGGAACCATTCCGGCTGTCAAGAGAGGCTCTGTAGTGGTAATTGAAGATGGTACTCCTCTGGCGGCCTCCGGGACACCAAGCTCACTTTCCATTCCGGCAACCCTTGATGATTATCTTCGTATTATTGGAGAGGCAGCGGATAAAGTGAAATGAAATACTCCAAAGTAATTGCCCTAGTGGTTAGCAGTATGATTGTTCTTTTTATGTGCATTTTGGCTTCTCTTGCCTTTGGAGTACGATATGTGAATATTCCTGACATAATAGATATTTTGATAAATGCTAAAAAAACCGCTTTAATTGATATTGTAGTTCATGAGCGTATCCCAAGAACTGTTTTTGGTATTATGGCAGGAGCAGCGCTTGGGGTATCCGGCGCTCTCATGCAGGCAATCACACGCAATCCCATTGCAGACCCCAGCATCCTGGGTGTCAATACCGGCGCCTCCTTATTTGTGGTCAGCGGCATATCCCTCTTTCATATCGGATCGTTAAACCAGTATATATGGCTTGCATTAACAGGTGCCACGGTTACCTCCCTGTTTGTTTATGGAATCGGGTCTTTGGGCTATGGCGGTGCCACCCCCATAAAGCTTGCTTTGGCAGGTGCAGCAACCAGTGCAGCCTTATCTTCCGTTGTCAGTGCAATAATCCTTCCCCGTACAGAGGTAATGAACATTTTTCGCTTCTGGCAGGTGGGAAGCATCAGCGGGGCCACCTGGGAAGGCATATACACAGTGCTTCCTTTTCTGATAGCCGGACTGCTTATTGGTTTGTTGGTCAGCCCCGCCCTGGACGCTCTTGCTCTGGGTGACGACGTTGCAACAGGCCTGGGCATCCGTACGGGAACCGTCCGATTGTTCGGGGCGCTGTCCGGCATCCTTTTATGCGGAGCAACAACAGCCCTCGCAGGACCTATCGGCTTTATCGGCTTAATGGTTCCTCATATGATGCGGATGCTCTGCGGCCCTAATCTCAGATTGATCATCCCCATGTCTGCCATGGGCGGAGCTATTCTTCTAACCATATCCGATGTTCTGGGAAGACTCATCAGCAGCCCTGGTGAGCTTGAGTCAGGGATTGTCACTTCTTTCCTGGGTGCTCCGATACTTATTATCATTGCCATGAGAGCAAAGGTGCGTACATTATGACAATAAATAATTCAGATACAATTACAGCCGGCTACCGCCAGAGAAAATTGCGCTGGGTCAGTGTGACCGTTATTCTGGGCATATTGACCTTTACACTTTGCGTTACGGCCCTTTTACTTGGAAATACCATATATTCTCCTGAAATCGTTTTGAAGGTCCTGCTTGGCGAACAGATACAAGGTGCCACTTTTGCAGTGGGTACTCTCAGACTGCCCAGAATGCTTTCAGGTCTTCTGGTGGGAATGGCCTTCGGTATAGCCGGCAGTACTTTTCAGACAATGCTCCGCAATCCTTTGGCCAGCCCGGATATCATCGGCATATCTTCCGGTTCAAGTGCTGCGGCGGTTTTTTGCATACTTGTGCTGAAATTGAGCGGCACTTTTGTTTCAATTGCCGCCGTCATTGCCGGAATCACAGTGGCAGCACTTATTTATGCACTTTCCAGAGGAGGCAGCTTTTCAGGGGGCAAGCTGATTCTTATCGGCATTGGAGTACAGGCCATGCTGAACGCAGTTATCTCCTACCTGCTGCTGAGAGCCTCTCAATATGATGTACCGGGTGCGCTTATATGGCTTAGCGGCAGCCTGAACGGTGTGCGGCTGTCCAGGATACCTCTGCTCTTCATAGTCGTCGCCGCCTTTGGCCTTGTGATATTCTTGCTTGGAAGACATCTCAAAATCCTGGAGCTGGGCGAGCAGTCTGCTGTTACACTTGGCGTCAGGACCGATTTAACCCGTCTTTTGCTGATTTTAAGTGCGGTATTTTTAATTGCATTTGCAACTGCAGTTACAGGACCTGTTTCCTTTGTAGCTTTTCTTGCCGGTCCGATTGCGGCCAGGCTTGTGGGTATAGGTGCACCAAATGAATTGCCTTCAGGCCTGATAGGCTCCATACTGGTACTGGGAGCGGATTTAATCGGTCAGTTTGCTTTTGACACCCGATTTCCGGTGGGAATTATTACCGGCATCCTGGGAGCACCATATTTATTGTACCTACTCATACGCATGAATCGAACAGGAGGATCAGCATGAAATCCAAGCATTTATTGAAAGCCGGTAATATTGTTGCCGGCTATGATAAAAAAATCATTATTGACGGTATCAATATCACTGTTCCAAATAATAAAATCAGCGTGATTATAGGCGCCAATGCGTGCGGCAAGTCCACCTTGCTCAAGACACTTTGCCGGCTGATCAAGCCGGTCTCAGGTGAAATTCTCCTTGATGATAAAAATATCAACGACATATCCCCAAAGCAATTGGCAAGAGTTCTCGGCCTGCTTCCTCAATCACCAATTGCTCCTGAAGGCATCAGCGTTGCGGACTTGGTGGGGCGTGGAAGGTTTCCTTATCAATCCTTTTTTAAGGGACTTGGCAAAAAAGATTATGAAGCAGTTGAAGATGCCTTGAAAATCATGGGTATTGCAGACCTGGCCAATCGCAGTGTAGACGAACTATCCGGCGGACAGCGCCAGCGTGTGTGGATTGCCATGGCTCTGGCCCAGCAGACGGACATTCTGCTTCTGGATGAGCCTACAACCTTCCTGGATATCAGCTATCAGGTTGAAATACTTGATTTGCTGACAGACCTGAACAGAAGCAGAGGCACAACCATCGTCATGGTACTGCATGACATTAATTTATCCGCACGATATGCAGATTATTTATTTGCCCTCCGCAAAGGGAGACTCGTGGCCGAAGGTGAACCTTCCCATATCATTTCAGAGGATTTGATAAAGCAGGTCTTTGACCTTGACTGCAAGGTTATCTGTGATCCCGTGTCTGCCTCCCCTCTTATAGTGCCAAAGGGAAGACACCATGCAAGCCGCTGAACAGGTCCTTTATTATTTAAGCAAATCTGCCTCCTATAATTCTGGCATTTTACAAAACTATATGAGAAAATTTAAGTGTGTATAGAATCTTCCGACTGCTCATAGGAATATTATTTTTATAAAATGAAAAAATAGCTGTGAGGTGCTTTTAAACACCATCTGATACGTGCACAGGCGCGCAAGGAGAGAAAAACATGGCTAAAAAAGGAATGAGAAGGCCCGACCCCGCTGAACCTCATGGCACTGAAAGCAATCACTCCCAACACTTTCAGAAGAATGATGTGAGACCGGTGCCTGAGATACAGGGGAAGGCCAAAACCGGAAAGAAAAAGGCAGGACTCATATAGCAGCCAACTGAGAAAAGACACTGAAAAACAAAGTGTCTTTTCTTATTTTAATAAATATTTTATTTTCATGTGATTTTTTTTACCGCTGAGGGGTTTTATATATGAACAGGCTGTTCAAGTCAATAGTTGCACGGAGGTCATAGTGGAAGAACTTCAGATAATTGATCACTATAAGGACACGGTTTACAAAATCGCATATACATACTGCAAAAACAAAAGTGATGCGGAGGATGTATTCCAGGAAGTATTTCTCAGGTACTTCAGGAAGAAACCTGCTTTTGATAGTCCGGACTATGAAAAGGCCTGGTTTATCCGCGTAACCATCAATTGCTGTAAAAAGCTGCTGCTTTCCTCATGGTTCAAAAAAGTACTGCCTCTTGGAAGCAATCTGTCCTTTCAGGCCCAGGAGGAAAGTGAGCTGTTCTATGTTGTAATGGCACTGCCGTTAAAGTACAGAGTGGTAGTTCACCTGTTCTATTATGAGGAATATAGAATCAAGGAAATCGCCCGGCTTACAAATCAAAAGGAAACAACGGTTGCGACTCAGCTTCAGCGAGCCCGCAAATTGCTAAAAAGCAGGTTAATGGAGGATTTACAATATGAATAAATTCTTATATAAGCAAGCATTCAAAAATATTGCCGTTTCGGAGGATATCATCCAAAGGGTAGTCTCAAAGTCCAGTATGTATGCATCCTCAGCAGCAGGCTCACAAAAAAAGCTTTTCAGGCTGTTAATGCCTGTTGCGGCTGTTCTTGCCGTATCGGTAATAACCGTTTCAGCGGCGCCGCGGCTGGGAATCGATACCGTCTTTCGCAGCTTCTTCTCACAATTTTTCGGAACCCATATAACCGGCAAACAGGCAGATATTATAAAAAAATACGGTTATTCCCCCAATAAATCTTATACAAGAGACGGTGTAACCTTGAGCGTGGATGGAGTCATAGGTGACAGCAACCTTTTGTACGTAAAGTATTCGGTTCAGATGGATAAGGCTTATGATCCCAATATACACTCGGGGATATTGTCAAACAAGCTGTATCTGGGAGACCTTAAAAAGGGGGTTAAGCCGGTTTCAGTGACTACGTCGTCTCTCCCCGAAAGTTCCGGAGCTACAAAATACAATTATTCGGCTATATACAGTTTTGATGGGGAAATTTCCTCCTCCGAAAAAAATGCCACACTGGTCATGACCTTCCCGGATAAATATCAAGCAACAGACATAGATTTGTCAAAAGCATATTCCGGACATGAAGCTGCAGCTACAGACAGCGGTAATGTCTCAGACCTCCCTGACAATAAGTTGAACCTGCCGCTTGAAACCGGCTACGGAACAATTCTCCTGGAATCGGTGGGTTACTCGGGCGGAAGTCTTGTTCTGGCTGTGGATTCCTCAGGTTATTATAAAATCCCCTCAATATTTCTTCGGGATAAGAATACTCTCAGCATTTATAACCGCAATGATGGCTTTGTTTCTTTGAGCAAGGATAACCTGGAATACTTCCCATTCACAATCACCGATAGAAAGCTGCTGGGCAATCTTGAAATTGTAATGCCGGAGGAATTCTACCTCAGCTTTCCCCTGTCCCTTACCGACAATATAAGTACTTTTAATGTAAAAGATCAACACATATATACCAATCAGGACACCCAAATAGACAGGCTAAAACTTTCTCCGCTTTCCATTACCATCACAGGGACAGTGCCTGAAGGCAGAAACCCGGGGTTCTCCTCAAGCGACTGCTCACTGGTCTTCAAGGACGGTTCTGTCTACAGTGCTTTTCAGGGAGAAACTATCATAAGTAATGGTGAAACCGGAAGTTTTACCTTTAATATTCCTTTTGGAGTTCCCCTTGAAATCCAGGCTGCGAATAAACTGGTTATATGGCCTGCCGGTGCCGAAAAGCCTATAGAGATTCCTTTGTCATAGGATTGTATAAAGTGAGGTTTCTTCCCTTTCCACTCTTTTCTCAAGCAGGTCAAACACTTTCTGCGATTCTGTTATGAAGGCCTCCTGAGCTGACAATATTTTTGACCTGGTGTTGAACTTTTCCTTGTATTGCAGGAATATATGGCTGATAGCGCCCATTTCACCCATGTATTCCCTTGCAAGGACCTTCAGCTCTTCGGTTTCGCTTTCCAATAGGCCGGGATACATATATTTGTCTTCGGTATTAAGATGAATATTGAGTTTGCCGGCCAGAGTATTTATAAGCAAGGCAACCTCATGGGCTCCGGCTTCCACCTTCCCGCCCGCTATAAAGCTCCTGATATTGCCAATGACTTCACTTATTTCTTCATGCTGTCTTTTTAAAGATGCGACACTTATCATTGTAATCCACTCCCATGTACTTTTTATATACGAATTATAACCCGTATAATAAAAACAAACTGTGATTTTAATCACAGTTTGCTGCATAAATTTCATAAAATTGCCATACTACTCAAAGGAATAGATGTCGGAAAACTCAATTTTAATATTTTCAACCTTTGATTTACCTGCGACAGAGCCTACAGCAGGCATTTCATTCTCCACTGTCAGCACCGGCAATTCGAACACAACCTCGCTACCCTCTCCCTCTACACTGCTGATGCCTATATGCCCTCCATGCAGTTCAACCAGCGTCTTTACCAGTGACAGCCCTATTCCGCTTCCCTCCTTGTTTCTTGTGAGAGATTTGTCCACCTGTCCGAAACGGTCAAAAATGGAGTTCAATTTGTCTTTGGGGATACCTATGCCTGTGTCCCTGACAGATATTACAACGGCGTCCTCCCTGTCGGATATGTTCACGGAGATACTGCCTCCCGTGTCAGTAAACTTAATGGAATTTGAAAGCAGGTTCAGCATTATTCTCTCTATCTTGTCGGCGTCCACAGCCACTATCTTTTCTTCAATATCCGTGTCAAAGACAATTGAAAGGCCCCGGTTTTCAACATAATGTGCCACCGACAGTATGATTTCCTCCACCACGCTCACTATATTAAGGTTGCACAGGTTCAGCTTCAAATAACCCGAGTCGAACTTGGACAGGTCAATTAAATTGTTGACAAGCCTGAGCAGCCTGTAGCAATTTTGCTTCATCACCCTGAGATATTTGTTGAATTTGTCCTCGTTTTCCAGGGACATTTGCATATTACCCTTAAGCGACAGTATTTGGATTGCTCCCAGGATAACATTCAGAGGTGTTTTAAGCTCATGGGATATATTTGAAAAAAATTCAGTAAGCATTTTATTGTACTCTTTGGTTTCAATCAGCTTTCTTTCATTATCCTTTATATGGTTTTCCAATTTATTTATTTGCTTTCTCGAACTTATATCCTTGAAAATATTTATGTAGGAAAGTTTACCCTTGTACAGAAGTTTGGCACTGGTAACCTCTATATCAATTTCATTGCCGCTCTGTGCCTTTAATCTGGATTCGAATTTTATATCCCGGCAGAGTTCATCGGCAGTCTGCATAAGCAGCTCTTTTACCCTTTCCTGCTCCTTGAGATTGATATAATCCTGAACCTCCATGTCTATTAAATCACTGGGATTATTGACCCCGAACATATTGGCAGCTCTTTCATTAACAAAAATAAATTTTGAGTCGCTGATAATAATTATGGCATCGCTGGAATTGTTTATAATCATATCATAACATTGATCATTTCTTGCCAGCATCTCCTCTATGGTCTTCCTCTGGTGCTCGGCTTTTTTCAAATGTTTACTGGTTTTGTCCAGCTCCAGATCCATCTTGTTCATTTTGTTATAAAGAACGGCATATGGCCTTTTCAAACCGGTTTCAAAAAAGGCCTTGTAAAGAAAAAAGAAGGAAACCACCCTGATGATATGGGCCAGATTGTTCCGCCAGCCGTCTGGCCCTGAGAGGCTGGCAAACAGCAGTTCATACATTGCCATTGTCAGCAGGTGTGCCTCCATAAAAAAGAACAAGGTTGAATCCATGTCTTTTCTGAGCTTAAAATACAAAAAGGCCACTGCAAGATATACAGCAGATACAATCAATTCACTGGCAACCTTAAAAGGTGTGCTGCCTCCTCCTTCCACATAACAGGCAGGAAATATCCTGAAGTACAGTATTGATACCAGAATCATAAGACAGGCCATGAAGTAGACGAAAAATATCACATTGGCGCGAAATTTTTTCACATTTCTTAAAGTCAGTAATGTGGACCCAAGGAGTGTGAGGGCAGTCATGTACCTCCCGGCAATCCACAATTGTTCAAAGGCAGCCTGGCTGCCCCTTTCAAATATTATGGAAACACCGGGGTATGTAAATATATGAAATATATCAATTATCCCCACAAAAAAATAACCGATACCCAATAGTACAATAAAATTGTTCTCACTTACATTGCTGGTATTGATGGCAACAAAAAATAAACCAAAAGATACTATACTGGCAAATAATTCTGCGGAAGTGTGGAAAAGAAGATGATAGTCTACCTGTGTGTGAATGAGAAACAGCAAAAAGAATGAGAATATCCATAATTCAATTATGGTTTCCTTTTTGACTGTTCCGGGCTTCCTGAGAATTACTTGCAGCTTGCTTCCAATTTCCATGAAAAATACCTCCAGATTATGCAAGTTAAAAGAGCATACTAAATCAAGCTAGAAACTAAATATTCTACATTTTTATATATTTTCCTTTTTTTGGTGAAAAACAAAGTTGTTTGAACAAAAGAAAAGGCAGAAATCCAGAAATCAGGACTTTTGCCTTATTATATACCCATTATTTTGATATTGCACCATTTTTTTACTTTATTTGTTTGAACTATTTTCAACCAGCCTTTTTTCTCCGGTTATTTCCTGTATTGGTTTGATGTCCTGAGTAAACTCAAGAGTTCCGAGAAATTCCCCATTTTTGTCCCTGACTGCGAAATACCTGATATAGACATACCGGCTGCCCATTTTTATCCAGAAATCCTCATGCTCCTTTTTTCCAGACTTCAAGTCTTCCACTATTCCTTCTACAATGTGGACACTAGCCGGTGGATGGCAGTTTTTAACCTCCCTGCCTATGATGGTTTTCGGCCTTGCAAATATCCGGTCTTTTCCCTGTGTAAAATACTTCACCATACCATCCTTGTCAACAAAAGTAATGTCCACAGGCAAGGTATTAAGCATTGAATTTATCTCCTCCGGCAAAAGAATTCCTGCATCAAACTTGACATAGCCGTTGCTTAAGGGCTGTTCCCCTTCCTCTTTTGCCTTTTGCTCTACATTTACCTTGGCAGGCAGCCATTTTGAGCCTGGTTCCACCATGCAATAGCCTATCTCTTCGCTGGCCTCCTGAATTTGCAGCCATTCATCCTCGGCCAGTGTCTCCAGCACCATTGGAAAAAGTATATTTTCCTCCTTGAAAATCATTTCAATCACTCTGTTGGCAGCTTCCTCGGCCATTTTGATGCAGCTTTGTCCGTCTGTACCACCATGGGCCAGAGCTTTTAAAGTTCCCTTGACAGCAGCCCGGATTTCATCATCCACTCCCCACATCACCTTTGGCGGGGCTGTGATTCCGTACTTCTCCATGAATGGGAACAGCAGATTTTCCTTTCTGGAGTAGTGCTTGTCTATTTCCCACAGGGTATTAAAGTCCTCCATAAGCTTTTCCACACTGTCGGGGCTTTCATCATTTTTGAAATCCTCCAGATGGGGCTTTATTCTCTGGTTGATTAAAGCTTCAAGCTTCCTGTTTTCCATTTTGAAGGTGTGTACAGGGTGTCCGGGTACTTCCTCTGGCCTCTGAGGGCGGTGTATCTCTTCAATGGAGCCTTTAAATACAGCGGCATGTACATCGCACAGCCTCTGGATTTCCTCAAGGGGCATCCCCTCCATGATAAGTGCCTGCTCCATCTCTGATATTTCTCCAGGCGAAATACCTTTTATAAGCTCCTCAAATCTTGCCTTGACCTGGTCTACCGCCTTCCCCTGGTGAAGCTCCAATATTATTTCCTTTAATATCTTTTGCCTGTATTGGCGATTGTTTATGAATTCACTCATATTGCACCTCCTAGTCTTTTATATCAAAACCTCTTTTTTCCAGTTCAATCTTAATTCTTCCCAAATCCACGCCTTTCATAACAGCCCCCTTTGGAATTGTCATAAATCTTCCGGCAGTATTAAGCATGGCAGGATTGGTTATCTGGTCAAAGCCTAATTCCCTGAGTATTTCAACCACGGAAGGGTTCTCCTTGCACAGGTCGTGCACCGGCCTGGACAGATCTATGATGGTACGGAATCTTTTAAACAGAATATTGTTTTCCAGGTGTATGTGCTCAAATAAGTCGCTCTCTATTTCCCTGAGTTTTGAATAGGCCAGCTCATAGGTTACGCAGCCATCCTCCGGCACGACGTACTCTGAGGTGATATTCCTCAGTTCCTTAAGTATATGACCTGCACCCTCGTGCTCATCCTCCGTCTCCTCCATGACTCTCCTTATTTCCTGGAAAAGCTGTTGGGAAGGCTTGCCTTCATATTCATTTATAAGTGGGAACAAAAGCTCCTCTTCCTTGATGAGGTGTTCTTCCAGTTCTGCCCTCAGTGAGTTGAAAAGCTTGTGGACCTTAAACAGCTCCTGATGCCTTGTTCCATGTGCTCTTAATATCTTTTCCGCCAGTTCGCCGGCCTCGGGGAGTGCCCTTCTCAAAAATGCATGATGTGTGCCGACAATGTACTCTATAAGCCGGGGAGGGGCCATATCTCTGAAATCTTCCTTCCGCACCTGCTCCTTTGCGTTAAAGCAGGCTTCTTCCAATACGCTGAGCAATTCTTCCCCATTTAATTCCTGTTCCCTTATTGCATCTGCCAGAGGCCGGTTTCCCCCGCAGCAGAAGTCAATGTTATACTTCTTGAATACGGCACTTGCTTGAGGATGTGCTGAAACTATTTCTCCAAGTGTTTGAAATATATTGATCTTAGTCATAACATCTCCTTTTCACGAAAAAATCTCGATTAATATTATTTTAAAAGCTCTGCAAAAACGCCTCCCGCTTTCAAAGCGGTATTCAGGCCCTCTTCCCTGTCAAATTTCACTCTGAGTGGAAAAAGGGGCTGATCCACTCCCAGAGTTTCAATCAAAAAGTTCTGGTTAACCACCTTTAAGCCTGCGTCACAAAGATATCTTTCAATATGCGTAACCGCTTCACCGCTCCACCCGTATGAGCCGAATGCTGCTGCAAGCTTGCTTCCCACACCTTTTTCCTTCAGAAGTCCCAAAAGCTCCTCAATTTTGCCCACCATATCTGCATATTTTGTAGAGCTGCCTATCAGAACTCCGTCAGATGCCCTGATTACCTCCGCTACTTCAGCTACGTCGGCATTCTTGAGATTAAAGACCGAGGTGCTTATTCCCTTCTCCTCAATACCTTCTGCAAGTTTTTGAGCTGCTTTCCCGGTATTTCCCGTCATTGTGGAAAACACGATTGTCACCTTTTTATCTTGTGCATTTCCGGCCTTGCTCATCTCCTGATAAAGTCTGATGAAGGACCCGGCGTCCTCTCTGAGGATATAGCCGTGTGCAGGTGCAATTACGTCTATGGATAGCCCTTTCAGCTTATCCAGCATATTTTCCACATATGGTCTGTGAGGGGACATTATCAGTTTGTAATAGAGCTTGAAGTCTTCAACATACTCCTCTTCCGCCAAGTCATTATATAATTCGCCTGCGGCTATATGGGTGCTGAAAATGTCGCAGGGAAACAGTGTCCTGTCTTCCACGGAATAGGTTATCATGGTTTCCTCTGTGTGAAGGAAGGGTGTCTCAAAAAACCTCAGTGTTTTTCCTCCAATATCAAGACTGTCTCCATCCTTGACCAGAATAAATTCCCTGTGGTGAAGCCTGAACATATCCTTCAGCAATCGCCCTCCAAGCTCCGTTGTCACTATCTTTGCTTTTTTTGCGGCTGCTGCAAGTGCAGGCAGCGCTCCGGCATGGTCGGGCTCCACATGGTTTATGACGATATATTCCAGTTGTGCCGGGTCTATCAGCTTCCTGAGATTTTCAACGTATTCCCTTCCGAATTCAATATCTACCGTGTCAATAACCGTAGGTTTTTCTGTCATAAGAAGATAGCTGTTATATGTGGTGCCTCGCTCAAGAATCAGCCTGTGAAAAGGTACCTTTCTGTCATCTATCTTTCCAACCCAGAATATTTTATCTTTAATTTGTATACTCATGATTACAATCCTCCATATTTTTGACTGTTTTTATCCAGTGGTCTGCAATATCTTAATTGGTACATTGCCGGCGGTTAAATTCCTGATGTCATAAGAATACGGCATTTCAAAAAATAAAACTGTGATTGGAATCATAATTTAAATAAAATTTTTATGCCAAGAACTATATTTTTAATCCCGGACCTCGATTATTTATGGAAGAAGTCAACTTTTCCGCATAATAAAAAAAGCCCCTGTGGGCTTGTTTACCGCAGAGAGGCAATCCTTAAACATTTTCCTTTAGTCTGTTCATATCCAGAATGATGACCTTTTTATTTCCCACCATTTCAATAATGTGTTCCTCCTGCAAAAGGCTCATCTTGCGGCTGACCGTTTCACGCGTCAGTCCGATATAGTTTGCTATGCCTTCCCGGCTCATGGGCAATTCAATCACAAGCCCCCTTGGTTCAGCCCTTCCGTACTTCTCGGCAAATTCCACAAGTACAGAGTTTACACGCAGTTCCACATTCCTTGTTCCCATGCTTTCTATGGTCTTTTCCAGCCGCACAAGGCGGTTGCAGAGCTCCTCCATTACCTTGAAGCTCAACTCCGGATACTCTCTCATAAGCTCCTGAAAAGCTTTTCTATGTATTGTACATATCCCTGTATCCTCCAGTGCTTCTGCATTATAAGTAGCAGCCTTGTTCTGAAGCAGATTCTTTTCTCCGAAAAAATCCCCTTCGGAAAATATATACAGAATATGTTCCCTTCCTTCACTGGTATTCCTGTATGCCTTCACCCGCCCGGAATTTATGATTACAAGGCTCTCAATGCCTGCACCCTCCAGTATAATCAGTTCGCCCTTCTTGTACTCCCGGCGTACTATAAGGCTGGATACCCTGGTGATTTCCTCCTGGTTAAAGGATGAAAATATGGGTACCCTTTTGGAACACATTTTGTTATGGCAATTTTCACAGGCACAACTGTTACAACCCATAAACCACCCTCCTGCTTTTCTGCTCTCCAAAATCAAGGGTATTTCACAGCAGCAATATCTTTTATACTTGAAGCCTTCTGATAAGCCCAATTATATCATAAAAATCGAAAAAAAATAAACTGTTACTGAAGCTTCCACAGTCACAGCTTATTTTGCAGTTCCGTCTTTCGATTCCTGCCAGGGTTTGAAACCGGTTTCCGCCGGCATCTTACAGGCAGACCTTCTGCTTCGTATCTCCTTCAATCTTTCCGATACCATAGCCATAGCAAAAGGATTGATACATACTTGTTATTATGAGTGCGCTGAGGCAGTTCCGCTCCTCCTCACTCAAGCCCATATCCATTGTCCTCATAAAATTTTTGGTCTTATCCTTGGCTATAAGCTTAATTGCCTCTCTTGTGCCCGCAAGGTCCTTCTCCAGCTTCTCTTTTCCCTGCTGAAGATACTCCTTTATTACAGCTTCAAATTTTTCCGATGGTGTGGTATTTTGCAGCTCTTCCATTTCAGCCTCCTAGTAATTGCCTTAAGTATTTGGGAACAGTGGTGGTTTTTATCCGTTCATACCTGTCAGTGTGCTATTACTAAGTGTTTCCACATTTGTATTTTCTATACACCATTCCGGCAATTACCCGGAGACTGAGGAGGAATCCCGTGGCTCCTGTCCGGCATCCGACTTGACAATCTTTTTTACCGCCTTCTCAAACTTGGTTCTTGCAAGCATTACCTGATGTGCGCACCCTGTGCATTTTATCCTGAAATCAGCTCCCGTCCTTATTACCTCCCACTGCTTGCTGCCGCACGGGTGCTGCTTTTTCATTTCCACGATATCTCCAACTGCATATTTGTCAGCCATAGCTACTCCTCCTTTGTAATCAAAGTCCGGTCATAGAATTCAAGGTCTGTTTTTTCAAAGGCCTCTTTTATTTTCATTCTTATCCTTCGTTCTACCCCCCATTGTTCATTTGGGTAGGTACGGGCGGTAATCCTCAGATTTATGCTTTGCTTCCCAAGTTCCGTTATTCCCAGAATAGACGGCTCCTCGGTGAAGACGGTAAACTCCTGCTTTACCTCATCACAAACCTTCCGGGCGATTTCATATACTTTTTCCAGACTTGTGGAATATGCCACAGGAATATCCACAATCACCATTTTGTTATCCCTGGTGTGATTGGTGACTCTTTTTATTTCACCGTTTGGTATTATATATATATCCCCGTTGTAGTTTTTGAGTCTGGTAACACGCAGCTCCATATGCTCAACGGTTCCTGTCATGGTATCTATGGTAATAAGGTCTCCAACTGCAAACTGGTCTTCCAGCAGAATAAAAAAACCTGACAGGGTATCCTTTATAAGGCTTTGCGCCCCAAGGCCAATGGCAACTCCTCCCACTCCGGCCGCAGCCAGCACCGACTTAAGGTTCAGTATGTCCGATAGAATCATCAGTATGGCCCATATATATATTACATACTTAAAAACACTTGCTATCAAGGTGGCCATAGTGTCCAGCTTTTTATCACTCATCTTGAATTTAAAATTCTTTTGTTTTTCAAAAACTTTCCTTATGACTATTTTGCCCAGCCGTGCAATCAACAGGGCAACAATCATTATCAAAATAATCTTGCCTATTTTGAATACCGGATTGTAAAAGCCTCCAAGAAAGTCTTTCAGGTAATTATCTATCTGAGTCAGAATGGATATCTCTTTCATCTTCTTCCTTCCTAATTTTATATTTTTTATCAGATCCGTCACCGGTTCCCGGCATATATCTGTTTTAGTTTATTTTAACATACCGCTACAAGCCTTTCAAACAGCTTTAGATGTATTTTGTCCTTCCTCCACAGATTCTCCGGATGCCATTGAACTCCCAGCACAAATTTCTTACTTTCATTGCTGATGGCCTCTATTATGCCATCCTCCGAACAGGCATTTACGATAAATCCCGGAGCAATCTCCCTGACCGCCTGGTGGTGAAAAGAATTTACCTTCAGCGTCTGCCTTCCAAAAATACCTGAAAGACAGTTGTTTTCCAATATAGTGATATTATGAATCTGGAACCATCTTGGAGCTGCCTGACAGTGCTGGATAAGACTTTTCCCAGAATTATTCTCTGCATATATATCCTGAAAAATGCTGCCTCCTGATGCAATATTCAATACCTGTATACCCCTGCATATGCCCAGCAGCGGCTTATCCACAGCCAGGGCCTGTCTTGCAAGGAACAACTCCATATTATCCCGCACCGGAGAAATTTCTTTTGTATACGGCATGTTGCTCTGTCCAAATTGCAGAGCATCCACATCAGGGCCGCCTGATAAGATTATTCCGTCGCATATGTCCAGATACTCAACCCATACACTTTTCACTTCGGTTACAGGAATCATCACAGGAACAGCACCGCACTGAATAATTGCCTCATAATAGTCGTCTCTCAGATTGCTTGTGCTTTTTTCAAAGTCAAAAGCGGCTGTTATCCCGATGACAGGCTTACCTTTATACATTCAGAAACCACTCCTTGTCAATATAATATAGCTGTCTTGGCATACAAAATTAATTCCCCGGACTTAAAAAACGGCTCTCCGATGAGCATGCGCTCTGGAAAACCGTCTTCAGTAATTTCATATAGCTTTTTATTGCTTTTCAAACATGCTTTTATCTACTCCGCACAAAGGACATACCCAATCCTCAGGAATATCTTCAAAAGCCGTACCCGGTGCTATTCCGCTATCCGGATCCCCATCCTCGGGGTTATACACATACCCGCAAACAGTACATACGTATTTATCCATCCGTTTATCCACTCCTTGTATAAAATCTTCGGAATTTATTAACTATATATATTCTCCTATAGCATAAGGGTTTGCATAGTTAATAATATATATATTCCCATCTTTTATCTGGTATAACATTTTTTTTTTAAATTTCTTTCCGGTTTATAAGCTTTCTGGTGCTTTGATGGCTTATATCTTAGAAGATTACTGTTTTCAGTCACATTTTCAGCCTTACTTTTTTCGCCGCTCATAATGAATTGGCTGACTTCATTGTAAACATAGCTTTCCAGCTTTTCCAGCCTCACTTGAAGTTCATCACATCTGCTCATATAAATTCACCTTCGATTGCTCCATCCCCACAGGATTTGAGTTAATGACTATTATCATTATATGCAACAGCCGGCAAAGGGGCACTTTTCGTCAATATTAATTCCTGCGATTTCTGAAAACTATCAGCAATCCGCCGAAAATCAGTATGGCGGGAATCAGGTAAAGTCTCAATATGGTTATTCTTCCAAGAGATATTGCAAAGAAAATCAAGGACAGGCCGCCCAGAATGAATACCGGTATAAGAAGCCCTTTTTCCTTTGAACCAAACAAGTAGAGCTCAAACAGACCTACTGCAACTGCGAGTATAAATCCAGGCCACATATATGCCCATACGTTAAACAGCATGGATATCTGACAGGTCAGTCCCATTACCAGCAGTATTCCCCCCGGAACCAGCAAACCAGCATCGGATGTTTTCGCAGTAAAAAATGAATAGTGGAATATTAATCCCGGTATTATCAAAAACATTGGCCAGAAGGTTGAGAAAAGGAAACCTATATCAAAAATATCAAAATAAATTTCAAAAATGCCAAAGTTATTTAATAAATATGCTACACCGATCAGTATCAAAACCAATCCGACAATCATAGTACCATTTCGTCTGTTATTCATAAAACCCTCCTTAAATATAACCGCCGCACCAAATAAAGTACACTCCTGCAAAAACACCGGTTCAAAACCGGGAAGGAGCAATTAAACTGCTTGTGCAACTGTATTATACTATATTATAAGACTATAAATAAGAAAAGTCTGAAAGTTCACCATAATTTCATAAAACAAATAAACAAACAATATGTTCTGATATTAATTTAACCCGTTGTGCTGATTAAAAATATGGCAACAGTGGGAAAATGCTACTCACTCCCGGACGAGCTTCAAATAAATGCTTGTATATAAAGTCGTCCTCGCGTGGTATACAAACTTATCTGCTAGATTAACCAGCACAACAGGTTTATTGATTGAGTCCGCATACCTTAAAAACCATAACATAGGTTGTTTTTATTTGGTTTTATAAATTTATCTCGTTCACCAGCCTGTCAGTTCCGTTTTGAACGGCTGGCGGCGCCATTGTTACAGTCCTTCCCAGCATTTCGTCCCGGGAAATTCTCCACAGCACATACTTTATGCCGCCGGAAATAAGATCCGCCATCTTCATTACAGTTCCCAGCCTGGTATTCTGAAGTATCAAAAAATCCATAAAGCCGCTGAAGTTAACTATCCCTGTAATGTGCATATCACCTATGGGCTGCAGATCCTTATTCACAGCAGAGCCCGGTTTCAGCGGTCCCTGCCCCACGGTTATATGGCCCACATGCTCTACCTTCCCAAGGCAGGCGTCCACAGCTATGACAAAGGGATTATCATGGCTTGAATAGATTTGCTTTGTTATTTCCTCAAGATTTTTTGCGTGCACCGGTATATCCAGATTTCCGAAGACATGTATCCTGTCTTGTCTCAAGCCCCTGAGCTTGTGCCCTATGATTGGTCCAAGGCTGTCACCGGTGGATCTGTCCGTTCCGATGCACACAATTACAATATCTCTGTTCTTGTCAGTCCTAACGGTTTTCACAAGCTGATACATGGCTTCTGAAAACATTGCAAATGCATTTGCTGCTGCCGAGTCTATATATTTCACATTAGAGGCTCTTGTACCAAAATTCATTTTACTCTCCATTTCCAAGCTGATAAAAGTTTCTTTCAGGCATACTGCCTTTACATAAGCAGCTATTATTCATATTTGATTTTGCTGTTCATATTATTGACAAAAATTGTTGAGATTAATATTTTGAGAGCATTTTGTTTATTTGGAATAAAACTATGTTAAAATATATTTAGCCTTAATTACTATCTATGATAATTTTTGAAGTTTTATGAGAGAGGTTGATTTTTTTGCCATATAAATTAAAAAATAAATTTGGTTCGGTGGCATGCAATTTTATTGAGGATATTATTGACGGAATGCAGGACTGGGTTCGCGTAATAAGCAGGGATGACACCATAGTATTCGTAAATAAATCCATGCGCCAGGCATTAGGCAATAATGACATCATAGGCCAAAAGTGCTATCAGACCCTTGGACGCAAATCCCCCTGCCCAAATTGCCTGTCAAGATTCAATACCCCGGATTGGTCTGCCAAAAAGGAAGAACATATTAACGGCCGTATATTTTCGGTGACAAGCTCCCCTCTCAAAAATCATGAAACCGGCAAGATAGATGCAGTTATTGAAGTGCTTCACGATATAACCCAACTGAAGAACCTCACAAGAGAGCTGGAAAGTCAGAATGCAAAATTGAAAGCCGACCTGGCTATGGCCAGAAGGCTCCAGTGCAGCCTGCTTCCACAAACTCAGCTTGACACGGATAAACTTGATTTCAGCTTTATATACAGGCCCTGTGAGGCACTGGGAGGAGACTTCCTGGATATCTATCAGATTGATGATACACATGTAGGTATCTATATTGCAGATGTATCGGGGCACGGTGTGGCTGCCTCCATGCTTACCATGTTTCTGAGAACCGCTTTGGATAAAACCCTGCTGTCCCCGTCAAAAACTTTGACACAGTTATATGGCTATTTCAATAAAAACAGTTTTTCTGATGAGCTGTACATAGCAATTTTTTATGGAATTATAGATATTGAAAACTATACTTTTACATATTCAAATGCAGGCCTGAATGTCTGCCCTATTGTTTTGTCACAAGACGATATAAGGATACTGAGGGCTCCTGGTATTCCAATAAGCAATTGGGTGGAGGACCCGGAATATGTTGAAGTTAAAATTAATATAAATCCTAGGGACAGAATATTTTTTTATACTGATGGAATTATTGAAATCAAAAACCCAGAGAACTCCCAATTTGGTGAAGAGCGCATTGTTCAGCATCTTGTTGAGTCTGACCTTGACCCGTCACCTGCCCTGTCGGAACTTATTGAAAAAGCCATTGCCTTTTCAGGCAAGAAGGATTCAAATGAAATAATAGACGATATTACTGTAGCCCTTGTACAAATAAAATAGCTGTTATAAAACTAAACAGCATGGTCATGGAGGTTAGTGTGTTGAACGATGAATTTACTGCAGTCCTTGAAAGCTATAAGCTTCAAGGATATATAATACCACACCCGTCAATTGTCAAAACGCCGGAGCAAATTGAAGGCATCCGGCAGAGTGGAAAAATTACTTCTGCTATCCTGGATCTTTTGGAAAAAGAAATCCGTCCGGGGGTAACTACAGCCGGCATAGACAAACTGGTGTATGATTATACCACGGAGCACGGTGCCATTCCTGCCCCCCTTAATTACAATGGTTTCCCAAGAAGTGTTTGTACTTCTGTCAACAATGTGGTCTGCCACGGTATTCCCAGTGACAGGGCGGTGCTGAAGCCGGGCGATATTATTAATGTGGATGTTTCTACTATTCTTGACGGCTTTTTTTCTGATGCCAGCAGAATGTATCTGGTGGGTGAAGTAACTCCTTCTGCCAGAAGGCTGGTGGAGATTACAAAGGAATGCCTGGAATTGGGCACAGAGCAGGTCAGGGCCTTTGGGGCCACAAATGATATAGGCAGGGCAATAGAACCCTTTGCAAACAGAAACGGCTACACTGTGGTCAGAGACCTTGGAGGTCATGGCGTGGGAGTGAAATTCCACGAAGAACCGCATATCGACCATTTTGAAAGGCCGGGAAAGGGATTTTTAATGCTCCCGGGCATGGTATTTACCATAGAGCCCATGATTAACGAGGGAGGCTACAGCGTAAAAATCGGCAGGGACAAATGGACGGTTACCACACGGGATGGTTCCTTGTCTGCTCAGTGGGAATATACCGTTGCGGTTACCAAAACAGGTTATGAGATACTTGCCCGGTAAATACCGGCTTTAGCTGGCACTAATAATAAAAGGGGCTTGCTTCAATACTCGGATTGAAACGGCCCCTTAAAAAATAATCTGACGCATATGAAAAAATACTATACGGATAATTGCAGCAGCCACTGGGCAAGCTTGTCTACACCCTCTCCGGTTTTACAGGAAACTTCTATAATTTCCGATTTTTCGTTAAGCGCCCTGACACCCTTGTAGAAGCTTTCCCTGTCAAAGTCTATATAGGGCATCAAATCTGTTTTATTCAATACGATGATGTCTGCCAGTTCAAACATGGAGGTGTATTTATAGGGCTTGTCATGGCCTTCAGGTACACTTGCTATGACCATTTTGATACCTTCTCCCAGGTCAAAGGAAGAAGGGCATACCAGGTTTCCCACATTCTCGATGAATAATATGGCCCCATCACTTAAATTCAAACTGTCCACGGCCACCTTTATCATATTGGCATCCAAATGACAGCCGCCGCCCGTATTTATCTGTATTACAGGTTTACCAAGGCTGTCTATCTTTTCGGCGTCAATACTTGAAGCTATATCGCCCTCAACAACCGCAACACTTGCCCTGTCCCCGAAGGCTTCTATGAGTTTCAGAATAGTGCTGGTTTTTCCTGAGCCGGGCGATGCCATTATGTTTACAGCCTTTATACCTTTCTTCTGAAAATAATCCCTGTTTTCTCCTGCAAGCTTCTCATTAGCATGCATGATGTTTTTCATGATTTTAACTTCCATAAGTACCTCCTTTTTTACTTCTTATCTTCTCAGCTTATTCCGGGTTGCGCCATCACTCTTATTGCCAGCCACCCTGGCAAAGGTAGGCAGGTTAAGCCCGAATTTTACTGATACCAGCCGTATTGCAAGTATCACTGCCACACATACATATGTGTTTACATTCACATTCAGTTTACCACTGTGATGCAGCAGACAGAACAGCAGCGAACCGATTATGGAAGGAATTGCGTATATCTCGCTTCTGAAAATAAGAGGAATTTCATTTACCAGGATATCTCTCAATATTCCGCCGCCCACACCGGTAATGACCCCTGCAAAAACAACTCCCAGCAGCGGCATTCCGTAGCCGATTGCCTTATAGGTCGCTGTTACTGTAAACACACCCAGTCCTATGGCATCAAAAAGTAATACTACAGAAAGCATCCTGTTGACAAACTTATACAAGATACAGGTTATGACCATGGAAACGGTTATTGCTGCAAAGTATCTCCACTCTGTAAAAAATACAGGTATGGTTCTGCCTATAACCACATCTCTTATTATTCCCCCGCCTGATGCAGTTATGACAGCCAGTACGAATATGCCGAACAGATCAAGCCTGTTCCTTATACCTACAAGGACACCGGAAACTGCGAAGGCGACTGTACCTATAATATCCACCACACTTAAAAGCACCGTAAAACTTCCCGCAGACATATGCCAAGAGTACTCCCTGCAATAATCATACTTTATAATATGAATACGGCTGCCAATAGTGATAGCTCATATATTAAACTTGTGCTGCCGTCAGTCAACTTCCAGGCTCTCTATATAAAATTCCTTTCCCTTCTCCGTAGGCATTCCAAGGCCACCGCACCGTGGGCAGTCAAAGCCTTTGGGCGGCTTTATAAAAACCTCTCCGCACTCCCTGCACCTGAACTGGGCCTTGACTCTGTTAAATACAAGCTTTGCCCCCTGTGCCGGCGTTCCTTCACTCATAATGTCAAAGTACATCTGCACTGAATCATCCAGAATTGTAGACAAATCTCCAATGACAAGACGAATCTCAAGAATTTTGGATGCCCCTGCCCGTTTTGCTTCTTCCAGGGCAATATTCAGCATGGACTGCGTTACTGCGTACTCGTGCATGTAATAATTCACCACCATCTAGGAAAACTTTCCTGCCAGTCTTATTATATCACTGCTGCCAAAAAATACGCCGGCTTCCAGGCCGGCGTATTTGCTTTTACTGCGGTATGAAACATGGCGGCCCTGATAAGGTTTAGGCTCAGGCAGTTACCTTGCTTGCATCTTCAACTTCAACAGGCTTTTCAGCTTGAACGATCTTCAAGCTTTCCTTGACTGCCGAGGCTGTTTTGTGTGAAGCACTTGCAACTATGCACTTTTTCGGGCAAACCTCTACACAAGCATTGCAGATAACGCATTTGAACTGGTTTATCTCCCAGGACTTTTCAGCCTTGTTGACTACAATGGCATTTGCAGGACATTTTCTCTGGCATATTCCACAAAAAATACACTTATCTATCTCGCAACCTTCAATTTGTCCCCTGGAATCCTTAAAAGGCTCTCTCTTTTCAAAGGGGTACATCCTGGTTGCGGGCTTTGACACCAAATTTTTAAATACATTTTCGACCATCTTTAACATATTAACCTCCATGAGCCATGTTATGGCTTTAAGCCGATATGCGGCTACAAACATACAAATATATTACCCGTTATCTTTCTGTACAAGATATGCAGGGGTCAATTGTCAGAATAAGCAGCGGTACATCAGACAGTTGGCTTCCGGGCAGCATTTTTATAAGTGAAGGTATATTTGCAAAAGTCGGAGTTCTGAGTCTCAGCCTTTCAAGATTCTTTGTTCCGTTTGCCCTCAGGTAGTACAACACTTCACCTCTTGGCTGCTCAACCCTGGATATGACCTCTCCCTTGGGAGGATTACCCTTAACGGGAACTACATGTTCACCTTCGGGTATTTTGGCTATAGCCTGCTTTATGAGATCAATAGACTGATATACCTCATACAATCTTACGTATGTTCTGGCATAATTGTCACCGTCAGGATGGGTTACAGGCTCGAAATCCAATTGTCCGTATGCCGAGTAGCCTGTGGTTCTTAAATCCATAGGAATTCCCGCCGCTCTTGCCATTGGCCCTACTGCACACAATTCTATTGCATCTGCTTTGGAGAGGATACCCCTTCCCACCAACCTGTGCTTAACGGTATAGTTATTCAGGAACACAGCTTCAACCTGCTGCAAATCCTTTTTTATTTCATCAATTGTTACGTTGATCTTAACCATTTGTTCCTTTGAAAGGTCACGTCTGGTTCCCCCAATGGTGTTGGCTGATATGACAACTCTGGCACCGGCGGTTTCCTCCATGATATCCATAACCTTTTCCCTGTCCCTCCATACCTGCATGAAAAGACTTTCAAAACCGAAGGCATCAGCTAGAAGTCCCAGCCACAAAAGATGGCTGTGCATTCTGTGGAGCTCGGCCCATATAACTCTCAGGAACTTTGCCCTGTCAGATATTTCAATATTCATCAGTTCCTCAATGCCCTGGCAGTATGCCATTGCATGCATTACGCTGCATATGCCGCAAACTCTTTCAACGACAAATACGTTTTGCGTAAATTCCTTTGTTTCTGTGAGTTTTTCAAGGCCTCTATGAACATAGCCGATGGCCGGTATGGCATCAACTATATTTTCATCTTCCATAACCAGTTTGATATGGAGGGGTTCAGGAAGCACAGGATGCTGTGGCCCAAAAGGTATTACAGTTGAACTCATTCTTTTTTACCCCCTCTTTGCTCAATAGTTATTTGCTGCCTTAAGAACGGTGATCCCAATTCCTCTTCCGATAAAAGCATGTGTCCTCCGTAATCAACCACTATACCGGTTATATTAAGTCCGAACAATTCCTTCATCTCATTTTCTACCAGCAGAGCACTGAAAATTATCTTTGAGATACTTGGTACCTCTTCTCCTTTTTTAACATTGACCTTGTAATTTCTCATACCATAGTCCTTGTCAAAATGATAGATAATATCTATAGTGTCATCACCATTATCTGCACAGGATGCAGTAACAAATCTGTAGCCCTCCAGCTTGGCTTTTGAAATTTCACCAAGCAATTGGTCACAAGTAATTTCCACTAAATTTTCAATCATACTAATCTCCAATCCGCTGTATGCAGCGATTTAAATAGTAAATAAAAAGACACGCAATGGCCTTTTAAAAGCCCAATGTGAATGCAAACGCATTCTCTACGCCTTACTCCCGGCCTTCATTGCATCTGCTTTTTCATCCAATTTGCCGATGCCCTGGACTATTCCGTCTATTATAGCTTCCGGTCTTGCACAGCAGCCGGGAACAAATACGTCCACAGGAATAACATTTTCAACTCCGCCCATAACATTGTAGCATTCCTTGAAAATTCCTCCTGTACAGGCGCAGGCACCTATAGCAACCACTACCTTTGGATCAGGCATCTGATTATATATATTTTTTAATACATGTGCATTTCTTTTATTTGCAGAACCTGTGACCAGCAAAATGTCTGCATGCTTGGGATTACCCACATTGATTATTCCCAATCTTTCAGCATCATACAGCGGAGTAAGACAGGCCAAAACCTCAATATCACATCCGTTGCAGCTTGTACAGTCATAATGCATTACCCAGGGTGACTTTTTCCTCGACTTGCTTATTATACCCATAAAAACCTCCATTTACGTACTTTCAGCACCATATAGTGAGAATACAGCAATCAGTCAATCATACACTAAACTGGTACGCCAAATTTTCTAGATCAGGTACATCCAAACTATATTTACAAGCGCCGCACCTATTCCGGCAACCCAAGTTACTTTTACCATCCACTGCCAGGTCACTCTCGCACTTATATTGTCAATAACTATTTCACAGAAATAGCTGGCCAGTGCTATCAATATACCTACCCAGATCGGCTGGGCGAAAAACAATGTAATTAATCCCAGTAAAAGTACAAGGTCAAACCAGTGTGTAAGCTCTATGAGGGCCAGTTGGGTTCCTGAAAACTCGGTAGTCAGACCCTTTATAAGCTCCTGATGTCCGTGATGGGAAGTTGAAAAGTCAAAAGGTGACTTTCTGAGTTTGATAGTCAGGACATAAAGGAACGCAAGGAATACCAGAGGCAGGCTGAACAGCAAAGGCCGCTCGTGGGCAAATATCTCTGAAATCATAAAGCTTCCGGTTGTCTTGTAAACTCCGACCACCATTAAAAGCAGCACAGGCTCGTAAGCCATCATCTGCATTATTTCTCTCTGTGCACCTATTTTGCTGTAAGGAGAACGAACGCTCATGGCTCCCATTATCAAGGAAACGGCTGAGAATGCCAAAATGAACATCAGCATCAACAAATCCTGTTTCAGCACCAGCATAACAAAAGCACCCACAGCAAAGAACAAGTGTCCCATAACATAAACCATCTGAGTCTGGTTTACTGCTATCCCCTGCTTGCCCAACAGCTTGAAGAAGTCATAGAAGGGCTGCAGCAGCGGAGGACCAAATCTATTCTGCATTCTAGCAGTTATTTTTCTGTCTATACCAGTTAATAAACCACCAACTATAGGAGCGGCTATTATGGCAATGACAGCAATAATTAAATTGTTTATGCTCATAATCCTGTCACCACCCCTAACATTATAATAATTACAGCACCTGCAACCACATTAACCCAGAAGGTCAGCTTCTTTTCACCAAAAACATTTTCCATGTAATAGTTTCTGACCACAACGGTGTCAATCTTGTCACCGGGGCTGATAAATTCCAGGCCTCGCAAATCCTCGTCGGCATTGGCACCGCAAAGATATGGGGTTTTCAGCCTGTTTGGCTTTATTCTGTTTGCAATCACAGGTATTGCCACCATAAGAACAAGTATTACAGCGAAGAACATGATGGAAGCAAAGCCACCATACACGGCTGCGTCAACCTTCTGCAGCCATATTCCCATCCCTGTTCCGGTAAGCACTTCCTTGTCTGCAAGTTTAAATGCAAGTATCTGAGGCTTTACAAACTGATTGTACAATGGTGCAATGCCTATGCTTGCAGCCATAACCACGGCAATTAAAGCGGAAAGTGCCGCCTTCATTGAAAAGGATAACTTTTCTCTGGTGTACTTGGGCTTATATGACATTGTCAATATTATACCTATCCACTTGCTCCAGAAAACTACTGTCAAAGCACTGCCCAGTATCAGGAACAACAATACCAGCGGCTGATGAACCGCAGTCTCGATAGCCATCCATTTTGTTATGAGGACACCAAAAGGTGGCAGCAGCATTGAAATCTGACCGATAACGGTAATTACGGTAGTAAAGGGCATTCTTTTAAACAAGCCCTGCATGTCTTCAATATCACGGCTTCCGATTCCCAGTTCTATAGTACCTACGCACAGGAACAGAAGTCCTTTTGAAACAGCGTGGAATATCATGAGAAGAATTGCCGCAGCCAGTGAAATTCTTGTTCCGATACCTGCACAGCAGATAATCAGTCCAAGGTTTGCAATGGTTGAATATGCAAGCACCTTCTTGGCGTTGCTCTGGCTTATTGCTATTGCAGATGCCGCCACGAAGGTAAAGCCTCCGACGATTGCAACCATCTGTCCAAGAACTGTTCCGGCAAATGCTGGTGAAATTCTGACTACCAGATAAACACCGGCTTTGACCATTGTACTGGAGTGCAGCAATGCAGATACCGGAGTGGGAGCAACCATGGCACCCAGAAGCCAGCTCTGGAACGGAAACTGCGCCGACTTTGTAAAACCGGCTATACACAGCAGTGAAAGTGCTATGGGAAGAACACCTGCAAAGGCTCCCTGCATTCCTGCTTCCGATATCTCCTGTATGGAAAGTGTGTTCAGCCCGGAATTCATTAATACAATTGCAATAATAAATGCCAAGCCGCCGACAGAATTGATCCATAAGGCTCTTAAACCGTTCTTGATGGCTATTTCTGTTGCATCATGGGAAATCAACAGGAATGAGCAGAGTGTTGTTATCTCCCAGAAGAAATACATCCAGGATAAATTGTTGGTCATCACCAGTGCGTTCATAGCCGCCAGGAAGATAAAGAGTATCATGAAAAATCTTGGCTGTCTCGATACCTTCAAGTGCAGGTGATGCTCATGTTCCTTCATGTACCCGATGGCAAAAACAGTAATAATGGGTCCTATAATTGATACCAGCATAATCATGATTAATGCAAGGTAATCAATTACAAATGCGCTTTCGGGCTCGTTGACCTTTCCGAAAACCCCAAATACCTCAAATAATGCCCAGGGAATAAATTGTAATACAGATAAAATAAATACTATCGCCTTTTTATGCTTTAACCCGATGTACGCTATATAGCAGAAGAGTAAAAGATCAAACCCCTTGATCACCCAACTTACTACTTCAAGTACACTGTGCTCCATATGGAATACAAGTTTTCCATCCGGAGATTTTACCATAAGTGCAATAAATCCGCCTGCTACCGCAAAGAGCAATACTGTTGATATGCTTACTATTGCAATACGCACTTTCTGATTTCTGATTATAAAGCATAACGCCGCACTCAGTGCAGGCAGCAGAATAGCTGCCAGTAATAAATACCAATCCACAGCTAATTCTCCTTTCAAAATGTTATTTTAACCCCTTATATTTTTTTAAGAACCTCACTATTTATAAACCGACTAAATAATAAAATTCATAAAAGACAAACGTAAAATAATCAAATACGGGAAAAATGAAAGTCCAGAAATCAATTCCCTAATAATCATAAATAGTAACCGTCAATTAGTCAATCTCTGTTAAAGTAGAATAAAATAGTGAATTATGACTTTTATCGACTATGCTCTCACAATGTCATCCGCTTATCATTTTACAATATATTTTAATAAATTGAAAGCAAAAAGCCTATATTTATAAGGGATTTAAGTAAAAAATTTGAATATTGTATACAATTATTAC
>NZ_MZGX01000033.1 GCF_002051585.1 Ruminiclostridium hungatei | reverse complement strand
TTATATTATAAAATTTACAAAATTTTATACAGTTTACTATTTTATAACAATGATATATAATTAACAATAAATTCTATAAATTATATATTATAGGTATTTATGACAATTAAAATCGACTTAATATTTTTTGCGCTGGGGGAAAAAATGATTTCGAGAAAAAACTTGTTTTACAGGGTTGCAGCTTTATTTACAGTGGCTGCTGTAATGTTTGCACAAGCGGGGACCGCATATGGGGCTGAAGGCAGGCTTGACTTTGATGTTTCAGGATTTCTTAAGGATAACGGCAGTACAACCGAATACAGCAGCTTTTCCGGAGATATGAAAAGTTCGGGAGAGCTCATCATAAAATACAAGGGGCAGGGTGATTCTCCAGAAGCGCTGTCACAGGAAAAGAGCAGCAGAAAATTTAATTATAAAACACTTAAACAGATAGGTGAAAATATGGAGCTTGTTCAGGTGGCTCCGTATCAAAGCCTGGAATCGGCCATAGCCGAGCTGGAAAAAAATCCGGCTGTGGAATATGTACAGCCCAATTACATACTCAATGCCTATGAGATACCAAATGATCCGTTATACGCCAGGCAGTGGGGAATGAGCAACAATGGGCAATTGATAAATGGCGGTTACGGCACAACCGGAGTGGATATTAATATTCAAAAAGCCTGGAGTATGACAAAGGGGAATTCTGAAATAATCGTAGGGGTGCTGGATTCCGGCATAGATATCAATCACCCTGATATCAGGAACAATATTGTTGCAGGCTGGGACTTTGCACATGATGACAGCAGCGTATATGACAAAGGCGACGATGAGAGCCATGGTACAAATATTGCAGGGATAATTGCCGCAAGTATCAATAACAATACTGGAGTAAGCGGTGTAGCCCCGAATGTGAAAATAATGCCGCTGAAATTTATGATAAACAGGTCAGGCTATACTGCCGATGCCATTGAAGCTATTAATTATGCCAAGGCAAGGGGAGTCAAAATAATAAATTGCAGTTTTGGCGGAGACAGGAGTGACCTTGCATTAAGAGATGCAATGGAGGCTTCGGATATCCTTTTCGTGTGTGCCGCGGGAAACAATGGAAGAAACCTTGATATGAGGCCCTGTTATCCGGCATGCTTTGGTCTGTCAAACCAGATAAATGTTGCAGCAGTTGACAATGATGGAAACCTGTGCAGTTTTTCCAACTATGGCAGGGAAATCGATGTGGCGGCTCCGGGACAGGATATTTTTAATATACTGCCTGAAAATTCCTATGGGTATATGAGCGGAACCTCCATGGCAGCACCTTTTGTCACAGGTGTGGCGGCACTTATGAAAAGTCTGGCACCTGCCGATAATCCTGACCGGATAGTTGAAGAAATAAAAGCCGGCTGCCTTAAAATGAATAACTTGCAGTCAAAAGTCAATACCGGCGGTATGGTGGATTCATATAAAGCGGTTCAAAATGCAGACAATATCAAAACGGAAAGTGGCATCCCGCTCATAAGCTCCCAAGATGTGGGCATATGTCCTGCTGATGCGATAATCGATGATGTAAGGCCTGAAATATATGTGGCGAGTTTTGGTGAGAAGAAACTGTATGCCATAGATTATGATACGGGAAATTACAAGGAAATCCGGGTGGAGGCCAACCCGGGGTGTATCGCATATGCAAACGGCAAGCTGTATGTTGGAATGCAGTCGCCGGTAATGTCTGTTCCCACCGGCTCTATTGCCGTAGTAGACGCTGATAGCTTCAAACTGATAGACCGGTTTGATATTGGTATGGTACCGGATGACATTGCTGCGGACGAGGACGGCTTTATTTATGTTACTGGTCGAACAGATGGAGGGTATGAGATTAAGTCTTATTCGGAAAGTACAAAAGCCCAGGTGTCGTCTGTTAATATGGGTCAATTGAATATGATTGAAATTCATCCCGAGCTTAAAAGAATTTATTCGTTGAATTCATATACCTCATCCGACGGTTTTAAAATGTACCCCATTCAAAATGGGCAGCTTTCCGGTCAGGTGGACGGACCTCCCCTGGATGCGGAAGAGAGCTACCTGGGGTCATATTTTAAAATATCACCCGACGGCAAATACCTGTTCAACTCATACGGCTCAATTTTTAAATGCCATGAGGATTCATCAATTGATATGAGTTATGTGGGGAGCATAGGTCAGAGCTTCTATAAAATTGCCTTCGATCTTCCCAATGACAGGTTTTATGTTTCTACTGGAAAGACATACGTGGAATACCGTTACAGCAGCCTTGAAAGAGTGGGTGAATATACAGCACCCAGAGATATAACCGGATTGTTTTCGGCAGGTGGGAGTTTACTGGCAATTGACCAGTACGAGGGAAATTATTACATAGACAAGTTATATCCGGTTGAAAAGCCTTCCGATTTACAGGCTGTGTCTATAGGCAGTGAGATAAGGGTAACCTGGAAGGGTATCTCAGGGGTGACAGGCTACGATGTTGAGGTTGACGGGACAAGCATTGATAATGGTGTGTCTGAAAGCTACGTAATATCCGGGGCTGCTCCTGCGGCTTCCTATCTTGTAAAGGTCAGGGCAAGAAAAGGGAAGCAGGTCAGTGACTGGGCTGTTGAAGTACAAAAAGCCGGGGCAAACTGGGCAGGCAGTATTAATATGCCCTCAGCCAGAGCTGATTTTGCGGCAGTGGAGCTGGAGGGGAAAATCTATGTCATCGGAGGTATGAATGCTTTTGGTGAGGCCATGGGTACGGTGGAAGTATTTGACCCGGGGACTCAGACCTGGTCTCAGGCAGCAAGCTTGAATATCCCCAGATATGGTCTTGAGGCGGAAACTGTCAATGGAAAAATATACGCTGTGGGTGGAGAGAACAGTCTTTTAGCATACGGTACTGTCGAGGAGTACGATCCCCACACGGATACCTGGACCGAAAAACAGGGAATGCAGCAACCCAGAAGCAATTTCGGGTTGCAGGCTGTGGACGGAAAGCTCTATGCCATGGGCGGTTATGGGCATATTCCGGTGGTGAAGTCACTGGAGCAGTATGATGCTGCAAAGGATGAATGGAAGGTCATCGGAGAGATGCTGACTCCAAGATATGGCTTCAGTACGGCTGCCATTGGAGACACAATATATACCGTAAGCGGAGTGAATGAGGCCGGCGAACTTGCAGCAAATGTAGAGGCCTACCATACTGGCACCAATAGCTGGAGTCGTGAAGAGGATATTTCGGTGCCGAGATGCAACGCAGGACAGGCAGTGGCAGGCGGCAATTTATACATAATCGGCGGAAATGACTCCTATTCGGAGGTTGAACTTGTTGAAGCCTACGATAGCGAGGCAAAAGTTTGGAGCTCCTTTGACAGTCTGTTTACTGACAGGACTGCCCTGGAGTGCATTTTCCTGAACAATGACATATATGCCCTGGGGGGATTCAGCAATTCAAGCCACACTGTCCTCTCAGACGTGGAGAAATATACATTTGTACCTGCAGGGATGAAAATAGAGGGGCCTGACAGCATATCACTTCCTGAAACAGGAGATGTGACCCAGGAGTACTTTGCATATTCTTTGGATTCACATGGAAACAAAATAGGCAGGCAAAGTGCCTTATGGTCGGTAACCGGTGACAGGGATGCAGTATCGGTAAACTCCGATACTGGTATAGTGATCGTTAAAAGCGGGACAGCAGGTACTTCCTTTGTGCTGGGTGCAGTCCAGGCTGAGGTAGCGGCAGCCTCGGCAGTAAAGACCATAAATATAGTTAATGACTCCATACAGGTCTTACATTCAGCCGGTTTTGACAAAAAGCCTTCCTTACAGGCCGATATCGTGGTGCCTGTAAATTTCAGAGGAAATACAATTTCAGATATTTATAACGGAAACAGTACTCTGATAAAGGATGTCCATTACACATGTACAGCCGGAAGCATAACTATAAGCAAAAATTATCTTGTGACGCTGCCAAACGGTACGGCACTGCTAAAATTCAGGTTTAGTGCAGGCAGGGATTCCATATTCAGTATTTCAATAGTTGATTCTACTCCTCCGCCGGTCACTCCCCCGCCTGTGACTCCCCCGCCCGTCACCCCGCCTCCGGGGATAGTTCCGCCCGTACCTGAAGCTCCTTCAACAACGCCTCCGGCAGTGGCAGCAACTCAGCCTGATGCACCGGGAAAAGCGGTAAAGCCTGGGGACAAACAAGGCTATCAGAGGCTCAAGGCTGAGATAAAGGCTTTGGGGAAAGAAACTGTGAAACCGTCTGTAGTCAAAAATACTGCAACTTTGAGCTTATCCGAAGGTGTTATAAAAAGTTTATTGACCAGAGCCGATAATGTAAAGAAGGAATTAAAGACAGCCGGCCTTAGTTCCAGAGACAAGGTGCTGCTGTCAAAAGTTACAATTGAAACCGGGCTTGACGGAAATATTGACTTTTTCAAAGCTAGCCTTCCTGCCGAACTGCTGGGGACCCTGGGGAAGAAGGGAATAAGCCGTATTGAGCTTACAAGCAGTATGGGAGCCGTAGCCATTGATACAGCCGAAATGTTTAAAAAGACGGCCAGCTTGATTACAGTTGAGCTTAGAAGGGCCGGTGCCATCAAAGATCTGACGGGTGTTCAGAAATCGGCTATTGGCAAAAATCCTGTGCTTGACCTTAAGCTGTTTGTGGTAAACAGTGACGGAACCAGGTCTGAAATAAGCAGCTTCAGCAAGCCGGTGGAAGTCAGGCTTCCGTACCTGGCAAAAAAGGGAGAGGACCCCGAAAAAATCACTGCCTACTATTTAGATGAAAAGGGACAAACTGAAAATATGTCCGGATGCTATGATTCCTTGACAAAAACAGTGGTTTTCACGACCATGCATTTCAGCAAGTATTTCCTTAAAGAAAATAAAGTGAGCTTTAGTGACCTTAAGGGTTACGAGGCCTACAGGAAATATATCGAGGTTCTGGCGGCCAAGGGTATTGTAGGTGTTGACAAGGGTAACAATTTCAATCCGGGTGCAGGTATTACCAGAGGAGAGCTGGCGGATATGCTGGTGAAGGAGTTTATAATTGGTAATATTGGGGCTGGAGCTTTAAAGAATAATTATACAGATGTAAAAAAGTCAAACAGGTATTATTCTGCCATAGCTTTAGCTGCTCAAGCAGGCTTGCTGGGGGGCGGCAAGGATGGGAAATTCAGGCCTGACGACAGGATTTCCAGGCAGGAGTTTGCAATAATTATAGCAAATGCACTTAAAAAGTATAAAGGCATTAATAGTCCGGGTGAAGTGAAGCAATTGTCGGCGCTGAAGGATTACAGCAAAATAAGTACTTATGCCAGGCCCTCCATAGCGTTGCTGGTACAAAACGGAATAATAACAATTGAATCGGGAAAGGCTTTTAATCCCTCAACTGCCATAACAAAAGCGGAGGCGGCACAAATATTATATAAAGTGTTTGACTTGTAGTTGGGATACCAGCAAATTCAAATTTATATAACCTCACCTGGTGGTACGTGGCTCCTCAGTTATGGGGAGTCATCTCATTTTCAGCACCTGTAAAGCATACTGCGTTTGAGCTTATCAGCCGGATGGTACTTTTAAACAGCAAAGCCAAATTATAGTATAATAAGAAGTAAGTTGAAACCATATTTTGACAGAAAAAAAGGAGAATTATATTGACGGTAATCTTAAACATGGATAACAGAGATAGACGGTCAAAGTTTGAGGAATTATATCTGGCTCATAAAAATATAATGCTTTACACTTCATATAACATTCTTAAGGATTGGCAGCTTGCGGAAGATGCTGTACATACGTCGTTTTTAAGACTATTGAATAAAATTGATACCATAAATGATATTGCTTGTAACAAAACACGTAATTTTTTGGTTATTATAGTAAGAAATGTATCAATTGATATGTACAACAAGAGAAAAAAGCATTCGGAATATGGATATGATGAATTATCCGAGAAAATCGAAGACCAGGATTTATCAGTAGAAGAGATAGTAATTTCCCACGATAAAATTAAAGAATTAATGGACAATATTTCAAGTTTGGATAAAAAATATAGTGATGTTTTGATGCTCAGATTTGCTTACCACTATAGCGAGGAAGAAATAGCACATTTATTAGGAATCAGCTACGAGAATGTCAGGATAAGATTATACAGGGGCAGGAACTTTCTAAAAAATAAGCTTAGCGGAGTGAGTAGAGATGAATAAGGAATTGAAAGACAAGATATTCTGCGATATTTTGGAGTATGCCTTGGAACTTGAGTGTGAGAGAGCAGGAAAAGAATTGCCTGCTGAGGCGGAATTACTTCAAAACCTATCTATTTCAAAAGAATTTGAAAAAAGGATGCTGGCCCTCTTTAGAGTTCGGAAGAGAAAGACAGTTACAAAGTACATCTTGAGCTTGAGCAAAAAAGTTGCGGTTTGTTTTATGTTGGTATTAATATTGAATATTACTCTTCTTATAACAGTAGATGCATACAGGGTGAATTTCTTCAATTTGTGTGTTACCGTAAAAGACGGATTTACTACATTTGTATTTACTGAGGATAATAGGGAAAATGAGGTTGAAATGAGCCGTATACCGGAGGATTGGGATACGGTATATCTTCCGGTATCTATTCCCGGAGGTTTTTCCATCAAGAATTCCATAAGTACGGGAAGTATTAAAAGAATAATCTATTCTGACAAAGACAATAAACTGACAATAAATTTCAGTTATTATCCAATTAAGTCCAGCACGTTTTCTATCGATACGGAAGATTCGCAGATGGATAAAATTTATATTGGCGCAAATGCAGGATATTTATCTGTTAAGGCCTCTGATGGGGAAGAGAGAACTTCTGTGGTATGGAATGATGATACGACGGCATTTTCCCTTATCTCAACCCTGGATAAAAAAACCGTCATAAACATCGCAAAAAGTGTAAAAAAAATTAAATAAAAATATGAAAATGTTGTAACACAGCCCGTTTATTTTCGGTTTATATATTGTAGATATTAAATCACTGTATCAATTTTAAATCTATAGACCAAAGAGAATGGGGGAGAGGATATGATAAGTAAAAAAAAGGGAATGGCTTTATTTCTTCTGGTGGTTTTAAGCATACTGATTAATTCAAATGTTTTTGCGCAAGACAGCAGTTTGTACTGGACTGCAATGATACAGCCGACACAGAGCTTCGACATTGTAGGCGGCAAAGCTTATGTTGACGGAGAAACTTTGGCAGACACAAATGCAACCAGTGTCTATATTTCAGCCAGCCTTCAGCAGTATAAGAACGGCAGTTGGGTAGTTATTATGAGCTGGTCCAATTCTCAGAACGGCAGTTATGTAAATTTGTCAAAAACCTGGTATGTAACCTCGGGCTATACCTACCGACTAGTTACTTATCATACTACTTATTTCAGCGGAGGTTCAGAGAGTACAACCCTGACAAGCAGGAATGTCAGCTATTAGTCGGACATAATAGATTGGAGGCAATTGATGGGGAAATACCGGAAGAAATTATCCTTAATGTTAGTTTGACTTTCTCCCAGGATGATGCTCCAATTTCAAATGTGTTGAATTTATTCAGCGCGCTTAACCGGTGGTATAAGGTGTTTTATCAGTGAATTTCAGAAACTGACAAAAGCCGGCTTCTGGAATTTGCCTTAATTGAGGATTTGATTAGTATGCTGTTTGCATGACTGTCGGCCCATGGAGGTAAGATGAAAAAAATCGTTATAATATCTGGGTTCATACTAATGTTTTTAGCAGGCTTCATGATTTTATATTCAGCAAATTATAAAGTTGATACCTCAAATATGGAAAAACAATTATTGCTGTTTCAAAATAAATATGAAAAAACTGTTGAAAAAATAAATACTATAGATGAATGCAATATTGACAATAAAAAGTTTGTTCTGCTTTCGCAAGATAATAATTTAGCATATGCCGAACTAAAAAGAGGTATTAACGATAAATACAAAATTATTTCCGTAACTGACGGTTTTAACTCATTAAGGTATGAAGTTATTGAGACCAAAAAGGGCAAATATCTGCTTCTGGCCGGATCAAACCCTGATTTTGCCATTGATTACATTACTGCAAGGGTAAATATAGAAGAATATAAAATACCTATACAGAAAGAACCGAAGTTTATAACCTTCTGCAGAATTACATCATGGGCATCAAAGTCAGAGGACCCTTCTGAGGTCAGGCTTTTTAACAGGAATGACCAGGAAATAGTAGTAAATTAATATAATAATATGGGGTTGGATTATTTACATGAATCGCCGTTTAATTTATGCTGAATTGCTTTTTTATTCACACATGATTTTTTATAGGCTGTACCCTTAGGCGAGATATTTGCCCCATATATGGTAAGAAAACCGATACTGATAAAAAACTTATATAAGCGCCTGATTCGAGGGAATCAGGCGCTTTGTGATGAAAATGACAAAATATGGAGCCAAGGCAGTTTGGCTTAAAAAGCTGCCAGCTTTCACTCAGGCATATAAATTTTTACCGGTTGGAAGCTATATAACAGGCATGTTGCTCTATTCATAACGAGCTATGGCGGGAATTATCATGACTTCCCGCTGAGCTCCCTCTTTATCTCTGCAAATTCATATCTGGCGTCTTTTACTACACATTTTAGGGCTATTGCTACAATACAGGTAAATACGGACAATAATATAAAAATTGTGAAATAAATGCCCGAACTTACATAGTTACCATTGCTGTATTGAAAAACCTGGTCCAGGACGCTGCCTTTAAATATTACTACAACTGCTATGAGAAAGAATATTATACTGAAAAATATCAGTATATTGGCAAATTTGTTTGACCTTTCAAAGTATGGCATATGACACCTCCGGAAAATATATAAGATTAATTTATAATAAACCTGCCTTAAAGTCAATCCTTTAACAGGTTAAGAGCATTTGCGGGCTATGAGACCCGGAACGGCGTTTGTCCGGCATATGATAGCTGCCGTTTGAATTGCAGTATGAGTTAATTCGGTGTATAGTATTATTTGTAAGTATTGAACAGAGGTGGAAAAAATGAGTGAGAGAGTATTGAAAATAATGCTGGCAATTGAGCTGGCAATAGTAGTTATATTTTTTAATATTGCTAAATACTGGCCGGATTATACAATGGATGCTTTCTTTTTTGTAATTTGCCTTACATTTGCCAACATGATTTTTGTTTTCAGGACCTTTGGCAAGGTGTATAAGGAGAAGAACAAATATGGGGCGTGGATATTCACAGGAATTTTAATACTTCTGCCTTTTATCAGATTTATACTATTTCGATAGGGAAGCAGGAGTGGATGGCAGGCTATGGAGGTTATTGTGGATTTAAGGAAATCCTTTGATATTGATGCTGTAAATTATGATAAATGGAGACCACGTTACTGCAAAGAACTTTTCAACGATATTATAGAATATTCAAAGCTCAATTCTGAAACGGAATGTCTGGAAATAGGCTGTGGCACAGGGCAGGCCACCGAACCCATATTAAATACGGGCAGCCCCGTTCTGGCAATAGAGCTTGGAGAAAATTTTACGGAGTATACAAGGAACAAATTCAGGTCTTATAAGAACTTTCGTATAGAAAATGCCGATTTTGAAAAAATACCTTTGCAAAACAACAAGTTCGACCTGGTGTTTTCAGGGACTGCCTTTCATTGGATTCCGGAGGAAATCGGCTATCCAAAAGTGTTCCATATTTTAAAAAGCGGAGGAGCTATATCGGTTTTCTGGAATAAGCCAGCCCCTAAAAGCTTTAATGACCCACTGCATTTGAAAATGCAGAAGGTATATGAGAAATATTTTGGCCCCGGAAGCATGAAAAAGGCTGAAGCTGAGTTGAATAATCCTCAGGAGAGGTATAAAAAAATAATCGGCACTATTGAGAAATATGGTTTTATTGAGGCGGAATGCCGGCTGTACAGGCAAGTAAGAGAATTTAACGCAGAGGCTTATATTGCTTTGATAAGCACATATTCTGACCATATTGCGCTGCCGGAGCCGGTAAAATCACAGTTTTTTAATGGAATACGGGACGCGATTCATGATTTTAATAACAGCATAAAAGTATATGATACTATTGATTTATATATGGCAAGAAAACCATAGATTTGGAATAAGTAGTAAAGGTAAATAATGTTGAAATAAATCATTATAAGGAATATAATGTAAAAATAGTAATAGATTTCTATATTGTATTTACGGAGGATTTATAATGAGTATTGAGACATTAACAGGAAGTTGCAATGACATATTTCTGGCATCTGATTGCTGCCATGATGATGGTAGGATTTGCTCATGTTATGATTGCCTGGGAGAAGATTACTATTCAAGAGCAGACAGCTATAATTGCCAAAAAAAGCTCTGCTATTATACAATGAATTATGGTCCGGCTTATGCCAGCGAAATTTATCATTATTTAAGTGCTTCTCAACTTCTTGAAAGAGAATTCAATGGACGTAGCATCAGGGTACTTTCTCTGGGATGTGGTTTTTCTCCTGATGCATATGCATTGGATAGATACATAGACGATAATAATTTAAACATCACTTTTGACTATACCGGATACGATATGGAAATTAGTTGGAATGGGTTGAGAGAGGCTTACCAAAATAGAGATTATGAAACACGGAATTTATTAAATGGCTTTTCTTTAGCGGGCTATGATATAGTATTTATGTGCAAGGTCTTTTCTACAATCAAGAGAAATGATGTAAATAGTGGTACAGCATTATTAAATATACTGAAGAATGAAATAAATAAGATGAATAATGGCAGCTATTTTATTTTTAATGAAGTAAATCATCGGGATTTCGGAAGGGATTGGTTTGACTCTGAAATAAAAAATTTATTTTCTCGGTGCACCCAGTTTTATTTCCCGATTGAAAAAGCGTATAATGGAGGATACATACCTATTAATAATACTGGTAATATATTTGAATTTCCAGACAATCTGGCAGTATACCCAAAGACATATGTAAATAAGTCAATAATATTTGAGTATAGGAAGTAATAATATGATCATAAGTGCAAGCAGAAGGACTGATATTCCCACATATTACTCTGACTGGTTTTTCAACAGAATCAAGGATAGGTTTCTCCTGGTAAGAAATCCTATGAATATACACCAGGTAAGCAGAATTGACCTTTCTCCCGAGGTTATTGACTGTATTGTATTTTGGTCTAAAAATCCCAAGCCTATGTTGGAAAGGCTGGATGAGCTGAAAAACTATAAATACTATTTTCAGTTTTCCTTGAATTCGTATGGAAAAGATGTGGAGCAAAATGTCCCTTCAAAAAATGATGAAGTAATAGACACCTTTAGAAGATTATCAGACAAAATAGGTGCTGAAAAAGTCATCTGGAGATACGATCCGATTTTAATAAACCCAATATACACAATTGATTATCATATTGCATATTTTGAAAAGCTTGCACAGCACTTGAAAGATTATACACAAAAATGCACCATAAGCTTTATAGATTTCTATAGTAAAATTAAAAAAAATATTGAGCAGCTTGATATTGTCTCTTTGACTTATAACGAGAAAGAGGCCCTTGCCGGGAAATTATTTGAAATTGCTTCCGGATATGGACTTAAGCTTGATACCTGTGCAGAAGGTATTGAACTGAGTCACCTTGGAATCGGACATGCAAAATGTGTGGATGATGAGCTTATTTCCAAAATTATCGGGTGTCCGTTAAAGGCTGATAAGGATAAAAATCAAAGACCTGAGTGCGGATGTGTGTCAAGTGTGGATATTGGTATGTATAATACCTGCCTTAACGGGTGTAAGTATTGCTATGCCAATCACAGTTCAAAGGTTGTCAATAAGCATTCGGAAAAGTATGCTCCTGATTCCCCGTTGCTGTGCAGTACCCTGGGACCGGAGGATATCATCAGCCATAGAGAAGCAAAATCTGTGGCAAAGAAGCAATTGGATTTAATATGAACCGATTGAAAGTGGAGCCTTCCGGATAGGGTACTATCTGTAACAAATTAATCTGAATGGTAGTTTTTTATTAATGTGAAAATCTAAAGCTGCAAGGAGAGGAAATGATACGGATTAATATTGAAGCAGTTCTTTTGGATTCAGGAAGAGTACTAAATGCTCCTAAAACTGGTCATTGGTTTATACCGTCCCAATTTTTTTCTTATGTGGATAAAAGTAAATATGAAAGTATCAGTTTTGAAAAAAGAAATCTTGCATTTTCAAGAGCTGGTGAATATTTGAATTCTTTGCTGATGCAATCAATGTGATTCCAATTCTTTATAAAAGATATAAGCTTGCAGTTGTTTCGGATGCGTGGCCATCACTAAAGGATGTTTTCCTTCATGCCACCTTTATTCCTATTTTTCTTCCTTTGTTATTTCTTCAATAGTTGGAGCTGCAAAACCAAATGAAAAAATGTTCTTGACTGCTTTGGAAGAATTAAAGGTCGGACCAGGCAAGTGTATTTTTGTAGATGATAATGTCAATAACTGCCTGGGTGCCAGGAAACTTGGAATAAATGCGGTCTTGCTATGCAGGAACAAAAAATATTATATTCTGCAGAAAATATTGAGTGTGGTAAAAGGCTATCGGGTAATTAATTCACTTGAAGAGCTTACATAATAGTTAATTTGTATTTCGTCAAAATCCCAGTCATAGCACGTTTTCCCTATTTAGGTCATCAAGACAGTTTCAAATTTTAATCCAATTTATACGTCAGAAGGTGGAATATGATGAACATTAGTTTATTAAAAGCTGAACCAAGTGATGCGGAAAGGCTTCTGGAAATTCAAAAAATTTGTTTTTTGCCTCACCTGGAACGATATCAGGATTATGAAACAAGTCCTGCTATGGCCAGCCTGGAACGTATAAAATGGCAGATTGAAAATGAAGATTTTTTTAAAATCCTGCTAAAAGACATATGGGTTGGCTCCATAAGTATAAGAAAAATGGATGAAATGGAATATTACTATCTCCATATCATCAATATATTACCGAAATATCAAGGTATGGGTATCGGGCAGGCAGTCATCAGGTTTTCGGAAGAAAAGTTTCCCAACGCAAAAAAATGGTGTTTGGAAACGCTGGAGGATATGCCTTACAACAGGCATGTATATGAAAAGGCAGGATATATATTTACCGGTAAAACAGAAAAAATTAATGATAAACTGACATTGGTTTATTATCAGAAGGAGATTATTTAATTTCTCCTATATTGAGGAAGTCTTTTGAAAATATTATTTATCACTGGCTTAATTTCTATAGTCCTTATGTTTGGTGGCTACGGTAACCAAAATACCGTATAGGTTATGTCTATTCGGGTTCACCAAATACAGATTGCCAAATCTAAGCAATGTCGTTTGATTCATAATAACTGGTATCATAAAAGCCGGCTAGTTTCGTTTCTTTTCTTTTCCATATAATCTTAAAGAACTTCTTCCTACATAGTTTGAAAGGAATATTAACATAAAAAACATGTACTAAGTATCTGGCAGAACAATAAAGCATTATTAATCATAATATGTAAAGTATAATAAAAAGTTATGTAAACATTAATGGAGGTTTTGACTATGTCCCAACCAAGTTTTCCGAATATAAGTCCAGCGATTACAAGAGATGAAGCGATAAATTTAATATTGACTTCCATAGCGATGGAGGAACTTGGACTAAGCCATGTAATTAATGCAGAAGGAGAAAAAATACAATATGTTCTTGGTACAATTCCAGGAATAAGTGGACCTCAGTCAACAGTGAGTGATGTTCTTGCTGTCAATGAAAGTGTTCGTGATGTACTTGATAGTATCGCGCAGAATCAACTATCATTAAATGTCAAGATGAGAAATGTACGGGGGCAATCAGGAGCAACAGGAGCAACCGGAGCAACAGGAGCAACCGGAGCAACAGGAGCCACCGGAGCAACAGGAGCAACCGGAGCCACCGGAGCAACAGGAGAAGCCGGAGCAACAGGGGCCACCGGAGCCACCGGAGCAACAGGAGAAGCCGGAGCAACGGGAGCCACAGGAGCCACCGGAGCAACGGGAGCAACAGGGGCCACCGGAGCCACCGGAGCAACAGGAGAAGCCGGAGCAACAGGGGCCACCGGAGCCACCGGAGCAACAGGAGAAGCCGGAGCAACAGGAGCCACAGGAGCCACCGGAGCAACGGGAGCAACGGGCGAAGCAGGAGCCACAGGAGCAACCGGCCCAGAGGGAGCAACGGGACCAGCGGGCCCAGCGGGAGCAACGGGAGCAACGGGACCAGCGGGCCCAGCGGGAGCAACGGGAGCAACAGGACCAGCGGGAGTAACGGGAGCAACGGGCGAAGCAGGAGCAACGGGAGCAACAGGACCAGCGGGAGAAGCGGGAGAAGCGGGAGAAGCGGGAGCGACCGGAGCAACCGGCCCAGCGGGAGCCACAGGAGCAACAGGTCCAGCGGGAGCCACAGGAGCAACAGGCCCAGCGGGAGAAGCGGGAGCCACAGGAGCAACAGGTCCAGCCGGAGCAACGGGAGCAGCAGGTCCAGCGGGAGCAACAGGCCCAGCGGGAGAAGCGGGAGCCACAGGAGCAACAGGTCCAGCGGGAGCAACAGGAGCAACAGGCCCAGCGGGAGAAGCGGGAGCCACAGGAGCAACAGGTCCAGCCGGAGCAACGGGAGCAGCAGGCCCAGCGGGAGCAACGGGAGCAACAGGCCCAGCCGGAGCCACCGGACCAACAGGAACCCCTGGTGGGATATTAAGCTTTGCGGATTTTTTCGCACTGATGCCTCCAGACAATGCAGCTACAGTTGCTCCAGGTGCGGATGTAAGTTTTCCGCAAGATGGACCTACTAGTGGTGATGTTATTACTCGTACTGGACCCAGCACATTTAACTTATCTGAAATTGGTACTTATCAGATACTGTTTCAGGTTAGTGTGACAGAAGCAGGCCAACTTATATTAACACTTAATGGCACTGACCTTGATTATACAGTAGTTGGTAGAGCAACGGGTACTTCTCAGATAGTAGGTATGGCTCTTGTAAATACAGCCGTAGTCAATTCAATACTTACTGTACGTAATCCTGCTGGCAACACTCCTGCACTGACCATTACACCTCTTGCTGGCGGAACAAGGCCTGTTTCAGCGCATCTTGTTATCACACAAATTGCATAAGATAAGTTTGATGACATACCTGAACAAAATACCTATAAGTGGTTTGTCATAGTTTGTTTTTATATTAGGAACTATAAAAAAAGATAAGGTTATTGTTGGATTAAAATACTTGGATATTTATAAAGTGCAGGCAAATATTTAATTAATTTTACTAATATTCATATAAAGGAGGTTTTGACCATGTCTCAACCAAGTTTCCCAACTGTGAGTCCAGCGATTACAAGGGATGAAGCAGTGAATTTTATACTAACTTCCATAGCTATGGAAGAACTTGGATTAAGCCATATTATTAATGCAGAGGGAGAAAAAATACAGTATGTCCTTGGAACAATTCCCGGAATAACCGGTCCACAGTCAACAGTCAGTGATATACTGAATGTCAATGAAAGTGTTCGTGATGTGCTGGATAGTATTACACAGAATCAATTATCTTTAAATACAAAGATGAGAAATACACGTCAATTTCTAGGCGCAAATGGTATAACAGGTCCAACGGGAGCCACCGGAGCAACGGGAGCCACCGGAGCAGCAGGTCCGGCAGGAGCAACGGGAGCCACCGGAGCAGCAGGTCCGGCAGGAGCAACGGGAGCCACCGGAGCAGCAGGTCCGGCAGGAGCAACGGGAGCCACCGGAGCAGCAGGCCCGGCAGGAGCAACGGGAGTCACCGGAGCAGCAGGCCCGGCAGGAGCAGCGGGAGCTACAGGAGCAGCAGGCCCCGCAGGGGCAACGGGAGCTACCGGGGCAGCAGGCCCGGCAGGAGCTACAGGAGCAGCAGGCCCGGCAGGAGCTACAGGAGCAGCAGGCCCGGCAGGAGCAACGGGAGTCACCGGGGCAGCAGGCCCCGCAGGGGCAACGGGAGCTACCGGGGCAGCAGGCCCAACAGGAGCTACAGGAGCAACAACACAGTTAAGAGGAATTCAGGCACAGCTTTTGGCAAATGGCGGAGGAACTGTAAATAACGGGGATAATGTTATTTTTGATACTTTGCTTAATGACCAAAGTCCCAATATAGACTACAATCCATTAACAGGTGAATTTACAATATCGGCTGTCGGAAATTATTTCGTGACGTGGTGGATTGCCATTGAGGGTGCATGTCCTCCTTCCACATCAATTTCATTTGCTTTGGAGTTGAATGGCATTGGGGGAATATTAGGTTCAGCACCAATAGTTTCCACTCAGGTGAATGGCAGCGCATTGATTACTGTGGGAGAAACACCGTCTATCCTGACACTGGTCAATGTTACAGGAGAAACGGTGGGCTATGGTTTTACACCAGTACAGGCTAACATTGTTATTTTAGAAGTAACATTGTAAAATATATAAGCTGATTGTAAAAATGAGAAGTAAAAGAAGATAGATTAGTTAGTGAGGATAAAAACAATCAAATCTGAATTTCTTTTGTAGCCGCCGTATTAAAACTACAGGAAATTGCTATTAATTAAGTGCGAAAGTTGATTAAAAAATACTACAAATTAATAAAACGCAGTGTTATCAGCTTCACTGCGTTTTGTAATTCTTTCTGTTAAATATCATTGCTGTTCATTGCTGTTCAGAATTGATTTTAAATATTGCTGGCAGGATAATATTCTTTGGTCATCAGGACGATATTGGCGAGCAACTTCGCTATGAAGGTATGCCAGCTTATGATTTCCAATTCGATCATAGCATACACATAGTTGAAGGTGTGGGAGCCATGTGGAATATGTAGGATTGCTGAACCAGGTTTCCTCAGATTGCTCTTGCACTGCTGTTTTATACCAAAAAGTAGCTGAAAGCACATTGTTTTTTTGTAAAAAATAATACCCGAGTCTGCAGCAAAATTCCGGGCGAGGACTGCTGTAACGGAAAGATCTCAAAACGGATTGAAGTTCAGATTCATAATTTTCCATATAATGGTAACAATCTGCCAACTTCGAGCAGCTTGAAATATTATCTTCTACCCATCCCTTATCGCCGGATAAAAATTGTTCATAGAGGTTAATTGCCCGTGGATACATCCTATGGTCAAACAGTTCGTTTGCAAAGTAATACAGATCTCTGGGCGAAAATTCTTCTCCCCGTGCTAAACGTTTTTCATATATATTCAGATTTCTGTCTCCATCATGAGAAAGGCTTTTATGAGTCACCGAAATATCGCTTTGAAGGGTATTTCCATACACCTCAAGATATTCGTGAACTGCACCAATCCATCTAAAGTTGTTAGCTCTTTTTACGAGACGGTTTCGTCTTACTTTAAATTGTATGTTACCATATTCATCGGATGAAAGAATGTAATTCATCGAAACCGAATCTACATCCGGATTAAGACTTTTTTTCAATTCTGCGAATTTATTTAATTGATCAGCTTCAAATACATCATCTGCATCCATCCAAAGAATATAATCCATATTTGCCTTGGCAAAGGCTGCATTGCGTGCGGCGGCAAAGTCATCTATCCATTCAAAATCATAAATCATGTTGGTATACCGACGGGCTATAGATTTTGTTTCGTCGCTGGAACCTGTATCCATTATAATGATTTCATCTACTTCACTGGAAATTGAATCAAGGCAGCGTGCCAAAACCTGCTCTTCATTTTTGACGATCATGCATAGACTTACTGTAATCATATATTTAGTTCACTTCCATTATATATTAATACTTCATTATTATATTCATGCAAAGAGAATTGGGAGCATGTTCGATAGATACATTTCATTAGAATTATTCATACACTGTAATAGAAAGAAACTAATTAACTGATTAAAGCATTGAGAAAGGTTGACTTATGGAAGAACATCCATCTATATCATTGTGCATGATAGTAAAAGATGAAGAACGCTGGCTTGAAAACTGTTTACAAAGTATATATAGGGCTGTTGATGAAATAATCATAGTCGATACAGGTTCTAGTGATAGTACCAAGGAAATATGTATATCCTTTGGCGCTAAAGTTTTTGATTATATTTGGAGGGATAGTTTTGCTGATGCAAGGAATTATGGAATAAAAAAGGCAAAAGGTGAATGGATACTGTGGTTGGATGCGGATGAGGAGATGAAAATAGAAGATATGGAGCTGTTTTTAAATATACTTCGTTTATATGAAAAAGATGCTTTAGCAGTTCCTATTGTAAGCTATTATGGTAATTTCCCTGTTGATGCGGGCAGAGCTTATACTTTTTGTTCCCATAGGCTATTTAGAAATAATAAAGGTTATAAGTTTGTTGGTGATATCCACGAATATCCAGATATTAAGGGGTTTACTCCGGACTATAAAAAAGATATGCTTCAAATTGCTCAAATATACCATTATGGTTATTTGGATGAAGTTAATGAAGGGAAAAAAAAGAGTGAAAGAAATATTCAGATACTTCAGAAGGTTAAAGCAAAAGCTGAAGATAATCCGTGGGTTGACTATCATATTGCCAGTGAATACTACCGTGCCGGGAAATATGAAATGGCATTTAATCAGGTTAATGCAGCTATATGGGGATTTTTGAATAATAAACAAATACCTCCTGCCATAGCATATAAATTAAAATATGATATTTTAATAATTAGCAGTAACTATGATAGCGCATGGCCTGGAATTGAAAAGGCTATAGAATTATATCCGGATTATGTGGATCTTCATTTTTATAAAGGACTTATTTTTTATGAAAAAAAGATGTATGAAGATGCCATAACTATTTTTCAACATTGTCTCAAATTAGGAGAGCAAAATTATAAGTACTTAACATTAGTTGGTTGTGGAAGTTATAAAGCCTGGTATTATATTGGCATGTGCCATGAAAAAACGGGAAAAAAAGACGAGGCATTTGAAGATTTTAAACATGCGATATCCATATATAAGGATTACAAATAGGTATCGAGAATATATTTATACCATTATGTAATCAAGAACAACTGAGCACTAATCTACATAATATATAAATGTATTATATTATTATGTAACCGTAGGAGGTATTTAAAATCATGTCACAACCGAGTTTTCCGAATCTAAGTCCTGCAATCACAAGGGATGAGGCAGTAAATCTTATCCTGACTTCCATAGCTATGGAAGAACTTGGATTAAGCCATATAGTTAATGCAGAAGGAGAAAAAATACAATATGTTCTTGGTACGATTCCAGGGATAAGTGGACCTGCTGCAACTGTTAATGATGTTCTTGCTGTAAATGACAGTGTTAGAGATGTACTTGACAGCGTGGCACAGAACCAATTTTCATTAAATTCAAAAATGAGAAATATTCTTGAATTTAATGGAGGCGGAGCCACAGGAGCCACAGGAGCCACAGGAGCCACAGGAGCCACAGGAGCAACTGCAGCAACCGGCCCAGGAGGCGGAGCAACGGGAGCAACGGGAGCAACGGGAGCAACCGGAGCAACCGGAGCAACGGGCGAAGCAGGAGCAACCGGAGCAACCGGAGCAACGGGCGAAGCAGGAGCAACCGGAGCAACGGGAGCCACAGGAGCAACCGGCCCAGGAGGCGGAGCCACAGGAGCCACAGGAGCAACTGGAGCAACTGGAGCAACCGGAGCCACAGGAGCAACTGGAGCAACCGGCCCAGGAGGCGGAGCAACGGGAGCAACGGGAGCAACGGGAGCAACCGGAGCAACGGGCGAAGCAGGAGCAACCGGAGCAACCGGAGCAACAGGAGCAACCGGCCCAGGAGGCGGAGCAACGGGAGCAACAGGGGCAACCGGAGCAACGGGCGAAGCAGGAGCAACCGGAGCAACAGGGGCAACCGGAGCAACGGGCGAAGCTGGAGCAACTGGAGCAACTGGAGCAACAGGGGCAACCGGAGCAACCGGAGAAGCAGGAGCAACGGGAGCAACCGGAGCAACAGGCCCAGGAGGCGGAGCAACGGGAGCCACAGGAGCCACAGGAGCAACGGGAGCAACCGGAGCAACAGGAGAAGCAGGAGCCACAGGAGCAACCGGAGCAGCCGGAGAAGCAGGAGCCACAGGAGCCACAGGAGCCACAGGAGCAACTGGAGCAACCGGAGCAGCCGGGGAAGCAGGAGCCACAGGAGCAACTGGAGCTACAGGAGCAACCGGAGAAGCTGGAGTCACAGGAGCTACAGGAGCTACAGGAGCCACCGGAGAAGCAGGAGCAACCGGAGCTACAGGAGCCACAGGAGCTACAGGAGCAACCGGAGCAGCCGGAGAAGCCGGAGCCACCGGAGCAACAGGAGCAACAGGAGCAACCGGAGAAGCAGGAGCCACAGGAGCCACAGGAGCCACAGGAGCCACAGGAGCAACAGGAGCAACAGGAGCAACAGGAGCAGCCGGAGAAGCTGGAGCCACAGGAGCTACAGGAGCCACCGGAGCAACAGGAGCTACAGGAGCAGGTGGTGGTGCTATTATACCATTTGCATCAGGGATCCCTATTAATATGACTACTATTTTAGGCGGTTTGGTAGGTATACCGTCTTTTATAGGATTTGGAAATTCTGCACCGGGTCTTACAGTTCTTGGTTCAACAATTGATCTTACTAATGCAGCAGGAACACTTACAAATTTTGCATTTTCTGTTCCTCGAGATGGATTTATCACTTCAGTATCTGCTTTTTTCAGCACTACTGCGGCACTGGGGTTAATTGGTTCAACCATAACTATCAGGGCACAATTATTTGCATCAGCTACACCTAATAACATCTTTTCACCACTGCCGGCAATTGTTACTTTAACACCGACACTCACCGGATTGGTTTCCGTAGGTGCTATTGCAAGCGGTATTACCACTGGATTAGCAATACCTGTAACTGCACAGACACGATTACTGCTGGTATTTTATGCCGAGGCAGCCGGAGTATCTCTGGTCAACACTGTAGTTGGCTATGCAAGTGCCGGAGTAAGCATTGAATAATATTAATATATTTCCACATTTAAATAAATATTGAAACCGTAAATGCTACTGAAATTGACTGCACCATAAATGTTAGACATTAAAATCTGATATTTATGGGTGTGGTTTTTTTTGACTAAGTGAGATGCATTGTTAGAATTAACTGCATCCCCCGGCTATGACAACAAATAAGAATATACCTTGCAATAGGCGGAGCCAACCAATACTGCATATTTACATAATGAGATGGCTTATAATGTGGATTATGTTCCATGTCTCTCATGTTTGACAGGGTGAACTTTAAGGATTATAGTTGGTTGGCTCAAATCTCTCAAAAAATGTATCAGAATGTATTTGGAAAGATTCGAACCAACCTGGTTATACTGTAACGAGGCGGGGAAAATGTACCTCACGGCTATAAGTGGCGGGTACAGTCTTGGTTTTCAGGCGGTAAGCATATCTCCTGCTGAGCTATTTGAAACTAATAATAAGTTTTCCATCTTCAAAGCTGATGAACCTGTTTTTGCTCTGGGAAATTTTTTTATGCGATCCGCTTATTAAATTATTTCTCCGCCATACAGACAGGATTATACCCACAAGAGCCATGTTTGCAATATATCCCACTCCACCATATGAGACAAATGGCAGACTGATATCCGTCAAAGGAAGCAGATTAAAGTTGATTAAGACGCTGATTGCAAACTGTGCCGATAAAATCGTGCAGGCACCCAGTGACAGATAAAAGCCATAAGCATTTTTAATTTTTCTGGTTGTCACAAACATTCTCCCAATAAACACAGCTATTGCCAGGACCAATGCAATCCCGACCACCCAGCCAAGTGTGGCAATAACATTTATAAGTACGTAGTTTGTAGTGAGGCCGGGCATGCCCCTGTCTATACTATATCCATTGACTGTCTCGGCACTTTTGCCAAACAAGGTTGATGCTGAAAGCCATTTATCGGCCATTACTTGTTGCCAGCCTGCTCCGGAAGGGTCAGACTGTCCTCGTGTTATAAAGGAGGATATACGCTCAAGTCTATATGGTTCAGATATAATACCAAAAGTTATGATAGAAATGAATAAAATACCTATGCCTCCCAAAGAAGCCAGTTGAAGTTTTCTATAACCGCCAAAATGGTTTTTGATGACTGAGGATATAATCAAAACAGCATAGCAAATCATCAGAACAAATGCTACTGTTAAGTTGGGTAAAGCGATTACGGGGATTAAAGAAATAAGCGCCAGTGAAAGTATGCCTGCAACAGCCATACCTCCTTTACCACGGCCTTTTTCCATAAATCCTGTAATGGCAGCCAAAAACATTATTGGTACATAATCAGAGGATACGGAAATCCCACCTATGGTCAAAAAACTTCTACCGTTGAAGGTAGCCCCTTTATATAGAGTAAAAAGCAGTAATATGAAAGTAATTAAATATATTGGAAACGCCAGCTTCTTAAGTTTTGTGTAGTCAAAAAAGTAGAGTCCTGCCAATACACCCATACCAATAACCGCGAAAAATAAATACCTTTCAAAACTTACAGCCTGTAATGAATCAAACATACTGCTCATATACATGATAATCCCGCCAATCACTGCAATAATAGCGGTCAGCCCAATAAGAGACCATTCTGTTTCCGGCTTGTGTTGTTTATTAAGCCGGCTTCCCAGTTCATCACAGTTACCCATGGCGGATATTGCCATTTCAAGAGCTTTTTCCTCATCCGGCGACCTGTTGGCATATTCTTCTTTCAGCTCGTAAATATGGTTAGTGAGTTCATCGCGGATATCCTTGTGTACCGCTTTGCATTTTATATGAATGCATACATCATCAAGAAAAGTAATTATTTTTTTATTCAAAGCAAGTCCCTCCAATTATAGAATTTACTGCCTTAGCATAGGTATTCCACTCATTTTTTTTATGCTTTAACAGTTTTCTTCCTTCTTTAGTTATTTTGTAATACTTTCTGCGCTTACCATTTTCGGCTTCAGACCAGTAGGACTCAACAGCGCCTTCATTCTCCAGTCCATGCAGCATGGGGTATAGGGTGCCTTCCTTCAAATCAAAAACATTCTCTGATTTCTTTTTCAGTGCCTGCGCCATCTGGTAGCCATACATGTTCTCGTTCTCCAACAGGGTAAGGATAAGTATTGATGTGCTACCCTTCATAAGTTCCTTGTTAATCTTCATTTACATCCTCCTATACGGATATATCAATGTGCTATCCTATACATAGATTATCTATGTATAGGATAGCATTTACCAATAGAGTAATCAAGAGGTATTTACCTTAAATTGCATAAATATAACTCAATGCAAAGTTGTTTATAGTGGCTATAGAAAAGAGAGAATTCAAAGAATACGTATTTGTCTGGAGGTGGATTATGTTCCACGTCTCTCATGTTTGACATAGTGAACTAATATTATGTAAAATAATTACATATATGGAGGAATCCTGATGAGAAAGATATTTATCATTGGCTTAATTTCTATAGCTCTTATGCTTGGTGGCTGCAGTAATCAGAATACTGTAGCGGTTAAAAATACGCCCCATCAAGTTGGCCAGAAAGGTGAAATGTCTGCAAGTGTGAATGCTTACGATCTTGAAAAGGTATATAAAAAGGCAGACCTTGTAGCCGAGATAAAAATTACCGAATGGTTAGAGGAAATGGATGAACCGGCTGAGAAGACACTATTTAAAGCTAAACTGGAGAAAGTATATAAAAATAATCAAATTGATAATCCGGAAGAAATATATTTGCTTCAGGATGGGAATTCAAAATATACAATTAAGGATTACCCGCTGTTTAAAAATGATGATAAACTAATCCTGTTCATGAAAAAGGCAGAAGAAGCAGTTAATACATTCTGGATTTTAGGCGTTAATACTTGTGTAATCAGAGTGGTGGATGTAGCAAAGGAGAGCTATGCCGTTAAACAGGTTGGACAGTTTAGAGAATTTCTTAACATCAGAGCAGAGAATGCTGATTCAAATCTTAGGGAGGCTTTGCTAAAGGACTATAAAGTTGAATTCCCCAATTCGGCCACAATATTGCCAGAAGCCTATGGACTTAAGGCTTTGGAAAGTGAATTAGAAAAAATGAAAAGTGAGGTAGAAAAAGATTGAAAAATAGATTAATAACTATATTGTCAATTATAATTAGTTTGACTGTAGTAGCTACGCAATATATATTTGCTCATTCTACCTATCAATCTGGCTTAATTTCATGGGGTGAAAGTATAGGGTGAGGAATAGATGAAACATGCACACCTATAACGGGTACTTGTACAAAATGCGGATTTACCCATTGAGGAGGAGCAGCGGTAAACTTTTAGAAATATTTACTTTTTTATAAAGAGCAAAAGCATCGTAAGACTGGTGCTTTTGCTCTTTTCAATTACTCTCAGATTTTCTCCTGTCTGGTCTGAGCTTTGGTCTCAGCAGGCTTATACAAACCAGAAACCAAGCCAAGCCGGCCGACTGCAGGCTAAAAACCTACACCAGCCTTATATCATACTCCTTGAACCAGTATTCCAACTGCAGCAGCCAGGCTATCAACTGCGGGCGCCCCATCAATTGTCCGAACCAGGTAATGTTGCTGCCTGAGCGCAGCAGTGTCAGGGCATCCTGGTGTAGAATATCCCTGAGCCTGGATTTGCTGTCGGAAAATACCTCCTCAAACAGCCGGGTAACAATTTTTTCATATTCAGGATTGTGAGTCTTGGGATAGGGGCTCTTTTTCCTGTTGAGAATCTTGTCAGGCAGGTACTCTGCCATGGCATTTCTCAGAAGGGCTTTTTCAACCTTGTGCTTGAACTTGATATTCCAGGGTACATTATAGACGTATTCCAAAATTCTGTGGTCGGAGAAGGGTACTCTCACCTCAAGGCCGCTGGCCATAGACATCCTGTCTTTCCGTTCCAGCAGGGAAGTCATGAACCAGTTCACCGACAGCCAGGTGGCAATCCTGCTGGTCTTCATTTCCTCTGTGTCACCTGGGACCAGCGGGCAGGCATTTTTACTGTCCAGATACATCTGCCTTACAAATTCAAACCCTTCCTTCGGCTTTGCAAAATCAGGCTTGAACAGGAATACTCTGGATTCCGGGTCATGAATCCAGGGGAAAAAGTCCCTGTTCAGCATTTCAGGCCTGTAAAACCAGGGATAGCCCCCAAAGATTTCATCTGAGCACTCTCCGCTGAGAGCAACCGTGTGGCGTTTTTTCACTTCCCGGCAGTAGTAAAGAAGAGAAGAGTCAATATCCGCCATTCCGGGATAATCCCTGTACCTTACGGCGTCATTGAGCAAAAATGCTATATCCTCCTGTCCCGCAGTAAGTACGGTGTGGTTGGTCTTAAGATAGTTTGCCAGCCACACGGCATATGCATCGTCGCTTTCAGGCTGGAAGCTGGAAGCCTCAAAATGCTGCTGATTGCCTTCGTATTCAAAGGAATAGGTGGAAAGAGAAGCACCGTTTTTCTTGTCTTTTTTAGCCACGGCGGTAACTACGGAGGAGTCAAGGCCTCCGGATAAAAAAGTACAAAGAGGCACATCCGATACAAGCTGTCGTTTTATGGCATCCGTCAGAAGAAACTTTGTTTTTTCGAGAACAGTTTCCTCGCCGTCCTCCAGCTCATATGCCTCCAAGGACCAGTAACTGTGCAGCTTCAAGCCATCTATATCATAAACGCCGTGATGGCCGGGAGCAATCTCATATATATTCTTGAAGATGCCGTTGTCGGATGGCCGCATGGGAGAAAGAAAAAGCATTTGCCAGATGCCTTCGTTATCCAGCTCGGCTTTTATTTTAGGATGTTTTAAAATAGCTTTGACTTCCGAGGAAAAAATCAGGGTATTGTCAAGCCGGGTATAGAAAAAGGGTTTTACTCCCATTCTATCCCTTGACAAATAGACTCTCTTATTATCATCATCATAAACTGCAAAGGCATATATTCCATTAAGCTTTTCAGAGCAGCTCTGTCCCCAGATTATGTACGAATACAGCACAACTTCGGTATCGCAGTGAGTAGTGAAATTCACTCCGGAGGAAATCAGCTCCTTGCGCAGTTCATCGGCATTATATATTTCACCGTTGTAAACAATGGTATAGCTTTTTCCTTCAAAAACAGCGGACATTGGCTGCAATCCGTTTTCTACGTCGATTACTGCAAGCCTGTTATGTGCAAAGCAGACGCAGTCGGTTCGAAAGAAGCCATTTTGATCAGGGCCCCTGTGGGCGGTTGTTTTCCTCATTTCATTTAAAACTGACTGGGTAATTTCAGAAGTTGAATCTTTAAAATTAATTAATCCGAGAATTGAGCACATAAAACTTCCTCCAAAATCTGATACTGAATTAATAATCAAAACAAAAGGACAAATAACATAATCAGGCCAATAAAGGATAAATACCGGCCAGACACCATTGTCCCATTCGATCAGGTAAAAAGCGTTTCAACAATGTATCCGTGCAATCTTTTTACTCTATTCAGTATATGAAGTTTGGAGGATTTTAGTGCATAAATTACTGCAGGTCAAGCTATAAATTATTCACTGTTGTTTACTTCGTTTAAATTAATGCTATTTGATGCTTATATCTATACCAACCACACCAACAATTTCTCCCGAGCTGTTTTTGATTGGAGAGGATACGGTAACGCAGGGATTTCTGGTTATGGCGGAAATATATATGGAGGATATGAAATCTTCGCCGCCGATACTGTGCTTAAACCATTCCCGGATGTTGGCATTGGCTATACCTGCCTTGGGAATTGAACAGATAAATCTGCCCTTGCGGTCATTTGTCCAGGCTGCTTCAACAAAACCGTACTTTTCCATAAATTCGTTTAAAATGGCTTCATGAATACCGGAATCCTTTGTGTTGATTATTTCCGACCTTGTGCACAACTCTTCTTTTATAATGCTCAGAGAATTCCGGGCCTTTTCCGGGGCTTCATTTCCAACAGTCTCCAGAGCTTCGGTTTCATTGGCGAAGAGGTTGGCAAGACAGGTGGAGGCTTCATTCAGGCGGGTGCCCAAAGAGGAGATATCCTCCATGTTCTGCTTTTGCTGATGGACAGAGGAACACACATCGTCAACGGATTTGGAAGTCTGGATTATTACATCTTCAACCTCCTGTATCTGGTCTCCCACATTCTGTGCTATTTGAACCTCCTGCTTGGAAAGCTGGCTGATGCTGTCCATCATGCCGAACACGTCATTAAAGGATGAATCGATTCTTTCCAGGTTTGCTTCTATATTTCTGGTCGCAGAAATCCCGTCATCTACCCTGGAGGCATTTTCCCGGACAACGGAATAAACGCTTTCAACTTCATTTTGAATGCCCTTGATCAAAGAATTTATATCTCCCACAGACTTGTTTGTGTCGTCTGCCAGCTTATGTATTTCGGAAGCCACTACGGCAAAACCCTTGCCATGCTCACCGGCCCTGGCGGATTCAATTGTGGCGTTTAGTGCGAGAAGCTGTGTCTGTTTTGATATGTTGCTGACTGTTTCAAGAATATGGGCAATTTCCCTGGAGGTCTTTTGAAGTCTTTCCATATTTGACAGGGTTTTGTTTGAGGACTCGTGTATGCCGTCTATAGTCTGAACAATCTGCAATATTTCTTCAAGGCTCAATTTGACGGTATCCTTTGAAATGGTGCTTTTGTTAAGCATGTCAACAGTAATTCCGTCGGCTTTATCCAGGAGCTCCATGATACTTCTCACTTCGGATAAAGTATTTGTAATGCTGGAATTAACCTGATCATTGTTATTTGCCATGTCTCTGACTTTATCATATACATACTTGGCAAATTCATTATTTTCGTCAATTGTTACAGCAATACTCTCAGAAACAGATGAAATCTGGCTCGAGGTTACTTGAACCTCAAAATTCAGGTTTCTCAAATCATCTTTTAGTTTTTTAATCTTATTGGTATGTAGCTTAAAGCTACTTAACATAATATGCCAAACAAATATGAAATATCCCAAAATTAAAACAGTATTAATTGCCAATATAAGGAGATTCCATCCTGAAACTGCTGCAAGAACAATAGTGCATGTGAGAAGTGCACCTGAAGCAATTAGGTAGGAAATTTTTTTCATGAAGGCTTCCTCCGTTTATTTAAAAGGGCAACGGTGCAGGCCGGAATAATACCGAACGCGCGGGGGGCGCGTCACCATTGCCCTTTCTTATTTAATTAGTATTAAACATTAAAGAGAAGATCAGCATAAGTCGGGAATGGATAAATATCCTTTGGAAGAATTGCTTCCAACTTATCTGCATCAGTTCTCAGAGCTTCCATAGCAGGTATAACTATCTTGCTGAAGGCTTCAGCCTGTTTTAATGCACTGACAGCCTCGCCGCTAACTTTATCAAGAGTTTTCTTTAATGCAGTCAGGTTTGATGCAAAGGAACTGAGAACAGGTGAGAGTTCTTTCAGCACTGAAGACTGAGCTGCGACCTCAACTGACATTCCGGTAGCTTTAACAGCGTTTATGGTATCTGACAATTCCTTGCTGAACTTAAATGCTGCAGGGAGTATTTCAGTTTTAGCCACATTGAGCATGGTTAATGCTTCAATATTGACAGTCTTGATATAGTTTTCAAGAAGTATTTCATATCTTGATTCTATTTCAGATTTGCTTAATACGCCATGCTTGACAAATACAGCTACATTCTTATCCTTGATGAAGGTAGGAATACACTCCACAGTAGATTTCATGTTGAGCAGGCCTCTGCTTTCAGCTTCAGCAACCCATTCTTCAGAGTAACCGTTTCCGTTAAATATAATTCTCTTATGATCCTTTGCAGTTTCTGAAAGGAGAGTTGCAATAGCAGCATTCAAATCGGTTGAAGCTTCCAGTTTGTCAGCAAATTTCTGCAGGGTTTCAGCAACTATTGTATTGAGTACAAAGTTGGCGCCGGCAATTGATGCGGAGGAACCAAGCATTCTGAATTCGAACTTGTTACCTGTGAAGGCAAAAGGTGAGGTTCTGTTACGGTCGGTAGTATCCTTTGGAAGCTTAGGCAAGCTTGCAACACCTGTTTCAAGTATATTGTTGAATATTTTGCCTTTAACCTTGCCGCTTTCCAACTGAGTGAAGATATCAGACAACTGATCGCCCAGGAATATTGAAACAATAGCAGGAGGAGCTTCGTTGGCACCAAGTCTGTGATCATTTCCGGCAGTGGCAACCGACAAACGGAGTAAATCCTGATAATCATCCACTGACTTGACAACCGCAGCCAGGAATACAAGGAACTGGGTGTTTTCATGTGGAGTATTGCCGGGTTCCAGCAGATTTTGTCCGTCATTTGTTGACATTGACCAGTTGTTGTGCTTACCTGATCCGTTTACACCTGCGAAGGGTTTTTCGTGCAGCAGGCATACCAGGCCATGTCTTAAAGCAACCTTCTGCATCAGCTCCATGGTCAACTGGTTGTGGTCGGTAGCAACATTTGAGGTAGTGAATATTGGAGCCAGCTCGTGCTGTGCAGGAGCAACTTCGTTATGCTTTGTCTTGGCGGAAATACCGAGCTTCCAGAGTTCTGTATCCAGATCCTTCATATAAGCCGAAACTCTTTCCTTGATGTTTCCGAAATAATGGTCTTCAAGCTCCTGACCCTTTGGAGGCTTAACACCGAAGAGGGTTCTGCCTGTGAAGATCAAATCTTTACGCTTTTTGAAAAGTTCTCTGTCAATGAGGAAATATTCCTGTTCAGGACCAACTGTAGTTGTAACTCTTGTAGCAGAGGTGTTTCCCAAAACCTTGAGAATTCTTAAGGCCTGCTTGTTAAGAGCTTCCATCGAACGGAGAAGAGGAGTCTTCTTGTCCAGGACCTCTCCGGTATAGGAGCAGAAGGCTGTGGGAATGTAAAGTGAACCATCCTTTACGAAGGCAGGTGAAGTACAATCCCAAGCTGTATAGCCTCTTGCCTCATAGGTAGCTCTGAGTCCGCCGGACGGGAAGGAGGATGCATCAGGTTCACCCTTTGTGAGTTCCTTGCCTGAAAACTCCATTATTATCTTTCCGTCTGAAGTAGGAGAAATGAAAGAGTCATGCTTTTCAGCAGTGATTCCTGTCATTGGATGGAACCAGTGGGTAAAGTGGGTAGCTCCCTTTTCAATAGCCCAATCCTTCATAGCGCTGGCCACTACTTCTGCTACTGACTCATCAAGAGTCAGCCCCAACTCGATTGTTTTTTTCAAGGACTTATAAGTTGCTTTCGGAAGGCGTTCACGCATTGTTGAATCATTAAACACGCTGCTTCCATAAATTTCTGGTACATTTGACATACTAAGTAACCCCCTTAATAATTTTAATATACATTTATTTTGTTTTGAATTTATAAAAAAAGGCATTCCACTCCCTTTGTTAAAAAGAGGAGTGAAACGCCTTTGTTTCACTGATAAATTTAATTTTTAACAGGTCCCCCCCGGCCGGACTTCTCAGCAGGAGCCCTTGAGCCTGTTCAGTTCACTTCTTAAGATGTCCTGAACCACCTTGGGATTGCCTCTGCCTGCCAGGGCCCTGGAACATTGACCCATAAGGAAGCCGAAAGTCTTTTCCTTACCTTCCAGGTATTCTGCAACAGCTTTTTCATTTGCGGCAAGTATTTCTCTGACAGTGTTTTCAACTTCACCGGTATCATTAATGACCTTATACCCCTTTCCGGCTACAATGGCCTCCGGTTCCATGCCGGTGTCAAACATATCTGCAAGTACTTTTTTTGCATTTGCCGCAGTGATTTCTTCACCGTCCACCATCTTTAAAAGTCTTCCCAGAACATTTCCTCCGAAAGGAATGGCTTCTGCGGCAAGTCCTGAATCATTCAGCCTTCTGAGTACTTCAACGATAATGAAGTTTGAGGCAGCTTTAGGATTTCCGCATTCCTTTGCAGTACTTTCAAAGAAATCCGAAAGACTGACAGAAGTCAAAAGCAAATTTGCATCGGTCTCACTTAAGCCAAAATCAGCAGTATATTTTGCAAACCTCTTGTTGGGAAGCTCCGGCAATGAATGGCGCAAAGCCTCGATTTGCTGCTTTGTAAAGGATATGGGGACTACATCCGGTTCAGGGAAATATCTGTAGTCGTGAGCATCTTCCTTGCTCCTCATGGACTTGCTTTCACCCTTGTTGTCATCCCAGCGCCTGGTTTCCTGTGTTATTGCTTCACCTTCATCCAAAAGCTCGGATTGTCTTTCTATTTCAGCATCGATACATCTTGCGATGCCTCTGATGGAATTAATGTTTTTCATTTCAGTTCTGGTTCCAAGCTTATCGGTACCCACAGGCCGGATGGATACATTCACATCGGCTCTGAGCGAACCCTCCTCCATCCGGCAATCGGATATTCCTGAATAGAGCAGCATAAGCCGGACCTTTTCAACAAATTCCCGTGCTTCATCTGAGGAAGACAGGTCGGGTTTGGTAACTATTTCTATAAGCGGTACTCCACAGCGGTTGTAGTCTGCCAGGCTGTAGTTGTCGTAACTGTCGTGAAGCAGTTTGCCTGCATCTTCCTCCAGGTGGATTCTTTCAATCCTGATGAATTTTTCACCCTCAGGTGTATTGATGGTGAGCCCGCCGTCCTTGCAAACAGGCAGATCAAACTGTGAAATCTGATAAGCCTTGGGCAGATCAGGATAAAAATAATTCTTTCTGTCCAGCTTTGAAAATTCATTTATCTGGCAGTTCAATGCCAGACCGGCCTTTACCGTATACTCCACGGCAGTTTTGTTTAATACCGGCAAAGTACCCGGCATTCCGGTACAAACTGGACAGCACCTGGTATTAGGTTCCCCGCCGAAGCCTACGGGACAATCACAAAATATCTTTGACTTTGTGGATAACTCAGCATGTATTTCTAATCCAATAGTTGGAATGTATTTCATTGCACTAACCTCCTATAATACAGGAACTCTGAACTCAGGGGCAAAATCCGCCTCAAAAGTTGCAGCAGCTCTGAGTATTTCCCGTTCTCCAAGCGGCTTACCTGTGAAGGACAATCCGATTGGAAGTCCGTTTGCATCATAACCGCAGGGAAGAGATATGGACGGGAGTCCTGCGATGTTTGCTGAAACAGTATATATATCGGCAAGATACATGCTTAACGGATCATCTGTGTTTTGACCCAGCTTGAATGCTGTTTCAGGAGTTGTAGGATGCAGCACAACATCATATTTGGAAAAGGCTTCATCAAAGCCCTGGCTTATCAAAGTTCTGAGCTTAAGCGCCTTTTTGTAATAGGCGTCATAGTAGCCGGAAGCCAGCGCATAGGTACCAAGCAGTATTCTTCGCTTAACCTCACGGCCGAAACCTTCGGCTCTGGACCTGCCAATGAGCTCATTGAAGGATCTGCAGTTTTCCGCCCTGTAGCCATACTTTACACCGTCATATCTGGAAAGGTTTGAGCTGGCTTCTGCTGAAGACATCAGATAATAGGCCGGAACTGCATGCTTCAGACTGGGCATTGAAAATTCTTCAACCTTGGCGCCAAGCCTTTCCAGGGTTTCAATTGATTTATAAAGGGCATTTCTGACTTCACTGTTCAGACCTTCTGTCAGGTATTCTTTAGGCAAGCCTATTTTATAGTCTTTAATCCCGCCTGAAACTGCTGAGGCATAGGAAGCACCCGCTTCATAGCTCAGGGATGTTCCATCCTTAGGGTCCTGTCCACAGATTCCATCCAATATTATAGCACAATCTTCCACAGTCTTGCCAATAGGACCAATCTGGTCAAGAGAGGAAGCAAAAGCAACCAAACCGTATCTTGATACCAGGCCATAAGTGGGTTTCAAACCCACGACACCGCAAAAAGCAGCCGGTTGACGAACCGAACCACCGGTATCTGAACCAAGTGAGCCCAATGCCAGCGAGGCTGATACAGAAGCAGCCGACCCTCCGGAAGACCCCCCGGGTACTCTTGTGGTATCGAAGGGATTCTTTGTCTTTTTAAAGGCGGAATTTTCAGTAGATCCGCCCATGGCAAATTCATCCAGATTTACTTTCCCCAGAATAACGGAATTTTGTGCTCTCAGCTTGTTTACAGCAGTGGCTGTATATGGAGGGACAAAATTCTCAAGCATTTTTGAGGCGCAGGTAGTTGGAGTTCCTTCAATACAAATATTGTCCTTAATACTTAAGGGAATGCCGCAAAGCATCTCTCCCTTTCCGGAATCAATGAGCTTCTGAGCCTCTGAAGCCTGTTCCAGGGCACTTTCCCCGCACACTGACAGGTAGGAATCAATTTTGTCATCATATGTTTTTATTCTATCTAAATATGTTCTGGTAAGTTCGGTTACGCTTATTTTCCTGGAATCCAGAAGAGACCGGGCTTCCTTTATGGTTAGTTTAGTGGTGTCCATCTAAGTCCATAGCCTTTCCGGCTCACAAAATATATATAAATTAATCCACGCACCTACTGTGAGCCGGATAAGGCGTGAAGGGCACTTTGCGCATGCAGTTTCAAACCGCGCTCCTAATCAATCATCTTCGGTATGGAAAAGCAGTTTTCCATACCATGCTTTGAATTGGAAATAATCTTTTCGGTTTCAAACGGAGTACCGGGATTATCTTCCCGCATGTTGTTGGTGATTTTTGAAATGTGTTCCGTTGCGCTGATACTGTCGGTATCAAGATCCCTTAAAGTATCCATGAGGCCGATAATACCTGTCATATCTGCGGCCAGGGACTGCATTTCACTATCCTCCAGCGAGAGTTTTGCCAGGCCGGCTATATATTTAATGTAGTCATTTGCTTCAGCCATATATCCTCCAAACAAAAAATAAATTTTGCACATGTATATATGTAAGGTAAAATTTTACCTTTTCAATCTGCACATTAATTAGTATTATACCAAAAATTTAAAAAAAGCTGTACCAGCCAAAAAAATATTTTGGTTGACACAGCGCCATTGCTGCAAAACAATTCTTAAATTACAATCATTATAATATATGCCTTGCAAAAAATCAATACTTTTTAACAAAGAATTTGATTATTACAAAACGGCTAAAAATAGGCATATATGTAGGTACGAAAGATAATTCTGCGAAAACCGGTTTTGACAATAAAAATAATTATTTGGTTTTTTGCAGGATTTGATTTAGAAAATTGCAAAAAAATACTTGACTGAGCTATGATTTATTAGTAAAATAATTCTGTGGTTAAATAAATAACAAGAATTGGTAGAAACAAGGGCGTTTCTCATAATCCTTCCAGGAATGTATGAGTGCGCTTTTTTATTTGAATTTTTGTATATTTATTTAACCTGCGGGCAGATTTGAGGTATGGTATTAAAGATATATTCTTTATCTTATTATCTTATATTATTATATAGAAAGCTAATACTAAAATAATATTGCCTTATTTATTCCGGCTTTATATACACAAAAAATATAATTGTGTAAAATATTATTAAATAAATTTAAAGGAAAGAGGTGGGAAAATGGCTTCCAAAAATGATTTACTTAAATTTGTTGAACAGAACGATGTTAAGTTTATAAGACTTCAGTTTGCAGACATTTTTGGTAACATGAAAAATATAGCAATAACCGACCAGCAGCTTGAGAGGGCGCTGGAAGAAGGGGTAATGTTTGATGCCTCTGCTATTGCAGGTTTTTCTGAAGTAGAACAATCTGATATGCTGCTATTTCCTGATCCGGATACATTTCAGCTTATTCCATGGAGACCGCAGCATGGGAAGGTAGCCAGATTTATATGCGATATCAAGAATTACGATGGATCCCAATTCCTGGGAGATCCCAGGTATATATTGAAGAGATCCGAGGCAAAGGCCAAAAAGCTGGGCTACACTTTCAACATCGGACCTGAATGCGAGTTCTTTTTATTCCACACCGATGCAGAAGGAAGGCCTACAAATAAGACTCATGATGCTGCAGGCTACTGTGATCTGGCTCCTTCAGACCTGGGCGAAAACTGCAGAAGAGAAATCTGCATGGTCTTGGAGGACATGGGTTTTGAAATAGAGGCTTCTCATCATGAAAATGCTGCCGGGCAGCATGAGATTGATTTCAAGTACAGTGATGTCATGACCGCCGCAGACAGAATAATGACTTTCAGAATGGTAGTAAAAATTGTTGCACAGAGAAACGGCCTCCATGCTACGTTCATGCCCAAACCCATATATGACTCCTATGGCTCAGGCATGCACATCAATATGTCGCTTTCACAGGATGGCAAAAACCTGTTTAATGCCGGTGAAAACAGCATGGATATATCGGACGTGGCAAAGATGTTTACAGCGGGTATTTTGCAGCATGCGAAAGGTATTACCGCCGTTGCAAATCCGCTGGTCAACTCATACAAGAGGTTTGTTCCGGGCTTTGAGGCACCTGTTCATATTGCATGGTCTCATATGAACAGAAGCTTGCTGCTCAGGATTCCGGCCCCCAAGGGAGAAGCCACAAGAATTGAACTCAGAAGTCCCGACCCGTCCTGCAACCCCTATCTTACTCTGGCATTATTACTGGAGGCAGGTTTGGACGGTATGCAGAATAAGTTGACGATACCTGCCCCTGTGGATATCAACACTTATAACCTTACATCCGAGCAGGAAAAGGAACTGGGCATTCAGAGACTTCCTTCGAATCTTATCCTTGCTCTGGAAGAGATGAAAAAGGATACCTATATCAGGGAAGTTTTAGGTGAGCATATTTTCTTAAAATATATAGCTGCCAAGGAAGCAGAATGGGCGGCATACAATAACATTGTTCACTCCTGGGAGATTGACCGCTATCTATCCACATATTAATAATGTTCCACTACTGTACAGCGGCGCAAGTAAAGAAGGTGCGTGGCTTTTTGATGCATGAGAAATATATGATTATTCAGAAGGATAAAAGTGTATTTTTTCAGGCTATTCCCGCTTAGATGGAGGTGATTGCCAGTGAGTGCAGGAGGGATTCTAATTGTATGCAGCAGGCCGGAAGTGATAAAAGATCTTCGAACCCTCATGCTTCAACAGGGATATTCGGCAGCAGAATACTCTTTATCTGCAAATGAGGCCAGGCGCAAACTTGACATTTTTGAACCGGAATTGATACTTATAAACTCTCCTTTACAGGATGAACTGGGTATTGATCTGGTTTTGGACATAGCTGATAAAACTGATGCTGGCATAATCGTATTGTCAAAACACGAACATCTTGAGGAAATGCAGTTTAAACTCGAGAGAGTTGGTGCATTGATACTTCCAAAGCCTATCAATAAAACTATTTTATTGCAGACATCAAGATTTGCCGTTAATTCCAGAAAGTCATTGAAAGGCTTGAAGCATCAAAATGATGACCTGGAAAAGCGCATCAATGACAGGAAGATTATCGAGAAGGCCAAGTGGCTGCTGGTTGAAAAAATGAATATGACAGAACCTCAGGCACACAGATATATTCAGAAAAGGGCGATGGATACCAGAGTATCCCAGATTAAAGTAGCAGAAGAGATATTGTCGAGTTACTGATAAAATAATGTACTCGGCTATATACCTCTAGGCATGTTTATTAAGTTTATTATCTCAATTATTGATATAAAAATATAAGGGTGCAGAAAAAACCACCTGTTAATCCTTCCGGATTAACAGGTGGTTTTTTAGCGGTCAATACACTTGCTGGTGATATCTCAGAGAAGGTTTTTGAAATAATACCGCTTGTCAATTTCAAAAGCTGGAATAATATCAATTATCACATATGACATTATTAAGTTGAAAAAAATAATTGTTTTTAGTATATTTGCAATTTTATGTTTCAAAAATTGCAAATAATATGAGTATTTTAAAGAAAATACTTTTAAAATACAAAGTTATGATGGAATTCTGCTGATAAAGTTTCATATTGCGAAGAGGCTTTAAGAAACATTTATTACCTGGTGTTTGCAGGAAGATTTATTTTTTTATTCAAATAAGGTATTGACACTCAAAATATACTGTGCTACACTACTATCAGATAAAATATTGACGACAGCGATGGGGCTGCTTGGTTGATTGCTTTAGGCAATCTGCTAAGTAGTTTTTTTGTTCTTATGGGTCAACAATTGTCTGTCTGAAAATGCCACCAAATCTATACGGCTGAGAGGCTTAACGGCTTATCGGAATAACACAACGGTGTGTTTGGAGAATTGCTATATTCTCCGAGCAGACTGTTTTTTTATTGGCGGATGTATAGACGGAAATACTTAATCGGTATAAACAGAATTGGTTAAGCGGCAAGTAATAAATAAAATGACACGGAGGGGTTAATTATGGGAACTATTAACACAGGGGATACAGCCTTTATACTGATCTCCGCAGCACTTGTATTTTTTATGACACCTGGTCTTGCACTGTTTTATGGAGGTATGGTAAAGAGAAAGAATGTACTTAGCACTATGATGGCATCTTTCTTCATACTGGGTCTTTCTTCAGTGCTCTGGGTGGCTATCGGTTATACTCTTTCCTTCGGCGAGGGAGGAAGCTTTTTTGGAGGTTTTCAATGGGCATTCTTAAACGGTGTTGAAGGAGAGGTCGGAACAATACCTCATACTCTATTTGCGGTATTCCAGTTGATGTTCGCTGTTATCACAGCGGCAATCTTAACAGGCTCTTTGGTTGAGAGAATGAAATTCTCAGCGCTATTCTTCTTTATTGCATTATGGTCACTAATTATATACTATCCATTGGCACATATGGTGTGGGGCCCCGGAGGATTCATACTTGAACTGGGCGCTTTAGACTTTGCAGGCGGTAATGTTGTTCATATCAGTTCTGGTGTTTCCGGTCTTGTAGCAGCTATAATCCTGGGAAAGAGAAAGGGTTATGGAGTAACTTCTACCCAGCCTCATAACATTCCGCTGGTAGTATTGGGTGCGGGAATACTCTGGTTCGGCTGGTTCGGCTTTAATGCAGGAAGTGCACTGTCTGCCGGAACTTTGGCTTCACACGCTTTTATTACCACTAATACCTCCGCTGCAATGGCATTGCTTTCATGGATGCTGGTTGAAAAAATCACCAGAGGCAAGCCTACATTGTTGGGAGCTGCTACAGGCGCAGTTGTAGGTCTGGTAGCCATTACCCCCGGAGCAGGCTTTGTACCGGTATGGGCTTCATTCATAATTGGTGCTCTGGTAAGTCCCATATGTTATTTTGCAATGAGCGTTATCAAGCCGAAATTCGGATACGACGATTCCCTGGATGCTTTCGGATGCCATGGTATCGGCGGTATCTGGGGAGGTATTGCAACCGGCTTGTTTGCAAGCAACAAGGTAAATGAGGCAGTGGCAAATAACGGCTTGATATTCGGTGAGACCAAATTAATTGTGGCTCAGTTGATAGCTATTGCTATAACTATAGTACTTGCCACCGTGGGCACAGCGGCTATAATGTATATTCTTAAAGCAGTTCTTAAGGGAGTGAGAGTTACTCCGAGAGAAGAATCAGAAGGACTTGACATTGCACAGCATGGTGAATCGGCATATCCTTCATTTACAGGAATGGATTGATAAGTTGATAATGTTATTTAATATAGAGAGTCGGAGGATAGGGTATGAAAAAAATTGAAGCTATAATCAGACCGTCCAAGCTTGAAGAGTTGAAGGAAGCGCTGCTTGCGGCAGGGTTGGATGGCATTACTATATCCCAGGTAATGGGAGCAGGAAAACAATTGGGCTGGAAAGAGTACTACAGGGGTCAGGAAGTCTCGCTGAATGTCCTGCCCAAGGTTAAACTTGAACTGGTTTGCACCGATGAAAAAGTTGACATAATTACAGAGACGATAATCGAGCATTCCCAAACCGGAGAAGTTGGAGACGGAAAAATATTCATATCAGATATTCAGGATTGTATCAGAATTCGTACCAAGGAAAAAGGAAATGCTGCAATATAACATTAACGTAAGAAATGCTTTTAATTAAAAAACAAACTTTATTTATTTTATATTATTTATTTAGGGATTTATCATATGTGTTTTTAAATTTAAATTAAAATTCAATTAACACTGAAAAACAGTTCTGCCGTCTATAGGCAGAACTGTTTTTGTGGTGTGCTGTTTATATTCATAAGACTGTTATCTGGACATTGCAATTATAACCTCTCTTAAGACCTTGCAGGCAAGTGCCGTTGAAGCACCGCTGTGGTCATAGTGCGGTGAGAGCTCAACAATATCTGCACCAATTATGTTCAGCTTTGAAATAGAAAGTATAGCTTTTACAAGCTCGGTAAAACTGACTCCTCCGGCTTCGGGAGTCCCAGTACCCGGAAAGTTTGACGGGTCCAGTACGTCCAGGTCTATGGTGAAATAAACCGGCGAGCTTCCGATTTCCGCAATGGCTGAATCCAGAGTGGCGAAATTATGAAGGCACATTGAGGTGTGGCCTTCCCTGGACCAGTAAAATTCCTCCCGGGTTCCGCTGCGAATGCCGAACTGCCAGATCTTGCCGTCCCCCAGAATATCCCAGGCCCGTCTTATAACCGAGGAATGGGACAGGGCTTCACCCAGATAGTCTTCTCTCAAATCGGTATGGGCGTCAAAATGTATGATTTTCAAATCCGGGTATTTTTTTGCGGCCTGCTCAATTACAGGCAGAGAGACAAGGTGCTCTCCTCCAATCATCAAAGGCTTCTTATTATTAAGGAAAATATGGCCTGCTGTATGGGATATCATGTTGAGAGCCTTCAAGGGCGCACCGAATGGAAGGTCAAGATCCCCGAAATCATTGATGGAGTAATCGGTTATATCGGCATCAAAATACGGGCTGTAAGTTTCTATTCCGATTGAATCCATTCTCATGGTTGAAGGAGCGAATCTTGTTCCGGGCCTGAAGGTTGTGGTGCCGTCGTAGGGGGCGCCGAAGACAACAATTCCGGCAGAAGCAAAGTCGCTGTCGCAACCCAGAAATTTAGTGGAAAGGGTGTTGTTGTTCATAAATTTAACCTGCCTTTGTACATATTTATATGCCTGGCTGCATAAATCCGGGGATTTCCCGGCAAACAGCCCTGGAATCCATGAGGTATGTCTGTGGCACAATGCTGTCCACAGACATCTTTTGCTCGTTATATTTTACCATTAATATATCAAAATACAATAGTTATTATTTCTGTACGAGTTAAGAAAAATCTAGTATACTATAATATGTTAAAAGTATACAATCCGGTGGAATAGGTAACCCTAGCAAAAGAGTTCACTATAAATTTTATTCCTGTAAAATATTCCGCTGCTGGCTATATAATGTATTGCGGTATAAGGAGGTCATATATGGCATTTGTACCTGAAATAGAAGGAATACTGAGAAAGCACATGGTTAAGATACCGGAGGTAATCAACCGGGTGGGTGGCATCAATATTTTTGGAAAAAATATCAAGTCTTTGATGTTTACAACCGATGTGGCCATAATCAAGAACTGCAATGCAAATGCAGTCATGGCCGTATATCCCTTTACGCCTCAGCCCATAATAACACACTCTATTATAAATGCATCGGATATCCCGGTCTTTTGCGGGGTGGGAGGGGGTACGACCACCGGCAAACGTGTTATAAATATTGCTATGGACGCGGAGTTCCAGGGGGCAATAGGTGTGGTGGTAAACGCACCTACCTCAAATGACATAATAAAGAACCTGTACAAAAGGATCGACATACCCATAGTAGTCACGGTAACTTCTGAGAATACCGATATACAGGCCAGGCTGGATTCGGGGGCGGAGATACTGAATGTATCCTGTGCTGCCCGCACGCCGGAGGTAGTCAGAGCCATACGGAGCAAATTTCCGCTGGTTCCCATAATAGCAACGGGCGGACCGACAAATGAAAGTATTCTGGAAACAATTGAAGCCGGAGCAAATACAATTACATATACTCCGCCTACAAGTGCTGAACTGTTTAAGCAGCTTATGAACAAATACAGAGAAGAATTTTAAAACAAAAGAATGTGGGGTAAAAATGATAAAGCAGGTAATTTTTGACTTGGACGGCACACTGGTGGATTCGTTGCAGACGTTTATAGAGCTGGGGAATGAAATGGCTCAGAAATATGGATATAAGCCCATCAACCAGGAAAAAATCAAAGAACTTCTGAAGCTTCCTATGAAAAAGAGAATAAAGGAACTGGAAATACCCGTGCTTAAGCTGCCAAAGCTTGGAATAGAATTGCTGAACAATTTCCAGGCTCATGCAGGGGAAGTCAAGCCCATCCAGGGAGTCTATGAAATGCTTGAAGAGCTCCATTCCAAAGGCTATGGCTTGAGTATCGTCTCCTCCAATTCAGTCCATAATATCGAGACATTTCTGCGTAAGAACAATCTGAATATGTTTAGCAATATCCAGTCCTCCAAAGGACTTTTTTCAAAACATATAACAATAGGCAGGCTTATGTCCAAGCTGGGCGTGAATAAAAACCAGGTAGTTTATGTGGGGGATGAACAGCGGGATGTTGAAGCGTGCAGGAAGATTGGCATAAAAGTAATTTCCGTCCTGTGGGGGTTTGATTCCCTGGAGCTGCTCTCCAGGGAAAAGCCTGACTTCATTGCCTTCAAGCCGGAAGAAATAGTGGAGATTGTGGAGTCCATAGAATAGAAGTAACGGTGAAATTACCAGAACAAGTGCAGCTAAAGCAACCGAACGGAGGAAGAAATGTTATTAGCCGATGAATGGAAAGACTACGAACTTATAGAAACCGGTAACGGTGAGAAGCTTGAAAGATGGGGAGACATAATTTTAAGGAGACCTGATCCGCAGATAATCTGGCCTGTAAGGGACAAAAAGATATGGGACAGGGCTGATGCCCATTACCACAGAAGCCAAAGCGGAGGGGGCCAGTGGGAGTATAGGCAAAAGCTTCCAAAGAGGTGGACCATAAGTTTTGATAACTTAAAATTTTATATTGAGCCCACAGGCTTTAAGCATACGGGATTATTTCCGGAGCAGGCCGTTAACTGGAGATGGATGATGGATATTATCCGGAAAGCGGACAGGCCCATAAGGGTACTGAATCTTTTTGCCTATACGGGAGGCGCCACGGTTGCTGCAGCATCTGCAGGTGCCGAAGTATGTCATGTTGATGCTGCGAAGGGTATGGTCAACTGGGCAAAGGAAAATATTGCCTTGTCGGGTCTGGCGGACAGGCCTGTCAGATTCATTACAGACGACTGTATGAAGTTTGTTCAGAGGGAAATCAGGAGAGGTAAAAAATATGATGGTGTGATTATGGACCCGCCTTCCTACGGCAGAGGGCCTAACGGCGAAATATGGAAGATTGAGGATTCGCTCTATGACTTTGTGGAGCAGTGTATGGGGCTGCTGTCGGATAACCCGCTTTTTTTCCTGATAAATTCATATACCACAGGCTTTTCTCCAACGGTTTTAAGCAACATCCTGAAACAAACTGTGGGCGGCCGGCACAAGGGCAGTCACAGTTGCGGCGAGGTTGGCCTTCCTGTCAGCCGGTCTGGTATGGTCCTTCCATGTGGCATATATGGAAGGTGGGAAAACACATGAGGCCAAAGGTAATATATGAGGATAATCATCTGCTGGTGGTGGAAAAACCCGTTAATATTCCGGTTCAAGCCGATAATTCCAAAGATCCGGACTTCCTTAACATATTGAAGCAATATATAAAGGAAGCCTGTAATAAACCCGGTGCCGTATATCTGGGGCTTGTTCACCGGCTGGACAGGCCGGTGGGGGGGATTATGGTCTTTGCCAGAACCTCCAAAGCGGCTGCACGGCTGTCCGATCAGATCAGGACCAGAATATTTAAAAAGACCTATCTGGCAGTTGTACGGGGAAAGCCGGAAAGCGAAAAAGCTGTCTTAAGGGATTTCCTCCTGAAAAATGAGGTGTCAAATATGGTTTCGGTTGTAAAGGAAGGCACGGGGGATGCCAAGGAGGCTATTCTGGAGTACGAGGTTCTTAAATCCCTTGGAGAGCTTAGCCTGCTGAGGATTAAGCTGCATACCGGAAGGCCTCACCAGATAAGAGTACAGCTTTCCAACGCCGGGCATGTACTTTACGGAGACCAGCGTTACGGTGCAGCCGTAAACAAGCCGGGCCAGCAGATAGCTCTATGGGCATATGAAGTAGCTTTCCAGCATCCCACCAAAAAAGAAATGCTTATATTTCGCTGTGATACTCCGGGGACAGAACCTTGGCTGATTTTTAAATAAGTGTAATACAATGAATTATGTTTATGATATAATTAAATTACATTTATTGCGAAAGGAGGTCTAAATGGTCAAAAAGAAAAATATTATTAGTATACTGATAATTATATTTCTGCTGTTTGAAATATCGTTTATCAGTATAAATTATAATATTGTCTCTAAAAATAGAACCAGGAATAGTCATGTTTTGACTAATGTTAAAGTTCTTAGTAACAAAGCTTATTGTACTGTTAGAGAGGATTTGAAAACCCCCGGCAGGACATCCAAGTTCAAGCCGGACACTTCAAATGAAAACTGTGTTGTTTACTCCGGTTTTCTTATAAAAGATTTATCAAGCTTCAATGAGCCAATTGATTCTCGGAAAAATATTAGGCAATCCATTCCTCACTATTTTAATGGAAGCAATTATAAGGTGTTTACTTCACTTCAACCCCTTTAATCATTAAATAAAGTGTGAGGTGGAAAGATGACTAGAAAGAATCAGGTCAAAAGAGAGATAATCAGATATATCTTTCTTTTTATAGGGTCAATATTAGCGGCAGTAGGGTTGGAAATATTTTTAATACCCAATAATATTATTGATGGCGGAATAGTTGGTATATCAATAATTGCAAGTTACTTATCAAAGTTACCCCTGAGTTTGTTTATAGTTGGATTAAATATACCCTTTTTATTCCTGGGCTATAAACAAATAGGCAAAACATTTGTTTTTTCGTCCTTGTTTTCAATTGTGTCACTGTCGGTGTGGGTGCAGGTATTTCACGCCATACCCGGTTTAACAAGTGATGTTTTGCTGGCCTCGGTTTTCGGAGGAATCGTACTGGGCATAGGTGTGGGGATAATTATACGGTATGGGGGCTCCCTGGACGGAACAGAAATGGTTGCAATTATAGTTAATAAGCAAACTGTTTTCTCCGTAGGCGAGGTGGTTATGTTTTTTAACATATTCATATTGAGCAGTGCGGGCTTGGTGTTTGGTTGGGACAGGGCCATGTATTCGCTGATTGCCTACTTTATTGCGTATAAAGTAATAGATATTACTTTAGAAGGGCTTGATGAAGCCAAGGCCGCTTTTATAATATCTGAAAAGGCGGAAGAAATTGCAGAAGCCATCACGGCCCGTCTGGGTAGAGGAGTTACCTTCCTGGAGGGAAAAGGCGGATTTTCAAAAAACGAAAAGAAGATATTATATTCTGTAGTAACCAGACTTGAGGTTTCGAAATTAAAATCTATCATTTATGATAAGGATGAAAATGCTTTTGTTACAATAAACGATGTATCTGATGTGATGGGCGGAAAGCATAAGAAGCGGGCCATTCACTGATATAAAAGCATATGTTGCACAGTTGGACAAAAAAAGACGCCAACACCATTTTTGGTGTTGGCGTTAAAAATATAAGGGTGTTACTTAGTACGCAATTCCATGAGCAAACATTGCGTTGGCAACTTTCAGGAAGCCTGCAATGTTTGCGCCGGCAACGAGGTTGTCCTCCATGCCGTATTCCTTTGCTGCCGAACTTGCACTTTTGTAGATATTTATCATGATATCCTTCAGCTTGGCGTCAACTTCTTCGAAGGTCCAGGAATAGCGCATGCTGTTCTGGCTCATTTCAAGTGCTGAAGTTGCAACACCGCCTGCATTTGCAGCTTTTGCAGGTCCGTAGATAATCTTGTTTTTCAAGTAAACCTCAACTGCTTCGGGGGTTGATGGCATGTTAGCTCCTTCACCCACTGCGTAACAGCCGTTCTTAACTAATAATTCAGCAGAAGCGCCATCTATTTCATTCTGTGTTGCACTTGGAAGCGCTATATCACATTTTATACTCCAAATACCTGAGCAACCCTCTGTATATGTGGCATTTGGATGGATTTTTACGTATTCGCTGATGCGTTTTCTTTCAACTTCCTTAAGCCTTTTTACTGTATCCAGCTTAATTCCGTCAGGATCGTGTATGTAGCCGTTTGAATCGCTTAAGGCTACAACCTTTCCTCCAAGCTGATGAACCTTTTCGGTTGCATAAATAGCAACATTACCCGAACCGGAAACAACAACTGTGGCACCTTTGAAGGATTTGCCCTTAGCCTTTAAAGCTTCGTCCATAAAGTAGCATAAGCCGTAGCCGGTAGCCTCGGTTCTTACCAGACTGCCACCCCAGGTTAAGCCTTTGCCGGTTAAAACGCCGGTATATTCATTGCGAAGCCTTTTATACTGTCCGTACATGAAACCGATTTCTCTTGCACCTGTTCCGATATCTCCTGCAGGTACATCGGTATCAGCTCCGATATGTTTTGACAGCTCTGTCATAAAGCTCTGACAGAATTTCATAACCTCATTATCTGATTTTCCTTTTGGATCAAAATCGCTTCCGCCTTTACCGCCTCCGATTGGAAGTCCTGTAAGAGAATTTTTGAAAATTTGCTCGAAGCCAAGAAATTTAAGAATACTTGCATTAACAGAAGGATGGAGTCTCAACCCGCCCTTGTAAGGACCGATTGCACTGTTGAACTGAATTCTGAAACCGCGGTTTACATGTACATTGCCGTTGTCATCAACCCAAGGCACTCTGAAGATAATTTGTCTTTCTGGCTCTACTATTCTGTCGAATACTCCTGCCTTAACCCATTCGGGATGCTTTTCCGCAACCACCTCAAGAGACTCAAGCACTTCACGTACAGCCTGGTGAAACTCCGGCTCACCGGGATTTCTCTTTATAACCTGTTCCATGATACCCTGTAAAACTTTCATTAAATAACCCTCCAATACTTAATAAAAAATAAGCAAATATTATTATGGCGACAGGGTCATTTAATCATAAAACCAATATAGCCCCGGTATAAATCCGGAACTGTTCAAGCATACCCCATTGTACGCCAAATATTATCAATTAATTCTCCTAAATTATACTATTTGATTTAGATAATTGCAAGCATAAAATTTATATCTTTCATTTATTTTTTACATTTTCCGTGTCAACTAATGAGAATAATGCATGAAATATGGCAAATATAAGCATTTAAGCCGGTATATCATTTTTGAAACTGAAAACAAGGTGAGCTGGCAGATAACAAAGGAATTGCAGGATAACATAAAATTGGCGTCAATTATCTCAAGGGTAAATGTAAAATATTAACAAATATGTATTTGTTTCTTGCGTATTTCATGAAAACGCTTCCTAATTCCCTGAAACAGTGATATTTGTTGGAAATAATTTGTTGTTATATGAACCATACAAGGTTATAATAGTAGTACTTCAAAAAAATATTGTTATTGACAATGGTGTTTAAAAAATATTTGAAAGGCAAATACATGGGAAAATTCGAACTTATTGCAACATCCGCTTTTGGAATAGAGGCTGTAACTGCAAGGGAGCTTAAAAAGCTTGGATACACCGAGCAAAGGGTTGAAAACGGCAGGGTGACCTTTACAGGAGATGAAACAGCCATCTGCCGGACTAATCTCTGGCTGCGGACCGCAGACAGGGTTCTGCTGAAAATGGGGGAATTCAAGGCTACAAGCTTTGAAGAACTGTTTGAACAGACCAAAGCCCTGCCCTGGGATGAAATCATACCCGTTGATGCAGAGTTCCCCGTGGAGGGAAAGTCTATAGATTCAAAGCTTTTCAGTGTTCCCGACTGCCAGGCCATCGTAAAGAAAGCCGTAGTTGAGAAGCTGAAACTTCGCTATAAATGTGAATGGTTCCAGGAGACTGGGGCACGGTACAGGATAGAAGTGGCCCTGCTGAAGGATGTTGTAACACTGACTGTTGATACAAGCGGTGCAGGTCTCCACAAGAGGGGCTACAGAAAGCTTGTGGGAGGTGCTCCCCTGAAGGAAACACTTGCATGCGCCATGTTGCTTATAAGCCATTGGAACAAGGACAGAGTGCTGTTGGACCCTTTTTGCGGAAGCGGAACGATTCCTATAGAAGCAGCTCTGATTGGCAAGAATATCGCTCCCGGACTTGGAAGGGAATTTGATTCCGAAAAGTGGGGGATCATTCCCGGAGAAGTATGGGACCGTGCAAGGGATGAGGCCTATGATACCATGGTGGAGGACCGTGAACTCAGAATACATGGTTCGGATATAGATGAGGAAGCCATGAGCCTTGCCAGATATCATGCTAAAAAGGCCGGGGTTGAGGATGCTGTTCACCTCCAGCGCCTTCCCATGTCCGATATCAGTTCAAGATACAAGTATGGAATTATTATCTGCAATCCACCCTATGGTGAGAGGCTTGGAGAAAAGGAACAAGTTGAAAAGCTTTACAGGGAGATGGGAACAGTGTTTAAAAAACTTGAAAGCTGGTCCTATTACATTATCACCTCCAATCTGGAGTTTGAAAAGCTCTTTGGAAAGAAGGCCGACAAAAAAAGGAAACTGTATAACGGTAAGCTGTTATGCAATTATTTTCAATATTTTGGACCTCCGCCACCAAAATTTGCAGAGGACAAAGATAAAATAATTGGATAAATCAGGTAAAAAAATTGACGAATTCCACCTGTTATAATAACATAGTTATTATAACAGGTTAGTGCAGTAAAGTAGCATGGTATAATCGGAAGTTTCAATATAATGAAAATTGGTAATATGGCAGGTGAAGAATATGATTTTAAAGGTCAGGCCGTCGGAGGTTGCCGGAGAAGTTGGTATTCCAGGATCGAAATCCCATACTATAAGGTCAATGTTCTTTGCAGGACTTGCGGAGGGACAGAGCACAATAAGAAATCCTTTGATTTCAAGTGATTCCATCTCCGCGGTAAATTTATGCAAAGCCTTTGGCGCATCCTACGAGCTGTTTGAAAACAAGTATACTGTAAACGGAATTGCGGGGCAGCCTGATGTTCCGGAAAACATTATAGACGTTGGAAATTCGGGAACCAGTTTAAGACTTGGTCTGATGACTGCTGCACTGGCACCCGGCTATTCGGTTTTTACCGGTGACTATCAAATAAGAAGAAGACAAATTGGACCCCTGGTCAAGGCTATAAATAATCTTGGAGGAGAGGCTTTCACTACACGAGGAAACGAATCCGCTCCGGTTGTGGTCAGAGGCCGGGCAAAGGGCGGATTTACCACACTTGACGCAGTTACATCGCAATATTTATCCTCAATTCTACTTAACGCTCCTCTTCTGGAATACGATACACATATCGAAGTTACAAGACTAAATGAAGTGCCATACGTAGAAATAACTCTATGGTGGCTTGATAAACTGGGAATCAGATACAAGCATCAGAATATGAAAGAATTCATCATACCGGGACAGCAGAAATACTCTGGCTTTGACTGTACCATACCGGGTGATTTCTCTTCGGCAACATTTTTTATGGTATTGGCTGCAATTTCAGGGCAGCAGATAAGGCTTAACAATCTTGACATGAGCGATCCCCAGGGAGACAAGCTGGTATTGTCCATATTGGAAGATATGGGGGCTGTGGTTTCCTGCAATGAGGACAGCGTTATCATAGAGGGCCGGAATTTAAAGGGCAGGACTATTGATATGAATTCGATTCCTGATGCTCTGCCGGCAATGGCTGTTGCAGGCTGCTTTGCCCAGGGAGAAACAAGGCTGGTAAATGTTCCCCAGGCGCGGCTTAAGGAAACCGACAGGATAAGTGTAATGTGCAGGGAACTTTCAAAAATGGGTGCGGATATTGAAGAATTGCCTGACGGGCTTATAATACGTGAAAGCAGTCTTAAGGGCTGCAAGGTATGCGGGCACGATGACCACAGGGTGGTTATGTCTTTGGCTGTGGCAGGCTTAAGGGCTCAGGGTGAAACTGCAATTGATACTGCTGAAGCTATGAATGTCACTTTCCCTGGATTTGTTGACCACATCGTAAAATGCGGCGGAAATATGCACCTTGCAGAAGAATAGACAAGTGACTTGTGGCGCGTATATGTAAAAGTATATGTTTGACCGGTTTTTTGCCGTTTTGGTATGAATTTTATTTTTTATTATATATGGAGGCAGCTATGGTTGGAAATTCATTTGGAAGAGTATTTCGTGTTACAACGAGCGGAGAGTCCTATTCTGGTGCTTTTAGGAAAAGCGAAAGTGTTCCGCCGGAATTATGGGGCGGGTTGGTGGTTATTGTTGACGGTGTTCCCGCAGGTGTTAAAATAACTTCCTCCATTATTCAGGAGGAATTGGACAAAAGGAGGCCGGGACAGTCAAAGCTGCATACACCAAGATCTGAAGCTGACAAGGTGTATATCTTTTCAGGTGTTATGCAGGACGACACAACCACCGGGGCGCCTGTGGCAATGCTTATTCCCAGCAGTGACATAGGGGACAGGCATATCGAACAGCACAGAGGCAACAAGGAGCTTCTGAGGCCTGGACAGGCGGCGTATACCTATTATAAAAAGTATGGCGAGCATTCGGATTATCTTGGCGCAGGCAGGGCATCAGCCCGTGAGACGGCAGCCAGGGTTGCGGGGGGAGCAGTTGCAAAACAGGTTTTGGACAGACTGGGTATTGACGTATTGGCATATACTGTTGAATCCCATGGTATAAAGGCAGGCCCGTTTACTTATGAGCAGGCAAAAAGAAATTACAGGACTAACGAGATAAACTGTCCTGACCCGGAAATTGCACAAAAAATGATTGAGGACCTGTTACAGGTCATAAAGGAAGGTGACTCCTGCGGCGGTGTGATTGAAATTATTGCAAAGGGAGTGCCCGCCGGACTTGGTGAACCTGTATTTGATAAGCTGAGTGCCACTGTAGCTCACGGCCTGATGTCCATAGGGGGCGTAAAGGGTATAGAAATAGGAGAGGGCTTTGGAGTTGCAGGGAAAAAAGGGTCGGAAATGAATGACACACCTTATTATGACAAAGAGACGGGCAGAATCAGATTTAAAACCAACAGGGCAGGGGGGATGCTTGGAGGTATATCCAATGGAGAGGAAATAAGAATTCGCGTGGCGGTAAAACCTACGCCAACCATTTTACAGGATCAGTTGACAGTAAATGTTCAGACTCTTGAGCCTGTAATCCATAAGTTTGCATCCCGGAGTGACCCGTCACTTGTACCACGAGTATACTCAATATGTGAGGCAATGGTAAGGATTGCGCTGGTTGACAGCATCATAATGTCTTCCGGACTCAGAAGCATAACAGAAATGGATTCCAGGTGGGACAGCCTATGATTAGTGAAGAGGCAGTTCCAAACATTATTCTTATCGGCATGCCTGGGACCGGAAAAACTACAGTTGGTGAAAAGCTGAGCGAAATCCTGGGGTATGGATTTATGGACACTGATTCAGTTTTGACGGCAAAGACCGGCAAGACTCCCAGACAGCTTGTGGAAGAACATGGACGGGAGTATTTTCTGAAGCTTCAGGATGATGTGGTTCTACAGATCAGTACTGCCAGGTGCGTAATATCCACAGGAGGTGGCATAGTGCATAGTGCTGCTGCCATGGAGCACCTGAAAATAATTGGTAAGGTCGTCTTTCTGAACACGAGTTATCAGGCCATTGAAGCTAGAATGGATACAAACAGAAAGTTGGTCAGAAATGGCAGTTCCTTGCTACAGTTATATGATGAGAGGACACCTTTGTATAACAAATATGCTGATACGGTTATCCAATGCGACAACTGCGAGCCCCAGACAGTATGTGAAAAGATAATCGATTCTATGAAATGAAGTAAAAGCTTGTTTTTTGATTCAGCCATAAATATATGAAAAGGGTTAAAGAGAAACAATGAGTAAAATAAGGGTTTTGATAGTAGATGATAATTTATTAACTGCAAAGGCATTATATGAAAAACTGGGTGAGTGCCAGGATTTCGAACTGCTTAATATCGCAAAGGATGGGCTCGAAGCCATAGAACTGATCAACAGGGAAAAGCCTGATGTTGTGCTGCTGGACATAATTATGCCTAAACTGGACGGAATAGGCGTTCTTGAGTACGCAAGAGAAAATAAGGAAGGGAACCTGCCCGTATACATAGTTTATTCTGCTGTAAGTCATGAAAATTATGTAGCCAGGGCAATGAACCTTGGAGCAAATTATTACATAATCAAGCCTTTTGACGAAAATGTCTTAGCTTTACGAATCAAACAGCTTTATATGGATTCTAATATCAAGCAGTATATCAAAAAGGACTACAGTGCCGAAGCGGCCCAAAAGCAAAAGAACCGCTATGACGATGAACTGAAGGTACTGGCAACAAAGTATATGAGGGAATATGGCCTGAAAGCGCATATGACCGGATATTGCTATATCAGGGACATAGTTACCCAGGCTTTCGACAGCTATTGCCACAATGGTAATCTGCCAAAGGGTATATACAGGGAAATAGCTGAGAAAAACAATGTAACAATTCAGAAGGTTGAGAGAGCCATAAGAAATTGTATTGAAAATGTGCCTGCAGAGGATGATAACCAGAAAAAACCTACAAATTCACAGGTTATCTGTCAGTTGATTGAAAAGATAAGAGCGAATAATTAGCATGCTATAAAAGACTGCATTAAAGCCATACAAAAAGCCCTGAAGAGTATTCAGGGCTTTTATGTAGTGTACCTGTAAAAGGTGCATATGCTGTATTATGCGTTAACATTATCCTTCAAAACTTTACCAGCCTTAAATACTGGAGCTTTTGATGCTGGAATAGTTATTTCCTTCTTAGTCTGTGGGTTTCTACCCTTTCTAGCAGCTCTTTCTCTTACTTCGAAGGTTCCGAAACCAACCAAAGTAACTTTATCGCCAGCCTTTAGAGTGTCCTCAACGGAAGAAATAAATGCATTCAAAGCAGCTTCACTATTTTTCTTGTTTAGACCTGATTTTGAAGCAATTGAGTTGATTAAATCTGACTTATTCATTATACAACCTCCTAAAAATGGAATTCGACATTATTTTATAATGAAAGTTCGCTAAAGTCAAGCCTTTGAAGGCAAAATAGTTAATTTGTACCAGGCAAAATAGGAATGTTTTTAGCAATTTCTGCTTTAATTGGGTACAACATGTATTTCAACGCTATCCAAGCTATTTTTTAATGATTTATAGAAGTGGTTTTCACTGTGGTCACCTTTGGAATCGCCCATGACCAAAAGGTTTATCTTATTGTCCCAGGCATATTCGACAATGGTATCAACAATCTCATCCGATCTGAGAACGGTAAGATTTGCACCTATTGATTTGGCAATGCCGAAAAGATATTCCAGAGCTTCACCTTCCTTGTCATTGTCAAGAAAGCTCCAGTTGTTTTTGGCCACGTGAATGATAAATATGGAATCCCCTTCCCTAGAAAACTCTAAAGCCTTATTTATGAGCCGTTCGCAGGTTTTTTGTTGAGTGACGCATACTAAGATATTGCTTATAGTTGGCTTCAAAGAATAACCTCCCTTCATGTATATAATTATACTAGATTATTGTCGTTTTGTCTTTGAATATTGCCCTGTCCTTTTGAACAATTTATGAACATTTTAGGTTGTTTTGCAAGGGCATTTATATGTATAATTATATAATCAGTGGATATGACTCCCACCGGCAATATATAAATTTCATTTGGAGGCATTAATGAAGGATATCGAGGTAAACACAATAATAGAGGCAGTAAGGAAATTATGTATGGATGCCAACTATTATCTTAATAATGACATTAAAAAGGCAATGGAAAACGGGCTTGCTGCTGAACAATCGCCCATAGGCACCGAGGTGCTGGAAAAGCTGCTGCTCAATGCGGAGCTGGCTGCCCGGAAGAAGGCTGCAATATGCCAGGACACAGGTATGGCGGTTGTTTTTGTTACTGTGGGCCAGGAGGTGCATATAGCAGGCGGAGTGTTGTCGGATGCAATAAATGAAGGGGTAAGGCGGGGCTATAAGGAAGGATATCTGAGAAAATCGGTGGTGGGTGACCCCATAGAACGTATGAATACCGGCGATAATACCCCTGCCGTAATTCATTATGATATTGTTCCGGGAGATGCCCTGAAGATTGAGCTTGCCCCAAAAGGCTTCGGCAGTGAGAATATGAGTGCCCTGAGAATGCTTAAGCCATCTGACGGAATAGAGGGCGTAAAAAGCTTTATACTTGAGACTGTTGATAAGGCAGGCCCGAATCCTTGTCCTCCCATAGTTGTGGGTGTGGGTATAGGAGGTACTATGGAAAAAGCCACTCTGCTGGCGAAAAGGGCTTTGCTGAGGCCTGTTGACAAGAGCAGCGGCATCGGGTATGTGAGAGAACTGGAAGCCGAGATGCTTGAAAAAATAAATGAGCTGGGCATTGGTCCTGCCGGGCTGGGAGGCACCAACACCGCTCTTGCCGTAAATATAGAGACATATCCTACACATATTGCAGGGCTGCCGGTTGCAGTGAATATTAATTGTCATGTTACCAGGCATGCTGAGATAGTACTATAGGAACAGGGAGGATGAACATGCACCATATTGTAACAGCTCCATTTGACAGGAATGAGGTAAAATTATTCAGGGCAGGCGATACCATAGCGCTTAGCGGAACCATATATACTGCAAGGGATGCCGCTCATAAAAAAATGATTGAATTATTGGCGCAAAATAAGCCTTTGCCTTTTGACATACGGAATCAAACCATATACTATGTCGGGCCTTGCCCTTCAAGAGAAGGAGAGGTAATTGGGTCTGCCGGGCCCACCACAAGCTACAGAATGGACGCTTACGCCCCCGCGCTGATTGAACTTGGACAAACCGGCATGATAGGAAAGGGCCTGAGAGGTTCAAATGTCATAGCAGCAATGATGGAACACGGAGCAGTATATTTCGGTGCCATTGGTGGTGCAGGGGCACTTATGGCGGAATGTATAAAAAGTCAGGAAATCATAGCCTTTCCGGAGTTGGGCGCAGAAGCGCTCAGAAAGCTTGAAGTGGAAGAATTTCCGTTAACGGTTATTATCGACTGTTACGGCGGCAACCTGTATGAGACGGGAAAGGCACAATACCGCAAAGTTAAATAATCCATGGCATTTTATATTTTGCATATTTGTATATTTTTAAAATTCATTAGTGTATAATAGTTCTATGCAGTTGATAATTGCGAAATATGAATCAAGGAGGTTTATGATAATGGCTAAGGTGACAAAGGATATGATAATAGCTGACGTTTTAAATATGGACAGAGGAACAGTACCTATTTTTTTAAACGCAGGAATGCACTGCCTGGGCTGCCCTTCATCTTCAGGAGAAAGTATTGAGGATGCCTGTCAAATTCATGGTATTGATGCCGACCAGCTTATTGCTGATTTGAATAAATTCCTGGAAAGCAAGTAATCTATGAGCTTGTAAGTCGATTTGTTTTTTAATACTTCAGCAAATCAAGGCTTGAGAACAGATAAAGCATATCTGCCCTCAAGCTTTTTGTATTCCGTGTTCTGCGAAGCTGGAACACACTTAGCCAAGCAGTGCAAGCATTTATTTGAAGCAACCTGTCATGCCTGCAGCTCTGTATTTCCTGTCCAATAATTGAGTTTTTGTTGAATAATACCGGGTACTAAGTTATAATTTAATAGGTTGATTTAGTAAATTGGCAAACAACAGTCATATGCTTTGGTATATTTATTAAACGTAAATATTCAAATAGAATCAGACATGCATTCATAGACAGGAGGAGCAGCTATGGCAGTAAGAGTAGTAGTAGGAACTCAATGGGGTGACGAAGGCAAAGGCAAGTATATTGACATGCTGGCTGAACAGTCGGATATAATAGTAAGGTTTTCTGGCGGAAACAATGCCGGTCATACAATTGTAGCCAATGGAGAAAAGTACGCTTTACACCTGATACCTTCAGGAATACTTCATACAAATAAAACCTGTATTATCGGTAACGGAGTAGTAATAGACCCCGCGGTATTGCTAAAGGAAATGAAGGGCTTAAACGAAAGAGGCGTTACTACAGACCACTTGTTAATAAGCGACAGAGCCCACTTGATTATGCCCTATCATATAGGACTTGATGAACTTCAGGAGAATTTCAGAGGAAATAACAGTATAGGTACTACAAAGCGGGGTATTGGACCCTGTTATGCAGATAAAATAGAGAGATCCGGTATAAGAATGTGTGACCTTATAGACAAGGATGAATTTATCAAAAAGGTCAAGTCAAACCTGGAACTTAAGAATCTTATCATAGAAAGAGTTTATGGCGGAAAAGCCTATCAGGCGGAAGCAATAATTGAAGAATATCTGGGCTATGCTGAAAAGCTTAAGAAATATGTTACGGATACAACAAGTCTTCTTGCCGATGCTATTGATAATGGCAAAAACATATTGTTCGAGGGAGCTCAGGCAAATTTCCTGGATATAGATTTCGGTACTTATCCCTATGTTACCTCGTCAAATCCTATTGCAGGCGGAGTGTGTACCGGTTCTGGATTAGGTCCTATATACATTAATGAGGTATATGGGGTACTTAAGGCATATACTTCAAGGGTTGGAGCAGGACCGTTTCCAACCGAGCAAAACAACGAAATCGGGGATACCATCAGAGAACTGGGCTGGGAGTATGGTACAACCACTGGCCGTCCGAGAAGATGCGGCTGGCTGGATACCGTTATGATCAAATACGCAGCTAAAATAAACGGTCTGACGGCTCTGGCAATAAATCACGTTGATACCATAGGCAAGCTGAAGGAAATCAAGCTCTGTGTGGGATACAAATATAAGGGGCAGGTTATAAGATACTTTCCTGCCAGCCTCAATGAGTTGGCAAAGTGTGAGCCCATATATGAAGAATTTGAACCTTGGAATGAAGACATATCCGGTGTTAAGAGCTTTGACGGCCTGCCGGCCAATGCTAAAAAATATCTCAACAGAATAGAAGAACTTGTTGGAGTTAAAATAGGACTTATAGGAGTGGGAAAAGACAGGGAACATGTTATTGTAAGATAGCCGGACCCTGGAAACAGCCTGTAAAAACTGTTATGAAACGACGGACAGGGAGTTTCATGACAGTTTTTGTTGTGCCTTTTTATACTTGAACGATTAATGGCAGCATGAATTCGTTTTTTAGTATTTTTTATAAAATGTGTTGACAAAATACTATTTATTAAGTATTATTTATACTTGTGGTCGAAAAAATTACTCAAGCAAATGACCCATTAGCTCAGTTGGCAGAGCACTTGACTTTTAATCAAGGTGTCCGCAGTTCGAATCTGCGATGGGTCACCAAATAGCCTCGTATCTTTAGGATACGGGGTTTTTTATTGTCTAGGAAAGTATAAATTTTTCTGATAAAATTTAGAGATTAAAAGCTTTTAATAGTGAGTGTTACAGGTTAAATGTAAAACATTTCCTAAACAATAAAAGACTTTGAATTTATGCGCGTGCCAGATTTTCCTTGACACATGAAAAATAGGGAAAGTTTCAGTAGAAGGAAAAGGCACATGCACAAACAAAGTGGCTTTGCCACCTTTGTTCTTACTCTGAAACGGGCACATTGATTGGCAAAAGGCACCCTGATTATTTCCTTTTTACTTTAATTATAATAGACTATATGGTAATATTTGTGTATAAAGCTTTATGAGTCTTTTACGAAGAATAATATGAAACAATGGAGTGTATGCAGGTTGTATCAGTTATGCATTAAATGAGCACAAAATGTAAAGAATCCTTTTGTTTTTAATGATATTATTTTCTCGAAAGGAGGTTACTTTATTGAATGCCTTTGAAAGAATGAATGAAGTTATAGACTATATTGAAGACAATATTGCTGGAGAGATTGATTATGTTAAAGCTACGGAAATTGCAGGTTGTCCAAAGAATCAATTTCAGCGTTTTTTTTCATACATTACAGACATAAGTTTATCAGAATATGTCAGACGTCGAAGATTAACATTATGTGCATTTGACTTACAGCAAAATAAATCAAAAGTAATTGATATTGCACTAAAATATGGCTATGATTCTCACACTTCTTTTACACGTGCATTTCGGGATTTCCATGGAATTTCTCCATCAAAGGCCCGAAATAAAGGTGTAGTTTTTAATATATATCCAAAACTGACCTTTCAACCCCAAAACTTGAATAAAGAACGGAGTGGAAACAAAGTGGCTGTATTGGGAAAAATTGAGTTTATTAAGCTGCCTGCTGTAAGAATGATTGGTAAAAAGGTAATTAACGGTGGCGGTGAGAATCCGGTTCCAGAGTTGTGGCAGAAATGCTTTCAAGAGAATACTCTTGATGTACTGGAATATAATATGCCGGTAGTGGAATATTACATTGGCTGGATGGGTGAGTATAATAATGAGACAGGGAAATTTACATATATTGCTGGTATGCTAATGCCAGCAGGAACACCAGTTCCAAATGGGTTTGACTATAGGGATTTACCTCCATGCCTAGTGGGAAATGGATACATAAACGGCGATTTTGCTAATGGTGATGTTTTCCGTAATTCACATAACCTAACTGTAGGTGGAATTATAGAAAATGGATATGCACCAGATTATTCATATGGCTGGAGTGCGGAAGCATACGCCAAAGATTTGTCCTTTGAAGCAGAAGAAGGAACCATTAACTATTTCTGTCCATGTAAGAAGCAGATAAGTAGTGCAAATAGAAAATTAACATTATAAAAAAAATAGACAGCCGGTCCTAAAGCCTCCATATGTTACTGTAATAATAGGGCAAAGGAGGCTTTTCACTTGAAAAGACCTGTAAAATTGGATACCTCAAAAGATACCGAAATCCCGTTGATGACTTTGAGTCCCTCCTTTTAAGCAATTCAGGCGGAAAGAATAACCTTCATAAAGCGTGGTGCGGAATCATCAGTTGACAAGCTGCAAACAGGTATTTAAATTAATATCAAATACATAGCCTAGCCTATTTGAAAGGTTATATTTATATGAAGAATCTTAATATAAGTAAAGCGTCAGTTACAATTATAGTTTTGAACACCTTATTGATCGTTGCTGTTCTGGTGGCGGCAGTTTACGGATTTACCCACGGCAGGTCCATAAAAGCAATTTCAAATGGTAATATCAATATTTTTCTGCTCTTTTCTATTCTTATTGTGGCAATAAACAGTTTTATAGTAGTATATGACAGATACTCGCTGAAAAGGGCCCATAACCGTTACAGCGCTCTTAATAATACCCTTTCGCAGATAGAAGCCCTGAATAATACTTTGAGAGCCCAGAGGCACGACTTTTTAAACCAGCTACAGGTTATGTACAGCCTCCTGGAAATGAATGAATATCTTGAAGCCAGACAATATATCGAAAATGTATATCAGGATATTCTTAAAGTCAGCAGGTATTTGAAAACATCCAGTCCTGCGGTTAATGCACTTCTTCAGGCAAAAATGCTGGCTTGTGAAAAAGCTCAAATAGAAGTGGAATTAAACGTAGCATCACAGTTAACCGATTTAAAAATGCAGACCTGGGAGTTATGCAGGGTCTTGGGCAATCTTATAGACAACGCAATTTATGCCTTAAAAGATAAGAGCAGCGGAAGGAAGCTTGTAATTGACATATTCCAGGATATAAAGCATGTGGGGTTCAGAATTGGAAATAATGGACCTGAAATTGAAAAGGGCAATCTTGAAAGAATTTTTCTCCCCGGATTCACCACAAAAGGAGAGCAGGGAGAGGGGATGGGACTTTCTATTGTCAAGGAACTAATTGAATCCAATGGGGGAATTGTGAAGGTTGAGAGCACACCTTCACTGACAATATTTGAAGTCAGGGTCCCCAGGGTAATGTTATAAAGCGTGTAAAACGACATATTGTACCTCAGATTGTATTTTTTATAGATGATGTATTTATCTGATAAAAAATATGTACTAAAATTAAACTCAGATAAAGGTATTGTTGAAAAGGATTTTTAATCAGCTTTTTACCGGGAGGTGAGAAAGTAAATGAGCGTAATAAATTTATTAACAAGTATTGACCCTGTAGCGGCAGTTTGTTTCCTTCTGGGATTGGTGCTTGTTATTTTTGAAATGTTTCATCCTGGGCTGTCATTTCCGGGTATTCTGGGGGGAATATTGATAATAGTTGGGGTTGTACTTACTGCCAAGACTATAATGGATATGTTTATTCTTATTATTTTAGTTCTGGCTGTTTTAGCAATAGCGCTTACTATCGTAGTTCATTCGGCAACAAAAGGACACCTCTCAAAAGTTCTGGTGCTTTCGGATTCTCTGGATAAGGAAGTAAAAAATACATTGGATGATGATCTGGAATACTTCTTAGGAAACGAAGGTGTGACATTGACACCTTTACGACCTGCGGGAAGTGCTGATTTTGACGGCGTCCATCTGGATGTGATATCTGACGGCGGATTTATTGAAAAGGGCAGGCGGGTGAAAATCAGCAGGATGCAGGACCGTATATTCGTTGTCAAAGAAATTGAATAAAAGGATAAGAGGTTTTAGCCTCAAACCCAAAATATCGGCTTTCAGCCGATGGTAATTGACTTAAAGCTTATAAAATTTCTGACCAATAAATTTTTTATCCGTCAAATCTGAGTGAAAGGGGTAATAATATGTTTCATCTTGGTTTATATACCATAATAGCGGTGGTTATAGTATTTATAATACTGTTTTTTAATTTTATTCCTGTAGGCTTGTGGATTTCTGCCTTTGCGGCCGATGTCCGTGTGGGTATTTTTTCGCTGATAGGTATGCGGCTGAGAAGAGTTTTGCCAAAGAAGATAATAATTCCTTTGATTAAATCTACAAAAGCTGGTCTGAATCTGAATTTAAACCAACTGGAGGCCCACTACCTGGCAGGGGGGAATGTTGACAGGGTGGTAGATGCTTTGATTGCAGCTCACAGGGCTGATATGAATCTTCCGTTTGAAAGAGCTGCAGCTATTGACCTGGCAGGACGTGATGTGCTGGAGGCTGTAAAAATGAGTGTAAGTCCTAAAGTAATTGAAACACCCAGTGTATCGGCTGTTGCAAAAGATGGCATTGAGCTCCTTGCAAAAGCCAGAGTGACAGTGAGGGCAAATCTGGACAGACTCATAGGTGGGGCAGGAGAGGCTACTGTTCTGGCCAGGGTCGGAGAAGGAATTGTAACAACAGTTGGTACGGCAGCCTCACATAAGGAAGTACTTGAAAACCCCGATATGATATCCAAAACCGTCCTTGCAAAAGGACTGGACGCCGGCACTGCATTCCAAATCCTTTCAATTGACATTGCGGATGTAGATGTTGGAAGAAATATCGGTGCACAACTGCAAACCCAGCAGGCAGAGGCTGATAAGAATATAGCCCAGGCCCGGGCTGAAGAAAGAAGGGCTATGGCGGTAGCCCGGGAACAGGAAATGAAGGCAGTGGTTCAGGAGAAGAGGGCAAAGGTAGTGGAAGCTGAGGCTGAAATCCCAAATGCCATGGCCGAAGCTCTGAGACAGGGAAAGATAGGCGTAATGGATTACTATAATATGCAGAATTTAATATCCGATACACAGATGAGAGAGTCTATTTCCAAGGCAGGTAAATCCAGTGTGTCCGAGACAGGTGAGAGAAAACTATAATATATCGGGGAGCTGTTGCTTATGACAGATAGAAAATCAGAGCAGGATGAAAGCAGTATCACCGAGAAATTCCGGAGGTTCATGGAGGATGAAAGGCTTCAAAAAAACAGGAAAAGTACCGTTCCTGAATCCCGGAATTTACGGACTGCAAAGGAAGATACTGAAAACGATGAAATTCTTAGCAGGATCATAGCTGACGTGAGTTGCGAGATTCTTGTTCAGGGATTGGTTTATTCAGAGGTGTTCGGTTTGCCGAGATGCAAAAGGAGAGGTCGGTGAGAATACTGGACCACAAGGTTTTAATTGTAGATGACGATAGCGGTATGAGACTTGTTTTAAGAAAAGTTCTTGAAAAAGTAAAAGGTTTCAATTTGGTCGGCGAGGCAGAAAATGGGCAGGAGGCAATCAGCATGGTTGCGTCCTGCCGTCCTGATATAATATTTATGGATGCGGAAATGCCGGTTATGAATGGAATAGAAGCTTCAAAAAGAATACTTGAGACCAATCCGAAAATAATCATCATCATTGCAACCGCACATGAGCAATACATGTCGGATGCCTTTGAGCTGTATGCTTTTGACTACTTGCGAAAACCATTCAAAATCGAAAGAATCAAGCAGACTCTGGACAGAATAAAAGATATGCGCAAAGTCTGGGAGACTTCAAAAATGAACGAGATTTTCAGACATGAAAAAGGACTGGAGAAGCTTGTTATCCGAAATAAGGAAGGTATAAGTCTTATAGATTTGAAGGATATTATTCTTATTCAGAGAGAAGAGGGAAGTACGGTAATTTATTCTCAGAAAGCCAGACATGTGACATCGGAAGGTTTGAGTGAAATTGAGGAGCGTCTGGACAAGACTTTATTTTTCAGAAGCCATAAGTCCTATATAATAAATATATCATTAATCAGCAAAATAGAGACATATGGGCGATGGACCTATTTGATTAAGTTCAAGGACAGTGACAAGGATGCATTGCTGACTTATGAAAGATACGGGGTACTTGAGAATTTCTTCAGCTCCGGTCTGTAAGCCGGGAATAGGGCTGATGGTATGAGGAATGTATAAAGGATAAATTCATAATTTCTCAAGCCTTGCTGCACATGGCTGAACCTGGATTTAAGGGGTAATATCCGGCGGGTTTATCCAAATAGAAGTTGCTTAAAAAACAGCGTCAAAAAATAGTTGAAAGAAAAGATAAAAAATAGCTTGACTTTTTGTACAACCCCCGTTAAAATATACTTTGTCGGTCGGCGAGCGGTCGCCGGCAAATAGTATGGCCCATTGGTCAAGTGGTTAAGACACCGCCCTTTCACGGCGATAACAGGGGTTCGAGTCCCCTATGGGTCACCAATAAATTCAGATTCCATTAAGTCATCAGATTAAGTCGATAGATAAAGTCAGATGATGATAAGGGACTCGAACCCGGGAGGGTGCGAGCGGTGGGCGACGTCAGTAGCAGGCGAAGCATGCGTGAGTCCCCTATGGGTCACAATTTAAGTTTTTAAAATGGCCCGGTAGTTCAGTTGGTTAGAATGCCAGCCTGTCACGCTGGAGGTCGACGGTTCGAGCCCGTTCCGGGTCGCCATTTTAAGTTTTTATATATGTGCTGGTGTAGCTCAGCAGGTAGAGCAGCTGACTTGTAATCAGCAGGTCGGGGGTTCAATTCCGTCCGCCAGCTCCATATGGAGGGGTTCCCGAGTGGCCAAAGGGGGCAGACTGTAAATCTGTTGTCAGTGACTTCGATGGTTCGAATCCATCTCCCTCCACCACAAAGCCTTGTGCATTCGCGATTAACGCTGTGCGCGAGGTTTTTTATTTTTCTTGAATTTTTAATTTTAAAATATGTTGTTTTGAGCGGATAAAAAAACCGCAGGTGAAGGCAAAGAACCTCATCTGCGGTTTTATATTTTTTAGGATTTAAGGAATAGATTAATTAGCCCATAATCAATACCACACAATCAAAATACCATATAATCAATATCTGAAGCTCCAGCCAGGAAACCACTGCAGGAAACTGGCATACCACCTGGGTACAATGGCACCTGAAAGTATTGGGTAAAACATGACAAACAAAAGTGCGGTAAGTATGAGATAAATGTAAACTATCTTTTTGGCAGTATTCCCAAGTTCATAAAAGATTTTCATAAGATAGACCATCACTATGATCAAAAAAGGAACAACAGAAAAGTAGTGGTAAATAAAGGCCATCCTTCGAACCACCATCCAGGGAATGTACTGGAACAATGCACCCAGTATGGGAACCACCATATATTTGTCTTTTCTTTTTATAGCAAATACGATTCCGGTAATAAGAGCCGGTATGCTGAACCACCATATAAGAGGATTACCCATACAAATTATGCTGGAAGTAAGCCCTTCTGCTGCCAGGGCCTTTGAGCCGTAGAACCATATGGGCTTTGCCATGATCGGCCATGACCACCAGGGGGAAGAATAAGAGTGCTTGATACTCAGCTCGTTATGGAAATTATACATATATGTCTGGTTGTGGAAAAATTCCTTGATGCCTTTGCCGGGAACCATCATTATGGATGTATATGAGGCAAAATAAATTACTCCAGGGATAATTATAAAGAACAGGATACATGCCAGCGCAGTCAAAATATAATATTTTTTCCAGAATTTATCAAAGAGGGAAGACGACAGCCCATATTTTCTATAGGCGGTATAACAGACTAGCTCGTCAGTCTTGGTAATTACAAAAATCAGAAACAGTCCCACTGCGCCATACATGGCTATCCATTTGGTGGCGGTGCCTACACCCAGTACCAGGCCGCAGAGGAACAGCGGAAGGAGTGACTTTTTTAAACCTGCCTTATAAGGCTTTTTTATAAAATAGTCATATATGTAGTAGTACATCAGTATAACAAAAAAAGTTACATATACGTCGATGGTCGATATACGGGTCTGCACAAAATGCATGAAATCAAACATCATGAGAAAAGCGGTACAAAAGGCAAAGAACCTTTTTTTGAATACCTTTAAGCCGAAAAGGTACATTAGAGGTATCATAGCCACTCCAAACAGAGTACCTGTAATTCTCCAGCCGAAAGGATTGACTCCGAAAGCCAGCATGCCCAGCATAACAAAGTATTTGCCCAGAGGGGGATGGGTCCTCTCAAAAGGAATGTGGCTGTATATGAAGTCAAGTGCGGTCCGAGGATAAAACACCTCGTCAAAATATGTATTGGTATCCGACAGGGTGTAGAAATCAACCTTTTCCTGTTCATCTATAAGATTTGACAGCTCATTGGGGGAATGATCGGCATTTTCAATTTTCACATAATCCATATCAAGCTCTGAAGGCATAATGCTTTTTATAGGCAAAGGCTCAACGGAACCCTTTTCAAATATCGCTATTTCGTTTATGGCCGCTCCCGGTCCATTGGGAACAAATTTTATCTTACTGGTTTTAAATGTTTTCGTTGAAACCTTCCAGGAATAAAAACCGCTTTTATCAATTTCTTCAGAGCTCCAATAGGTGTCATAGTCACTTAAGTACATAATGTTGTATTTTACATTATCATATTGTTCCTTATTATAGCCCTGATATATCATAACCTTGGATACTTCCACCTTTTTTCCCAGCTCCACGATAAAGCCGTCATTCTTTGCGGAAGGAGCCCAACCGGTTTCCGGTACATTCAGTCCCCCAAGATTATATATGGCCACAATGGCGTAAAATACAGTCATAACCAGCATTATGAGAAAATCCTTCTTACCTGCTTTAAAAAGGGGCTTTACTTCCTCGTCATTATCCAGCAATTCACTTTCAGGAATAAATAATGAGCCGTTTTTTATGCCGCGTATACGCACAAAGCCCCATATACCTATTACCAGCAAAGAAATGCAGGTAACTCCCAGCATCATAGTAGCAAATCCGGGCATTTCAATTTTAGAAAGATAGCCGGAAATATTTTTAAACAGTTTGATGAAAAAGTCCTTCAAAATTTAACCTCCGTGAGCTGCGATTGATACAGTACATGTAATGAAAGTCACAATGGTCTGAGAAGCCGGTTATCTGACCATCGTGTCAGTAGTACCAGTAGCAGAAAAGTTTTACAATAATTATAATATAGTATGAATTACAATACAATTGATAATGTTCAGGAAAACCGCAGGCACAGCCAGATTTCCATATTATATTATTTACAGTTATCAGACTCTTTAGCCTGGTATTGCCCGTACAGAAAATTGGCCCTGTGACCGGAGGAAGATAATAGAGCCGCACTTCACTGCCTTGCAGCTTGTGCCGGGCGATGTTATTATCCTCAAAAAGCTTGAAAGGCAGCAAGCTTTTTTGCGGTAATAACGGCTAAGGAAGATAATAGGGCCGCATTCGCCTTGCGGCTCATGCCGGGCTATGCTATAATATGAAAAAGTTAGGAAGTTTTTATATGCTAAATTGCAAAAGCTAGCTGGTGTGGCTTTGTAAAAATTGAAGCCAGGAGTGCTTAAGGGGGATATTTAAATGAAATTTACCAAAATGCAGGGTCTTGGAAATGATTATATATATGTAGATTGTACTCGTGAGACAGTAGAGAATCCGTTTGATATTGCCAGGAAGGTAAGTGACAGGCATTTTGGCATTGGTTCCGACGGTTTGGTGCTTATACTTCCATCCCAAAAAGCTGATTTCAGAATGAGGATGTTTAATTCCGACGGCTCCGAATCAGAAATGTGCGGCAATGCGATACGCTGCGTAGGAAAATATGTCTATGACAACGGCATGACGGATAAGAACATTGTAAACATAGAGACTTTGGCAGGCATAAAGGTGCTGACCCTTACGGCTCAGAACGGAAAGGTTGAGCTTGTAAGAGTTGATATGGGCGAACCAATTCTCCTGCCAAAGGATGTACCTGTTGCATCAGACAAGGAAAGCTTTATTTCAGAACCTATAACCATTGACGGTCGGGAGTTCAAAGTAACCGCCGTATCCATGGGAAATCCACATGCAGTTTCCTATATAGATGATGTGGATAACTTTCCTCTTTCTCAGACAGGCCCCAAAATGGAAACCAATTTACTGTTTCCAAGAAAGGTCAACGCAGAGTTCGTTCAAGTGATAGACCGGAAAAATCTCAAAATGAGAGTATGGGAAAGAGGAGCGGGAGAGACGCTGGCCTGCGGTACGGGAGCTTGTGCTGTGCTTGTGGCGTCAGTCTTAAACAACCTGTCGGAACGGGCTGCAACAATTAAGCTTCTCGGTGGTGACTTGTTTATAGAATGGTCGGAGGAAGACAATCATGTTTATATGACCGGACCTGCTGTCAAGGTTTTTGAAGGTGAAATAATTATCTAATTATAAAATATAGAATATAAGAGAGGATTATAAGAAAAATGGCATTTGTAAATGAGAATCATTTGAAATTACCGGGCAACTATTTATTTGCCGAAATTGGAAAAAGGGTTAATACATTTAAAGATGAAAATCCTGATGCAGAAGTAATCAGACTGGGGATAGGCGATGTAACCCGCCCGCTGCCGATGGCATGTATCGAAGCAATGCATAAGGCCGTTGATGACATGTCGAAAGTTGAGACCTTTAAAGGTTATCCGGAATATGAAGGTTATGACTTCCTTATTAACAAAATCGTTGAATTCGACTATAAAAAAAGAGGAATATCAATAGGCTCGGATGAAGTTTTTGTAAGTGATGGAGCAAAAAGTGATACCGCCAATATTCAGGAGCTTTTTGGAGCCAACAGCAGGATTGCTGTTACAGATCCGGTTTATCCCGTATATGTTGACAGTAATGTTATGGCTGGAAGAACCGGAGAATATGTGGGGGGCAAATGGACAAATGTCACCTATCTGCCTTGTACCTCTGAAAACGGTTTTATCCCTGAACCGCCTAAAGAAAAAGTAGATTTGATTTACTTATGCCTTCCCAATAATCCAACCGGAACCACTCTTACCAAAGAGCAGCTAAAGGTATGGGTTGATTATGCGCTGAAGAACAAGGCGATTATACTGTTTGACTCGGCATATGAAGCTTTTATAACCCAGGAGGATGTGCCGCACAGTATCTATGAGATAGAGGGAGCAAAAGAAGTAGCAATTGAGTTCAGAAGCTTTTCCAAGACTGCCGGATTTACCGGAACCAGGTGCGCATATATAGTAATTCCAAAAGAGTTGAAGGCATATACTGCAGACGGTGCCGAAGTGGGACTTAACAGACTTTGGTACAGAAGACAGGCTACCAAGTTCAATGGAGTTTCATATATAGTTCAGCGTGGAGCAGAGGCTGTATATTCACAGGAAGGCCAAAAGCAGGTTAAAGAAACTATTTCCTACTATCTGGAGAATGCAGCAATTATCAAAAGCGGGCTTGAAAGCATAGGAATAACTGTTTTTGGAGGTGTCAATGCGCCTTATATCTGGATGAAGACACCAAATGGCATGGATTCCTGGCTGTTCTTCGATAAGCTTTTAAATGAAGCAAATATTGTAGGAACTCCCGGCGTTGGCTTTGGGCCAAGCGGACAAGGATATTTCAGATTGACTGCTTTCGGAAACAGAGAAAATACACAGGCGGCGGTTGAGAGATTCAAGACAAGGCTGAAGCTGTAAAGCTTGACCACTGTCTTTACAGACAAATTCAATCAAAATTGCTATTCATTAATATAATATATATTTTTAAATTGAAGCTTTTCATATTAACTTTCAGGCCGGCTAAGTTTAGTCGGCCTGAAAAGTGTAAAATAGTCAAACTGTCAAAGGGGGATATAAATATGTTGGATTGGGAGCAGTTGAATTCCGTATGCAGCAATTGCCAATCCTGTGAACTTGGACGGACAAGAACCAATGTAGTTATTGGAAGAGGAAATACCGAGGCACCCATTTTATTTGTTGGTGAGGGGCCGGGAGAGAATGAAGATGTTCAGGGACTCCCGTTTGTAGGTGCTGCCGGACAATTGCTGGATACATTGCTTGATGCACTGATGTTTAAGCCTCACGAGTATTATATTGCAAATGTGGTAAAGTGCAGGCCGCCAAATAACAGGGTTCCATTAGAAGAGGAAGCTGAAAAATGCCTTCCATACCTGAGAAACCAGGTTGCTCTGATCAGACCGCAGATAATAGTATGTCTGGGCAGTACGGCAGCAAGATATGTTATTGCCAGAGATGCCAAGATAACTCAAATCAGAGGACAGTGGATAGAGCGTAAAGGCTATTGGATTATGCCTGCCTTTCATCCGGCTGCCTTACTCAGGGACCAGAGCAAGAAAGCGCTGCTTTTTAGTGATATCAAGGCAGTAAGAGATAAATTGCTTTCAATAACAGGGAAGGAGGATTAACTGACCATGACAAGTATTGAATCAATAAAAAATCTGGATGAATTGAATATAAAATATCTGGAAGCCTTTGAAAATGAACAGGTAGTACTGGGAGAGGGTTCTATATACAGTTCTTTGGTTATTATCGGTGAAGCGCCGGGAAAAGATGAAGTTAAAGAAGGAAAGCCTTTTGTGGGAGCCGCCGGAAAAAACCTGAAGGAGTTTATGGATATGATAGACATATCCAGGGAGTCGGTCTATATAACAAATGCAATAAAGTGCAGGCTGGGAAAAGTGAATGAAAAGACTAAAAGAATAATCAACAGGCCTGCAACAAAAAATGATATTATCAACAATCAGCCATGGCTCTTTAAGGAGATATCCTTTCTGTATCCGAAAATTATAGTTACCCTGGGGAATGTTCCATTGAAAGCAGTTACAAAGGATTTCGGTGCTTCAATTGGTGCAATGCATGGAAGTCTTCACAACTGTACAATTGGTGATAAGGAATATAAATTGTTTCCGTTGTATCATCCTGCCAGCATAATATACAACAGGGCATTAAAAGAGGTCTACAACATGGATGTTCTTACATTAAAAGAAGTTTTGCAGGGTTTAAGTACATATAAATAAAGTTCAGTATTTTATGGTATAAATTGCATCTATAAAAAGAAATATTTATTAAAATAATATATTAAATAATATATTGACAAGGTATAATTGGCTATGCTATTATAACTAAGCTGTCAGGGCAACAAAACAACACGGAATACAGTAATTTGTGACAAACAAAAAACTACAAAAAGTGTTGACACTATATTGGCAGTATGGTAATATATAAAAGTCGCTCGGCACCACCGGGCGTATGAATGACGGATTTAAGCAGATGAATCTTTATCAGGTGTGATTCGTTATTCAATGGACTTTGAAAAGTAAACAGTGACAAATACATGCAAATGTATGTACATTCGTGTACATTGTAAAGGACTCTTTTAAATTCCAGAATCCAATGGATTCTAAAAATTGAGTAAAAGAATTTGGTTCT
>NZ_MZGX01000032.1 GCF_002051585.1 Ruminiclostridium hungatei | reverse complement strand
GGGTATAGTGCATAACGAACTGGCGATCATGTATCCCGGACGTCTGAGCTAGATTGGCCGCCAGCCTTGACAACACTACCATCAGATGCTATTTTTAAGATAACCGAAGGCGATGAAAACCAATTTTCTGTAATCGCCTGCTCGGTTTATAAAGTGTAGCATTTGCCAAGAGCGTAATCAAGGCCACGCCGCTTCGCGGTGGCTGGTTTCTGCACCTCTGGCTCCAAAAACCAATTTTGCTATCGTCACAGAGAGCGATTTACAGAAAAAATCTCACAGAGCCCAGAAAGAAATAGGGAAACATGTATTATACAATTCTTGCGCTATTGTCGCATTTTTCATTTGTCATATTTATATTCCTTCTCATAAAACAAAGGTACCAAGATTTTTCTTCTTGATACCTTTGGATTTTCCGTTTTTATTAAACCTTTTAAACTACAATACTTCAAGCCTGCATTTCTGCTGTGAAGCTGCCGGGCGAGCCTCGCTCTCCCTGATTACCATCTGTTGCCGTAACTTCTGTTTCCACCGAAGTTGCCTCTGTCGTTGTTATTTCTTTGCTGCTTTCTAGCTCTCCTGCAATCAGGACATCTCTGTGGTTCGTTATCGAAGCCTTTTTCCTTGTAGAAAGCCTGTTCGTTTTCAGTGAAAACGAATTCAGCATTGCAATCCTTGCAAGCTATAACTTTATCTGCCATTTCTATACACCTCCTTTATTATTCGGACCTAATCATTCTTAACTTCACGCTCCAAAAAATAAAGAGAGTTGCTTTAAAAAAAATAAATCCATATTTAATATATAGTAAGCCCTTTTGACTATATCACATTAATTCAATCAATGCAATAAATACTCACATTTACATCCTCTTACATTTTTAACTATTAGTAATGCCAACTTGACATTTTGACTGCGGAACGCGCTGTCCCTTCTCAATATCAAGGTTTTTTGGGACACATTATCATTACCATAAGCCTGCCCTCAAGCCTGGACTGCTTTTCAACCGTACCCACGTCTTTCATGACTTCGGCAAACTTTGCCATCACCTCTTGGCCTTGCAGCGTATATCTCATTTCTCTGCCCTTAAACCTTATACTAACCTTTACCTTGTGACCCTCCGATAAAAACTTGCCGGCACTTTTTACCTTGAAATTGAAATCATGCTCTTCAATTTTTGCAGATAGCCGTACCTCCTTCAGGGAAACAACCTTCTGATTCTTTTTTGCCTGCTTCTCCTTCTTTGCCTGCTCAAAAATGCTCTTCCTGTAATCAGTAATCTTGCACACCGGCGGTTTGGCATTTGGAACAATTTTTACAAGATCCAGATTTTTTGAATCGGCCAGTTTTTGGGCCTCCTGTACGGAAAAAATGCCCAACATGGAACCGTCACTATCAATAAGACGGATTTCATTATCTTTAATATCCTCATTCATTTGCAGTCTATTTGTTTGTATCAACAACACCTCCCAGATATAATAAATTCCTTAACAGTCACATTTTACACAGTACCGCTCTTTTCCATTAACCGGGCTGTTCCTCTATAACCGGTATTTCCTTGGATATGAGTTTCTGTATATCCTTCAGATACGCCTTCTCCTCATTATCACAAAAGGACAAGGCTGTCCCGCCCATTCCAGCCCTTCCGGTTCTCCCGATGCGGTGCACATAGGTTTCCGGCATATTAGGCAGGTCAAAATTTATAACATGGGACAGTTCCTTTATATCTATACCTCTTGCAGCAATATCAGTAGCCACAAGAACCCTTGTATTCCTTGCCTTGAAATTATTCAAGGCATTTTGCCTGGCGACCTGTGATTTATCGCCATGAATAGCCTGAGCTGTTATCCTTGCCTTCGTGAGATTTCTCACAACATTATCGGCTCCATGCTTGGTTCTTGTAAATACCAGCACCGAATCAACCGATTTATTTCTGAGAAGTTTTATAAGCAGAGCTTTCTTATCTCTCTTTTCAACGAAATATACCGACTGATCAATAGTGTCCACAGTGGAGGAAACCGGAGTCACTTCCACCTTAACCGGGTTTGATAAAATATTATCCGCCATTGATTTGATCTCAGGCGGCATAGTAGCAGAGAACAACAGCATTTGTTTTTCTGCGGGCAGCTTTGTCATTATTTTTTTCACATCCCGTAGAAAACCCATATCAAGCATACGATCTGCTTCATCCAGCACAAAAAACTTTATTTGGTCCAGCCTGATATATCCCTGCCCCATCAGATCAAGCAATCTGCCGGGAGTAGCAACAAGGATTTCAACTCCGTCTTTTAAAGCTTTTGTCTGGGGAGCCTGCGAGACTCCGCCGAAAAGAACAGTATGTCTGATCCGTGTAAATCTTCCGTAAGCAGAAAGACTATCTCCGATCTGAACCGCCAGTTCCCTGGTAGGAACTAATATCAGTGCTTTGATTGCACACTGATTTTTCTCGTCCATCTTGTCCCTTCTGAGTATCTGCAGCAGCGGGATTGTAAACGCAGCAGTCTTTCCCGTCCCTGTTTGTGCACACCCCAACAGGTCTCTTCCTGCCAGTATGGCGGGTATGGCCTGTTCCTGTATCGGAGTGGGCGCTTCATATCCTTCAGCTTTTAAAGCCTTCATGATAGGTGTTATTATGTTCAGTTCTTCAAATCTCAATTCTTTTTCTCCATTCTCAAGTGATTAACCACCTTAACTATTTTATAAACTTATTTGTTCTTAATTACTTATTTTCTCTTAACTTATCTGTTTCTAATTACTTATTTGCTTTATAATTCATTATCTGTCTCGGGACATGCCGGATTATCATCCCTTTTTAGCAAATTTGACATTCAAATGCAGGGCCTTGAATTCATTTTCTATAGCTTCAATATCATTCTGCAGGGAATGGTCATTAATAAGCTGTTGATATATTATTTCTATTCTGTCCTGCCTTCCTACTTTTTCATATGCACCTGCCAAACTTATGGCATGCTTTAACGATGGTTCCAGTCCGAAGGCTCTTTCAAAAAGCTTCACAGCCATCTTGTACTTGCCTTTCAGAATAGAAGTCTTTCCGGCTTTCACCAAATCACCGATTGATTTTATCTGGTTTACATCCTCATTTTCCTTCTGCTCTTTTTCCATTTCATTGAGATTATTGATTGCTCCCCGGTTGTTCGGATTAATCTCCAAGGCCCTTAAATACATGTTTCTGGCTTCCTCGATATTGTCGTCAAGTTTGTAGTATTTCGCCAGTCTCGTATATGCAGCGCAATTGTTAGGGTCCAGTTTCAGGATATCCATATTAATCTTATACGAGTTTTCACCCCAAACATTGTTCAAAGCCATATTTCCTGCTCTATCAACTAAATCCTGCAAATTTATATTACTCATTTTATCCTCTTTTCTTTGTCTGTAAACAGAAAGAGCAGCAAACTCATAAAGTTGAGTTTCCCGCTCTATAAATCCAAAATCACATATATCAGAATCAAGCAGTTAAAAAAACAAAATTACAAGTTAATTATATCATACGTCAAAAAATAAAGCAAATCACTGTAAATACACAATAGAAGTCGTTAGTTTTTCATACTCATTTATATCAATAATAGCAAATTTCCCCCTGCCATTTTTAGTCAGAAACACTGGTTCTCCAACAGACCTAGCTATCCTCAAGCAGTAATCTCATCATTTTAGAGGGATTCTCTAAAAAGGTTTTTGTAACAATATAATTTTGAGTTTCTGTATATGGTGTGATTTTAGCACCCTCATCAGTTATTTCAATAATTTCCGAATACGGAATAGCAGTCAGAACAGGCGAATGGGTTGCTATGATGAACTGGCAATTTTGCTCGACTAAATCATTTATACGGGTTATAATTGCTAATTGCCTGGTCGGTGATAACGCAGCCTCAGGTTCATCTAAAAAAAATATGCTATTTGAGCCAAACCTGTTCATTAATAAATTAAAGAAACTTTCTCCATGTGACTGTTCATGAAGCGATTTTCCTCCATAATTCTTTTTTAGGAAATCATGTCCTGTGCTTTCTCCCCAAATACCGATTTTGTCCAATCTATCGACTTCAGTTGCTAAATTATATAAGCTTTCGGCACGCAGAAAATATCCGTCCGATGGAAATGGGATATTCCGTCTGACTTTTATATTTTTGTACAAGGAAGAATGAGTTTCTTTTGTCTTGAAATTCATATGCTTACTTCCACCTTCGGCATTAAAACCGCAACTCACAGCAAGTGCTTCAATTAGTGTGGATTTACCAATACCGTTCTCTCCAACAAAAAATGTAACTGGCTTTGTGAAATTAAAAGAAGGCAGGAAACGAAGTGCAGGAATATGGTTTAAATACTCTTCTTCAAAATCGCCTTTTATCAGGTAACTGCTTAAATACTGCGTCAATTCTTCCCACCCCCCTGCTATCAATTTTGCAATAAATTTTCTTATCCTCGACAAATATGTATTCCTTTGATATTTTATCAAAATTTCCCATAGTTAACAATCTGCCAGCCCTGACAAATTATCAGCTTTTTGCTGTAAATAAGGCAAAGTTCTTATGGGCATATTATGTTCATAATCTCACTGATAAATTAAACTTTCTCAAAGTTCAAATTTAAGTCTGCTTTTTTGTTGTGGCACATTAATATCAAAAATTAACCTATGATTAATTTTCCATCCTTCAATTTAACAACCCGACAATTGTTGAATTTAGGCCTGTCTGATAAAATGTACTCAAAGAACGAGCTTTATAATATCAGATTGGAAAATGATAAAAATGCCCATGAATATGATTATTCGAGAAAAAAGAAAAGAAATTGGATTAACACAGGAACAAATTGCCGAGTGCCTTGGCGTGTCCACTCCCGCTGTGAACAAGTGGGAAAAAGGGACTACCTACCCCGATATTTCATTGTTGCCGGCGCTGGCCCGGCTGCTCAAAACAGATTTGAACACTTTGCTGTGCTTTAACGAAGGGCTGTCGGAACAGGAAATCAGCCATTTCTGCAAGGGAGTAATGGATACGATTGGTGAAAATGGCTTTGAGAGCGGTTTTACCATGGTTATTGATAAAGTACAGAAATATCCAAGCTGTGGCTCGTTGCTCCATACGACCGCACTGCTGCTGGACGGTGCATTGATGATGTCTGGAATGATTGACGAGAATAAGGAAAGATACAGCAGTCAAATTACGGCCTTGTATAAGCGTGCTGCCAAAAGTGACGATGACAATATCCGGGATAAGGCAACTTTCATGCTGGCTTCCAAATACATGGGCCATGAGGAATATGACAAAGCGCAAGAAATGCTGGACTTGCTGCCGGAGAGAAGCGCTATGGATAAAAGTCAACTCCAGGCGAATCTTTGGATCAAACAGGGGAAACTGACGGAAGCTGCGGAACTTCTGGAACGCAAATTGCTGATGATGGAAAGCAATGAAATCCAAAGCATTTTGATAAGTCTGGAAGAAATTGCGCTGAAGGAAGGCAACAATGAAGACGCTGCCCGTCTGGCGGAGATTTCTTGTGAGGCCGCCGGACTATTTGGCCTGTGGGACTATTGTTCCTTTGTTGCGCCTCTCCAGGTTGCCAGCCACCAAGAAAATGTCCGGGACAGCATATCAATTCTGAAATCCATACTTGCAGCTACACTTAAACCATGGGAAATGAAAAAATCCGCTCTGTACCGCCATATTGCCATAAAATCACACCAGGGAAACTTCGGCAAAAAAATGTTGCCGGCACTGCTTGCAGAAATTGAAAACGATTCCAGATACGCGTTTCTTCATTCCAATACAGAATTTCAGCAACTGATTGAACAGTACCGCGCAAGATGTTAATTGCAGGATTCTTGTTGTCTGCCTGATATATAAATACTGGGAGGTCATTGAGCACAAATCTTATCTTATAAAAAACATAAGTCGTGTTTTAAAATGCAAATTTTGAGATTTAAATAATTATCTTATAAATAGAGACATTGCTGCTACAACACTGCCGGCAAGAACAGCAGCAACAGCACTAATCACAGTTCCTTTACACGCACCTTTAATATGATGTACAGGGTTTTTATATGCTTCAAACATATCCTCAGTGCCAGGTATTACAACCTTTTTGCAATGGGCAAACACGATAAAATCAAGAATAACAAGATCATATAAATTGACCACAAAAAACAGAATGAATACATGGCTAAAAGCTGAAATAAAAGTAGTTTTTCCAGATAAGTAAGCTAACCCAGCAAGCAAAAAAACAGCTATAACTGTTCCAACTATTTTTCGAAACACATTTTTTTTCTTAGTAACCGATAACATATCTTTATACTGCGGTAGGCTTTCCACGCGTTTGCGAATTTCCGGAGGATAGGACATGATTTGTGATATGGGATTTTTGAATAGTGGCGGGAGTATTAAAAAAGTAAAAATGATACACAACACAATACATTGAATAAAAAGCATCACATTTTTCCTCCCTCTAGTTTGAGTTCTCTCAGTATTTCTAATCAAATTCATTATTACAAACAGCCTGCAATGTATCACCCTGTTTGTCTAAGGCATTATCTTTATTAATAAAAATATTCTGAAGCAATTATAGCACAAATCTTATCACACATGCGCAAAAAAACATTTGTCAGTTCAAATCCTGGCATAAATCTTTCCTGGTGCTGCTTTTCCTTTTTAGTCAATATTGGAAAAGAGATTTCTCGACACGAGACTATACATTGATTTCATAGCATAATAAGAACCAGTGGAAGGAGATGCCCTAATATACATCTCCTTCCACTGGCTTGTATGAAATGATATAAGAGAGGATTCGCGCACCACCAAGGATATCAAATAAAATGTTCGAGGCCACTGTGGTGCAGTGTTTAATGATAAATCCGAACCCTCAATGTCTTTGAGTGAAACCGTTTTTGTACCATCCTTGTAATTCCAAACCAGTACGATTTTATCGTCATACAGATAAATCGCATTGACAAAGCTGTCTATCAGCCGTTGGCGCTCTGCCTTATCCGAAATATCAGTGGTGCGGAATTTGTGCAGCCAGAATAATATCTGCTCTTTTGTAAGAACAGGGTACTGCAATTCTTCTTGCAGGATACTGACCTCCAACTGATTCTTGCGTTCCTCCAATTCATCCAACCTCTTTTTAGTGGACTCGTTAAAAATACCGGCCTGTATCGCATTGAGCATATTTTCAATGCCTTTCTGCGTTTCGGATAGCTGTTTTTTTAGCATGGGGATAGCATCGCTTTCCTTGCCTTGCAAAGCAAATACAGTGTCAGCAATTTTATTGATAACCCCATCATCCATAACCACCTGCATGGTCTGCTGAATGACCAGAGTTTCAATCCAATCCTTCTTTACCGCCTTTTTGTCACACAGCTTCTTTTTCTTCGTATTATGGCAACGATAATAGCGGTGGACATTTCCTGTATGGCTGGTTCCGCTTTCTCCTACCATGTAACGCCCACATTTTCCACAGTGAAGCTTTGTAGTCAGTATGTAATCGTCCTCTGCCTTGTGACGGGCAGGGGCTTTCTTGTTTTTACGCATCCGTTCCTGTACCCTGTTAAACAATTCATTCGGGATAATGGCTGGGATCCCCTCTGGCACTACCACATCACGGTAGCTGTATTCCCCGATATAACGGCGATTTTTCAATAGATGAGCCATGATATTCAGTGTAATTTTTGTTCCTCTGCTTGTGCGAATACCTCGCTCGTTGAGCAGATTAACAAGCTGCTGCATGGTCGCGCCCTCGCTATAAGCCGTGAACACCTCCAGCACCACGGGAGCGGTAACAGGGTCTATTTGGAACTGCTGTTCCTTGTCTACCATGTATCCAATCGGTAGTGTGCCGCCGTTGTAGCGGCATTTGAGGGCATTGTCCGTTAATCCTCTGATGACCTTCTCAGAAAGCTCTGCGGAGTAATATTCCGCCATTCCCTCCAGCATAGATTCCAGTAAAATGCCCTCAGAGCCACGGGAGATATTCTCTGTGGCGGATACCACCGTCACACCATTTTTACGGAGCATCGCCTTGTAGTGAGCAGAATCATAACGATTACGGGCAAACCGATCCAACTTCCATACGATAATAGTTTCAAACATGCCCTTGCCGCTGTCTTTAATCATCTGCTGAAACTGCGGACGGTTATCCGTTTTAGCAGAAAGCGCACGGTCGATGTAGCTGCTTAGAACATTGATACCTTTACTTTCAGCAAATGCCATACATTCTCGTAACTGTCCTTCGATGCTTTCTTCCCGCTGGTTATCTGAAGAATAGCGCGCGTAAATTACACCGTTCATGCATTGTCACCGCCCTTCGATACCATCTCCATCAAAGCCTGTTTTAGCTTGTCGTTCATGGGGGATTTGGGGTCAAAGCACATTTCGATAAACTGCCGAAGCTGTTGGTTTTCTTCGGAAAATTTCGGTTTATAGTCGTATAGCCTGCCCTCTGGTTTGCCCGTTCTGCCGAAAATATAGTCCAGAGATACATCAAAATAATCCGCATACCAGACGATCAACGGCAAAGGCGGAGCTGACTGGTCATTTTCATATCGATTGATACTGGATTGAGTAGCATTAGCCAACGCCGCAAGCTTTGCCTGCGATAAATTTACGCTTTCTCGTAGCAACTTTATTCTTTCCGCAACCTCTTTCATGTACAGCCCTCGCTTTCTTTTGTCCTTATATTAACCCATATATTAAACGAAATCAACTCATTTTTAGATTCAACATGGATTTTCATAACGATTCAGATTGTTTTTGTTGGCCTTTACCGGAAATAGCACTTTAAAGCGCTAAAACTTTGTCCGGGATTCCGTCTGGACGCGCACTTCCTTTTTGGCTACCATAGTAAGCAGGAGGTGGTGAAGATGCAGAGTGTAATCAAGCAGATGTATAGCGGTGATTTATGTCCTGCAGAGCGTTCTAAGGTATGTATTACAGAATTTTATAGGCAAAAAATGCAGCGATACAGGCGCATGATGCCTTTAAAGAAAAGTTATCTCAGTCTATGAAAGCAGAACTGGACGAGTATCTTTCCAAAGAGTCGGACGTAACCGCTTATCATATGGAGCAGGCATTTTCAGACGGATTCAGGTTAGGCGCACAGCTAATGCTGGAGGTTTTGGAGGTGGGAAAACATGATTGAGTTGGACTACATAGAAATAGACGGTCTGCTGTATCCCAACATTGCTTTAGACGATGAGGATCTTTATGGCGACCTTGGAAAATATGGCAATCTAAGGCTGAAATATCTGCACGAACAGAAACCGGAAATGTATCGGGAATTGCTGGTTTCGGGCAAGCTGGCACAGCACTGTGTCAATATGGAGAAATCTGCTTTTGATATGGCGGAACGGATTCGAGCGGAGTGTTAGAACGTTGTCTAAATGCCATTACAAACGAAGTATTCCGACGCTTCAAATGACGATAATTAAATATCGTCATTTATAGGGAGATTGCCATGAAAAAAACAGTAGAACAGCTTCAAGCTGCACTTGACCGAGAGATGGAATATACCAAGAAGCTCAACAAGAAAATCGACCTCATGAGAAAACAGCTAAAAGACCGAATTACCATACAGGAGCATGAAAAGGTGCTTGCTTTGCTCCAAGAAAAACATGCGCAGGAAATAGCGAAAATTAATAATCGTCAATCGCAAAAATATAATGAGCGCGGTGCTGGACGCAAGAAAAAGGCAACCAATCAAGTCATCTTGCGAGTTTTGGAGTTGAGGCAGGAAGGTTTATCTCAGCAAAAAATCTCAAAAGCTATTTTTGAGGAACTTGGGCTTGTCATTAGTCGTACGACCGTTGGGGAAATTGTACGTGGTGAACATGGAAACGGTGCTGAGTAGACACAATGGCCCTTCCGCTTTTCCCTTGCGCCGAAGGCAGCAATGAGAACTTACCGAAGTTAAGGCAGGAATAGGGGAGTTCCGAAACTCCCTCCAGACCGCTTGCCGCCAAGGGCGGCAACGACATTCAGCAGGAGTTTGGACATTATTTTTAATGTCACCCATTTGGGGTTCCATAGCTTTAATTTTTAGGTACAAGGGTTCTGACATAGTCATAAATCGTTGTTCATAAAGTCCTCACTGGGGTTCTATATACTTTATAATAGAATAAAGAAGGGTTTAACAACGCTGCAGGCTTTGCTTGAAAGAGATAATTATGAGTTGCTTCACAACTCTATTCCTGCCTAACCAGCCGTGTTACCGTAATTGGTGAAACTGGATACGGTTAAGTTTTGCAGCTTGACAAGTCATTTCGTGAGCGCTACAATAATTGTATTAAAGGGTATAAATGCCCATAAAAATAAATAATCAGCTTCACAGGATGCCGTGGCATTTGCCTAAGACCTAGGAGGGCAAATGGCAAAAGACGACATCGGGATGGAAATCCCACAGCAGGAGATTGAGAGTCTTGCAAGGTTGCTCCTGCCGAAAATCCGCCAATTCTTCGAAAGCGAGGAAGGACAGCGGGAATTTGATGAGTGGAAACAGCGGCGGGCACAAGAGATTGCAAAAGAAGCTAAATGATATATAAGCAGAGCGACGGTTCGAGATGAACCGCCGCTCTTGTCTTTGTAGTTTATAAATTGGGTTTCCCTTTCGATAGGGAAACCAGGGTGTGTTGTGGGTACACACACTAGTTTTCAAGAGTGTCGGCAGGTATACAGCCCTCGTCTCCTCGTCCTTTGTCTCCGCACACGGACGCTGACATCCCTCGCCGTTGGCCACGTAAGACCAACCATTTAATATATAGGAAACTCTGCAATATCATCCTTCGAAAATCCGATACATAGCAAGCTCATATTCCTGATTAGCTTGTCGAGCAAAAGAATTAAACGCTGAGTTTTGGAATCATTTTTGAAATCATAATAATACGCATACCCATGCACAATGCTTCGTCTGAGTTCTTTAACTTGTTCACTGACCCTGCCCGATGATAAGTTAAAATCTGATAGTAATTTTGGGAATGCATTAAACATGCATTCTAGCTCATTTTTTAGCGGAACCCTTGGGTCTTGAGCCTTTTTGTGATCCAGTTTATCAAACAGATATTCAAACGCCATAACCTGTTCCATGAATCGCTGGGCGAAAACAAAGAATCAAAATTACCCAAATGTCCCAACGAAATGCTTTTCCTGATTTTATTTCCTGAATCTAACGCTATGTTATTCAAAATTTTCGGAATGTATCTCATAACGTCAAACTCATAAAACATCATATCGCGCACTGATACGGCTTCTTTTGAAACGAGGGGACAATAAAACCATCCTCTCGGACGACCGTCTTTATATAGGGTAATTCGTTTGAATGGCGCTTCGGCTTGGGAGGTCATAAACATAGCAAGGCGGCACAGAACCATTGATATATCATAGCACTCCTGGATTTCGATAGTTTTGAGTGGAACCAGCAACTCACCTTTTCTATCAAAGTCCTCTAATAAGCCCAGACGATTGTCGTGCCCTATGCGATATGTTAATTCATACTGTCTGTCGTTCATGTCAAATTGTGTTTTATAAATATCCTTTGGTTCCACGGCCAAATTGACTCCTGCTCTAACCATATCCAAATAGTTGTAGCCGTATCTAAAAACATCATCAAGGGATGGTGATTGTAAACCAATGGTATCGTAGGCATCTTCAACTGTAAGCATATTAATGATGTAGCAGCGTAAGTAACATGTGTTGCCGATGGAACGCTCAACTAAAAACATTGCTTTTTGAGCTTGAAATCCATTACCAAAATACTGTCCTTGTAGAATATAATTATTCTTAAAATTATGTTCTTTTGTAAAATCCTTTAGCAGGCTATCATCTGTGAATAATTCCATACGATAATCTTCGATTACGAATGGAATCTTCCCATCACGAAAAAAGACAAATCCTTTAACCATTTACTCACCTCACTTCGCTCGCCCACATCAATATTAGCTATTAAACTGATTCATAAACACCATTTCACTATCTCGCATTTGCGTTTTAAAGTGAACATAATTTTCAGCGGTTTTGGGAATACGTAATCCACATTTGATAACTGATATGTCATCGCGAGCGGTCACGTTATTCTCATATGTTGAGCCACTATTCAATCGCAATTCAAAAGGTTCGATTCCTCTGCTTTCTGGATATAAATAGAAGCCCTTTTTCGCCTCAAATCTTAACATGTAAGCCAATACTTGAAAGTAGTCTGTATTCCCAATATTACTGATGGGCTTGTACTTAGCATCAGCGATAATTCGTGTCTCGGTATCCCGACTAATAAAGTCAGGATAGATTAGCCCGGTGTTGTTGGAAAACAACCGTTGAGCACCCTTGCCACCTTTGTTCATTGGGTGATAGAAAAAGTGTTCAACTAAAGAGTTGATGTATTCCTCCCAAAGCCAAGCACCATCAAATAAAATCCCATGAATTTCTCGCACACCAGTGCCAATTTGATGCTTCTCATGCTGTAAAATCATTATACATAGTCGTTGTAATTCCCGATATTCGCAAAAATAAGCATGACGTATTGGGTTCTTCTTATTTTCAGTTATAACTTTCCTTCGATTGTAGTATTCGTATTTGGAAGTTGCTTTAACAACGTTTGACACATCCTCTTTGATTATGCCGAGCAACTTGTTGCCATAGGGTTTGGTCTTGATAAATTCGATTGTATGACGAATCAGTTCCGTCAGATAATTGTTATACGAAAACTCTCGTTGATTATAAGCAATTTTTCCGGCAAATGGGGTGTTTTTTCTTATATGGCGTGAAATATCTATTGTTCCCTTTACGTTGGCATCATTATATTGATTGCGGGTATATGTTTTAAACATACCTTTACGCATTGCCGATTTCAGATAGCGAGGAAAGAGAAATAAAAGCAAATTAAATAATCTGCTATCTTGGTCGGTATCAGTATTAAGCTCTAAGATGTTTGGAAAATCCAAAACGCGCTCTAACAAATATTGAAAGAAATAATCCTTATTGCCGCTGGAAAAACGCGATTCAATTACAAGCCGCTCTTTTCCGTATCCGAGGAATCCCATGACATTGCTGGTACGATAGCAATCATTGACACTCTGAAGAATCATCTGTTCTTTTGTAATGTCCTCTGCATCTTTAAGTGTCTTGGGAAAAACAAATACACCCTCTTTTTCAAGCTGCTCAAGGGTCTTGTCCAGTATTTTTGAGGTCAGAATCCCAATATTCTCAAATTCCTCTTTTCTGGTGAAAGTATTGTCCTTAATCTTGATTTCTGTCATTACCGTCACCTTCTTGAGCTTCTATATATCCATAAGCCCTGGCAAATCTTTTCATGATACCTTCCTCGTCATACATACCACGAACATATTCTTGAAGTAAAGGGAAAAGATAATCAGTCCATAGTTGCTCAACGCTCAAGACCTTCAATTTCAAGAAATAAGATGCGCCAATATGATAATTTTCATTAAGCTCCTCAACTTTGGAAATTTCATTATTAAGGGCGGTCATTCGGTGAATGGCTTCTTCCTTACCATCTCCAAGAGAATCAAGCATTTCCAGTCGCTCGTCAGCTTTGACTTCAATAAATCTGAAACGTCGGCGCATTGCGAAGTCAAAGCTATCCACAGAACGGTCAATATCATTCATTGTTCCGATGATATAAACATTTTCAGGGATATAGAATTTCTCGTCCGGCTTTTCATGTAGGTTGGCATACTGCGTAGATACTGCGCCGACCTCACCACGGTATCCTGGATCAATTGCGAAAAATAGCTCTCCGAATATTTTGGATATTTCGCCACGGTTTATTTCATCAATTATAAAGATATATGGTTTCAATTTTTCTTGTTTGACCACAGTTTTGGATGCAGGTAGATTCCTTGCTTTTATTGCATTGAAAATCGCCAAATCATAAGAGTAGTGTTGGGAGCCATGCAGCTTTCCGAAGAACTGTTTCACATCTTTTCTTTGCGTAAATTCCTGCCCGGACTCCAGCATCTCTCTCAACTCATTGATATTCAAACTTAGGGTATCCGTAACTTTGTTCTCGGGAATAGAAATATATATATGCTTTTCATCTACACCAGTAATATAAAATTTGGTACCGCGAGTAATTTCAAATTCATCAACGCCGAACTCAATGTTTGAGAAAAACTCATCTATTATTTCTTGCACCGATGATTCTTTTTCGATAACCTCTTTCGATTTTTGTGAGTCCTCAAAGTTCTTTCTCGCTTTGGCGACAAACTTTTTGAATATGCCGTCTTGAAGCTCAAATCCCATAGAACCATCGCTATTTGTTGTTGGGCGTAAGCCTTCTACAAAATCCGTGTAATCATAGCTGGGGTGGAACTGGACAAATTCAATTTGCTTCTTTTGCTCATTACTCAGCATCGTATAGTCGGAAAAATAGCCGTTGCTAATAATATCCGTAGCGATTTCCTTTGCCAGATAGGTTTTTCCAGTTCCGGGGGCTCCACGGAAAATCACATTCTTCGATTCAACTAAATTGTTAGAATAAGGGTTTGCATAGCCATTAAACTCCATAATCTGTTCTTCAACCAAAACTTCTTCATTTTCTGGCTGAGCAGCTTCTTTTTTATCCTTTTCACGATACGTAAGGACAAATTCATCGCTTTTTTTGCCAAAACGCTTTAAGCACTCTTGGACAAACAAAATGGTTGAAAAAATATTCCAACAATAAATAACAAACAGCCTGTCACCGGCATAGCTGTAAGTCAAATATTCTATTGAATTTCTTCGCTTTTTAAGGGCTTCAACACTTGGAAATATGCCGCGAATCATTTCTGAACTTGGCGTATACTGGCAAATCGGGAAATCCTCTTTTTCTTCCACTGATAGGGCAGCGATAGACTGCTCGAAAAGCTGAAATGCCAATCGCGGCATTGTTTGATTAGAGTTTCTTCTCTCACCTTTATTATATTTACGGCGAATAACTACACCATCGAAATTTCTAAAATAAGCATCTAAAGGCTTATAGTTATCACCAAGTCCAAGGTTGTCAATAGTAAATTGATCGTCACTTGATGTAATGTTATCGGCCGTTATTAAAAGCTCATACTTTTCTTGTTTTGTGTTAATCACAAATCCAAGCCCCTCTAACAAGTTTTTAGCTTCTACAGCATTATAACCGTCAACGGAAATGTCTGTGTTGTTAGCGAGGTGACTCGCTACTGCAATTACATATTTAGGCGGGTATTTTTTCCCTGAGTCAGCTATTAAGTCATATTTCGTACTTTGATTATGATGAGGAATGCCGTTCTGCTCAATATATTGAATAGCATCGAAAACACTTTGCTTTGTAAGATTCTTAGGAATTGCCATTTCTTTCACCATCCATATATTATTATCGCAGGTCATATGTCAATCAGAGGTATCTTCGCTGCTGCTTAATCGTTCAAAAGCGGATTGCGCTATATTTTTGAATGCCGCCATTGTTTCTTCATCAAAGATGCCCATCTGTGCTAACTGCTGTGTAAGAATCGAAGCGGCGGCGTCCTTGGTAGCGACCCCGCTCGTGCTGTATTGCATGTTCGCTTGAATTTTCCGCAACATATCATGTAATGGCGCAGTATCACCTATTAATTCGCCGCTGTTATCCCATAGCTTTTCGGAACGCTGACGGTGGTAATCCCTAATATGTAATCGGTGGAGACATTCAAAGCTTTTGCCAATTTTGCAATCGTATCGGCTGTAATATTCTTCGATTCTCCGGTTTCGATGCCGCTAATCTGTGAAGGAGATATCCCACCCAATTCAGCCAATTCCTTTTGCTGTAACACCTTGCTTGTCTGCAAGTCACCGATGCGCTCATTGATAGCGCCGGGCAGATAAATAGGAACACCCTCTTATTACTATATTCTACCACGATAATTGCAAGGGTGCAATTTCAAAGTGTAAACCTTACTTAAAATGCAATTCCCGCAGAAAAACGGGGATTGCGCTTTTTTACTACAAAATATAAACATGGTCGACCAAACACAAAAGAAACGAGGGAAAAGCCATAAGAGATACTTGACTGGCTGAAAGAGGAGTCGTGTACGTTTATTCAAGGGGGTGCACGGTTTGATGCTTCTCGAAACATAATAAAGGGCGGCGGTATTGTAGATTTACGATACCGCCGCCCTTTATTATGTTTATTCAGCTTTCTTCTTTCGTGGGCCTATCGGCTTGGATTCCGGGCCGCGCTTCACGCCGTTGGGGAAAAAATCATAGTCAATATAAAGCAATAATCCGAACCCATCCCCAACGGGGACAAGGTTCGGATTATCATGATTTGGTGCGGATGAAGAGACTTGAACTCCCACGGTCGCCCACTGGAACCTAAATCCAGCGCGTCTGCCAATTCCGCCACATCCGCACGAGCATGTTTTATTATAATGACAAACCAGATGTTTGTCAACAACAAATTACTTGATTAAACCTACCTTTGGAGGACAACCGGGACACTAACATCCCTAATTTCTCCTAAAAGCACTTTATAACCTCTCCCAGCTCCCTCTCCTGCTATCTTATAAGCTCCGCATTATTTATAATTGTATAATTGCTTGTTTCGGCAAGATTTATTTCCTCGTAAAATTCCTTCTGGCTGCCGTCTGCATTAAAAACCAGCCTGACAACCGGCCTGGTGGGGTAATTCCTGTTTATGGTTATAACAACTCCCTTTTCACCGTTGTTGAGTATAACTCCCGTACCTATGGGAAATGGAGGGATAATTTGGACAAAGCAGCTCAAAACACTGGCATCCAGTGTTGGTGCCGCCATAAAAGTAAGATATTCTATTGCCTGATTCGTACTGATTTTTTCTCTGTAAATCCTGTTTGAGGTGAGTGCATCAAAAATATCGGTAACTGCAACTATTCTTGAAAACAAATGTATTTCGTCTTTTCGCAGACCGTTGGGATAGCCCTTGCCGTCAAATCTCTCATGATGCTCAAGCGCCACCCGGGCTGAAGTCTCACTTATGAGGGGCAGCCTGTTTAAAATATTATAGCCATGCTGGGAATGCTCCTTGATAATGTCGTATTCTTCACTGGACAGTGCCGCTTTTTTCATTAATATATCCGTAGGAATCATCAGCTTTCCAATATCGTGCAAAAGAGCCCCCACCCCCAGCTCTTTAAGCTGAACAGTGCCGAGATTGAGCTTTATTCCCGTAATAATGGACAGTATGCATACATTGACACAATGGGAATAGGTGTATGTGTCGCAGGTCTTGATATCCATCAGATTAACAATAATATCATCAGAGGACAATATCTCCTCAATTATCCTATTTACAATTTCAATTGCTTCGGCAGAGTTTAATAACTGCATGGAAGTGTAATTTTCCATGGATTCTTTTATGAAGGCCACAGCTTCCCGCCTGGTAGCCTCATTTACGGCATCATTTATTTTCAGGTCATCAGAGATATCATCTTCAATGTAAACCTCAGAAACTCCAAGCTCCTTAAGACGATCTATATACTGCCTGCTCAAAACGGCGCCTGACTCCAGTAGTATTACGCTTCCGTTGTATATTGCCCTTCCAAGCAACATCCCCGGCTCACAATTTGATATCCTTATCTTTCTCATTTCGTCCTCTTAAAATGTTAGTTATAAACCGCACAATAACGAATAATTATAACCCCAATTAATATAACCCAAATTAATGATATTTATGCAGTTTAATAACATAATTATACTGACTGTTCCAAAAACTAGCAACAATTTTTTACTTTAGTGGAATTTAACAAAGCATATTTTACAAAATCAATTTTTTTCTATATACTTATTTTGACCAATAAGTCTGCTGTTTTCCGGGAGAGAATCATAAAAAATGGTATATATTATAATACTTGTTACAATAGCTGTAACCCTTATCTATATGAGAATTGAGACAACCTTTCTGGCCAAGAGCAGAATCAATTTCAGTACAAGCTCCAAGGGCCTTAGAATTGTGCACTTATCAGACATACACATTAATAAAATCTTTATACCTGTTTCCAGGCTGTTAACCTTCATAGGACAGGCCGACCCGGATATAATTATTATAAGCGGCGACTATATAGAAGCCCCCCGGGATATTCCCAAATTCATCAGCTTTCTCAAACCTCTGACAGGGAACTGCAAGGTTTATCTCACCCTGGGAAACCACGATCATAAAGCTCTGCACTTCAATACGGAAAGAATCGCTGATTTTGTCAAACAGCTTAAAGCAGCAGGTGGAGAGGTTCTCATCAACTCCAGTGTAAAAATCCACAAGGACCGGTACACCTATAATCTTATTGGTATTGACGACCTGAGAAGCGGGAAACCGGATATAGCCAGGGCCTTTAAAGACATAAAATCTTCATTTGAAACCGGCTGCATAAATATCGCAGTCTCCCACAATCCGGATATTGTTTTTCAGCTTCCCCACAACAAAACGGATTACTTGCTTTGCGGTCATTTTCACGGCGGTCAGATCTGGATGCCTTTTAATCTTGAATTCAAGATCATGAGAAGTGAAAAGCTTTGTAAAATGAAATGTTTCAGAGGACTTCACAAAATAAACGGCATTAATATGTACATTAACAGAGGCCTGGGAAATGTCATATTTCCCTTCCGGTTCTTTTCTATTCCCGAGGTAGCGGTAATTCAGCTCCCTGCAAGTCCTGGAAACACTGACGAAAGCACCGGCGGAATAATGTATGGGAATTAATTTAACCTGTAGTGCTAATTAAAAATGTGGTAACAGTCAGAAAATGCCACTCACTCCCGGACGAGCTTCAAATAAATGCTTGTATATAACGCTTTTGGCGAAATTGTATACCTTTCAGCCTGCTTTTTTAGTCGTCGCAGCAACTCGACCATCCAGGTCTCCCAGGGCTGCTTAAATTGACATCCTGTCAATTTAACTGCCAAAGCAGCATGCTGTAAGCCTACAATTTCAGCAAAAGCTTTTAATCATACTGCGCATTTCTTTAAAGTCGTCCTCACGTGACTTGCAACTCGTCTCTTAATGACTCTATTAACTGGCACTACAGGTTTAAGTATGGAATACCGTATTGAATAATCGTTTAAGCTATCGAATACATGTTTAAACCCTAAATAGCACTAAATCCCCGGCCTTCCAGCCAGGGATTTCAGTTTTTCAGTTTCTGCTTACAGAAGCGGTTTTATTACGTCAAGTACACTGTTTTTCAGGTTTTCCAGCCTTTGCTGTGCCAATTCCAGGGTTTTGTCCGATACTCCGTAGTATATCTTTATCTTGGGCTCGGTTCCCGATGGTCTCACACAGAACCAGGAGCCATCTTCCATTTCAAAATAAAGCACATCCGATTGAGGAAGCGTAATTTTTTCAGTTGAACCACTTGCTATCACATATCTTTCCGAATTCTGATAGTCCCTTATGGCCTTTACTCTAAGGTCTCCAAAACCTGTATACCTGGCGGTGCGCATTTCAGCCATGGCAGACTTGATTTTCATCAGGCCGTCCTTGCCTTCGAGAGTAAAGGAATTAACACCTTCAATGAAATAGCCGTACTTTTCAAACAGCTTTATAAGCGCGTCATTCAAAGACATATTCTTGGTTTTGTAGTAGGCAGCCATTTCTGCCACCAGCATGGAGGCAACCACCGCATCCTTGTCGCGTACGTCTGTACCTGCAAGATAGCCGTAGCTCTCTTCAAAGCCGAAGAGGTACTTCTGGTCTCCCTGCTCATCCCTTAGCATTATTTGCTCGCCGATAAACTTAAAGCCTGTGAGAACTTCAACAAGCTCAATATTGTAGAATTCAGCAATTTCTCTGGAAAGCTCGGTTGTTACAATAGTCTTAACCGCAAATCCGTTTTTGGGAAGCTTTCCTGCTTCATCCATGGCTGTGAGTATATATTCCAACAGCAGACACCCGGTCTGGTTACCGGTCAGGACGGCGTATTCCCCGTCGTCCTTTCTCACAACCACACCAACTCTGTCACTGTCAGGGTCAGTGCCGATAATAAGGTCCACATTATTTTCTGAAGCAAGCTTTATGGCAAGCTCAAAAGCTGACCTTTCCTCAGGATTTGGCGACTTTACGGTAGAAAACTGTGAATCCGGCAGCTCCTGCTCCTTTACCACCAGAACATTCTTAAAACCGTTTTCAGAAAGAATCCTTCTTACAGGCTTGTTTCCCGCACCATGCAAGGGCGTAAATACTATCTTGAAGGAATCCGCAACCTGTGCCACAGCATCCTTGTTAACCTGCAAGGTTTTGAGCATTCCTATGTATGCGTCATCCACCTTGCTTCCTATTATTTCAAGGAGTCCTTTTTCCAAGGCGGCTTCCTTGGACATGGTGCTGACTTTTGTAATATCTGATATCTTATTTATTTCATCGATTACGGCATTGGAGCCATCAATGGACAACTGTCCACCATCCTCGCCATACACCTTGTAGCCGTTGTACTGCTTTGGATTGTGACTTGCTGTGACAACAATCCCCGCAGCGGCCTTCAGATATCTTACCGCAAAGGACAATTGAGGTGTGGGGCGAAGTTCATCAAAAAGATAGGACTTGATGCCGTTGGCACAAAATACCTTGGCAGCCTCAAGTGAAAATTCAGGTGACATGAACCTGGAATCGTACGCAATAACAATTCCCTTGTCCTGTTTTCCCAGTTTGTTTATATAGTCTGCCAGACCCTGGGAAGCAACTCTGACGGTATAAATATTAATTCTGTTGGTGCCGGCGCCGATAATACCTCTGAGCCCGCCTGTTCCGAATTCAAGACTTTTATAAAAACGATCCTCCACCTCTTTGGTATCATTCTTTATGGATATAAGTTCATTTTTGGTATCTTGATCAAAATAATCGCTTTCCAGCCACAAATTAAGTTTTGCCATGCTATCCATCTTACAGCTTAACCTCCTAAAATTCATTAAAATAACGATAATAACCATTTAATGGTTTAGTTTGGTATAAGTATAGCATAGCCCGGCACAAGCCGCAAGGCGGTGAAGTGCGGCTCTATTATCTTCCTTAGCCGTTATTACCGCAAAAAGTTTTTAACTTTTGAGGATAATGACATCGTCCGGCATGAGCCGCAAGGCGGCGAAATGCGGCAAGGTGCTTTGAGTTACATATTGGACTTGTGCTGCAAAAAGGGGATTCCGTCCATATTATTCCGCTTGATAAGGCTGTAAAAATGATAGAAGGTATTTGCCACCTCCCTGATAAAGCCCAGCCTGATATAAAATTCTTCCGATTCACAGCATGAATTTATTACAGGCTTATAATTTTTCATGCAACCGCAGAATACCGTATATTTATCCAGAAACTTCTGCATTTCATCGGGTACTATGTTTTTTCTCACGCAGTTTTCTGATATGATCTGGCCTCTTGAAAGGGACTGAGCCACAAAGTCGGAACAGGTATAGGCCTTATAGGTGTTAAACCGGTGTCCCAGAAATATGCCTATGGCCGCAAGTGTATTGTAGATATTCTTTTCGTGATCATCCCGGATACCGTAGATAAACCTTTTAATCTGTTCAAATTGCCTGTTGCTTACAGGAATTTTGTATACCTTTATATAAACATCCTCTTGCTCTCGTCCATGTGACAGCCTGCTGGGAAACTCCTTTACAAACCCTCCTACAAGAGGATTGGCCGCTCTGTAGCGCGCGAAGGAATACATTTCTTCCCAGCCCTCTGTCAGGCTTATGGACGAATGATTAAAGGAACTTCTGGTGAAAACTCTTATGAACTTCCCCATAACTGTAGGAGTTGCAGACAATATCACGTATATATTCTTCACAACATTCCTCCATCAAGAATTAGTATGTCATACGGTACACCTCCCCCAGGGAGGCTGCAGTGCTTTCACTGCTCATATATACGGTCACTACTCTGAAATGTATGATTTTCATTAAAAAATCCCAAGCTTTGACAAAATGGTGGCAGCGATTACCGTAACCAGCCCTGCAAGGCCGATAGCCAGACCGCTCATGGCACCTTCCGTCTCACCCAGTTCAACTGCTTTTGTTGTTCCCAGCGCATGGGCGGATGTACCGATTGCAATACCTTTTGCAGTTTTATCATCTATCCCCAGCAGCTTCAACAGAGACTGAACCAGAACAGCTCCCACTATTCCGGTTATTACGATGGCAGCCACTGTAACTGACGGAATCCCTCCCAGTTGCTTTGAAAGCTCGACTCCCAGAGGAGTGGTTATTGACTTGGGAATAAGTGAAGCCAGCAATTGGGGTGACAGGCCAAAGGCCTTTCCCAGCAGCCAGACACTTAAAATGGCTGTAATACTTCCGGCCAGTACCCCGCCAATTATTGCAGCATAATCCTTTTTAAGGGAATTTATGTTTTTATACAGCGGAACAGCCAGTATCACTGTCGCAGGAGTTAAGAACATAGATATGAAGTCCCCTCCTTTTTTATAATCCTCCAACGGTATTTTAAAAATAAGAAGAATTCCTATAACTATTAAAATAGCCAGCATAAGCGGATTAAAAAGCGCCAGTCTGGTCTTTCTGTTTATGAAAATGCCAATTTCAAAGGCCAGCAGGGATATTAACAGTGCAAAAACCGGTGTGGTAAATATTTCCTTCACTTTGTCTTCCTCCCTTTGATCAGTTGTACCGTAAAACCTGTAACAACCATTACAAGAATAGTTGAGACAAAGCATATGACAATCAGCGGAACAAAATTTCTTTTAAGTATGCCCACATACGCCAATAGTCCCACTCCGGAAGGAATAAAGAAGAAAGCCAGGTGATCCAGTAAAAATCTGCTTATATCCTCAATCATTTCAAGTTTAATCAAACCTGATATCAAACAAACAAACAGCAGCAGCATACCGATGATGCTGCCGGGCAGAGGAATGTGAACCGCTTTATTCAGCACTTCCCCCACCGCACAAATAATCAGTATTATTAAAAACTGCCTCAGTAATTTCATTAAGACTCCCGACACCCACATACATTTATACGTACATGCTTATATAAGCAAATAAATACAGGTATGCGCCAAATAAATATAAATAATAAAAAACCTATTTCCCCTCTGCCCCCTGCTTGAGCTCTTCTATCTTGTCCCTCAGCTCCGCAGCCCTTTCAAACTGTAAATCCACTGCTGCCTGCTTCATCTCTTTCTGCAGCTTTGCAATCAAATTCTCCAGCTCCTCAACAGACATAAGATTTGGTTTTTCCTTACCAGTATAATATTTTTCGCCTTCCTCTGCAACCTTTGTAGCCTCGATTAGGTCTCTGACTGACTTTTTAATGGTTGTGGGCACAATGCCATGAGCCTTGTTGAAGTCCATCTGCAGTTGTCTTCTTCTGTTTGTTTCACTCATAGCCCTCTGCATGGAACCCGTTATCTTGTCAGCATACATGATTACCTTTCCCTCGGAATTTCTGGCAGCACGGCCGATAGTCTGTATCAGCGAGGTTTCAGATCTCAGGAAGCCTTCCTTGTCGGCATCCAGTATGGCAACCAGAGATACCTCGGGAATATCCAGTCCCTCCCTCAGCAGATTTATACCCACAAGTACGTCAAATACTCCCAGACGCAAATCTCTGATTATCTCCATTCTCTCAAAAGTTGCAACATCCGAATGCAGATACTTGACCTTGATATCCAGCTCCTTCATATAGTCGGTCAAATCCTCCGACATCTTTTTGGTCAGGGTTGTCACCAGCACTCTTTGCCCTTTTTCGGCTCTCAGGTTGATTTCACCTATCAGATCGTCTATCTGTCCCTTTACAGGTCTTATTATTATCTCAGGATCAATAAGTCCTGTGGGCCTGATAATCTGCTCGACTATCCGGGTTGAATGCTCCCTTTCATATGCTGCAGGTGTGGCACTGACATAGACCGCCTGGTTGACGCGTTCTTCAAACTCATTAAACTTAAGCGGCCTGTTGTCAAAGGCTGAAGGCAGCCTGAAGCCGTATTCCACCAGCGATTCCTTTCTTGACCTGTCTCCGTTGTACATTGCGCCTACCTGGGAAACAGTGACATGGGATTCGTCTATTACAAGAAGATAGTCGTCGGGAAAGTAGTCCATAAGCGTAAAGGGAGAACTGCCGGCTTCTCTTCCGCTGATATGTCTTGAATAGTTTTCAATACCCTGGCAGAAACCAATTTCAGACATCATCTCAAGGTCATATCTGGTTCTCTGTTCAAGCCTCTGGGCCTCAAGCAGTTTCCCTTCCATTTTAAGCTGTTCCAGCCTTTCCTCCAGCTCCTTTTCTATGGTGACCATTGCCTTTTCCATTTTAGGACGGGTAGTTGCATAGTGGGAAGCGGGGAAAACTGCTATATGGCTTCTGGTTCCTTTAATCTCTCCTGTAAGGTAATCCACCTCGGTGATCCTTTCAATCTCGTCACCGAAAAACTCAACTCTAAGCGCCATCTCAGAGCTGTTGGCAGGAAAGATTTCCAGCACGTCCCCTCTGGCTCTGAATTTTCCTCTTCTGAAATCTATCTCATTTCTCTCATATTGAATATCCACCAGTTTCCGGATTATTTCATCCCTGTCCTTCTGCATTCCCACTCTCAGGGAAAGCATAAGATCGGTGTAATCCTCAGGGTCACCCAAGCCGTATATACAGGAGACACTGGCGACAATTATTACATCCCGTCTTTCAAAAAGCGCAGCGGTTGCCGAATGGCGAAGCTTGTCTATTTCTTCGTTTACAGAGGAATCCTTTTCTATATAGGTGTCTGTGGACGGAATATACGCCTCCGGCTGATAATAATCGTAGTAGCTTACAAAGTACTCCACCACATTGTTTGGAAAAAACTCCTTGAACTCGCTGCAAAGCTGGGCAGCCAGGGTCTTATTGTGGGCAATGACCAGCGTGGGCTTCTGAACCTGCTCTATGACCTTCGCCACAGTGTATGTCTTTCCCGAACCGGTAACGCCCAGCAGGGTCTGATGCTTCAGTCCCTCCCGGATACCTTTGCTTAAACTTTCTATGGCTTTAGGCTGATCACCCTTTGGTATATATTCCGAAACCACTTCAAATCTGTTCATACGACCTCCCAGTTATACAACACAAAGCTTACTTCAAATCTTAACTTTTATATTTGACGACCTGCAAAAGAATAATTTAATTTAACAGTTACATCAAATTATAACACAAAAAAGCGCAAAATCAAACATACGTTTGTTTTTGCGTCTTCACAATTCCTGGCAATATTCCGTAAACCATACCCTGCCCACATTTAACACTCTATTGGAAAAACATGTGCTCAAGAAAAATTTTCAGGCCGATAGCAATCAAGATAATTCCGCCTGCAATTCCCGCCCTTTTCCCCAGAAGATTTCCGAATCTTTTGGCAACCAGTATTGCAAGGGTACAGCATATAAAAGTTACCGTACTGATAATAGCTATGGAATAGTATATGTTTACATTAAGTGCGGACAGGCTGACACCTACAGCCAGAGCATCAATGCTTGTGGCAATGCCCTGGACCAGCAAAAGCTTGAAGGTAAGCGAAAACAGTGAGCATTCCTGATTTATCTCGGCCTTTACAGCCTCATGCAGCATCTTTCCTCCAATAATGACAAGCAGTATAAATGCTATCCAATGGTCAAAGCGGCTTATTGCCGCCTCAAATCTGCTTGCAGCAAAAAACCCTATTATGGGCATGAGTCCCTGAAAAAAGGCGAACACAAAAGCCATTTGCAAAATGTGCCTGAGCCTTATTTTATTTATGCACAACGAGTTGGAAATGGACACAGCCGATGCGTCCATTGACAGTCCCAACGCTAATAGTATCAATTCAGTGGTTGCCATTTTAGTCTCCTAGCAATACGATAAATTTTTCAGTTGAATTTTTAGCAAGCGCTTCAGTTAAATCTGTATCGAAAATTATCAGTTGTATTTCTCATATACAATATTTATATTCCGGCACTAGTACAAAATTTGATAAATAGGGTGCGTAATTTGCGCAAATTTCAAAAAAACAGGCACCATTCCAATTCAGAGCGACATCACTCATGAAATGATCCCTGTTCATTCCCTTAACTTCTTGGTAACAGTCCAATCTTTCTTTGAACCTTTGAAAGAGTTTTCCTTGCCATATATGCCGCTTTTTCGGAGTTATCCTTTAATATTGAATTCAGGTAGTCCTTATTTGCAGTCAACTCATTGTATTTCTGTTGTATTGGTTTAAGCATCTGGGCTACAGATTGTCCCACCACTTCCTTCAAGTCACCGTAGGAGCTTCCTGAAAACTCCTTTTCTATGTCGGAGAAGCCTTTTCCGGTTACGGCAGAATATATGCTTATCAGATTGCTGACTCCGGGCTTGTTTTCTTCATCATACCGTATTTCACGCTCAGAGTCGGTAACAGCTCTTTTGAATTTACGGATTATGGCATCTTCGGAATCAAGTATGAAAACATACGCATTTTCATTTTCATCGGATTTTGACATCTTCTTTTCAGGCTCCTGGAGGCTCATTATCTTTGCTCCGATTTTAGGGATATATGGCTCTGGAATGGTAAAAGTTTCGCCATATGCATTGTTGAATCTTTCAGCAATATCCCTGGTTATTTCAAGGTGCTGCTTCTGATCCTGACCTATGGGAACCAGCTCTGTCTGATACAACAGGATATCTGCTGCCATAAGCACCGGATACGCAAATAAGCCTGCATTTATATTGTCGGCATGCTTGGCGGATTTGTCCTTGAACTGGGTCATTCTGTTGAGCTCGCCCATGTAGGTATAGCAGTTTAAAATCCATGCAAGCTCAGCATGAGCACTTACATGGGATTGCAAATAAAGTATGCTCTTTTGGGGATCCAGACCGCAGGCCATATACAGGGCCAGCAGGTTCAGACTGCGCTGTCTCAATTCTGCAGGAACCTGTCTCACTGTAAGCGTGTGTAAATCAACCACACAGTACAGGCATTCAAATTCATCCTGCATGGGAATCCAGTTTTTGATAGCTCCCAGATAATTTCCTATGGTAAGATTACCTGACGGCTGGACTCCGCTGAAAATCCTTTTCTTTTGCTCCGCCTTTTCCATTGCAAACACATCCTTAACCTAATATTATTAAAATGTTATATTTCAGAAATATGTTAATCGACACAAACTGCATGTTAAAAAACACCATTATTGATTTTATCATTAAAGTATAAGTTATAACAAGGTGTTTTATCCATATTTATGTACATTTTCACCCATTTTCACTTTTCCGGCCTGTCCTTCTTCCGGTAAGATATGTATACCAGCAAAAAACCTGCTGCGGCTGTCAGAAAATATATGGCTGACCTGTTGCTGCCGGCGGAGTATTTCAAAGCCGAAAAACCCAGAAGCATAAATGTAAAGAGCAGGCTTCCCAGCCTGATAATTTTGTTCATAAAATCCCTTCAGCCCTTTCCGCTGTTTGTCATCCTTCATATTATATCACTAACGCCGGCAATTTTAAAATTTAAAAATAAAAGAGACTGCTGCAAACATAACCCAGGTTAAGTTAAAAGTTTTGCAGCAGTCCCATATATTCCTATTCCGTACCTATCTGTCCTCCCTGAAATACGGCTCGCCCAGCGCCTTGGGAGCACAGTTCTCCTTTGATTTCTTCAGAGATATCATAACCAGGACAAATATTGTTGCCAGGTAAGGCAGCATATCAAAAATACTCTGGGGAATGGGCGAATGGCTTTGCAGGTACAGTCCCAAAATGCTGAGGCCCCCGAAGAAATATGCTCCCAGCATGGACTTGTAGGGATTCCAGGTTACGAAAATAACCAGTGCCACCGCAATCCAGCCTCTTCCTCCGGTTACCGCATCCTGCCAGGACGGAACAGCCACCAGTGACAGATAACCGCCGCCCAGGCCGGCAAACGCTCCTCCCAGCAATATATGAATATACTTATACAAGGTGATATTAATACCCGCAGTATCCGCAGCTCCCGGATTTTCACCCACTGTTCTCAGATTCAGACCGGTTCTGGTCCTGTAAAGGTATATACCTGAAACCACAGCAACAATATAGCCTGCATAGACCAGAATATCCTGGTTGAACAGGGCGGGGCCTATAACGGGTATCTCACTTAAAGCCGGAATTTTTATGGCCTTGAACACTGACTTTATTGATTCGGGCAGTGCTTCTCCAACCAGCTTCTGACCTACGAAGCTGGAAAACCCTGTTCCGAATATGGTAAGGGAAAGTCCCGACACTATCTGGTTTGCCCTCAGTGTTATGGTAAGGAAGGCAAAAACCAATGCACCGCAGGCTCCCGCCGCAAGTGCCGCCAGCACGCCCAACAGGGGGCTTCCTGTGGATAAACCCACACTGAAACCCATAACCGCACCCATGAGCATCATACCTTCCACACCCAGATTCAGGTTTCCTACCTTTTCTGCAAATATTTCACCCAGAGTTGCAAAAAGCAAAGGTGTTCCCGCCTTTATGGCGTCAATCAGAACAAATGTCAATACGCTTAAAAATGCCTCCATTATGCCGCCTCCTTCACTTTTTCCGGATTTTTCCCATCTCTTATAATCAATCTGTATTGTACAAAAAACTCGCTTCCCAGTACAAAGAACAATATCAGTCCCTGGATTAGCTGTGCCGCCGAGGCAGGAATCTGAAAGGCGGTCTGTATGAACGTACCTCCCTGCTGAAGAACCGCAAACAGGAAGCAAACTATAACTATGACGGGAGCACTCAGACCCGCAAGCCAGGTGGTGATTATGGCAGTGTATCCTACTCCCCCGGCCACCTGATAGGTAAGGGTTCCGTTAACGCCTGATACCTGGAACATTCCTACCAGTCCGCATATGGCACCACTGAGGAATAAAGAGGATAAAATGATCTTTTTCACATTCATGCCTGCATACCTGGCAGTGTTCTCACTTTCACCTATAACCTGTATCTCATAGCCTCTTTTGGTCTTATTTATAAAGATGTACATTATCACTACCAGAATTACTGCCAGAACCCAGCCCATATGAATTCCGAAAAGCTTCGGCATAAGGGCATTGTCCTTGAACATTGCTATCTTTCCGAAGCCAAGGGCTTTGGGGTCCTTCCAGGGGCCATACTGCAGATAATTGATCCATTTTAAAGCTATATAATTCATCATAAGGGTAAACAAGGTTTCGTTGGTTCCGAAATGAGCCTTGAAAAAAGCCGGAATAAAGGCCCATAAACCACCAGCCACAATTGCCGCCAGCATCATTAAAGGTATCAGGACTACTGCGGGCAGTTGGTTGAAGAACAGTGCAAAGTATGTGGCTCCAAAAGCTCCCATAATAATCTGTCCCTCTGCTCCTATGTTCCAGAACTTCATCCGGAAGGCCACCGCTATGCCCAGTGAAGTGACCACCAGAGGTACGGTTTTAATTATAGCTTCCTTGAACCGGTATGCCGAACCGAAGGAACCGTCCAGCATGGAGACATAAACCTTCAGAGGATTGAAGCCCAGAAGCATCAAGAATACACCGGAGGTAACAAGGGCGGCCAAAATAGCCAGTAATCTGAAGGTTGCAGACTTCCTCCGGGTTAAATCGGTACGTTTTACTACTCTGAACATCAGGCGCCCCTCCCTATAACATCTTCCCATTTTTCTCCGGCCATCATCAGACCCAGTTGTTCCTTTGTCACATTAGCTGCATCCACAATTCCCGTAACCTCTCCATTGCACAAGACCATGATCCTGTCACAAAGCTCCATCAGCACATCCAGGTCCTCACCGATAAAGAGTATTCCCACTCCCTTTTCCTTCTGCTCGTTCAGCAGGTCATATATGGTATAGGAAGCATTGATGTCGAGACCTCTCACCGGATAGGCGGTGATGAGCAAATGTGGATTGGACTCTATCTCGCGGCCCAGCAGCACCTTCTGAATATTTCCGCCGGACAATTGCCTGACGGGATGATATATGCCGGGCGTATTGATGTCCAATTTTTCAACCAGCTTTTGTGAAAGGTTTTTAGCAGTTTTCTTTTCAATGAACAGGCCCTTCTGGTTCTGGTACTCCTTGAGAATCATGTTGTCCACCATACCCATGGAAGCTATCAGACCCATTCCCAACCTGTCCTCGGGTATAAAGCTCATGCTGATACCCATTTTGATTATGTCACGTGGATTTTTACCTACGATATTTTCGTCATTATATTCGATTACCCCGGAAGCTACAGGATACAAGCCTGCAATAGTCTCACAAAGTTCCTTCTGCCCGCTTCCGGCAACACCTGCCACTCCCAGTATCTCTCCCGAATCCAGAGTAAAGCTCACGGTGTTCAGTGCCTTGACATTCTCTTCATCAGTAACTGTCAGTTCCTTTACTTTCAATATAGTACTATCGTTCTTTTTCTCTACCCTATTAATAGAAAGATCAACAGCTCTGCCAACCATAAGATTGGTAAGCTCATTTGCACTTGTATCTGTCTTGTTTACTGTTCCGAAGGTTTCCCCTTTTCTGAGAACAGTTATTCTGTCTGATATTTCCATGACCTCATTTAATTTATGAGTAATTATGATTATTGAACAGCCTGCCTGTCTCATTTTTCTCAGGATATTAAACAGGCTCTGGGTTTCCTGGGGAGTCAAAACAGCGGTGGGCTCGTCCAGTATGAGAATCTCCGCCCCCCTGTACAGTACCTTCAGTATTTCTACAGTCTGCTTTTCTCCAACCGACATGTTATAAACCTTTTTATCAGGATCTACTGCCAAACCGTACCGATCGGATATATCACGTATTTTTTGGGACAACTTCCTGCTGCCTATAAAAAAAGTACCCTTCTGACCTGCAATGATATTTTCTTTTGCCGTCAGCACTTCCACCAGCTTGAAATGCTGATGGATCATACCAATTCCAAGTGCCATGGAATCCTTTGGATTCCTGAAGGAAACCTTTTTCCCTTTGATATATATGGCGCCGCTGTCCGGGGTATATATTCCGGAAAGCATGTTCATAAGCGTGCTTTTGCCTGAGCCATTCTCTCCAAGCAAGGCATGGATCTCGCCTTTTCTTACCTCCAGCGAAACGTTGTTGTTTGCAACTACAGGGCCAAAGGTCTTGGTCAGATTTTCAATTTTGATATAGACTTCATTATTCACGGCGTCACCTTTTATTAAAAATTATTTTCCATTATTGCCTCGCTATAAACTTTATTAGCAGTAGTCAAAACCATACCCGGGTTTCAAACTACTGCTAATAAAAAAACTGTCAAATTATGCTTATCCGTGGGCAAACATATTATTTGTCTATTTTACCGTTTACTCCCTGAACAAACCATTTGCAGCTCAATTGGTCCTCGTCGCTCATTACAGCGCCTTCAGCAACCCTGACTGCGCCTGTCTGATCCTTTATAGGACCTGCAAAAACATTGAAGGAGCCGTCAAGAATTTTTGCCTTGATAGCTTCAACTGTTTCCTTTGTTCCGGGCGCAGCGTTTTCAGTGATCGGAGCGAGGTCTACAACTCCCTCCTTAAGTCCTCCCCAGTAGTTTTCTGCCTTCCAGGTTCCATCCAGTATCTTCTGCACCTGGTCCACATAGTATACACCCCAGTTCCAGATAGGAGCTGTTATATAAGCCTTTGGAGCTGCCTTGCTGCTGTCGGAATTGTAGCCGATGGCAAAAGCATTTTTTTCTTCTGCGGCAATCTGAGGTCCTGTAGTATCCTGGTGCTGGGCGATTACGTCACAGCCGTCGTTAAGAAGCGCAGTTGCGGCATTCTTTTCCAGGGTAGGGTCATACCAGGTATCAGTCCATTTTACATTTACAGTTGCTGTTGGACTAACCGACTGAACACCTAAAGTAAATGAATTTATACCTCTTATAACCTCAGGAATCTGTTTTGCGGCAACATAACCGATTTTTCCCGACTTTGACTTAAGTGCTGCGGCTATTCCGGAGAGATATCTGGTCTGTTCTATTCTTCCGAAGTAGTTTACAAAGTTAGTGTCATTTGAAAGATAGCCTGAGCAGTGGAAGAACTTCACATCGGGATATTCCTTTGCAACCCTGTCCACATATTCCATATAACCGAAGCTGGTTGCAAATATGACATTGCAGCCCTGGTCTATAAGGTCCTTCATGGCCTTTTCACTGGATGCGTCCTCAGCAACATTTTCAAGGAAGGTTGTGGTTACGCCTTTAGCTCCCAGCTCCTTTTCAAGGAACAAGCGTCCCTGGTCGTGAGCATAGGTATATCCGCCGTCACCGATTGGTCCGATGTAAATGAAACCTGCTTTTACAGCTTTTGCACCGGTAGAAGCAGCAGAGTCGTCTCCGGATGAGCCTGCTCCACAGCCGGACAAAAGCGCTGCGCTAATCATAGCAACAGCAAGCATTAATGCTAATAACTTTTTCATTTTGTAATCCCCCTAATTCTAAATAAATAAATTAATGATATATTATAATGCTTCCATGACGGAGCATTTAATCAAAAATTGTTTACATAAAACCTCAAAAACATTACGCAACAACGTCAAGGTCCACTATCTGAAGGTAATTACTCCATCCTGCATTCCTTCAACAATTGCCAGGGATTGAACCTCCAGCCCTCTTTCTCTTAACAGCCTTCCGCCGTTCTGGAAGCCTTTCTCTATTGCTATTCCAATTCCTGCAACCTCTGCCCCGGCCTGCTCTGCTATGTCTGCAAGACCAAGCGCAGCTTTGCCGTTGGCAAGAAAATCATCTATTATCAGGACAACATCCCTTGAATTTATATACTTTTTGGAAACTCTCACATTATAGGTCTTGCCCTTTGTGAAAGAGTACACTTCTGCCAGATAGGTATCGGCGTCGAGATTTCTTGCTTCTGTTTTTTTTGCAAAAACTACCGGAACATTGAAGTATTGTGCCGCTATGCAGGCAATACCAATGCCGGAGGATTCAATTGTCAATATTTTGGTAACCTTTTTATGGGCAAATAGCCTGTAAAACTCCTTGCCCATTTCATTGAAGAGCTGAACATCCATCTGATGGTTCAAAAAGGAATCCACCTTCAGGATATCATTGCCTATTACTTGCCCGTCCTTTAAAATTCTTTGCTTTAAGAGCTCCATCTTAATCCTCCGGAAAATATGAAATAATATGCATAAAACATAATATCCCAAGTCATAATAAAATCACTAACAGCACAAAAAACCCGCGCCAGTTAATTAAAAAGCTCCCAATCATGGATTGGGAGCTCTAATTTCTTACGACAATAAATTAAATGTCAAAGATGAACACCCGTAGCAAAGCCATTTACGGCGGCTTCGTAGAAACTTTCGGACCATATCACCGAGAATATACGGGATATTTTTTAATATACACAAGGCCTATTAAAAAACATCATTATTTAATTATGAATATAATACTTTTCGTCAACAAGGTAATTGTATATTAGTCATTAGAAAAAATCAAGCTTAAAAATGAACATTTTTAAGAAAAGCGCTTAAAAAGTTCACCAATTTTTTTGCTTCTTTCAAATAATAACATTAATGGAAATCCCGCCACATAGCACGCTATAACCTGACCCACGCCCACCTCGAACATGGTGACAAACAACGGCAGTTCATAGAGTACACTGAGCATGGCCCCGATAACAACCGCATTTATAATAACCGGCGGCAGAGGTGCCAGCCACTTTCTGCGGGGTCTGTCAAAGGTCAGCTTATAAGTAAGAAAGGCAGACAACAGTGTTGCAAGGCTTCCTATTACAATGTCCCAAATCCCGTTCCCCCCAAGGATATTTGAGATCAGGCAGCCCACAAACAGTCCGGGAATGGCAAGCGGCGTAAAATATGGAAGTACGGTAAGTGCTTCAGCCAGCCTGCTTTGCATCGGGCTGAAGCTGATTGCAAAAAAAAGCATGGTCAGTGCCAGGTATACTGCCGCTATCATGGCTGAAACCGTCAGCCTGAGAACTTTCTTGTTTTTCATGGATAACCCCTCTCGTCGGCCGTGACCACCGGCGGATAAAACCAGGAGCTATGTCCTGCAAATGGGCAAAGGCCGGATACAAAACAAAATACTGCCCTGCATATGCAGGCAGTGTCGCCGTAGTTTTATTGGAAGCTTCTGTTCAGTCGTTAATAACAGGCTTCAGACAGGATGGTCACGAACTGTCTTTATATTTATTTTTTCAAATTATATCATTAATTATTATTTAATACAATTATTTATTGTTTATTGCTTAATGCAATTATTAACTATCTACATAAACAGAAGCCCCCGGACAACAACCGGAAACCGGCAAAAATCCGCCTAATATCTGCCCGCCCCCAGCAAAAGCAATATTATGGCGCTGAGATTGAGGCATATGCATACAAGGTACAGGAAATAAACCGCCTGCTTTTGCGTAAGCCCCTTGGCCAGCAGTCTGTAGTGTATCTGGGAAGCATCCCCCACATATACCTTTTTGCCTTCCCTCAGCCTTTTCAAAACTACAAAGATGTTGTCAAATATAGGCAGTCCCAGTGCCAGAATGGGTATGAATATGGAAACTGCCGTTGCCTGCTTGAAGGCCCCGTCCAAGGATATGACAGCAAGCATGAAACCTAAAAAGGTTGCACCCGCATCACCCATCAGAATCTTTGCGGGATACCTGTTGTACCTGAGATATCCCAGGCACACTCCAACCAGGGCTATTGACATGATTCCAAGCAAATGGTTGCCTTTTACAATAGAGACAATAAACAAGGTCCCTGCCGAAATGCAGGAAATCCCACCTGCCAGGCCGTCCAGACCGTCCGAAAAATTTATGACGGTGGTAACCCCGAACAGCCACAGAACAGACAAAACATACTGAAACCACAAGGGAAACATAATATATGCATCATTAAACGGATTGGTTATGCCTGCAAATTTTATATTTGTAAAGTATACTGCCATAATGCAGGCTAAAAGCTGAAAAACAAACTTTGGCAAGGCCTTTAAATCCCTGCCGTTGATTTTGAACCAATCATCCGCCATTCCGATGCCCCATATTAAAAATGAGCTTCCGAAGACGGCAAGCGCCTTGGTGCTGAAATCCCGTGTGAACAGGAAATAGCAGCTCCAGAAGGTAAAAAGTATTCCTACAGCCGCAAGATATGCCTTGCTCTCAGTATGAATCTTTCTCTGGCTGTCTTTATTGGGCTTCTCGGTATAGTTTATTTTGTGCGCCAGTTTTGTCAGCTTTGGAGTAACATACAGCATTATTCCAAGCGAAAGTAAAAAGGGCAAAAAGTAATTTGACATGGGCAGCTTTCTCTTCTTTCATCATTGGTGTAAATTAATTATCGTACTTTCAGCAGGCTCTCTGCGGGAGGTTCTTTCCTCTGATACTGCTTCATTTACTGTTTTTTTCACTTTATGCTACTTATAAAATATACTACACGCCGTGTTTTTTCAATGATTTAACAAAAATTTAAGATTTTATTAATAATTTGCCTCAGTGGTCTGCAGCGGCACATAACCGGTGCCGAATAATATTGTTTTTTGTAATAAACCGTTTTACCATTTACTAAATATAGAAAGTCATGTATAATATTTTATTTGGGAAGACAATGTTTCTTTATTTGTACAATTTTAAATCATCTGTTTTAAATTGCCCTACTGACAGCAACATTGATACAGTGGATTATGGAGGTAAAAACTATGTATGACGTAGCAATAATTGGTTGTGGTATTTCCGGAATATTTGCAGGCTATGAGCTGACTAAAAAAAATCCTGCTTTGAAAGTTGTAATGATAGAGCAGGGCAATGATATTTTTGGAAGAAACTGTCCTATTATAGCCAACAAGATAAAAGACTGCATCCGTTGTAAAACCTGTGATATTATGCGGGGCTTCGGCGGCGCCGGCGCGTTTTCCGACGGCAAGTTCAACTTTACAACTGAATTCGGCGGCTGGCTGAATGACTACCTTGAGGATAAAGATGTTATGGAGCTCATTAATTATGTTGACAGTGTCAATGTTGAATTTGGAGCCACTGAGGAGATGTACTCCACCTATACTCCCGAGGCCAAGGCCATAGAAAAACGTGCCCTTGAAAATGATCTCCACCTGCTGCAGGCGGCAGTAAAGCATCTGGGCACGGAAAACAACCTGGAAATACTGAAGCGTCTTTATAAATATTTGCTGGAGCGCCTTGAAATGCTCTGCAACACCCAGGTATTAAACATAACTCCCAACGGCGAAGGTTATGCCGTGGAACTGAAGGATGGAAAAACCATAGAGTGCAAATACCTTATTGTCGCTCCCGGAAGGTCCGGAGCGGAGTGGTTTTCACAGCAGTGCAAGCAGCTCAAGCTCAATATGATAAACAATCAGGTTGATATCGGAGTAAGGGTTGAGCTTCCTGCAAAGGTATTTGAACATATAACGGATGTTGTATATGAATCAAAGCTGGTCTACAGGACAAAGCAGTATGGGGACCTGGTGCGTACCTTCTGTATGAACCCTTACGGCCACGTTGTTTCTGAAAATGTTGACGGTATTGTTACCGTAAACGGACACAGCTACACCGATCCAAGTCTCAGAAGCGGGAACACAAACTTTGCTCTCCTGGTGAGCAACAGATTTACTCATCCCTTCAATGAGCCCTACCAGTACGGAAAGAGGATAGCCTCCCTTTCAAATATGCTGGGCGGAGGCGTTTTGGTTCAGAGGTTCGGCGACCTTATCAAGGGAGCCAGGACAAATGCCCACAGGCTGGGGCAGAGTTTCACACACCCTACTCTGAATGCGACTCCCGGTGATCTCAGCCTTGTTCTTACAAAGAGGCATCTGGATAATATAATTGAAATGATTTATGCCCTGGACAAGATAGCTCCGGGTACCGCCAACTACGATACCCTGCTTTACGGAGTCGAAGTCAAGTTCTACAGCTCAAGGCTTGAACTGACAAAGGAACTTGAGACCAAGCTGCCCAACATGTTTGCCATAGGTGACGGCGCAGGCGTAACCAGAGGACTGTCCCAGGCAAGTGCCAGCGGTGTTCATGTTGCCAGAACCATCTCGGACAGGATAAGCAAAGCTTAATAATTGCAATTCCATAGGCAAATTATATGTATCTGTTTTTTACCTGCTGTCCATAACAGCAGCACAAATACAGAAATCAGCCTGGAAGGGTTGGTGCTTTTAAATCACCAACCCTTCCAGGCTGATTTTCATATACATGCCTTATATCCGCTCTTATACACTAAAAGGAAGTCTTAAGCGTTGCCCCCGTTTAAATACTCCATAATCGGCTTAAGATTTGCAATCGGTGCAAACCAACAAAATTCTCCTGCATTAAACATTATCCCATAAACGCCCGATTCTTCCCATTTACACAACCATTCAACTGCCTTTGCAGGTTCCATGGCAATAGTATTAATTGAACCGTCGGCATTTACCAGCCTCTGTGCCTCTCCAAACTTACGCGCATGAGGCCCATCCGTAAATACGTACATCCATCCTTTTCCTTCGACTTCCCCTATAAAAGGTCTGGGGTCATTAATATCCATTACCGGTTTGGTTATGAAATTCCATTTATCCAAACTAAAGGTTTCTTTCCAAAGAAAATTTTGACCTTCTTTAAATGGCATCTTTTTTACCTTTTCAACCAGTACATCAAAATTAATATTATTATCTACGACTTCTTTCTTTTTAAATAAATCTTTAAACATATAAATTCACCCCGAATTCCTGAAATTTAACAAATAGAATCTCAGTTTTTAAACTGATTTTCTATAATACCCAAAATTCTCACTAACAAGTTTCCATGCCTCATATTATATCATAAACCTTTGTACTTGTTCCAATATATGGCACTTGTTTTGTGGCACCGCCGAACACACCATGGGTTCCGGTAGTAATTCCGGTACTGTACGCCATTGTAAGCGGCTTGACATTTCCATTTCATCTCCAGGATGTAAAAACATACTGCACCAGCAGCATGTACACCGCCGTACCTGCAAATATGCTGAGCAGGGTGTTCTTCTTCCACAGATGCAGTGCAATGATTATGAGTATTGCAGCGAGCTCGGGCAGGCCGTATGAGCCTCCGGTAAACGAAACTCCCTTGAGGCAGTACACCACCAGCAGCCCGATAACAGCATAGGGCAGCACACTGCCAATCTTCTGTATATATGCCGGGGTGGATTTGTGCGCTCTGAAGAATATGAAGGGCAGAAACCTGGTGCACATGGTACCCAGCATAAGAATCAAAATTATTGTAAGGCTTTGAATAGGATTTAAAGTCACAGGCTTTCCCCTTTCATTTTTTTACCGGCAAAAGTAAGTACCAGCAGAATCAGAAGCATTGAAGGTATAATAAAATTGTTCCGTCCGAACACCACCAGGCAGATAACCGAACTTATAACCCCTATGACGGCAGGATAGTGCCTTTTCTGCTCACGCCATTGATTTATGAATATTACCACAAATAAGGCCGTCAAGGCAAAATCCAGTCCCTTTGTGTCAAACTTTATGTAATCCCCCATGAAAGCCCCCAGCACAGAGCCTGCTATCCAATACCATCTGTTCAGAAAGGCTACAAAGAACATGAACCAGCCGTCGTCAACCTCCTTTTCGGGCGTGGCGGAACACAGGATCGAAAAGGTCTCATCACACATGGCGAATATCAGGTACGGCTTGAATTTACCAGAAAGCTTCAGCCTTTCCAGCATTGAAATGCCATAAAAAACATGCCTTGCATTAACCATCAAAGTAATAAAAAGTGCGTACAGAGGATTAAATGCTGCCGATAACAGTGTTATTCCCACATACTGCATGGAACCTGCGAATACAAGAAAGCTCATCAGAAAGGTCCAGCCTGCTCCATAACCTATGGACTTCATCAAGATACCATAGGCTATTCCCAGAAACAGAAATCCGGCCAATACCGGCAGGGTATGCGGGAACGCCGCTTTCAGAGCCCTTAGTGCTTTAGTTTTCGTCTTCATTTTGTTGCTCCGGAAAATGTATTTTAATAATATATTTTAAGATGAGATGGGGAAAATGTCAAATCAGAAAAAAATGCTTCAAAACCTGACAGTCAGGTCTTGAAGCATACCGTTCCTTCGTGTTATACCTTTTCAGGTTCAGGATATTCCACTCCAAAGGTGTCCACAGTTACTTTCTTCATTTTCTGGTCTTCCTTCGGCCTGTCATTGTAATCCCTCTTGGTACTTACAATCCTGTCGGCCTCTTCAATACCTTCAGTAACTTTCCCAAAGGCAGCGTATTGCCCGTCAAGATGAGGTGCCTTGGCAACCATTACAAAAAACTGTGAGCCTCCCGAGTTGGGAGCCATGGTTCTGGCCATTGACAATATGCCCTTGTCGTGCTTAAGTTCATTTTTAAATCCGTTTGCGGAGAACTCTCCCTTTATGCTGTAATCAGGACCGCCCATGCCGGTTCCCTCCGGGTCACCGCCCTGTATCATAAAACCGGGAATTACCCTGTGAAATATTACTCCGTCATAAAAGCCCTTGCGTATAAGAGAAATAAAATTATTAACCGTATTTGGTGCTATCTCCGGATATAGTTCAGCCTTTATTATATTTCCATTTTCCATTTCGATTGTAACTTCTGGGTTTTTACTCATATTTTCATTCCTTTCGAAGCCGCCGCAAAGATGCCGGAAGCTTTATCCATAAATTATTTGTCAGTACTATTTTATAGTTTTCGACCGGGATGTCAAGTGTATTCATTGATTTTACCATATACCCTCATGAAGAGTTTTACAAAAGGCAAGCCGGCTTAAAAAACCTGTCCTCACATCAGCATCAGCCCTGAGCGTGTGACATGTCCCCCTCGGTCAATACCCTGGCTTCAAACCGTCCATCCGGCCTTAAATTGTCAATTTCCACGATGCTAAGGCTTGTACCGTGAATAAAAGGCTGCTCCCACAGCTTTTCAATGGGAATGCCCTTAAATATCGCCATTATGGTTTTTACTATTACTGCATGGGTGACTATCATCACATTACAGTTCCCATTTTCACTGATAATTCTTTTCAGCACAGCTTCAATCCGTATTCTTACCTGATGGAAATCCTCGCCGGACTGCGCCTCGTACTGGTGCGGCCTGTTCCAGAAAGCTTCCAGGCTGTCCTTGTCCGCCTCGCTGAACTCATCTTTTGCTTTTCCTTCCCACTGTCCCAGATTTATTTCCCTCAGATTTTCATCGGTTATGATTTCAATTTTCCGGTCCCCCCTGATGAGCTCTGAAGTATGTATGGCCCTTTGGCTGGAGCTGGAATAAATTACTTTAAAAGCAACACTTTCAAGGCGCTTCCCCAAAGCTTCGGCATTTTTAATGCCCTTGGGAGTCAAATTTGAATTTTTCCAGCCCTGCATCCTTCCCTGAACATTCCATTCGGTTTCCCCATGTCTTGTTATATACAGTTTAAGCATATTTTATCCCCCCGTCCGCTCTGCGGACATAAATTCAAAGGGTTGAAAGTGGTTTTCTTTCAACCTTGCACCTCCAATTTTAAAGGCCTCCGGTTTCAAAAACACCCCTGGAGGCCTTCAATTATATATTTGTTATTCCAGTTCAAGCGTCAGTTGTGTTTCTTTTTTATCCTCGTCCTTCATATAGCATCCGATTGCAGGAATATTCTTCGTCCTGTAGTAATCTACATCCGTCAACTGCATCTCCTCCAAGGTCTTGATGTATACGAGAGTGCTGCCCTTTTTGGAGGTGAGCACCTGAACGCCCTGGGAAGCCCTGGTGGACTTGGGGCTGATATTTTCAGTATTGAAAACCAGTACTTTTTTTATGCTGCTGGCTGCCGCCAGGTCAATGTCCCCGTTCACAAACATCATCCTCACAAGCGGAACGCCGTCGTAATAGGCGTTGGCCAGTTTCTTCCTGTTGGTTTTTGTGGCATAGCTGGACAGCTCTATCTTTGAACCCTTTCCATTCTCATAAAAGAAAAGCATATGGCCTTCATAGTTGTCAGTGGCCGTAATATATATTATCTTTTCGTCATTCTCAAGTCCCAGCAGGTTGGTCAGGTACTCGCCAAGACTGCTTGCCTTGCAATCAGGCACATCATATATCTTTGTCTTGTATACGTTAAACCTGTTTGAAAACAGCAGCAAGTCAGCCTTGTTATGTGTGTCGATTTCCTGGACGATGGCATCGTCATCCTTCAGCTTGTGCTCGGGATTTGCTCTCAAGGATACCAGCGCTATCTTCTTAAGATAATTCTGTTCAGTGAGGAAAAGCTTGAGATTGTAGTCCTCTATCAGGTGCTCCGTAGTTATTTCCTCTATATGCTGTTCATGTATTATCTCAGTGCGCCTTGGCTGTCCGAATTTTTTGGAAACCTCCCTGAGCTGCTTCTGAATGATCTTTTTAACCTTGCTTTCACTGCCGTATATGTCCTTAAGCTCTGCAATTTCCTTTATCAGCTCGTCGGCTTCACTTACCCTGTTCAGTATATATTCCTTGTTCAGGTTTCTGAGCTTTATTTCAGCTATGTATTCCGCCTGAACCTGATCTATCTGGAAACCGCTCATCAAATTGGGTAAGACCTGCGCTTCCTGCTCGGTGCCTCTGATGATGGCAATTGCCTTGTCAATATCCATGAGTATTTTTTTAAGACCCATGAGAAGATGCAGCTTGTCACTCTTTTTTTCTATATCGTACAAGGTCTGACGCTTTATGCATTCAACCCGGAAAGCCAGCCATTCGCCCAATATGGTTCGTACTCCCATAACCCTTGGCTTCCCGCTTATGAGAATATTGAAATTGCAGTTGAAGCTGTCCTGCAGGGGAGTCAGTTTATAGAGCTTGTTCATCAATGCGTCGGGGTCTGTGCTTTTTCGTATGTCCAGAGTGAGTTTCAGACCACTCAGGTCTGTCTCATCCCTCACATCGGTAATTTCTTTAATCTTACCGCCCTTTATCAGCTCGATAATCTGGTCCATAATGGCTTCAACAGTTGTGGTATACGGAATCTCAAGTATTTCGACGCAGTTGTTTTCCTTGTCATACCTGTATTTGGCCCTGACCTTGAAGCTGCCTCTTCCATTGGTGTATATATCTCTTATTTCCTTCTCGGAATAAATAAGCTGTCCCCCGGAGGAAAAATCCGGTGCCTTCAGATGCTCCTCCAACGCAGTCTCCGGATTGTCAATCAGCGCAGAGGTCGCTTCACATATTTCCTGGAGGTTGAAGCTGCAGATATTGCTTGCCATACCTACGGCAATTCCCTGGTTGGCATTCACCAGAATATTGGGGTAGGTGGTGGGCAAAAGCACAGGCTCCTTCATGGTTCCGTCATAGTTGTCCGAAAAATCCACAGTATTTTTATCAATATCCCTGAATATCTCTTCACAAAGCTTGTCCAGCTTTGCCTCGGTATAACGGGGTGCGGCAAACTTCATATCCCTTGAATACTGCTTTCCGAAATTTCCCTTGGAGTCAACAAAAGGATGCAGCAGAGCGTTATTTCCCCTGGTCAGTCTGACCATGGTTTCATAGATGGCCATATCACCATGAGGATTGAGCTTCATGGTCTGCCCCACAATGTTTGATGATTTGGTCTTGGCAGCGGTGAGAAGCCCCATCTTATACATGGTATACAGCAGCTTTCTGTGTGAAGGCTTAAAGCCGTCTATTTCAGGTATGGCCCTTGATACGATAACACTCATGGCGTACGGCATATAGTTGTTTTCAAGGGTTGACACAATATCCTGTTCAACCATATTTTTATGAGTAGACATGCATATCCTCTTTTCCGTTTAGTTGAATTACAATAAACTCCATGTTTTAGCTTACATCTATCATATCCAGGTACTTGCTGCCGTTTTCCTCTATAAACAGCTTTCTTCCCGGCAGATTGTCCCCCAGCAGCACATCAAACATCTGTGCCGTAAATTCCACGTCCGCAGGCATGACTTTTATGAGCCTGCGTGTTTCAGGGTTCATGGTGGTAAGCCACATCATGTCGGGTTCATTTTCTCCAAGACCTTTTGACCTCTGAATTGTATACTTCTTGCCTTCCAGCCTGGATAGAATATCGGCCTTTTCCTTTTCTGAATAGGCAAAATAGCTTTTTCCCTTGCAATTGATTTCAAACAGGGGAGACTCTGCAATGAAAACCCTGCCCTCCAGAAGCAGTGTGGGAACAAGCCTGTAGAGCATGGTAAGTATCAGCGTTCTGATCTGGAAGCCGTCTACGTCGGCATCAGTGCAGATTATCACCTTGTTCCATCTCAGATTATCCAGATCAAAGGTATTGAGTTCCTTATTGTGCTTGGATTTGATTTCAACTCCGCAGCCCAATACTTTTAGCAGGTCAACAATGATTTCATTTTTAAATATGCTGTCATATTCAGCTTTCAGACAGTTCAGTATTTTACCCCTTACCGGCATTATGGCCTGGAACTCAGCATCCCGTCCAAGCTTGCAGGCACCCAGGGCCGAGTCACCCTCCACTATATATATCTCCCGCTTTGACAAGTCCTTTGTCCTGCAGTCCACGAACTTTTTAACCCTGTTTGAAATGTCCACGCTGCCGCTTAACTTTTTCTTTATGTTAATCCTGGTCTTCTCGGCAGTTTCCCTGCTTCGCTTGTTAACCAGTATCTGTTCTATGATTTTGTCACTTTCCACCTTGTTTTCAATGAAATACACTTCCAACTGCTGTTTCAGGAATTCCGTCATTGTCTCGTGAATAAATTTGTTGGTTATGGATTTCTTGGTCTGGTTCTCGTAGCTTGTGACCGTGGAGAAGGAATTGACCACAAGAATCAAGCTGTCTTCAATATCGGCAAAAGTTATTTTTGCTTCGTCCTTATTGTACTTGCCTCTGGCCTTGAGACATTTATCTATTTCGTAAACCAGGGCATTTTTAACCGCCTTGTCCGGTGCACCGCCATATTCAAGGAAACTTGAGTTATGGTAGTACTCCAGCAGATTTGTCATATTGTTGAAGCAGAAGGCTATCTGCATTTTAACCTTGTACTCCGGCTTGTCTTCCCTGTCACGGCCTCTTGTGGAGGTTTCATAGAATTGAATCTCCGTAAAACCGTCCTCCCTGGTTATTTCCCTTATGTAATCTACAATACCGTTTTCATAGCAGTACACAAAGGTTTCTCCGGATTCCTCGTCCTTAAGTATAAAACGCAGCCCGGCATTGACAACCGCCTGTTTTTTAAGGACTGTCTGAAAATATTCCAGGGGTATGCTTATATCGGTAAAAACCTGAATATCAGGCTTCCATTTTTGTATTGTGGAGGTTTGTTCGTACCTGCATTTCTCCTTGCTGAGTCCGCCGATATTTTCGCCTTTTTCAAAGTGAAGCTGGTATTTGTGCCCGTCTCTGAATACGGTCACATCAAAATATTCGGAGCTGTACTGGGTGGCGCATGCACCCAACCCGTTCAAGCCGAGGCTGTACTCATAATTCTCACCGGAGTTGTTTTGGTATTTGCCCCCTGCATATAATTCGCAGTATACCAGCTCCCAGTTAAAGCGCTCCTCCTTGGTGTTGTAATCAACAGGCAGCCCTCGTCCCCAGTCCTGCACCATTATGGAACGGTCCGCAAATCTGGTCACCTCTATTACATTTCCATGCCCCTCACGGGCTTCGTCAATAGAATTGGACAGAATTTCAAAAAAGGAATGCTGACAACCATCCAGACCATCAGAGCCAAATATAACGCCCGGACGCAGCCTTACCCTGTCTGCACCTTTTAAGGATGATATACTCTCATTACCGTATTCAGTCTTTCTGGTTTCTTTTGTCATTTGTAACTCCTCCACGTGTGATGTGTTCCTTAACATTATTTATCAAACTAATGTTCTCTGTCAAGCTATTTTACATACGGTCCTGTCCATCATTTATGCGGGATAACTTATAATGGTCTGAAAAATCTGTAATTTCCCAGTTCTGAACTTTTATTAAATACCTCCGCAAAGGAAAATATATGACAATATGGCATAATTATATTATAATTATAAATGATACTGGAGAGGAATGCTTTCAGTTTGAATTTTTTTTGGGAGGACAGCCTCATGAAACTAAGAATTACCCGTAAGGAACTGGAGGAATTGACCCTGGAACAGAGACAGAATCTCTGTGATCTTTGGATTCCTCATATCTACGATACTGTTGTAGCCAATGTATGCGTGGATGCTGCCGAAGAAAAGTATGAGCAAATCATATATGTTATTGGGGGCATAAAGCTGCTGAAGCACAATGACATGCTTTTATACGATTTAAAGTTTATGGCGGATGAGACCGTTAAAATCAAGGAAGATGACGACAGCTTTTCAGGCGGTATAGAAGCTGACAGGATTGAAGGCACAGACGCTGCTGAAGCTTCTGGTGACTCTTCGGAAGAAGAACCGGAGGAAGAGTTCAGCTTTGACGAGGATTTCAACTTTGAATTCCAACGTCCCGAAGCCTACATTAAACAAGACTGCCTGCCTTTATTGGATATAGGTCAGATGGTTGACATACTTGAGAGAAAAAATTTCGGCGAAGGTGATTTCTACCTGTCCGCAGCAATTGGGGATTATGTCCTTGAAATGGGAAAAAACAATATTTCAGGTTCCACATCCTATGACCAGAACAATAAGGAGATAGAGCTCTGCGATATACTTTGGGAATCCGTCAAAGCTACCTTGTAGTGTGTGCACTCAGCCTGATACAGGCCCCGGTTCCGGCACCCGCCTATTAAAACCATTCGAATACATTAAGAATTACATAAGGAATGCTGTAAAACCTGCTGATACAGGTTTTACAGCATTCCTTCTTCAATTTCTCACGTTTAATTTTTATCTACAACCACGTTTCCAACACCTGTGCTAAGCTTCACAGTGGGGCCGCCTCCGTTAATATCTCCCTTGAAGCGGAATTTACTGTCTTCATTGGTCTTTACAAAGCTGCCGCTTAAAATGCCCACGCCTGTGCTGGCCTCAAGGGTCATCTTTGTTTCTTCCGGCACATTAAAGTCAAGGTTTCCCATTCCAGTAGAAGCATCAAATTCATCTACTGCATCAATATTGCCCTCAAAGTCTACATTACCTGCACCTATACTCAGTTTGCAATCCCCTTTTGCAGAAGAATTATCTATGTCTATGTTACCTGCTCCGGTACTCAGGTCAAACTGGGCATTCATTTCGTTTATATCAATATTTCCTGCACCTGTGCTGGTTTTTACTTTTTCAGCCAGGCTCTCCATATTGACATTTCCGGCGCCGGTACTGATGTTCAGGCTCTTTATACCTTCGGGCACCTTAATGGTGTAGTTTATTGTAATCTGATAGGTCTTGTAGTTTTCTTTCTGCCAATCCCAGAAATCCTCACCATCCTTGGTCTTCACAACCACTTCAAGCTTATCTCCGCTCTGCTCCAGTGAAATAATCATGTTTTCAAGGATTGTCTTCTTTGCCTCGGCTGAAGTTCCTCTGACCTTTTTGTCGGCATTTATGGCTATTCCGGAGCCGTCATTTTTCCTGATCTCCACATTTCCGGCATTTGTCTTGACTTTCAGTTCCTCACCCTCAACCTTGTCCTGGGTAAATTCCTGCTTATCTGCGGTTTCCTGGCCTATGCCGTCAAATATGCTGCTGTTCTTCTTTTCACTTTGATTAGATTTATAAAATTCATATTCCTTGCCATTAATCCTTACTCCGCAGCCCGCAGCAATAAGAAACATAACAAATACCAGAATCAAGGCAATAAACGAAAAATATTTCTTTTTCAAAATCTTCAACTCCCATTCTTAATATATACATAGGATACGGCTTATTTATAAAAATGTCTTAAAAATTGGGAATTTATTTTCCTAGTACAACATTCGGCAAATAGGGTGCATAAGTTGGAGGAGATTTTTTTTGAAATACAAGGCGGAGGAGTGCGGAATAATTGCTTTATTCCAATCAAGAATAACTATGTTATTCTTTTCGACAACGATGTAGTTCAAAAAAATATACCCAAATTATGTGCCAGGATTTACCGAATGTTGTACTAGTGGTCTGTAACATCTGAAACGGATATTGCCGGCGAGGAAAATTTCTGTAGGATAAGGCGGAGGCCGAAGGCAATACTGTATGTATTGGCAAGAACGACAACGAAATTCTGCGGGAATTTAACCGTCGGCAATATGTGACTTTTAGGTGTTACAGACCACTAGTATCAATTTTGGTGAGTCAGCGGCCGGGTGAACATACTTCCAACATATTTCCATACAAAATAAATCACAAAAGTATGCACCGGCAGAAAAATGGCATTTGTGACCAACCTTGCGGATATTATGGCATATGCGCCTTTCTGTGTAAGAATGATAAGCCATATTGTGTTGAGTACCAAACTGCAGGTAACTATTACTGTCAATACTGCTGCAAAGGTTCTCAGCATGGTTATTTTCTTCTTATAGAGAAAAACTCCATAAAGAAAACCGGATACAAACGCGCTGAAAGTAAAGCCCGGGAAGTAGGCTCCTTTCGGGAATATCATCATTCCCAATACGTCGGCAACAGCCGCACCAATGCCCGCCATAACAGGCCCGAACAAAATAGCTGAAACAGCTATGGGGAGAAATTGAAAGGAAATTCTTACAATTGAATTTTCTACAGACAGGAATCTGGTCAAGATTACTTCAAGGGCGACAAAAAGCCCTAACAACAGAATGTCTCTGAGTTTATTGTGCATCATGGGCACTACCTCCTTTAATTTTTTCGAGTGCATCTTTCATTTTGCATATTTTTACATGCAGAAATAAAAAATGCCTCATTTTTGTGTCCCATCCGGGTACAGTACAACAAAGAATGCACTGTAAAAAGCCACATAAAAGAGGTATCTCTTTTTGTGGCAGCGGAATGCGAAATCTGCACCGCAAACACTGGGTGTTTTTCGTCCAAAAGGCAACTTCCCGTCCTCTTGGCACTTAACGCGCAAAAATCTACTCTGCCAATTTTTATATCAAAACAACAACTTACGTCATGTGTCTTTGACTTTTTTATTCTATATTAAAATCTAGCAAATATCAATATGCATAATTATAAATTTTATATATAAGTGCCCCGGTGCAAATTAATACAAGTACTTTTTTATAACCGGTGCAAAATGCCTGTCCAGAACCCCTGTTCCCTTTACATTTAAATGATTGCTGTCGTAAAACATGTCATTGGTAAACATTCCAGTCTGCCGGTTTATAAGGTTATAATCCATAAAATCAATTTTAAAACTGTCGGCTATTGACTTAATATGCCCGTATGCCTCATCATAGTCCTTTAAAAAGTCCATAGTGGGTCTTGGCACAGGCGCAGCTACCATTATTACCTTTACATTGTTTTCCTTGCACAGGATCAGGGTTTTTTTCATATATTCAAGCTGTCTTTGATTCCACTTGAAGTTTAAGCCTGCCTTTTTAAACGGGTTTGCTACAGATAATTTATAGGGGGTTGCTATTTTTTCACTGCCGAAATACCCGTTCTTATAATATGTAAAATCGGTATATTCAATATTATTGCCGACTTCCACATCACTGTTTATCAACTCCCCGTTCAGAACCTTTTTTACTGCCGGAATTAGGCCGTCCCTGTTCTTGTAAGTTTTTATGGCAGTTTCCATAAAAAATGAAGAAAATGTCTTTTCCCCACTGAGAGCCGCAAGCATTTCAACTTTTGTAGCACAGCCTTTTATGTAATCAAATACGAAATAAGCAGGTGTAACATTGTCCGTAGCGCCCAGCATTCTCCAGTAAACTTCATAGACCAGCACCTTTGGCTTCTGATATTTCAATGCCTCCTTCAAGGCATAATATCCCACAAGCGGGGTCTGCCCCGAACTGGACAGATTAAAGGTTTTTGTATTGAGTTCCCTGTCAAAGTAGCCTGAATCAAATGCAAACCGTGCATGGGAAGACCCCAGGAACATCACATCTATGGAATTGTTCTCATGGGAATAAAAATCCCTCCACATCAACTCATGCATATCGGGCTTGTCAAAATACTTATAATAGTATAAGGCCCCGCCCACAGACATATCTATAATTTTAAAGATAATCAGGAAAACAATGATTTTTAGTATAAAGGAAGCACGTAAAGGAAGCTTTGCTCTCATTTAATCCACCAGCGCCTTAAATACAATTTTACCATTACCGGCCAATACTTCATAATTCTACTATTGCGGCCTTTATATGTCAACTGGTGAACTTATGTACACCGGAAAATTGCAACTGGGAACAACCTACGTAAATACAATGTCTTTGATGAGACCTTCCATTTACGTAAATTGCTCCGCTGGCTGTTTCATATTTTACCGGTTCTGAGTGCTTTCGTTTCATGCCATTCACATAGTACGGTATTTTGCAGCTTATTTAGTGGCTGTGGCCGTTGCAGTTGCTCCGCCCGGAGAGGCCGTGGATGTTCCCGGAGAGGCTGTAGACGTAGCAGGTGAGGTAGTCGCAGTCCCCGGAGAAGTTGTGGTCATTCCCGGTGAAGGGGAAGCAGTTGAAGGGGTGGCTGTCACTGTGGACGTTCCGGCACCCGGTTCCTCGTTTTTAGCACAAGCGCCAAGACTGAGAGTAAAGGCAGCTATTAAAAGTATTGCAAATATTCTTTTCATTTCCTCTGAAATTTCCTCCTTTATCCTTGTTTGCATAGAAACGAATTTATTCATATTATTAGTTAATTAACTAAATTTATACAGTTTTGCCACAAAAAAAATCCGCCACGGCTTTTTGTATCTGCCGCAGCGGAAAACAGGTTTATTTTAAATTAATAATCACATACTGTACTTTTCCGCCATTATTCAACGGCCTGTCGCAGTATAGCTTGACATTGGCATAACCGGACTCCGTTCCCACAACAATGTCCGTAATCTTTTTAGCCGTCAGATTGTCTGAATAATCTTTTACGTAAAAGGTCACATCTGAGCTAAACATATAAACCCACTCGCTCATCTTTATACGTTTGCTGTCAATTGCCTGCACATACCAGCCCTGCGCGCTGGTGTCCACAAGCTTGTCATAAGAGTTTACCTTGTTGTTGAACATTTTCATACTCACCACCGAGCCCACAATAGCTCCCGGCAACTCGGATTTTGAGGTATAGGTATATGAATCGGAACCTGATACAAGACTATAGGTATAGGTGGTAGTCTTCTTGCCATCCGGCACTGTTATTTTCTGAACCACGTAGTTCTTATACTGTTGATTCAGTACGTCACTGGTAAGCAGCAGGTTCACATCTCCGAACTCTCCGGTTGTTCCAATATACTGTACCTTTCCCGCAGGAAGGGTTCCATTGGGAATATCTGTCCATTTTAAAATATTTACAGTGGAATCGGTGTAGTTGAATATTTTAATATTGTCTGTTATATAGCTCTGACCCGCCTTTTTCTCGTACCTGTCTATGGTCAGCTCATTGGACATATTATTGCTTACCGCCAGCAGAGCCACAAAGTCGTCGGGCAGTGCAGAATATTTAACCAGCCTCCACTTGTACTGACCGGGGTCCTCACTTACCTTGTAGGTCTTTGTGGTTCCATCCACGTGCATAAGACTGACTGTGTAATATATTTTACCGTAGTCGGCTGCCTTCTTTGAAACCTCTGTTGCAGTGTTTACAACAAATGCATAATCTTCTACCGTTGAATTTTCGGCATAGTATACATCTATAAGCTTTCCGTCATGGCCAAGTATTGCACTGACAGTATCTCCTACATTAAAAGCTCCGGCAGAGGAATTGAACTTATTCAGCTTTGCGTATTCTCCCAGGTCATAATCCACACCGCTGATCTGCACTTTCTTGGGAGAGTACTTGCTTGGAAGGATGCTTGTGATTTCACCGTCAATCCTGTTATCCACCACAAGATAATACATCAGGACATTTAGCTTGTTGTATACTTCATAGACAACATCCTTGTCCTTTATGTCATTGAGAGAAATGGTTTCACCAGTTACCTTCACCGCCGGAGAAACGGCGTTATTCACAGTATCCCTTAAAACCGGTACTCCGGACTTAAAGGTTATACTGCCCAGTTTCAGGGTTTCCGGCTTGAAATTCATGGCGATCTCCGGCTTGCCATATATCCAGTTATTCTGATCATCCTGCAGTCCGGATGCTTCCAGAAGAGTTTGGTCTGCCGCCTGGGTGCCTGTTTTCTTGATATTGGTATTCAGCATTCTGCTGATCATTATTATTGCTGCCTCAGAAGCTACGGAGCCTCCGCTTGTGTAGCTGTAGCCGGTTGTCAGCCCAAGGCCTTTCGCCTTGTCCAGGTACCCATTCGGCCATGCTCCGACAACATCAGCCGGAGTATATCCCAGAGCCTTGATCATAGCCGTGCAGAGCTGAGCAAATGTTATGGGAGTCCCGGGCTTGAATTTGCCGTCGGAATATGCCGACAGATAGCCCAGCTTGGCGGCGGCATTTATGTAGCCGCAGTATTGGGACTTGGCTGACACATCCGGGAAGGTTGTGGAACCTGTCAAAGATTGTGCCAGCTCATAATTCCCGGTAGAGTTGATTATTATTTTTGAAAATAATTCTCTTGTCATTTTGCCGTTGACATTCAGGTCTGAAGCATTTATTACACCCCAGGCTTCCAGCTTTTCAACCGCATTGTCATAGTCCTGCTGCCCCTGTGTTACAGCAGCATATGAAACCGTAGAAGAAAGGATAATTATGAAAATCATAGCCAGTGTTACAAGCCTTACCGGCATCTTTCTTATTTTGTGCATTATAACCTCCTATCTGCGCGCTTTGCACACAAACAAATAAATTATTTATTCAAACCTCAGAGCTTCTATGGGATTCAGCCGGGCAGCCTTATATGCCGGGAATAGCCCGAAAACAATGCCCACACCCAAAGAAATTCCAAAGGACAGCGTCATCCAAAACGGCGAATACACCGGTGTGGTTATTTTTAGTCCTCCAATAATAAACCGTATACAGGAGATGCCCATCAATATGCCGATTATTCCGCCGATGCCGGTAATCATTATTGCTTCAATCAAAAACTGTACCATTATGTTTTTGCGTTTTGCCCCTATGGCTTTTCGTATACCGATTTCCCGCGTTCTTTCTGTTACGGAAACCAGCATTATGTTCATGATACCTATACCTCCCACTATCAGGGAGATGGCGGCAATACCTCCCAGTACTATCATGAGCGTATCCGTAATGGAGTTAAGTGTGGAAAGCATCTGAGCCTGATTTCTGACAGAGAATGCATCAGAACTTCCAAATTTTTCAGTAAGATATGTATTCAGTTTTGCCATGGCAGTTTCAACCGTCCCTGCCTCTGCCGCCTGAACCGTAAAATTGGATATTCTCGTATTCCTTCCAAGACGCTGGGCCACCGTCACCGGTATAATGACCTGGTCGTCGTCAGAGGAATCCTGCCCGTCGGAAATTTCCTGAAGCAGCCCCACCACCTTAAAAATCTGCCCGTTGATTTTTATCTGCTGCCCGATGGGATCTTGCCCGGCAAACAGGTCATTGGCCACTGCACTTCCTATTACTGCGGTCTTCAGCTTATAATCATTATCAAAAGACAAAATAAAACGCCCCGACTGAACGTGCCTGCTTCTTATAAACTCATAATCCTCGTTTGTCCCGATTACGGCTGTGTCTCTGGTTTTGCTTCCTGCCTTGAGAGTCATGCTGCTATTTATAATTGGAGCAATCATGCTGATATCACTGCTGTTTTCCTCTGAAAAAGTCTTAAGTTCCTCATAGGTGATATTTCTGTTGCTGCCCCGTCCGGTTATGCTTATTGTTACCAGATTGCTTCCAAGGCCCTCTATGGAATCAGTAATACTTTTGGTACTTCCCTGGGCAAATGCCACCGCCGTTATTACCGAACCCACTCCAATAATAACACCCAGCATGGTAAGGAACGAGCGTATCTTGTTGTTTGCAATGCTTTTCAATGCCATCTTGAAGGCTTGAAGAAAACTCATCTACACCGCCTCCCTGTCTTCCATGATCATTCCATCCTGGATTCTTATTATTCTTCCGGCCTGTGCTGCAACATTGTTATCGTGGGTTATAAGCACGATGGTATTTCCGTTTTTATGCAACTGGTGAAGAGTTTTCATTACGTCTGCGCCGGATTTTGTATCCAGATTTCCGGTAGGTTCGTCGGCCAGTATAAGCGGGGGGTTGCTCACAAGCGCTCTGGCAATCGCAACTCTCTGCTGCTGTCCTCCTGACAATTCGTTGGGGGTGTGGTGTATTCTGTCACCAAGGCCCACCATTTCCAGCGCCTCAATGCTCTTTCTTATTCTCTCCTTATGGCCTGCCCCCTGGTATATGAGAGGCAGTTCAACATTTTCAACTGCTGTAAGCTTCTTCAGCAAGTTGAAGCCCTGAAATATAAAGCCTATCTTAAAGTTCCTGATTTCAGCCAACTGGTTGTCATTCAGCCTGCTGACCTCGTGGCCGTCCAGGTAATAGCTCCCCGATGTAGGTACATCCAGGCAGCCCAGCATATTCATAAGCGTTGATTTGCCCGAACCTGACGGCCCCACAATTGCTACAAATTCATGTTTTGCAATGTGCAATGAGACATTGTTAAGTGCATATATGGAGTTTTCTCCCATCTCATAAACCTTACACATATTTGATATTTGTATCATATCGACCTCCATTACCTCTGTGTCTGAGAGTTAGTCTGCCTGTTTGCCGCACTCCCGCTGCTCCTGTTGTACTGTGTCCCCTGCTGCATGCCTCCTGAAGGCATCCTGGTGGCTCCTCCGAAGCCGCCGCCAAAGCCGCCCAGGCTGAAGCCTGCCTGACTGTTGGTGTTGCTTGTGGAGGAATTTGTTACCAGAGGTGGAAGGACTACTATCTGCCCTTCTGTCAAACCGCTCTTTATTTCAACATATTGGTCGTTATTTACGCCAAGCTCAACTTCCTTCATGACGGTTCCGGCATAATATTCCTGGTTGGCAGCAAGAGCTCCCGACATCTGTCTTCTGTTTGCAGAACCGCTGCCGCTCTGACCGCTGCGCTGACTTGCCCGGTCGTCTCCTGTGGCAGCTCCTGCTCCTCCCTGACCTTGCGTACCACCCTGGGTACTTCTGTCTGCTGTGCCTGAATTGCCATTCTGTCCCCAACTGCCGGCTGCCCTCCTGCCGTCTGTCTGTGAATTGCCAGAGGCCTCTCCGGCCACTCTCACAAATGCCCGGTCTCCCATCTTTGTTATGGCTTCCAGCGGCACCATAAGAACATTTTCTGCCTTGCTCAATATTATATTGGCATTGGCGTTCATTCCCGCCAGAAGATTTTCGGTTTCATTGATTTTTATTTTCACGTCATAGGTGGCCACACCGTTTGAAGCCGAACCTTCCATTGCCTTATATATTACTTCTCCCGTAAGCGGATTCCTGGTAGTCTCTTCAAGGGCGTCGATGGTAATAGCAACCTCCTGTCCAACCTTTACCTTTGAAATATCAAGTTCATCCACCGAAATGGTAAACTGCATCTGATCAAAATCTCTTATACTTATAAGCACCTGTCCTGATTTGACGCTGTCACCGGCAACCGCAGCCTCACCGGTAGCCGTTCCTGCTATGGCAGAATATATCTTGTAGTCCTCCAGTTGCTTTTTAGCGGCATCAAGCTGGTTTTGAAGGTCCTGCACCTTCAGGTCATTGGTCTGGGAGGTTATCTCAAGATCGTCGTTTTCTATTCTTATCAGCACTTCGCCTTTTTTTACATATTGATTTTCCTTTATATTTACCAAAGCAAAAGTACCGCTGGTGGCAGCTTTAACCGACTGCTTGTTTGCATAGGACAGGGGATATGCCTGGCTTGTTATTTCCACACCCTCCGCAGTGTTTATATTAACGCTGGCCGTCATTGAATCATCAAGTCTTCCCGGATTGCTCACAGTTATTTCAACATCCCTGACCAGGCCCCCTTCGGCTGGTGTGTATGTATTGTCATCAATTGCGGTAACAACGCCCTCCACAGTGTCCATTATCTCCTGCAAATGCACCTGTGCCTTTTGTCCCAGCTTAAGACCCTTGATATATGCAGTGCTGACAGGAACCGACAGCTTCAGCCTGGAGGTCTCGGTTATTGTAAACAGCGCCGTGTTGTTGCCGGCACTTTCTCCCTCTTTGGCACTTATCCCGGTAACCTTGCCGTCAAAAGGTGCTGTGACTGTCAAATTTGAGAAGTTCTTCTGATTGCTGCTGACACTTAATTGAGCCTGGCTTATTTGATTCTCGATCTTCTGGATGCTGAGTTTTGCATCGGTATCGTCGATTTCAAAAAGCAAATCTCCCTTTTTTACCTTGTCCCCTTCCTTGAAATATGCCTTTGTTATTTTTCCTTGAACATTTGACATTACATCTGATGTGTTTGCAGATGTGACAGTTCCCGACCCGGACAGAGCCACTTCAATATTGCCTTTCACTGTCGGGGTCTGCCTCTTGGCAGAGGCTGAAGAATTGCTGGCCGCCCTGTTGTTCGTCACCAGAATGATTCCTATTGCTGCTGAAATAATAACTAAAGCCACTATGGAAAGTATAAAAAATCTTTTCTTATTCCACTTTATATGCTTTATGCCTTTTTGCATGGTTCCACCTCTTCAATTGATTATTGTTTATGAATGGGTAAAAGTACCTTTGTTTTTATAACAATAGTATTAAACTAATATGTAAAACCTGTGTTTGAATTGTGAACAAAATGTTAAGTTACAGCCATGTATGGGACAAAAAGGGAACCTGCTTCCATAACCGCAGGTTCCCTGATAACAGCATTCCTTATATTAGTTTTGTCTATAATCTATAATCCTTTTACTCTTCTTTTCGCTTCGAGGCAGACTTCCCAATCCGCTCACTTCCGCAATAATATGGATTCCTATCCTCTTTTTGAACAGGTCAACTATGTTGTACTCCATATCTTCCCTTGAGGTGTCTCCGTCTGAATTGTATTCGGCCTTTAAGGTCATTACATCCTTACCGTTAATATGGTCTATGATAATCTGATACTCACTGCTGACACCCTCCACATCTCTGAGAATCTCATCGATTTGTCCGGGATAGATGTTTACTCCTTTAACCTTCACCATGTCGTCAGTTCGTCCGATTATCCTGTCAATACGCGGATAGGAACGGCCGCATGCACACTTGCCGGGAATTATTCTGGTAAGGTCCCTGGTCCTGTATCTGAGCAAAGGAGCCCCTTCCTTTCTCAAGGTGGTTATTACCAGCTCACCGGTTTCTCCTTCCGGAAGCACCTTTCCAGTGGCAGAATCTATTATTTCAAAATACAGATAATCATCATAATAGTGCATTCCGTCATGGCAGCCGCAATCTATGGCAATACCCGGCCCGTATATCTCAGTAAGCCCATAGATATCATATATTTCAATGCCCAGCTCAGCTTTTATGCGCTGTCTCATTTTTTCTCCCCAGCGCTCCGAGCCGATAACGCCCTTTTTGAGCCTTATTTCGGATTTAAGTCCTCGCTTTTCAACTTCCTCGGCTAAAACCAGAGCATAGGAAGAAGTTCCGATAATTACAGTGGATTTCAGGTCCATCATCATTTGAAGCTGCTTGTCCGTATTCCCGGGTCCCATGGGCACCGCCATGGCCCCAAGCCTTTCGCAGCCTGCCTGGAAGCCTATTCCTGCAGTCCACAGCCCATAGCCGGGAGTTATCTGTATACGGTCCATAGGTGTAATACCTGCCATTTCAAAGCTTCTGGCCATCATTTCAGCCCAGTCGCTTACATCCCGGGCAGTGTAAGGAATTATGACAGGCTTTCCCGTAGTTCCCGAGGAGGAGTGAATCCTTACGACCTTCTCTTCCGGAACCGCCTGCAGTCCAAGCGGATATGCTTCCCTCAATTCCTCCTTTGTTGTAAAAGGAAGTTGACTTATCATTTCCATTGAAGTGATTTCATTTACGTCAACTTTTGCTTTCAGGAATTTCTCCTTGTAAAAAGGGCTGTTGCTGCTTATTTTTAAAAGCAGCTCCTTAAAAATATCAAACTGACCTGAACTCATCCTGACTCATCTCTTCTTTCTATAATTTTCTATAACTTTCCACACTTTCCAGTGGTCTGTAGCATCTGAAACCTACTCCGGCTGCCGCTTAATAGCCGCCGAAATGCTCTTTCCGTATCCTGCTGTAATAGTCAACAACATTTCTCTCATATTCACTTTCCATCAAAGCGGATGACAGGAGGAAATCTGCTGTTGACTGGTTCATGGCAACCGGTATGTCATACAGTACTGCTATTCTCAGCAACGCCTTTACATCCGGGTCGTGAGGCTGGGAGGTCAGAGGGTCCCAAAAGAATATCATAAAGTCCACCTCGCCGTTTGCAATACAAGCGCCTATCTGCTGATCTCCTCCAAGAGGGCCGCTCTTAAAGCGTTTTACAGGCAGTCCCGTATTCTCGGAAATCAATTGAGCGGTTGTTCCTGTTCCGCATAGGAATTGCCTGCCTAAAATATCCGACTTGCTTTTTACCCAATTAATCAAATCCTGTTTCCTGTTGTCGTGTGCTACAAGTGCTATGTGCTTCTGCTTTCCCAATCTGTTTCCGCTCATGTTTGATCTCCGTTTCCTGCTGTTAATTTTTTATAGGATTATTGTATGAATATAATGCTTTGAACCGTAATTGACTTTGGTAAAATAAGGCTGAATCAACCTTTGGCCTTTTTCTCAAGGATAAAATCATAGCCAAGCCTGAAAGCTTTTTGATTCATCTCACTGTATTTCCGGGGAACGTTTTCAATTATGGCCTGTTCAATTATCTCCCTGCTGAAAGGCATTTGTCCCGCGGCGGCAGCAGCCCCCAGAAGTACTACGTTGACTGCCTTGATACTGCCTGCCTTGTTGGCAATGCGGTAACCGTCAATATAATAAAGCTGCGAGGAATTTTTGTCTATGAAATCAGTAATTTCCCTGATATCGTACCGGGACGTCCCCAAAGAGGCCGAAACCGGCTTGATAATCTGAGTATTTACAATACAGCAGCCGCCACTTTTAAGCCTTGGCAGACTTCTCGCCGCCTCTGAAAGTTCAAAGGCTATGAGCATATCCGCACCAGCCATGGGAATTATGGAACTGCTTTTCTCACTGTTGATCCTCACATGACTCACAACACATCCGCCCCTCTGAGACATCCCAATGGTTTCGGAGGTTCTTGCAAAACTCCCCTGGCTGATAGCCGCTGCCGCAAGCAGGCGTGACGCAAGTACAGTCCCCTGTCCTCCAACTCCTGCTATCAAAATATCGTATTTTTTGTCCTTTATTTCCTGATTATTCATCATTATTTCCATGCCCCCTACTCGCACAAAACTCCATGAAAGTCACGGCATGGAATCGGTGCCACATTTTTATCTTCTTCAAAATTTCTTTCAACCTTTGACCTCCATCCTGACACATCCGTCATACTTCTGCCTTTTCAATGGCATTAAAGGGACATACGTTTACACATAAGCCGCAGCCATAGCAAAGAGACGGCTCGATTACAACCCTTCCGTCATCCACGGATATTGCAGGACATCCTATTTCCGTAATACACTTCCTGCATTTTTTGCACTTCTCACTGACGGTATTTTTAACTTCAGGTTTGAACAATGCTATGCACGGAGCTTCAAAGATGACTACCGACGGCCCCTTGTAAGCAACTGCCTTCTTTACCAGCTCCACTGAGTTTTTGAAATCCAGGGGATTGCCCTTCACTATATGTCCTACGCCGCAGGCCTTGACTACACCATATATGTCTATTTTTTCAGATATGCTGTTCATCATGGTCCTGCCTATGCCGGGATGTGGCTGATGGCCGGTCATGGCGGTAGTACTGTTGTCAAGTATGATAATGGTTATATCCGTATTGTTGTAAACTGCATTTGCTATGCCGGGAATTCCTGTGTGAAAGAAGGTGGAATCTCCAATAAAGGCTATACAGCTTGTATCGGGTTCGGTTCTCTTAATTCCCTGAGCTACGGTTATGCCTGCTCCCATGCACAGGCAGGTATCCACCATATCCAGAGGCTTGGCGTTTCCCAGCGTATAACAGCCTATATCTCCGGTAAAAACGGCCTTCTGACCTTTGGCAGCCATTTTTACCGCATAGAAGGAAGCTCTGTGCGGGCAGCCGGCACACAAAACAGGCTGTCTGACCGGAAGCTGCGGCAAAGCTGTCTTATCAGCGCCTTCCGTCTGTATCCCCAGAAAGCGGGCAAGTGCCTCACAGACCAGCTCAAAGGTATATTCTCCTGCAAAAGGCAGATTTCCTGTTTTTTTGCCCAGTATCCTTACATTTATATCCTTCGAAGAACACAGCAGCATAAGTTCCTCTTCCACCACCGGGTCCAGTTCCTCAAAAACCAGAACCTGCTCCAGCCCGTCCAGGAACTCTTCAGCCTTTGCACCGGGCAGAGGGTACGGGGTTCCGACCTTGAATACCTTCACCTGCGCCTGCAGCTTTTCCAGCGCTTCAAACACATAGGTACAGGCAACACCGGACGCAGCTATTCCCAGCTTTCCGCTGCCTGACACGGTATTTAAGTCCGATTGTGAAAAAATTTCTGAAAGCCTGTGCTGAAGCTGCTCTATATGAAGGTGTTTTCTATATGCAAGGCTTGGAAATATGACCCATTTGGGATCTTTTACAAAACCCTCCGGTTCATTTACCTCTCTGCTATCATCTACATCAACAGTCCCGCAGGCATGGCAAACCCTTGTAGTCGGCCTTAAAAATACCGGCAACTGGACGGTTTCAGATAATTCAAATGCATAACGGATCATTTCATAGGCTTCTTCAGGTGTGGCCGGATCCAGCACCGGCAGATTTGAGAACCTGGCAAAATGCCTGGTATCCTGTTCTGTCTGAGAAGAAAACGGACCCGGATCATCCGCAGCCAATACCACCATGCCGCCCTTTACACCGATGTATGACAGGCACATAAGGGGATCGGCCGCAACATTGAGCCCCACCTGCTTCATGGTAACCAGTGTCCTGGCTCCGCTGTATGCTGCTCCTGCCGCTATTTCCATGGCAGCTTTCTCATTTACCGACCACTCAACATATATATCTCCCGGATTATTATGGGCTATGACTTCCAACACTTCTGTGGAGGGAGTCCCAGGATAGCCGGTTACCACATTGACTCCTGCACGTATCGCTCCAAGGGCAATTGCTTCATTACCCATTAGTAATTTTTTTCCCATTTGACCTCCAAAAGGCCAGAAAAACTGGCCAGAAATAAAATTATGCGGGAATGGGCCGTATATGTATTATTTAGCAGCAGCAGTCCCGATTTTTCTATTATTCTTATAAAAATTACACGTATAAAAATTATAACATAATTTTTCTTCCTGTGGACAAGAAAGTGTGGGAATAAATCAAGTACCCCTAGTGTTTATCTGGAAAATTATATATAATATAATCATAAAAAAATATATTGGGTACTTAGGAGGATTTTATATGAAAATGGTGGTTGCCATTGTGAGACCGGAAGCCTTTGAGGATGTCAAGCAGGCCTTATTCGACGCTCAGATTCACAAAATGACCGTAAGCCATGTCAAGGGCTGCGGGCAGCAGATGGGATATACCGAAAGCTACCGCGGTACGGTAACGGAAGTTAACCTGCTGAATAAAGTAAAATTTGAAATCTCAGTAAATGATGAATTTGTAAAACCTACAATCGATGCCATAATGAAGTCAGCCAGAACAGGCAATATAGGTGATGGAAAAATATTTGTCCTTCCCATAGATGAATGCTACAGGATAAGAACCGGAGAAGAAGGCTCCGATGCTATCGGCTGACGGAGCTTCATTTCATGCAGCATAGGTGAATTATTCTGTCCGCAAAGGGCTCCTCGGCCTTTACGGCTTTGGCAGCCCTTTTGCTATTATTTCTTTTTGGCATTTACTTCTTCCTGGCAGATACAAGGAGCATCATTGGCCTGCGCAATTCATCCGCCATTTCAGGTTGGACCGCCAGCAGGCTTTTTTCAGGCATTGGTTCCACACACCCGGTTATTTCAAACCCTGAATTTATAAGACTGTTAATATAGGTGGTCAGCGTTTTATGGTACTTAACCACCTTTTCACCAAGAAAACCCGCTTCCCGGACTCCTTCCGAAAAGTAGCGGTCAACCGGCCAGTGCAGCCTGCTGCCACTTTTATCACAATACCAGTCCTGAGGTCCCTGGGCCGTAAAGACCGGATGCTCAACAGAAAACACCAGTTCACCTTTGGGGGTCAGGCACCTGCTTATCCTGTCCACTATGTGGTCAAAGGACTCCACGTAGTGGAGGGCAAGGGAGCTGATTACCACCTCAAAGGAGTTTTCCTCAAATTCAATGTCTTCTATTGGCATACAAACATATTTAACTTTACAGGAGCTCGTCTTTTTTATTGCTTCATCCAGCATTTTTTGTGATATGTCAATCCCAACTGCCGAACTCGCACCTTTTTCAACCGCATACCTGCAATGCCAGCCAAAACCGCAGCCCAGATCCAGAACTCTTTTATCCCTGAAATCAGGCAGCATTTTTTCAAGCTCATGCCATTCCCCTGCTCCCTCAAGACCTTTTTTTGACCGGTTCATGCTGCTGTACTTTTCAAAAAACACACTTTCGTCATACTTGTTTTGTCGCATTTTTCACCTCTGGACTTTGTTTTCAGGACAATTTGGATTTTATATCAATCAGGTATATTATACTATTTTAGTAGTCCAGTTTTCAACATTCCATACCTCAGTCACCCAGTCCTGGTAAAACTCAGGCTCATGGCATACCAGCAGTATTGTCCCCTTGAATTCTTTCAAAGCCCTTCTGAGCTCCTCCTTGGCTTCCACGTCCAGATGATTTGTAGGTTCATCCAGAATCAGCCAGTTCACATCCTTGAGCATAAGCTTGCAAAGCCTCACCTTGGCGTTTTCACCGCCACTGAGTACCATCATCTGACTGGTAATGTGTTCGGTTGTAAGGCCGCATTTGGCCAGAGCACCTCTTACTTCAGCATTTGACATGCCGGGATAGTCATTCCACACCTCTTCCAGTGCAGTATTGGTGTTATAACGCTGTGATTCCTGCTCAAAGTAGCCGGGATACAGATAATCATCCAGCTTTACCTCTCCCCCGAACGGCTCCTGAAGCCCCAGCAGGGTTTTCAGAAGGGTGGATTTTCCAAGACCGTTGACACCTTTTATTGCAACCTTTTGACCGCGCTCCAACGCTATGTTCAAAGTACCTGTCAAAGCCGAATCATAGCCTAGGACAAGATTATGGGTCTGAAAAATATAACGGCCGGGGGCTCTGGCCTCTCTGAATTTGAAAATCGGCTTAACCTTCACTTTTACCTTTTCTATAATATCCATTTTGTCAAGCTTCTTCTGCCTGCTCTTTGCCATATTGGTGGTGGCAACCCTGGCCTTGTTTCTGGCTATGAAATCCTCCAGCTTTTCAATCTCCTTCTGCTGTTTTTCATAGGCCTGCATGGTCTGCTGCCTGGCCAACTGGTGCATTCTCTGAAATTCCTCATAGTTTCCTGAATACCTGGTAAGCACGGCATTTTCAACATGATATATTACATTTACCACATCATTGAGGAAAGGGATATCATGGGATACCAGAATAAATGCGTTCTCATATTCCTTCAGATAGTTCTTCAGCCAGTTGATATGATTTTCATCCAGAAAGTTGGTAGGCTCGTCCAGAATCAGAATCATTGGATTCTGCAATAGAAGCTTTGTCAGCAAAACCTTTGCCCTCTGGCCCCCGCTGAGATTTCCCACATCCGTTTCAAGTCCGATGTCTCCAAGGCCCAGCCCGTTGGCCACCTCTTCTATCTTGGAATCCAAAATGTAGAAGCCATTGTGTTCAAGCACATTCTGGATATCTCCCACATCCTCCAGCATTGCATTAATTTCGTTTTCAGAGACCTCTGCCATTTTTTCATACAGCTCCAGCATTTCCTTTTCAAGATCAAACATGTATTGAAATGCCTCTCTCAATGCCTCCCGTATTGTCTTTCCCGGCGTCAGCACCGTATGCTGGTCCAGATAGCCGGTGGTTATTCTGTTGCACCACTCCACCTTGCCCTCATCAGGCATGAGTTTTCCTGTTATGATATTTAAAAAGGTTGATTTACCTTCTCCATTTGCTCCCACCAGACCAACATGTTCTCCTTTTAAAAGCCTGAATGAGGCATCTTCCAGAATTTTTCTGGCTCCAAAACCATGGCTTACATTTTCAACTGTCAATATGCTCATTTTGATTGCCTCCAAAATACACTTTACAGATTTATTCCCAACAAAAGCTTATTTTTTTATACACTGACGAAAATTAGTATAACCGAAACGCCGTATGGAAGTCAAAAGAAAAAGTGCATACTGTTCAAGGTTTACATTGACAATAAATTACACATGTAATAAAATTATTACATGTGTAAGATACATATTAACATATAAAATTTTAGTAGGAGGTACCTGTATGAATAGTTTGATATTCATTCTCTTTTTTGCCGCCATAATTCTGGCTGGGCTGATAATTGCAGCAATCGTTATATTTGTATTGCTTACAAGGTCAAAATCCAAAAACCACCTGGAGCAGTTAAATACCATAAAGGCCATTGCCAATAATGTGGCATTGTCAAATATGGAAGTGAAGGAAGAGTTTGCAGAGTTAAGAATGAAAATGGATGCCATAGAAAGATTACTTAAGGAAGTTGAATAGAATGTCAAATATCAACGATTATGAGACCGGCTTCTGCAAAACCGGAGATAATCTGCTCAGGCTGGCTGACTCTCTTTCCCATCCTTTACGTCTTAAAATCCTGGGAATTTTATTTGAAAACAGACAGTACGTAAGTGAGCTTGCCAGAACCGTCAACATCAGCAGGCCTCTGCTTTACATGCACCTGCGAAAGTTGGAAGCGGCAGAGCTTATCAAGGGAAATCACGAGATATCGTCAGACGGCAAAGTTATGAAATATTATGAAATTCTGAAATTTGATTTGCAGATTACCCCTGAAATACTGTGCAGGCTGTCCAAGAGTATAACTGAAAAGCAGGATAATGAGAAATAAGGCAGGTCGGTTCAAATAAAATGCTCCCCTTAGGTTTAACAGTCTTATAATACAAACTGTTAAGCATAAGGGGAGCATATGAGTTACTGAATCAGCCTGCTTTTTCCACAGCCTTTAAAAACAGCGTTAATTGAAACCCTGGGTATATCAGGCGTTGTTGTCCGTCTGTTTGATTTCCTGTGCTATTGCAGGATTTTTCTTGAGCAAATCCAGCACATTCATGCCGGTCAATGCTTCAACGGTCTCTGGGAGCTGCGATATTATATCCGTAACGTAACCGGAAACCTTGGCAGCACCTTTGGCTTCGCCTCCATTGCCATTGTCCACGATAACAATCTTCTCTGTTTTTGCAAGAGGACTTGCAATTGCCTGTGCAATATCAGGCAACTTTTCAATTATCATCTGGGTAACGGCAGCATCATTATACATTTTGAAGGCCTCGGCCTTCTTTGCCATTGCAGCAGCCTCAGCTTCTCCCTTGGCTCTGATGATTTCCACCTCTGCCATACCTTCCGCTCTCTTGGCCTTGGCTTTGGCTTCACCTTCCATCTCAATAGCCTTGGATCTTGCCTCGGCAGCCGTCACCTCTCTGTACTTGCTGGCATCAGCCACCTTGGCAGCCTGGTAGTTTTCGGCATCCGCCTGCTTCTTTACGGTTGCTTCAAGTTCCTTTTCCCTTCTCAGCGCTTCCTGCTCTGCAAGCTCTATTTCCTTCTGCTTCTTGACAATTTCAACCTGCATGGCAGTTTCGGCAACTTCCTTTTTCACAATATTTGATTTGATATCATATGCCAGGTCGGCATCAGCCTTGGCTGTCTGCTGGTCCTTGTTGTAGGACTGAACCTTCAGTTCCTTGTCCTTGTTTGCCTCGGCAATCTGTGTTTCTGCCTGGATTCTGGCTGCTTCACCTTCTCTGTTGGCTTCAGCAGTCTTTATCTTTGTTTCCATTGTAGCATTTGCCTCGGCTATCTGCGCATCCCTTTTTACTTCGGCGATTCTCGGCTTTCCGAGAGCTTCAAGGTAGCCGTTCTTATCCGAAATGTCCTTTATGGTCAAAACCTTTAGTTCAAGACCCATATTCTGCAATTCTGTGGCTGCTACGCCCTGAACATGGGATGCAAAGGTCTCCCTGTCCTTGTAAATTTCCTCAACAGTCATTCTTGATACGATTTCACGCAGCTTTCCTTCAAGCACCTGCTGAGTAGTCTTGGCTATAACGCTCAGCATATAATCCAGTCCCTTTGATGTATTGAACTGCTCCGCCGCAGAAAGAATGGAATCCTTATCGGATTTGACCTTAACAACAGCCACACCGTCTGCAACAATACCAACCCCTTGTGAAGTCAGTGCCCCATCAATTCTGATGTCTATCTGCATATTTTCCAGTGAAATGACATCCGTTCTTTCCAACATGGGAATTACGACGCCACCTCCACCGGTAATAACTCTTCTGCCTCTGAATCCTGTAACTACGAGTGCCTTGTCCTGCGGAACCTTTTTGTACATTGAAACGAACATAAAAAGCAAAATAACTATAACCGCCACAATTGCCACAGGTACAAAATATACTGAATATTCCATTCTAACTCTCCTTTTTATTTTATATTCAACTTCCACACCAATACATAGCCGCTTTGTACAATTCAATACCGGTAAGCGGAAAACTCTTCAACGGTGTAAAAGAAGTTTACGTGTTTAGTATCTCAGACAACTCACTTACATAAAATGTATTATTTTCAATCCTGCAGATAACTACTTTCTGTCCCTGCTTTACGGCTCTTTCATCTATGTGCTTTGCAGGCGCTGTATACCTTATGGAATTAACGGTATATTTTATGGTTCCATAGCCGTTTTCCAGAATGTCCGTGGTCACCTCCGCAGGTGTGCCCACCAACTTTTCCCTGGATACATCCGAACTGTTCTCGCTCCGGTAAATCGGCTTTGCAACAAAATTATACAAAAGAGCCGCTACGGCAATACCTGCTGCCAATGCCCCGAAAAACACAATAATTGAATCCCAGGCAGTAATTTTGGTCCCCATGATTCCAAGGCCGCCGAATACTGTCAGAAAAGATACTGCCACCAGAGGATTTATTAAAATCGTTAACCAGGAAAAAATACCGTGTCCTCCCGAATCACCCTGCTGGGTATGATTTCCCTGCACATCGCCACCAGGGTGTCCCACATGCACATGTCCAGGATGAACAGCATCGGCATTGTCCAATCCAGCATGCACATGACCTGAATCATGTCCGTGCTGGGCAAAATGTCCGTCAGCCCCTCCGGTATCGGTTCCCGAATGAAAACCTCCCGAAATACCGCTGATAATCAAGGATACAAGGGTGTATAAAACTCCCGTGAAAAAAACTACCAAATAAAAAGAATACATGTTTTCACCTCACAACTATTAGCATATATTTCAATAATTTTCCTTCGAAGAATATAGATACATTATAGCTAGTCGCCGGATATTTATCAAATAGACTTATATATGGGTTTGGATTAAAACCCTTCTATTTGAGTTACCTTGTGAATTCTAAATCACAGTTAATATCCAATCTCGCTCAATGTCTCTCAATCTTCTGTTTTCTCCGTTTTTCATAAAAGTCGTGATTTTCCCTCACCTCCCTATCAAATTCATCTGTAATTTCTGCTGTAATTTCTTCTGAAGTTTCTTCTTTGATTTTCTTCTGTAATACCACTGCGGTAACTCTGTAATTTCTGCAAAGGATTTACTTGCGCTTCAAAAAGGATATATTGGCTCCTGGGACTTATTTCAGCCTGTACAGCGGAAAATACATTAATTTCAGGATTAGTTTGATTTGTTTCTGTCTTTTTACCCTATCTTTAAATAATAGCAGCAGAAAAAATATATTTAATTAAATTCAAGCGATTTTGATTTTTTGTGACGGGTTATTCCGGAACTGCCAGTGCCGCGTACCGGCGCCGGACATATTTGATACTTGATATATCTATTTTACCAGATTTATTGGCAGGCTGGAAGCATTCTTTTGATATTATATTAAAAAAAATGATTTTAGCCTGCCTGACGTAAAGGAGCTGCCATTTATTTCAAAAAACGGCAGCTCCTTTACTATTTTAATATATATATAATTTTTATATCATTTTGCCTATCAGCTTGTTTCTGATGATTTTCTCAGAGGTCGCCCTGCTATTTTTGCTCAGTGTCTGTGCGGCCAAATCAAATGCTTTGTTTATTACAACATCGCTCATCTGAAACTCTTTGGCAGCAAGCTCCATGACAATTTTGTCATGTTTGGGGCTGTAATGTCCATTTTTCTTTTCCAGCTTTTTATATTGCTGCTGGCAAAACTCATATATTTCCAAACATTTCCTTGAATCCAACAAAGCCGCACACTCCTTTCAAAGACATAATACCAACATAGCACACTACATAAACATTATACTTGATAAATATTAATATGTTATGTAGATAATATGAAGATTTTATTACTTTTCACAGCTTCTCACCGGTAATCCTGCGGACAATTTGCCATGAAAAATTTTGACATCCGGTGCAAAGCCTGATAATAGAATTTATGGAATTTTAAATTTGAATGATTTCAATAAAATTAGGCATATTTATAATAGTGGTCTGTAACATCTAAATCCACATTTCCGACGGCTATTATAAGTTTATAATGTTACCGGCCGCCGGAAGAATAATACAAGCATCTGAAAGGATTGATATAATGCAGAATCATAAAAAGCAGGACAGTATTTCGGTAAATCTTATCAGTGAGCAGAATGAAGTCAGGCCAATTTCACAGCAGCCCGCGGGAAACGCAGGCAAGGAGCCCTTTTGTGTTTATGACCACAAGCGACATGCAGTAGGTTCCATAATTGTCAATGAGGACGGCACACAATCGGTATGCTGCGAGGACGGTTCCTGGAAGGTGAAATAAAGCTATACGGCCAAAACCATAATGGCTCACCATTTGTTGATTTCCGCCCCTGACAGCTTTGTATCACTAAAGCCAATATTGTGCAGGATTGTTAAAATCACCTATGATGAGCCACCAAATTTTTTTAAAGCATTATTAAATTACATTCCGAATTACCTGCCGGCAGGTAATTCTCCCTGCCAGTCACATGCCTCCTCTATAACCCTTGCAATTTTCTCAATTTCCGAAGCATCCACAGAATCAAATCTTCCAATGAGCGGGCTGTCAATGTCCAGAACACCAACCACCCGGTCCCTGCTTCTCAAGGGAATTACAAGTTCCGAGCTGGAGGCACTGTCACAGGCTATATGTCCCGGAAACAGGTGAACATCCGTGACAAGCTGGGTTCTGTTTTCAAGTACGGCTGTCCCGCAAACCCCTTTCCCGACTTCAATGTGAACACATGCCACCTTTCCCTGAAAAGGTCCCAGTAGCAATTTGCCGTTTTTCATAAGATAAAAGCCAACCCAGTTTATGTGGTCCAGAGCTTCCTTAAGCAGTGCAGATGCGTTGGACAGGTTTGCAGTTACATCCCCTTCACCCTCAAGCAGGGCTTTCATTTGAGAAAGAAGCAGGCTGTAGCTTTGTACTCTGTCTTCAGAGTATTGGACATTAATATCTTTCATAGTTGGAATTCCTTTTTTGATTTAAGCTGTCATCGTTGTCATTATCGCTGCTTTGCTTCTGACTGTCCTGTTCACTGTCATTCCGGGCATTGAAAATGTTTTCGGAATTTATGAATTTCTCAAGCTCAAGGCTGTTCTTAAGCCTGAGCGCCTCAGCCTTCAGCTCAATTTCAGCTTTTAACTGCTGCTTTTTCAACAGATAATCCTTTACCTCGCGGAACATTTTCGGCCCGAATATTAAAACCAAGGCCGTTATGGGAATAAGTAAATCCCAATCCATATATGTTAATCCTCCTGTATCTGTTATCAATATAAGGACTATTATAACATATTTTTTCCATGTAAACAGTGGATTTTAAAACAGGATACAAGTTTTTCAAGCCGTCAGCCCTTGGCAAGTTCTTTGATTCTTTCCCTGAAGTCCCCGCTTAATACTCCCCCGTGGTAACACACAATCCTGTCAATCTCATAATCCAGCAGAACAGCTAATGATTTTCTTGCTTTTTCAATATCGTGGGTATGCCTGGGCTCAGGACCCGCCAGCTCACCGTTATGGATGTTAAGTGCATCTCCGGCAATGAGGGTTCTGTACTTCTCAAGATATAAGCCAATATGCCCCGGCGTGTGTCCCGGCATGTGAAGTATCTTTATTCCCCCGCAGCAGGAAACCTCCTGTTGGTGGTCCACCGTATGGGTGACCTTGGGTTTGCCTGTTGTATACAGTTCCTGGTATTCTTTTCTTTTTTCCGGAGGTAATTGCTCCAGATCCCTTTTTATTTTATCCAGGGTTTCCTTGCTGAATTTAATAGGGAGCAATTCTCCCTGAATATACGGTTTTTCAAGCGGGTGTGCATACACCTGGATTCCCCCGTGTCCTTGCCCAATGCTTTCTGCAGCCGCCGTCAACTGCGCCAGGCCTCCTATGTGATCCATATCATGATGGGTTATGAATATTTTTGTCAAGGCCTCTAACGGGATTCCTTCCTTTTCAATCAGGCCGCATATAGTCTTGGCTTGCCCGGGCAAACCTGCATCAATCAACACTGTGTCGTTTTCATCCCATAGCAATACAGGATACATCCTCCCGCCCACATTCGGAACATTGGGTTCCAGTTCAAGTACTGACATTCCTTCGTCCAGTTTCATCAATTCGGGCATAAACGCCCTTCACCCCTTTCTGTTATTTCAGATTTATTTGCTTTCATAGCTCCGTAAGAATTCCATTGTTTCGCCAAACCATTTTAGTGATGCCTCAAGAGAATTTATCCCGTATCTCAGGGTTACCAGCCAATATGGATATTGGGGCTTGCTTTTTGCCTCCTCATTGCCAAGGTAATAGGAGTGTATGCTGCTCAATTGTTTATACTTAAGTTCATTTCTCTCTCTGGCAGCCTCCAGCATTGACAGTGTGGCTTCAAGCTCCATTTTGGTTCCGAAGGACAGCTTTAATAACAGCTCGGATCTTTCAGGCTGGTATTCCACAGGCAGCGTGAGCCAATCCTTCAGCACCTCCACACCTTTTGGGGTTATTTTATAGTTTTTTTTCCTTGAGTCCTCAGCTTCCGTGTCCCTTTCTATAAGTCCGTCAGCCTCCAATCTGGCCAGCACAGGATACAGATGTCCGAAGTTTTCGTTCCAAAAGTAGGATATGCTTTTGTCGCAGAATTTCTTGATATCATAGCCTGACATTGGTCCCAAAAGGCTCAGTACTCCAAGTACTGCATACATGGTTTTATTTTTCATATGCACCTCCCAACATATATCAGAGTGATATATTAAATTATATCACCCTGATATATATTGTCAAGCACTTCCGAACTCCAGTGCAAATTCAGGTCGGTTAACAAGCCTTATTATCATGTCAGCACCTTGACAAATATTTCTTTCATCTGAAAATTCAGTTGGTTTTCAATGGCAAGCAACTTTCTTACAGTGTCCGCCATTTTAGGCGAAAGGCTGCTTCCTCCTGCGTAAATATGCCTGAGAAAAATGTTGCCCAGAATCCTCCATTGTATTATGGCTCTCTGGAGCAGCCTGGTATAAGCTTCAAAGTCTTCGTTTATTTTTTTGTAATATTCCAGAAGGAGCAGCCTTGCTCCGTAAACTTATGGGTTTCGATTCTGTTCAGCCTGACATATTTCCCCCACAGAGGGAATACATTGCGGCTCTGGTTATGAATCCTGAATATGCCTGTCTCGTCGTTGTACCAAAGTACGGGGTTGATATCTCTCAGGAACATGGGAATAACCTTTTCCTTTGACAATTGGCCGCTGTTTTTTAAGATGTTGTAGACGGAAACTTCAAAACAGTTAAGCGCCATGGCGGCTTCATCAATTTCACCTTCAGAAGTCCTGAAAAAATTAAGTGTCGAAAGTTCTGCTCTATTTATACTTCTTCCTTTTCTTGTCATTGTTTTGATTATTATGTATTAATTTGTAAAATATAATAATTTATGTTATATTTTAAAGTATGACAGTTAAATTTAACACACCCTTTTGTATGATTTAGTCCTGAAGTCTTTCATTATCATTATGAACTGCAATTACAGTAAAATGAAATTTTATATGAGAGGTACAAATCATGGATACTATTGACTCAAAAGCACTACAGGCCCGGCCTGGCGGTTCCATAAACGCCATCCACCCATATATGCCGCCCAACCGTCTTCCGGCGGACATATTAAAGCTGCTGGTAAAAACAAATTGCGATTTTCTTTTTAACACGTTACTTTTTTATAATTTCATCCTGCTGCTGGATGAAGATTTCAGACTGGTCTCCTGGCACCTAAACAGTGAAAAAATGCTGAGCAGGGTTAACTTCCATACAGGTGCCTGCCTTGGAGAAGAAAGGTTTGGAGAAACCTCCATTTCTAAAGCACAGAAAAGCAAAGCCGTCAGCATACAGTACTGCCATGAGTCAAGAAATCCTGTTTTCAGCAGCTTTACAAACTGTACCGTTCCTGTTTCCGCAGGCAGCACTCACTGCTATATTTCTGCCTTTTTTCTGGGGTCAAGAATGGATAAGGTTTCCTTTGACCATTTCTTACTTTTTACCGAATACCTGGCTATGAACTTAAAATTGTATGTGAACAAAATAGGAGCATCCGATTTTACATATAAGATCATGCAGCCCGACTTTAATATTTCCTGTCTGAGTCAATGTGAAAGGAATGTTTTAAATCTGATGAAACTGGGGTATTCCAATAAGGAAATCTCCAGATGCCTTCACATATCTGAGAATACCACCAAATCCCATATAAAGGTTATACTTGATAAACTGTCCTGCAAAAACAGGACTCACGTGGCTGTTAACGCGGTTTTATCGGATATTCTGGCACTGATTGAGTAAAAAAAGCCGCCGGGCAAGTCAATTACCAGGGGCTGGAAGCGTATATTTTGGGTACATCCTGGAACATGTCTTCATCCCCTTCATATAAGGGTGAACCATGGGAGCGAGAACTGTGCAGACCGGCTATGTATTTGTCAAGCAGATTTTGCTGTCTGAAGGACAGGCTCATAGGTTTTGTTGTCCCTAAGTACAGCGAATATAACCGCCGTCATTTTCTTGCTGACATGACCGATGA
>NZ_MZGX01000031.1 GCF_002051585.1 Ruminiclostridium hungatei | reverse complement strand
TTGTCTTATGATATTCTGCTTTCCTTCACTCATCCCAGGTGTTTTTCTCGGTCTTCCCATAATTTAAAAGCCTCCTGTGTTTTATTCTATCACAGAAGGCTTTTACAGAAAATTTCTCGCAGTCTCAATTCTTGTAAGTACAAAACTACCCACACTATTCTAAGACACGATAAAGTAATGCCATAAAAATACCTAATCCGATAAACAAATATCCAACAGCAATTTTCTTTATAACTATAGTTGCCTCTCTAATACCTAACTGTAGTAGTCCGAAGCAGCCTATTATAAAATATATGATAACTTTGCACCATGAAAAATGTATGCTGAATATCAAAACCTAATAGTTTCTTATATCTGACCGGACCGTAATTCCTCCTGCCACTGCGCTCTTGTAATACAGGTAATGTGTGTTGTCCTGATATCATTCACCAGTGGCAAATTTTTATCTTTTTCAGTATGATGATATTGAAATCCACACTTTTCTTGAACTCTTCGTGACTTTTCGTTACCTTTAAAATATCCGCACCATATTGTCTTAAGGCCAAGATTCTCAAAACCATACCGCATTAACTCATTTACCGCTTCGGGAATCAACCCCTGCCCCCAATACGGCACGCCTATCCAATAACCAATTTCTCCTTCATCTTCGCTTATATCAAGATTACTTTTTTCACCAATCATAAGTCCGATACTTCCAACAACTGCATTTCCATCTATTAATACAACTGCAAAGGTTTCTGCTGCTGAAAGAACATCTTTAATAATCTGACGGCTATCCTCAATACTGGTATGCACCGGCCAGCCTGCAACAGGCCCGATTCTGGGGTCCTTTGCATAATTATACAATTCTTCTGCATCATCATACTTCCAAGGGCGTAAAATTAATCTTTTTGTTTCTAATTTCACTTTTACACCTCCATCTGAGAAATTTGTTTCTCTCTCATCCTTCTCAAATCCTTGACTATTAATATTTTTTCACTATTGGCAGCCATGCCTCGCAACGGTAATCCTCTGCTACAGCCCATGTACCTTCAGGAACCATATACTCAACTAACCCAGAAGGCGTCTCCTGGTTTGAAGCAACTGCTATATAGTAGTCAAAATCCTTTCCGTTCATGCAGGTGCTTACTCCTAATACTCCATAGGGTTCTCTGTCCATACATGAGCATATTACAGGTATAATTCCGCTTTGTGCCGCCTTTTTCTATCACTTTCTCATTTCCGCTTTGTAAATCCAAGGCCGCACGGGTCATTTTTCTTCGCCTTATGTACTCTGACAGAGGAATCTCCGCAAGGGATTTGAGATACCTTATCCATGTCAATCGTATCCGTCAAGTGTTCCTCAATATAATTTATCGAAGCGTTTAATTGCTTCAGCCATTCCACAAGCTCACCTCAAAGTATACCCTGTATAAATAAAACGCACCTCTCTTTTACTGCACAAATATGAGAGTTCTGTAATAGCCGGAATAAATTCAGAAGACTGTCCAGCCGTACTATTTTTAATTGTATAACAGTTTAAAATTGAAACCAAGCAGAATTTATATTTATCCGCAAAATCAACCTGTAGTCCATCCAGTCCTCGCATGGCATGCAAACTTATCTGTAAAATTAACTGGCACAACAAGTTAAATTTAAATAGCAAAATTATGTATTCCAGTGTATTATTTATATAACAAAAGTTTGCTGTTACCGGCTATTACGCATGATTTTTTAACATACAGGCAAATCAAAAAATAACGGAGGATGCCATTAATGATTTCTTATAGCAAAGCGACAGAGGATGATTTAGAATTACTCATGCAAAGCAGGCTGGAGATGTTAAGAGCGGTAAATGACTTACCAGAAGACTATGTGTTTACTGATGAGTTAATGGCATGTAGCAGAGAGTATTTTAAAAATGCCAATCAAACCACCATTCTGGCTATTGATGAAAAAGTTGTAGGGTGTGCAACAATGTGTTACATAGATATGATGCCTACTTTTTCACATCCCACAGGAAAAAGGGCTCATTTAATGAATGTTTTTACTAACAGTCAATATCGCAGACAAGGGATTGCTTTTCAAATGTTAGGTATCTTAATCAATGAAGCAAAAGAAAAGGGAGTTACAGAAATCAGTTTAGACGCCACAGAATTGGGAAGGGATTTATATAAAAAACATGGTTTTGTTGAGTCAAATGAATGCATGGTATTAATTGTGAATGGTACTAATTGTTAAATAATTTTAAATTTAATTTGAATGCTTTGCAAATAACCGGATGTGGAAATTTCCCCACATCGGTTATTTGCACTTTTGAAGCAATAAGCAATATAACTTGGATTTTTATAGAGTCAATAAAGATTTTTCTAAAAAGGATTAATCTGCTTTTTTCCTTTTCTCCAATTCAAAAGCAGGGAGGAATTAATAATAACAGCCACCGAACCCACATTATGCACCAACGCCCCCAGCACCGGTGTTAATACGCCTGAAATGGCAAGCCCGATTGCAATAAAATTGAGTACCATGGAAGCAATAAGGTTAATATTTATGGTCCTCATTGTCTTTCGAGAAAGCTGTAAAAGGTGAGGAAGCTCCCTGATATCGTCACTCACAAGCACGATATCGGCAGCATCTATGGCAATGTCACTTCCCACTCCACCCATTGCGATGCCCACAAATGCACTTTTAAGCGCGGGTGCGTCATTAATGCCATCACCTATCATGCAAATCTTCTCGCCCTTCTTCTCATATGTACTGATAACTTCAAGCTTGTTTTCCGGCAGACAGCCATGAGTAACATCTGCAATACCGACACTCTCCGCAATATGTGCTGCTGCCTGCTGCCCATCGCCTGTCAGCAAGACGGTTTTCAACCCGGTTTGATGAAGGTTTTTCACAGCCTGAGCAGCGTCTGTGCGTAAAGTATCAGATAAGGCTATCATACCGGCAGCCCTTTCATCTATTGCCAGATAAATAACCGTACTGCCTTCCTGCCTGGCTTTTTCGGCATATTGAAAAAGTTCCTCAGGAATGTTTACATTCTTCTCTGCAAATAAGGCCTGATTTCCTGCAAGAACCTTTTTACCTTCATAACCTGCATACACACCACGGCCTGCGAACAGTTCAAATTCCTCCGGCTGCTCCGGAAGCCTTTTGTACTCTTGTCTGTAATACGCTACAATTGCTTTGCCCAGCGGATGCTCAGATTTCAGCTCGGCAACCGCCGCCATCTTTAACAATTCAGATGTCTCCAGTTGTGAATCCGAGCTGTATACCTGGACCACTTCAGGTTTGCCATATGTGAGAGTCCCTGTTTTATCAAAAGCAATCCGGCTGACTTGTGCCAATCTTTCAAGGGCATCACCCTGACGAACGAGAATGCCATATTTCGTGGCGTTACCAATACCGGCCATAATGGCTGTGGGCGTCGCCAGCACCAGGGCACATGGACAGAACACCACCAATATGGTTACAGCGCGGATGACCTCCCCGGTTATAAACCACGTAATACCGGCAGACGCCAGAGCAATGATGACAATCCAGGTTGCCCAACGGTCGGCAATTCCTACAATTCTTGCCTTTCCTGCGTCAGCGGATTCAACAAGTCTTATCATTCTTTGCAAAGAACTGTCTTCCCCAACTTTTTGGGCTACCATATCAAAGGGACCAAACTGATTTACAGTTCCACTGAATACCTCATCCCCTTCCGCCTTGTCCACAGGAAGGGATTCTCCTGTCATTACCGACTGGTCGATTGCAGTTTTGCCTTTGATAATCAAACCATCTACTGCAATTGTCTCTCCCGCCAATACCCGGAGTATATCTCCGGCTCTAACCCCATCCGCAGGAATAATGCTTTCCTCATTATCCCGGACTACTCTTGCAGTTGCAGGTGTCAGACGCACCAGCTTCTCAATACCGGCCCTGGCCCTGGACACAGTCCTATCCTCCAGATATGCCCCAAGTACCATGATAAAAGCTATCTCCCCTGCTGCAAATATCTCTCCGATAATGACTGAAGCAACTAATGCTATGGACACGAGAACATCCGCCTTTATATCAAATTCAGTAACAAGCCCCACTACAGCAGCTTTTATAATTGGTATTCCACAGAGAACAATGGCGATCCAGGCTGCATCAACAGGGAGATTGCCAATATGAAAAAAACTGAAAACCAGTGCGGGAAGTGAAATTATCAAGAAAAGAACAGTTCGTCTCTCCTCATTCTTTAAAAAAAGCATAAATACATATTACTCCTTTCTATACATATACCCCTATATGTATATTATACCCCTGGGGGTATGTAAACGTCAATAAAAATGCAGCCGTTTTTTTATTTCGGCTGCATTTTTATTTAATGCTCTATATTAAATCATCAGGACATTCTGGAGAAATGTTCAACTGCCTTGGCAAAATCCGCTATTGTCTTTTCTGCGTCACCATGCTCAATACCCTCTTTGACACAATGGCTCAGATGACCTTCAAGAATAACCTGTCCAACCTTTTGCAGTGCACTTTTTACTGCATTTATCTGTATCAGCACATCTTCGCAGGGAATATCTTCGTCTACCATTTTATCAATAGCCCGGACTTGCCCCATTATCTTATTTAAGCGTCTGTGCAGATTTTCTGAATCCATACATTTCCGCATAATCTCACCTCCTTATACCCATGGGGGTATAAGGATACTATATCATTTGCCCCATTTCCAGTCAATACCGTTATGTTTATAACTATCAGCCGCTCAGACCTCTGCTTTTTAAAAGGCTATCCCTGAAGGCCGCAAATTGCTCGTTTTTTCTTAATGAGATTGCCCCATTAATAAACTCTATGGATTTGTCATGATTCCCCAGGGCATTAAAGGTCAAAGCTATATTATAATACAAGCCCGCACGATCAAATATCTCATTTTCATAATTGAAATTCAAAGTTTTAGCCAGGAAATTCATAGCGTTCTGATAGTCTCCGGCGGCCAGATACAGCCGACCCATTCTGTAATTAAGCAGATACATGGAATCCTTGTCGCTTACATTCAGGATTTGAAGGGCCCTGGTTGTCACCTCAAAGGACAATGCATAATCCTTTCTTGCATAGTAAACCTCCGCCAGGGTATCCATATAAGGAACCTTGTTGGGCATGAGCTCATTGGCTTTTCTGGAGTGTCTTTCAGCTTTGTCCAATTCTTTGTTATAGAATGAAAAAACCCATGCAATATGATTGTGGGCAGTAGTATTGCACACGTCAAATTCCAGGGCTTTGTAAGCTTCTTTGACGGAGTCCATGAATCTCCTTTTATTATATAAATCGAAAGCCTTTCCCATGCATTCCGAAGCTTTTTTTCTGTTCTTTTCATCCTTTCTTTTATCCAGCCACCCACTGAAAGTGCTGCCGATTTTAAAAACATCCTTGATAACATTATAGGACGTATTTATGTAATCCAATGCTTCCTTCAGCTCATCCTTCTCGGTTTTTCCCAGTGTAATGTTGTTATTTATAATATCAGCATTATAAACATTATTTGCCTTTAAATTTCTCTGATCGAAATCCGCCATTACTTCTGTCACCTCACCTTTTTAGAACAGGTTCTTTATTGCTCCTGCCAGATCTGCAAGTGCTTTTATAATCCAACTGCTGTTATTGATTCCTTCCACCAACCCTTTGGTATTATTAATACAGTCAAGTATTATATTCCTGTCCGGCTTCCCGCTTTTCACCTGTGTAATTGCTTCTTTTAAGTTAGCCTCCGCAGTCTGAACAGTGCCTTGAGGCAGGTCTTCCTTTGGGTCAGCTATGCCCTTGAGCACCTTCTCAAGTTCAGCTTCCAATTCAGTTTGATTTACATTACCATTAAAATTTATGGTATCAGCCATATACGCATTTTTAATTTTTGCATTGTCCATATTAAATGTAGCCACAATACATACCTCCCTTTAAATACATTCCTTATATAACCATATATACCAATTTGTTTACAATTTAACACCGGAGCTTGTAAAAGTCAATCTTTATATGTGTAATACTGCCATTTTTCTGTTACAGGCATTATTCAATGTGTTAAACAAAAATAAAAATATGGCATCCTGAACGTGTATTTTATTGTACAGGGCTCAGAAAGGAGGGTGTTTTTAACTGTCCCTGTACCTGGCGGATACTAAACGATAAACAGCCACTATAATAATGGAACATATGACCGTAACCAGAATTCCCAGCAAAAAAGTACTTACGACACTCAAACCGCTTCCTGTAAAAATTTTTATGTTCATACCCATAAATCCCACAAAAAAATTCAAAGGAATAAATATAAGTGTCAGTATAAATATCAGAGTGTTCTGCAGCTTTTGATTTCTTTCATCATTTTTTAAATCCTTAACATTAAAATAATCAACAATGTCATGCAATTGATTTCTCACATTTCCAAAAAGGCTTACAACTCCGAAAATTTCCTGCCATTTTTTATACGCAGTATTCCTTACCTCGTTATCACTCAGTTCGGGAAACCAGCATTTTGTTGAAAAAGCACCGAATTCCTCCAATAAATCCTCAAATTCAGCCAACCTGTTTGACTTGGTCTTTTTATTAAAATATATATGTTCTATGGAAAAAGTATTGGACAGCCTGTGTGAAAAATCAATGAGTGTTACCCTTTGGTACAATGGAAAAAGGATGCCGTAATAATGTGCACTTATAAAGTTCCTGGGAGAGCGTTTTTTACTGTCGCTTTCGTAAAAGGAAAATGCGCCTCCCCCCTTCAGTGATGCTAACAGCACAGTATTTTCATTCAGTCTGAGGCAGGCTTCCGATATGCTGAAATCAATTTTTGAATTGTCACCGGGCAACTGCATATTCTTAATGAGGTATATGAACCTTGACGTCCGCTGCTCAAAAATATTCCAGTTTTTAATTCCGTAAAAACCCACGTAGAAAAATCTGAAAAAGCCGTAATCAAAGTAAGAGTCCTTATAATGCTCCGGCTTAAAGGAGGAAATGATACCCAAAATAATAGAATTTACCGTGGTGGTATGATCTGAATTCCCGGCTCTGTCATAGTACACCAAATCAGAGCTGGCTTTTTTATTAATGCCCATTCTGAAATACTTGTTAAAAAACAGAAGGGTTTCAGCATATGTCCCGGCATCCGTCTCAGTGGACAGAATCAGCCTGATTTTTGTAATTATTCCAGCATATTCGTCAATTATAAAACTGGCATTTTTTCTGCCAATGAAATATTCTATATTATATTTTGCTTTATCCGCTATGCTTCTGACAGAAAAGTTTTTTTCAATTTCCGGATTGCATGAGTCAACACATTCAATGCCTTTCTCTGAAAAGCTTGTGGATATCCAGATGGTATCGGCATTTGCTTTTATGGCATTATCAGAGAACAAAATCAATTCCAGACTGCTTTTTATGGCGGCATCAAAGGTCAGAATCGATACTCCATTCATGAATACATGCATTTGCAGGTTTGAGATTATAAATGGTATGGCCAGCTCATCAGTTTTCAAAATCATATTTTTGAGCTTTTCATATTCGAAGCCGGAATTTTGGGGATTGAATTTATATGTTACCATAGGAGATTCATGGGCACTTTTTTTCAATATGCTGTCTGACAGGATACTCAGAGTATCCTTCTCAACAAAGGCCTCCATTCCCTCGGTTTTAGTCCAGTGGTTCTCCAGGGCTGAACTGAACCCTCCCCGGTAAAAAAACGGAAAGAAATATTTTATTGAACAATCTATGCCTGTTATATCTTTATTAAGTATATTATTTGTCATAGTCATGTTACCTGGATGATATAAAAATCATTTATTCCTTTCATAAGATCAGCACAAAAAAAATGGATTACCTTTACAGGTATATTGTACCATTTATGGGCCGCCTGCAAAAAGGTTTTTTCCATTTCATGCCGGGGGCACCCAGGCTTTTATATGCGAACCCCTGTACATAACCGGTATTGCCCCCGCTATAAGGATCACACCCATAAAGGCCGGCGCGGCATGTCCAAGTGATACATAAATCTGACCTCCTATTACAGGCCCGATTATTCTTGCCAAAGCCTGAATAGCCTGACTGCCTCCCTGAACCCTTCCCTGTTCCCCGGAAGCCACCGACTTGGATACCATTCCGTTGAAGGAGGGCCCGAATACGGAATCACCAAAACCAAATATAAACATTCCTGCAATCATAAACGGAAAAAATGAAAACAAGGCAGACAGCGCAATAAGGCCGTAGCCTATGAGCTCCGAAGTCATTCCAAGAATTGCTATCCGGCTGTCACTAAGCTTCTTTAAAAGCTTTGGCATAATGAAACCTTGTGAGATTATGTCCTGTACGCCCATAATTGAAAACATAAGTCCGATAAGTGCAGGTGCCCAATTAAAAGTATCTATTGTTAGCTGTGAAAAGACAGCCTGCAGGGACCCGTTTGGTATCCAGAGCAGGAAGGCTGAGACAAGCAGCCTTTTAAGATTTTTTATGGAAAGTACATTTACAAGCTGTGTGAAAGGATTCAATCTTATAAAAGTCAGCTTTTTCAGTCTATTATTCTTGTCAAGGCTCTCAGACATGAATAAGACTCCATAAACCGCATTTATTAAAGTTATTACTGCTGCAAAATACATAGGTACGCAATAGCCAAACCTGGCAAGTAAGCCGCCCAGGGCCGGTCCGATGGCAGAGCCTGCACCTGCAACCGCACTCACCCATCCAAAGTATTTGGTGCGATGTTCTCTGGGTGTGATGTCTGCAAAATATGCGAAAAGAGTACCTATGCTCCCGCCTGCTATTCCTTCTATTATCCGTCCGGCGAATAGTACCCAGAGAGCCCCTCCCATACCAAAAACCAGGTATCCCGCCGCAGAACCCAAAAGGCATAGAAGCAGCAAAGGACGACGGCCGTATCTGTCACCCAGGACACCCAGCCCGGGGGCTGCAAAAAATACACAAACTGCATAAACAGAGGTCAGCAGCGTAACAACCACCGCTTGTTCTGCCGGCTTGCTTATATAAGGCTGCACCAGAAATGGGACTACAGGTGCTATGATACTGAAGCCTGTTCCGCAAAGAAACACAGACATAAGGCCAAACAGCAGGGCCTTTTTGTCTATGGGCTGTTCTGTTTTATTTTTATTGTATGTTCCGGATGTATTCACTTAAATTCTCCTTTCATAAGTCGCACATTGATTCCAAGGAAACAAACTTATAGTACCATCATTTTGTTTCCTTGTCAACAAAACTATGGCAACAAAAATGCAGCCTTTACTCATTTGAGTTTGGCTGCATTTTTAAACCTCCGACCTGGAGGCAGGGACTGCTGACATTCGTTCAATTTTATTCAGACTTAAAATCCATGCCCTGTTTCTTTATTTCTGTATCCAAATGACGTTTATACTTTTCTACAAAACCAAGCATGCTGTCAAACTGTTCCTGGGTTACCTGCTCAAATACGGCTTTATCCCGTTCCTGGAACTCCTTGTGCAGTTCATCATGGATTTTATAAATTTTCTGCCCTTGTTCAGTAAGCCTGAAATATATTTCCTTCTTATTATCCGGCTTCTGATAGCTTTCAATCACACCCTTGGCTATAAGCTTCCTGGTCATCTTGCTTATGGCGCCCCTTGTCATATAAAAGGACTCCGCAAGCTTTGTCACGTTGCAATCGGGATCTCTTCCGATGTATTCCATGCAATGCACTTCAGATGACTTAAAGTCCTTAAGCTTGTCTTCCATTTTAAATTTATTAAGCCAGACCAGCTTGTTATATAAGTCCCTGAAACCCGCTAAGACCTGTTCTTCCTTGTTCATTGCCCTTCCTCCCGACACTTGGTGCATTAACAATATTTTATTAAACTTTTGTTTCTATTTCAACAAAATTAAATAATTGTTTTAAGAACTGCGCCCCAACAACGGTGTTTTTAATTGAGCTTTCAATTAAATTATCAACTGATCCAGCAGACTGGCAATCCACAGAAGAATCCTTAAACGCTCGCTGTGTCTCACAGATTTGACATTACAGACCCTTGCCCCCCACAGGACATTGGTAATCAGATACTCTTCCTTTGTTGCAAATTTAAAATTATTGCAATAAAGCTTGAATAACAATTTCGAGATTTTAGTCCAGTAAGGCAAGTCATCTCCGGCTCTATGGAAAAGCTCGGTACATTCTTTTTCATAACCGTACTGGCAAAGGTAAAAATCATACTCGTCACCTGATAGATCCCCGGTGTCAACATCCAGTCTGAGACTGCACTCCAGGGCTGCAAAATCAATGGCTATGGGTCCACGGCCGGTATCACTGTAATCAATTAATATAACCTTTGGGTCAATATTTTCATCAATTATTACATTGTTGGAGTTCATATCCCCGTGAACTATGCAGGAATTGTATGTTTCTCTGATCTTTCCTCCAGCTAGCAGTACACCTACTTTTTTTGATACGTTCTCTAGTATATTGTGCAATTTTTCATTCTTAGAACCACACAGCTCAATCGTTGTTTTGATGTTTTTTTTGAAATCATCATGATTGAATTTATACTTGTTTTTGAAGTACTTAAGAATGTCCTTCTCTTGTTTAATATTTGAATCTGCCATCCATTCCTTTGTATTTACATCAAACAGCTTTTTAAGGTATATTTTGGCCTGATCTTGCTTTTCACGGAAAACGTCGCTTATGTTCTTTATATTGTTTGAGGGCTTGCCCGCAAAGGAGTAGCACACCGCCCCCAGAGTATCTCCCAGCACATAATCCAGCAGCTCCACACGGCTGCTTAGGCCTACCATGAATTTTACATAGCTTTTATACCTGTTTATTTCCTCCTTGATATCATCTATGGGACTTATTTTTATAACCGTATAAAAATCTTCAATGCTGACTTCCTTGGTTTTGGCCTTGGCCAGGGCCACTATTGACTTGCTTCTTCCACCGCTTAATAAAACCAATTGGGCACCGGTTATTATCTGTTCTATGTCGTTATAGCTGTTTTTATTTGTAAAATTCATCCTCTGTCCAAAGATATAAGACAGCAGATATTCCACCTCTTCACTGGTAATAGCTACATGACCGTTTAAGTACCTGGTTTTCTTCTTTTTGATTTCCTCATATAAAATATCGACAGAATTAATTACTTTCGCATTTTTAAAATATGTATCTGCCATATCCAAAATTACATTTGTATAGTTAATATCACATTTATCTATTGCACCTTCAATTCTGGGACAGGAGGGAATAAGCAGTTCCAGCAATAGATTGATGGGCTTGTCCCCTGCCTTGCCGGTAATAAGGTAACACTTGCAGGACGGCCTTCTTTCATTTAAAACTTTAAAAATCATTTTAAAGTCCCCGTCGGTACTCAATAAATCAATGCATGCCACATGAAAAAAATTATTTTTTATAAGGCTGAGGGCTTGTTCGTTGGTAGTGGCGGTAAAAACCACCACATCCTCACGGTCGTTTGACATATTAAGTGCCATTTCACATATTTCCTTGTCGTCATCAACTACCAATACATAAAACTTTTTCATCAGCTTTCTCCTCATATAAATTATTAAACATTTCTTCCGGCAAGGACAGCACCGTAATAAAATAACTCACATTTCTCACTTCCTTTTTGTAGGAAAACATATCTCCGCCAAGACCGCGGATAATTGCTCCGCAAATGAAGGCACCTATATGGTAGCGGTCTGTTTTTTCAATAGGAATCTTGTAGACATCGTCTGTATTATTTATATCTTCGGAATAGGTACTTCTGAAAAAGAACTTATAGTACTTCTTGCCGCCGTACCTGCAATTACTGGCAGTATAGATATTAAGACTGCCGCCGCTCATGTTTAATATCTGTTTTCTAAAATTGTTTATTATCTCTCTGAAGCAGATAATGATTTGGTGGGCAACCTCGTTTTTGGGCTGAAGGGTTTCCAAATCAAATTTGGAAGGTTCTTTAATACTACAGTATTCTGTTATATACTGTTCTTTAAGTATTTCATTGATTTCATTATACATGCATTGAGCTTCATAATTTGAGTATATGTTAACCTTGTCCTGCTTGGTTATTTTAACAAGGGTATCAATGACCTCGTTGATTTTTGTATCATTATACTCCAATTCTGTGAGCTTTCGAGTGCATTTTATGAGCTCGTGGGAATAAAGAATGGACTTGGCATTTATTGAAATGATTTTCTGTTCCACTCTCTTTCTTGCCGTCCTTATGATATTGGCAATTTTCTGAACAGCAATGGAGATAAGGTACTGCTCCTCATAGTATTCATACTCATAGCGGCTCTCCAGATTGAGAGTGCCGATAATCTTTTCGTCCACAAACACCGGCAGGCATATGGTGGATACAACTTTTGTTCTTGAGCTCAGAAATTTTGAAAGGTTTTCGTAGCTGGCTTTTATCTGGTGGTAATACTGCTGGTGCATTTCTTCCTTGCTGTTGAATATGTTTATATTCCCGATATAGCACTGCCGCCCCTTTTCCAGAACCCATACATTTACACTGTTTATATGCGTCTCATCCTCTTGCCTGGTTATGTAATCCTTGATTCTTATATTCCTGTCCTTGTCCGCTATTCTTTCCTCGGGATAGGCTGCGAATCTGATAAGATCCTTTTCTTCCACCGACAGCAATCTCAGTGTAACAGAGCAACTGTTGGTAAAAGTATATATATTTCTTAGCAGCTCATTGATTCTTCCCATGGCCAGGAATACTTCAAAGCTGTTATTATAATAATCGCATTTTTCCTGGAAAGGGAAGATTCTGGATTTCTCCTCGTAAGCTTCAAGAGCTGTAAAAATACCTGTAATTTCGTTAAGGCAGGCTTGGGCCAATTGTGTAAAATCGGTCTCATGGGTATCCTTTGAGACAACTTCAACCGTTCCCACAGCCCTGTCGCTGACAATAACAGGCATAAAGCAGCTCTGCCTTTCAAGCTTTTCACACATTGCCTCCCTGCTCTTGAGCACCTTGATATTATTATTGCCGGTGTCACTTAAGGAAATCACATATTTAACCTTGTAAAACTTTTTGTTGGCCGAATAGCTCAGGCAAACAAGGTCTGATGCGTTTTTTGAAACCATTCTCACTATGATGACATCGAAAAACGGACAATGCCTTTTCAGGCATTGATCCAGCTTATATTTTATACTCAGGTGCTTTTTGCTGATTTTAAACAGGTACTGAGGCTGTACGTTGTCGTTGATATTCTCTATTTCAGGCATTTTCTCCAGGAGCTTTATTGCAGAATTCACCCTGACACGGTTATAGGTTATACAAAACTTAAGAGCCATCTCCGTCAGGTTCTTTTTGTCGGTATTGGTATAGTCTGCGGGTTTACTGCGCTGTACTATAAGCAGACCAATGACGAAAGGCTTGGTATCTCCCTTGTAGTCCTTTCTGTAATCTGTAATGGGCACAATGATTTTTGAATAAATCCCCAAATGATTGCCGTTGCTTATGAGGTTTTGAAAGTAACTGCTGTTGAACTCGGCTTTCAAGTTATTCAGCAATAAGGGACGGGCCTTTCTGTAAGTATATAATTCCAGCGTTCCATCCATATTGGTTACCGGGATCTTTTCACTGAATTTTACAGTAGTTTCAGGATACCTGGCATATAGCACCAGTTCCTCATTTTCCCGGTCTCTAAGGTATAATGCCACCTCATCACTGTTGGTTATTTCTTTTGAAGCCATTACAAACTCATTTGTCAGCTTCTTAAATATGCCGTCAATATCTATATCACTGTCACTATTAATAACAGTATGGTAATAGTCCTCAAAATTCTTCTGGGCCTTGGATATAAGTTCTTCAAGCTTGTCAAAAGCCTTTACTCCCTTGTGTACCCTGATAATGGAAGAGGCATTCACCATACAGTACAATTCATCACAAATGGGCTCCAAATCCGGATCACTTATCTGAAAGCTTGACAACCCCATAACCAGTATCTTAATATCATTGTTGCCATTTTTGGCCTTTTCAAAAAAGTGAGTACCGAGATTATATTCATACTCTATTTCTTTCAGGATTTCATTCTTTACCAGATTGAAAAAGTCGTAGGTAATCTTGTCCTGATTATTCTTTGTTTTGTATTTATAGGAATTTATATGATCCTTGATGGATTTTGAAAGGCTTTTATTTATGCATTCGATGCCTGAATAAGCACTGATAAGTGAATCATAAAGTACATTTTCGTAGAAGACAAAGAGTACTATTACATCTATCTTATCCTTACAGGCCCTTTTGAGTGCTTCATTAATTGACTGTTGATCGCAATATGTGCCGTTAATTATATAATCATCAGGTTTCCACATATGATTAATCCTTTCATAGCTGGATTGAAGCCAAACATTACACCATATTGTACCATATTTGCATATATAGTGTATATATGCAAATAGCTGTGGCTTAAAATAATTCCAAGGCAAAACAAAAAACGCATAAACAATATATTTATGCGTTTTTTGTTTTTTCATACTGCTTTACAACAGCACGTCCTTACATCCTTATACGGGATTTAACAAATATTTCTTAAGTGCTGCATAGTCTATAGCGTCTACCTGGCCATCCTTATTCAAATCTGCATTGACTAGATTTGTACCTGTAAGTACAGTTATTCCAAGCAGATGTGAACGAAGAGCAGCCAGATCCAATGAATTCACACTTCCATCACCATTGAGGTCATATGCCGGCTGCTGCGGACCACCGCCAACATTGATGGTCATGGTGGTGACATCAGCCTTTCCGCTGCTCTGATAACCTTCAACTACAAAGGAAACTTCATACATCTTGCCCATTTTCATTCCCCTGCTCTCCCACGCTTTAAAGTGGTCGCTGACAGAGATGGTACCGCTTGTACGTTTTGAAGTACGAACGCTCCAATACTGTTGGAAAGTTGCAGTACCTTTAATGGAAGGCTGGTTTACACGAGTGGTTTCATAAAGGTCATAGGTTGCACCGTCTACAGTGATGGTTCCCTTGGAGGTTGATCCCGGTGGTCTCCAGCTCCCCCAGCTCTCCACTATGTAATACTCTACAAGCGGATCTACTGTCCAACCGTAAACCGACAGGTATGAATTGCCGTTTGGCTGGTAGTTACAGGCGTAGTTGATGGAAATATTTCCAAGCTGCTGGTGGGTCTGGGTCTCGTTGTATTTTTTGCCGGTGCGGAATAACGCGTTATTGATATTGCTCCACTGGCAACTGAATGTGCCGCCGCCGTTCAGCGTCATGCTGGTAGTACCGTTGTCCTTCCACAATTCATAATCGTAGCCGTCGATTTTACCTGTGGCATTTGAGGTGATTGTGGTGGCAGCCTGTACATTTAATGCAAACAAGCTGAACAATATGGTCAGGCACATAAAAAACGAGAAATACACCCTGTTTTTTACTTTCATGTTACACTCTCCTTTCTAAAAAATATATATGATTTCAATTCAATATTTTAACATATTTCACAATTAATTGCCAGTTATAATGTTTTTTTCTGTAAATTTTACCAAATTTCCTTGATTTAATTTGGAATTATTTCGAATAATGCTTTCTTTAGTGACTAACTATGGTAATGTTTCTTTATGGCTTTTTTACAAGACTCATATTGTCAATTGAAATATCGTTACCGTTAAAGGTGCTTCCGCCAAGACTGAAAGCAAGTGCGCTGTTGATATCATCAGCCGGAGCCTTTAAGGTTACTTCATAATGCAAAAGGGTATCATTCATTTTCAGGGTGTCGGTAAAATATTGTGACCAGGGACTGTAATTCTGCTGTATGCTGAAGGAAACAGGATGTTCCGGGCTGCACCTGTAATCAAAGGACAGGATGTATTCCGCACCTGCTTCAAGCATAAAGCCCGAGGCTACAATCTGAGTGCTCCAGCTTTCTGTGCCTGCATTTTTTATTGACATGGATATGCCCGTGTTAGGTGACATGGTATAAGTCATATCCTGGGATGAATTTGCCAGAGCCAGCACAGGACTCATTTCAAGTAAATTGTAGTGTGCATTCAGCTTGTTTCCTTCCTCGTTAACAAAAATTCCATTTGGAAAATCCTTGCCGTTATAATATTTTGTAAGCCATTTAATCCTTTTGGAAAGCCAATTGGCCAGATATGTATAATGTCCCTTATAGGTGGTAAGTCTTGTTATCTGTACCGGCTCAATGTAAACCTGCCTCCCCAGTACATCCCATTTTTCAAAATTTCTTGAATATGCTTTGATATTGGCCTCAGCCTCTTTAATTACTATCTTTGGAAGGGAGTTTATTTTATCCTGGAGTTTGTTCCAGCGCTTCTTAACCAGCTCTCTGAACCATTTTTGAGAGAGTGCCCGGCAAAACCACGGATTTGAATTTGCATTGAGATTCAGAACATGGTATGGATTGAAGCCCGCCCAGGAATCGATTCCCTTTACGCAATTTGCGTTTCCCATGGCAAGGTCAAAATCCCACAACGGGCCAAAGCACAGCTTACCGTCCACCGCCTTATACATATAAAGGCTGTCCCAGCCGGCGTCAACATTTTTAAAAATCTCGTTTCCAATATAAATGTCCACCAGGGAATCCACATCCACATATTTTCTTACTTCCTTCTCATTGCCTTTCTTTAACGCATCATAAGCTTTTTTTATGCATGTGGAGATATAGGCTAGCTGCTTCTTTCTTATGGATTGGTTTTCAGAAAGGTCACTTTTTACTTCATAAGTGGCAGTATCCATGTCAAACTTGTTTTCCTCCGCATATCTGGACATTTCAACAAGATAACCGTTTTTTTCAACCTCATCGGGTTCTTCCTCAATCGCCACCCGGTTCTTATTTACGTTTACATCCTCACAAAGCAAATAAACACCTTGATATTCGCCGTTCACATATAATTCCGCGGAACGGCAGTCAGGTGAATAGGACAGGTTTGTAAGCAAGTCTCCGAAACGGTAAGCGGTGAGATTTCTTAAAAGCGAGCCGTCATAGCAATTGGATATAAGGCACCATGTCTTTCCCTTGCCTTTACCTGTACTTAATAGCTTCTTTTTTTCTTCAAATTTCAGTTTATAGCTTTTCTTATCCGAGTACATGGAACTATTGCCGCGGAGTTTTACTGCCACAGAGGTATCTTTGAATTCATACCCGCCTTCGGTATTTATGGTGGTAATCTGTGCTGAAACATAGGTCTCATCAGAACTTATTGCGGCACCGGAAATTGTTTTTATTGCGATAACAGGCATTTCCAACTGAGTATACTCAGGGTTTGCAGCAGGAGCTGTTTCTCCCTTTTCCGCTGCAAATACACTGCCGTTTACTCCCAAAATGCCGGTAAATATAAAGACAAAACACAGTATTAATGCTGTTAACCTTTTTCTCATAGTTTATCCCCTCCTAAATTATTCGGCTTTGTAAAGTCAGTTGCTGTCGGCTTAAGACCAATATAACTGACTTTATGAAAAACGCCCAAAGTCTGCTTGCCGTCAAAGATTTTATAATTCCGGAAGGCTTACCAGTTTTGTAGGTTATAATTTTTTATTTAACACAGTAATGTTTTATATCAGCATTTTGCAATAACAGTAAATAAGGCATTACTGCTATACGATATTTATGTCAACTCCAATATCTACAGGTCTTCCGGAATAAATCCATGAGGTGGAAATGGAATTCACTCCGGTTTTAGCGTATTCCTCAACATTTGCATCATTTATACCGCCGGTTGCAATCAAAAGTATGTTTGAATTGATGACTCTGAGCTTTTGTACTAATTCTCCAAGTTCCACAGGCGGAATTTTATCAAACTGTATGCCATCGGCACCTGCCCTGCAAAGCTTTATGGCATCTGCTTCGCATTCGGTTTCCACAATCACTTTCTTTTCGCAGGCCCTGGCTTTGACAGCCTCCATTCGGCTTAGGAGTCCATCAATCCCTCCCATGAAATTCAAGTGCTGTTTGAATATCAATATGGTCTCAGATAAGCCCAGCCTGTGAGGCAGTCCACCGCCTGCCACAACCGCCTTAACCGCAAGCTCCTTTGTTCCCGGAAACAGCTTCCGGGTAGTAACCAGCTCTGTTTTTGGACTGACAGCCTTTACCCTGTCCACAAGCTTTCTGGTTCTGGTCGCTATACCTGAATAATACTCAAGTATATTCATTGATACCTTCCAGGCCATATGCAGGCATTCCGCCCTGCCCCGGGCTTCAAGAAAGGTTTCCCCCGGGCTGACACAGGTTCCGGAAGGTGAAAACCCTACCGTTTCAGCTCCAAGCTTGTTAAATATTCTAATAACTTCTTCGCTTCCGCATATGATTGCGTGTTCCCTTGAAGTAAAACATATTCTTCCGTTTTGGTCTCCTATTTCCAGAACCAGAGAAGTTAAATCAATATAGGGCAGATCTTCCTTGATAAACCTGTCCAGAGTTTCATCCGCTGTGTAGAACAATTTCTTCCTCCTTCCTTAAATGTAAATATTATACATTTAAATCATACATCCTTTACACCCGTATGTCAAAAGCCAGTGACCCCATTCATCTGAATGACTGTGTTCGTGACAAACCGGGTCCGTGGATATCAAGCTGCCTTCAATAAACCCTTTGGCTGCATTTTCCACTTCTCCTTCCGCACCGGTATGACCTTTTTGCTACCGTTTTACATAATCTATTATTGAGGTACTTTGTTTCATTCCAAAGCTACACCTCCATACAAAGCCTTATGTCCTCCTCTACTGTCCCAATGCCTGCAATACCGAATATCCATATATGAAAAAGCTGAAATTTACAAGGTCCTAAACAGAGCAGCACCTGTTCCGCTCAGATACCTATAGGCACCAAAGTCCACAATCACAGTTACAGCAAGCCAGAGCAGTTGGAAAACAACAATATCCGAAGGCTTAAGCAGCACCAGCATGACAATGGGTAAAATTACGGACAGGAAGCCTGTGAAAATGGCAAGCATCACACTTGCGCTCTGCTTCACCGCCGCAGTCTGGGTAGTCCACTCCAGTTTGGGAAAATGAAGATTGATTATCAGCCCTGTCACGGCAATGAATATACTGTAGGCGCAGCCCAGTCCCACCGACAGCAGGTACTCCCACACAGACAGCCTGAAAACGGCAGCAAGCACCGTCACGCTTAACAGCAGCACAGGTACAGCCACAACAAGGTTCAGGCATATTTTCCCTTTAAAAATGTCTTGTGCCGTCAAGGGCAGTGTCCTGATTATCCAAAGCTTCCTGCCCTCCAATGAAATGGACGGGGCCGTTGTGCACGTGAGTGAAACACAAGCCGCCATTGTCAGTGTTACCAGGAAAGCCTCCGATATCTTAACGGGAAATACCGACAACATCTGGGGAAGCTTTTCCCTGTTAATGATAAACATGACTACCGCAAGCAGCATCATAACAGCTCCGAAGCCAGTATTTAAAACATATACATAGGATGAAAAGTAGTGACTGAGCTCTTTTTTAAGCAATGCCCGGGGAATGCTCTGCACCCGGAGTTCCGTCATCTTAAAATCCGAGGCTTTATATTTTTCCTGCATTTTTGTATTTGTTGCCTTAAAACTCCGTGAAAACAGCAGGACAAAAACCGCAAAAACTGCAATTGATATCCCGCAGAAGAGCAGCAGGGCTGTCAGGCTCAGCCCGGCAAGTGTACGGGTTATCAGTCCGAAGGGGTAATATACCATTTTTAAGCTTTCAATACTCTCTGCAATATCTTTGAGATTTGCAGCAGTCAGTGAATTTATGGATAACATGCCCAGCATAAACAGCAGCAGAAACAAAAACGAACCAACTATCATTATAAGATTTGTACGTTTTGATTTGCCGGACACCTTTCCAAGCCCCAAAGATATCAGAGAACCTATGGTTAACGGCAGCAGGCTTGACAATATCAGCAAGATAACCGCAAGAAAATAAAATATTGCTCCGGCTGAGGTTCTGATGCCATATACCATGAAATACGGAAAACCCAGGAGCACCGACAGGCCCATATTCGACACGGCAAGCATGAACAGCTTGGCTGCTAATATTGCTCTGACAGACAGGGGCAGCGACATGAGCAAATCAAAATCCTTAAATGTAAACAAATAGCCGGAGGCCTTATATATGGACATGAACAGGCAAACCAGCAGTGAAAGTGCCGTACCTGCAATTATAAGCACATCCATGGCTTTATACTTTTCCAGAAAATCAGATATAATCCAGGCATAGGCACTCATTTGTATAAAAACCATAACGGCCACGAAAAACATCAGCCCCACAAACAGTCCCGACTTGACTTTTTCCTTGCTTGTGGAACCTTTCAGCAATTTATTGATTCCCAGCGAGTTTATTAATTGGACTCTTATCAGCAACACAGTATTATTCATTTTCAATCAACTCCAAAAATAATTCTTCCAGAGAGCTGTCACCCTTGACTTCATCTGTCCTTCCGCAGGCTATAAGCTTTCCGTCCTTTATTATGCCTATTTTATTGCAAAGCTTTTCAGCCACCTCAAGTACATGTGTTGAAAAGAATATGGCGCCTCCATTGTCGCACAGTTCCCGCATAAACCCCTTTAATATGTGGGAGGCCTTTGGGTCAAGTCCTACAAAGGGTTCATCCAGAATAAGAAGCCTGGGCTTGTGGATGAAGGCGGATATGAGAGCAAGCTTCTGCTTCATGCCGTGAGAATATGCACCTATAATATCTCCAAGGCTTGAGGTGATTTCAAATGCCTGAGCATATTTTTTAATGGAATTTTCTCTTTCACTTTTTGAAATTCCGAATATATCCGAAATAAAATTAAGATACTGTATGCCGGTCAGGTTTTCATACAGGTCGGGATTATCCGGAATATATGCAATAAGCCTTTTACATTCCATATCCCGGGTTTTAATTGAATTCCCGTCAATATAAATCTCTCCCTCAGTAAATTCCAAAAGTCCGGCGGCACACTTTATGGTTGTTGTTTTACCCGCACCATTATGGCCTATGAAGCCGAATATATCTCCCGGAGCTACTTCAAAAGACAGATTATCCACCGCTTTTTTACCGTTCTTATATGTTTTCGACAGCTTATCTATTTTCAGCATTTTTTATTTCCTTTCTATCTTTTCTTATAACCGCAAAAAAATAAACAATCAGCGGCAGAGGAAAGCTGGATATGCCCCAGATACCCCAAAACCATGGAAATCTGCCCCTTCTCTGTGCATCCCTGAATATCCATATCCCCTGACAGAATACAAGCAGTACCACCAAAAACACCAGCCACACAGGCGGATTATTTAAGAAATCATGTAAGCTCATTCCTTTTCCCCCTTTTAATTAAAAGCAGAACAGCCGGTACTGTAACAAGCAAACCCTGAACTATGGCAAAAGCCAGGGCAGACAGTTGAAACAGGACTGCCAGAGAGGATATGACCGCCAGAGCCGTACAACTGAAAATTGCCATATGCTTGTTATTTTTTGCGGCAACGCTTGCCTGCCTGTCTGAAATAAAATTCATCAGAGACATTAAATCAGGAGTGGAGATATCCATAGCATCAATTTTCTCCGATATTTCCTTTAAACCGTCAGTAATTCTTTTTTCCTCGTCCATCGCCATCCAGCTCCTTTCCCATACTTTTCAATGCGTTTGAAATTCTCGACTTCACAGTTCCCAGGGGTATGTCCAGGGTTTTAGCTATAGCCTCATAGGAATAATCAAGATTATATTTTAAAATAACAGGTGCTTTCAGCTTTTGGGAAAGGTTGTTGACAGCCTTAATCAGATCTTCATTGTTAAAAAGCCTGTCGATTTCATTATCAAAACCCTCCGGTAAAGCAAGCGTACTGCAGTAGCTCTCAAACAGCTTTTTTCTTTTAAGTCCGGTAAGCCACAGGTTTCTGGCAATAGTTACAAGCCAGGTACTGAAGGCCGATTTCTCTCCATCATAAAGACATATCTTTTCCACAGCCTTTGCCATGGCCTCCTGAGTGATGTCCTGAGCCTCCTCCCTGCTAAAGGTTAATTTAAGGCAGTATTTGTATACCGTTTCATAGTTTTCCTTCAGCAGTTGTGCCATAGCATGCCTGTTCCCCTGCCTGGCACTGCGGATCAGGTATTGTATCCCATCCCCCAAACAAATTCACCCCCGTTTCATGCCCGTCTGTTTGTTATACTTATACTGTATTGATTTTGTTCACTTTTGCTAAGAAATATTTAAATAACACCTGAAAAGCCATCTTGAATGACCCTTACAATGCAAGGCCCTGTGAGCCCAATGAAAATTCATACTCTCTGACAATAAAAAAAGTGCATATTTCACAGGGCAGGCGACCATGCCGGCCCGGAAACATCCACTCTTAACCTCCCGGACTAGTCACTGGAGCCGGGAGAATACCTTTTTTATGGCAGCTCGTGTTTTTTCCATATCTGCTTCCGTATGAGAATAGGATATGAACAAAGCTTCAAACTGTGACGGTGCTATATAAATACCCTCCTCAAGCATCAGGGAAAAGTATTTTTTAAATCTGTTCAAATCTGATTTCAGGGCAGTGTCATAGTCAGCCACCCGTTGTCCGGTAAAAAATACACTCATAAGAGAGCCCAGCCTGTTTATGGTTATATCAATGCCACAGCTTGAAGCGGCCTGCTCATAAGCCTCCTGAAGCGATTGGCCAAGCTGGTCCAGACGGCGGTAAAAATCCTCCGTATTTTTTATGATGCTCAAGGTGCTTATTCCCGCCGCAACAGCAACCGGATTCCCGGACAGAGTACCTGCCTGATACACGGGGCCCAGGGGAGCAACCTTTTCCATTATTTCTCTTCTTCCTCCATATGCACCCACAGGCATTCCTCCGCCTATGATTTTCCCAAGCACCGTAAGATCGGGTTTGATGCCGAATAGCTCCTGGGCACCCCCATAGGCCATCCGGAAACCTGTTATCACTTCATCAAATATCAGAAGGGAGCCATAACGTCCGGTCAAGCTCCTCAGCTCCTTGAGAAAATCAGTTTCCGGCAGGACCAGTCCCATGTTTGCTGCCACCGGCTCAATTATAACAGCCGCAATGTTGTTTCCAGCGTTTTTGAATAGCTGCTCCAGGCCTTCAATATTATTATATTCTGCAACAATAGTATTTTTTGAATAATCCGCAGGAATTCCCGCACTGTCAGGTACACCTGCCGTTAATGCTCCTGACCCGGCCTTGACCAGCAAACCGTCGCTGTGACCGTGATAGCAGCCTTCAAACTTCACCACCAGATCACGCCCGGTATAGCCTCTGGCTGCCCGTATTGCACTCATTGCCGCCTCGGTGCCCGAGCTTACCAGCCTCAGCATCTCCATTGAAGGTATTGCATCGGATATAAGCTCCGCAAGCAGCAATTCATTTTCTGTAGGTGCTCCAAAGCTGGTTCCATTTTCCGCAGCAGCTTTTATTGCTCCGATGACCTGGGGATGGGCGTGTCCCAGAATCATGGGGCCCCAGGAGCACACGTAGTCAATGTACTCATTTCCGTCCAAATCAAATATTCTGGAACCTTTGCCCTTTTTAACAACGGGAGGTACAAGCCCCACGGAGCGGTATGCCCTTACAGGGCTGTTAACACCGCCCGGCATCAGCTTGCAGGATTTATCAAATACTTCCTTTGACTTAAAAAAATTATTCATTTGTCAATTGTCTCCTTATTTTAACCAGAGTGCCGCATCCTTTGCAAAGTAGCTGATGATTATCTGGGCACCTGCTCTTTTTATAGCGGTCAACGCCTCCAGAGCAGCACCCCTTTCGTCAATCCAGCCCTTTTGGGCTGCAGCTTTTATCATGCAGTATTCACCGCTTACATTATAGGCTGCCAGCGGGTAATCAAACCTTGTGGCTGCCTGGTGCAAAATGTCCAGGTATGCGAGTGCCGGTTTCACCATGATTATGTCCGCACCCTCAGCTATGTCCAGCTCAATTTCCCTCATGGCTTCCTTTCTTCCGTGATAATCCATCTGATAGGTTTTCCTGTCACCGAAGGCAGGAGTGGAGCCCGCAGCATCCCTGAAAGGTCCGTAGAAGGAGGAGGCATATTTTACACTGTAGGCCATTATTGCCCTGTCGGTAAAGGCCTGGCTGTCAAGAGCCTTTCTGATAACCCCAACCCTTCCGTCCATCATATCCGAAGGCGCGATTATATCCGCTCCTGCTTCTGCCAGGCTTACTGCAGCTCTTGCCAATATATCCAGGGTAAGATCATTATCAATTTTTTCATCCTTGATTATTCCGCAATGTCCATGGCTGGTATATTCACACAGGCACAAATCCGCTGAAAACAGCAGCTCTGGATACCTCTTTTTGGCTTCCCTGAGTGCCTTTTGAACTATTCCGTCACTTAAGAAGGCTCCTGTTCCTGTCTCGTCCTTTTCATCAGGAATTCCAAACAGTATTACACCAGGTATACCGGCTTTTTGTACATTTTCCAGTTCCCGAAGCAGCCTGTCCACTGAGTAATGCATTATACCCGGCATGGAGGGAATTTCCTTTTCAATACCGCTGCCTTCAACAACGAACATGGGATAAATAAAGTCATCAATGTTTAAGCTCGTCTCTCTTGCCAGCTTTCTTATACCCTCACTGGTTCTGAGTCTTCTTGGTCTTTTTGCCAGTTCCATTTTTACCTCCTGGTGAAAATAATTATTCCTGCTGCCTTATGAAAGCTCAATTATTTTATTGATTATTCCTTCAGAGTTATGGGTGGCTGAAATCTCAGCCTCCAAGCCTTCTTCTTCGGCGGCAGCGGCAGTAACAGGCCCTATGCATATGAAACGGCCCTTAAGCCTTTCAACCTTGTCTTTTCCCATTATGGAGATAAAGGCCTTTATGGAGGAAGGACTGGTAAAGGTAATATAGTCAGCCTTTTCTACTTCGGGAAGCAAAAACTCCAGCTTGTCCTTCAGATTGTTAACGCCCGTGGTATATGCTGATACCTGTTCAAAGTTCATTCCATTGGCCTTCAAGCCTTCTGCCAGTTCCGGCCGCGCCAGTTCGGAATTTACCAGCAGTACTTTATCCCTGCTGTTCAACTGTTTCAGCAGTCCTTCAAGCAATTGCCCGCCTGTGAAATCCCCGGGAATATAGTCGGAATATAAGCCATGGGAATTCAAGGTTTCCTCTGTTGCCGTACCCACAGCGGCCAGCTTCAGGTCCTTCAGGCTTCTTATATCCTTTTTCAGCTTCCGCAGTTGCTTGAAAAAAAACTCTGCACCGTTGCTGCTGGTAAAAACCAGCCAGCTATACCGGTCAATATTGTCAACAGCAAAATCCAGCGGTCCTGAATCCTGAAGTCCGGAGGTGTGAATTACCGGAAATTCAGTCACATGAGCACCAAGGCTTTCAAGACCTCTGACGAGTTTTTCAGACTGGTCTGCCGGTCTGGTTACCACTATTCTTTTACCGGAAAGAAGTTCCTTTCCATACCATGCCAGATTCCGTTCAGGAGCGGCCACCTGTCCTATAACTATTACCGCAGGTGATTTCACAGCTTCCCGGCTGCATATGTCATGAATATCCGAAAGTGTTCCAAATACAGTTCTCTGCTCCGGCCTGGTTCCGTTTTCTATGACAGCCGCAGGTGTTTGTGAGGGTTTACCGGCACTTATAAGACCTGTGGTTATCTCTTTGAGATTTTTAACCCCCATAAGAAAAATCAGTGTCCCCTCCTGCAGTGCCAAAGCTTTAAAATCACAGGAAATCAGGCTTTCACTATCCTTGTCGCCGTCGATTTCATTAACAGCATCGCCTTCACCAAAAGCCGCCTGATGTCCGGTTATGATATGAAGGGAAGAGGCATGCTCCCTGTGTGTTACAGGAATCCCCGCATATGCAGGTACTGCAATCGCCGAAGTAATCCCGGGAACAACCTCAAACTCAATCCCGTTTTGCTGCAGGCAGTGGCATTCCTCCCCGCCCCGGCCAAACAGAAACGGATCGCCCCCCTTGACCCTGGCTACGGTTTTTCCCTCCATTGCATATTTTAAAAGTATTTTGTTTATTTCCTTCTGAGGTACCCTGTGATGCCGGGGCTGCTTTCCCACATTTACAAATTCCGCACCCGGACCGGCAAAGCTCAGTACTTTGCTGTCTATAAGCCTGTCATATACTATGACTTCTGATTTTCTGATTGCTTCTGCCGCCTTTAAAGTCAGAAGCTTGTAATCACCGGGACCAACTCCTATTATATATACCTTGCCAGCCATATTTTCCTCCAAAACGGATAATTTAAACTGTAGTGCAATATTTAATCTGAATTGCACTTTGTCCTATCAAGCACCATATCAGCAAGCCTTTCTCCAAGTTGAGCCGCCTGCTGCTTGTCTCCTTCTGCAGCCGCCCTGATTATCCTGCTGCCGTCCCAAAGCATCCCCGTTATCTTCATGCTGTCTCCGCTGATTACGGCATGGGCGGCAATGGGTGTGGTGCAGCCGCCGTTAAGCCGGAGCATATACCTTCTCTCCGCCTCCAATGCAAGCCAGGAGTCGCCGCAGTTTATGGACTCAACCAGCGCTTGAAGCTCTCCGCCCTTCCTGACCTGGATGCCAAGAATCCCCTGTCCAATGGCGGGAATCATATCCTCCGCCCTGAAATAATGGGTACATCTCTCCGAAAGCCCCAGCCTTTTCATTCCTGCGGCTGCAAGAACTATGGCATCATATTCACCGGCGGCCAGTTTATCCAGCCTGGTAAGCACATTCCCTCTGAGCTGTTTAACCCTGATATCGGGCCTCAGGCTCATGAGCTGAACCTCCCGCCTTATACTGCTGGTCCCAACTACAGAACCCTGCGGCAGTGAATCCAGTCCTTTTCCGTTCATGGTTATCAAGGCATCCCTGGGATCTTCCCTTTCCGAAACTGCAGCTAAAATCAACTGCTCCGGCATAACGGCAGGCATATCCTTCATGCTGTGGACAGCCATATCCAACCTGCCTTCAATAAGTGCATTCTCGATTTCGTTTACAAAAAGTCCTTTTCCACCTATGAGGTCCAGCCTTGTATCCAATAAAACATCGCCCCTGGTTTTCATGCCCACAAGTTCAAATTCAAGTTGGGGGTATCTTCCGCTCAGGAGGCTCACAACCAGCCTGCTTTGAGCCAGCGCCAGCGCACTTTCCCTTGTTCCGACTCTTATGATATTTTTCATTTTCCAGCCAGCCTCCATCAACAGTAAGTTAAAAACAATTAAAAAGCTATGAACATATATAAATTAATTATTTTACTATTCCATCAAGCCATATTTATTATAATATACTTGAAGTATTGCTTTCAAAGCCTCCGGGGTAATATTCCCCCCGGAATAAAGGTCATCCAGAACAATATTCAACAGCTTTTCCTTCTCAGCCCCGGTCAAACCGCTGCTTCTGATTCTGCTTCTGTAACCTGCAAGCAATTCAACCATTTGTGAATATTCCTCGGTAAACAGTTCTTCTGCCATGACTCTCAGCCGTTTTGACAGGGCGGGATACGCCCCGGAGGTAGAAATCCCTATGGTCAAATCTCCCCTCTTTATAACCGACGGAAATATAAAAGTACATAATTCAGGAGCATCAACCACATTTACCGGAAGCTTTCTTTCAACAGCATCTCTGAAAACCATTTCATTTACTGACTTTGAAGAGGTTGCCGCAATCACCAGAAAAATACCCTCAAGCATTTTTGTGCTGTACCTGTCCTGTATATATTTTATGTTGCTCTCTTTTACAAGTTCTGAAACAGAAGGGCATATTTCGGGTGCAACAACAGTTATGCCGGCTTCAAACCTCAGCAGCAGTTCAATCTTTCTGGCCGCCACCTCACCGCCGCCAACTACCAGGCATTCCTTATCCTTCAGGTCCACATACATGGGAAACACTGCCATAACTCATTCCCTCCAATTAACTGCCGGTATTTTGCTGATTCCCTGATAGGAATACCTGTTTTCAAACCATCTTATAAACTCTTCCGTATGATTTTCAATCTGTTGAGCAATAAATTTATAATCAAAGGGAACCTGACCTTTTTTTACCCTTGCAAACTCCTTCAACTGGTCGATGTTAAAAAGCTCGGCGTTCTCAAGCCGGGCTATGGCTTCGTCAAAATCCCTGGGTACGGCCAGATCAATAAAAACATGTTTTTTATCCGGGTCTTTCATATTTGCTTCCAGCATATCCATAGTCAAAGTATAATGGGGGCTTGAGGTTGCACCTATCACAACATCGCTGCTATCGATATAAGCATACCGGTCATTATAATCTATGAGCCTTGTCCTGCCGTTATCAACGCTGTTTTTACCCATGGAGGCCTTGTCCCGGCTGGTCATGCTTATATTTTTCATACCCATTTCAGTAAGCCGGTTTACAACAGTTCCTGCTATCTCACCGGAGCCTATAATCAAAACAGACCTCTGTGCCATATCCTCAAAGAGCAGATCAATGAGCTGTCCGGCCTGTGCAGCAAAAGATGCTGCCTTTCCCAGCAGCAAATTTCTGGTTTTGATTTTTTTAGAGGACGTTACGGCAAGTCTTGAAAGCGTATTTAAAACAGCCCTGCTTGTACCGTGCTTCATGGATATTTCATATGCCCTTTTGAACTGCCCCAATATCTGATCTTCTCCAAGCAGCATTGAATCCATGCCTGAAGCAACCTTGATTATGTGGTGTATGGCGTTTATACCTTCATATACATAAAAATACTTCTTAATCTGATATATGTCCATTCCTTTCAGACGGCAAAAGTATTCTTCAATTTTTGACGTCTGAAGCAGCATATTCTCAGAATAGATATGCAATTCAGTCCGGTTGCAGGTGGAAAGCAGGGCACACTCGGATACACCCTCAGCTCTCTTGAGCTCGCACAGTATTTCACCGCATTCTTCCGTATTCACACTGAACTTTTCCCGTATTTCAATCGGAGTGGTTTTATAATTCAGTCCGATAACATATATTTTCATACAAATTCACCCTGTCATAAGTTGTTATAAAAAAGCATATAAAATAAAAGCCATTGATGATTAAAAGTATAAATACTCCTAATCACCAATAGAACAATTATAATACTAATTATAAATAAAATTAATGGCTTTCTTCATTTATTTAAAATAATAAATCTATTTTACTTCCAATTGCCGGGCCTTTTCCCTGGCCAGCTCAATTATCTTTCTAGCTGCCACAGCACCCTGTCCCACGGCAGTAGAAACCTGCTTAAAGCCTCCGGTACAGTCACCTGCTGCAAATAAGCCTTTAATGTTGGTTTTCTGATCCTGGTCTGCAACAATGGACGCACCCTCTGTCAATACTCCCAGCTTCCTTGCAAAATCCACACTGGATGCACTTTCGTTGGCTATAAAAAGTCCATCCAGTTTTTCAGAGGTTCCGTCAGCGAAATATATGCTTTCCAGGAAGTCCTTCCCCTCCAGTTTCTGAACAGGCTTCTCCACTATCCTGAACTTGCTGCGAAGCTTCTCATAGTCACCGCTGTATTCAAGTTCCTTACCGTTGGTATAAACCGTAATATCCTTGGTAAAGGGCTCAAGTTCTTCTGCTTCGTGAATTGCAAAAGCCTTGTTTCCCAGAACTCCCACCTTCAGGTTCCTGTAGAAGAAACCGTCGCAGGTTGTACAGTAGCTCACTCCGGCTCCTTCCAAAGCCTTCAGGCCCTCTATATGCAGCTTCTTTTGCGGCTGGCCTGTGGCAAGCAGCACCATTCTGCCGGTATAAACAGCCTCAGAGGTTATAACTTCAAAATCCTCTTTCTGATTTATTCCCAGCACTTCTTCACAAATAATCCCGGCGCCAAGCCTGCGGGCCTGAGCCTCCCCTGCCTCCAGCAGTTCCCTGCCGCTGACGGCATGGGAAAAACCGAAATAATTTTCAATTTTATGGGCCTTTAGAAGCTCGCTGCTGTCTTTTCCTATGACAAGTGTCTTTAAATTGGCCCGTGTAGTATACAGTGCTGCCGATAATCCTGCCGGCCCCTTCCCCACAATAATCACATCGTAAAGCATATACCCCTCCATCTCATTAAATTGCGTTTCCTGCTCAGTTCAGCTTATCCAGAGCCTGTTCAAAATCAGCTATTATATCTTCCAAATCCTCAATACCCACGCTGATTCTTATCAGGTCTTCATAGACACCCATTCTTTCCATTTCCACAGGAGAATTGGTGGCGTAAATAGTTGAGGCAGGATGTATGACCAGAGTTCTTACATCTCCGATATTTGACAGATTATATGCATATTTTAAATCGTTAATAAGCTTGAAGGCGTTTTCCCTGGAACCTACTCTTATGGTAAGGATGGCTCCAAATTTATCTCCGAATTGTGCGGCTGCCACCGGGTGGTACTCTGAGCTTTCCAGCCCCGGATAGTTCACCGCCTTGATCTTTGAATGAGTTTCCAGTACCTTTGCCAACTGCAGGGCATTGCTGCACAACCGGTCCAGTCTCAAGGCCATGGTTTCAAGACCAAGGCTGCTCAGGTATGCATTGAACGGCGACATGCAGGCTCCAAAATCCTTGAAGATGGTCTTTCTCAGTTTGGCAAGGTATGTAAAGTTCCCAAATTTCTTATAGGGCTTCAGAGACGGATATTTTTCAAAGTCCCATTTGAACCTGCCGCCATCTATAATTATTCCTCCGATGGAATTTCCGCTGCCGTTTATATACTTTGAAGTTGAGTGGATGACAATATCCGCTCCCAGGCTCAAAGGCTTTACCAGATAGGGAGTGGTTACGGTATTGTCCACTATCAGAGGAATACCGTGACTGTGTGCCAGTTCCGCCAGTTCTTTTATATCATATACATCCAGCTTGGGATTTCCGATGGTCTCAATGTAAATAGCCCTGGTTTTTTCATTGATATTTTCCCGAAAAGACCGGGCGGAATTGTCCCCTGCATATCTTGTAACAATCCCCAGGTCCTCCAGACAGCCAAACAGGGAATAGGTGCCTCCGAATATGCCGCTGCCGGAAACTATTTCCTCACCGCTTCTTACTATATTAAGGAGGGCAAGAGTGGCGGCGGACATTCCGGATGCGCAGGCCACGGCACCTGTGCCGCCTTCCAGGAAGGAAATCCTTCTTTCAAAGGCATCAATAGTGGGATTGCCGATTCTTGTGTATATAAAACCCGGCTCACGGCCATTAAAAACATTTTCCAGTTTTTCAGCGGTTTCCTGTTCAAAAGCGGACGACTGATAGATTGGAGTGGTGGTAGCTCCTGTTTTGCCGTCCGCACCAAACTCACCGTGCAAAAGTGCAGTATTAAATCTCATATATCCTCCATAGGACGGATGCTCAAAACCAAACGCTTTTATGCATCAGCCTTCCAGTCCGCCCTTTTCAACAAACACGGTAAAGGTTCCGTCTTCATTGTTAATCACGTTCAATACCTTGTGTCCTTCATCCTTAAAGCTTCTGGGAACATTTTGAATGGGTTCTCCCTCGTTCATTCTGACCTCAAGAATCTGCCCGTCCTCCAATTCTTCAATTGCCACCTTTGCCTTTACAAAAGTTATTGGACACACTACATCCGTTATATCAACAAAATCATCTGCTTTTATTTCCATGACAACCTCCAGCTCTACATTTTTACTTTTTACTGCAATACACCTGCCACTTCTTTTTCCAGCAGTTCCCAGCCGACCCTGTCAACGGTATTTCTGAAACGCTCACTGGCCTTGCCGTGAGTTTCATAGAATTTCAAGGTTGCATCCACTACCTTGAACAAATCCTCAGTGGAGAAAATTATGGGCAGTAGTTTTTTCCCTATTGCAATCCTGTTGCCGAACAGTCCTCCGAAGTATAAAACAAAGCCGCTCTTGCCCTCCCAGGCCTCTGTGGGGCAGGCTTTCACACAACGGCCGCAGTAGTTGCAGGCCTCCTCATTGAACAGGAGTTTTTTCCCGGATTTGTCAACGGTGATGGCTTTTTCACGGCATACCGCTTCACAAAGTCCGCAAAAGGTACACTTATTCTCCACCCAGTTTACTTTCTGTCCGCCTTTAACTCCCACATCATTTTCCTCCGCCTTCAGACAGTTGTTGCAGCAGGCGGTTATGCCAAACTTGAATTTGTGTGGCAGCTCCCTTCCGTGATAATGGCTGTCAAACTCATAGGCAAGCTTCGTTGAATCAATAACTCCGTTAGGACAGACCTCACTGCCCTGGCATGCGGTAATGGTTCTGACCCTGGGACCGCACACCCCCGGCTGAAGCTTTGCTTCTGCCAGCTCTTTTTTAACACTCTCCACATCTTCTAGCTTAATGAACGGAATTTCTATACTTTGCCTTGAAGTCATATGTACATAGCCATGCCCATATTTTTTTGCAATCTCGTGCACCTTCAAAAGCTGGTCGGCCTCAATCTGACCTCCGATAATTCCCAATCTCAGGGAAAAATTGTCCTTTTGCTTCTGGCGCATGAAGCCGCCCTTTTTTAACTCCTTGTAATCTACCTGTGCCATATTTATTTCCATGCCTCCCCTCTCGCACAAAACTCCATGAAAGTCACGGCATGGAATCGGTGCAACATTTTTATTTGCTTCAAAACTTCTTTCAACCTTGTCTTCTCTTTTTTATGAACAGGTCCTTTGCTGCAAGGCAAACTGCCGGAACTATTCACTTACTGTTATTAATTTTTCTTCAAAAATCTGATCACCTTTTATATTAAAGCTTTTAATAACTATGTTTTCCTCGTCCAGCAAGGAAATTATCATATAGCTGGCATTGGGATCAAAGGCCAATCTTTTATCCTCCTCCGAGGGACGGGCAGGTGATTCCGGATGGCTGTGGAAATTTCCAAGCATAAGCCAGCCGTTGCTTCTCATATCCTTTACTGCTCCGAACTGTTCACCCGGGTCCATTGAAAAATGCTCGGGACTGTTGTCCATATTGGTAAGCATATATACCTTTTTTACATATCTGGTCTCATTTTCAATAATGCCGCCCAAAAGGCCGCAGGACTCATTGGGATATGTCTTTTTTGAATGCTCAAGGATATCCCGGTATTGCTTTTCAGTAATTACAATCAATTATAGCACCTACTTTCTTTGAACGGAACATGACATGCAGCATGTTTTATGTTAAATTTATGATTGCTTTAGTTCGCAAACCGCCTGTTCATAATCTATCAAGGTTTTAATGGTTGGATTCTCTCCACATACCTGACAATTTTTATTATGGGGCAGTTTTATTTTTCTGAATTCCATTTTCAGTGAATCATAGGTCAAAAGCTGTCCGGTGAGCAGTTCTCCAACACCAAGTATGTATTTTATGGCTTCGGTGGCCTGTATGGTTCCGATGATTCCCCCCATTACCCCAAGTACGCCGGCCTGCTTGCAGGTTGGAACAGCATCGGGCGGCGGCGGATTCAAAAAGACACACCTGTAGCATGGGCCCTGCCCCGGAACATATGTCATGGTCTGCCCCTGGAATCTGATTATTCCTGCATGGGAGAAGGGTTTTTGAGTGAGAACGCACGCGTCATTTATTAAAAACTTGGCAGGAAAATTGTCTGTCCCGTCTATAATAAAATCATAGTCCTTATCCTTTATAATGTCACTGATATTTTCCGAGCTGACCCACTCCTTGTAGGTTGTCACCTCCACATCAGGGTTCATCTCATTGATGGTCTCCATGCCTGATATAACCTTGGGCTTTCCAACATCCCTGGTAAGATGTATGATCTGCCTTTGCAGGTTGGAAAGCTCAACCGCATCAAAGTCCACCAGCCCGATGTTTCCAACTCCTGCGGCAGCCAAAAACATGGCAGCCGGTGCGCCCAGTCCGCCGGTTCCGATTATGAGCACCTTGGAGTTCAGAAGCTTCTTTTGCCCCTTCACCCCTACTTCCTTTAGTATAATATGTCTTGAATACCTTTCAAGCTGTTCATTTGAAAAACTCACACTAACCTCCGTTCTGCTGCCATGCAGCCTCCGCCCATAAAGTAAAGGAATTCTACCACATCTCCGTCCTTTACCAGCAGGGTTTCAAAGTCGTCTCTGTTTACAAATTCATCATTGATTTGTACTGTAACGTAATCCTGCATTTCAACCTTTTGAAAGCTCAACAGCTCCTTTACGGTCAGTTCCTTTTCCAGAACCACTTCTTTTCCATTGGCTTGAATCTTCATGTTCATACCTCCATTTTTATATTTACTATATATAGTAGTCAAGAATGATTTCCTGCTGCTGAAGCAGCCTGCATACCGATTCTACCGTTTCATCAACAGGACTTCCCCCGGATATATTCTCCTCAGGCTTAAAGCTGTTAAAGGGAGATTCACCTATATTTACAACTATTATTTCATTTGGCTGGTTCAATAATTTCAGCTTTTCAGCCTCATAGTCGTCCAGGTTGAAAACAGAGGTTATGAATATCTGTCCTGCATCTGTAAATATCCTTGCAAGCTCACCAATCTGTTTAATCTGGTTTTCTCTTGAACCGGAATCGGTTGCGCCTTCAGAGGCAAGCCCGTTCAGCAGGCTTGATACGCCCAGATAATAGGCCTTGTAGTTCATTTTAAACAATTTGTTTTCCAGGTTCTTTGCCACGGCCTGAATAGTCTTTTCATTATCTTCACTGCCTGTGGTTATAATTACAAATTTTGATTTGTGGCCGTAGTTTTCTTCTCTTTCAGCCGGTGAAATAAGACTCTTTTCCCAGAGAAATTCCCTATCCCTGATATGTTCAACAAGACTGTTTTCGCTGTCGGATACTCCCTCCAGAATAATTCCTCCGCCTGAAATTTCATAATTGTCAACCATAACAAATCTGCCTGTCAGCTCCAGGTCCGATATGGCGTCAAAGGCAATGGGCTTTGCTGTTTCCAGAATACATTCGGCTACATCGTGTCTTTCCACCTGGTCCTTAAAGGTGTCAATATTCAGCTCGGCTGCATCAATTATATTGAGAATCTCAACCAGCTTGACTGAAATTCTCATAGTGCCTATTTTCAGCTTGTAGTTCCTGTTTTTTATCAAGGGTACGTGTCCCACCCAGAAAATATTGACTCTGAAACGTGAACTGAGCACTGGCAGCGGTTCATTTGTCCTTACCATGAGCTCTCCGGGCTTTATGTATATCTGGGTTTTCAGTGTAAAACCTACAGCCTGGTCGGCATATGCAGTTTCGGCAGGCGCAGTGTTAAAGCTCTCAATGCTGCTTATAATGCTTTTCTTTTGAGAGGGCAGGAAAACCACTTCATCACCGGCTTTTACATTCCCGCTCAGGACAGTTCCGGCTACAATTCTTCTGTCGTCATTTTCCTCTGTAAACTTGTATATATCCTGTACCGGCATACGGAAAGGAAGCTCACGATTTTCCTTTTTATTTGCAAACCCGTCCAATTGCGCCAGCACGGTAGGTCCCTCATACCACAAGGTATTTTCCGAAGCGGCTGCTATGTTGTCACCGTTAAATGCGCTTATTGGTATGAAATTCAAGGGCTTTATATTTATTTTTGTAAGGAATTCGGTAAATTCAGACTTTATGGAATTAAATACATCGCTGTCAAAATCCACAAGATCCATTTTATTTACCAGCACAACCACCTGTTTGATTCCAAGCATGGAAACAATATGACCGTGGCGTTTTGAATTTTCCCTGATGCCTTCCTTTGCGTCAATTACAAGCAGGGCGGCCTCAGCTCTTGAAGCTCCTGTTACCATGTTTTTGAGAAATTCAATGTGGCCGGGTGCATCTATGATTATATAGTCCCTCTTTCCGGTTTTAAAAAAGCAGCGCGCAGTGTCAATGGTTATTCCCTGGGCCTGTTCATCCTTCAGGGCATCCAGCAGAAACGCGTACTCAAAGGGCCTGGAATTCTTTTTGCAGTATTCCTTTACAGCTTCCAGCTTACCTTCGGGCAAGGAATCGGTATCTGCCAGGAGTCTTCCTATTACGGTGCTTTTACCGTGATCCACATGCCCTACTATTACTATGTTCATCTGTTCTCTGTTTTCCATTTACATGTATCCTCCCCTGCGCAGAGTTTCAAGTCCGCCGCCGTCATCCTTGTCCTGGGCGCGGCCTGATCTTTCGGCAATATTTGCAAATTTGCCGCTTTTCAATTCCTCGATGATATCACTTACGTTCTTTGAGGTGGAATCCACCGGAGTGGTGCAAGGATAGCAGCCCAGCGACCTGTAGCGCTTTCCGTCTCCCCTGTCAAAGTACAGTGAGGTTATGGGAATATTCTCCCGTTCAATGTATTCCCATATATTCAGCTCGGTCCAGTCCAGCAAGGGATGTATTCTTATGTGGGTGCCGGGTGCAAAATCCGTCTTGAACTGATTCCAGAATTCAGGGGGCTGATCTCCCACATCCCAGTCATTTTCCTTGTCCCTGGGTGAAAAATATCTTTCCTTTGAACGGCTGCCTTCTTCGTCCGCCCTTACTCCGACTATAACTCCGGTATATTTCTCCCTGTTTGTATCCTGAATGTATTTTCCAGTACTGTGGTTCATTACATATCTGTTCCATTCTCCTGACAGGGTATTTTTCAAGGCCTCCGACTTAAGATTCTGGCAGCAGGTGATTCTGTCCGCCTTTCCGTCCGGAAAGGTCCTTTTCTCAGCCAGGGCCTGGGTGTTTTCACCGTAGACCATGGTCAGCTTCCACTTTAAGGCCAGGTCATCCCTGTATTGGATCATTTCAGGAATTTTATAGTGTGTGTCTATATGTACCAGGGGTATGGGCACATGTCCGAAAAAGGCCTTTCTGGCAAGCCATAAAAGTACAGTGCTGTCCTTTCCTATGGACCAGAGCATGCAAATATTCTTGAATTCCCTGTATGCTTCTCTGAGTATGTAAACACTCTGAGCCTCCAATTTATCCAAATGATTCATAATTATCTCCAATCTACGCTTCCATTGCGTACCAATATAGTTGAAAACCGGTCGTTGACCTATGACATTTCAGGCAGGCTTGTGTCCTCCCAGATGGAGTCCGCATTCCTTTTTGTCCGGATCTTCCCACCACCATCTACCGCTGCGTATGTCCTGTCCCGGCTGTACCGCCCTGGTACAGGGCTCGCAGCCAATGCTTCGGAAGCCCGTATTGTAAAGGTGGCTGTATGGAATATTGTTTGCCTTGATATACTCCCACACCTGCTCCTCAGACCAGTGAACAATGGGATTAATCTTATATATTGAATTCCCGTCGTCCCATTCGAAAATATGCATGTCCTGACGTGTGGGGGACTGGTCTCTTCTCAGACCGCATATCCAACCGTCAACCGTACTCAAAACCCTTTTCAAGGGCTTTACCTTTCTGATCTCGCAGCACTTCTTCCTGAGCTCCACGCTTTCGTAAAAGAAATTCGGCCCCAGCCTGGAAACTGTTTCTTCCAGGTCTTTGCTCTCCGGTGCATACACCTCGTAATTGAACTTATACCTGAGCATTGTCTGCTCCATCAAATCATAGGTCTTCTGAAAATGCCTGCCGGTATCAATTACAAAAATCCTGGCCTTGGGGTCAAGCTCCAGAAGCATATGAGTAAGTACCTGGTCTTCAATAGAAAGACTGGAAGCCAGTGCAACCTTGGAGGTTCCCAGCTTTTCAAGTGAATATTTAACAACGTCGGTCGCACTTGAATATTGATCATTCAACGCCTTCAAATCAAATTTTTCCATTTCATTTCTTCCACCTTTCTTTATTTTTGTGGCTGATAAAAGCTTGTCAATTTAAGGCCCTATTGTCCAAAAAGCTCTCAAGCACCATGGCAGCCGCTCCCACAGCTATGGCGCTACTATTGAAAAAGCCTCCGTTGCTGAAAAATATTTTCTTGTCACCGTGAGCCCGGCATTTTTCCAGAGCAGTTTCAGTACATTTTTCATAAAATATTCCGGAGTGTTTTATAAGCGGCCCGCTTAAAATGACAATTCCAGGATTCAGAAGCTTTATCATATTTGAGAGCCCATCGCCCATAATTTCTGCCGATTCCTGAATTACCTTGAGAGCAACCCCGTCACCGCTAGCCGCGGCATTACAAATATCAGTAAAGGCTATCTTTTCAAAATCCTGCTGTGAAACCCTGCTTTTCAGGCTTTTATACCTTTCAGTTATTGTGAATATGGAGCAGTAGGACTCAATACAGCCACTGTTGCCGCAGGAGCATTTGTTCCCGTCGGCATAGATCATCATATGGGCAAAAGCGTCTTCAGAGTCATTTATATTCCTTACAAATACACCCGATGAAATCAGGCCGGTCCTTATACCCACACCGCAGTTAATGTAGATGACATTTCTGATGCCCTTGCCTATTCCATAATATGTTTCCGCCAAAACTGCCGCATTTGCTCCATTATCAATAACAACCGGTATTCCCAGCCTTTTTTCAAAGATGGACTTGAGCGGTATGTTTTCCCACCCCGGAGCTTCAAACTTTTCGGGATTGAGAATCATACCGTTTTTTCTGTCCAGAGGGCCTACGGTACCGATGCCCATTCCGATGATTTTTCCGTTTTGCTTTATAATTTTTTCCTGGACCTCTTTTATCCAGCTTAGTATTAAGCTCAGAGTCAATTTTGGAGTGGACTCCGTATTCATTTCAAATCTGAACTTTTTTATGGGCTGCATTTTCAAATTTGTAATTACCAACTGTGTATAGGTCCTTGATATATCAATTCCCACAATATAATATTTTGCAGGATTAACATCAAACAGCACCGGTCTTCTGCCTCCGGTGGATTCCCCTATTTCAGCCCTGGTCAGCAGGCTGATTTCTTCAAGAGGCTGCATCATTCTTCTCAAACTTGTCAGCTTCATTTCAGAAAGCTCAGACAGGTCTGATTTAGTTGCTGCCTGATTATGCAGCACCAGGCGGAAAATATTCTTTGATTCCACGGACAATTCACTGAAAAGGTTCTTAATACTCATACGCAACACCCGACTTTTTACCAAATTAGTTAAAAGCTTTCAAAAAAAATGTCTATATTATATAATCCTCCGGAATGAAAACTTTGAAATCCTTCGGTTTGACATATACTGTCTGCTTTTCCTTAAGCTGCAGCTTTTTATATATCTCCTTGCTGATTTCAACCTCAATGTAGTCCCCTGTATCAATTCTTTTCATTTCAAGGTTTACTATTGGACCTACTGCCCGTATAAATATGATAGCCGCGGCTATGAATCCGTTTTCTGCAGGTTCAAGACTTATTTCAATATCATGTGGCCTGATATAGCTTATAACATCCCTGTCTCCTGCCTCAGTGTTTTCCGGAACGTCAAGCTTCAAGCCCCCAAGTTCGATTTTTCCGTTATGAACCCTTCCATGAAACAGGTTTACATTGCCGAGAAAATTATATACAAATGGATTTGCCGGATTGTCGTATACTTCTTCCGGTGTACCTATCTGTTCTATCCTGCCTTGATTGAGAATTACGATCCTGTCTGCCACATCAAGGGCTTCCTCCTGGTCATGGGTCACAAACACGCTTGTTATAGGGTACTCGTCATGAAGCTTTCTGAGCCATCTTCGAAGGTCTTTTCGCACTTTTGCATCCAGTGCTCCAAAGGGCTCATCCAGCAGCAGCACCTTCGGTTCCACTGCAAGTGCCCTTGCCAGGGCTATCCTTTGACGCTGTCCTCCCGACAACTGTGAGGGGTAGCGCTTTGCCAGCTCCTCCATTTTTACAAGGGCCAGCAGCTCATGCACCTTTTTTTCGATATACTCCTTGCCCGGCCTGAGTTTGGAAGGCCTTACCTTCAGTCCGAAGGCTATGTTTTCAAAAACCGTCATATGCTTGAACAGGGCATAATGCTGAAAAACAAAACCCACCTTTCTGTCCTGGGTACTCTTTTCGGTATTATCTTCTCCGTCAAATATGATGTTTCCGGCATCTGAGGTTTCCAAGCCTGCAATTATCCTTAGCAAGGTAGTTTTACCGGAACCTGACGGTCCGAGCAATGCCACCAGCTCACCGGTATTTATTTTCAGATCAATGTTGCTGAGAGCCTTGAATGAATCAAAGGTTTTTGAAATATTAGAAATTTCTATGCTCATATAATCTCCCCTCTGCGTATTTCACGCACTAAAATCAGTTTGAAGCTCTCTCTGCTGTTCCGGCTATTTGAATTGCTGGCTTATTTTCCAATCTGATATGTTTTTGATTATCAGATTGATAATTGCAATCACGGTTAACAACGAGGCAACTGCAAAAGCAGCAGAAAACTTATACTCGTTATACAGTATCTCAACGTGAAGGGGAACTGTATTGGTCAAGCCTCTGATGTGCCCGGATACCACGGATACGGCTCCGAATTCCCCGGCGGCCCTGGCAGCAGTCAGCATTATTCCATATAAAAGCGCCCATTTTATATTGGGAAGAGTTATAAGCCAGAAGGTTTTGAAGCCGCTTGCACCCAAGGTAAGGGCTGCTTCCTCCTCGGCAGTTCCCTGGGATTCCATGAGAGGAATCAGTTCCCTTGCAACAAATGGAAGTGTTACGAACAGTGTGGCCAATATAATCCCGGGAGGCGCAAAAATAATCTTCAGTCCAAGCTCGTTCAATACCGGAGCCAGAAGACCGTGACTTGTGCTGAACAGCAAAACGAATATCAGTCCTGCAACAACCGGTGAAATGGCAAAGGGCAGATCGATTATGGTAATAAGAATATTTTTTCCCTTGAATTTGAATTTTGAGACCGCCCAGGCTGCAATAATTCCGAATATTGTGTTTACAGGTACAACAATTGCTATGGTCAGCAGTGTCAGCTTTATGGCCGATAAGGCTATAGGGTCGCTTATTGCTGCCAGGTATACCTTTGTCCCCTGTTCAAAGGCCTTCACAAAGACCGATATCAGAGGAACCAGCAGCATAATCACAAAAAACAGTACTGCTATGGCAATAAGAACTATTCTGACCAATTTTGAATCTCCGGACGGTTTTTTCCGAGCATTGATTTCATTGGAATATTTTGTTTTTAACGGTATGCTTCCTGCCATATGTCCCCTCCAATTTTATTTATAGTAAGAAATCAGATTTACCGCATTTTATGCCTGTTTCCCGCCCACCACTGAAATAAGTTTATTACCAGCAGCATGGCAAAGGATATTATCAGCATGATTGCTGCAACTGCTGTTCCGCCGGAGTAGTCGTACTGCTCGAGCTTTGTTCTGATTAATAAGGGTGTAATTTCAGTCTTCATGGGCATATTGCCTGAAATGAACACTACCGAGCCATATTCGCCCAGAGCTCTTGCAAAGGAAAGTGCAAAGCCCGTTATAAGTGCCGGCAGCAGTTCCGGAATTATTATCTTTCTGAAGGTCTGAAACCTGCTTGCTCCCAGACAGGCCGCCGCTTCCTCAACCTCGGTGTCAAAACTGTGAAGGACAGGCTGAACCGTCCTTATAACAAAGGGAAAGCTTATAAATATCAAGGCAACCGTTATTCCCAGAGGCGTATAGGAAATTTTAATTCCAAGGGGTTCAAAAAGCCTTCCCAGCCAGCCGTTTGGCGCATAAAGCGTGGTAAGGGATATACCCGCCACCGCCGTGGGCAGTGCAAATGGCAAATCTATGAGGCCGTCTATGAGCTTTTTTCCGGGGAAGGAATAGCGTTCCAGCACCCAGGCCATCAACAGTCCAAAAACTGCATTTATGGAAGCGGCCAGAAAAGCCGTTCCAAAGGATACCCTGAGTGAAGCCAGCACCCTGGGACTTGCCGCAATCTCCCAAAAACTTTTCAGGCCAAGTGTCGAGCTATTTACAAATACCATGGCAACCGGAATTAAAATCAGAAGGGTTATGTATAGAATGGTTATTCCCATGGTCAGTCCAAAGCCGGGTATAACGCTTTGTTGTTTAAGTTTTATGGGCTTTATGCTAAGATTCATATTCACCTCGGATTTAATTCCTTAAGGGATTCTGACTCTCCCTTAAGGAATTGATTTATGTATATTACTTTTTTACATATATCTGGTCAAATACACCACCGTCTGCAAAATGTTCCTGCTGCGCTTTTGTCCAGCCGCCGAATTCTTCATCAATGGTAAAAAGGGTTATCTGTGGAAACTGCTGGGAATATTTTTTTGCTATATTCTCATTTCTTGGCCTGTAATAATTTTTAGCAGCTATTTCCTGGCCCTCATCACTGTAAAGGTATTCCAGATATGCCTCTGCAACCTCTCTGGTGCCTTTTTTGTCTACAACTGAGTCCACAACTGATACGGGAGGTTCTGCCAGTATGCTTACCGACGGTACCACTATTTCAAATTTGTCTTTTCCAAGTTCATTGATTGAAAGAAATGCTTCATTTTCCCATGCTACAAGCACATCGCCCAACCCACGCTCAACGAAGGTGGTTGTGGCTCCCCGTGCTCCCGAGTCCAATACCGGTACATTCTCAAACAAGGCCTTCACAAATTCCTTGGCTTTTTGCTGGTCATTATTATTATTCCTCAGAGCATAGCCCCAGGCTGCAAGATAATTCCAGCGCGCTCCCCCGGAGGTTTTCGGGTTTGGAGTTATTACCTGGATTCCGGCTTTCACCAAATCATCCCAGTCCTTGATATTCTTCGGATTCCCTTTCCTTACCAGAAATACTATTGTTGATGTGTAGGGTGTGGAATTATTGGGAAGTCTCTTTTGCCATTCCTTGTTAATAAGCTCTTTGTTCTTATTGATGGAATCAATATCATAGGCCAGAGCCAAAGTGACCACATCGGCTTCATTTCCGTCAATAACCGTTCTTGCCTGACTGCCTGAGCCTCCATGGGATTGCTGGATTGTCACATCCTGTCCGGTCTTTTCTTTCCAGTACTTTGAAAAGGCTTCATTATAGGCCTGATACAGCTCCCTGGTGGGATCATAGGATACATTCAGCAGGGTTACCGGGCCCTTTGCTGCCCCACTGCCGGAGGAGTTTGTCTGCACTCCGCTGCTTCCGCAGCCTGCCAGCAATGAAAAACTGATTAAAATACTCAGGATTGTAATAGCAATGCTTGATTTTTTGTTGGGTGCCCTCATAATTTATTTCTCCTTTACAATACATTAGTAATCATATATTTTTTATATGTTTTATAACAAAAAAATAATTGTCTGCTTCCGGAATCAAATTTTTATACCATATAATTCTTATATGGTTTATAAGTTATAAAAATATTAACATTTGGCCAAAAGTCTGTCAATAGTTTAGTGCATTAAAGTAAAACTTTTTATTAAATTTTTTTAGTAGACGGTATTTCAATAAACGGTAAAAAACCACACAAACATACATGTTTTTACATAATTGTTGATTTGTACCTTTTCATATAGTAGTATAAAAATAAATACAGGCTTTATTAAGGTCTTTGAACGTTCAAGGACATTAAAGGAGGATTTTTGTGATGAAAGCAAGCTCATTAAAGGTCAAGCTGATTACACTGGTTTTTCTTTTTTCAATGGTGTCAGGTCTATATCTTCCGGTATCTGATGTGCAGGCCGATTCCTCCGGAAAACCATTTTTACATCCTATTTTCAGCGATCATATGGTTTTGCAGAGAGAAGTTGAAAACAACATATGGGGCTGGGCCTCCCCGGGAGAAAAAATTACAGTGGAGCTGGGAGGAAATGTTTCAACCTGCACGGCAGCCTCTGACGGAAGGTGGCAAGCCAAGCTGCTGCCCTTTTCCAAAGGAGGTCCGTATGAATTAAAGGTTTCGGGCAAGACAACCGTAACACTGAAGGATATTTTTTTCGGAGAGGTATGGCTTTGTGCCGGACAATCAAATATGGCCATGCAGCTCCCTTTTGTTCTTAACGGTGACACTGAGGCAAAGAATTCCACCAATCCAAACATACGTTTTTTTACAACACCATACGGCAGCAGTTCGACTCCCGTTGATACCTTCGGCTATGTGAGCAGTTGGTATCAATGCAGCCCCGATACGGTGGGAAACCTGTCAGGAGCCGCATACTTCTTTGCCAGGGAGCTCAATGCCGGGCTGGATGTCCCAATAGGCATTATTTGTTCGGCGGTGGGCGGTACCCAGATAGAAAGCTGGATAAGCAATGAAGCCTTTGCAAGGTTCAAGGCGGAAAACAACGTTTCCGGCTATAATCCCGGTTCGGTAAATGTATATTACAACGGTATGATTGCTCCTTTAAAACCGGTTAAATTCAAAGGAGTGCTCTGGTATCAGGGAGAGTCCAACACACAGTTTGACTACCTGTATGAAAAACAGCTTAAAACCCTGGTTAGTGACTGGCGTACCGGACTTGGTTTAATTGATGCGCCTTTTATAATAGTTCAGCTTCCAAATTATCTGCAAAAGCAGACAAGCCCTGTAGAGTCAGTTCCCTGGACAACAGTCAGAGAAGCTCAGGCAATGGTTGCCCAAAGCGATAAAAATATCGGACTTGTTACAACCATTGATATCGGTGAAGAGGACATACATCCCAAAAACAAACAGGACTTGGGAAAGCGGGCCGCCTTGTGTGCTCTGGGGAAATTCTACAACAGGAACATTACATATTCAGGTCCGGTATATAGCGGAATTACAAAAGAAAATGGCAGGATAAGACTTCATTTTAAAAATACCGCAGGTGGTTTGATGGCAGGAATTAAAACAGGCCTGGAGCCTGTCAGACAAGTTTCTGACGAATTATTGAAGGGCTTTGCCATTGCAGGCTCCAATGGAATATATGTCTGGGCGGATGCCGTAATTGACGGTGACAGCATTCTGGTAGGGTCTTCTGCCGTATCGCAGCCTGAAACCGTCAGATATGCCTGGGCCAACAATCCCACCGGCAACCTGTATAACAGAGCAGGCTTTCCGGCTTCTCCCTTCCGGACGGATCAACCGCTGGTGGTCACACCGGTAATTACCGGTGATTTGAATGCTGACGAACAGGTGGATGCCATAGATTTTTCACTTCTGAAGATGCACCTGCTGGGGCAAAGGCTCTTGGAAGGTGATGCCTTAGCTGCTGCCGATATGGATTTCAGCGGAAGTGTGGATGTTTTGGATCTTGCGCAGCTAAAAAAGTACCTGCTGGGGATAGGATAATAGGAACATCCATGTCATTAACTTAAGCCCCTGCATCAAACTATTGTTGCACTTTTATATGAAAATATACTTTTGAGAGGCAAAGGCAAATGAAGAAAATTCTTAGTTTCTTAATTTTGTTTTCTGTTTCGATACTGACATTAAGTGGGTGTGGTAGTATAGAAAAGGAACAAGCCATTAAGGATACCCCGCATCAGATAGGCCTTAAGGGCCAAATGTCCGCCAGCGTTATAGGCTTCAATTTTGATGAATCATACAAGGAAGCAGATATTATAGCACAAATTAAGATTACTGAATGGCTTGGTGAGGTTGACGAGGAATTAGAAAGAACAATATTTAAAGCAAAATTGGAAAAAACATACAAAAACAACGTAAACAATAACCTTAAAGAAATAAATCTGATACAGACAGGTAATTCAAATTACACTATCAAGGATAATCCTTTATTCAAAATTAATGACAGATTAATACTATATCTTGCAAAGGCGGAAATGGAAGGCTATGGAGATGTTTACTACATATTAGGTGCACACACCGGTATATTCAGAATTGTAAACTCCGACGGGCGCGACTATGTTGTAAAACAGGTTGGTAATTGTCCTGAATTATCGGAAGCGAAAGTAACGGCTGATAACAGTAAAATTAAAAGCACTCTGCTTAAGAATATTACTACTGATAATCCTGTATTGTTTTTCTCAAGTCCACATGACGTTTTTGACGAAACCTATGATTTAGAAAAAATGGAGAAGTTAATTGAAAAACAAAAAAATAAGTGAGGGTTATAATGAAAAAGAGAATTACGAAATTCAAACTGTTAGTCATTGTATTTATAATATTTGTAATTAGTAATTACCCAATTTTTGCACACCCATCTAATCAGTCTGGAATAATTGAATGGGGCGAATTGTGCGGATGGAGTATACTCGAAAATTGTCATTCTCAATCAAACAGCACCACATATAAGTTTGATTCAAATGATAGAAACATGACTGACACATACAAAAACATAATAAGAAACGGAGCAAGTAACAAGTAAATGGAGTAGTTATGGAAATATAAGTGAAAGTTCATCCGGGATAGGTACTATACATACTTATGAAGTACCTAAAGATTCTATTATTGCACTCTTTTATAATCAATATGCTAATTCATCTGGTCATCTTACATTTTGGAAAATCAAATTTAATCGTTATTATTCCTTTACCGCAGTAACTGCAGCTCATGAATTTGGTCATGCTTTCGGACTAGGTGATATATATGATACTGGTAATTATGATAAATTAATGTGCGGAATGGAGCAGCGTTTCGCAACAGCACCTACTACTCAGGATGTTAAAGGATTCAATGTGATTACTGGACTGCATACTTATCATTATTCATGGGCATACAAAACCGTTCCCGGTTATCCCTCAAGTGTTTCGGTACATATGAGATATTGCACTGTATGCGATGGCTACAAAATTGAAAGTTGCTCACCAACTACTGGTGTATGTACCATATGTGGTTATTATCATTAGTTATTTGCACAAAACTTGAAGAGGGTGTATACCGTAAATTCGGCATACACCCTCTTGCATGATATTTATGTGACCGGCGTTTATAGAGCTCCGCCGGCAGACTTACATTTTACTGGTCATTGTCATCCTTTAAGCAACTGTGCCTTAAGCGCTGCGAAATCCAGTGCGTCTATTTCTCCGTCAGAATTCATATCTGCATTCTTTTTGTTGATCTTTGTCTCAGGATTGAGTATGTACTGCTTGATAAGCGCGCAATCCAGAATGTCTACAGCTCCGTCCTCATTGGCATCTCCCAGAAGAACCGGATCGGGATCAGGATCAGGTATGGTCCCGCCATAATACTGGTTCAATGAGATTCCCTTGGAACCCAGCGGTATCTGATGATCCAGTCCGATGAATTTTCCGTTTGCCTGCCATAATGCAGGCTTTAATAATGCATATTTTGCCTCATCCCAGGTTGCCCAGTCATTTCCTATCAATCCGCCTGTATCTCCGGAATTTGGATTAATACACCAGAATGTATGACTTATACGGTTTTTGACCATGTAATCTCTCAATAAGGTCATCCATTTTTGATTCTTTCCGGCATCCATGTGTCCGCCCCACTCGCCTATAAGAAGCGGCGCAATTCCCTTATCATCAATGTATGCCCAGGAGTCATACCAGTAATCGTCAAGGAGTGTCTGTGTTGTAAAATCCTTGTCAAACCATGTCTGGTTATATACTGACGGACCGTAATCATGTGGCGAGTATACAATCTGGCTGTTTAACGCACCCAGATTTACAGGATAATCCTTTACCCCTCTTAAGTTTCCTCCCCACCAGGCACCATGCCAGGGAGCAGCGTCTCCTGACGCACCCCAGACATCCGGTGTGTCATAGGTATAGCCTTTTTCGGTTTTAGGATATTGCTCAACACCTTCAATTACCATTAACAGTTTTGGATTTACTGCCAGTATTGCCTTGGAACATTTTTCAGCGGCATATTTCCAGTTGTTTTCATCTGTGGAATTATCCCATTTTGCCATGTCTGAAGGAGCAGTACCACCAGTATAGCCGCGTTTTCCGTGAGGCTCATTCTTTAAATCAAAAGCCAGGATGGTATCGTCATTCTTATATTTATTGGCCAGCCACACCAGAGTATCTATCCATTTCTGTGTAGTAATTACACCTGCTGTAGGAGTGGTCAGTCCATACCAAAGGGGGTACATGTGACCTGAGTTGTTTGCATCAGGACTGTGTACATCTATCATAACCTTTATGCCAAGTTCCTTGCAGTAACCCATGATTATATCGAATATTTCCATGCTGTTCTTGGTCTTGCCGGTGGCAGTGTCATAGAAATCCGGATTGCAAACATGATAAGGAGGGTTATTGGCGGCTGTGACACTGGAAACCTTGTTGGGGGTTCCAGCCATCCAACTGTACAGCAGCTCGGTTGAAATAGGTATTCTCAATAAGCCGATACCTCTGTCGGCAACACTGGTGAGAATTGTTTTAACATCATACCAGGCACCGTGGAATACGTTCTCGCTGCAATTGAAACCAAACCAGTTCGCTCCTGTAAGCCAAACCTCGTTTCCATTCATGTCATAGATTTTGTCGCCCTTGCAATGCAGCCAGTCATCATTATTGGTATTGGCTGCATTTACAGTAAATGTTCCTGCGAACATAAATGCTGTCAGTACTGCAAACACACATAGCAGAGAAATAACTCTCTTTAATTTAATCATATTATTTCAATCTCCCTTCATATAAATAACCTGTTTTAGTTTAGTTTAACAATTTCATTTTAAGCATGGCAAAATCAAGGGCATTGATGTCTTTATCAGAATTCAGGTCCGCATTCTCTTGATTTATTTTTACATCTGAATTCAGCAAATACTGCTTAAGCACTGCCAAATCCAATGCATCCACCTGGCCGTCACCGTTTACATCACCGGTCACGACTGCACTGGCCGGCTGCGGAGTATATATAGCCGGCACCGGTGCTTGGGCCATATCGTTTCCAAGATAGAAGCCGGTATGTGGAGGCTGGTTATAGGCAACATTTTGCCAAGCTATACTCAGCCTGTACTGAGGGTCATGCATAAGTGTATAAAGCTTGTTGACGGTGGCTTCTGTAGAAGTATAGATATGTAGGTACTTATTGTCTGTTGTCCTCCATATGACTTCCTCTCTCCAATCACCAAGAATATCAGCACTTAGGCAGGGATTTGCCTTGGTGGAGTTATTGGAGGAGCATTCCGTTGCAGTGAGCAGTCTTTTCAAGGTACTGCTTGAGTAATCCCACTTATCAATTTTATTCCCGTCAAGCAGCTCCCGGCTCAAATCTCCGTCCCACCAGATGCCAAAATTAATTGTAGGTTTGGCAGTAGAAATCCGGGTCTTGTTTATACTGTAAACGCCGTCACTGCTGGAGGTCCATAATTCAAAGCCCTTATAGCGGGGATCGATGTCCAAAGCCAGTGCTCTTCCGGTATCATCGGTTCCTGGGAGCCCCCAGATAAGCTGTCCGGTTTTTGCGTCCCGGAATTCTCCCGCGGAAGCACTTGATGCCGTTTCATGACATTGCCACACCTCAAGCCCGGGTCTGTCCGGGTTCATATCCGACAGGTGAAGGGCATCACCATGGTTCAGTTTGGTTGTGTACAAACCTTTTCCGTTGTCATCAATGGCACAGGCCCCATAGATGATTTCATCCCTGCCGTCACTGTCCACATCACCCACACTGAGATTGTGGTTGCCTTGTCCCGCATAATCGGAGTAGCCTGACGTACTGCTGTCGAAGGTCCATTGTTTTGACAGTTTTCCCTCCCTCCAGTTGTATGCAACAAGCACAGACCTTGTATAGTAGCCCCGGCACATCACCAGACTCGGCCTTACCCCGTCCAGGTAGGCAATACAGGCAAGAAAACGGTCTACACGGTTTCCGTAGTTATCACCCCATGAAGCGACACTTCCCCTTGCCGGCTCGTAGCTGACAGTGGTCAGGGCTGCTCCCGTCTCCCCGTTGAATATAGTAAGGTACTCCGGTCCTGACAATATGTATCCGCTGGAATTGGTATAGTCCGCGCTGGCATTGCCAATCACAGTACCCTTGCCATCCTTTGTGCCGTCGGCGGTTTTGCAGGCAAGCTCCGCCTTTCCGTCACCATCCAGGTCGTATACCATAAACTGCGTATAATGAGCTCCTGCCCTTATATTCCTGCCCAGGTCAATTCTCCACAGCAACCTGCCGTTTAGTTTGTAAGCATCCAGATACACGTTTCCCGTATACCCGCTTTGAGAGTTGTCCTTTGAATTGGACGGATCCCATTTTACGATTATTTCATACTGCCCGTCCCCGTCAAGGTCACCCACAGAACAGTCATTGGCACTATAGGAATAGCTTTCGCCCGATTTGGTGGTTCCAGATGCCGGCACGTTCAGAGCCAGAGAAAGATAGTTTTGTGCCAGAACACCGGTACTCTCCGATCTGTCCAGTTCAATACCGTTTTTAACCACGCATACATAATACTTTGAATTTAATGTACCTGCGGTATCAAGGAAGCTTGTTGCCTTATTAATTAAAGACGTATTGACTTTACTTCCGTCTCTGTAAAGGTTAAAGGCAATATCCGCCGGGTCGGTTCCCAGCATTCTCCAACTGATAAAAACACCATTACTTGTTTTTACAGCGACCATGCCGCGGTCAAGGTATTCCATCTGCCTCTGTCCTGCAGCCTTAGCCGCATTCTGCGGCATACAGAAACATAATACCTGTGAGGCGAGCAAAAAACATATCAGGAATCTTTTAAACATAAAACAGCCTCCATATTGATATATTATTTTAGCCTGCTTGGCCTTTTCACACCGGCAAGGCCTTTATCAGCCAAGGAATTCTTATCAGTTGGGTACTTGCAGCAAATATATCTTTAAGGCGGCATAGTCAAGTGAGTCTATACTGTTGTCCTTATTCATATCTGCCGCTTTCAGGCCGTCCACAACGGGGAAATCCACTATTTTTCCCAGCAGATAGCTTTTCATCAGGGCCAAATCCAGCGCATCCACAGCTTTATCACCGTTAAGATCACCTTGCAGTATTTCAGTGGAACCTGCTATATCTCCGTAAACAATACCACGCCCGTTAGTGCCTATGTACACACGTCCGTACACTCTGGGATCACCTGTAATGGCAGAGTCAACAGCACCATAGTTATGCTTGCTGTCATTTATTTTGATAAAGGATGCACCTCCGTCATCGGAACGGAAAAAGCCTGTAACCCCTTCAACTTTGCCGGTAATATAGATTGCGGGGTAACTCTTTCCCGGGGCAGCTTTGCCAAAGCCGACAACATATGCGGTTTCAACACCATTAAGTCGGGTAAATGCCGTTCCGCCGTCGGTGGAATGCCATAAGCCATCTTCACGGGCAGCCAGCCATATATCACCTTCTACGCCCGGAACCGCCTTTATTTTTGCATTTGCAGGAAGTCCGGCAGCGGAAGTCACAGTGAATTTGACTCCTCCATCGGTGCTTCTATAGAAGCTGCCATTGCTGAAGCCGTAATACTTCTTTCCGTTAACCCGGTCTGAAACCACAAAGGTATTGCTTGGCAGTCCTGTACAAGCTGTCCATGAGCTTCCGTTATTGGTGGTTACACTGGGTACTGAATTTTCAGGTGCCCAGACAACCGAGGTGGCATCGGCTGAGGCTGCCACAACTCCTCCTCCCACGGAATTTGAAGGTTCATTGCTTGCCTGGAACCAGTTTTTGCCTCCATCATAAGAGAAGGAAATACGCCTGACATCATTTGTCTCACTCTTGGCTGCAATTGTCATGAAACCGGGAGACAGCTCTGCATAATCCAGACTTGTAGTCGTTCCATATACAGGAATCATCATTTTTGAACAAACTGTATCCAGGCTCTCATGCCTGAAGCCGCAAATATCACCAAGAGAGCTTATGAGAGATGCTCCCGACGGCGGACTTATCAGTCCCTGAACTGCTGTTTCCTCAATGCCTGCGGCTTTGACCGTCAGCTTGATTTTCTCATTCTTATCCCAGGCGGTCAGGTTGTCGGTCCCATAAATGGTGGCACCTGTTCCATACATCATCTTATCCGAATTAAAGGGATCTATTTCTATATCGCCTATCATCCACCCAAGCTTTGGCTTTACCTCGGGCAAGGGTGTACTTGAGGCGGCACCCCAATCCAGCCATGGTGCTCCTGAAATGTCATGGGTATACTTCAGTATGCGCTCAGGGTAATTTCCCCAATCCCAAATCCTGCTCCAGGTTGTCCCCCCGTCAAGGCTTCTCCATATCATATCGTCAGGCCACCAGGATACCAGACTTGTAACCATTATCGTATTGGGATTTTGAGCATCAATAGTCAGACCTCCATAGCCAAAATAGTTGTCCCCATTGTCGGAGCCGTCACTCTTTGTAGAAGGAATAGGGCTTATTCTTGTCCAGGTTCCGTTCTTAGTGTCAAATTTCCATACATCTCCCTTTGCTCCGTCATATGGACCGCAGGAATCACTGTATGTAATATATAAGAATCCGTTGGAGCTCAATACGCCATGATGGGGCAGATAACCTGCAGGCTGACCCTTCACTGCCTGCCACGTTTTTCCTCCGTCAGTGCTTTGATAGATGCTCTCTTTCTTATCAGCTACTCCCACATAAATATTTTTAGTGGTAGTGCCTTTTGTACTGCTGCTTTTGTCAAAGGCCACCCATACCACACCAATTATGTCCTTTGAATAGTCATAGTTGGGATCGTATATATATGTCCCCGGATTAGGAAAGCTGTCTACCTTTGACCAGGTAGCACCATAGTCGGTACTTCTCCATAGTCCGTTACCGCATCTTGTGCCCAGGTAAAGAACGGCATTGTTGTTGGGATCTATTGCAAGGCGCTCACCCATGGATCTGCCGGGATTATTTCCTCCGAATTTGAAGGGAAGCTCTGTCTTTTCCCAGGTATTTCCTTTATCCTTTGAACGCAGTATTGTTCCCTTGTTTGGAAGCCAGTCGTTAGTATACATGCCTGCTGCCGCATATACCTTGTTCGTATCGATGGGATCGGTAGCTATACTCTCAATCCCATAATAGCTGTATTCACTGAAATCAAAGGAATCCGTAAGCGGAATCCAGGTATTTGTAGCTGTATCCAGGCGGTATGCACCTCCCATGTCCGTTCTGGCATATACAAGTCCTTTTTCTGTGGTATTATAGACTATTCCGGGAATAAAACCACCGCCGCCGCCGATAGTTACATTGCGCCAGTTATACGTCTGCTGCGTTACTGCTGCGAAAGTGTAAGCAGGCTGCAGCGTGAAAATCAGAGCAAATATAAGGAAAACATACGCTATTGAAAGCTTTTTACCCTTCATATTGACCTCCTGTTTGTAAATCTTAAAATAAAATTGCAGCTAATCATTCTAAAATGCCGGAACAGCACTTTATGTAGGTTTACAAAAACAAAGTACTGCTCCGGCTGATGCAAGCATTGAAGCTCTCTTTAAAGTGTTGAGCTAAAGGCCTTTTCGCCACAGGATTCAACTATAATTTGCTTTACTGTTATTTACGGCTTTAATTCATAATGGCCTTTTTCAGCAAAGCAAAATCAATGGCGTCAATATTACCGTCATCATTCATGTCGGCATTTTCAAGGGTTAGGCCAGTGCTGTCATTAGTCAGCAAATATTTCTTCAAGCCGGCCAAATCAAGAGCATCTATACTCTTATCATCAATTATATCGCCCTTCTTCGAAGGAATTACTATTCCGCCGAAAAACTTGACAGAACCTGCCAGTGCGCCTACAAGGCCTGCATTATAATCTATGGCAACTTCAGTATATTGATACTGGGAGCCGTCATCCATAAACCTGTCATTCTGGTCGGGACCTCCAACCAGTGCACCTGTGAGCAGATGCTGGGCCGGCTTCATATTGTCACCGTTTGCATAGGTATACCCGTTTGCAGCCCTGTGATGGGGATGCGTGCACCATTTGTTGCCGAAACCTATGATATAGGACATGTTTGCAGGATTGTTGCCCAGTATGTAATCAATCTGGCTTTTAGCAAGATTCAGAATGGACTGGTCAGGGTTACTCTTGCAGGCAATCAGCATTACCATGGATTCTGCCGCCGCATAGCGCAATACACCCCAGTTAGCCAGGTATTTTAAACCTCCCGGCGTTTTGGCAAGGTCGTTCTTCCAGTAGTTGAAATTAAACTGGACGGCATCCTTGTAAATCTGTTTGCCGGTTATCTGGGACAGCCTTAAGGCAGCGGGCACGTACATGTCATCCCAGCACATGGTCCATTTGTCCTGAAGCTTGTTTTCATTCATGGTATTGCCCAAGACTATAAACTCCTCGGCATCAGCAATATAGCTGCTGTCGCCGGTTGCGGTATACAGCCAGGTAGCGCCCCAGGCCAGGTCATCCCCATAGCTGGTAGCCTGATAGAAGGATTGCCCGTTGCCAACACCTTTTTTTGCCTTACCCATGGCATACAGCTCTTTAGCAGCAGTCAGGCATTTATTTGCATATGTTGAATCAATGTTTTTGTAATTCAGGTACATCAGTGCAAGTGCAGCAGAGGTTTCACCCAGTATGTCCGAGGCAGGACTGCTTGAATCAGCCTTGTATAAAGTCTGCCTCCTGCCTGTTTGTTTTTCCGGAGCGCCCCAGTAGGTGTGGTCTTCATTTCCTTCACCTATCTGGTAATAGAATACATTTGAACTTGGATGACTTTTCAGGAAATAATCCGTAAAATACTTCAACTGTTCCAGCATTTTCCCAGTGTTTCCGGTTGAATCAAAAGCGTCCTTGAATTCGTATAAGGACCAGCCCAGAACTGCTGCTGCATAACCCTGCGGCAATCCGAACTTTACATGGTCACCGGCATCATGGTAGCCGCCGGATAAATCCAGTCCCACATCGCTGCCGTCATCAGTATGGCAGGCACCTCTCCAATCGAAAAAGTTGTTCTTTGCAACGTCCTTGCCGCATTTATTGGAATCATAGAAAAGTATTGAGTCCTTAAAGGCCGTTGAATAATCCGGATTGGCCGCTGCAAGCATATTGGCCGGCGGCAGCGAAGCAGTCATGATAATTCCGCTTAACAGGACAGCTCCTATTTTATTTAACTTTTTCTTCAAGACAATCACTCCTTAACCTAATATTTATCGCACCACGTCCGGATGCTCTGCTCCAAAATTGATGAAATCGCTTCCGATGTACGGTTTGCAGTCATAAGCCCCGTCATTCCAGGACCAGAGCATATACCCGGCATAACCGTTTTTATATATTGCATCCAAAACCTGCTTGTGAGTCATTCCCAACGATGAACTCTTTGAATCGGGCATCATTTCTCCAATAATTACCGGCTTGTCCAGATTGAGACTTGATGCCGGAGTCTTTACCGGGTTAAAATACGGTGTTGCCCAGTCATACCAGTGGAAATCATAGAAATCGAGACCTAGTCCGTCCCACAGATCATACTGTGCGCCAAGCCATTTCATGTTTGCACTTCCGAAGCTCACAGGCTGCTTTGCATATTGGTGTATGTATGCACATGTGGTCTTGATATAGTTTCTCATTGCTGAAAGCGGGAAGCTTTCACCTTTACCGTTTGGTTCACCATTATCTTCTCTATTGACGATCCACTCAGGCTCATTGATGATATCCCAGCCCATTACACCCGGATGATCCCCCAGTTTCAGAAGAATAGGCTTCATGGCATTATCCAGGAAACTCTGCAGTACCGTCGGATTGTCTATAATATCATCATGGTCTACGGAATCGTCCGCTCTTGCGCAGTCAAAGCTTGTAATTGTCCAGTAAATCTTAATATTCTTGGACAGTGCGTAGTCGCAGGTTTCCTTCATGTGATCCACCCACTTGTCCGGAAGGCCGGTGCAAAGACTTCCTTCGTTGGCGCCCGACCAGAGAGGACCATAGGCCAGATCAGGGAACACCCACCATCTGAGTGCACGAATACCCTTTGTTGACATGGTGTCCAGGTCACTCTTTATTCTGGCAAAATTTGAATTCCAATTATTGTCGGAAAACTCATATGACCAGTTATACCAGGCATAATTAACTCCAACAGGATATAAATTTTTACCGTCCATCCAGGTTATACCTATACCGGTTTGTTGATTATCACCTGAAAATTTTGTAATCTTGCCCAGCAGATACTGCTTTATTTCCGCAAAATCGAGAGCTTCTATCTCACCGTTGGCATTTACGTCTGCTGCCTTAAAGGCATTTCCCGTAAGAACAACTGTGCCCAGTAAATGTTGCTTTACCTTAGCCATATCCAATGCAGATATTTGAGTATCATTATCCACATCTCCCAGCTTTATGGTTTCAGCTGCCGTTACAGGCAGAGAAACCAACGTAAGCAATGTAAGGGTTACTGACAGAAACAGGCTGATGTATTTTTTCATAAAAAATCCTCCCAACTGTTTGTTATTTGACTATGGATTTGCTGCCAGCAGCAGCTTTTTCAACTCCATAAGATCCAAGACATTAACTTCCTTGTCCTTATTTAAATCCCATATTTCAAGTTTTATATTTCCAGTCTGATCCAGCAGGTATTTCTTCATTAATGCAAAGTCAATGGCATCTATATTTCCGTCCTCATTCAGGTCTCCCGGTTTTATTCCCGCCGTGCCGTCTCCCGGCTCATTTCCGAATACCTTTACACCATTTTTAAAGACTGAAATATTCTCATTAATAGCATAGGTCTTGGTAATATTTTTTCTGCTCCAGTCATTGGTAACATCCCAGTGAGTCTTCCAATTGGAGTCCTGAGCCGCCACCAGTGCAAACTGGAACTCCCTGTCGCCATAGAAAGCATTACCGCTCCAGTCTATCTCAATATAATAGTCTCCATTGGCTTCATTCCAGGCAAACGGCCCTTTTATGGCGGCTGCCTTTTCATCAATAACCTTTGCTTCGTCATACATTACCTGTACATCAACATCCTTTATTGTCTGACCTGCACTCAGCATTTCAGAAATGTTAAAGAAGTAGCGAAGCTTTAAGCCATCAACAAATTGAGGCGGCTTGCTGGTTTCATTATGTATGTTCAGTGTCACCTGGGTTCTTTCCGCATTCTCCTGTTCAAGCTTTGCTTCGGTGTAGAAGTCCAGACTGCTGGGCTCCTTCGGAGGGAAATTTTCCAGAGGCTTTTGACCCTGCCCGTAATATTTGTACAAGCCGGCCAAAGCACCAACAAAGCCTGCATTATAATCTATGGCTACCTCGTTATAAACAAAATCCGTGGTTTCATCAACATGATTATCCTTGGAATCCGGGCCGCCTACCAGGGCTCCCCATAAGGTATGCCTGTGTTCCACAGGGTCCAGCATGCTGAGGGTTTTTGACCCGTGTGCGGCACGATGGTGCGGATGCTTTGCATAGTTGTCCGAGTATCCCACTTCATAGCTTCTGTTTAAAGGATTATCTCCAAGTATGTAATTCATCTGAGATTGAGCCCAATCAGACACATCCTGCTTTCCCGCATATTTCGTATAGACCACGGCACACAACTGTGCAGCAGCGTTATACCTTGCAGATCCCCAGGTATTTACCACCTTGAAGCCTGCCGGAGTTCCCGCCATAAAAGTACCATCTGTAGGATCTTCATGCTTGATTCCGGACCAGTATTCCAGATTCCACCTGAAATAATACCAGTGCTTGGGATCATTTGTAACAGGTGCCAGCTTTGCGAAAACTCCGCCCCAAACCGTATCCCAGGAATGAACCCATATGTTCTGCCAGTTGTCGGTGGGCGCATTAATTATTTTTTTCAAATAGCCCTTATAGGTACCATCTGGGTTTACTGCTGTTATATCATCTATATATGAATGATCTCCGGTTGCAATATTCAGCCATACAGCCCCCCAGGACATCTCGTCCTCATCGAAGGAAGAGTTGTAGAAGCCTCCGGAATAACCGCAGCCCCTGTACTTAACTGCAAATTTGTACAAAGCTTTTGCAGTGTCCAGACACTTCTTGGCATATTCAGGTTCGGTGTCCTTGAAGTTCAGGTAGTTTATTGCAAGAGCCGCAGCCGCATCAGCACACTGGTCGCTTGCAGGATTTTCTGAAGTTGCCAGATAAGCCGGGCGCTGAACCAGTTCCTTTTTGTTCAACTCAGGGGGCTGCCACCAGTTGTGGTCTATGTTCCCTTCTCCAACCTGATAACAGAAGGCTACTACTTCACCATTCTTGTCCATGAAGGTTGAACGCAGCAAATAATCATTTCCCCACTTGAGGATATCAATCATATGGTTCTCTTCGTTTATCTGTTTGAAAGAATCCCTGAATTCATAAAAACCCCAGCCAAGGGTAGATATAGCATAGGATTGAGGCAGACCGAACTTTACATGATCCCCTGCATCATGAAAACCTCCATGCAAATCCAAGGCTCCGTCTCCATCAGGGTCAAGGGCAGCTTTATTCTTGTCTATAAAAGCCTGTGACAGGTTGGTTCCCACAGAATCCTTATTTTTAGGAATCAGTGGTATCTTGCTGTCCTCAACATGACAATCGCCTCTCCACTCAAGCTTCCCTCCGGTTATTCCCGGCCCGCACTTTTCAGCATCATAAAAATACAAGGATTTTTGAAGGGCTTCGGCGTAATTAAAAGTTTTAGCGGTTGCTGCAGAGACATTTGCTCCGGTAAACAGAGTAGCTGTAACCGCAAGTGTTGTAGCCACTGTTAATGTCTTATGCAGGTATTTTTTGATTTTCAAACTTATCACTCCTTTTTAAACTTATAATTAACAGGTGTCATTACCTATTGAAGAAGAGCTTTCTTCAGTAATGCAAAGTCTATGGCATCAATATTACCGTCCACATTCATATCTGCTGACTGCTTATTTATAACCGTCGTATCATCCAGCAGATATTTTTTTAAAAGAGCATAATCAATTGCATCTATATTACCATCGCTGTTTACATCCCCTGCTACAAATTCATTGCTGCCTCCTGAAGGCTCATTACCGGCTAATTTTTTAAAACCGGACCCTTCGTATACGGGAATATTGGGAGCATATTTTCTTGTTCCGCTTACGTACTTGGAATCCCAATTGCTGAAGGACCAGTCATTTTCCGCATTCCATTGGCCTGAAGCCGAGCTGATGGTAAAATTCAATTCCGGTCCGCCCAAGTCCCATCCATAACCGGGATATATATTTTTTCCTGACAAATCAAGTGTGTAATAATATATCTTATTCTGCTGATTCCATACTGATGGCCCGGAAACTTTCACCCAATCGGGAGCCTTTATGCTTATATCACTGATATTGCTTGCATCAAGAGTGAAGAAGTAACGTATTTTCAGTTGGTCACTGGGACGCACCGGCCATGAAGATCGGTTTTCCACAGTTAAAGTAAACTGGGTACCGCTGGTGCCGTTAAAGTATGTATTTGCAAATACAGGCCATTCATCCTTTGGTTCATGAGGCTTGTCCGTCAGCGGAAAACTGCTGTCCGGAATGGGGGTTCCTCCGAATTCCGAATACATTCTGGCCAGAGTTCCTGTCAGGGCGGCATTATAATCAATAGCTACCTCATTGCTCACATAATCGCTGATTGCGTCATTGAAGCCGTCACTCGAATCAGGGCTTCCCACCAGTGCACCATATAAAATATGGCGGTGTTCCGAAGGTGTATCCATCTTTTGTCCCCAGGAGCTATGGGCTGTACGGTGGTGAGGGTGTTGAGGAGGGTTGCTTCCAAACCCTACCATATAACTTGATTTGCGGGGGTTATCACCTAAAATATAGTTTATCTGCCTGACTGCGAAATCATGATAACGTGATTTTTTATCGCCTGCATCAAGCTTATCCGAGTACACAAAAGCAAAAAGTGCCGTATTGGCTGCATATCTCATGGACCCCCAATTGTCAAGCCTTGCATGGCCTCCCGGGGTATAAGTCACTTTGGTACCGTCGGCATTGTTTTCTGAGCCTCCTACGGTCCACCAGTTCAGCCAGCGTTCGGCATCCTGCCGGTATTCATTGTTTTGGGGTTCTATTTGAGACATCAGGATATAACAGCCAAAGGACTGATCATCCCAGCAATGAGTCCATTTATATTTATGTACCGATTGATTTTGCTCTTTTCCGATTCCGTTATAATATTCTTTTGCCTTGGTCAAATATTCCGATCCGCTGCCTGGTTTATTGGCTTCCATAGCCTTGTACAGCCAGATTGATCCCCAGACCAGTTCATCATTGTAGCCGCTGTGTGAGGTATATGCGGCCGCACCTTGCGGATCTGTCTTTTTTATTACATCAGAAAATACTCCTCTGTAAGTGTCACCAAAATTGTAAAGTTCTTTTGCGTGATTCAAAAGCTTCTCTGCATATGCCGGGTCTGAATCTCTAAAGACAATTGATGAAGCAGCCATAGCCGCTGCCGTACCCATTGCCACCTCAGTTCCCGGATTTTGAGCGTCAAGCTTGATAGCAGTCCTGTCATTCATTAAATGAGTAACTTCAATTGGAATCCAGTTGTTATGGTCGTTTGCCGTCATTCCAACCTGCGCCCAGAAAACATTGGGAGCCGTATGAGATTTAATGAAATAATCATTTATCCATCTAAGCTGGTTTTGAAGCCACTTCATCTGCCCGCTTTTTATATAGGCATCTTTGTACTCTATGGCTCCAAACGCCAATAATCCCGCAGTATAGGCATTTGTTATGCCAAACTTTACATTGTCACCTGCATCTACCCAACCTCCTGTAAGGTCAAGTCCTTCCTTTTTTCCGTCTGTAAGCTGAGCATCCCAACGCCATTCCAGCCTTGTAGGAATACTGGAAGTTGATATTGACCCCGAGCGCTGGGCTTCATAAAACAGAACAGATTTCTGCAGAGCTTCTCCATAGTTGAAGGCTGCAGCACTAAAACCATCACCCTTAAAACCATACTGAGTTACAGTTATCATTATGGCCAGTATAAGGGCATATACTTTAAGTCTTTTTGATTTAAACATTTTTATACCCTCCACATATTGTTTTGGCTGGCAAAACAGAATCCGGTCTAATTTACTTTGATTTCGCCTTCTGTAAACGCAGCTTTGATTCTATTGAGAGCACTGTCACCAAAAGCGCCGGTGTTATCATTTGTTATTTTTGTTGTTCCTGTTTTGGCATCCTTTTTAACCTTAAAACTTATATTGGTTATGACTCCCGGTTTTGTTATCAGATCCTCCGCACTATTGCTGCTGGTGAAAAGAAAACTTACCAATCCTGATTCCGCCGTTATCTTGTAGTCAAAATCAGAGCTGTTTCCTCCAAATAATTCTCCTGGCTTCACTTCAACTGCTTCAAGAATACTTGCGTCATATTTTATATTGAAGTTAAAGCTTCCAATTCCTTTTTCAGGAAAGGTTTTCACACTTATGGGTATTGTTATTACAGAGTCGGGTGCTCCGCTGCCGGAACCAATTGTTATCTCCGAGTTTCCGCCTGAAACCGGGGTACTGGACGAAGCAGCCTGGTTATTGGTGATTTCGGATGAAGTTTTTGATGCTGAGGTGTATTTATTAACTCCCCATATTGATACAACAAGAATACAAATAATTAAAATACCTAACAATATTTTTTTCATATTTACTCCATTTCCGGCAAAGGACAGTATAATTTTCCCTTTTATAGTCATTACTTTCCAAGGAGTTTTGTCCGGGAGGAATCCGCGTTTTATCCCGTGCCTTTAGTAAAACTGCACTTTGCGTAATAGTTTTTATAAATAAACAGGAAAGAGAACTATAGAAGATCATTAGCTGACCTTCTATAGTTCCAGATCCATTACTTAATAATTAGCCTTCTGCAGGGAACTTAGTGATCTTTCCCAGCAAGTATGACTTGTACAGAGCGTAGTCAACAGCATCAACCGAGCCGTCAGCATTTAGGTCTGCAGCAGCTATTTCTATTCCGGTTGAATCCTGTGTCAACAGGTACTTCTTCATGAGGGCGAAGTCTATTGCATCCTTTTCGCCGTCTTTATTCAAGTCACCGATGTTGCTTGTTACAGCACTTCCGATTTTCGGTCCCTGTTCATCAAGGTATGCACTAATCCATACAAGAGGAGCATTCCAGTTGATGGTTATTTCATTTGTTGACCAGGACTCGATATTATCCATGAAGCTCTTTTCTGCAGGTCTTACGCCAGCCTTCCAGCCTGAACCCTTAACCCAAGGATCCTGCAAACCTGAGTTAGGTCCGCCTGAGAGGCATCCTGGAGGTGGTTTCGGGAAGGTGTTGTCAGCCTGGTATGCCCAGAAACGGTGATGTGGGTTTTCCAGCGGATTGTCGCCGTAACCTGTTATATAGCTCTGAACATTTGGATTACGTCCAAGGATATAGTCCATAGCAGTAGCCGCACCGTTAATATATTTTACATTAGTTCTGTTACTGAATTCATAAGCATAAGACATTACAATTGCCTCATTTACTACAAATGAATTTGATCCCCATGGGAATCCGGTTACAGATGAACCGTCAAAAGGAGAAGATATTACTTTTTCCTCGATCGGTACTCCATAGCCCTGAGCATTTGAAATAGAGATGAACTTGTCTGCTGCAGCCTGAATGTTAGTTCTGGCCTTTGCTACATCAGCAGCAGGGAGATTGCTTGGTACAAGTGCAAGAGTTATGGTACCCATACCGGCTGTATTTCCCCAGTCAAAAGCACCTGTAAGTCCATTGTCTTCACCGCCCACCAATTCTGTAGGCATTTGCAGATAATGAGGTGAAGCCTTTATATAATCCAGATATTTTGCACTGCCTGTAGTTGCATACAGTTCACAAGCTGCCCAGTAGAAATCATCCAGAACATAATTGTCTCCGTATGCTCCGCCACCAGGACCCTGTTCCATGGTTGCATAAATCTCAGGATGTGCTACAGCCGCAGTCCATGCAGTTTCAGCAGCAGTGAGACACTTGGTAGCAAAAGCCGCATCATACTGCTTCCAGAGACGTGAGCTCTGTGCAGCCATTGCAGCCAGGTTTAAGGTTGCAGCAGTACTTGGGGGCTGTAAATAACGAGCCATTGTATCCTGGTCAGGACGAACTGCAAGAGCTGTCCAACGCTCGTCATGAGCCTTGTGATGAGCCATACCGGCTAATGGGTTTCCTGCCGGAACCTGCATATTCAATAAGGTTTTTAAATTGTAACGTGCTTCATCCAGTATGTCCGGATAGCCGTTTCCGCTTTCAGGTATGTTCATGGAACCATCGGCAAACGGTGCAACTGTCAGGTTACCATTGAGATGTAAAGCGCGTTCGTAGGCATTCATTACAGTCCAGGTTGCAATACCGCCGTTAACAACGTATTTGCCATGGTCGCCGGCATCATACCAGCCCCCTGTAATGTCAAGCGAATAGTTTGCCTTGTAATCCTTTGTAGGATCAGGCTTCAGGATATCGCTTGTATGGCCTGCGGGTCTAGCCCATTGTGCCTGGTCACAGTAAGGCATTTTTATTTCAATGGCACTTCTGTTATGATAGAAGTACTTTATTGAATCATATTTCATCTTTGTATAGATGTCATTACTGATGTTGAAAGGCATACTTTCAGGTGGTGTAGCATCTGCTGAGGCAACCTTCAGCTTGTAACCCGTACCCGGAGTTGTATAAGATGAAAAATCAATAATGTGTACCTTGTCACCTGATGCATGGTCAGCACCCTTAACAGTGGAGGTACCCTGTGCAACTGTTGTTCCGGAGCTGTTCACCAGTGTCCAGGCCACAGGTGAAGTTGAGCTGGATACCAGAGTTGCTGTTTTAGCAGCGTTAGGGAAGAAACCTTCCTGATTTAAACGGATAGCATTTGTCGGTTCGGGCGGAATTTCTTCATAGCCCTTGAATTGAGGATCCTTTACATAGATATCATCAAAAGTAAAGGTTGTAGGCTGGTAATTTGCAGGTGATACTGTGCCCTTTTCAGGAGCAAGGTGGAATGCAAATTCACAATTTTTCTTTGTTCCTTTATTCATGGTAAAGGTCTGAGTTACAGTCTTTGGCTGGTTAGCCCTTAACTCAAGGAAATGCCACTGCTGATCCATGTTCCAGTATTCATCATATGGATCGCCCTGGTCACCGATCTTTGGATAAATTTTACAATCCTTGTCGGCTGTTACAGTGAACTGTACTGTATAAGTATGTCCCTGTTCAATGGTAAGTCCTCTGTGACGGAACTGCAAATCCCATCTTTCACCGGTTCCCATTTCACCGATCTTTTCAGTTTTTATTACGTACTTGCCGCCATCTGTGATTTCGAAGCTTGCCTTTGCAGGATAAGATTCAACCACATGCCATGGAAGACCTACGTTGCCGTCAAATGTGTGATTTTGGATTATATCTCCGGCACCTGTAAGTGCAAATGCTGAAGAAGTAAAGCACACAGACAACGTAAATACTATTGCGAAAATCATCGCAAATTTGTTGATAAACCTCATTGTCTAGACCTCCTAAAAAAAATTTTAATTTATCTAAAGCGTGGGGCCGCCAGCCTGGTCAAGCCCCGGGCTTTAAAATTAATTCATTTACTGCCGGTTTTAAAAGCAATACCATTTACCTAAGCAGGTATATCTTGACTAATGCTATATCCAGAGCATCAACTGTTCCATCCTGGTTCATATCGGCTGCCTTCAGGTCGATACTTGGAGTACCGTTCAACAGATACGATTTTATTGCTGCATAATCCAAGGCATCAACATTCTTGTCCCTGTTGGCATCACCTAAAATGAAATCATCCTCACCTTTGGTAGGTTCATTTCCAAATACCTTCACACCGTTGTCATATATTGGAATATTTGTGACGGTATCAACCGTACTGCCGGTAGGTAATCCCTTATATGAAAAATCATTTTTGGGATCCCAGTAGCTGGTTCCCTGCGGTGCGGCTATTCTGAACTGCACTTCCCTTCTGCAGGCTGATTGACCGCCCGGATAAATATTTTCACCGGTCAGGTCAACATTTACATAGTAAATGTTCTTAGCTGTATCCCACGGCAGCACCTTGGATACTTTTATTTTGCCTTCGGCATAATTGGAAGTAGTTACAAGGCTTAACGGGTCTACATTGGCTGCAACAATTTCAGAAAGATCCATAAAATATTTGAAGGTTAACTTGTCTGTCACTCTTGCAGGCCAACCTGTCTGGTTATAAACAAGGGCCTTTATTTCAGTGTAGTTGGGTCCTGTTGAATTCAAGGACGCCTTGATGATAACTTCATCGTTGGTCTTGGTTTCGATTGCCTTAAAGTTTGCAATGGGATTTCCGCCATATTGCTTGTACATTTTTGCCAATGCACCTGTAAAGCCGGCATTGTAATCACATGCAACCTCGTTATTTACATAATTGCTGATTTCATCAGTATAGCCGTCACTGCTGTCAGGGCCTCCGGCCAGCGCTCCGTACAGGGTATGCCTGTGATATGTAGGAGAATTCATCTGATCTGTCCAGGAACCGTGAGCAGTTCTGTGATGCGGGTGTTGAGGAGGATTCTGTCCGAAGCCCACAACAAAGCTTCTTCCTGTACTTCCCAGAGCGTAGTCCACCTGACTCTTCATAAAGTCCTTATAAGTGGAAACCTTTGATGGAGTACAGCCTTGCCATTCAGCATAAACACCTGCCAGGAAAGCCTGTGTGGTGGCATGTCTCAATGAACCCCACTGGAAAAGCCATGCAAGGCCCTTAGGAGTATATTTTATTTTTTCTCCATTTACGCCTGTGGTCCAATAATCCAGGTTCCTCTCAATGCTTTCCTTGTAAATTGCCTTATTGGTGATTCTGGCAAGGAGCAGCTCCGCGCCGTAATGAACATCATCCCAGCACTGTCCCCATTTATAGGAGATAATGTCTGTTTGCTGTTCCTTTCCCCAATTAGGTACAAAGGACTCAGCCTTGTCAAGGTAGGTGCTGTCATTGGAAGCCAGATAAATCCAGACTGCCGCCCAGGAGAGTTCATCATAGAAGCCGCCCGAGGTATAGAAGCCGGAAGCCGCCTTATAGCCTGCATCGCTCTTTGCCGCGTCGGCCATTGCGAACAATTCCTTGGCATGCTTCAAACACTTTTCAGCATATGCCGGATCACTTGCTTTAAATACTGCAGCAGCGGCAGCAAGTGAAGCAGCCGTTCCCGCGCACACTGCGGAGCCGGGGCTTGCAGCAGTTACTTTGTATGAAGGCCGGGACATCTGCATTACTTCTGCAGGCCCCCACCATGAGTGATCCAGTCCACCGTCACCAACCTGGTAATAATATACGTCTGACGACGGGTGACACTTTATAAAATAATCATTGGCCCATTTTATAGCATCCATGATGTATTTTGTCTGACCGCTCTGATCGTAGGCAGCCTTGTCTTCATATACCGACCATGCAAGCATGGCAGCAGTGTAAGACATAGGAAGGTTGAATTTAACGTGATCGCCTGCGTCATACCAGCCGCCGGTGAGATCCAAGCCTACATCCGAGCCATCCTTCAAACCTGAATCGCCTCTCCAGTTGTCCCGCTTGTCCGCCGGAAGAGCACCGGAGCGTTGGAATTCATAAAACATAATGGATTTTTGCAGAGCTTCTCCATAATTAAATGTAGAAGCAGCTCCCATAGTAACACTTTGAGGAAGCAATGAAGTCATTACGGATACTGCAAGTGCAAATCCGGCAAATTTCTTCAATTTTCTTTTAATATTAATCATTTTTATCACTCCTAAAAAAGTTTAACCACCATTAATTAAGAAGTTTTAATTTTAGTAGTGCAAAATCAATGGCATCTATATTACCATCACTATTCATATCAGCATTTGCAGTATTTATATTTGAATATGACTGAGTAAGAATGGCCTTCTTCAATTCGGCAAAATCCAAGGCATCAACAGACTTGTCATTGTTCACATCACCCTTTAAATCAGCTTGAGGAGCACTTTTATAAAGGTTTGGGAAGTTGCCGTTTACATACAGAAGTACCATCATCCTTAAGGAGTTTCCAAAGTATGAGTAGTTTCCACTGTCTTTTACTTTGTTGTTCTCATTATAAATACTCTTTGCATAGGTTGAATCTGAGCCTGTCATGGCAGCAGCAGCGCAACAACTTACGAATGTTGCATTGTGATAGGAACTTATGGGGTTTCCGGAAATTGAATATCCATCTTTAATATTGGCCGCACCAATGTTCTTAAAGAAATTGGATATAAGATCACAATTTGCTTTTGCCTTTGGAGTTCCATACCAGCTATAGTCAATTGCAGTTCTCCACTGATACCTTATGGCATCATATTTAAAATCGAAGCCCCTGGTGCCTGACTGAGTTCCGTTTGCTGTACACCAGTCAGGAACAAGTCCGGTATTGCTGTTCTTGGCTTTGTCAACAATCTCATAGCATTTGTCGGCAACATTTATCCAGGCAGAATTTCCGGTAAAGTCGGCAAAAATTCTGTACCATGCAGGTGAAAAATAGGAAGGATTGGTACAGTTGGTACCTCCAAAGGTATCTCCCGGTTTTAATACATAGGTTCCGGGTTCAACCATTTTGTTGTAAATCCTGCCAATGTAATTCTTGGCTTCTGTTTCATAGGCAATTGACCCTGTTGAGCCCCATTTTTTATGTGCGAAAACAAGAGCTACAGCAATATCTTCATCCGCATCGGTTGCGGCACCCACACCATCGGTACCCACAATATTTCCGTTTGCATCAATATGCCAGGACATTAATCCGTTTGAATTTAAAAATACCTTTACATATCTGTAGAGATCGTCAAACAGTTGCTGTTCACCGAAATAAACGGCAAGTATCATTCCATATCCAAGACCTTCGGATACCGTATCATAATTTGATGAAGCATCTCTTTGTACTCTTTTATAACCCTTTGCACCATTTGAAGTAATAAATTCACTTTTCCACTGTTCCCATTCCGTCCTGAGCATCTGTACTGCCGACGCCTGGTTGTCTGCCAGCGAGCTGAAGGTACCATACGGGTACTTGGCGTCATAGGGGAAAGGCATGTTATCAGTGGCTGCGCCAACGGGTATAGCCGCTGCTACAATACTCAGTGAAAGGAGTGAAGATATGACAAGTGCCTTGAGTCTTTTGAAATTAAGTTTTTTAATCATTCTTACACCTTAAACCTTTAACAATTATTTTCTCTGTAACCCATAAGCCCGGACAGTACAGGAATAAACTTCAGCATATACATGTCCGGACTTGAAAGGTTACAAATCAGTTATTTCATTTAATATTTACTTCTTAGACTCCTGATAACAGCTTGATCTTCAATTTTGCAAGGTCAAGTGCGTCAACAACTCCATCTTCAGTCATGTCCGCATTCTTTGCATTAATTGTAGTTGTGCTGTCCAAGAGGTACTTCTTCAATACTGCAAGGTCAAGAGCGTCAACAGACTTGTCACCGTTTACGTCTCCCAGAAGCACTTCGATTACATCATCTGTAGGGAACAATATAGCGTAAACACCATTTGCTATTGCAAATTCGCTCTGTGCCCAGAAACGGTGGTAAACCATTGTAGGACTCTTTCCTGCCTTCAGGTCAGCTTCAACTCTGGCCCAATCAGGATCCTGCTTGTACTTGGAACGGATATCTATGAACTTGATGCCTGATTGGATCTTGTCACCATTAGGCATTGTTCCTGTCCAGCCTGAAGGTACATACACTTCCTGATCCAGGAAACGGTGGTAGTCGTTACGAGTTTCAGGTATTGATATACCCTTGCTGTCCTGGTAATTTTTCCACATACCGTCAAGAAGCTTCTTGGCATTGGTCTTTGAAGTAACATCACCGGATGCTGCTGCATAGTAGGCAAGAGTATTTGCCAGTGAGGAAGCAACACCAAGGTCAGTGCCGGAATTTACAACTGTTACATGCAGGTTCGGATTTCCTGTGTAGGTTCCGTTCCAGGTATCAGGTTGTCCGCTCCAGCCAATTGTGCTAGGAATCTGGAAGGTTCCGTCAGCATTGAACTGTATTGTTGAATTTGCCCATTTTGCCCACTTGTCCAGAAGGCTCTTAACTTTTGCATCTTTTGTCTGGTAATAGTATTCAGCCATACGCTGCATTGACCATACCTGCATACCAAACCAGGTGTTGCTGCCTGGGTCTGCATATACTGGGTTTTCTGTATAACCCATGCCATAGAAGGTTGCAGTTGATGAAGGCCAAGCTTCATAACGACCATTCTTTGAGTTACTTGCACCACCGGCTATAGCACCTTCTGCTGACTGCAGCCACTGATAGAATTCAATCTGTCTTGACAAGCTCTTGCCCCAATCGCTTGCACCATTAGGTGACTTAGGCTTGAAGGCTGCATCTGTTGACAGTACCCATGCTGCCATAGGATTCTGATATCCGAAGTGGTTATGGCTGCTGCCGATTACCCAAGCCCAGTCAGAACCAATTCCGCCGCCCCATGCGTAGTACCATGAGAGCAGGTAATGAGCTGCGTCATAACCTGTGCCGGCTGTTTGTGGTGAACCAATCTTTCTGAAATATTTGTCAAACATTGAATATCTCAGATAGTCACCCATTTTTGTTGCTTTACCAACATATGTGGTTACATCCTTACCCTGCTGCTTTGCCCACTCGTCTGCCCAGTAGGTTGCCTGTACCGCACGGGCATCGGCATCAGGTGCATCGGTATATTTGAACTGTTTTGAATATGAACTGTCTCCGGTAAAGAGGTCAAGATAACCGTTTTTACCGCCGAAGTTCATTCCATCCCAGCATGGCTGAGGTATGGTTTCCCAGGTTGACTCCTGTTCACCTCTTTGGAAGGTGTTTATATATGACGGTCTGGATTTTCCGTCGGCTCTCTGGCCGTAGCCATACCAGTTATCAACATCAAGAATCCAATGCATACCATATATCATGTTAGTACCATATGCTGAAACCAATTCTCTGCTAATTGGGTCTTTTCCTACAGGAGCTCCGGTGTCCAGTTTCGCCGGATACTGGTTAGGAGTCTCATATTCGGGAGCATATGTTGCAGGCTTGTTAGGATCGTATTTGCTCATGCTTGTATTGGGCTGATCCTGTGATGACGGAATTATATACTTTTCAGCTATATCCCAGGACTTTCCGAATCCTGTAAAATCACCTGAAAATCTACCCTTCATTGCTTCCAGCCACATATAATAGCTGAATGCTTCACTGGTAGTAACATGTCCGTAGTCAGGTGCTTCAACCAGCAGAGTTTCAATTGAGTGGTAAGGGATTCCTTCAGTGCTGAAATAACCATTTGAAGGATCCTTAATTTTTTGATACATAGTATCAAAACGGCTCTTATATTCTGGATTTACAGCCGGTGCCGCAGCATATACGCTTGTAGCCAGCAATGATACTGTCATAGCGGTTGCTATAGCGACAGAACCAAGTTTTTTAATTCCTTTTCTCATACTTTTACCTTCCTTTTTTGAATAGATATTAATGTGTGGAGTAAACCACCTTATTAAGTAAGAAGCAGCCATGCTAATTCAACTATAAAGTTTATATTGGTATGACCGCTCCTTCCTGTCTCTGATAAATTAATACTTTACGCTTCCGTTTACATAGGTTACATCAGTAATCTTTGACATAGAACCGTTACCAAAAGCTCCGCCTGTCTTGAAGTTTACAGGAGAGGTGGTGCTTGTAGTTCCAGTAATTTTAAAGGTAATTGTTCCGATAACTCCATCGCTGGTTATCAGCTCACTGCCTATGGTGTTGTCAAGGAAGACTACACTGATAGTACCGGTTGTGCTGTTTATTGAGCTTGAGAAGTTAACAGGTGCATTCTTAACGATTGTACCTGCAGTTACTGCTGTAGCCTGCAACTGAGCCGGATCATAGGTTATGTAGAAGTTACATGTTCCTACATTACCCATCTTAGCAACATTTTCCAGGGTGATCGGTACTGTTACAGTGTCACCAGTCTTACCTGTAGCTGTTCCGATAGTAACAGCAAGGCCTGTAGGCACTGGCTTTGAATCCTTGATTGTCAAAGTGATAACAGGATTTGAAGTTGAACCGAAATCAAAAGTAAGAGCTTTTGTTCCCAATGCCTGTGAACTCAGATAGCCCTTGAGAATTACTACTGAGTTACCTGATACTGTGTAGTCTGTTCCCTGTGTCAAACCGGTAATTCCCTTGAAGGTATTTCCGTTTGGTGTCAGAGTTACTGCCACGTCAGCAGGTACATACTTGTCAAAGGTAGCAGTTGTAGGAGTGATGGAAGGTGTTTGTACACCGCCAACATCAATAGTGACACTGCCGTCTGTCTTGGTAACATTTGTTATCTTGCTCATGTTGGCATCACCAAAGGCTCCGCCGGTTTTGTTTGTGATAGGAGTTGTTACTTTAGTAGGAGTGCTCTTTAATGTAAACTTGATGTTTGCAAATACTCCATCTGTCTTTATCAACTCGTTTCCTATTGTGTTGTCAAGGAATACAAAGCTGATTGTTCCATTGCCGTAGCTGCTTGAGAAGTTAGAAGCTGCATTTGTCACTATAGGACCTGCTGCTACTGAGGTTACTTCCAGCAGATTGGCATCATAACCCAGATAGAAGTTACATGTTCCAACACTACCTGCTTTTGAAACATTGCTGAAGGTAACAGGTACTGTTACAACATCTCCTGCCTTACCTGATGCTGTTCCTACTGTTACGCCCAGGTTTTCCTGTGGCTTAGCAGTAACTGTTATTGCCAATACTGGATTACTAGCTACACCAAAATCAAAAGTAAGACTCTTTGATCCGGCAGCCAGAGTATTGAGATAGCTCTGCTTAACTACTACTGTATTGCCTGATACCGTATAGTCAGTACCCTGTGTCAAACCGGTAATTCCCTTGAAGGTATTTCCGTTTGGTGTAAGTGTTACTGTTATATCGGAAGCACTACCCTGCACAAAAGATGCAGTTGTAGGAGTGATGCTTGGATTGTTTACAGGACCTACATCAATGGTAACACTGCCGTCTGTCTTGGTAACAGTTGCTATCTTGTTCATATTGCCGTCGCCGAAAGCTCCGCCGGTTTTATTTGTGATAGGAGTTGTTACTTTAGCAGGAGTGCTCTTTAATGTAAACTTGATGTTTGCAAATACTCCATCTGTCTTTATTAGCTCGTTTCCTATTGTGTTGTCAAGGAATACGAAGCTGATTGTTCCATTGCTGTAGCTGCTTGAGAAGTTGGAAGCAGCGTTGGTTACAATTGAACCTGCTTCTACTGCTGCTACATCTAAAAGATTTGTGTCATAACCCAGATAGAAGTTACATGTTCCAACATTACCTGCTTTTGAAACATTGCTGAAGGTAACAGGTACTGTTACAACATCTCCTGCCTTGCCTGATGCTGTTCCTACTGTTACTCCCAGATTTCCACCAGGTACTGAAGTTACAGTTATTGCTAATACAGGATTGTTAGCTACACCAAAATCAAAAGTAAGGTTCTTTGATCCGGCAGCCAGGGTATTGAGATAGCTCTTTAAAATTACTACTGTGTTGCCTGATACTGTGTAGTTGGTTCCCTGTGTCAAGCCGGTAATTCCCTTGAAGGTATTTCCGTTTGGTGTAAGGGTTACTGTAATATCATTTGCAGCTCCCTGCACAAAAGATGCAGTTGTAGGAGTGATGCTTGGATTTGGATTGTTAACTGGATCAATGGTAACACTACCGTCTGTCTTTGTAACAGTTGCTATCTTGTTCATATTACCGTCGCCGAAAGCTCCGCCGGTTTTATTTGTAACAGGAGTTGTTACTTTGGTAGCAGTGCTCTTTAATGTAAACTTGATGTTTGCAAATACTCCATCGGTCTTTATCAACTCGTTGCCTATTGTGTTGTCAAGGAATACGAAGCTGATTGTTCCGTTGCTGTAGCTGCTTGAGAAGTTGGTTGCCGCATTGGTAACTATCGGACCTGCTTCTATTGATGCTACATCTAGAAGATTTGTGTCATAACCCAGATAGAAGTTACATGTTCCAACATTACCTGCTTTTGAAACATTGCTGAAGGTAACAGGTACTGTTACAACATCTCCTGGCTTGCCTGATGCTGTTCCTACTGTCACGCCCAGATTTCCACCAGGTACTGAAGTTACAGTTATTGCTAATACAGGATTGTTAGCTACACCAAAATCAAAAGTAAGGTTCTTTGATCCGGCAGCCAGGGTATTGAGATAGCTCTTTAAAATTACTACTGTGTTGCCTGATACTGTGTAGTTGGTTCCCTGTGTCAAGCCGGTAATTCCCTTGAAGGTATTTCCGTTTGGTGTAAGGGTTACTGTAATATCATTTGCAGCTCCCTGCACAAAAGATGCAGTTGTAGGAGTGATGCTTGGATTTGGATTGTTAACTGGATCAATGGTAACACTACCGTCTGTCTTTGTAACAGTTGCTATCTTGTTCATATTACCGTCGCCGAAAGCTCCGCCGGTTTTATTTGTAACAGGAGTTGTTACTTTGGTAGCAGTGCTCTTTAATGTAAACTTGATGTTTGCAAATACTCCATCGGTCTTTATCAACTCGTTTCCTATTGTATTGTCAAGGAATACGAAGCTGATTGTTCCGTTGCTGTAGCTGCTTGAGAAGTTGGTTGCCGCATTGGTAACTATCGGACCTGCTTCTATTGATGCTACATCTAAAAGATTTGTGTCATAACCCAGGTAGAAGTTACATGTTCCAACATTACCTGCTTTTGAAACATTGCTGAAGGTAACAGGTACTGTTACAACGTCTCCTGGCTTACCTGCTGCTGTTCCTACTGTTACTCCCAGATTTGAAGGATTAGGAGGAGTAATTGTCAATGTCAATACTGGATTACTAGCCACGCCAAAATCAAAAGTAAGTGCTTTTGAACCGGCAGCCAGTGTATTAAGATAGCTCTTTAAAATTACTACTGTGTTGCCTGATACTGTGTAGTTGGTTCCCTGTGTCAAGCCGGTAATTCCCTTGAAGGTTGCACCGTTTGGAGTAAGGGCTACAGTAATATCATTTGCAGCTCCCTGCACAAAAGATGAAGTTGTAGGAGTTATAGTCGGAACGGGATCCGGTGTTGTTCCCCCTGGTTCATTACCGAACACAAGGCTGCCGCCCTTATAAGCAGTTACATTGTTCCAGTCTACATATGAACCGGACTGCTTATATGAATAGTCGTTTGCCTGGTTATAGTTTGACCAGTCGGCTCTTGCAGCTCTTGTCTGAACTTCGATAGATGAGCCTGCTGCCAGAGTTCCTGCATCACTTCCGAAACCAACCTCAAGGTAGTAATCTGCAGTACTTGTAGTCTGAGTCATTTTTACAAATTTGCCTGTTACTTTGCTTGTAACATCAACATAATTATACCCATTCATCATACCTGCATGGTCACACCAGAAGCTCTGCTGTTTCTCTTCATCAATGGTATAATAATATCTTAATTTGAGATCAGCAAGATTTATTGGTGACCCGGTATTATTTGTCACCTTAAATTTTGCATAAATGGAATTTGATGCTGGTGCTGCATTTCCATTATTAAACTGCACTGATACGCCTGAATCAGCCGCGAATGCTGTAAGCTGAGATCCTAATAATGTAATTAACATTATTATTGCCAATAATAAAGATATTGACTTTCTACGCATTTGTAAACCTCCAATTTTTTTATTTACATGAAAACCTCATCTGCCAGTAATTCCTTAATAAACCCGTGTTCACATTAAAAGCCAAAAACTTTTACTTTAACGTTTCACGGAATAAGTTTCACCTCCTTGACATTTATTGGCCAATTGGTTTTCTTTGTATCATTGTAAAAAATAATCTATAATCTATAAAAGTTACAATATTTGTTATATTTAAAATATTATAACTGGCTCAAAATTGTATCGATTACAAAATTTAACATTATTCGCGTAAATAAAAAAGCAAAAGATTTTTTTCGCAGTTTAAAAACTTAACATTAACATTAAGCATATTCAAATGATTGGTAATTTTGGCAGCCAAAAAAAACCTATATGAAAACTTTAAGTTAAGCCCCTCCCTTCACAACAAAATCTAGCGGCACAATAAGCATGTTGTTCTCTTTAGGTACTGCAGTATTGAATTTTAGTTATACCAATAGCTTGAAAAAAAGAAATGTTTAAATAATGCACTGTTTTTGGAATTTGTGTAAATGCATCAGCTCTATGTAGTATTTTACAAAAAGTCGTCGATGAAAGAATGAATATTTTAAGATTAAATAAGTGTTTTAAAAGTATTTTACAGTTTATTGTGGTTTCGAATATGTAT
>NZ_MZGX01000030.1 GCF_002051585.1 Ruminiclostridium hungatei | reverse complement strand
ATTTTGAAATATATACTTCATCAATAATTTTAAGCATTTTCAAAACAGTATCACTAACAGAAGTATATTCGTGAAGCCTATTTACTATATGCTGAGAACGTACCGGGTGCAAGCCTTCGACATATACTTTTCTATCTGTAATCTTAATATAAAACTCATTCTCAATGCTCTTAAGTAATTCATTCAAATCTAAATCTTCGCTAATAACTGAAGAAAATTGCTCCATCAAGCCTTTAACCGGTAATTTTATACCCATAATATCCGCAAGCGCAATTTGCCTTAAAATTGATATTTTAATAGCTGCTCCTTTGTTTTGATGAATATTCTTAATCTGTTGAGTAATTCTATCATTAATCATTTCACCATGGGTTAATAAGTAGATATATTCTATAAGTAACCCCTTTTCAGCAACAGCCTCCCAGGAACTTTGCCAGTTGGTTATATTATTATGTATTTTATTCATCATTTTCAACTTTAAGTATATTTTTTCAGCTTGTGTTATATCAAGTGAGATATCTATAACTTTCATATCCTTAAGATTTGTTGGGTCACCGGAAAATGAATACCAATCATCTTCTCTTGTAGTTACTAACAATTTATAATTAATAGATATTTTTCTCGAAAGAAACTGTGCTAAAGTATTCCATTCTTTTAATTGAATATCCAGGTTGTCAAAAACAATTAATATTTTTTCACCGATTTTTATTCGAGATTTGAAATACTCTACAATATTATCAAGTTCCTTTGTTTCATTACACCAATTGAGCTTATAAATAGTAAACATATCCCTTAAATTATATGCAACTTGCCATGCTAAGGTTGTCTTACCTTGTCCACTTGAAGATTTAACTACTGTAATTACATGCTCATTTATGGATTCCACAATTTTTCTTTCTAATATCTCTCTTCTTACAGGTAATTGATTTACAATATCTACAGGTTCTGCTTTTTTCCCCTCATAATAATCAAATTCATCATTTCTTTTAGCCAGGTTATCAAAATCAATTTTCTCAATCCACTTATGAGCAGGATTCTGCGCTCCTTTATCAATATTATCTTTTATTTGCTGAATCCGTTTTATAAGTTCTGGGTAATCAATATATTCTCTTTCCCTCATTTTCTCAAAACAAAAATAGAATAATCCATTAACATACAAACTTTCATTGCCAGTGCTTATTTCGTATTTTTCTATTAATATTCTTTCTATGTCTTTGACTAATTCAATTTTCTTGATATTTTTAAATTTGAGATGCCCAAAGAAATGATTTATATCAAAACTATTCCAATCCCAAAAAGTATTTTCTTTTTTTATATCACCAATTATTGAAGTCCAATAGTCTTTAGCTTTTTTATCCATTTTGCCATTAATAATCTGACTTAAGCCACCATTTGCAACATCAAAATCATATATTAATGTAAAATATCTGCTATCATTAGTTTTATTTAACAAATAGACTTCTAAATAGTTCTTAAGAATACCCTTTAAAAAGCTTGCATCTTGCTTATCCTTTGAATATTTTAACTGAACATGTTCAATCTTTTCATCATTACTAGCTATATAAGTATCTATGTCTTCAATTCCTTCTAATCGTACCTTTCTGTCTTCACTTATTAGAAAACTCAAAAGCAAATAGCTCGAATAAAGAACCTGATATTCGTATCCTATAAGGGCAACTTGTCCGCCGGTTCTACTATTTTCTATTTCTGAAATTGAACGATTAACTTTCTTAATTACTTTATTCTGTTTTTTATTCTTTTTTTTTGCCATACTAACTCACCAGCTTTTAAGATATTAATTAAATTTATCATATGTACAAATCACTACAGCCTATTTATCGTATCGTAAATGGCCTATAATGCCCTCACATATGATTTAGCAGAATTTTCTACAAACGCCTTATTTATGAAAAATATCTATATTAATTTTATCTACATTATAGCGCATTTTCTTGGAAATTTCTACATATTCTTGATTGAAAGGCCTTCTAAAAAAAGCATTTGGGTATTAGTACAATTTTTATAGTAAATCATGATGTACGTATCAAAGATTTGAACTTTATCAACCTCATTTCTGATTATGCCTTCATCATAAGCTCCATTCTGGCAAATGGCCACGCCCAGAGTATCATGCATCCATCCTTCATCCAGAGTAGGGGAGTGTGGGCAGGCATCTTTGCCTTTTTCGATCCTTGTAGCGCAACGCCAGACAACCTTACCGCGTTCAGTCCTTCTCCGATAAGGTGCTTTACATGCACCGCACACAAGCAAATTCCCCAAAAGGTATTTACCATTATATTTTCCGCCGGCTACTACAGAGCCATCCTTCTTGCGGACAAACCTTGAACGCTTGACCATTTCCTCCTGTACCATGTCAAATACTTCGGCGGAAACAATGGCGGGATGGCTGTCTTTCACGTAATATTTGTTCCGTTGGCCGATATTCTTGCTCTTCTTACCAGTCATAAAATCTTTCTCGGTAAAGGTCTTTTGCAGCATTGTATCTCCCTTGTATTTCTCGTTGGTTAACATCCTCTGGATCGTTTTTGCATCCCAGGTCTCCTTGCCAGTTACAGTTTTAATCCCCTGAGATTCAAGAAAAGACTTTATTTGTCCGAATGACAGGCCTTGCAGATATAAATCAAATATCTTCCATATAACCTCTGCCTGCTCTGGCACTATAACTATTTCGCCATCTACACACTCATATCCCATGAAATTCTTATACTTCGTAAAGATATCTCCCTTTTCGAACTTGCGCTGAAAGCCCCACTGGATATTCTCGCTTGTATTCCGGCTTTCATCCTGTGCCAGCATACCCTTCAGTGTAATCTCAAATTCCTTTTCCACATTGATCGAATCCAGTTTCTCATTTTCAAAATGCATATTGATTCCTCGCTCTCTTAAAAATCTTATAATCTTTAAAACCTCTAGGGTATCTCTTGACACCCTGCTGATTGACTTTGTGATGATGTAACCGATTTTGCCTTTCGCCGCTTTCCTGAGCATTTTGTCCAGCCCTATTCTGCCGCTTCGACGTAACCCACTTTCGATGTCATAGAATACTCCTGCATAAATCCAATCGGGATGGCTTCGTATCATCTCGGTATAGGTTTTTATCTGAATATCAAGACTGCGCAATTGTTCTGGTCCGGATGTGCTGACCCTACAATAGGCAGCAACCCTGAGTTTTTTATTCTCTTTGGGTATTGCAGGTATAATCCTAACATTTTTCATTTGCCTTCCTAAGTCATCTATATAAAATGGGGCAAGGTCAGCAAACAGCACCTTTCAAATGTTATTACTCTCCATTTTGTCTGCAAGGAAGTACAAACGCCTCTGCTCTTGTACAAATCTCTTCTAAGAAGCATGCACGGCAACATAAAAGATTTTCAATCGAATATATTTCGCAAAAAGCACAACCGCTTGCCCCACTCCTTGGCCCACATAGTTCTCTATTTTGGTCAGATATCTTACTTGATTTTGCCATATATACTCCTCGGTGTGCACAGTGATGTAACTCCCTGTCAATAAAGAAAGCTTTGGGTTCTCCGATTGATCTCTTAATTATTAATCTGTCTATGGCTGAACCTTGTTGTTGACAAGCACTCCATTCATGGTATGGGCATTCAGAAATCGAAGGCTGCGCCTTTAAATAATGTGTTTCTTGTCCAGTTACAATAATATAATCAGTTTTCCGGTAATCAGAATGTATCTCTTTAACCACTTTTAAAGAGTCTATATTCTCTTGTGAACCATAATGGGATACTATGGAGGTGGTATCTATTGATAATCGTAAAATTCTAATCAAATCATTAAGCATTGAAGCGGCTGCCGTTTCCATATCATTTAAATGCCCTTTAAGATTTTCATATTTATGTGGCAACGCAAACACATTTTGGTCGTTTTGTTGATCAATCATAAACCATGATCCAAATTTAGCACCTATAAATAGTACTGGTGCTATTTTTATCTGAGGCATTACGTCCAAATACATTTGTGGTTCTTCATAATACATTAATCGTATTCCATGTAATATTTTGTCGATTGATGTGGGGTGGATTTGGAATGCCAGTTCCTCCAGTGAAATAATATTATTTTTATCCAACACAGCATTATATTCAACTGCATTGAAAAGACCTATATAGCGATTTTCAATATCCTCACGACTTGTCCAAAATAATATGTTATTGGAATTACATTGTCTTTCATTTATGAAAGCATTTGTGGGATCTATAAAAACAATCAGCCAATCACCGTTGGTCATGATCACTCGTTTCGGAATATGGTTGCTTCTACTATTTAGTGAACAAACATAGTCGCGGAGAGTTGTTATCCTTTTGTTCCATTCACCAGTTAAAGCATTCATATCCCCGTTTAATCCACAAGTAATCAACTCCACAGGACTGCGGTTAACATATGTTTCATTGGCAGGACTAGGTAATGCTACGTTGGGTCTTTTAGCCTCAATAATCATTAAAGGCTTTTCACATCCATTTTCAAAACCCAGATAATCTAAGAACTTTATTTCTCCGTTTGTATCAGATCGGATTGGAGCTTCAAGCATCATATTAGGCATTCCATCAGTAGGACTATAATTAAGACGCCAATTGAGGGCTTGAAGTAATTCATTAATGAAATATTGTCTTGCATGTGCCTCAAGTGAATCATCAATAAGGCGTGCATTTACTTGAGCATACTGTACCCGAATATCTTCAATCTTTTTTCGGTAAAGGCGAATGTATCTTCCGGTTATACCTCTGAGTTTTTCTAAAAATTCATTTGCATTTCTTGTTTGGCTCATCTATAGATCTCCTCCAGCCTATAGGTGAGACGTCTGGCACTAGGCCACCCTGCATTAACAAAGATGTCAAGTATCTCAAATAAAGTGCGTTGGCATTCTTTCTTTTCTCGGAATACCCAACTATACTCAGCAAAATATCGCTCAATTATTTTAACAAATAAGTCAGCAGCAAGTGACTCGTATTGATATCCACCTTCTTGAGAAGAGGTTAATAATACTCCAATCCTCATAAATATTTCAACGGGATTAACCGGAATATAAGCTTCGAAGGTTTCAAGAAGATAATGTGTAGTACTTGGAAAAACTCCAAATCTAGACAAACAATTCAATAAGTTATCTGCCTCAAGTAAAAAACGCTCCTTAACATCTGCAGACAGAACCTTTCTATTTTGTTCATCTTTTTTCAAACTTTCATCATAAGCTCCTGAAGCAAAATAAATATCTGTCCCAATTGTGTCAATTAATTGTGCAAGAAGCTTATATTCTTCTTCCTCATCTTGTGATAATTCTATTTCAGCTTTAAATTTGCTTTCTTTAATTGAATTGAATTTATTCAACGCAGCACCAAGGCTTTTTTCAACAATAATAAATGCTCTTTTTCGTACTGCATCCTGTTCAGAATTACTTGGGTTAACAAGTCCAAGAGTCAATAATTCTCTGGTATGAACAACTAAACTACGGATCTCTTTTAAATAATCCCCTAAATTCTCAATCATTTTGGTAATGATATTTCTACAAAAATCGTTATCCTGCCACAAATAAAGCTTAAGAAAAATAATAACACATGTTTGCCGTACTGAATCAGCTCCTGGTCCATCAATTATTCTACTAAAAATCTTTCCAACTAATTTAGAAACTCGGTCAGCATTTCCTCCAGCTATGTTATATAGAGTACCTGAAAGAAGTCCATTGAGAACCCCTTTGCTTTGCTCGTTTTCACATGCATCTTCAATAATGTCCCACATTGCTGCCGGAGCGGTGTTATATAAAGTTACCAAGTGTGTATCGATCTGATATCTTACTGCTGGCACCTTGTCTTTGGATAAGGAAATGATTGTCTTTTTCAATTTCTTGTCCACACAAGTTGGGTAACAAGCAAGAAGCATTAAGCCTCTGGCAGCGTCAATGCGAGGCGCAGGAGATCCCCATGATGGACTTTCATCAAAATGCTTATCATTTTTGGGCTCATGAATCGGATCTGGATTAGTTGCGGCTTGAAGAAGAACCGCTTTTGTGAAGCCTGCAATATCAAGATTATCAGCCAATTGTTTTGATGAGGCAATGCGTGCACAAGCTTCAGCCAATGTCCCCCATGCATAATCCAACTGCAACTGATGTACATCATTCGTATTAGCAATAGACAATACTTCATGAAGCTGTTTTATATTTGGGAAAATAGCTTGGATTGCTTCCATAGATGGACTTGCATTTAAAAATTCCCGTGAAAATTCATAAATTGGTTGTTCAATAGTCCTAATTGATTTATTTCCTTCCTTCTCAACTGGGACTCCTTTATCTGCCAAATATTCCTCCTCACCATATGGTTGACCAGAAATGGATGTCATTTTGAATTTAGGTTCGTTTGGAGGTATTGAATCATTTTTCTTTAACTCATCTAAAATTAATCGAACACTTTGTGAAATAATAAGTTGTTCCGGTATACATCCTAATAATCTATTACGTTCTATTTCTCTGTATTTCAATTCGTTGTTGGGCACATCTTTCGTCAATGTGACAATCGACTTTTCAATAAATCCTCTTTCTTTTTCAGAAAGAAACTCATATATGGCAGTAATAAAATTTCCGGCTGCTATCGTAGTATCATCACATTCTAGGATTGCTTTGGTCCAAGCAAGTGATTTAAGTTCAAGACCAATTATACTTGGTTCTTTTATACCACATTGTAAAAGTCTCTTCCACAAAACTGCAAAACTGTTCTCAGAAGCCACTACCATTATAATATCTCTTAACAAAGAAATAAATCCTTCTTTTTGTGCACCACTTATAAGATATTTCTCAACTTCGTCAAGCATTTTAAGGGGCTCATCATGATAATATGTATTTCCGTCATCCCAAATGTGGCTGTAATCACTTCTGATTTGTGCTGGTATTCCATAAAACTCAAATGTTTCTGACTCTGTACTAGGATGATGTTCTTCGTTTACATAATCGGACAATGCAACAATCAGTACTCTAAATGCATTAATCGGTCCAATTTCAAGAAATCTACTAAATTGATCTGCAAGCGCAAAATTTAGCATTTCTTTATCTTGCTTACGCGTAGAAGTCATAGCAATAATGCGGCTGCCTCCAATCTGTGTTTTTTCTTCACTGGTTTCATTGAATGTAAATATAGCTTTATAAATATCTTCAACTAAAGTGATGTCCATTTCAGCAAGGCTTCCAATTTCTCTCACCAAACAGTGCAATTCTTCAGCAAAATGCAATTTCATATGTTCCTTTTCAATACATCTACGAATCAATTCACCACTTTCTTTTTTATTACTGCTATATGTCCGGCAGACAGCTTGTATGGCAATTGTTATAATCCAGTTATTGTGCTTAGTAGATTCCCAAGCAAATGCCAAAAGACGCCTTGCGGCTTTACCTATTAATCCACATTGACTTTCCGTAAATTTTTGTGATCTATCACAAAGAGTTCTAATCAATGGACAAATAATAACCGCCATGGATTGCTTCATGTTTTCACTCAAATACTCAACAAATTCAGCCCATGGACCCGATCCATCTCCAACTAAACTATCATAGGATTTCTCAGGTATTGACAGTAGTGCCCCAATCACATGTGTAAAAGCTTTTTCAACACCACATACTTTGTTAACATCATCTTCTTCCAGCAAAACAAATAATGGGCTAAAATCATTTATTCTTTTCGCAAGTTCTGGGACTACGCTGGGACCAATCAGTTTACCAATTTCAGGAATCTCTGCATTATATATTATTCTAAGAACTAACTCCCAAAAAGGCTGCCTACTTGGATTTTTTAACCATACGTGTTTGAAATGAAAAACAAGGCTCGGTCTGATTGATAGAAAAAGCTCTTTATCACGAATCAGGATATTTATAAAGTCCTCATCAGGTACTCTAAGAATCAAGCGTGATATCGCATAGTCATAAAGAACATGATGTGAAAATGTTAAAGTGTACCTATCAGGTATTTCATCTGTAGTAGTTTGATATTCAGTAACTATTTGAATACTTAAAAGATCATTTAAAATCAAACTGGTTGAAGAATCTGCAATATCAAGTTCAAGACGGTTAATCTTTAAAGAACGTTTACTAACCATAGTTTGCGATATCTTTTTCAAAATGGCTTCGCGCGCATCCCCAAATGAATCTGTCCGTATAATCCTTTCAATCCAATATCTGTCCAGTAGTTCATTTTGTTTGCTAATAATAGATAGTTCATCAATAGGAATTCGTAGGCCAATCAATTGGCTCATTAATCGCAAATTAAACGGGTTTCGAAGCAATTCACTTAAAGCAGGATTCGCTTTATATATTAAATCAGCCAAGTCACTTGATTGTTCTTTAACTTGCTTGATTTCTCCATCATCCAGCCTCGGAATGTTAATATGGTAAATATTTTTAAATTCAGTATCTGTATATCCTGTTGGAGGACTGCCTATAAACAAATCTTGTAGTTGTTTATTATATCGCAAATCAAATTTACGAATAGAAGCAACAATCCTCCACCTGTTATTTAACTTTATTATCTTTGAAATTAAATCTCGAAAGGTTTTTATTGCTGTCTCGGAACGTGCTGCATCAAGCGCATCAATTACTAAAAAAGCTGGTTTAAGTCCTGGCCAATTTTCCATAATTTCATCCAGATTATGGAAAATACCAATTTCATTTCTTATTGTACCAATACTCTGAGCTTCAATCCTATCTACTGCAATGAAAATAACATCAGCCTGACCCGACTGTAATTCTCTGGCCAAATCATGAAGGGCCCCTGATTTACCTGCTCCTGGCTCGCCCACAACAACAATTGACTGCTTTTCAATAACAGACTTTAATGCTATAGTAGAGCCTCTGTTTATTTTAATAACTGAATTGCCGACAGAAATTATAGAGAGATCTCCCAGTTGCTCGACAGTGTCAGTTGTATATTGCCTGAGTTTTTGGATATCATTTAGGTAACTCGGAGGTGCTTTTAAATCAATAACTGCATTCAATAATATTTTCTGCAGAGAATTTCTGTCCCCTCCTGTTTGGTTCCGAACGAAATTTGCACATGCTTGAATTAGAACATTCCATGCAGTATCAGCCTCAACAGGGTTTCGCAATACAGCAGTCCTTAACAAATTCTTAGCTTCTGTTTCTTTGCTTCCACCCGGATCCACATCAAATGTAATAACCCAAATAAGTGAAAGCAATTTTCTAACGACATCATCAGTGGGCTGTTCTTTATACTCTTCATCCCAGATATGTAATATGTGATTCTTAACGACAATAAGCGCTTGATTTTCATCTTGATTTTTCGCTGCATCTTCTATAGTCTGGCCAGTCACTTGTTTTCGAAGCCTATTCAGCACTGTCTTTAAATGTTCACGTATTGATAAAGAACTTCTACTGCCGACAGCCAAAACTAATCTATCATTCTCTTGGTTTAAAGGACGCTCCCATGGTCTTTCCATCCGGCCGGTTTTATTAGCTATAAATTGGCGTATGAATTGCTTAATTGTGGACGCTAAATCTGAATCATTTCTTGTGCTTAGATTCACTGAGTGTTTTGCTTGAATAAATATAAATCCGCTATCAGAAGTTCCCAGCATTATGTCATCAATAGGTTGTTCTGTTTCGCAACGAACAAATTTCAAAATAACATTTGCAGGTAAATCAAAAGCAAGAGTTGCATTTTGTTCGGCTAATATAAGCGCTGAAGCCCATGCAGCAATACGGTTTTGAAAATCAAGCCCAGCTTGCGCAGCTGCACCTCCTCCAGTTGGATGTTTAATAAATACACGATTTTCTTCTGGTATCATCAATTGACTACCTCCACTTTCACTAAAGCCTAACTTACCGCTTAAATAAATGAAACTATGATAAGTTAGCTACTATACCCTACCAATATAAACATTATCTGAAATGAGTCTACTAGATAATTATAACAAATTTCGTAAAGATCAACTATTATTTACACAGGAACTCAATTTATATTCTGCCAAAAAGAAAAGACATGAAAGTCATCCTCTCACATCTTTATTCTAACTTATTTCATTAGCAGCTGTAAGCCCTTGATACATCAGCGTTTCGGGTTCTGCAACAGGATTATGGCTTCCACATGCCTTGAGTGTACAAAAAAGATGCCGGCAGAGCCTGGTAGGGCCTTGGCGGGAGGGTTTATAAAGTTTTGGCCTAAAACTCATAGCGTCTTAAAAATGTACAACGATTGAAAATGCTTTGCACAAAAAAATATCGCAAAATACTTTTTAAAGTAGTTGCGATACTTTTTTTATTGTGCATCATTTAATTCAGTATATTTTCTTTTACTGCTTTATCAGACATAAGAGCTTTCTTTGTAACAGATTTTATGGGAATACCGTCCTCAGTATAGTCCTGCTTAAACGTATCGTACTTTTTGGGGTTGAGTGCTACCTTTATTAGTGAAACACATATCATTATCTCCAGCAGAAGTGCCGGGCCACCTCCAAGGTTTGAAAGCATTTTTATTCCATTTACTCCCGCTGATGAAATCATAACCCATGTAACAACTCCAATTATTGCCCCCCAGAAAATCTTCATTTTAATGGATGGCTCGGGGTCCTCTTGTGATATGCCTGTTGTACTCATTCCTCCAAGTGTTGTAGTATAGGCATCTGAACCCGTCACATATGACAGGAACATGCATCCTATAAATACAGGGATTATTATATATGCTATTGGATATTGACTAAAAAATGCATAAACCCCAAACTCAGGACCATCTCCAATGGCTTTCATCAAGTTTCCCTTAGCAAGTTCCATTTTAATAGCAGCACCACCAAAAATTGTCATCCATCCGATATCAAACAGAGCAGGTAAAACAAACGTAACAATAAGTGCTTTTCTGACTGTTTGTCCATAAGAGATTCTTCCAAGAAACATTCCTGATATTGGCGCCCACGCTAACCAGTTGCACCAGTAAAAAATTGTCCACCATCCTGCCCATGGATCGTTTGCTGCCGCACCAGTAAAACTGGCTTTAGTAAAAAATGTCTGAAGATGATTTGCAAAGGCTTCAACACCTAAATTCAGCATGAAAAAAGTAGGACCAACGATAAATACAAATGCAGCAAGAATCAAAAATATTATAAAATTAATCTCTGATAGTCTTTTTATTCCATTAAAAATACCTGTTATTGATGATATAACAAAGGTTGCAACAACTGCAATATCAACCATAGCCCATAATAAGGCCCCTGTCTGAATTCCTGTTAAATATTTAAGCCCCCCGGCAATTGACAGCACACCTGTCCCCAGAGATGCCGACATTCCCGCAATAAGTGCATACATACATACAGCATCAATTCCTTGGGCCCACCTCCCAAGTATTTTATTCCCAAAAACAGGAGTTAAGGTGGATGCAAGTGTATACGGCTTTTTCATATTGTAAAAGGCAAATGCAAACATGATTGTAGGTACTGCGTAAATAGCAAGCGGCAAAAAGCCCCAGTGAATAAACAGTGTTGACATAGCAAAAACAGCAGCTTCCGGGCTTTTCGGCGGTATATGGAGAGACTCGGGAGGAGTGATTAAATGATATAGGGGTTCTGATGTTCCCCAGAACAAAATACCAATAGCAATTATGCTGGTTAAAGTAATGGAGAAATATCTCACATCGTCCAGCATTGGTGCCGCATCACGACCGCCTATTCTAACATTCCCAAACTTTGAAAACATTACATAAACAATGACACCCAACATTATTAGTACCCCAAGGCAAAAAGCCCAGGAGAAATTGCCCATAAGCTTTTCATTTGCATAGTTAATCATTTTCACAAAATGTTCCTGGTCAATAAAGTTATATACGCATGCCGTTATAAACAGTATAACCGGCGGCCAGAAAGCAATAGGTCTTATTTTTTTCACAATAATCCCTCACCTTCGCAAATTTGTCTCTTTCCGCAGTAATGTATTATAACGCCGTGATGAAAGGAAGATTTCCTTTCATCAACGGCGTTTCGGAGGCGGGAGATATGCTCATCGCCTGAAAATCGAAGCGGAACCCGCTATTTATAGAAGCGGTGGGACATTTTCTTGCCTTGTAATTTATTTGTTGTGCAATATCTCGTGTGATGTTCTGAGAAGTTGGTCTGTATCATCTGATATCTTGCTATAGACCTTCTCATTAATTTCCTTATATAGTGCAACGTTTTCTTTAATCGGGTAAAATGTATCTCTACGTTTCACCATATGATGAATAGCATCCTGTCTGTCCTTGTAAACACCTAAAGCCAGAGCGGTACAGATAGCAGCACCCATACTTGCAGAACCATTAATAACATTTCTGTGAGCAGGAACTCCATAAACATCAGCAAATATCTGCATAAATAAGTCACCGTTTGATCCACCGCCACTGACAATAATGCTTGTCAGCGAAACGCCTCTTTCGTCACACATTGCCTGTGTATGGTTTTTCATTGTCATGGCTATGCCTTCCAAAACAGAACGGAACATATGCGGTCCTTTATGATTTCCATTAAACCCTATCATTATTCCTCTTTCATGTAAATGAGTTGGTCTCGCCAGCCAATGAAGTACTGTATATAATCCATCGCTTCCAGCAGGTACCTCGGCTGCAAGCATCTCAAGATAAGCTTCCGGCGACATACCCCGCTCTGCTGCCGCTGTCACAATATCACTTCCAAGCAGATCCTTAATCCATGTTACTGTTGCCATGCCTCGGCGGATTCCATTACTTTCATAAAGAAATTCACCGGGTGTTGCGCCAGGATTAGTCCAGTAATTCAAAGTATCTGCCCTGTTCTCTTCTCCAACCATCATTGAAGTAATATATGTTCCAAGAGATACCAGCACTGTTCCATCATTCACCAGCCCTGCACCCAATCCTTCAACTGCCTTGTCATTAGCTGTAGCAACAACAGGTGTCCCGGCAGGAATACCGGTAGCAATAGCAGCTTCACCTGTAACATACCCTAAAATACTGGCCGGGTCCACTAACTGGAACAGCATTTCTCTTGGTGTAGTATAAGCCCTAAATTTCTCTTCATCCTCATACCAGTTCAAGGTTTCGGGCTCAATAGGCCATGGACCCACATAGTTAGCTCTTGTATCCCTTGCTTCACCTGTCATTCTATAGGTCAGATAACCGGTAGTAGTGGTGACATATCTGACATTATCATCTTCATGCTCATAGGGTTTTGACAGTCTAAGATCCATCCAGCTTTGAACTGGTGATGCTAAACTGCCGTCTTCCTTAACCAGAGCACGACAACATCTGATGGATCCCAATCCAATGCCAATGATATCTTTCCTGTCACCAGTAAATTTCTTCAGAGCCTGCTGGCATGCTTCCTTCAAGCTATCCCACAGGTCATCTCCCGGGTGTTCTGCTCTGCTGTCACCGTACAGGTTCATAGGTTTAAGCTTGACTGTGTGTGAACAAATTTCTGTTCCAGCGGTATCAAACAACGCAACCTTTGTACTTTGTGTACCACCATCTATTGCAATAATAAATTTATTTTCCATAAGTATACCTCTTTATGTTTATTGTAAACTATCTCATTAAATAGCCACCATCTACTGTCAAGGTAGTACCATTTACATAATCCGATGCACGGCTGGCAAGGAAAATAGTGGCACCCATAAGATCAGCAGTATATCCCCAGCGATTTGCAGGAATGTGAGCTAGAATCTCGGCGTTACGTTTTTCGTTCTTCCTGGTCATTTCTGTCATTGGTGTTGCATAATATCCCGGAGCAATGGCATTAACCTGTATATTCCATTGAGCCAATTCATCGCACATTGCCTTGGTTAAGCCTACGATACCATGCTTTGTTGATGCATAAGCCGGCGACCATTGCCCTCCCAAAAAGGAATATAGAGAGCCTATATTGATAATCTTTCCGCTTTCTTGCTTAATCATGAACTTGCTGGCTTCATGAATCATTTCAAAGGCGGCAGTCAGATTAATAGAAATCATTTTATCCCATTCTATTCTGGTATATTTGGTAACATCCTGCACATTTATACTTATCCCGGCACAATTAATGAGTATATCAATACTTCCCCATGTATTAACACATTCATCTACAATTCTCTTGCACTCACCATCTGCCGTAATATCTGCCACCATAAACTTATATTCTACACCGCAAGCCTCAACCAGAGCACGTGTAGCTCCGTCATCATCTGCAAGGCTTGGAACAAGTATGTTTGCGCCTGCTTTTGCTAACGCAGTGGTAAAAGCCTGGCCAAGTCCTCCATTTCCGCCGGTTACAATTGCATTTTTGCCCTTCAAAGAAAAGAAATCCATATTAAAATCTGATAGCCTCATAGTATTTTCCTCCATTTTATTAATTATTTTTTCATTGTGATAACGCATGAGGTCAAAGAAAATGTTTCTTACCTTAACTGCGTTTCAACGAGGCAATAGTGTCCATAGTGCCCCGATAAACACTCTTGACACCTTGGATATATTCGCCGCCTGAGAACCTATGCGGTACCCGTCACTTATAGAAGTGGGGGACATTTTGTTGCCTCGTTATAAATTCGAATTCTCTCAGTCAAAAGATCAACAAAAAGTAATGCGTCACCCTCTACAACAATATCAGAAAGGCTGCAAATGGGTGCGTTAGCATTGGTATTAACCGAGATAATACAAGCTACATTTTTTAGCCCTTCCACATGCTGAATAGCCCCATAAATGCCAAGCGCTATATATAGCTTGGGACTTACAGTTTTACCGGATTGTCCAACCTGAATACTACGAGGAGCAATACCTTTGTCAACAATTCTTCTGCTGGCTGCTACATGCCCCTTCAATACTTCAGCCAAAGCCTCCAGACGGTGAAAATCTTTTCCCACTCCTCCACCGCCCGAAACTAAAACGTTACTTTCTCGTATATCATACGATTGGCTCTTTTCATAAACACTTACTTGCCTTATACCCGGTTGTGCATTAGATTGATAATCAAACTCTACAAGCCGGGTTTGCCTATCTTTGTTACCGGCATATTTGAACACATTTTGGCGCACGCTCATCATTATAGGACCATTGCTCTTGTTAATAATGCCGGCCATCATTCTGCTGCTGAATACCGGTCGAACCATTTCAATGCTATCTTCCTTATGACGTATTTCAGTGACATCTGCTGTCAAGCCTGTTTGGAGTCTTACCGCCAATCGAGGTGCAAGAATTCTTCCGCACCATGTTCCTGGAATTAAAATAACATCAAAATTATATTGTTTATGAATATCAGAAATAGCATTTGTTATTTCTTTTAGGTTGTATTGTTTAATATTCCGGGCATTTACCTGAATAATAAAATCAAAAAAACCTTGAGCTTCCGGAGGAGAATAATTGATGACCACACCATATGCTTCCCAGTGCTCATCTGGATACATCCGGCGCGCAACCTCCAAAAGCTCTATACTGTTTTGAATCTGTTCAGAATCCAGAAATATAAGACATTTTTTCATTTAGATAAATCCCTTTTCGTGTAGATAGTGGAACACTGTCTCAACACCGTCATTATCAGCCTTGACCAATGTCCTTTCTCGTTTTTCATACTGCTTGGCGTATGTTTCAACAACTTGTGTTAATGAACCTTTCAGTCCTGTCTGGTCTTCATGTAAGCCTAAGTCTTCCCCGCCAAGTATATATATTGATGACTTTACATCTCTGTTTATCTCACCTTTCCGAACATAAGGAAGCTTATAGCCTATCTCCCTTGTCAAGCTGAGAACTGCCGGTAATGACACCTCATAAGTAGCAGAAGTCTGATCATTATCCACATCAACATATGCAAAAGCTTTGTTGAATTTTTCCATATCAACCTTAGTAATACCTGACATTTGATTTAAGCCAAGCCATTCACCCAATTGAGCGGGGACGTGAGCCGTGTCCCCGTCAACTGCGTGGGTGCCGGTAATGATACAATCATAATGCTGTCCCAGCAAATACCTGGAAAGCACCTTGCTGGTAACATAGGTGTCACTTCCTGCAAAGGCTTTATCTGATAAAATTACTCCTTTATCCACACCAAGCCTTAGTAAATCCTCCATGTGAGGAACTATTTTCTTCGGCGCCATAGTTACCACTTCAACAACTGTACCGGCCAGTTTCTCCTTAACCTTTAATGCAAAGGCTACTGCACATGCATCATCGGGGTTAAGTATCAAGCGCATATCTTCTCTAATAAGTTTATTATTTTCAAAGTCATACCTGAAGTTATCTACATCGGGTACAAACTTAACAACACATATAAGTTTCATATTATTGAGCCTTTTTCTCATTTCTGTTTAGTTTGGCATAGACAGTTAATATAGCAATACCTATCAAGCCTAATACTGCACTGACAATGAAGTAAGCATTGTAACCGCCCTTATCACCAAATGTAGCCCAAAGAAAACTGTTTAACTGTGGCAGAATGATATCTGGAAGATACCCAATAAATGAAATAACTCCAATTGCGGTTCCCATCATTGCAGCTTCAATCTTAGACATACCCAATAGCGACCAGTATGTGCCACGAATCATATAAAGGAAAATTCCCAACGCTACCATAATTATCGGGAATAATTTTGCAGCTGAAACAGGTGTTAAAGCTGCAATAGCCAGAAGAGCCGCTGCTGCTCCTATAGCAATTCTGATGGTATTAGGGCGCCCTATTTTATCAGCAAGGAACCCTCCTATAAAGCCACCTACAGGACGCATCCACAGAACAATTACTGTAATAGTACCAACCGAAACGGCATTAATTCCTATATTTGTTTGAAGGAAGCCGCCAATATAATAAACTGTCCAGAATACCGCATATCCCATAAAGATTATTCCGCCCATAAGATATACGTATTTATTTTTAAGCAGCTTACCAACATCTTTAAAGTGGAATTTGTTACCTTCAAGTTCACCTTTGTTATCTGACATAGCAGCAAGCTTCTTGTCGCTATCAACAAAAATAGCAATCAGAACGGCAACAATGAATACTATTGCAGAGTATAGATAAACAACTGAAACCAAAGCAGATTTTTTATCAGGAAGTGCTTCGCTGGTTCCAAGAATGGCTGCAAAAACAACCAAACCTATGCTTGCCATTAATGCTTCAACAACACCTCTTCCACCGTCAAGAATTCCAAAGAATCGTCCTTCTTCATTAGCTTTTGACAGCATTTTGACAATCTTCATATGTGCACTCCAGAAAGTAAATACTGAAAAAATACCCCACAGGAAGAATATAATGTTTACGGATGTGTGATCTGGTACTTGCGCAAACCAGAAGCCACAGAGTGAAGTACCAAATAATGATATGGTTATGAGTTTTTTTACAGATATCTTATCTGCAATTATTCCGCTGGGAATATAACCAATAACATATGCAATACCCAACATTGAATAAAAGTTGTTTAATTGTACCTGAGTTAAGTTGAACACTTCCAGAATAGTCACCTGATAGTTTGTTCTCAGATAAATAACCGGATAAATTGCACCAGCTGCCAGAATGATTAGGAAAAACTGAAAATACCGTCTAAAATTACTCTTTTCCATAAACCCTCCTAAAAATTTTAAAGATTTTCTCCCTTACCCCTACTACTTTAAAGAGAATGGTTGATGAGTTGCACTGTTACTTAATGTACTTATTTATTCCCTCTTCCTGAGGAAAAATTGTACCGTAATTCATAATACCCTTGGGATCAAAAGCTTGTTTCAATTTTTCAAGCATATAGTAAGCTGTTCCGTGTTCCATCAGGGTCCATTCACTGCGATATTTTCCAATCCCATGATGGTGGCACATAGAGCCTCCTGCTTTAAGAGTTTCTTCAACGATAATCTTTTGAATTGGATGATGATAAATAATCATTTCATCCTCAGGTGCACAATGTATATCATAGTTATATACAAAGTACATATTGGTACCGTTAATATAGCTATGGGAAGAATGACCTCCCAGCATTGTAATATCGTGAGCTCTTGAAAACTCATTTCTGACACGTTCTATTACATTATGATATATCTTTGGAATGGTTTCCCAATCTGCAGAAATCTCTGTTGTAAATCCAGCATGACTGTCATTCTCAATCATGCCCTCAATCTCATCATCTATATCCTTCTGAGACCAATTCAGGTGATTAAACCAATCCGCAATTAATTGGCCGTCTACTTGCTTAACCACCCCATCACCGAATTTTGCAACAGCTTCCTCTATGGCCTCACCGGTGGCTTGCACTATTCCTTTAGGTCCTTCAGCCATAAATACCAGGACACATTTGTTTTCATAAAAATGATAAAAATGCTGAGCCGCATCTTCCTCTGAGTAAATTCTGGACACTGACGGCTTAAAGCCATTTACAATGACTTCCCTTAAAATCTTGATACCTGTATCAACATCCTTCACAAGGTAGCCATAGAATTTATTATTCTCAGGGTAATATCGGAATATCTTGATGGTAACCTCCGTTATGAAGCATAAAGAACCTTCATTTCCGATGGCAATGTGTCGGATATCAGGGCCGCCTGCTCTTCTTGATACATTTTTTATGCGTGCAATGTGACCATCCGGGAATACACATTCCAGACCTACTACCATATCTTCAATACCGCCATACAATGTAGAAAATTGCCCTATACTCCTTGTAGAAACCAGGCCTCCGTATTTTGCCACTGGTTTCGATTGAGGCGAGTGTCCGGTTGTAAAACCTACTTTTCTGAGCTCATCTTCCAGGTTTTGAAGGGCAACACCTGCCTGAACTGTTGCTTGAGCATTGTAAGTATCAATTTTAATAATCTCATTAAGGTTAAGTGCATCTATGACTATAGTGTTTTCTTTCCAATTTTCCAGACCGCCCTCGGTTGCTGTCTTTCCACCTCTCGGAATAACATTGATTCCATGCTCGTTACAGAACATAAGCAGTTTGCTGACTTGCTCAGTATTTTTAGGGTATACAATAGCAATCGGGCTTGGCACATCTAATACCTTTTTAGCCTTGGCATATTTCTTATACCTGTCGGCAGCCGCATCATAAAGCTCATCTTCATTAATGTTGATTTGATCCGGCAAAAGCATATCAGCTAATGTTTTAAGTATCATATCAGTGTTCAACATAACTTCCTCCAATTTGTTTTCTTGGTATGAAAAATAACCAAAATTTCTTGCATCAAGTGCACTTTTTTTGTGAATTATTTATGATCATGCTCTGATTATATATCCAGTAATATTGGATGTCAATAAAAAATACGGAAAATTTTCTGTTTTATCAATAATTCAATGCTTTTAATGGAAACTTTTCCGTTTATATTTACAATGCATATTCTTAATGATAAAATAACTTTTATAACGAGGAAATAGATGTCCCCCGCCTCTATAGGTGGGTTCCGCATCGGGTTTCAGACGGTGAGTGAATATCTCCCACCTCGTTGAAACGCATCTGGGGTAAGAAAAATTTTCTACAACCGAAAATTTTTCTTTGAACCTATGCTTTATCAAATCAAGCTGAGGTGCCTAAATGATTAATGTTAATTTAAGTGTTCTGAATCCTTTAGAGCAGCAAATTCACGCAAAGCTTTATGATTACAGCAGACAGAATTCGAATATACGGATCTCAGAAGCTGCGGAGTTGTGCGACTGCTCTGTTTCAAAGATATCCAAATTTGTAAAAAAACTTGGATTTGAAAATTATAAACAATACTTGGATTTCCTATACGAAAGAGAAGTACCCTCTGAAGATTATTCTGATGAATTGACAAGGATTTCAAAATTTATTGATAATTTTGATGAGAAAAAGGTTGATGAACTAATTAGCCTTATTGAATCTCGTGAAAAGATTATTTTATTCGGATATGGACCGTCACTTATTTGTGCCCAATATTTTGAATATAGATTAAGAACCATAACAAATAAGGTAATTTTCGCTGTAACAGATGAAATATCTATTTCATCAATGTCAGATGAGTCTACCTTACTTATTCTGCTTACAGTTACCGGTTCCTTTCGTACCTTTGAAAACATATATAATGCTGCAAAATCAAAGTCTTGCCAGGTTGCAATGGTAGTCGAAGAATATAATACCGAACTGTTTAAACAATGTGACCATATTTTCTGGCTTTCCAAGTATAATCAGCCTGATGACTTATTGCCTTATGAGAAATCACGGACTGTCTTCTTTATTTTTCTTGAAGAGGTAATACAGAAGTTAATGAGAAAGAACAAGGCAGCTATTGAATAGGCAGTACTGATGAAAGCAGTATAAAGGAAATTCTACCATGTATTATGGTAAAATCTATGAAGCAGCACTGTATAACGTCACTGATTCAGCTACAATCATCGAAAGACTGGAACTATATAATTCTGATGAAATTATTTATATCGTAGACAAAAGCCAGGGCCCACTATTGCACCTGGCTATGCAAATCTGTTGTTTATAATAATCTGAGGAATACCAGCCTTTTAACAATAGAACTTCTTTTATCTGAACTCATGCTCTTTAAGATATCAACCAGCCACATTCTAATTTCAAAAGAATTTGATATATAATCAATAATATAGGTTAAGTAATAACCTTGATTTTTTTCTAATCTTATCAAAGAAGTATACCAGAGGCTTTTCATGTCAGTAATTCCATATATATATCAATATGACCAACAAACTGTGGCAAATCACCATTTCTTATCCTCAAAACCGCTACGCTTAAGCAGTAGCCCGTTAATGGAACATATCAAGTGTCCAGCCTTTCATAGTAAAAACCACAAGGTTTTGGCCTTGTGGTTTTTTGTCTTTTGGTGGAGCATAGGGGATTGAACCCTTTACCGCTTGACTGCCAGTCAAGCGCTCTCTCATCTGAACCCCCATGTGGGAGTTGTATTAGTGGTATGTCATATTAGCTTTATATTCACAATTCTCAATTATAAACTAATCTAGCCAACTTTATTTTGCCCCTCGATTGAAAGTCCATTAATCACTATAAAACCGAGATATGTGGAGTTTCTTAGTATTGTTCCACCATCATATTTATTAATTTCTTTAATAGTGCAAAATGATAGTCTGACCTTTGCCTCTATTATGCTACCTTTAGCAATATTTTCAAGCCAATCGGCATTTTCACCATCAGCATACAAAGAAATAGGTCTATTTATAGCTTTATTTTTGCTATCTACAACAATAACATCAACAGCAACAGTATCACCTAGAGACAGTCCTAAGTTTAAAACAAGTTCATCTTTTAGTGTACTTCCCTTTAAATCTTCTAAAATCCTCATTCTGAGCTGAACTTCTTGGCCATAGTACTTAGCAGGTCTTAATCGAAATCTATCGATAATAGATAAAATATCATTTTCTATCATTGTATTATCTTTTTGCTCAGCTTCAATTTGCCAAAAAGATGATAGCGTTTCGACTAAATCATGAGATATCTTTTCACCTAAATCATTTGGAGTTGTAAAAAAACTTACCGTATGCTTTTTCTTCAGATAGTCTTTAAAATCGATCAGTTTTTTCGCCTTTTCTCCGATATCAACATATTTAGGCGCTATTGGATGATTTTCATCAATTATATATATTAATGTTGGTATACTATTTTTTATTGCTTCTTCATACTCTAGTTGTGAGAAAGACAATCCAGTATCATCATTAATTGAACCATATCTCATTCCGATAATAGAAATAAATATTTTACTTTCTCTAACTTGCTTTAAGCAAACATCAAGGGAACTTTCAGGACTTGATCCGAAGTATTCCATTCCCTTTATAATTTGCTCTAGTCTTACTAAAACACGTTGCACTTCATCACGATACGGTATTAAATCCTCGTAGGTCGATGATATAAAAACCGGAACATGTTGTTTTATAATTGTATTTGCCATAATAAAGTCCCCCCAATAATATAATGCATACAAGTCAAGCCAATCAAATATAGAAAATTATCAACTTCACATGATAGATAATGTATAATACTACCAAAAAAATAATACCATATTTTTCAATAGGCATCAATCTGCAGAAGAGTTTTAGGGCCGCAGCAGGACTGCAACATCTGTATAGCTCATATAATGGAACATATTAAGTGCCCAGCACTTCATAGTAAAAAACCACAAGGTTTTGGCCTTGTGGTTTTTTGTATTGTGGTGGAGATGAAGGGGATCGAACCCTTTACCTCTTGACTGCCAGTCAAGCGCTCTCCCAGGTGAGCTACACCCCCATATGTTGGAAAACCCGTTATTTATGCAGTTTCCCGGCTTTTTCAATTTCTAAATTTCTTTCTTGCTGTGGGGTTGCACATCCGATAGCTTGCGCTCCCAACTGCGCTAATGCCCCAAATCTTTTACCTTAAATATATTAACATGATTCCACCGCACATGCAACCATGTTTTTTCATAAGCAGCAGAATTTTTTCAAAAACTTCAGAAACTTTTAACTTTTAAAAACTTTTTAAAGCTGCAACGGAATTCCATATGTTTTTCCAGTCCGATTATAATCCGAACTATAATCCTCCATATTATTACCTGCGGTATGTTTCAAATCCTATAAATCCACGTATACCGGAGTATGGCCCGTATATGGCAAAAACCTTGAAAGCAGGTCCCCGGTTTTTATTTTCAGGCTGCTGGTGTTAACACAGGGATGGCAGCCAAAATATTCCGACTTCAGAATATCCCTGTCTATGAGCAGCTTCACCTTTTTTTCCCTGTCATTCATGAGGCCCAGTATACTTACAGAACCGGGCTTAATATTCAGATACTCCTCTATAAATTCAGCAGGAGCAAAGGACAGTCTTGAAGAGTTTATCTGCCTTGCTACTGTCTTTGTGTCAAACTTTTTACTCCCTGGCATAACCAAAAGATAAAAGCTTGTTTTTGCAGAATTACATAAAAAAAGATTTTTACAAATTTCTATTTTCAAAAGCTTCTCAACTTCGTGGCAATCCTCAATGGTGGCCGTTTCTCCGTGGTCAAGCCTCAAATAGCCTATGTCCAGTTCCTCCAGCAGCTCATAGGCAGCCAGTTCCCTTTGCTGTCTTTCAGAGAGACCGCTCTCCGGCTTTCCTCTATAAATTGTCGTATCTGTTACGAAATTTCCCATCAGCTTTGTTTCCCTTGTTTCCCTTGTTTCCCAAAAAGCTTTAATTCTAAAAAATATCAGTTCCACAGCCTGTCAGTCCCTTGAAACACAAACCAGAAGTATTCCTTCACCTATGGTTACGGTAGCCGTCTCTGCAACAAACTCATTGCTGACTCCCCAGGAAGTCCCCAGCTCCATTGTGGCATTATCAAGGGGATATTTCAAACCTGTTGTGGTAACTCCCGTCACCGTCAGAGAAACAGGCACAAGCGACAGCTTGTAGCTCTCCATACCCGGCAGGGAAAAGGTCTTGTCAAACATGTAAATCAGGTTGTGTTCATCGGCAATATAAGCCTTTACCTTTTTATCCATAAGCTTTTTTAAGAGAAAAATATTGGCCATGGAATGATCAAACCTGGTACCTACTGCACCTATGAAAACAACTTCATTCGCCCCAAGTTCCAGCGCCTTTTCAATTGCCAGCTCGGAGTCGGTCATATCCTTTTCCGCCGGGAATTGGGCAACCTGGATTCCAAGTCCCTTAAAATATTCGATATCCTCTTTTTGAGCCGAATCAAAATCCCCCAGAAGCATATCGGGCACGATTCCCAGTCTGCGCAGATGAGCAGCTCCCCCATCAACAGATATTACATAATCATATTTATTAAAAAAAGTTCTTATAACCTCATAGTCTCTTATAGAACCATTGCATACAATAACAGCCTTCATTCATCCACCGCAGCTTCCGTACATAATCACTCCGATATAATTCTGATTTTCCATTTCAATTAAAGCCTATTCGCCCATCAGGTGCGGTTCCTTTGCCTTTTTATGCTGCTTGCTTTCTACACTTCTTTGCAGCTTTGGCTTATTATTAAACAGTATTTCTTTTATAGTCTCGGTATCCAATTTATTTATGGCCTCCAGCAACTCATCCTTATCCAACAACCCAATTTCATGGGAAATATCGTAATCCTGAGCTATTGCTGCCGCCTCAGCAACTGCAATATAATCTGCAAACCTCCTGGGTGGTTTTTTTGCAGTATTCCTGCGCTGCATATTTCCTTCCTCTGCATTTTTTCTCAACTGTGCGATTGCCTCTCCCACATCCGGCTTTCCATACACCGCTGAGCCTGCAACAAATACATTTGCCCCGGCCTGAGAAACCATACCTATGGTATTGGCATCAATACCGCCATCTACCTGGATATCAATGTCCTGCCCGCTTCTCTCAATCATCCTTTTGAGCTCTCTGATTTTTTGCGTGGCATACCCTATATATGACTGGCCTCCAAAACCGGGATTAACCGTCATAATCAGAACCATGCTGAGCTCCTGCAATATATATCCCAGGGCGGACAGTGAAGTAGCCGGGTTCAGTGCCACTCCGGCCTTTTTCCCGCAGCCCTTTATCAATTGTATTGTTCTGTCCAGATGTACACAGGCCTCTGCGTGCACGGTAATAATATCAGCACCGGCAGCGGCAAACTTTTCTATATACTTGTCAGGGTCGGTTATCATCAGATGCACGTCAAAAGGCTTGTCGGTCACCTTTCTTAATTGTCTTACAACCTCCGGGCCTATTGTAATATTAGGAACAAAATGCCCGTCCATAACATCTACATGAATATAATCGGCTCCATTTTCATCAACCTTTTTTATTTCTTCCCCAAGACGGGAAAAATCCGAAGCCAATATGGATGGCGCAATCTTAATCACTTTATCACTCTCCTGGATTCTGACTTTTTCGATTTATACTGCGGAATATCCTTTAAAGTTTTGTACAACTGCGCATATCTCTGAAAACGGCTGTTATCAATTTCACCACGGCCAACTGCTTCACGTACGGGGCAGTCAGGCTCGGTAATGTGGCTGCAGGAGCTGAACCTGCAGGTATTTATATGCTTTCTGAATTCCGGATAATAGTTCTGAAGCTCACTGTACTGCAAATCTGTCAATTCATAGGAACTGAAGCCCGGAGTATCAGCAACATAGCCTCCGTATTTCAGTTCCATCAATTCAGCATGTCTGGTGGTATGCTTTCCTCTTTCAATCTTGTGACTTACACTTCCGGTTTCCATGACCCAGGCATCCATAATATGATTGAGGATAGTAGACTTTCCAACTCCTGACTGTCCGGCAAAGACACTGGTATGGTCCTTCAGCTCCTCCTTCAGATGTCTGTAGCCCATATTTTTAACCGAACTGATATCTATGCAATTATAGCCTGCCAGCGAGTAGGCCTCCCGTATATGTCTGGCATTGCCATCGTCAATATCTATTTTATTAATACAGATAAGAACATTCAAACCTTTCATTTCTGCCGTAATAAGCAACTTGTCCAGCAGCATGAAATCAGGACTTGGTGCCTTAACCGCCACTACGATAACTATCTTGTCAATGTTTGCTATTGCAGGGCGCAGCAATTCTGACGTACGTTTTTGGATTTCATCGATATTTCCCAATCTCTCCTGTAGGTCCAGAACACTGAAAACAACTTTGTCACCCGGAAGCGGAATTATGGAATCCTTTCTGAAAATACCCCTTGGCTTGCACTCAAACACGTCTCCGCTTATATCCTCTTTTACGTAGTAAAAACCACCAATTCCTTTTAAAATCACTCCTGTTGGCAATAAGTTACCTCCTGTTTGCCCGTGTCCTAATTTCCTTCATTGCCTGTATTTTTATTCTGGTTATCTACCGGTAACGACGGTTGGGACGTGTCAGCCGGCCCCTGGGTTTCGGTATCCTTCCCGGAAGAATTATCAGAAGGCTGGGACTGCTGTGAAGTGTCGGTGGCGGGAGACTGTTGTTCAACCGTCAGCCATATTGTAACTGTCTCTCCTTCTTCAACCTCGGAATATGCCGCAGGCAACTGCTTGTTTACAATGCCTTTTGCCCCTGCCGGAATTATTGTTCCAAGCTGCAGCTTGTTATCCGCCAAAGCCTTTTGTGCCTCTTCCTCATTTTTACCTACCAGATTTGGCACCTTGATACGCTTTGTTTCTTTTCCCTTGCTGACATATATTATTACTTCCGTTCCTTCATCAACCTCTTCTCCTGCAGCCGGCTCGGTCCTGATTACATAATCAGCCTCAATATCGTCGTTGAATTCCTTTTCAATCCTGGATTTCAGATTGCTTGACTCCATTTCCTTCTGGGCTTCCCTGTATTCCCGGTCCTTAACCTCCGGCACCTTTGACATTCTGCGTCCGCTGCTTACAGTCAATTCCAGGCTTGTATAATTTCCGCTCTTGTAATCTGTTCCGGGGGGAATGCTCTGGTCGATTATCATACCCTTGGCAATTGTTTCGCTTTCCTGCCAGGTGGGAGTAATCTTAAAGCCTTTTCCTTCCAATTCTGCCTTTACTGCTTCATATTCCCTTCCCACATAATTGTCCAGCTTGTATGGCTCGGTGTTGTCACCCTTTGTCAACAGGCTGATGGCCATGATAACTACGAATATTATTACAGCCACACTTGTAATACCTGCCAGCCAATAGGCAACATTGGTTTTCTTTTTCTCTTTCTTAAGCTCATTCTGCTTGTTGCTGTATTCATTGCTCCTGGACTCGTTCAATCCCCTTGAGGAATTGACCGGCTTCATACGGATGGTGGACTGGCCGTTTATATTGTCCCTGCCCACAAAGCCTCCCTGGGGCTGCACCAGAACCCTGTTCAGGTCATTTATCATTGAGGTGGCCGATTGATACCTTACGTTCTGTTCCTTCTGTATTGCCTTCATTATTATTTCATTTACGCCATAGGGCAGACTGGGAACAAGCTTATGCGGCTCCACAGGTATTTCCTGAATGTGCTTCAGTGCAACCGAAACAGGAGTATCCCCGTCAAAAGGCACCTTGCCGGTCACCATTTCATATAAGGCTATACCAAGGGAATACAGATCTGATTTTTCATCAATAAACCCGCCTCTTGCCTGTTCAGGGGAAAAATAGTGTACAGAACCGATAGTACTGCCTACCATCGTTATGGTAGAAGAAGTCACAGCCCTTGCAATCCCAAAATCTGTAACCTTGGCAATGCCCTCTTTTGTCAGCAGTATATTATGGGGCTTTATATCCCTATGTACGATGTTGTTCTTGTGGGCATGCTCAATTGCCGAACATATCTGGATTGTTATTTTTATGGCATCCTGCCAGTCTATGGCACCATGCTTGTTTATGAACTCCTTTAATGTCATACCGTCAACATACTCCATGACAATATAATGTATGTCCTCCTGGTGACCTACATCATAGATGGAAACAACATTCGGATGAGACAGGCTTGCAACCGCTTGAGCCTCTACCTTAAAGCGTTTCACGAATTCTTCGTCATTAGTAAACTCGGAACGTAATACTTTTATTGCCACAAACCTGTTCAGCAGAGTGCATTTTGCCTTGTATACCACTGCCATTCCGCCGCCGCCGATTTTTTCAAGTAAAAGGTATCTGTTTCCCAATATTTGACCTTCCATATTTCACCTCTATTTATATTTTACCAACTATCACGGTTATATTATCTTCTCCACCACTATTATTAGCATTTTGAACCAAAGTATCACAAGCATTTTGCGGTTCTTCGTTATTCCTGATTATTTCAAGTATTTCTTCCTCTGATAACATGTTTGTCAAACCATCTGTGCAAAGAAGTATTACATCCTCCTCTTTGACATCCTGTTCATATGTATCTACCTGCAATCCGGGTTCGCAGCCAACAGCACGGGTTATAAGATTTTTCTTGGGATGGTTGATTGCCTCATCCTTTGTAATGGAGCCGTTTTTAACAAGTTCTTCGATAAAGGAATGATCCCAGGTAATCTTCTCAATGGAGTCATCTTTTATTATATACACCCTGCTGTCACCAACATGGCCTATGTAAAGTTTTCTGTTTTTAAGTACGGTGATTATCAGTGTTGTACCCATTCCCTGGGTGGCTTCATCCAGTATGGAAAAATTATATATTTCGTCATTAACACTTGTAATTATAGCACTAAGCATTCCGGAAATATTTTCCTGACCCCAATCAGCCTTAAGCAATAAATTGCACACCGAATCTACCGCCATTTTGCTTGCAACTTCTCCGCATTTGTGGCCGCCCATTCCGTCAGCTATAACAAAGCAGGCTGGTATGCCCGGATATCCAACCAGCACATTACAGTTATCCTCGTTCAGTTGTCTTTTTAATCCTCTATCTGTTCTAATGCCGTACCTCAAAACAATCACTCCTGAAACAAACACCTAAATACCAAAAGCTCAATTTGCATTACTGTCAAGTCTGTTTTTTCTAAGTTGACCGCATGCAGCATTTATATCGCTGCCTAGCTCTCTTCTAACAGTAGTTTCAATTCCTCTTGATTCCATAATGTTTTTAAATTTGTCTATCTGATTTCGCGAGCTTTTTTTATATCCGTTGCCCTGAACAGTATTAACCGGAATGAGATTAACATGGCAAAGCATTCCTTTTAATAAACCTGCCAGTTCTTTGGCATCCTGCTCCGAATCGTTTTCTCCTGAAATCATTGCATATTCAAAGGTTATCCTTCTTTTAGTGCTCTCAGTATATATCTTACATGCTGAGATTAATTTGTCAATAGAATAGGCCTTGTTGACAGGCATCATGGCAGAGCGCTTATCATCTCTTGCGCTGTGAAGAGACACCGAAAGAGTGACCGGAATATTCTCCTCCGCCAGTTTGAGTATCCCGGGAACAATTCCGCAGGTAGAAAGAGAAATATTTCTCATACCTATCATCAAACCCTCGGGATGATTTATCTTTCTCAGGAAACTCACCACATTTTCATAATTGTCCAGAGGCTCTCCGATACCCATCAAAACTACATGCCCCACTCTGTTTCCCGAATCCTCCTGCATTGACATAACCTGATCCAGCATCTCTCCGGCGGTCAGATTTCTGGAAAAGCTGGCTCCTGTCGAAGCACAGAAGGTGCAGCCCATCCTGCAGCCAGCCTGTGAAGATATACAGGCGGTATAGCCGTGCTTGTACTCCATAAGCACACTTTCAATTATATTCCCGTCATCAAGTTCAAACAAGTATTTGGCCGTTGAATCTATTTTGGACTGTAATTTGTTGACCAGCTTAAGCCTGCTGACTTTTCCGACCTTGCCCAATTCCTGCCTTAACTGCTTTGAAAGGTTTGTCATTTCATCTATTGATTTTATACCACTGTTCACCCATTTGAAAATCTGCTTTGCCCTGAATTTCTGTTCACCCATTTGCAGGAGCAGTTGTTCCAGCTCCTCCAGGTTCATGTCCATCAAATTTTTCATATGTTTTCCTTGGCTTCTCCATAACGCACGCATAATAAATATGCTGGTTCCCTGCCTGTTTTCAGGCAAATTATTCTATTTTATTTTATACCAAATATATAGCAAAAATTATTGCTTTTTCTTTACAATTATATAAAAGTGACTGTTCAAGCCGTGAAAGCTTCCAGCTACTTTACTCTTACCAGCTTGCTTATGAAAAAGCCGTCTGTCTGATTTGTGTTGGGGTATAGCTGGATATATCCCTCCTGTGCCGTAGCTGTCTTAAGCTTTTCAGGCAGTAAATGTTCAAAGTCCGCCAGTTTGTAGTCCCTGTTTTGGCCCAGAAAGGCTTTTACGTTTTCAAGGTTTTCCTCGGGCTGTATGGTACAAGTGCTGTATACAAGACAGCCTCCGGGTTTTACATATCTTGCGGCATTGTCCAGCACCTTTTTCTGGAGCGCCACTATTTCCTTCTGTTGTGACAGGTTTCTGGAATACTTTATATCGGGTTTCTTTCTTATTATTCCAAAACCCGTGCAGGGTGCATCCACCAAAACCCTGTCCGCCTTCCCTTCAAGGCTTTCATCAAAGCCGGCGGCATCAAAAAGCTGGGTCTTGACTATCCCTATTCCCATTCTGGCGGCAGTACCTTCCACAAGCCTCAGCTTATGCTCATGTATATCCCGTGCCAGCACGGTTCCCCTGTTGTTCATAAGCTGGGCAAGGTGGGTAGCCTTGCCGCCGGGAGCGCTGCACACATCCACGGCCAGTTGCCCTTCCGCCGGCTCCAGCACCACCGACGCCAGCATTGAGCTTTCATCCTGCACTGTAAAATACCCTTTTTTGAAGGCTTCCAGTCTGGATATTGAGGATGGGTTTTCCAACACTACTGCATCCTTCAGATAATTTCCCAGCCTGGCCGTGCAGCCCTCCTGCCGGAGTGCCTCCAGCAATTCGTCCGGTGTTGTTTTAAGCGTGTTGACTCTTACGTTAAAGTCAGGTACGGTATTATTGCTCTTCAGCAGCGCTTCGGTAAACTCCCCGCCAAACAGCTCAAGCCATCTGTCCACCAGTTCCCTGGGGTGTGAATAAACAATGCTTAAATACCCGGCATTATCCTTCTTTTCGGGATAGGGTATACTGTCCCTGCTTCTTGCGATGTTTCTCAGCACTGCGTTTACAAAGCGGCTGGAAGCCTGGTGCCCATACCTCTTGGCCAGATCGACACTGGTATTGCAGGCAGCGGATGAGGGTATTTTATCGGTGTGAAGCAGTTGATAAATGCCCAGTCTCAGAATGTTTTTAATCCAGGGCGACAATTTTTTCGCCTTCACACTGGAAAAGCGGTCTATTATATAGTCAAGCTCCATAAGCCACTTTACAGTGCCATATGCCAGCTCTGTGGCGAAGGCCCGGTCTATTTCCCTCAGCTCTCCGGCCTCCAGATATTTATTCACTGAAATATTTGAATAAGCTTCATTTTCATTTATATCATATAATATTTTCAAGGCTGTTTCTCTAGCCGGATCTATAGCCATAAATTCTCCAATACTGATAATTATTGTATTACCAGCGGCTGTAGTAACATACAGACCACTAGTCTCTATTTCTGCGGTTTCCTGCCAGCAGCAGCAATCTCAAAAAGCTGGCAATCGCAACCAGCGCCGATGCAACATAGGTTAAGGCTGCCGCATTCAAAACCTTCTTTGCAGCTATCAGCTCTTCATTTACTAAAATATTATGCCTGTCCAGGTCTTGTATAGCTCTCTTGCTGGCATTGAACTCCACCGGCAGCGTTATCAGATAAAAAAGTATTGCTGCGGCAAAAAGCAGCAAGCCGATGTTTATCAGGACAGGCCAGCTCATCACCAGACCCAGGATGGCCAGGGTAGGGCCTGCCTGCGAGCCCAGGTTTGCAACGGGTACAAGATAACTTCTCAGAGCCAGTGGCCCATAGCTTACACTGTGCTGTATGGCATGTCCGGTTTCATGGGCTGCCACGCCTACAGCGGCTACTGAAATGCTTGAATAGGTGGCCTCCGACAAACGCAGCTCCCTCTTTCGAGGATCATAGTGGTCTGTGAGCTCTCCGCCCACCTGTGTAACCCTGACATCACGTATGCCGTTTGCCTGAAGCAGGTATCTTGCCACATCAGCTCCGGTCATATTTTTTGAGTTGCCCGTCTTCCTGTACCTGTTAAAGGTCCCCCTGACCCGGAAGGATGCTATCATTGAAATAATTACAGCAGGCACAACCAAAGTCAGGTAATACTGGTCCATATAAAAAAATCCCATGCCGTTCTCCCTTCAGTATTTATCCCATGCCGCCACAGTTTCCTTTATCATAAAATCAATTGCTCCACCCGCTTCCTGATGTCGGAAAATTCCACATCCGTGTTGAAGCAGGGTCCGCAGGGCTGCCTGTTTACCACCCCTATTACCGGAATCCCTTTTACATCCAGTATTCCGCTCATCAGGTCCCTTTCACAGGCAACTGAAATTATCAGCCTGGGCTTGTTTTCCTTTATTATTTTTCTGGCAACAGTTCCGCCTGTAGCTATAAATACGCTGATTTTTTTTTGCTCCGTATAGTCCAGCAATTCTCCTATCTTACATCTGCCGCATCTCCGGCAGACTTCAGGATTGCTGGTGACCTTCAGACCGCACTGGCTGTTCTGCAAGCAGTGCGGCAACAGCAGCATGACCTCCTGGGCCCTGTACTTTTTATTCCCGGACTCCACGACTATATTGTTCAGCTCTATATATAGGAGCCGTATGCTCTTTGTCAGCTTTTTGTCCGCCTTTGAGAATATAAGGGCCAGCGGAAGCATCACCTGCATGCCTGCCCTGGTTAAAAGCAGCAGCAGCCCTTCCGCCTTCCGGCTGGCACAGGTCATAATAATCGCCAGACTCATTGACAGCAGCATCAGCAAACTCAATCCTATCACTGCAATAAACGAAATCAGTATTATGTTGTAAGCCGCCAGCGTCGCATATGCATATGCAGCACTAAAGCCCACAAGCAGAGCAGTAAAAGCCGCAATTATTATAATTGATGTCCTTACAAAAATTCTTAGATTACTTTCCAAGTGTTTCACCTGTTTTTATTTGATGTCCTCTTATATATTCCTTTACACTCATTCTTCTGGAGGAGTCAAACTGAACCTCCAGGAGCAATAGGTTTTCATCCGGGCATTTTACCAGGATTCCTTCGTCATCAACCTTAAGGATTCTGCCATTTTCCTTGCTGCTGTCAGCACTTTCCTTTATCAGAGAGGTCTTCCATACCCTCATTCTGTTTCCGTCCAGAAAGGTGTAGGCTCCGGGCCAGGGGTCGGTTCCCCTTACCAGATTGTGTATCTCCCCAGCTTTTTTGTTCCAGTCTATGAGCCCAAGCTCCTTGTTCATCATGGGGGCATATGTGGAGACGGAATCGTCCTGGGGGATTCTTTGCAAAGTACCTTTTTTAAGTTCCAAAAGAGTATCACTTAAAACCTCAGCGCCCAGCACCGCCATTTTATCATGCAATTCTCCCGCAGTCATGTTCTGCCCTATGGCAAGCTCCTTTTTTAAAAGCATATCTCCCGTATCAAGGCCCACATCGGTAAACATGGTAGTAATGCCTGTCTTGTTCTCTCCGTTTATAACTGCCCAGTTGATGGGAGCAGCCCCTCTGTATGCCGGCAATAGTGAGCCATGCACATTAATACAGCCCTGTGCCGGAACCTCCAGAAGCTCCTTTGAAAGAATTTTCCCGTAAGCCGCTGTTATCAGGAGGTCTGGCTGCAATTCCCGAATCTGTGCTATAAACTCTGGAGTTTTTATCTTTTCAGGCTGCAATACCTGTATTCCGTTTTTCAAAGCAAATTCCTTTACCGGCGGAGCAGCCAGCTTGTTTCCCCTGCCCTTTGGCTTGTCGGGCTGCGTAACAGCGGCAACCACTTCATATCCATCCTTAACCAGCATTTCCAGACTTGGCACTGCAAAATCGGGAGTGCCCATAAATACTATTCTCAAATCAAATCCTCCCTTACTTTTGCATTTCCTCTATTTCTTTTGGCGTGTACATCTTATGAGCCTTATCTTTATAAAGTATCCCGTCCAGATGATCCAGCTCATGGCATATGGCTCTTGCGAAAAGTTCTTCTGCCTCAATTATCACCGTCTCACCATTCCTGTCAGTATATTTTGCCTTCACATGCATTGGGCGGACCACATCTCCGGAAGTTCCCGGTATGCTGAGACAGCCCTCAATGCCGTCCTGCTGCCCGCTCTGCTCCAGTATTACGGGATTTATCATTTCAAACAATCCGTTCCCCACATCAATGACCACAACTCTTTTCAAAATGCCCACCTGTGGAGCCGCAAGGCCTACGCCGTCAGCTTTGTACATGGTGTCGGCCATATCGTCCAGAAGTGTAAAAATCTTGTTATCTATAACATCAACCGGCCTGCTCTTTTTTCTGAGAACATCGTCACCGTCTTTTCTTATTTCCCTGTAAGCCATTATTTACCTCCGCCAATCTATTTTTCATAATTATAGCATATTATACGGATTTATATCTATGCTCATTGCAATATCCTCATCCTTGATTTTCTTCCATACATTATCCGATACCTCTGTGAGCCGGTCAAGCAACCCGTCCAGTTCTTTGGCCTTTATTACCACCCTCCAGCGGTATTTCCCTGCAATCTTGGGTATAGGACACCTGGATGGGCCCAATACCTCAAAATCGGGCATATGGGTTTCCAACAGTCGTGGCTTTATGTCCCTGGCTGTTTCGAAAACCTGTCTGTCCTTCCTGCCGCTGAAGGCAACTATTGCTATATTGTTGAAGGGAGGATATCCAAGCCGTTCCCTTATCAATATCTCCTGTCTGTAAAACCCGATGAAATCCTGCCGGCAGGCAGCCAATATGCTGTATTCCTCCGTATTATAAGTCTGAACTATTACCCTTCCTGCCTTCTCCCCTCTTCCCGCTCTTCCTGCAACCTGTGTGAGAAGCTGAAAAGTCCTCTCGTTGGCTCTGAAATCCCCGGTATTAAGCATACCGTCTGCAGCCAGGACACCAACCAGTGTCACGTTGGGAAAATCGTGTCCCTTGGCGATCATCTGAGTTCCCACCATTATATTGATGTTCTCATTTTTAAATCTGTTTAATATCTCTTCATGGGCATTCTTAAAGTTTATGGTATCAATATCCATTCGAATTACCGAACTCTCAGGAAGCCTTGACTTTACTTCCTCTTCAATCTTCTGAGTTCCCACGCCAAAATGCCTGATGCTTTTACTTTGGCAGGACGGGCAGGTTTCGGGATTTTTCACCGTAAAGCCGCAGTAGTGACAAATCAGCCTTTCACTTTTGGAGTGGAAAGTCAGGGCGATATTGCATTCCGGACATTTCATAGTATATCCACAAGTTCTGCATATTACAAAGGTGGAAAAGCCTCTTCTGTTGAGAAATAGAATGCTTTGCTGGCTGCTATTTATGTTCTTTTGCAGCTCCTCCATCAGCCTTCTGCTGAAAGGTGTCTTGTTGCCGTCTTCCAGCTCCAGGCGCATATCCACCATTTCCACCTCAGGCAGTTTCGCGGTATTTGGCCTATGTTTCATTTCAATCAGTTCAACATCCCCATTTACAGCCCTGTAATAGGTGTCCACAGACGGTGTTGCCGAACCGTACACCAACAATCCGTCGCTTATCCGGCATCTTCTTACCGCCACATCCTTTGCATTGTACCTGGGCATGGACTCCGACTTATAAGAGCCCTCATGCTCTTCGTCTATTATCACCAGCCCCAGCTCGGACACCGGAGCAAAGACCGCAGATCTGGCCCCTACTACAACATCAACCTTGCCTTCGCTTATCAATCTCCACTGGTCAAATCTCTCTCCCAGTGAAAGTCTGCTGTGCATTACAGCAACCCGCTTTCCAAATCTTGAAACAAACCTCTCCACCATCTGCGGGGTAAGTGATATCTCCGGTACAAGCAGTATAGCCCTCTTTCCCAAACTGAAGCAATGTGAAATCAACTGGAGATAAACCTCCGTTTTTCCGCTGCCGGTTATACCGTGAATAAGGCTTTCTTTAAAAATACCGTTGTCCAACCGGCGGGTAAGCTTTTCCAGCGCCGACGCCTGTTCGCCTGTGGGAGTGAGGTGCTGGGTTCTTTCATAATGCCTGTCTTTTATAGGATTTCTCAAAAGCTCTATGTTTTTATAGTATATGTAACCATGCCTGCAAAGTGTGTCAAGCACTGAGGAAGTCACTCCCGCAAACCGCTGGATATCCGCAACTGAAACCAATTCATTGTCAAGGAGTATTTCCAGAACCCTTATATGCTGGATTCTCCTGACAGCATTGTTTTCAAGCTCCTCCACTATTTCCTCCCGGGGTCTTGCAAGGCTTACACCTTTTACCTCCTTGGCATTCACCTTCTGCTGGTAGCATTCCTCCACAGTTATGGCGCCGCTTTCACATAGCTGCCGGATACAGGTTTTGAAGCCCTTTGCGCCACACATGCTCCTGAGCTCTTCCAGCTCACATTCTCCGCCCAGAGAACTCAAATTATCTAAAATCCCCTTCAGTTCCTGTTTCTTAAATGCCTTTATGCCATTACCCGTCAGTTTAACGGATTTTACCGCCTTGACATTTATACCCGGGGGCAGCATGCATCTTATGGCATCCGAATATGTACATATGTATCTTCTTTTCATCCATTCCAGAAGCAGAAGCATGTCCTTCTTAAGGAGTGCATATGGGTCAATCACCTGTTTTATGGACTTGTATTCCAGCTTTTTGCCTTGCTGGCCCTGATCCGCTTCTTCCAGGGGACGTATCTCAAGGACGAAACCTTCCTTGGAGGTCCTGCCCCCGCCAAAGGGCACCAGAACTCTGCTGCCCTCAGTCACCTTTCCAGTCATGTCCTCTGGAATAATGTATGTGTATTTTTTGTCATATGCTCTTGCAGTATTTATTAATACCAAAGAAGCTGTCATAACAGTCATTTTTAATCGCTCCGAAAAATATTCTCAATAGGATTTGTTTTATTCCTTGTTTATTATATCATTTGTATTTTACTTATCAAAATCCATTTGCATTTTACTTATCAAAATCCATTTGTATTTTACTCATCAAAATCTATTTGATTTTACTTTCAGAACAATATTTGAAGTCTTTCCCGGTCAGATATTGGCTATGAAGTTGAGTTTTTTAAGTATTTTGACCATGAATGTACTGCAAACCCCTGTAAAAACTCCCATAAATATACCCCATGTCAAAAGCACGGGAAGATACGACATTACCGACAGATCGCTCATAATAAAACAGGCAACCAATATCTGCGCCGCATTGTGGGCAACTGCTCCTGCAATACTTATTCCAATAAGGCTGAAAAATCTTTGAGCGTATTTAAGCAGCAGCCACATAACCACAGCACCCAGCATTCCTCCTGCCGCACTGAATATGAACAATATGGGGCCGCTTACAAAAAGGGTTGCCGTGATACATCTTACAAGCACTATGAGAGCGGTATCGCAGAGGCTGAAAAATATCAAGCCCACCACTGTTATCATATTTGCAAGTCCGGGCTTTATGCCGGGGATTCCGCCGGGAAAGGGAAGTTGAGCTTCAACCAGGGCCAGGACAATTGCCTGGACGGCAAGCAGGGACAGAAATATTATTTTTTTATAGTCTGTATTTCCTCTAAAAAACATTTTCATTTCGTAATACCCTCCAGCTCCTTATCGCCCTTTTTGACTATTTTTATCATAGCCCTGTTGTGAAGGCAGACTGCAAGCTGCCCGGGTTTGCTTATCCAGCCGGCTTTAACGCACAGCCTGTCGGGACAGTCGGCAGACATGAAGCATATTTTTTTCTGATCAGCAACTATAAATTCGTTGAATTGGCCTGGAAGCCTGATGACTTCCCGCTTTTTAAGCTTTGAAAGATTTACGGTTCTGATAAGCCTGTCATCCTGCTTTATAATGGCAAGAACCTCTTCTCTTCCCGGGTCGTTTGCATTATTCCAGCTTATCCTGCTTTCGTCACTGTCATTTCTGCTGATAACCGCCAGAAGAATTCCGAATACCAGTATCAGGACCAGTATTATATCACCCTTTTTCAGCATAGGTATATTCACCGCTTTCGTCCATATAAGTGAAGACCGTCCAGCTATATATTGTCTGAATACAATTTACAAAAAATAAACATCCTATATATGATGCAGGTTGATTACCAAAGTCAATTACGGTTCAAACCGAGCTATCGGCTTTCAGTGGATAGTAATTGACTTTTATCACATTGAATAATTTTTCCCTGCAATTGCTACTTTTATAACTTTTAGGAGAGATTAGTTTATGCCCAGAAATGTTGTTATAGTCGGTGCCGGCTATGCGGGAATAGAAGCCGCCCTTCACCTGCAGAAGAAAAAACGGAAAACCGAGGACATTAAAATAACCGTAATTGATAAAAATTCATACCATACCCTGCTCACTGAACTGCATGAGGTTGCCGGCAACAGGATAGACGAAGACGGAATAACCGTACCCTTGCGGGACATATTTCACTATACCGGCATCAGCCTGGTAAAAGACCAGGCTGTAAAATTTGACTTCGAAAGCAATACCGTCTTCTCAGAAGAAAAGCAATACAAATATGACTATCTTGTACTTTCCTTCGGAAGTGAACCAAATTACTACGGAATTCCGGGCATGAAGGAAAACTGCTTCCCCCTGTGGTCCTTTAAGGATGCAATTAAAGTCAGGGAGCAGATTTATGACTGTTTCATAAAAGCCAGCCAGGAGGAGGACCTGAAGAAAAGAAGCGCACTGTTGACCTTTGTTGTGGGAGGCGGCGGCTTTACAGGCGTGGAAATGATTGGAGAATTGGGCATATGGGTAAGAAAGCTCTGCACACAGTTCCACATTGACCGGGATGAAGTCCGGCTATATTTAATAGAAGCTTTGCCTAAAATTCTTAATATTCTCAAGGACAGGAACATTGACGCTGCAATGAAATATCTCACCCGTAAGCTGCGGGTAAACGTATTGCTGGAAAGCGCCATTACAAAGCTGGAGCGTGACAGCGTCGAACTTAAGGACGGAAGGTCCATCAGCACCTGCACACTTATCTGGACAGCAGGTATAAAGGCCTCCTCCCTCACTGACAAGGTTGACCTTGAGAAAACCAGAGCTTCCCGGATTGTCGTAGATGAATATACTAAAACCGCTGTAAAAAATGTCTATGCCATTGGTGATGTCAGTGCCTTTACCTATGAGGGCAAGGTACTTCCCCCGCTGGTGGAGTCGGCGGTGCAGACAGGAAAAAATGCAGCCGTAAACATACTGGCTGACATAAGGAACAGGGAAAAGACCCCCTTGCAGCCCAAGCTTCATGGTGTAATGGTTTCCGTAGGCAGTAATTTTGCAGTCAGTGAAATAATGGGCAGAATATTCCCCATCTGGCTGTCCATTATTATGAAATATATGGTAAACATCCATTATTTATTTGGAATAGGCGGCTTTGAACTGGTCTTCAAATATCTTGGCCATGAGCTTTTACACAAGAGGCACAGGCTTAACTTTCTGGAATATCACTACACCTTCCGGACGCTTGCTTTCTGGCTGGTACCACTCAGGTTGTTTCTGGGCTATACCTGGTTTATGGAGGGCTACAACAAAATAGCCGAGGGCTGGCTGCTAAAACCAATGCTGGCAGGACTTGCGGCAGACTCGGTTTCAAGCGCATCCGTAACCGAATCCGGGGACAAGGTATTCAGAATAGTTTCAGCTCACACTCCCGGCTGGTATGCCTGGATTGCCGACAAGCTGGTAATACCCAACGCACTGTTTTTTCAGATAATGATTGTTCTGGCAGAAATCGCTCTGGGTCTTGCTTTTGTATCCGGAACCTTTACTTTTCTGGCTGCATTGGCCGCATTGGCTCTAAATGTGAATTTTCTGCTGTCAACAGGCTTGTATGAAACCAGTTGGTGGCTTATACCTGCTGAAATTGCAATGCTGGCAGGCGCAGGCAGGGCCTTTGGCCTTGACGCACACCTTATGCCCTTTCTTATGAAGGGCTGGAGATATATAGTAAGACGAAGCTCCTAGTCCTCCCTTGCAACCGCTGTCTTAAAAAGCAAAAAGTACGAAAACCCCGGTTTTCGCACTTTTTGCTTTTATAAAACTTTATATAAAACCATGCAATATCAAATTTACCCTATTCAACCTGCAGGCGTAATGCTGCCGGGGGCTCACTCCTCCGGTTCCTCCGTCTGTTGAATCTCGTCTTTATCCTGCTTGCTGTTCACCTCGTCGGAGATTTCCATCTTTGATACCGAAACTTCATATGCAGTCTTGGAAATGGTATCGCCGTTTTCCAGCTTCTTCTGATATTCTCTGCTTTGTATTCTCCCCCATATCTTAATATTGTCACCTATGGCGAGATTTTGGGAATACCTGGCATTCCGTCCCCAGGCTATGCATGGGATATAATCCGACTTGTTATAGGGTCTGTTGACCGCTACAAGTATATCTGTTATTTCCCTGCCAAACGGAGTCATCCTGTATATGGGATTTTTGCATATGTATCCATTTAAATATATCTGATTTGGATTTTTAATTCTCTTTTCATCCTCGGTAAAAATCAATTCTCTTGCAAATACAGTCAGCACAAGCTTATTGGAATCACTTTTATAGCTGTTGTAGGATCTGAACTGGCCTTCTATTTCCAAGGAAACACCTAATTGAAGTTTACTTTTTGGCACAAGACGCTCTGAAAATGTAACAGATATTTTATCGCTGCTGTCGCTTAATCTAGGAACCTCTAAATAAAATGAATAAAAACCCTCTCCATATACTTCATGGCTATATTCAACCTCTGATACAACTTTTCCTGAAATGGTCACTACATTGTTCTCTATTACATTCCCGACCATTTTCCCCCCACTCCTCTCTTTTGCTGTTGTGTATCTCTTTGATTTATCTAATGTAATATGTATTCTACTGATACGCAATTTAGAATATTTTTCTAACTTATTTTTTAAAACTGAACTTAACAAATTAAAAAGGGAAACTTTTTTATTCATCAGCCGTACAGTCCAGCCCTATTGCATTTAAGAATGAAGGAACTGCATCTATGCCAAATAAATACAATCTTTTAATATTATATTACATAATTAATAAATTGAAAATCTTTTATTCTACAAAAAATACTGTTATTTTATATTGCTTTATAACAAAAAACAGCATTTTTAACCAGTTCATATTGCTTGAATTGCTGTGTTCAGGCGCTGCTTTTTGTGAAACCGGTTTTATTGGTTTTATTATTCCACCATAGTAGTATTTATTGTTAACTAAATGCTTTGAAGCTTTTTTGGTGCTTCTGCCGGACCAGATTTTCAGCAGGAATTCCTGCTGGTTTCTTGCAGTTTTCAATCGCAGTCTCTGCCTGATTTAAACTATTTTTACCCCACCGTGCTGCCGCTGATTTTGCTGCTTTACTTACAGTCATTAATATTATGGAAACTATTTATTTAAAACAAATGCGGAATTTCCATAGGAAAGGACAGAAAACCTGTTTTGCTGGACATGCAGTTTCCTGCCCGTATTTCGGCAAAAACGCCAAAAACATTTCAGCAGACTGTCTCTTTATATAATAGAAAAAATACCCCTTACATACCATTTCCACAGCCATACAATTTGACATAATATGTTGTGAAGCTGAATATGTAAGCCAATCCGGCAGGATGCCGGAGGGTCTTTTACCCGTCATTGGCTATTTATACCAGAATAATAAACAGCATATGGACAAAAATAACTTTAGGTGATTATATGTTGTTTTTATTAGTTGCAGCACTCCTTACGTACAAGTTGACAGAATTGTTCAGGCAACTGCTGTACAAAAGAAAAATATGTGAGCTTGTAAACTGTATAGCCTCCAAGGAGGATTTGCTTTATTTAAGCTTCAGGGACTATATGTCGGTGATTGTCGAGGTGCTGAAACGGTCGGGCAATAAGGTCAGGTTTACCGATTCCTGCGGTGTGGAAGGCAGCGGCCTTGAACTTAATAATATACAGTTTGCCGAAGTATGGAAGCATGGTCTCCAGCAAATGGTGGATATCGAACTGGCTATGAACCTGTCCAAGTGTATGAGGGATAACTCCATTTACCGTGGAATGCTCATCACTCTGGGCGATTTTAAAACCTGTACAAAAATTTATTGTCACAAAAATGTAATTGAATGCATAAATGGTGACCGGCTTTTAGCCCTGCTTAAAGCAGTGCAGGACAAAAATGCCATTCTTGAGCCTGTAAAATGAGCGTATAAACAAAAAGCCATGTGAACCTGAAACGCCCCAAAGGAGGGAGGCCGTAAAACTGCCTCTCAACAGCTTCAACAGCCTCCGGAAAAAATTCGGTTCATACGCCTCAACGTGCTCAAAATGTACGCTGGCTTTACAACTTACGGTATTGCCCTGTTATAGGAAAGTTCCATATTCTTTTGCAGCAGTTCCCTGCTCATTTGCAGTTCAAGCCGTTCTGCCAGCCCCCAATTTATGTCAGGCATTTTTTCCCGTGCGAAGGGTTTTTCAGCCAGTATTTCATTGAAATCCTCAAGGGACATATCTATAAGCTTCAGAAAAGTTTCCAGCTCTGCCGGCGCCCTGTCGTTATCATAGTATATTGTGGGCAGTACACTTTCAAACATCTCCTTTGAAAACCTTCCCCATCTTCTCTCGGCAGTAAGCTCCAGATAGTCCAGGTTCAGCATCCCCTGTCTGCAGGCAATATAGCCCTTCAGGGGTTCCATTATACAACTGGTATGCCCGGCCTGATGGGCTGATTCAGGCTTTTTCCACCCGTATTTGGAAAGTGTCTCGGTCATGGTTTGATGATCAAAATTATAAATTAAAGATAGAGTAATAATATACCTGTCCTGCTGCCTCATCTGCTGAAAGTGATGGAAACAGTTCTTCAAGTAGGACTCCATTTCACTTGAAAACTCACCGCTGATGACATCCAGCAAAGCAAGATTGTAAAAGCTTGGGTCCTGAAAATGGAATATGCCCATTCCCCTGTCAGCCAGCATCTGGAGAACTGATCCCCTTTCATCAGGCTCAAATTCATACATCATCCTGTTCTGTGTCAAGGAAAGCTGCTGCCCGAAGGAAACCCCTATAATAACCAGCGGAGCCTGGGATTTAGCGATTTCTTCAGCACAGAAAAGCAGCGCCGGCTGGGTACAGGCACAAAACCTCCCAAGCTTTTCAAATCTGTTCCTGTAGAATTGAGCCAGGTTTTGGCTGCCTATTGAAATAAACTTATGGTCGATACCAAGGCTTTTAATCAAAGTAGTCAGATTTCCATGGTGCTCCTCTCCGAAGAAGCCGTTATCCCATGTAACAGCCAGCACCTTGAGTTTCAATACCTTGCTCAGGTAATAAGCGGCATAACCGCTGTCCTTTCCGCCGGTATACATAAGCACCGCATCATATTCTTGTTTTCCTCTTATCCGATCGCACAACTCCGCAAAATTCTGCTGATTTTTCCGGAAATCCATGGTATACAGGCTTTGGTATTTGTTATACTCGCTGCAGTAGTCACATACCCCATCCTCATGTATGTGGATGGGCTTTCTTCCGTATGTCACCTTTAAATCCGGCATTCCGCACTGGATACATTTTCTTCCCATTTTCATCTTCCTTTCAATGATTTATTTGAAGGTTTCTGCCTGTTCAATTACATTTTTCAAGTAGGTCATATATTTGTCCGCAATAAATTCAATAGTGGACTGGCGATGTATATTGCAGCTGTAATTCCACTGCTGGTACAACCGGTCTTCCTTTATGAAACAGATACATTCAAGCAGGAAAGTCCGGAGCTCATCCGGGTGGTTGCGTAAACCAGGATTTTCCTTTGCAATTCTGATTCCGGCAGGTTCATTTTCTTCCTGTCCCAGATAGTTGAAAAACAACTGCCGCTCCTGATACTCGCTCTGGAGCCTTCTCACTGCACTGTTGCCCTCGTCCCCAAGGCGGGCCAGGAAAGTATACCCTGTTCCCTGTCCCGGAATCTTGTTAATCTGTTCATCCAGGTATCGAATCCTGTTGTAAACCGGTGCGGTTTCCTCGTCCGGACGCTGCAGCACCAGAGAGCGTGCCGAACTTATCCAGCCCACCGTATGACTCAGGTCCATGTTTTCAGAAAATAGATTTGAAGTCCTTCCAAGGTCTACCGCCTCAATATATATCCAATCCTTGTCCAGCCACTGCCCTATGGTCTCAGCCAGGCATATTATCAAGAGCTTCTCGGGAGTAGTCTGATAAAGCTTTGGTATATGGGAAACAAGCTTTTTGGTTTCAGCTTCGCTTAAGCACACCGTAAATTTCCGGTTGGAGCCCTCACTGTTTTTTCCTTCATACTGTGGAAAATCTGTTTTCAGCTTTGCAACCTTTTCCCAGGGCAAACCCATCCAATAGTCAACCTCCGCCTCCAGACGCGGAGACCTGCAGTAGGCAAACAAGTTCCCTGCGAATTCCGGAAAGGCTGTTATTTCCTTACGTGGCTCAACATGGCCCGTCTGCACCAGTTGGAAATAATAATTCTGAAGTTCTCTCAATATAATGCCAAAGGAATAATTGTCACCCACAATATGATGCATGACAATAAACAACCGCTCCGGTATTTCAGCTCCCAGGGTGAAATGTGCAACCCCGAAAAGCGGTCCGTTTGTCAGGTCGAAGGAGTCCTGCAATTGGTGGCATGCGTCTTCTATAGCCAGTTTTTGTTCATTTTCCGGCAGACCGGTAAGATCAAAGGTTTCAAATGGAACATCTTCGGACACCTCCACTATGTATTGTCTCCAGCAGCCGTCTTCCTCTGCAAACCGTGCTCTTAATGCCTGGTGGCTGTCCATAATGCAGACAACGGCCTCCCTAAGCAGCAGGGGCTTGAAGGAATGGTCCACCTCCAGCAATGTAAACAGGTTAAAGCGTTCCGGTTCATTGCGTTGGGAAGCGGTACTCAAATACCATGCCTGGCTGCTGGTAACAGGAATCCTGCCGTCTGGGGCTGAGGTTTCCTCAGAGCGGGAGCCGGTATTTACAGCGGTGTTTTTATCCCCTGCGCTCCTCAATACCTGGGCCAGCCTGGAAATGGTCCGGCTCTGGGACAACTGGGTGGGGGTAAGCCTCAAACCCTGCTGATGGGCCAGGTCAATCATTCGCAGCCCCGAAAGGGAATCCCCTCCGATCTGGAAAAAGTCATCATGTACATTCACCTGTTCAAGTTTAAGCACCTTTTGCCAGATAACCCAGAGTAACTCCTCCGTTTCATCCTGTGGTGCAGCAGGGAGGGTATTTGTCTCCATTCGTTCTCCTGCCGGCTGTTGCCTGTGTGCATCAGCGGTCTGTTCAGAAACAGCCTGGGCTTTTTCTGAAATGGTGCAAGCCAGCTTTGATATGGTTCTGCATTGAGACAGTTGAGAAGGGTTAAGCTTCAAACCCTCCTGGTGGGCCAGATCAATCATGCGAAGTCCGGAAAGAGAATCCCCTCCGATCTGGAAAAAGTCGTCATTGACGTCCACCTGTTCCAGCTTGAGGACCTTTTTCCATATATTGCACAGAAGTTCCTCTGTCCGGGTGTTCCGGCCTGCTTCCGTACCGCTGTGTGGCTGGGAGGCTGTCAGCGTGGAAGCCTTCCCCGTCTGCTTCAGTCCTGAATTCTGTTGGGTAAGCCTGCGGCGGTCAACCTTTCCCGTCAATGTCAACGGAAAGGCCTCCACCTTTACAAAGGCTGACGGCACCATGTACCCCGGCAGCCTCTCGTTCAAATGGTCAAGCAGTTCCCGGAGCTCCAGACCTGTCTGACTGTCCTCCACCATATACGCCACAAGCTGCCTGTCACCGTGTATATTATCCTCGGCAACCACGGCGGTTTCCCGGACTGCCGCCACCTCCAGCAAGGCAGTTTCGATTTCTGCGGGCTCTATGCGGATTCCCCTTATCTTTACCTGTAAATCCTTTCTTCCAAGGTGTTCCAAACATCCGTCTGTTCTCAGCCTTCCCATATCTCCCGTATAGTAAAGCCTCCTGGTGCTGTCTTCCGGGTCGGTCCTGAACACCAGACCGGTCTGTTCTTCCAGCCCCCAGTAGCCGGGGGACAGGAATTCACTTTTGATTACTATCTCTCCGGGACAATTGTAGCCCACCTCCCTGCCATCCTCATCTACCAGCATAATTTCGGTATCTGCAACAGGATAGCCAACCGGTACAAGCTTGCCCGAAATATCAGTCTCCTTATTTATGCAGTACTGGCGGATTACATTAAGTTCTGTGGCTCCCAGGCCATTAACCAGAATACAGGAATCAGGACAGTATTTTTTATAAAGCTGTACATCCGCACTTGATACCGCTTCTCCCCCAAAGTCTATGAGGCGCAAGGCAGGAAAGCTCATATCCGCTGTAACTGCGGCCATAAGCTGGCGGAAAACCGTGGGAACTGAGTGATATACCGATATTGCCTCATTTACCAGCCATTTTCCCAGCTCCGCAGGGCCCTTTTCCCGAAAGTTGAACAGGCATAGGGCAGCTCCGTTCAACAATGCCGCAAAGGTATCCATCATTGCAGCGCTGAAGCTGAAGGAAGGTATCAGAGAAAGCCGGTCCTGCCGACTTATTTGTGTACCGTTTGTATAGTTCATTATATAGTGCAGTACATTCCGGTTGCTCTGCATTACTCCCTTTGGATGACCAGAAGAACCTGAAGTATACATGATATAGGCCAATGCCTCCGGTCGCCCCATAACGGGCAGATTTTCAGAACTTCCGGCATGTTGCAGCTCTTTCATGTTCAAAACTCTTATGCCTGGACTTACCTTGTCCCTGACACTATACGCCAGAGCCTGATTGGCATCATCGGTTAAAATAATGCGGGAGCCGGTATCTTCCAGAATATATGCCAGGCGCTCCTCCGGGTATGACGAATCCATGGTCACAAATATATTGCCCGATTTCAGCACTCCCAATATACCCGCCACCATCTCCACATCATGCTCCAGAAGAAGTGCGACAGTCTGCTGACCAGGAGAAGCGGAACGCAACCTGTCAACTGAACCTTCCCTGCCGGCTTGAAAACCGGTTGAAGCAGGAATACCCTGCAGCCTGCCCGGCACATCCTCGGCCCTGCTGCCGCACATAGGGCAGGCAGGATTTTTTTCAATAGTGATTTCTTCAACAAAGCGCCCGCTGAAACCCTTTTCCCAATCAAAGCCCTGCTTTTTGCACAGCTCCTTGAAATGCTCTGAGAAGGGATAGGTGACAATTTTAAAACCGTTTGTGGCGGGAAGCCGCTCCGAAGCCTGCTGATTGAAGAAAAAGTACTTATTATAGGCTACGTTTTCGAGCCCCAGAATAATCTTCAGCGCTTCATTGCAGGCAAAACCCGTGCTTAAAAACAGCGCCGGTGATGCAACCGGATTTGGCACCTTGTCCCAGCCGCTCTTTTCCCTTCGCAGTTGACGGACGGTTTCAAGCCTGCCGCTGTCATAAAGGCAATGAAAGCAGGGTGTGTATGGACTGTGCAGCACCGCCGAATAGGAGCTCCTTTCAATCATGGACGAAATGACATGGGGTATTCCTCTGGTAACAGCATACTCAGATACCACAAATTTGGCTTCCAGGTCATCAAGGTTGTCAAAAATAATCGACGCACCGCCTGCCAGCTCTGCAATATTCTCCCTGGTGAGCTTTTCGGCCCTGGCCGTTACATTTACATTGGGATTCATTCTTCTGACTGTCAGGGCTGCCGATTCTGCCTTGTTCATTCCCAGCCGTGATTCGTCATGGAGAGCCTGCCTGTTCAGATTTGACAGCTCAACTTTATCAAAGTCGCAAATGATTATATTGCCCACACCAAGCAAAGCCAACTGCATTATGGTTGGTGAGCCGGAGCCTCCTGCACCGGCAGCAAAGACAGTAACCTCCTTCAATTTTTCCTGGGCTTCGATTCCCCAGCCGTCCAGAATTATCTGCCTGCCGTACCGGAGCTTTTCCTCTTTCGAAAGTCCCGGTCCCTGGTCATGTTTTTCCAATAGCATACGCCCTATACCATTTGCCAACTGATTCAATTCAGAGTAGGACAAGGAACGCGTACCGGATTGCAGGGCCACCTGCCGGGGCCATTTTGAAACCTGCTGTTCGAATCTTTCTATCAGTGTCTGGTCAATTTCCGCTCTCTCAAATGGGGTAAACGGATTGTCAGGCCTTATTTTCAAATGCTCCAAGGGCTTAAGTTCAGGAAGCCGGCACAAAAGTCCGTCAGGATTTTCAGCAATTGCTTCCAGCAAGGCATTAAAATGCTTCATAAGCCAAATGGCTGTACTTTCAGCAAATACATCCGCATTGAAGGAGAAATCCACCTGAAGGCCCTCACGATGTTCTATGACCAGCAGTGCAATGTCAAATTTTGAATTCAAATTCTGGGCACCTATCACCTCCAGCGAGAAAGGAGTCATTTTCAAACCGGGGAGCTCCAGTTCAAAGGATGCGCTGAACATGTTGAACAAGACCTGAAACAAAGGACGCCTGCTTTGTCCCTGTGGGTTCTGTGGGTCCTGAAGCTCCTCGGCCAGCATTTCCAGAGGTACTTCCTGATGGGCGAAGGCTTCACCTGTGGTCTTCTTCACCTTCTGAAGCAATTCTACAAAGCTTTCCTGCTGCTCCGGAGAATTCCAAAGCACTACCGTGTTAATAAAAACTCCAATCAGCTTCTCAAGCTCCTTATGGGTACGCCCCGCAACAGGAGTGCCCACCAATATGTCCTTGAAACCGGTATATTGCTGCAGTAATACCTGGAAAGCGGATAATACTGTAATATACAGTGTACAATTCCGGCTCCGGCTCATTTCCTTTAACTTTTGAGTAAGCCTCGGGGACAGAAGCATATACTGCCGGATACTGTTATGAGTCTGTACTCCGGCCCGCATAAAGTCGGTAGGCAAGGCAGGAACGGCAGCTATGTTTTTCAGCCGTTCCTTCCAATAGATAAGATGTTCCTTGAGTGAATCCCCTGACAGAGAGGTTTTCTGCCATATGGCATAGTCGGCATATTGGATATCCGGTGCGGGCAGCCCGGCAGGCACACCTGTGCAATACGACTTATACAGTTCAGCCAGTTCACCCATAAATACATTCAGGGACCAGTTGTCACTTACGATATGGTGCAGTGTAATCAAAAGAGCATATTCATCCTCAGCCAGCACCAGCAATGCCGCCCTCAGCAAGGGACCTGCTTCCAGACTGAACGGCAGCCTGGTCTCCATGTTCAGGTACTCATTTACCTTTTCTTCCCGCTGCGATGCTTCCAGATGTTTTAAATCGGTTACCGGCAAATGGATTTCCAGCTCAGGCAGGATTACCTGATACAATTCATTATCGTCCATGTGAAAGGTAGTTCTCAGGACCTCGTGCCGGCGCACTATTTCATCAATACTTGCCTTTAGGGCAGCAACCTTCAATTGCCCCTTCAGTCTCAGGGCAGCCGGAATATTGTAGGCAAAGCTGCTGGATTCCTTTTGGCTGTACAACCAAAGCCATTTTTGAGCATAGGATAGGGGTATTTTTTCCGGCCGGGGCTCAGGCATGAGGCTGTTTTCCCTGGTCCTTTCACTATGCCTCACTGCCTGCAGGAAATCTATTATATCCTGCCTGCGGGCCAGTATTTCTTTTCTTACTTCTTCCGTCAGAGCTCCTTCAGGCGCGCTGTAGCGCAGCCGTCCCTCTTCAAGCCACAGCCTTATATCCATCTTTTGAAGTTCTGCCAAAAATACTGTAATAGACATGTTTCCTCCTTTCATCAAGGCCGCTTATCTGACTTCCAGCTCTATATCGCGACTGATTTCAAAAATTTTATCAATTATTTCAGTGTACTTATCCAGTTCCATATCTGCCTCAAAGTACTTATTCATTTCAAACCGGGCTACCCAGGCCAAACGCTGGATGGTTGCCTCCAGCATTATGGGGTGGATTCCCAATTCCTCAACCATCTTCAGCACTTCTTTCATTTCTCCTGCTTTCCTCTTGGCCAGCAAGGCTCCCCTTATAAGCCAGAAAGCCATATCCTTTTCCCTGGGCAGATTTACCAGAGGCTTCACCAGCAATGGCTCCAGCAGCCGGATATCAATACCCGCCTTATGGGCACAGGCTGCGAATTCCAGGTAAACACTCTGGACACCCTTCTGGTATATGTTCACCAGGGCTTTTATACTTGCCGCTATTCCCGCCTCTCCGGGAATGACCTGAATATTCATGTTATAGCAGTCCATTATATTCTTAAATCTTTCGGCGCTGTCTCCGGAAACATACATTAACGCTTTGCTGCCCACCTGAATGGGCAGTTCCAGCAGGCACACATCCGCAAAGCCTGCACCGCAGGCATTGATAATTTCTGCTGACCGTCTTTTTACCGAGGGTATGGCATTGTTGAGATCGGCAAAAATCTGTCCCGGTGATAAATATCTGGCAGCCTCTGCCGCAACCTCCAGTGAAACATCTCCTTTTACAGAGGATATAATCACCCTTGAGCTTCTTACCAGTTCTTCAAGACTCACGGCAAGCTCAGCTCCCACCTCGCCGGCCCGCTTTTGCTGCAGAAGACTCCGTGCCGGATCTTTTGCCGAACGGGAATAAACCCTCATACCCCTGATACCTTCTTTACTCAAACCTGCCAGAGTATGGTAAACCACCTCACCAAAGCCTATAAAGCCTATTTGACTATTTGCTGTTTCCCTGTCAGCATGAACAGACATAACCTTCATTAGTTTATTACCTTCCAAAGGCCTCAGACCTCCTTAACTATTCCCGAATTTTATGGGGGAAGCCTCCCCCGGTCAACCCAATCGCAGAATCGGGACTTTTATTTTTCAGGCTTCATAACCAAAATATCCTTGGCTTCCTTTTCAATAATATTCTTTGAAAATGGCATTCCGTGATATTTTACATCTGCCCATAGCTTCATCTGGTCTTCCCTGTGCGGATTGAAAATATGGCCGCTGGCTCCGGTGGAATTGACAGACTGCATATCATCCCAATTGCCGATTGGAATAATCTGGCGTTGGTTGGCTCCAAAGCCTATATTGAATCTTCCGGGCGGAGTCCGGTAGCTGTAGGCAAATGCCACGGAGGTAGGACTTCCTGAGAAGGGCAGGCTCTTCCGGCTGTTGAATATATCCTTGAGATATGGCACATATCCAAAAATCTGGTGCTGCAGGTTAACTGTCTGGATACGGCCAAGTGTCCAATTCTCAACATTTTCACCATATTCTTTTGAAAGCCAGTCTACTGCCTGCGTCAAGCTCTTGCTTATCATGTCGTCCCTGTTTTCAGTCTCCGGTGTTCCTGCATCGTCAAACCAGGCATTCTGTGCATCGGGTATCAATTCAACCAGTGCTTCGGTACGTTTTAAAGGATAATAATTTCCCCATACATTGGCTTTTTGAAGTTCATCATCAAAAACATTTCTGTCCATATAACAATACCAGACTTTAAAAATAGCGCCGCCTACACTATCATTGTCAAAGCTTATATTCCACTTCCTGATATATTCCATCGCCTTGGCCTCAACCTCGTTCTTTGGCTTTACGGCAGTTACATAAGGCCATAAGGCTGCATCGGCGTAAGAATAGTTGTCGGCCTGTATTACACGCATATCCTCCATGGAGATTTTATCCCCTTTTGCAATGAGCTGTTCCAGCATTTCATTTACCCTTCGAGCCCTGTAGCCCGGGTGAAACCAATCGTAGGACAGATTATACGGATAGTCGTCACCTATGGTTTTATTGTTGACTACTGCCACGTATCCGGTCGGAGGATTATAAAGTGAGGGCAGCTCATCAAAAGGAATTACACCCTTCCAGTCATATTCACCCGTCCAGCCCGGTACCGGTACGGTTCCCTGATGTTCCTTGACCCTCACGGGTACTCTGGCTGCCGACTGATAGCCAATATTGCCTTTTACATCTCCGTATACGAAATTCTGGCTCAGGGAATCCCAATCCCTTAATGCCTCGCGGAATTCTTCCCAGTTGCCGGCCAGGTTCAGCTTATGTATGGAATCTATTACAATACAGCGGTCATGCACCATCCAGTTGAGTGCAACCGGTTCTGCGCCCTCCCAACGGTTCCGCCTCAAGGCAGACCAGTCGCCATTTGTAGGCTGGTAGTTCTTAACAGCTTGAATATCACCGTCTGTAACCTCCACCAGGTCATTTATCAGCGGCCCGTGCCGTGTAAAAAGTAATTCCAGATTTACAGGCTCCTGTCCCTTTATCTTGATTACTTCAGTCTGTTTCTCAAGATTTTCCCATTTGCCCTTATATTCATACTGAGTGGGATTTTGCAGGTCATTTAACTTTTCCATATACAGGTCCTGAACATCAGCATTCATATTTGTAAAGGCCCAGGCTATACTGGAATTATGCCCGATCATAACCATGGGCACTCCGGGAAGAGAGTAGCCTGTCACGTCAAAGCCTCCTCCATGCAGGCCATTTTCATACCAGAGCGAAGGCATTGACAGGCTCATATGGACATCGCTGGCCAGCAGGGGCATGCCGGTCTGTGTGTACTTCCCGCTTACCACCCAGGCGCCGCTGGCCCAGCCGAAGGTCTGTGAACCCGGGAAGGCCTTCTCCATGTCAAGGACTCCTGTAATCTTATCATTATTCAGCCATTGGTATTTTTCCAGCTCCTTTGGAACTATCAAAGGATTGCTGTTGTCCCAGGGCGGAAGGGCAGCATTGGCAAGCTTTTCTCCCAGCTTGGCTGTTATTTGGGCACGGAAAAGCTCATATTCATAATTCAATCCATTATTCATGGCCATCATATTGGCCCAGCTCATTACATCAAGAGGAGTCCAGTGAGCAGGCTTGAAGCCCAGAATGGTAAATTCCACGGGAAGACTGTGCTTGTTGTCATCAATAAAAGCATTGATTCCCTGACAATACGCGTCCAGAATATCCTTTGTACTCTTATCCACCATCGGAAGTGATTTTTCCGCAATACGTCTCAAGCCCATAATACGGGAAACCTTGTCAGTATCCAGCCCCGGATAACCAACTACTTCGCTGAGGGTTCCGGTGCCAAGCCTCCTATTGACTTCCATTTGGAACAGCCTGTCCTGTGCATGGACATAGCCTTGAGCCAAAAACAAATCATGAGGGTTATCTGCGTAAATCTGAGGAACTCCCCACTCATCTCTGTCAACAGTTACCTGAGCCTGCAGTCCTTTGACAGAAAGATTGCCGCTGGTCTTTGGCCAGGGATTAATAATGAACCATGCTCCGGCAATTACTGCCAGCAAGATTACAGAAGCAAGAACAATACCTGCCGCTTTTAATACTTTCAGGAAGATTTTTTTCTTCATATCTGAACCCCTTTCATTTTTATAGCCACCTGTTTCGGCATTACAGCTCGCCCTCTTCACGGATTTCCATGGCCGCAGCAGTTTCCGTTCCTGCGGCCGCCCACCGGACAGCGTCTATATATGCGGCAACATTGGCAATAGTCGGTTCTTCAAAAATCTGATTTAATGGAACGTCAATCTGAAACAGCTCTCTTACACGGGAAATAACCTGAGCTGCAAGCAAGGAATGTCCTCCCAGTTGAATAAAGCTGTCGAAGACTCCAATTGGCTTTATCCCCATTAATTCCTGCCATACATGGGCCAGTTCCGCTTCCGTATCATTTCTGGGAGCTGTATATTCTGTAGGCAATACAGGCCTTTCATGGTAAGTAAGGGCTGCTGCCTGCATTTCCCGGACTTCCGCCTTGTTTTCCGGGGCAGGTTCTATCCAGAAATGTTTTCTCTGGAAGGGATAAGTGGGCAAAGGCAGCCTGTGGCGATGCTGGTGCATATGCAAACCGTTCCAGTTTACTGCCGCTCCCGCCAGCCATAGTTTCCCCAGGGTTGTTAAAAGAGCCTCTTCAGATGCAGTACTGTCAAAGGAGGCCGGAATCACCGGAGACAGTATGGTATTTTCCTTATTTTGAAATTCTGCGCGTCCGCACCCTATTTCAAGAAAGATGTAGTGAAATGAGCCGGGCAGTGTTTTAAGACTGCCTGCAGAAAGCGTTTCCTCCGGGCTGTCCCAGTACTCAGGGTTCAAGATATCCTGCTCACCCATAAGAGTTCCGTCCTTACCTGATATTACAGGAATTCCCGCCGGCTTCAGCTCAAGTCCCCCAACAGCTCCAAAACTTCCGGCAGCCGCTGCGGCAATGGCATCCTCCAGCGACAGGCTTCCGGCAGCACAAGCCGCCATGCATTTGCCCAGCCAATCCAGCCCCATAACGGCCCGGGGCATTATACCCCATTCCAGCCACAAAGCTGCCATGGCATATTGTGCTGCAAAAGCCTCCACCCTGTCCAGGCTGCCGGCATTATTCCCTTCATCACCGGCACTCTCATCGTATAACTGCTTCCTGAGATCGTAATGCATTATATCTTCTATAATTGAAATACAGGCATCCATTGCTTTTTTAAAACCTGGTTCCCTTTCATACAGTTCCTTTACAAAGGCTTCAGGCAAAGGTGCTGTAAGCCCGTCCAACAAAAATGCCACCGGCTGCTCCCGGTTCTCCTGAAGGCATGTAAAGATTTTATTTTCACTGGAATTATCAATAATCCGTACGGCCTCCTCCGTATCCCGGCACACTAAGAATGCCCTGTGGGGGAAGGACCTTCGCCCTACCTGCAGTGTGTAAGCCACATCCGCCGCATTTAGCTGTGTTTCCTGAGACAGGCAGCCCTTCAGATTTTGTATTTTCTGTCTGAGAGCCTCCTCATTCCGCGCGGAAAGAGGGAGCAACTGCCATTGTCTGGCACTGCCTGATGCTGTATTTTGCGGAGCTTCCTCCAAAATCATATGTACATTGGTTCCCCCTATTCCGAAGGAATTCACTCCTGCTCTGCGTGGTGCCGGACCGGTTTTCCATTCTGAAAGCCGGGTATTTACATAAAACGGGCTGTCTTCAAATCTGATCCTGGGGTTGGGGCTCCGGTAATTCAAACTGGCAGGTATCTGCTTATTTTTAAGTGAAAGTACGGTTTTTATAAGACCGGCTACCCCTCCTGCATTTACCAGATGCCCAATATTCGTCTTAACAGACCCTATGGCGCAATAGCCTTTTTTCTCAGTACTCAGCCTGAAAGCCTTGGTCAATGCCTCGATTTCCATAGGATCTCCCAGCGGGGTACCCATGCCATGGGCTTCAACATAACTGACGGTGTCCGGAGCAACCTCCGCAAGATTAAGCGCTTCTGCAATTACTCCCACCTGCCCCTCCATACCCGGAGCAGTAAAACTCATTTTATTTGCACCGTCGTTGTTGAGGGCAGTTCCTCTGATAATGGCAAGTATATTATCCCCGTCCTTCACTGCATCCTCCAGCCGCCTCAAGGCCACCAGGCCCAGGCCGCTGCCGCTTACCGTGCCGCTTGCCTCGCTGTCAAATGCCCTGCAATGTCCGTCAGCCGAACCTATGCCGCCTTCCTGGTAAAAGAAGGCTTCGTTGGGTGAGGCCTGCAAGGATACCGCCCCGGCCAGGGCCATATCACATTGAAAGGTAAGCAGGCTTTGGCAGGCAAGATGAATTGCAACTGCCGAAGAGGAGCAAAGTGTTGCCACATTCACGCTGGGGCCCTTAAGATTTAATTTGTAGGATACCCTTGTGGCAATAAAATCCTTGTCATTGCCCAGAACTGTCTGAAAGCTTGTAGCCTGGGACCGAAGTTCAGGGTTTGCCATAAGGTTCCGCAGCAGATAGGTGCTCAGGTTTGCACTGGCATATACTCCTACCCGGCCAGTATAGTGTTCGGAGTCATAGCCCGCATTTTCCATCAGCTCCCAGGCACATTCCAGAAACAGCCTGTGCTGCGGGTCGGTAATCTCGGCTTCCCGGGGTGAAAACCCGAAGAATTCGGCATCAAACATGTCCATGTCTTCTATTACACCATCTGCTCCCACAAACCGCGAATCATTGAGCAGCCGCTTTTCCAGGTTGGTTTTCTCAAGCTGCTCCCGTGTAAAGAATGTAATGGATTCTCTGCCTTCTTTCAGGTTTTCCCAAAAGCTGTCCACACTGCCGGCACCCGGAAACCGTCCTGCCATACCGATAATTGCAATATGCTCCTCCGGATTTCCCTGGTAATCTTCTAAAAAGTCATTCCAATCCATAGGGTTTATTCCTTCTTTCATTTAAAATGATATTGTGAAAACTTCTCTGTATCCAAAAGTATGCTATGCAGCCGCTTATTACATGTGCAGTGCAGAGACTTATAAAAACACCGGCCATTCCCAGAGAAAGCACATATATGCTTATGTATACCAGAGGTATGGACAGGACGAACATCCGGAAGGTAATGAGTGCAAACGCTTTCAACGGCTGGTCCAGACCCATGAAGGTATTCATTGAAATTGTCTCCACTGCAATCCCCAGAAATGAAAGGGTTACTATCCGAACCTGCAGAACGCTTTCTGCAATTACCTGGCCCACCTCGGAAAACAGCCTGAAGAAAACAGGTGCTCCTGCCATATATACCAGCGCCGGTATAAGGACGGAAATCAAAGCATATCGGGTATTGCAGCGGTATATTTCCCTGATTCTGTTCCAGTTTTTTTTACCGTAGTTCTGACCTGTCATTACAAGGTTGGCACTTGAAATAGCGTACAACGGGATAAATACAAACTGATCCAATCTGTTGCACAGGCCCCATGAGTTCATTTCAAGCTGTCCTATGGAGCCTATAACCCTGTTCAGAATAATAAAGGACAAGGTTACTGAAACCATGCTCAGCACCTGCGACAGTCCTGTCCTGCATATTTCCAGCACTGTCCGGCTGTTGGCGCCGGAAGGCTTAAGCTTGACAGGAGCTCCGGATTTCCGCCTTGTGAAAACAATAATAATATAGACTGCCGTGAATGCCATGGAAACCGAGGTAGCCAGACCGGCTCCCCCCGGCCCCATATGGAAAACAAATATAAATATAGGATCAAGAATAATATTTACGCAATTTGATATGAGCATGGCAATCCCCAAAGGGACTGTCCTCCCTTCGCCCCAGAGAACTCCCATGAAGACCTGCCCTAATATGAACAGTCCAAAACCAGGCAGCATGTAATAGAGGTATTCAATCCCCGCCCGGATTGCTTCCGGCTCCAGAGCATCTCCCGCCATCAGCCTGATAACCGGAGCACAGGACAAATATCCCATACCAACGACAACCACCGCAACAGGCACTGCAATCAATAAGCCGGAATTAAAAATAACATCTGCTTTCCCATGGTTTTTCTCTCCGATGCTTATAGCCACTCTTGTGCTTATACCCACCCGCAAGCCGTTGCTCAATGCAGCCACAAAATTGTATATGGGTGTGGCCAGTGTAATTCCGCTTATAATTGCTGTAGAGTTCCTGTCCACATAAGACAGGAACAGAGTATTGGTTGCATTGTATAAAAAGGAGAGCAGCAATGAAACAAACATAGGAACACTTAACCTGAGAACGGCTCTTAAAACAGGCCCCTCAAATATTTCAGTCATCACCTCTGTCTGAACAGGCCCAGCTTCACCCTGCTTTTCAATCTGGTCTTTTTCTCGGGCAAAACTCATTTTTTAGCCTCCAGCCTGTTTTTCATCATTTCCTGCCTTTTCTTAAGGGCGCCCCTCTGCTGTCCGGTCAATTCCTTGACACTACTGAGCCTGTCCTGCTCCGGCTCCTCCTTTTTCATGAATTGGACCAGGTCGGATATATTGGGGTACTGGAGCAAATTGGCCAGCGAAACATCGTCCTCAAAATGCTCCTTGAACCTGCTGTGAATCTGAGAGATGAGCAAGGAATCTCCGCCCAGCTCAAAGAAATTATCATATATGCCAACCCTGTCTATGCCCAGTGCTTCTTCCCAGATGCCCACAATGGCCTTTTCAGTTTCATCACGGGCAGGTGCATACGGGGTGGAGAGCTTGGGTCTTGCATGTTTTGCTGCTTGAACTTCCGCCCGGTCAGTCTGCTTGAATATGTTGCGGTAGCGTTCCAGGTTTCGTGCCATCCTGGCCTCCAAAGGCTGTTTGGAGACTATCACTTCCTTCAGGCCTCCCCACAGAATTCTCATTAGTGCTTCCATGCCTTCCGCGTTGGTCAAGCCGTAATCCATATTTTCTTCAAAAAGCTCCCGGCGCAGCAGCAGACTGTCATTAATAACAGCCGGATCGGGATTGTTGAAAGGAATGCTTGCTGTTATTTCTGTGAGTTCGGTTATTTTATGACTATCCTGAACCCTCATAACAGAAAATTCCTCTATCCTGACACATATATTTCCTTCCTTGTCATAAATCGCAATATCAAACTGCAGTGTCTTTTCATCCTCCCGGGGAGAAGAACCCGCCTTGTCCAGCATTCTGGCATGACTGTACAAAGCCGGGGGCAGCGCTCTATAGACCTCCAGCCTTTTGTACCCGTAAGGCAGGTAACTGCCCTGATTGGTAAACAGCCTTAAAAAGCTGGTGGCAAAATCCAATAATGCCGGATGGAGCACGTAACTGCCCGCCTCCTCCATAAGTCCGGTGTCAAGTTCAAACAGAGCCAGGCCTTCCTTTCCGGTAAACTGTACTTCCTTCAGGCACTGCCACCTGGGTCCGAATTCCATGAAAAGATCCCGGTCCCCTTGTGCCGCTCCTATAACCATGCTGGGAACTGTAACGGAACCCCGGGAAATTGCCCGGTTTTGAATAGCCATATCCCCCAAAAAGCCTTGTTTGAGGGGTTCAATTATTTTTTTCCAGGTGTCTGTGACAAATTGCTGAGGCTTCATATTGCCTTGATTTACCTCCGCCATGCCGGGGCGGATAATCCCGTCTGCATGAGAAAGCCATTGAGGCTTCTGCCCCTGCAGTCTGCTGACAATATAGAACTGGTATCCCCTGTCCTTTTTCTTTATTATTGTATAAGTATCCCGGCGCTGATAATCTGCAAGCACCAGGGGAGTGTAAAAGTGAACATCTGTAATCTCACCCCGGGAGCAGCCCTGATAGTCACTTAATGCGGCAAGAGCCATTTCCATATAGGTGGTTCCCGGTACAGTTGCTTTCCCCATGATGCCGTGCTCATTCAGCACCCAGTGAGTGTCAACCTTGTATTGGGTCAGGTACACAGCCTGACTTTCACTTTTCAGCAGGCAGTTGTCCAAAAGCGGATGATATACCGGATTGGCTGCCATCCCCGCCTCCTTCCAGGTATCCCAGGCTATGGCCAGGACCGGGTAATCTGCTGCTTCCCTGTGCGTCAGATAACTTAAAGCCATGTTGGCTGCGCTGTAGTCCATTTGCCCTATTCTTCCGATTATGGAATTTATGGATGAAAACAAAACCATAAAATCCGGAGGAACTGTGCTGAACAATTCCTGAAGCACCAGTGCGCCCTTGAGCTTTGGTGCAAATACTTCCTCCGCCATTTCTCTTGTTTTCAGTTGTATCATTCCGCTGCCCTCAATGCCGGCTGCATGAAATACTCCATTTATTACTCCATATTTTTCAATCCCCAGGGACAGAGCAACTGCCATAGCTCCACGGTCCGAAACATCAGCCCGGAGCACCAGGACCTCTCCTCCCAAAGCTTCTATCTGCCTTATCTTTGTGATGATGCGGCTGAATTTATTGCCCGAAGGATGTGCAGCAAGCCACTTAGACCATTCATCAGCCCCGGGAAATTCCGACCTGGTTGTAAGCAGCAGGCGGGCCTGGAATCTCCGGGCAAGATACTCTGCAAGAACCAGTCCGATACCACCTGTTCCTCCTGTTATAAGATATACTCCTCCATGTTTGAGCAGTATGGGGTCCTCATTTCCAGGAGCAAGCCGCACCGGGTCAAGAGTGCGTATCCACCGGTGCTGCCTGCGGCAGGCCACCATTTCTACCGTCTCATTGCCTGCGTCTGCAGACAATTCAGCAGAAAGCAGCCCTGCATCTTTTGCGGACAACCCTTCCAAGTCGATGCTTCTGCAGGTAATATTCCGGTATTCATAGGGAATCACTGCCAGCGCACCCAGAACAGCACTTTTTAAAGGCTCGTCAATGCTTTCGCCTGTAACTTCCTGAAGCAGGGAAGTGACTATGTCCAGTTCCATTGGCTGTGACAAATTCTTCATACCTATGGACTGTACCAGGTATAAGATACTGTAAAAGCCCAGGTCCAAGGCCGTCTGGGATACATTATTCCTTATTTCTCCTCCGGCAATGCCCTGGTCCACACTCCACATATGTATTATTTTAGTAATATTTGCAGCCTGCTCTTTGAGCTCGGTGAACAATTGGAGGTAATGCTCCTGCTTTACGGGATTGACAGCAAAGGAGCTGCTGCCCGTTTTCTCATAGTTCTGCGCCTGTCTGACCGTAATTACCCCAACTCCGGATGTCTTCTCAAGAAACAGGTCCCCAAAGCCTTCGTTATCGCAGAATACCAGCCACTGTTCATTCTGAGGCTCTTTTGCCCGGGGTTCTTCCGTCTTACGGGTTTGCCTTACCTGAACAGGGAGATCGGCCCTTTTCCAGGAGGGCTGGTAAAACCAGTCCGACCTGTCACTCCGGACATCAGCCCGTTTGTTTTCCAGAACATTTTTTTCTGCCGCACCTGACGCAGTATAATCAAACCAGTAACGCTGTCTCTCAAAAGGATATGCGGGAAGCGACACTCTTTTCCGCTCCTCATACTGGTAATATCTGTTCCAATTGATTTTTACGCCTTTGAGCCACAGTTTTCCAAGCACAGCAATAGTATATGCATCTGCCGGCTGTGTTTCATCCCCGTTTGGAAGTGAATTGCAGGCCTCCTGGGCGGGGTCCTTCTTTGGATGGCGCTTTGCAAGGGTGGAAAGTGTGCGGCCCGGCCCCACCTCCAGCAAAATCCGGTCAGGCTGGGACAGCATTTGCACAAGCCCATCCGCAAACCGTACCGGCTGTCTCAGATGCCTGACCCAGTATTCAGGGTTTACAGCTTCCTCCGGTTTCAGAAGCTCTCCGCTCAGATTTGATATACATGGTATTTGAGGCGGATTAAGTGTAACCCGCTGCAAGGCTTCCCTGAATTCCGGCAAAATCGGCTCCATCATGGCGGAGTGGAAGGCGTGGGAGGTGTGCAGTCGTCTTGTGGTTACTCCTGTTTTGGACAGGCTCTCTTCCAGCAAGCCTATGGCTTCATTTTCTCCGGAGACCACACACAGTGAAGCACCGTTAATGGCAGCTATGGATATTTTATCGTTCAACATTCCATTTACCTGTTCCTCAGGTAATGCAACCATAAGCATGGAACCGGCAGGCAGACTGTTCATAAGCCTTCCCCTCCGTGCTACAAGATACAGGGCATCACTGAGGGAAAAGACTCCTGCCAGGCAGGCTGCCGCATATTCACCTATGCTGTGGCCGATCATGGCATGGGGCTGAATTCCCCAATGGAGCCATAGCTTAGCCAATGCATATTCAATCACAAAAAGCGCCGGCTGGGTATATTGTGTCTGTCCCAGGAGTTCCGCTGCTTCCTTCAGCTTTACAGCACCATTTTCTGCAGCTTCCGGAAATAGAATATGCCGCAAATCCAGTTTGAGTTCAGGCAGCAGGATATCACAGCATTCATCCACAACATCCTTAAAAACCTGCTCGGTTCTGTATAGTTCCAGCCCCATGTTAACGTACTGAGAGCCCTGTCCCGGAAAGAGAAAGGCAACCGGGCGGTCCACAGCCTCTTCCACTGCCGTCCAGCTATTTTGAGAGGATTCCAGCAAACAGCCCGCAGCTTCCTCCCTGCTGCGGCAGGTAAGTATGAACCGGTGTTTGAAGGTCTTCCTGCCAATATTTTGTGTAAATGCAATGTCGGCCAGCTCTTGCCCGGTCCTGCCGGATAAATGCTGTGCAAGGCGTTGCCGCATTTCTTCCAGGGCTGCTTCGGTTCTGGCTGAAAGCGCCAGCAACTGCACTTCACGTGCCGGTCCGGGAATAATGCTGACCGGGGCTTCCTCCAATATGGCATGGGCATTTGTGCCTCCGATGCCAAAGGAGCTGAGCCCGGCACGCCTGGGTAGACCTGCACTTTCCCACTTTTTAAAGCTTGTATTTACATAAAAGCGACTATTTGCAAAATCAATCTTGGGATTTGGCTGGTCAAAGTTGAGACTTGCAGGTATCTGCCCATGGTGAAGGCACAGGGCGGTCTTTATAAGTCCCGCTACTCCTGCTGCGGCGTCCAGATGCCCTATATTGGTCTTTACCGAGCCCACGGCACACTTTTGGGTGCCGGTATTTCCATACGCCTTATTCAGTGCCTTTATTTCTATGGGATCACCTATGGGAGTACCTGTGCCATGTGCCTCGACATAAGAAACGGTATCAGGCTCCACGCCTGATACGGCCAGGGCTTCTGTGATAACTGCCGCCTGCCTGTCCAGGCCGGGCGCCGTATAGCCTGCTTTTAACGAACCGTCATTATTGAGAGCCGAGCCCTTTATTACAGCATATATCCGGTCTCCGTCCTCCAGAGCGTCTGACAGCATCTTCAGCACCACCACACCTGCTCCGTTGCCTATGACTGTTCCGCCGGCTTTGGCGTCAAAGGCCCTGCAATGACCGTCCGGAGATAAAACTATGCCCTCCTGGTATAAATAACCCGCTTTTTGTGGTATTCGCAGGGATACACCCCCCGCCAGGGCCATATCGCACTCACCGGCACGTATGCTCTGGCAGGCCTGGTGTACTGCAACCAAAGAGGTTGAGCAGGCTGTCTGTACAGTCATGCTTGGCCCGGTCAGGTTCAGTTTATATGAAACACGGGTGGCCAAAAAATCCTTGTCACTGGCCACCATGGTATAGTATCCGCTCCCCTCCTGCAAAAGGTTGGCATGTGACTGCAAATTGCGATAAAGGTAAGTATTCATTCCGGTACCTGCATACACTCCGATAAGCCCCGGATACCGCTCCGGATTGCAGCCTGCATCCTCAAGTGCTATCCAGGCCTGTTCCAGAAAAAGCCTGTGCTGCGGATCAATCATTGAGGCTTCCTTGGGACTGTAATCAAAAAAATATGCATCAAAGTTTTCAATTTGCTCCAGACTGCCGCTGGCCCTTACATATTTCGGGTTTTCCCGCAGACTCCGGTTTACACCTGATGCCTCCAGTTCCTCATCAGTATAAACCGTAATTGACTCCACTCCATTTTTAAGATTCTCCCAGAAGTCTGCTACTGAATCAGCCCCTGGAAACCTGCAGGACATTCCGATAATTGCTATATCATTTTCATTGTAATTTTTATATTTCTGTTCCATGCTATCCTCCCATTCTCAAAATCAGGAATTGCCTGTATGAGTATTAATTCTCAAAACGGGCTTTTCGCCGTAATTCTCTGTCCTCCCGCAAGGTATTTCTCCTGTTCCGGCGTATATTGCTCCGTTCTTCCTCCTGCAGTCCCGTTTCAGGTTCAGCCTTGCTTTGATTCAGATATTGGGCAAGGGAATGTACAGTAGGATATTGAAACAAATCAACTATTGAAAGCTCCCTGTCGGGAAGCACCCTGCCCAGTTCCTGGTATATCTGGGCCAGTAATACCGAATGTCCTCCAAGATCAAAAAAGTTGTCATTAATGCCAATCCTGTCAAGCTTCAGCTTATCCTTCCAGATATCCGACATAAGCCTTTCCAAATCGTTTTGCGGCATTTCAAACCGGGTTTCCAGCTCAGGCCTTGTATTGTCGGGCTGAGGCAGTGCTTTCCGGTCAATTTTACCGTTGGGTGTCTTTGGAAGACTTTCAATAAACATATAGTAAGAAGGAATCATGTACTCCGGCAGCTTCTCCTTCAGAAAGCCCCTCAGTTCCGATATACTGACAGTTTCAAAGGCTGAAGAGCCCGCCTCCCCCTGTAAACTCCGGAGAACTATATATGCCACCAGCCGTTTGCCTTGGGCTGCATCCTCCTGCAATACCACCAGGGCTTCTTTTACCAGCAGGTGCCTGCCCAGCACCGCTTCAATTTCTCCCAGCTCGATACGATGTCCGTGAAGCTTTATCTGGTGGTCTGCTCTTCCCTGAAATTCTATAAGGCCATCTTCCAGATAGCGGCACAGATCACCGGTCCTGTAAATCAGGCTGTTATCCGCCTGTCGGAATGGGTTTGGCAGGAATCTCTCCCTTGTCAGATCAGCATTCTGGAAATAGCCCTGAGCCACTCCATCTCCTCCAATGTACAATTCTCCGATCACGCCTATGGGCACCGGCTGCAAATGCCTGTCCAGAATATACACCTGTGTATTGTCAATGGGCCGGCCTATATACAATGCATCGTCTTCACACTCCACCTTGTGGATGGTTGACCATATGGTAGTTTCTGTGGGACCATACATATTCCAGACCTCACTGGACCTTTTGACCAATTTGGCCGAAAGATCGCGCGGAAAAGCCTCTCCTCCGCATAAAATCTTCAAATCCGGGCTTCCCTGCCAGCCGGCCTCCAGCAACAGCCTGTACAGTGAGGGAGTAGCCTGGATGATTGTTATATTGTTCTTCTCCAGCTCCTCTGTCAGGCGCCTGCCTGATATGGTGTCTTCAAAACCGGCAAGTACGACTCCTGCGCCGGTAGTGAGCGGAAGAAAGATTTCAAGTCCTGCAATATCAAAGGAAACTGTAGTTACCGAGAGTAAAATATCCTGAGGCTTCATACCGGGCAGCTTCCGCATGGAATTCAGGAAATTGACCACAGCCCTGTGGGATATCATGACTCCCTTGGGATTGCCGGTGGAACCGGAGGTGTAAATAACATAAGCCAAAGCTTCCGGATTTTCCTCCACATTGGGATTTTCCGCACTGCAAAGGCAAATTTCACTCCAATCCCGGTCAATACAAATAACCTTTCCGGCATTATCCGGAAGATTAGGCAGCAGCTTTTTCTCAGTAATCACCAGGGGCGGATGTCCTTGTTTTCCGGCGTCTCCCAGTATGAAGGCAATTCTGTCCCTGGGATAGACAGGGTCCAGCGGCAGGTAGCAGCCTCCTGACTTTAATATCCCCAGCAAAGCCACCACCAGATTGGTGGAGCGGTCCAGAAATACGGCAATCATACCCGGTTCATCGGCTTTCAGATGCCTTATGTAATTTGCCAGCCGGTTGGCTCTTTCATTTAACTCACCATATGTAAGTGCTGCCGCTCCGCATATGACTGCCCGGACATCTCCGCTTATCTCAGCCTGAGCCTCAAACAGCCCATGCAAGGAAGTCTTATTGTAATCTGTGTTTGTATTGTTCCAAGCATATAAGACCACCTGCCTTTGTGACGGTGAAAGCAGTGAAAGCTCTGAAAGCTGCCTATATGGATTATCCAGTATATCCCGGAACAGGTATTCAAAATTCTCCAGCAGCCGTTCCATGGTACCGGGCTTGAAAATATCCCTGTTGTATTGCACCGACAGTCCCAGGCCTGTTTCCAGTTCTGCGGCGGTCAGTGACAGTTCAAATTGGGCCGAAGGGTTTTTTATTGGTATCAGTTCCAACGGAAGCCCATTCAATTCCATTTCAGTTCTCTGCTGGTTAAAAGCAAATGCTGCCAACTGCGGCATATCCGGATCAGGGGCTTTCTGGTAAGCAAACATTGCCTGAAAAACCGGTGAGCGGCTGAGATCTCTCTTTATTTGAAGCCTGTCAACCAACAGTTCGAAGGGGTAGTCCTGATGTTCAAAAGCGCGTAAAGCCAGCGCTTTTACCTTTGACAGCAGTTGATTGAAGCTTGGATTGCCATGCATCAGAACCCTGAGTACCACCGGATTTACAAAATAACCTATGCTGTCCGAAAAAGCTGTGCTGTTCCTGCCTGCTGTGGGAGTCCCTATACAAATATCCTCCTGTCCCGTGTAGCGGTTAAGCAGTACTGAAAATACCGCCAGGCAGGTCATATATATAGTTGTTCCCCTTTCGGAGCTGAAGCCTTTAATTCTGTCAAACAGCTCCCGGCTGAGAAGCCTGCTGCTGGCTGCCCCATTGTAAGTTTGAACTGCCGGCCGCCGGTAATCCGCTGCCATGTTAAGCGACTGTAATTCACCGCTCAGGTTTTCCTTCCAGTAGGCCTCCAAACCAGGGTTGTCTGAAAGCAAGCTGTCCTGTTTCTGTATGTAGTCGAAATAACTGCTCTGAGGAAGAGCCAGTTCCACTGGTCTTGCCAGTTCCAGACACCTGTAGATGCTTCCCAATTCCTTAAGCAGTGTGGACAGGGACCAAAAGTCCGCAATAATATGGTGAATTACCATCAGCAAGGTAAATTCACCCTTACTGTTTTTAAACAGATAATTTTTAAACAGGGGGCCTTTTTCCAGATCGAAAGGCAGAACTGACAATCTTTCCAGTTCCAGAATCAATTCCTTCTCCGTAAATTCCGCAGAAGACCGCTGCTCCAGCAGAAATCCAGGTTCAGGCATGCATATCTGAGTAAGTCCGGAATTGGTGGACTCAAAGGAGGTTCTTAATATGGGGTGCCTATGCACAATCAATAGGAGGGTCTTGTGCAGTAATTCCGGCTGTAATTCTTTATGGATGTGAACTGCATAAGCCAGATTATATGCCGCACTTTCTTTTGCCAACTGATGAATGAACCACAGGGCCTGTTGGCCATGTGAAAGAGGCATGGGCTGTCCTTTTCTGAAGGCATCCAACTGCTCCTTCATGTGGTGGGAAGCGCGTTCATTATTAATAGAGGACAATTTTTCCTCAATCCTTCCGGCCATGTCTCCAAGACTTAATCCTTCCAAAAGCTGGGACAGCGGTATTAATACACCAAAGCTCTTTTCTGTTTTGTGAATCAAATCCACAGCCATTAGTGAATCCAGTCCAAGGCCGGTTAAAGGCATACTTTCATTAATTTGCGACTCTCCGACTTTTAAGATGGCCGCAGCTTTCTTTTTAAGGTAAATTATTATCAATTTTTTCCTGTCCTCGGGTTGGGAGACAAGCTTTAATGCTGTTACGATAAAATCCTCGGCCTGGGTATTTTCTTCAGCGTCCTGGGATTCATTTTTCACAGTATTGCCCCTTGAACCGGCAGATGCGTCAACAACGCTCTCACCTATTACTATAAGTTCACCGGCCAGGTATTTTTTCTTGCAAAGCTGGCGCTGTACTTTTCCGCTGGATGTCTTTGGAAGGCTCATTACCCTGATTAAAACAAGAGCATATACCTGTATTTCATGATTTTCCGCTACAGCTTCCCTTACAGTTGCGGCAATTGCTTCCACGTCTGGATTTCGGAAGGTACGCTTTATTTCCTGCACTACTACCAGGCGCTCCTCTCCGTCAGCCTCAATGGAAAAAGCCGCGCCGCTCCCCGGCTGAAATGCCTCATGGCTTCTTTCCACCGTCAGTTCTATATCCTGGGGATAATGATTTTTTCCTCTGATTATAATAAGGTCTTTAAGGCGTCCGCTTACATAGAGCTCGTCGTTCCTTAAAAACCCCAGATCTCCCGTTCGCAGATATGTCCCCTCCACTGGACCTTCCGGAAGTGCCCCAAAGGTTTTTGCCGTCTCAAACGGGAGATTCCAGTAACCTTTTGAAACACTTTCACTTTGAACCCATATTTCCCCCACCTGATTTTCCTGGCAGGGAAGTCCGGTTTCAGGTGCTATAATCAGCAATTTTTCTCCCGGAAATGGCTGACCGGAGCTTACCAGCTTTTTTCCGCTGCCCGAGTCATCCGTCTCTACCTGGTGCTGGCTCAGCTTCAGCTCATCAACTGATAATACTGTGGGAATATCACTTTTTCCGCAGTTGGACACCAGCAGAGTAGCCTCTGCCAGGCCATAGCATGGATAAAAGGCCTCTTTACGGAAGCCATAAGGGGCAAATTCCCTTGAGAAATTTTCCAGGGTATCCGCACGGACCGGTTCTGCTCCATTAAAGGCCACATCCCAGCAACTCAGGTCAAGGCCTGCTCTCAGCTCTTCCGGTATTTTCTGCATGCATAGCTCGTATGCAAAATTTGGTCCGCCGCAGCTTGTTCCACCATAGTGGGATATTGCCTTGAGCCATGCCAATGGATTTTCAAGAAATCTGAACGGAGACATGAGAACTGCCGGAAATCCGCCATATGCAGGCTGAATAATGCCACCTATCAATCCCATGTCATGATAGGGTGGAAGCCAATCCACAGCGCAACTGGCATCTGAATGCCCAAAAGCCCTGTAAATCATTTCCGAGTTATGCATTATGTTTCCATGGCTGACTATTACGCCCTTGGGCTGGGCAGTGGAACCCGAGGTATACTGCAAATAAGCCGTATCCTCTCTGGTCATCCCCGGAGCACGCCACTTATCGCTGAAATATCCGGGAATGTTGGAGATATCAACCCACTCAAGTTCTTTTAATGCGGATTGCCTGTCCATGGCCCGGCCAAGCTTTGACAGTATTCCTCCTGTACTCAGAACCACTGTTGCTCCTGCATCCTTGATAATTGTACTCATACGCAGATCCTGTGAGTTGATTTTAGGAGGATAGGACGGTACAGCTATCATACCTCCATACAGACAGCCGAAGAAAGCGGTGATATACTCCAGTCCCGGCTGAAAAAACAATAATACCCGTTCACTGGGAGCCTTGATACTTTGCAGGTAACCGCCGATTTTTCTTGCTTTTTGATCCAGTTCAGCATAGGTAAGGCATTGTTCGCTGTCTGTATCCGTCAGAAATCGATACGCTGTTTTTTGAGCTTGATTGTTTCCCCTCCAGCCTATTACATCAATGAGCGTTCCGAATTTTTCGAAGGGATTGTTTTTTTCATAATTAGTCATTGAATACGGTCAGCCCTCCTTTCATTAAGCAGCAATTAAAAATGTAAATTGATAATACAAATGTCTTTATTTATAAACTAAAGACATAAAATAAACTTTTAATCCTCTTTGATTTATAGTTTCTTTACAAATTTAATCAGTAACCCACTCATGTGAAGCCAAATAGGTCTGACCCCTTGAAAGGCTTTTTAATAAAAGCCTTTTGGCTACAAAGCACCAATATATCAGCCGTCGGGTAAAACCCAGCAAGCGCCGGAACTCTTTTCTTTTTGAAACCGGTACATATTGTGGTGTGGATTCTCTCTTGCCAAGCAGTTGAACCCATATGTCCAGATCGGTTTCTTCCAGATGATCGATGATTTTGAGCCTTATGTCCTTTTGGGCCGAATACTCCATAACTGTCCTCTTTAAGTCCGCAAGTGTGCTTTTGTCCATAAAGTCCAGTGTAACCCTCTTTGAAAAGAGCTTTTTTCGTGGAGTCAAATCTATTTCCGCCAAGCCCTTCAGTACTTTGTATATTAAATTTTCCGAAGCAGTAAAAGCTTCAGGATGCTTTTTTAAGAAATGGCCTATATTTTTATCAATATCTCCATATTTCTTTTTGCTGAGTTTCAGGCTGTCACTTCCGGGGTGATTCTGATGGAAGACTTCCAGCTTGCTGTTGAGGACTATTTTTATTCCTTTTTTGTACATGTTATAGCCCACTTCCACATCCTCCAGACCCCAGCCTTTAAAGCTTTCATCAAAGCCTCCCGTTCTCTCCAGCCATGATCTGGGGACTGCCATATTGCAACTGAACACATCCAGCCATGGATAGAGCTGGTAATTTATATTGTAGGAGAACCTGTAATATTTATAATATCTGGACTCAAGCTGGGAACGTCTGTCCATGGAAAAAATCCGTCCCTCCATGGCTGTCCTGTTCAGTACACTCTCATAAGACAGATCCTCCCCAAGCATTATCCTGTTTCCTATGACGAGTATGTCTTTATCCAGACCATAGCACCTGTCCAGTTCCATAAGGTAATCCTTTTTTACAAGAATATCCCCGTCTATAAATATGATGATTTCGCCTTCAGCAGCCTTCCACCCCTGGTTTCTGGCCTTTGCCCTGCTGGACTCGGCATTTCGCTCAATATATATGTATTTCATATGGTAATTTCTGTTGACACCTTTTATATGTTCCCCTGTGCCATCAGTGGAGCCGTCATCCACTAAAATAACCTCGTAATCCTTACTGTAATAGCCTTCTTGATAATTTAAGGCTTCCAGTGTATTTTTTACAAGCTTCTTCCCTTGATAAGTCGGGATAACAAAACTAAACCTTTTCATATACCTGCTCCATCCCTTTCTTTCAGTTCAAGCTGTAACCAACTGAAGCAAAACCATGTTTACGGACAACCCTGAGGTACGTGACTGCGTAAAACTTTGGCTTGTATGCATTGATATAATGCATAATTAAAATATATTTAAAAAGGACAGTGAAACTAATCATAACCGCTATATTCAATTGTTAACTATGAAAATAAAAGAGTACATAATATTATTCATTTTGTTCTATTCTGATTTGAGGATTTTTCCGGAGGCTCAAGGACATTGCAGCATGCCGATTACAGCGTACAAATTGCAATACGGCAATCTGCCGCATAAATTGCGCGCATTAATAAAAGTGCAGCAACTGCGATTTATAATATCTGCTCATGTTGATTTTGTCCCTATTCCCAAGTTAATCCTTGAAAAACTTAAGACTGAAATGGCTTATGATGGAGCTGCCAAAAATTAAATTGTAAATAACGCCTTTCATCATTCATTAAGTCATACAAGTAGTCCAAAGTTCTTCTTCAAATCAGCCAAGTACCCAATAAATTTCCATACCAGGTTTATCTGCGAATGTACAAGCATTATCAATTCATACAAATCCATGTCAGGTAGTTAATGTATTATATCTGTAAATAGTATTTTGATTACATAAAAATACACCTCACAACATTGTATTACCAAAACAAATCCATAATTACCATTTATATTATTATACGTTAATATTTTACATTTATCAACATATATTTACAGCAGTACTGAAATACCGGTAAATCAGCACTGGATATTCAGCTTTTATAAGCGCTCAGAATTGATTTACACGCCTTTTGGCAAATCTTTTTGAGCCGGTAAATATTATACGGGCTGATAGGTGCCGGAACCGGAACTTTTTTACTGGTGCGTTTTTTTTAATCTTTTCATAATTTATTTTATAAAAAGTATTTTTAAAAAGCCCCCAAATTGATTGAAAATATTTATGTTAAGTAATAAAATTAAATTGAGTGTCAAAATATTCACATACAGTAAAATATACAAAGTAATCAATATATCAATTACAAAGGGACAGGTGATGTTATGTTTAAAAAACTGAAAGTATTTCAAAAAATATCTTTATTATCAATACTTGTTTTGGCATTACTGCTAGCTGAGGGTATAGTATCATATTTTCATCTCAATAAGGCCAACAAGGATATAGACAGCTTATACAACGATTATCTTAAAGGAACCCAGTACATAAATGACATAAGAGCAAGCGCACGCGCAAATGAGGCAAATATACTTTATATTATTCTAAGCAAGGATAACGCGAAGCTCCAGCAGCAAAAGCTGGAGGATATCAAGGCCTTAAATCAGCAAATAAATGACGATATTAATAACTTAAAAGCAATCAATGCCAATCTTTTTGGTGTAGAAGCCATTTCATCCGCCTCTACCAATATATCGGAATATGATGAAATATATAATAAAATAGTGGAGCTGGGAATGGCGGGTAAGCAGGAGGAGGCCAAAGCCTACCTGAATGAAAATATAAAGACTATAGAAAATTACCAGCAGCAATACCGTGATATGGCAACGCATATGATAGAACTATCCGAAGGCATATACAATAAAAATACGGAGGATTTGGATAAAGCTGTTGTTGCCCTTATTGTGGCCTTTTTTGCGGCAACCGTACTGGCCGTTGCCTTTATATATTTTATTGCAAGAAACATATCAAAACCCATGGGCATTGTTTCCGGGCACCTTAAAAAGATAGGTTCCGGCGACTTAACAGCCGTCGTACCCGATACATATGAAAAGAATATGGATGAAGTCGGAGAAATAGCCCGTTCTCTGAGCTTTATGCAGTCCTCCCTTATAGCTATTGTCAGGTCTGTGATAATGGAATCCAAAAAGTCTCAGGAGAACGTAATACAGGCAAATGAAAGCATGCTGAACCTTAACTCACAAATATCCGAAATTTCCGATATCACCCGGCAGTTGACTTCCGAGATGGAGGGAACCGCTTCATCCATCCAGGACATAACCTCAACCGCAGGCGAAATAGAAAAAGCAGTTGAATTTGTGGCATCCAAGGCTTATGAAGGAGCAAGCAATTCCTCCGATATCAGTAAAAGAGCCGCGCATACCAAGAGTCAGGCAGTACAGTCCCTAAATGACACACAGCAGGCCTTTGCGGAAGCAAAGGAAAAAATGCAGCTTGCCATAAACAGTGTCCAAAAGGTAAAAAATCTGCATGAAATGTACAGTTCAATTTTAGCAATTACGGAGCAGACAAATCTGCTGGCTCTGAATGCCTCCATAGAGGCCGCAAGGGCAGGGGAGCACGGCAAAGGGTTCGCTGTTGTTGCGGATGAAATTAAAAAGCTTTCTGTTGAATCAAAAAATACCGTTGCAAAAATGCAGGAGCTGTCAAATGAAATTACCTCTTCTGTAAACGGCTTGGTGGAAAACTCCACCGTAATGTTGAATTTTGTGAGTGACAAGGTCTATAAGGATTACTCCATATTAATAGACACCAGCGAGCAATATAGCAATGATGCAAAATTTTATAACGATATTTCCAATGAGCTGAGTGCCACAAGCCAGCAGCTACTGGCTTCAATCCAGAATATGGTACAGGCTGTTATGGAAATATCAAGGGCAACAAACCAGGGAGTATCTGAGTTGAATTACATAGCGGAAAAAACAATGAATATATCTCATTTATCCAATACAACCATTAATTTATCCCAAAATGTAACCGAAAGCTCAGAAACAATAATACGTTCGGTAGCTGCTTTTACTCTTTGAGCTGCCGGTACAGGCCCTAAAAGGTCAATGGGCTTTGAGGCCAAAGTCCCCAACGGACTTTTTTCCAGCAAATAATTTTAGCAGAACAGGTAGGAGGGAAAATTAATATATTTTCCCTTACTCACCCTTTGTCAATTTCTCCATGTGTCCTTTTATTTCCGTTGACAGGGCATCCATAAGATAATTTCTGTCTTTTGCCTGATTTTCACTGATTTCCTGCTTTATCCTCTGATTGGCACCATCAATCTCCAGTTTTAATTCTCGAGCAGACAGAAGAGAAGAGCCTGCCCCCCGGATAATAATCTGCTGGAGTCCGTCGGAGGTGGCCACCGTTATGTTGTATTTCATCTGATTGTCATAAGCAAACTTCTCAATGTATTGGTCTGCAGTCTGGGCCTCCCTGGTGTAGACCACATGAATATTGTTATATACAGCCGTTTCCTCCCGGTGCCCCTGCACACGGTAAGCATCAAAAACCGCAATAATCCGGCACTTTCGGATTCCTTGATAATTGCACAGGATATCCAGCAGCCGGGTTCTGGCACCATCCATGTTCTCCTCCGCAAGGGCCTTCAGCTCAGGCCATGCAAAAATCACATTATAACCGTCCACAAGCAGGTATTCTTTCCTTACCACAGTTTCTCCCCGCCTGATATTGCGGTTTGAAGGTTCATAATAGCTGTCCCGGGCTGTTCTGCGCTTTTTCCAGGAAGACTTCCTCCCTTGGTTTGCATAGAAAGTCCGGTTTAGGATCAGGTCTATCTCCTGTGGGCTGATATTTCTTTCCCCCTTGAAGGAAACCGGTCTGGAAGCCGTTTCATCAGCAGTTCCCGCTTTTATTTGAAGATAACTCTCCAAATGCATGTGCTTCTTCACCTGATCCCAGCTCACAATAAAACCTGAGCCCTGGGCGCAGAAAACCGATCCTGTGGGGTTCCCATAATCATTGTCAGGATTATATCCAATTTCGGCTATAACTTCTTCGGTGTTATGACACGGCTCATATCCCTTCAGGGTGCAAAACAGTCTACCCATACCCCTGGTATACGCAACCACTTCCTTCTGATAATTTTTCATGGCAATGACCGGTGCACTTCCCGTAAGTATGGCCTGTTCCCCGTTTGTACTTGAGATTTCACAGGAGCCGTGCATTTTCTCAATGTCGGTCATGGCTCTTCCCACCATTTTTTCAGGAAGTTCCAGTTGAAAGGAATAAAACGGTTCCAGCAGTACCGGCTGTGCTTCCATTAAGCCCTGACGAACCGCCCGGTACGTGGCCTCTCTGAAATCTCCGCCCTCTGTATGCTTGTTGTGTGCCTTGCCTGAAACAAGGGTTATTTTCATGTCTGTAATGTCAGCACCCGTCAGAATCCCTTTGTGAGATTTCTCCATAAGATGGGTCAAAACAAGCCTCTGCCAGCTTTTCCCCAGGACATCCTCACTGCAGTCAGTTCTAAACTCAAGACCACTGCCGGGTTCACCCGGTTCCAGCAGCAAGTGTACCTCGGCATAATGCCTGAGTGGTTCAAAATGTCCCACCCCCTCCACTACATTTGCAATGGTCTCCTTATAGACTATTCTTCCCGAGTCAAAGGATACTGAAATCCCAAACCTGCTTTGTATGAGGCTCTGCATGATTTCCAACTGAACTTCTCCCATTATCTGCATCTGGATTTCCTGGAGTTCTTCATCCCAGACTATGTGGAGCTCGGGCTCCTCTTCTTCGATCTGGCGAAGTTTTGGAATAAACATTCTTGGGTCACAACCCTCCGGAAGCATAATCCGATAGGACAGCACTGGCTCCAATACAGGTGCATCGGACTCTTCCTCTGCTCCCAGGCCCTCTCCCGGTCTGGTTTGAGTAAGTCCTGCCACCGCAAATACCGATCCGGCCTCAATTTCTGTTACCGGCTGGAACTTTTGGCCTGAATAAATACGTATCTGATTAACCTTTTCTTCCCAGCCCTTGTTTTTTACAACATCCCTTACCTTAAGCCTGCCGCCGGTAAGTTTCATATGTGTGAGCCTGTTGCCCTGTTCATCACGGGAAATTTTAAATACCTTCGCTCCAAATTCTTCCGGATACGCTGGAATAACGGCATATCTCATGATTCCCTGCATAAAAGACTCAATACCCTCCAGTTTCAGTGCCGCACCAAAGAAGCTCGGAAATACCTGCCTGTCCCGGACCGCCTGCCTTATTTTACCAAGCCCAACGCTTTCCGCTGTAATATAGTCCTCCATTATGGCCTCATTGCACATGGCCAGTTGATCATAAAACACCTCGGACTGGTCCTGTCCGAAATCAATACAACCTTCATCAAGCTGACTTTTCAGTTCTTTTATCAGTTTTTTACGGTCTGTACCTGCCTGATCCATCTTATTTACAAAGATAAAAACAGGAATCCGGTACATGTCCAGAAGCCGCCACAGGGTCTTGGTATGACCCTGAACCCCATCGGCGCCGCTTACCACCAAAATGGCATAATCAAGCACCTGAAGCGTTCTCTCCATCTCGGCAGAAAAGTCCACATGGCCAGGAGTATCCAACAGTGTTATTTGCATGTCTCCCATTCCAAACACCGCCTGCTTTGAGAAAATGGTAATTCCTCTTGCCCTCTCCAGTTCATAGGTGTCCAGATAGGCATCCTTGTTATCCACCCGTCCAAGTTTTCCGATTTTTCCGTTCAGGTAAAGCATTCCTTCAGATAAAGTTGTCTTGCCTGCATCCACGTGCGCCAGTATTCCAACCACCAGTTTATTTGTCATCTATATCAAATCTTCCGTTTTTATATTTTAGTATGTCTGTATGCTGCATTAACTTCTTACCAATATGATACTAGTAAAAGCTACATAAAGTCAATGAAGGTTAAAACCCAGGGTTTCAACCTTCATTACTCAGTCTGGTTTTTTGTACTATGGCAGGTAGATATTTGTTTGCCGGTCAGGGAGATACAATTGGCAAAAGCTTTTTTCACAATAACTGCTTATTCTCTAGCCTTAAGATACTCAATATAATCGTTCCCCCAGGACTCCAAAGCGGTTAATACCGGAAGAAATTTTAGCCCCAGCTCACTCAGGGAGTATTCCACCTTCGGCGGTATTTGATTGTACGCCTTTCGGATAATCAGCCCGTTATCCTCCATTAAATGAAGCTGCTTTGCCAGGGTGGCCTGCGTCATATGGGCCAGAGCCCTCTGAAGCTCATTAAATCGCATTGTCTGGCAGCTCAGAAGATATAGAATAAGCAAGGTCCATTTACCGGACAATATTTTCTGAGCAGTTGTATAGGGACATATCCCAAATAAGTCTTTTTTCATATTCCTCCATTAGTATCTCAAAAGATACTTACTATAATAAAAAATTGTACTTGAAAATAATAATGTAAGCTATATAATTGTATCATTGAGGTTTTTGAACGTCAAATTATATTAAAGGGGAATAAAACATGCAGGAAACTTACGAATTTTTAAAAAAATGCAACACCTACTATATTGCCACTGTTGAGGGAGATCAGCCAAGAGTACGCCCCTTCGGCACAGTAAATATTTTTGAGGGCAAGCTTTACATTCAGACAGGTAAAGTTAAGAATGTAGCAAAACAGATTTCATTGAATCCAAAGACAGAGATAAGCGCCTTTGACGGGAAGACATGGATTCGTCTTTCGGCTGTTCTTGTGGAGGATAACCGTATTGAGGCACAACAGTCCATGCTGGATGCCTATCCCAGTCTGCAGGGAATGTATAAAGCCGGAGACGGAAATACACAGCTCTATTATATGAAAGATGCCGAGGCCGTATTTGCATCCTTTGGAGGAGAGACAAAAACCGTTAAATTCTAATACGACCTTGAAATATAAAGGTGCATAGGAAAAGGACGAAAGTGTTTATTATATATATCTCTTTCAGGCTTTTCCTATGCAAAAACAAAGTTTAAACCCCACATGAATCACCGAAATGCCTCATAAGCAAATATGCCCAACATATCCAAAAATAAAACAAGTCTTCGCGCTATTAACACATAAGACCAAAAGCCTCAAGGATAAATAAAGTGATTAACAAAATATATCGCCTCAAAACAAACAAGACCTCAAGTTTTGAACTTGAGGTCTTGATATAAATCTGGCAGAGACTTACTTTCCCGGGCCGTGTCCAGCCAAGTATTATCAGCACTGAGATGCTTAACTGCCGTGTTCGGTATGGGAACGGGTGTATCCATCTCGTCATTTCCACCAGAAAAT
>NZ_MZGX01000029.1 GCF_002051585.1 Ruminiclostridium hungatei | reverse complement strand
ATTTTCTGGTGGAAATGACGAGATGGATACACCCGTTCCCATACCGAACACGGCAGTTAAGCATCTCAGTGCTGATAATACTTGGCTGGACACGGCCCGGGAAAGTAAGTCTCTGCCAGATTTATATCAAGACCTCAAGTTCAAAACTTGAGGTCTTGTTTGTTTTGAGGCGATATATTTTGTTAATCACTTTATTTATCCTTGAGGCTTTTGGTCTTATGTGTTAATAGCGCGAAGGCCTGTTTTATTTCAGAGAAATATTGACACAAAGACTTTTGTCTTATGAGGTTAACAAGCTCAGGGCTTTCTTTGTTTTGCAAGGAAAAGCTGATTTATCTTAATTCTGTAAAAGCATATTCTGATAACGAAATAGAGGCAGTAATCTGAATAGATCCGAGAATTTCAGTTATTCTATAAGTATAAAGAGTCCATTTACAATAAAAGCATTTACAAAGCATTTCATAAGTATTAAAATAAATGCAGTATTTTAACTTTCAGGTATATAAATATAGTAGAATAATTACAGGATATATTGTTCAAAAATTAACAAAGCTGAGGTAGTATAAATGGATAAACAGACAATGGTCAGAAATATAAACAGGATGAAGGCAGAGCAAAATGCCGTAATTGTTGCTCACAGCTATCAGGTGGACGATGTTCAGGAGATAGCCGATATTGTTGGAGACTCCTTTGCACTGAGCCAATATTGTTCAGCAAGCGCTGCTGATACTATAGTTTTTTGTGGAGTGCATTTTATGGCTGAAAGTGCAAAGATACTTTCACCTGAGAAAACCGTGCTGCTGCCTGAAATAAATGCAGGCTGTCCAATGGCAGATATGGTTACAGCCGAAGCCTTGCGTGAAGCCAAGAAAAAATATCCGCAGGCCGCAGTAGTCTGTTATATTAACTCAAGCGCGGAAGTGAAGGCCGAGTGTGACATTTGCTGCACGTCGTCAAATGCCCTGGCTGTCATAAGGTCAATAGACAAGAAGGACATCCTTTTTGTTCCTGACAAGAATTTGGGCAGTTACGTGGCTAAAATGTGCCCTGAGAAGAATATTATTTTTTGGGAAGGTTATTGTATAACACATCATAAAATCAGGAAAAATGAGGTCCTGGCATCAAAAGAGCTTCATCCTGATGCACTGCTTCTGGTTCATCCTGAGTGCCAGCCTGAAATACAGGAATTGGCCGACTATGTTGGCAGTACAAAACAAATTATTGATTATGCTAAAAACTCTGATCATGATAAATTTATAATAGGAACCGAGATGGGTGTTTTGTACCAGCTTAAAAATGATAGTCCTCACAAGACTTTCTATATGATGTCCACAGGTCTCATATGCCCTAATATGAAAAAGACTTCTCTTCAGAGTGTTCATGATGCATTAGCTTTGAAAAGGTACGAAATAAATCTGGAGAAAGATATAATTGAACGTGCGTCACATTCTCTGAGCAGGATGCTGGAGGTGGCAAAATAGGACGCACCAAGGGGTCTTTTGGAGGGACAGTATGGAAGACGATGAGAGAAGGAAAGACATTGAGGTAATTGACAAAGATGTCATTATTATTGGAAGCGGTATAGCAGGGGTTTATACCGCACTTGAAATACCTGAAGGCTGCAGTATCGGTATTATAACCAAGGAAACACTGGATATAAGCAATTCTGTGCTTGCACAGGGGGGAATTGCGGTATCCCTGGATGAGCAGAATGATTCCCCTCAACTGCATTTTAAGGACACGCTTTTTGCAGGAGCAGGACTTTGCAATGACGAAAGCGTGTGGGTGCTTGTTGAAGAAGCGGCTGATAATATTAAGAAGCTATGCAGTATAGGCGTAAACTTTGACAAAAGTGGACAGCAACTGTCTCTTACCAGAGAAGGAGCTCACAGTGTAAATAGGATAATTCATTCTGGAGACACTACCGGTAAGGAGGTATGTGACAAGCTCATTGAGGAGGCTCAAAAGAGAAGCAACATTTCAATGTTCGAAAGGCATTTTGCTGTTGATCTTGTTGTCAGGAATGAGAAATGCATAGGTGTTTTGGTATACGATGAGACAGCAGAAAAAATGAAGCTTTTCACAGCCAGAAATACTGTAATTGCAACCGGGGGCTTTGGCCAGATTTATTCACATACAACAAATCCCGAGGTGGCAACCGGGGATGGAGTGGGCATGTGCCTTAGAGTTGGGGCAGAAGCCATGGACATGGAATTTGTACAGTTCCATCCAACGGTTCTTTATCATCCGAAGGATAAGAGCTTTCTGATTTCAGAGGCGGTTCGCGGCGAAGGGGCAATGCTCAAGAACTCCAGAGGAGAAAGGTTCATGCATAAGTATCATGAACTTGCGGAATTAGCTCCGAGGGATGTTGTTTCCAGGGCAATATTCCAAGAAATGACCATATCGGGCTCTGCAAATGTTTTCCTTGACATTACGTTTAAGAGCCGGGAATACCTTGAAAACAGATTTCCCAATATTTTTAGGACATGCCTGGAATATGGAATAGATATATCCAAGGACTTTATACCTGTGGCTCCGGCAGAACATTACTGCATGGGTGGGATTAAAACCGATGTAAACGGCATGACAAACATAGAAAACCTGTATGCCTGTGGTGAGGTAGCCTGTACCGGAATTCACGGTGCTAACAGGCTTGCAAGCAATTCTTTGCTGGAGGGCTTGGTATTCGGCAGAAAGATTGCCAAAAAGATTTCAGAAACCTCTGGCGCAAACAGCCTGACCCAGGAAGAAACAGACATGCAGACGAATTTCAGCCTGAACAGGGATAGCGACACAGTTCTTAAAGATATGAAGGAAGAAATACAAACTACCATGACCAAATACGTGGGAATAATCAGGAATGAGCAAGGACTTGCCACAGCGAAAGAAATACTGAATGGAATACATTTAAGATTTTTGGATATATGGGGCTTTAGTCTTGTCAAACTGGAGGTTGCCAACATGCTGACTGTTGCAAACCTTGTAATAGAAGCTGCTCTTGAAAGGAAAGAGAGCAGGGGAGCCCATTTCAGATCAGATTTTGACAAACCGGATGACGTCAACTGGAAAAGGAATATTGTTAAAGTACTGGGCTGAAAGGTACGACAAATAATAAAACTTTGTGGAGGTTATGATGAAAATGGATAAAATTTATTTACATGATATAGTAATGAATGCATTGAAAGAAGATATGCCACTGGGCGATGTTACTACCGATAATATAATCAGTGAGGGAGATAGCTCAAAAGCGGAATTCCTTGCCAAGCAGGATGCCGTAATAGCAGGATTGGATGTTGCAAAGCATGTTTTTGAGGTATTGGATAGCAGCGTAAAATTTACAGCACATATAAAAGATGGGGACAGGGTAAAAAAAGGAGATACAATTGCAACGGTAACCGGGCCTACCAGAGCTCTTTTAAAGGGTGAGAGAACAGCGCTTAATTTCCTGCAAAGGCTTTCTGCAATTGCAACTGTTACCAACAGATATGCCATGAAAGTAAAGGAGCTGCCTGTTAAAATTGCAGATACCAGAAAGACAACTCCCGGGTTAAGGCTTCTGGAGAAATATGCCGTAAATGCCGGAGGTGGTTCAAACCACAGATTTTCTCTATCAGACGGAGTTTTGATAAAGGATAATCATATTGCCGCTGCAGGAGGCATAACAAATGCAGTCAACAGGGTGAGGGCCAGCATACCGCATACCGTCAAAATCGAGGTGGAGGTAGAGTCTCTGGAAGAGGTTCAGGAAGCACTGGCATGCAGGGCAGACATTATCATGCTGGATAACATGTCAAATGAAAAGATGGCGGAGGCAGTGCAGCTAATCAATAAAAGGGCATTGGTTGAAGCTTCGGGAAATATAACGGAGGAAACTATCTATGAAGTGGCCCGCACAGGGGTGGATATTATTTCTGTAGGCAAGCTGACTCACTCTGCTAACTCCGTGGATATAAGCATGAATATTGAATAAGCTGCCAAATATGAGGCGGACATTTATTCGGTCTGCCGGGAAACGCAAATAGAAAAATCTTTTTTTAAGGACTGTGGATATAAATCATGTTATCCACAGTTTTTTTAAGTTATTCACAATTCCTTTTTCGACAAATCACAAAATGCTGTGAAATAAAGGGCTTCAGCCATCGGGACAAGGTTAATGTTATCCACATGATGAGTAAAAAATGTGAATAATTAAGAGGGTATACCTCATGGAATTTAATCTGAAAACTGGGGTACAAAATATTGTTGTGTTTTTAAATTACATAAGCATATATAGTAGGACAGTGCTTGTAAGAGAAAAATTTGTATGTGAATATTGTGGATAGCATGAAAACAATTACCTTAATATTTTTTATATAAGGAGAGAAAATACAATTGTACGCTAAAATATTTCATGGCATAAAAAGCGTATTAAAAAGAGAAGATAGCCGAAGGCATATCTTTGATGAAAAGTTAATACGCAGTGGAATGCCTAAAAAGGAGGCACTAACTATGAGTAGACATCAGAGTATCATGTCAGAAGCCCTCAAAGAGGAAATTGCCAAAGAGCTAGGAGTCTACAACAAAGTTTCAGCAGAGGGCTGGGGATCAGTTTCTTCAAGAGATTGCGGAAGCATGGTCAAAAAGGCAATTGAAATGGCTGAAAGAAGTGTCAACCGGTAACCGGGTAGTTTAGCGTCATTTAGGGGCTGGCAGCAGACCTGGTTTGCTGCCTCCCCATTACATACAATTCTCCTGTTTTACATCTGTTGCTTTTCAAAGTAAATTCATTTATTATTAAGTTATAGAGAGCTGTTTACAGGAGGGGAAAGTTTTGAAAAACGCACTTTTTGTATATAATCCTATTTCCGGAGGTCATAAGGTCCCAAGTGAACTGGACTACATACTGGGCACTTTTCAAAAAAAAGGAGTGCTTGTACAGCCGTACAGGCTTATTGATGCAAATAACGAGTATCTTGTAAGTGCATTGAAATCCGGGATATACGATTTTGTAATTGCTTCCGGCGGAGACGGGACTATAAATTTTGTTGCCAACATCCTTCTGGACAACGATATAAAAATGCCCATAGGAGTCATACCCTCCGGTACCTGTAATGATTTTGCCAAGTGTCTGGGGATAAATTCCCTTAACGAAAGCTTAAGCATCATTCTTCAGGGAAAAACTCTTTTGTGTGATGTAGGGCTTATTAATAACTCCCATTATTTTTTGAGTACTTTTGCCGGAGGAAATTTTGTAGATGTCTCTTTTAATACGAACAGCGAGCTTAAGAAAAATTTCGGCCCCCTGGCGTATTATCTTAAGGGCTTGTCAGAGGTTGCAAATATAAAAAGCTTTGATTTAAAGGTTACTGCGGATGAACACATAATCGAAGGAAAGTTTTTATTGTTCCTGATTGTTAACGGCAAGCAGGCTGCGGGCTTTCCAAACCTGTTGAACGACGCGGATTTTACCGACGGGTACATGGACATAATCCTTGTTAAAAAATGTTCCAATATAAATTTGGCAAGTATCTTTTTCAAGGTATTGAGCAAGGAGTCTGTCAACGATAAGAATGTCATTATTCTCAAGGCCAAAAAATGTGAGCTTGTAAGCAAATCCCCAATAGCTCTTACAGTTGACGGTGAAAAGTCGGAATTATTTCCGGCGGAGATTGAATTTAAGAATAAGCTTTTGGAGGTTTTTGTGCCGCAAGGAATCTATGAACTCAACAAATAAGTAAAAAATTTGTTGATAAAAATTAATATCCGGTAATTCTCCAGTGTATTTATATAACCGGCATTATGAGAGTTTTATCTCATGATGCCGGTTTTTTGCGGAAACTCAATACTAATACATCTTATGCTTGCCGTCTTCAAAGGCAACCAACAACTGATTCCTTCCGTTTACCAATGTCTTTCTTACATAATAGCCGTTTTTTGAAAGAATATCATAAACCTTGTCGGCTTGATGAAAGTAATTGTTGCCGATATCCAGAATGAGTGTTTCTCCAGGCTTAAGCCTGTCCTGTACAAGTTCAAGGGTATTCTTATCGTTCAGGCTTTCAAAATTGATTATATTGTTTTGGAGATCCATAGCATGCACCTCTTTTAAGTATTTTTTACATGACATATGAAATATTATTTACACTATATTATTTACATTTATCAGTGAAATTATTTTACTAATTATTTTTTAATGCTTTGTATAAATATTTCATTTTTTGGCTAATATAATATTGACCTCACAAAATACATTTTGACCCCCTTTACATGGTTAGTCGATGGCGACTAACCTATTTTTTTTCTTGTAATTTACCAGCCAATTGGTGATAATAAAGGAGGTGTTAAAAATATATTTTATGTTCGGAACAGTCAGAATAATAAAAAGCCTGGATAGGACATATCCACAGCGGAAATGGGGATTTCATATGAATATTGCAAGTTTAATAGATCATACAGCTCTGAAGCCTGATACCACAAAAGCCCAGATAGAGCAACTATGCAGTGAGGCGCTGGAGTATGGTTTTGCATCGGTATGTGTCAACCCGTGTTATGTCAGCTTGTGCAGCCAGCTCTTAAAAGACAGCAAGGTCAAGGTATGTACGGTTATCGGATTCCCCCTGGGGGCTGCTACAACCGCTGTTAAGGCTGCCGAGGCTGCCGAGGCCATATGCAATGGAGCTCAGGAAGTAGACATGGTAATAAATGTAGGTGCCGTAAAGTCAGGTGATGAATTATATGTTAAAAAGGATATAGAAGCTGTGGTGCAGGAGGCAAAAGGGAAAGCACTTGTCAAGGTGATACTTGAAACCTGCCTGCTCAATGAGGAAGAGAAGAAGCTCTGCTGCCGGATATGCAAGGAGGCGGGAGCTGATTTTGTCAAGACATCAACCGGCTTTAGCTCAGGCGGGGCGACGGTTGAAGATATAAGGCTCATGAGGGGGATTGTGAAGCCCGGGCTGGGAGTAAAGGCATCCGGTGGCATCCGTGACTATGAAACTGCCAAGGCGATGATAGAAGCGGGAGCCAGCAGAATCGGCGCAAGTGCGTCAATAGCTATAGCAACCAGGGAAAAAAATATTGGAAGCGGATACTGAAAACAAAGGTGGCAAAGCCACTTTCCCGGACAATAAAAAATGTCCCCGGGGCTACAGCCACAGGGACATTTTTTTGAATACTCCTATTGTGAAAGGGAAAAATTCATGAAGCTATTTTACTTCACCTTTCCATAAGCCGTGAATATTGCAGTATGCATAAACTTCGGCGTTTTTCTTGTCACTCAGAATAGCCTTGGGGTCATCTCCGGGGAACAGGTTGATTATTTCCAAGCCTTCGTCGCCAACCACAGCCACCCATTCAATATAGTGAACATCTATCATTGGATGTGCCACTGAACCAACTTCAACATTTATACTTCCGTTGCTTCTGAGCGATACCGGAATATGCTTTTCAACAGCCGCCTCGGTTGTATTGGGAACCAGCTTTTCCATTTGCTCTCCACAACAGACAAGTGTTCCTCCGCCACTCTTTATTAATGCAACCATATTTCCACAATGCTTACAGCGGAAAAAAGAAACCTCATTTTTCATATTCAAATCTCCCCTCGTTATTTTTCATGTTCTCTTGCCGGTTTACAATTTTATTAGTTTACCAATCCAGAGATACATTATATACTTTTATCCAAACCTGTTATATTTTATACCCTGATTTTTTGTTATAAAACATAAAAATACCAACAAGCTTAAAATTCGCTGTACATATTGATGTATGGTGACATACGGGGTTATAATCTTTATAATAATCATACCTTGGGAGGCCTGGAGTGAATTACCGGAATATCAGAAGTGCAAGCTTTATTGACAGACCCAACAGATTTATCGCAAAAATTCAACTGGATGGAAGTATTGAATTATGCCATGTGAAGAATACAGGCAGGTGCAGGGAATTATTAACGCCGGGAGCTACAGTATTCGTCCAGGAATTTGATACTTTATCCCGTAAAACCAAATATGATCTCATAGGGGTGATGAAAGGTGAAAGAATGGTTAATATGGACAGCCAGGTGCCCAATAAGGTTTTCCAGGAGTGGATGGCGGCGGGCAACTTCCTGAAGGACATTACCCTGATCAAGCCGGAAGCCAAATTCCGCAACTCCAGGTTTGATTTTTATGTTGAAACAGAAAAGGACAGGATATTCATAGAAGTCAAAGGGGTTACCCTGGAGAAGGACAACATAGTCCTGTTTCCTGATGCCCCCACAGAGAGGGGAGTAAAGCACATCAGGGAGCTGATGGAATGTGTGGACGAAGGGTACAAGGCCTATATAGTGTTCATTATACAGATGAAAGGGGTAAAGTACTTTACTCCGAATTCAGAGACACACGAGGCGTTTGCACACATTATCAGGCTTGCACAGTCAAAAGGGGTAAAGGTTATGGCTTGTGACTGTGATGTTGGAAATGATTATATAACTGTATCAGAAAGAGTAGAGGTGAAGCTGTAATGATTTATGAATATGCGTTAAAGACTGAAAGGCAGAACTTTTATAATATCACGGGCAAGGTAATGGAGTCGGTAACTAAAAGTGGAATTGCAGAGGGTGCTGTTTTAGTGTTTTGTCCCCATACCACCGCGGGAATTACAATAAATGAAAATGCTGATCCCGATGTGGTAAGAGACATGCTGCTGGGGTTGGACAAGGCTTATCCGGACAGGGCGGAATTCAGGCACATGGAGGGTAACAGCTCAGCACACCTGAAAGCCAGTGCCGTGGGGAGCAGCCAATATGTAATAGTTCAAAGCGGCAGACCCGTTCTGGGAACCTGGCAGGGAATTTATTTCTGTGAGTTTGACGGTCCCAGGAACAGAAAGTTCTACGTAAAGGTATTGTAATAGATGTTGATTAAGCTTAAGAGGACTCGGCAGATTTCCGGTCTTATAAGTTATAGGACAAATTACCCACATAAAAGTGTGCATAACAGGCCAGTTTTGTGGATAACATGTTCGAATTGCAGAGGATTATCCACAAAACTCTGTATTTTGTTAATAAACCTGTTGATAATCCAATATATGTGGGGATTTTATGTAGATAAGCAGATAAAATAATCCACACTCAGGTTATATACAACGAGGGTGTATATAATGTTAAAAGGTTGTGGATTATTTTAAAAAATACAAGATTTTATACACAGAATAACTACATTTTGTTGATAACATTGTGGATATCACTATATATATGGGGATTATCTGTTGAAAGCGCAGATTAGGATATCCACATAGCAGAATAAGCAGCAATAGTTATTTCTTGTAGGACGACTTGTTTCCAGCAAGCTTGTTGGTTTGGTTTTGTATTGTCTGAGATACCAGGTTAGTTAGCGGCTGTCCTATGGCCTCTTTATAGTTAAAGCCTAAAAGCTTGAGTATTTTTAAGGTCTCAGCCGACAGTATCTTTTTTATTGTTGAAACAAACTCATTGTCACCTCCGCTGAAGGGAAGAAAGGTTGTTACTATAGGCAGTAATTCTCTGGTAATATACTCAATATCCTGGTCGGAGAGGTCCTGTGTCAGGAACTCCTGCTCATAGCATTTGGTAATCTGGATCAATTCATTTTTGTCTGTAACCAGGTTGTTTATAATTTCTTCAAGCACATTTATGGTCTCTTTATCAACATTTTTCTGCTTTGAGAGATTTATTTTATCATATATGGCTTCAGCGGTGTTCCTTATTGAAACCTCCTTCAACCTGACTGCCAGTTCAGTAACAGGATCAATATTTGCTTCCATTTGAGTCACTCCTTGCTTATCTATAAATAGCAGTATCGCTGAAAATAAAAGTAGTATACATAATTATATGATTTCTGAAAGCGTGATGTTACGCTTTTCAGTAGAACAAAGGTCTTAGCCATCCCGACACTTTTTCAAGGACGGAAAAGGTAGGAATTACAAGGAATGTGTCGTATAATAAAAATGATACAAAAAAAGGGAGGCACATTAATGAAAAAGACAAGTATTTTATTGATTATTATTTTATGTATAGGCTTGGCAGGATGTACTTCAGAGGGGAAGGATGCAACAGGCAGTTCAGAGCAGCTTTCGGAATTGCAGAAAAAAGTAAGTGTGCTGGAAAAAGAGAATATGGAACTTAAGGAGCAAATAGAAAAATTAAAAGGTTCTGATGCCGCCGAGGATACTAAAGCTGTTGCCGGAGAGGTTGCTGATAAACCTGCAGGGCTTAAGGCAGGGGATAAAATAACTACTGACAATATGGAAATAAAGATCAAAAAAGTTGAGTTGACCTATGATGTGCTTCCTGACAAGACGAACGGAGTTTATACCCATTATGCGGCTGATTCAGGTGAGGTATACATTCATGTGGACGTGGATGTAAAGAATCTGCAGAAGCAGGTTTTGCCATGTGATGAGATAATGACGGTGGAAGCCAATTACAACAATGGCTATATCTATGACGCATTTGCAGTGCCCGAGGACAGCCTGACCGGATTTACATATGCGAATATAACTGCAATTGATCCCCTGCAAACAAAAGGCATAAGATATCTTATCAGTTGTCCCCAGGAGGTTGACAAGGAAAAAAATCCATTAGTGCTGACTTTCAAGCTGGATAAGCAGGAATACATGTATACAATAAGATAATAATACACGGCTTGATAAAAACCGGCACCATAAAAGGTGGTGCCGGTTTTTGCATGCCATGACTTTTTACATTAGAGGCTGCTCCGGTGAAAGTCCGGTAAAAAATCATATATGCAAGGTTGCATACAATAGGCGAATTGAGTATAATTAAGATGTACGTACAAGTTGCTTCTTTAGGAGACTACGATGCAAAATAATAGCCAGACTAAATACTACAAGCTTACAGAGTATTTAAAGGAAGAAATATTATTGGGAAGGATAAAGCCGGGAGAACAGATTCCTTCTGAAAACATGCTGACCGAGAAGTTTTCTCTGAGCAGGCACACCGTCAGAAAAGCCATTTCAATCCTTGCCAATGAGGGCTTTATATATACGGAGCATGGACGGGGAACCTACTGCCTTGACAGGAGCAGTACAAGAAATGTATCGCGGAATATAGGAGTAGTCACCACTTATATTTCCGAGTATATTTTTCCCAAGGTTATTCAGGGAATTGACAACGTACTATCCGGCAGCGGATACAGTATCGTGCTGAAGAATACCAACAATGACACGGGCAAGGAAGCTTATTGCCTGGAGGATGTGCTTCAGAAGAACATTGAGGGCCTGATAATAGAGCCTACAAAGAGTGCCCTGGAATTGCGCAATATGAAATATTACGAGGCACTGGACAGGCACGGAATACCGTATATATTTATTCATGGCTATTACCGGCAGCTTGAAAGCAAGCCGCGTGTGCTGCTGGATGATTTAAAGGGAATGTATCTGGCTGTGGCATACCTGATAAAGCTTGGACATAAAAATATTGCAGGAATATTCAAATCTGATGATATACAGGGGCTGGAAAGGCATAGAGGATATGTCGGGGCCCTTAGTGAGGCAGGCTTGCCCTACAACCCGGAACTGGTGGTATGGTTTGGTACGGAGGAGCAGGCGGATAACCCATATTGTGCAATACGGCATATGCTGGAAGGTGAAATTAAGCCTGATGCCATAGCCTGCTACAATGACGTTGTGGCCTTCAGAGTTTTTGAGCTGCTGAACGGCCTGGGGGTCAAAGTCCCTGAGGATATTTCAATTACAGGTTTTGATGACTCCTATATCTCCGAAAGCTGTCCCGTAAAAATTACAAGTGTCAGCCATCCCAAGGAGAGACTGGGTGAGGCTGCCGCACAAATACTGCTGGAAATGCTGAAGAGCAAGGATTATCTGAAAATGCCGGTTCAAAGGGTTATGGAACCTGAGCTTGTCATAAGGGAATCCTGCAGGAAGAGATAAGTTTTATTTATCTACTTGTATGCAGGAGTTTGATGGACAACGTGCATCTGGATGTAGTAAAAATAGCTGTATAAATGATGTGTTCAGAAATGAACATATCATTTATTTATAAAATTATTTATAAGAATGAGGAGGCAATTATGAATAATATTCCAAAGGTCAAACTTGGAGTTGTATCGGTAAGCAGAGACTGTTTCCCGGTGGAATTGAGCGTTGAGAGACGTAAGGCGGTGGTCAGGGCCTGTACGCAGAAGAATCTGGAAATTTTTGAGGCCTGTACTGCAGTTGAGAACGAAAAGGATGTTCTGAAGGCACTGGATGAATTAAAGCAGGCGGAGGTTAATGCGCTTGTTGTTTACCTGGGTAACTTTGGCCCGGAAGGCCCGGAAGCCCTGCTTGCCCAGAAATTTAACGGCCCTGTGATGTTTGCGGCGGCAGCAGAGGAGACTGAGAACAATCTCATAAATGGCCGAGGCGACGCGTACTGCGGTATGTTGAACGCTTCCTACAGTCTTGCTCTTAGGAAATTAAATCCATATATACCTGAGTATCCGGTTGGAACTGCTGATGAAATAGCAGATATGGTAAAGGATTTTGAGAATATCGCAAGAATTTTACTTGGTATTTCCAAGCTGAAAATAATAACCTTCGGGCCAAGACCTCAGGATTTTCTTGCCTGTAATGCGCCAATCAAATCTCTGTTCGATCTTGGCGTAGAGGTTATGGAAAACTCCGAGCTGGATCTCTTTGAAGCCTTTAACAAGCATAAGGATGATCCCAGAATACCAGCATTGATCAAGGAAATGGAACAGGAGCTGGGCGGCGGAAACGGGTACCCCGGAATTCTTCCCAAGCTGGCACAGTATGAGCTGACCCTGAAGGATTGGGCGGAAGCCAATAAGGGAGCCTCAGAATATGTAGTATTCGCAAATAAATGCTGGCCTGCGTTCCAGACACAGTTCGGATTTGTTCCCTGCTATGTAAACTCCAGGCTTGCCTCCATGGGTATACCTGTGGCCTGTGAAACAGACATTTATGGTGCGTTGAGTGAATACATAATCACCTGCGCCACACAGATGCCTGCCACACTCCTGGATATAAACAATTCAGTACCAAAGGATATGTATGACAATAACAGGAAGGAATTTGAAGGCTATTCCCTCACCGACCTGTTCATGGGCTTCCACTGCGGAAACACTCCTGCCTGTCAGATGAAGAACTACTCAATGAAGTATCAGCTTATTATGCGCAGACTGCTGGAACCTGACAAGGAGCCCGATATTTCAAGAGGAACTCTGGAAGGAGCTATCAGACCGGGAGAAATAACCTTTTTCAGGCTTCAGAGCACTGCTGACAGTCAGTTGAAAAGCTATGTCGCAGAGGGAGAAATTATTGACGTTGATCCTAAATCCTTCGGAGGAATAGGAATATTTGCAATTAAGGAAATGGCAAGGTTCTACAGGCACGTTCTCATAGCCAGGAGATATCCTCACCATGGAGGAGTTGCCTTCCAGCACGTGGGCAAGATATTGTTTGCAACAATGAAGCTTTTAGGAGTGGAGGACGTAGCCTTCAATCAGCCTGCAGCCATGCTGTACAAGGATGAAAATCCTTTTAAATAATATAATTTACGGTTTTGACAATTTTGCTCAGGCCCGTTCTGATACTTAAGGGCGGGCTGTTAACAACACAACATTTGGGGAGGGTAAAGCCCAAGAGGGAGAAAAGTAATGAGTCTCGAATACAATAATGCCAGAAGTGCCATTATCAACGGACAGACATCAGTGGGTATAGAGCTGGGGTCAACAAGAATCAAAACGGTTCTTATGGGCGGAGACAATATTGCAATAGCAACAGGCAGCCACGACTGGGAAAACAGCTATATAAACAACATATGGACCTATAGCCTGGAGGATATCTGGAAGGGTGTCCAGAGCAGCTATAATAAAATGTCCCAAAAGGTAAAAGGCGAATATGGACTGGATATCCGGACAACCGGTGCAATCGGGATAAGCGGGATGATGCACGGCTATATGGTTTTTGACAGGAGCGGGGAGCTTTTGACGCCATTTCGCACATGGCGCAATACCATTACCGGCCAGGCCTCCGAAGCCTTAACCCGGCTGTTTGAATATCCCATTCCTCAAAGGTGGAGCATAGCACACCTTTACCAGGCAATACGGAACCGGGAAGAGCACATAGAACATATTGATTTCCTGACAACCCTGGCCGGCTATATCCATTGGAAGCTGACCGGACAAAAGGTCATGGGTATTGGGGAAGCCTCTGGTGTTTTTCCAATCGATACAGGCACTAAAAATTTCAATGAAAATATGATCAGAAAGTTCAACGAGCTGAACAGTGAAAAAAATATTCCATGGCAGCTTGAAAACATTCTGCCAAAAGTACTTGTAGCCGGCACCAGAGCGGGAGAACTGACGGCGGAAGGTGCCCGGCTTTTGGATACCACCGGAAAGCTTCAGCCTGGAATCCCTCTCTGTCCGCCCGAAGGCGATGCAGGTACGGGTATGGTGGCTACCAACAGCGTTGCTGCGCGAACAGGCAACGTATCCGCAGGGACCTCTGTCTTTGCCATGGTGGTTTTGGAGAAGGAGCTCTCCAGAGCTTATTCTGAAATAGACCTGGTTACGACACCCGATGGAAAGCTGGTGGCCATGGCTCATTCAAATAACTGTACCTCGGACTATGATGCCTGGATGGGGCTGTTTACAGAAGCTGTAAAGCTGCTGGGACTTGAGGTTGACAAACCAAGGCTGTATGATACCTTGCTGGGCGCAGCACTTCAGGGAGACCCCGACTGCGGAGGGTTACTGGCCTATGGTTATATCTCAGGTGAGCACATTACCCACTTTGAAGAGGGACGTCCAATGTTTGTCAGAGCCTCAAACAGCAAATTTAACCTGGCTAACTTCATGCGGGTGAATTTATTTACATCGCTGGGTGCCTTGAAAACCGGGCTGAATATCCTTTTGGAAAAGGAAGATGTTAAGATTGATGAAATAATGGGCCATGGCGGATTTTTCAAGGCAAAGGAAGTGGGACAGAAGGTCATGGCTGCCGCTGTCAATGTTCCGGTTTCAGTTATGGAGAGTGCAGGTGAAGGCGGTGCATGGGGAATCGCACTGCTGGCAGCATATATGATTAACAAGGAAGAAAAAGAGCCACTGGAGGATTTTCTGAGGAACAGGGTCTTTGCCGGAACACGCAGGGATAGCATGAAACCTGATCCGGCGGACGTTGAGGGCTTTAATGAATTTATGCAGCGGTATACCCGGGGGCTGGAAATTGAAAGATCGGCAATAGAAAATTTGAAATAGGACAGACTTGTGAGGTAAATAAATTATGCTGGAACAACTTAAGCTGGAAGTTTTAAAGGCAAATCTTGAGCTGCCCCGGCGTGGGCTTGTAACATACACCTGGGGAAATGTAAGCGGGATAGACAGGGAGAGCGGGCTTGTGGCCATTAAACCCAGCGGGGTTGAATATGAGGCTATGACAGCGGAAGACATTGTGTTGATCAACCTTGACGGCAAGGTGGTGGAAGGTAATTTAAAACCATCCTCCGATGCTCCGACGCATGTGGCCTTATACAAGGCATTTCCGCATATAGGCGGAGTGTGCCATACCCACTCCAGGTGGGCCACTGCCTTTGCCCAGGCAGGAAGGGGAATACCTGCATACGGGACCACCCACGCAGACTATTTTTATGGTGAAATTCCCTGTACACGTGAGATGACAAAAGCTGAAATTGAGTCAGCCTACGAGGAGAATACCGGAGCAGTGATTATAGAAGCCTTTAAAGACTTGAAGCCTGACTATGTACCCGCAGTGCTTGTAAAAAGCCATGCGCCGTTTACGTGGGGGAAGGACGCTGCCGACTCGGTGCATAACTCTGTTGTGCTTGAGGAAGTAGCCATGATGGCAATCCAGAGCAGGGCATTAAACCCGGCTATAGAGGCTATGCCCCAGGTGCTGCTGGACAAGCATTTTTTAAGAAAGCATGGGGCAAATGCCTATTACGGGCAGAAATAGTATAAGCAGCCATTTAAAAAATAAAGAATACAGGCGTTGGATAAGTGTTCCAAATACCTGTATTCTTTTATTTTAAACTTAATTATTTAGCTATTGTTATTTTTGAGTATTGTCGGATTTTTCTTTTTCATGCTTTTCGCTGGCTTTTGACGCGTAGTGTCCGAGAATCGGTCCGCCGATGCATATAATTGCCATAATCACTATAACAGCGATAAGTGTACCATCCATGAATATCACCTCCGTTATATAAATTTTATATAACAGGGAGGCTTTCTTTGAACTTGCTGCCGTTAAAATGCTCAGAGATTGATTGCCGTATGAGTTTTCTATAGTCAAAAGGTACTTCGGGAGTTGCCTGGCCCGTTTGAGAAAGCTTCTGGCCGGTTACTTGAGGAGTATACGTATAAGTGTTATTTATCTGTACTTTATGAACTAGTGTCTTCTGGTTCTCATTGTGAATGAAAAATACATTGGTATAAACAAATTTTGCAGATATGAACACCTGGGAATTTTGCGTATGAATTTGAGACTCATCTGCATAGTCAATATTGACCGGCATGAGTTGCAAAAGCATAAGGACAGCTATTAACAAAAAAACAGGCCGGGCTGAATTCTTCAGAGTCATTTCATACCTCTCATATATAAATATGCATATTGAGTATAGCATAATAAGCGGAGGAATTAAAGCTGTAAGGATTTGGGAAGTGAAAATTTAGTGTTCTGATGGGGGTGGCCTTAACTGGTTTTTGGACTTACTGCGTTGTATTGGCAGTGGATTATTGAAATCAGGCTTCAGGTATTGTAGGTTTACATTAATGAAAAACAAATGGTAAAATATTACTACATTTATTAGCTATTAATCCAGGTTATATGATAAATTTGTATAACTGATTTGGTAAAGTATTAAATAAGAAACTACAAAATTAAAAATTCAATTAAAAATTAAACGAATGAAATAGATAAGCATATTCCCAAATAGCTATTCATTAAAGTACTATAACAAAGCCTAGCTATGGTGAATCTGAAAAGAAAGGTTATTATAATGTATAAAAGTGAAACCGTTAGTGTTGATGTCAGCTTAAACGAAAAAGATGTATTATTATGCAAATACAGGTTGCTTCTCAACAAACCAAAATATGGCGTGATGACCGGAATAAGTGTATTTAGCCTGATTTATATTATCCAATTATTTATGACTGTTGGTTTAAGTGCTATAAATTATGAAAGAGATATTTCATCCCATTTGCCGGGGGTAGCAATTGCAGTTATCTTTCCAATCATTATTATCCTTATTTTAGTTAAAAACTGGCTCTTGAATAAAAAAGAATTTAATGCTGAAAAGATTATAAGAATGAATTACTTTTTTTCCGATTTTGGTATCACGATAATATATAAAATGGAAAACAATATTTCATGGAATGGCATATCCAAAGTCATAGAAAGCAAAAATAATTTTATAATATATCCAAGTGAAAACAGCTTGATTCTGATTCCTAAAAAATACTTCAAGGACACCGAGCAGATTGAAGTACTAAAAAATATTCTTACGGAAAAGTTACCTAAGAAAAAACTATCGTTAAAAAAGAAATCATTATATAGTACTTAATTTCGGGAGGTACTGTACTGAGCAAAAAACAAAAATTCAATTATGGGAAGCAAAAAGAAGTGGAGTGATACAGAATATGCAATATAGTTTTAATGTCTTATCTAGGACAGAAGGAAAGTGAAGAACAAAGGAGACGTACACTAATTCTTTAATACAACGGCTCCTTTGTTCAATCCAAATAATTTACTTACTACTCCACCTGTAAAATTTTAATCCGCTTGCAGTAGTAGATACTTCCCTATTTATTGTTGCATACCATTTACCGTTACTCAGGTATTTCCAATTCTGTTCAATCAGCGTAGCCTTACCCCCGGATACAGATTTTACAATTGCACTATGAGGACTAGAAGCCCAGAAGGCCAAATCGCCTTTTTGAGGGGTTGTTACAACGGAAATTTTTCCACTCGAAACAGATGGAGTTCCATTAGTACCCAGGCCGGATAGGTTAACGCTATATTGGCTTTTAAAATATTTAATTGGATATGCTGCACACTTGTATGTAGAGTCCGACCAATCATCTTCAACAGTTCCAGGTCTATAAAGAGCATCTACCTTGTCGAGAGTATCTACTACTTGCATGCTTTTAGTTAACTCAACATTACTTTGTGCTGCATATAACAGACTAAAAGATAGGATAAAAAAAGCACAAAAACTTAGGCTTATTATTTTCTTTTTCATATTGAATCCTCCATTACTTTATTTGTTATTCCGGATTATATAATAATAGTAAAAAAATGTAAAATTATTTCCGTACCCTCCGGAACATATTCAGAGGAGTTTATTTTTTGTTAAAATATTTGTTAAATTTGTATAGTTATTAAAAGTTGGTGTCCAAAGTGGTTTCCTAAGAATCTGTAAATAAAAAAACACCGCTCACTGTATCTCTACAGCCAAGCGGCTTTCTCTGGTACGCCCGACACGATTCGAACGTGCGACCTGCGGTTTAGGAAACCGACGCTCTATCCTACTGAGCTACGGGCGCATATAATAATTCCAACGTTTTTAAATTATACCATGATTGACAGAAAAGTCAACGGTTTGTAAGTAATTGATTAAACAGCTTGTTAAACCCCGCTTGTTGAGCCATTTACAGAACCATCAATAATCTTGTGCTATCTTCTATTCCAGACATTTTCATAGAGATTGGATATGGTCAAAACAACCTTTCCGGTCTCGTTAAAAGCAACTTCCTTCTGCTGGTAGGCCTCCTGTGGGAAGATATAGAAGCCGAATTCGTCTCCGTCCTTGTAGTTTAAGCCGCTGGTGCTGAATTCTCTGGAAGCATAGGTTTTGCCCCTGTACCGGGCTGTCATTTTGGCAGTGAGAATCTGGGTAAAGGAGTTATCATCCACAGTGGCATGCTGGATACCTGAAATAAGTGAGGCGCCCTTAAGGGAGTATTCCCCTTCCGATTTGAATAAAATGCGGTATTCTCCCGGTGCATTCCCCTGGTTATTATCAAGCCACGAAACATATATCTTATGGGTTTTGTCGCTGTAGAGCACCTTGCCTGTATTTCCCTCCAGATTGGATAAATCTATTGTAACAGAATATTCACCTTGAAAAGCACCCCCTGCGGAAGTGCCGTATTCATCAGTATTATTGGCTATACAGGCAATGCCTTTGGACCACAAGCCCAATAGACCTGAATTTATTATAAGAACTGCGAGAACTGCTAAAAATAATACGGCACCTGCCGCAACGGTCTTTTTAGTTATTCTCATGTCTTCAATCCTGCCTTTCCTGCAGACTGCCGAGTCAGCACATGTTTATACCGCAATGGTATACGCATTTCATTTATATATAAATGTATATGGTAAACGTATTCAGCTAGTGTAAATGTATCCAGCCTCTGTAGAGATATTCAGCTTCCATAAGTACATTCAGCCTGTGGAAATATCAGCCCGTATACGTATTCAGAAGAAAATAACCCAGCCCTACGAGAGCGAGAATGCCTGCAATCAACAGAGTAACCTTCCAGGGAGAAAGGGGACACTTGCCGTCAACCCTGCCTGTCTGCCCGTTAATCATATAGCCGTAATTCCTCTCCTTATACTTGAAAGATGAAAACCACAGAGGAAGCAGTATATGGGAATATTTCTTGTTGCTGTAGGCGGTTTTAAATCTCAGGTTGCTTATTTCATCGGCATGTATCTGCTGTTCTATACCTCTTGCAATAAAGCCTGACAGCCGTTCCTTGGCAGTTTCCCAGCCGGTTTTCAAATCCACAGAGTAGCGCTCTGCCTTAAACCCTGACAGATATTCAGACTTGTAGGGGGTGAGTTCCTCCATGTCGTAAGGCAGGATGCGCGCATACATGTTGTCTTCAATATGAACGGAAGAGTCCACCACATAGTTTCTGAAATCTTCCACATACTGGCCTGATACCGGATACCATCGGGTGCGCCTTTCCTGATGGGCCACCTGCTCGGTCTTTCCATTGCGGGTTTCCGTTCTGTAAACAGTCACATAATAATATTCTCCCGCCATAGCCGTGTAAAAAGAGCTTGTATCCGCATCAAAGGACCAGCAGGGTACATACATGCCTGTCAGGTTTACTTGCTGGTTATTGGCGCCTTTTCTGAGCTTTGAGGGGGCAAGCCATTTTCTGCTGAGCCACTTTTTGTAAAGTGCAGCAGCAGCCTGAGAGGTTATTTTAAAGGGAATTACACTTTCAGGGGTGATACCGGAGGTAATCACCTCCTCCTGAATATTGCTGTTCCCGCAGAAGGGGCATCTGTCAGCAACCACATAAGCGTCAAATACTGTCTCTGCCCCGCAGTTCTTACACTTTACAGCATGACTTTTTTCACCCCATACCTGGTGCTCCAGTTCGCTGTCCCTGTCAAAGCCATAGGCGGTGGGATGCTGTCTGGAGTCCTCCATATTTATTTGTTGTTTGCAATATTCGCATATCAAGCTCTGAGCCTGGGGATCAAAGACCATGACACCACCGCAGGAAGGGCATTTGAAGGAGGTGGCGGCAGTCTGGGGCACACCTTCCGGATTTGTTTTTGTTCCGGCATTGCCTGATTCTATATCACTCATAAAGTTAACCTCATGTGTAGCCTCAAATTTATAAAAGCGGCTGGTCAGATAGCTGCTTCAGCCATTGGCAATCCAGGTTTGACCTGATTGTCCATTTGATATTCTTTTAATAGTCCCATAATAGTCTCAACCGGCGCATTTTAACAGGGCTGACTGTCCGGGCTGTACACCAGTATGGCTTTCACAACTGCCCGTACTGTACTTACTGTACTTACTGTTCCGACTATTGCTTTTGACCGCACTCCGGGCAGAACTTGCTTCCGCCCGGCAGCTCATTTCCACAGCCTGCGCACTTGATGGTTACGGGCCCTGCCTTCGTTCCGCATTCGGCGCAGAATTTGGCCTGTGGTGCAAGCATCGCACCGCAGGAACCGCATTTTATCTTGCCGGGCTCCTGACTATGTTCCGACTGTTGGTTCTGTACCGGCTGACTTTGTGCCGGCTGCTGGTTTTGCCCAGGTGCACCTGACGGGGAAGATTTTTGCCGGGTGCTGTCCGCCGAAAAGGCTTCGGCAAACAGGTTGCCTATACCCAGTCCTGCACCCAGCCCCACACCTGCACCTGCGGCGCCGCCGGGATTCCTCGCTGCATCTCCTATGGCTTCAGCAGCCTGATACCTTGTATACTGATTGAGGTTATCCCCTATGATTCCCATAGATGTACGTTTATCAAGGACCTTTTCAACTTCTTCGGGAAGAGATATGTTTTCCAGCACAAGTGAGGACAGTGTAAGTCCGAGCTGTGCAAAGGCCGCATCCAGCTTGTTTTTTGTCAGTCCGGCAATTTCATCATACTTTGAGGCAAGGTCCAGAGCCGGAATAGCGGCCTCAGCCAACAAGTCCGAAACTCCCGAAACAATCTTGCTCTTCAACTGGCCGGTAATTCCATCGACAGTAAACAGGGCGGCAGTTCCAAAAACCTCTCTGAGGAAAACCGCAGGGTCCGCCACCTTGAAGGAATAGGTTCCGAACATTCTCAGGCGGAGCATTCCAAACTCCGCATCCCTCATCATTACCGGGTTGGTGGTCCCCCACTTGCAGTTTGTAAACTGCTTTGTATTAATAAAGTAAACCTCCGACTTAAAGGGTGAATTAAACCCATACTTCCATGCTTTTAGCCTTGTCAGCAAAGGGAGATTCTGAGTATCAAGGGTGTATTTGCCGGGCGAAAAAATATCCGTGAGCTGGCCCTCGTCCACAAAAACAGCCATCTGGGATTCTCTCACCGTCAGTTGAGCTCCCATCTTGATTTCCTTATTTTGTACAGGGAAACGGTAAACCATGACATTTGAGCTGTCATCGGTCCATTCAATAACTTCTATGAACTGTGATTTAATAAAATCAAATAATCCCATATAGACCTCCCGGAATTTATTTATAAGATATAAGTTTAAAGTATTAATTTTCAGATAGTACGAAGTTTAAAAAAAGAACACTTACTTCTATACTTTATCATAAAAATACTTTTATTGTAATAATCCGGAGATAAAAATCAATTGAAATCAAAGGAAATGCGTGGAAAATATCCCGGGCTTGCTTTATAATCTATTGTAACTGCATGTATTTCCTTCAATAAAAAAAATATATACATGCAAGTTTTTATTAAAAAATTGATAAACTAATAATTGAGTTTTAAAGTGTGAGCAGAGATGCAATTTCAGACTTAAGTGCAGGTGCTGCCATCCTGCAATCCAAATAAGATAAGGGAGGTATTAACATGTCAACTAATAATGCGTTACCAAAGAGAGCGGAGATTGATTCCGGGTTCAAGTGGAAACTGGAGGATATTTATAGTGATATTTCTTCATGGGAACAGGATTTTAAAAAGGTGAAGGAGCTGGCGGAGCAAATAAAAGGCTGTCAGGGCAGGCTGGGAGAGAGCGCTGAAAAGCTGCTGGAATGCTTTCAAAAAAGTGACGAACTGCTGTCCTTGAACGACAAGGTCTTTGTCTATGCCAGAATGAAGAGGGATGAGGACAATGGAAACCCCACCTATCAGGCACTTACGGACAGGGCTTCATCCCTGGTAACCGAGGTCTATGCTTCGGTATCCTTTATAGTACCTGAAATGCTTGGCATTCCGGAGGATACCTTGCTGTCATATGCAGAAGCCAACAAGGATTTGTCGGTCTACCTGTTCAGCATAAAGGAAAGTCTGAGACAAAAGGAGCATATCCTATCCGAGAAGGAAGAGCAGATACTGGCTATGTCGGCGGAAATAGCCGATACTGCCGGAGACGTTTTCACAATGTTCAATAATGCCGATATTAAATTTCCCTACATAAGGAATGAAGAGGGGGAAGAGGTTGAGGTTACCAAGGGCAGATACGTGGCATTTCTTGAGAGCAAGGACAGAAGGGTGAGAAAAGATGCCTTCGAGGCAGTATACAGTTCATATAAAAAAATGAGGAATACTCTGGCAGCGTCCCTGACAGGCAATGTGAAGAAAAACAGGTTTTACTCCCTGGTCAGAAAGTACCCGTCGGCACTGGCGGCATCTCTGGACAATGACAATATTTCCGTGGATGTCTATACGACACTTATAGAAACCGTCAACAAGAACCTTCCGCTGCTTGACAGGTATTTAAAGCTGAGGAAGAAGGTTTTAAAGCTTGATGAACTTCATATGTACGACCTGTATGTTCCTATGGTGGAGGAGTTTGACAAGAAAATACCCTATGAAGAGGCCAAAACCCTTGTTATAGAGGCATTAAAGCCACTGGGAGAGGAATATACGAGCTTTTTGAAAAAGGGTATGGAAGCCTCCTGGATAGATGTTTATGAAAATGAAGGAAAGACCAGCGGAGCATATGCCTGGGGTTCCTATAAAACGCACCCCTATGTGCTGCTGAACTATCAGGGCATGATAAATGATGTTTTCACACTTGCACATGAAATGGGCCACGCACTGCATTCTTATTATACCAATATGACACAGCCCTACGTGTATTCTGAATATAAGATTTTTGTGGCAGAGGTGGCATCCACGGTTAACGAATCCCTGCTCATGAGGTATCTGCTGCCCAGAGCCTCCGGCAAGCAGGAAAAGGCCTATCTTTTGAACCACTATCTGGAGGAGTTCAGAGGAACGGTTTTCAGACAGGTAATGTTTGCAGAGTTTGAAAAAGCCATACATGAAAAGGTGGAACAGGGAGAGGCTCTGAACGCGCAGGAATTGAGCGATATGTATCTGGCGCTCAACAGGAAATATTTCGGGGAAGCGGTGACGGTTGATGAGGATATTGCAATGGAGTGGTCCAGGATTCCTCATTTCTACAGCAGCTTCTATGTCTACAAGTATGCCACAGGCTTCTCAGCCGCCACAGCCATAGCAGAGAAAATTCTTACCGAAGGGAAACCAGCAGTCGATAAATATATTCAATTCCTGAAGAGCGGCGGTTCAAATTATCCGCTGGAGCTTCTCAAAACAGCCGGAGTAGACCTATCCTCACCGCAGCCAGTCCAGGATGCCCTGAAGGTATTTGAAAAGACGCTGGATGAACTGGAGGAGCTGCTCAAATAGAGAAGCCTGCGGAGGTGCTGCAAGGTTTGATTCGCAGACATAGCATAGATAAAATAATTGTCTTGGAGGAGATGAAAAATGAAGGATCCGCGTATAGAAAAGCTTGCTGAGAATCTTATAAATTACTCCTGTGAGTTGAAGGCAGGGGAAAAGCTTCTCATTGAAAACATAGGCAATGAGGTGCCGCTGACCAGGGCTTTAATCCGTGAAGCCTACAGAGTCGGTGCCATACCCTACCTCACTGTTAAGAATCCCGGGCTTGAAAGAGTACTGCTTGAACAGTGCACCGAGGAGCAGATGAAGGATATGGCCAGGTACGAACTGGCGCGCATGAAGGACATGGATGCCTATATCGGAATACGTTCCGGAGATAATGTGAGTGAAAAAGGCTCGGTGCCCTCGGACAAAATGAAAATATACATGTCCCTTTTTTCAAAGCCGGTGCATTCAGAACAGCGGGTCAACCATACCAAATGGTGTGTTATGAGATATCCCAGCCCTTCAATGGCGCAGTTGGCAAATACCCCTACTGAATACTTTGAGGATTTCTACTTCAATGTATGCAATATTGATTATAAGAAAATGTCGAAGGCTATGGACCCTCTGGTAAAAATGATGGAGGCTGCTGACAAGGTGAGGATTACAGGGAAGGGCACCGACCTGTCCTTTTCCATAAAGGGAATACCTGCAATAAAGTGCGACGGTAAAATGAATATTCCTGACGGAGAGGTATTTACAGCACCTGTCAAGGAGTCTGTAAACGGCGTTATAAGCTACAATTGCCCTGCTGTATACCAGGGCGTCACCTTTGAAAATATCTGCCTTGAATTTAAGGACGGGAAGATAATCAAAGCCACAGCCAATGACACAGGAAGAATAAATGAAATTTTTGATACTGATGAAGCGGCAAGGTATGTGGGAGAGTTTGCAATAGGAGTAAATCCATATATTGAAACACCAATGAAGGATACCCTCTTTGATGAAAAGATCAAGGGAAGCCTGCACTTCACACCTGGAAGCTGCTATGATGAAGCTCCCAACGGAAACAAGTCCTCAATCCACTGGGATCTGGTATTTATACAAAGGCCGGAATACGGAGGAGGAGAAATCTGGTTTGACGACACGCTTATAAGAAAAGACGGATTTTTTGTTCCTGCAGAGCTTCAGGGCTTAAACCCCGAAAATTTGAAGTAGAGTCATATGTGAAGCAGTGTTCCTGTACGCCAATAGGACTGTACAGGAGCACTGCCGGCAAGTAGGCATAGTGAGTGCAGTGCAACATGCACAACATGCATATTATGCAGTCAAACCACCAAAGGCGCAAAGCTGTGGTTACAGCTCAAACAGTTCTGTGAGCTCCTGGCGGGTCAGCTTGGTAAGCAAGGTTTCTCCAGGGTGTATGACTGCATCTACCAATTGCTTTTTTCTTTCTTTCATATGGAGAATCTTATCTTCAATGGTCCCATGTGTAACCAGCTTCATAACGTGCACCGTCTTAGTCTGGCCTATTCTGTAGGCGCGGTCTGTGGCCTGGTCTTCAACGGCCGGATTCCACCAGGGGTCATAATGAATAACCGTATCGGCGCCTGTAAGGTTCAAACCTGTACCCCCGGACTTCAGTGACAGCAGAAAAACTGCTCCTTCGCCGCCGTTAAAGTTCCGGACAAGTCTGATTCTTTCATCTGCAGGAGTGGCGCCGTCCAGGTACAGATAGGATATGCCCGACTCCTCAAGCCATTGCCTTATTATGCCCAGCATGGAAGTAAACTGGGAAAAAAGCAGTATTCTGTGCCCGGCAGTTATGGAATCCTCGACAACCTCTCTGAGCAGTTGAAGCTTGCCGCTGCCACCCTCATAGTCTTCCATAAACAGGGATGGGTGGCAGCATAGCTGTCGAAGCCGGGTTAATACGGAGAGGATTTTAATCTGGCTTCTTTCAAAGCCTTTTTCGTCTATTTCGCTGAATAATTCCCCCTTGGCCTGTTCCAGGTATGCGATATAGAGCTTCTTCTGCTCCTGGGTGAGCTCAGCCTCTATAACATGCTCTATTTTCTCAGGCAGCTCCTTTAGGACATCCTGCTTCAACCTTCTTAATACAAACGGTCTGATTTGCCGGCCCAGACTCCACAGGGAGGAATTGTCCCCTTTTGAAATGGGGCTTTCATATTTTTCAACAAATTTCGAATGCGAACGAAGGTAGCCTGGAAGTATGAAATCAAACACCGACCACAGTTCCGTCAGGTTATTTTCCATGGGAGTGCCTGTGAGGGCAAGTCTGTGTTGGGATGCTATCTGCTTGACTGCCCTGGAGGCCAGGGACACTGGGTTTTTAATGTGCTGTGCCTCATCCAGTATGCAATATCTGAAGCTGCACGCCTTATAATCCTCTATATCTCTTCTGATTAAAGCGTAGGAAGTGATTATGAGATCGGTATCAATACCGCTGCGTATAAGCAACTGACGCTCCGCCTTGCTGCCTACGACGGCTGTTACGGTCATGTCAGGAGCAAACTTCTGAACCTCGGAGCACCAGTTGTATATCAGGGAGGTGGGAACCACAACAAGAGAAGGGCAGTTTCCGGCTATCTGTTTGTCATATTGCAGGAGAGTAATGACCTGCAGGGTTTTCCCAAGTCCCATGTCGTCCGCCAGAATTCCTCCCAAGCCATAGTGGGAAAGGGTTTTCATCCACTTGAAGCCGAGCTTTTGATAATCTCTGAGAGTTCCTTTAATGCTTTTGGGTATTTTGTATTCTGTTTCTGCCGGGTCCTGGATATCGTGAATCAAATCCTTAAGGCCTGTATTGCGCTCGAAAAATTTCATTCCGCTTTCCTTGAGCATATTATCTATATATAAGGCTCTGTATTTGGGCAGTTGGACAAACTCCGCCGCTATGTCCGCTGAATTCAGGTCCAGTTGTTCTATAATTTCGGACATATTCATAAGACTTTCCGACTCCAGCGGAAGAAAGGCTCCGTCTTTAAGGCGGTAATATTTTTTCTTCTGCCGGATACTTTCAAATATGCTTGCCAGCTCCTCCCGTTCAACCCCTTCAATATTAAAATTGAACTCCAGAAATCCGCTGATACTGTTCAATCTCAAATAACCCGAGAAGGAGGGCAGCTTTTTAAAGCTCATGGCCTTAAAGCTTTCGGAGTAAAACACTTGAGCACGCTCCTGAAGCTTTGGGATAACATAATTCACAAAATCGAATATTTTCTCTTCCTCGTCAAGGTATATCTTATTGCTGCTCACCTTGCAATCGGTTTCAGCCAGTATATCCAGTATTTCACCTTCGGCTTCCAGATTCCGGATAAGTATTTTTTCCAGAGAGGGCTTTACTCTATCGGCAGAAAAGGGATTAATCAATCTGTCACCATATTTGAACTTAATGTCCGCAGTGATTATATCCGAAAACCTGTCAAGATAAATCTCCGGTTCAAATTCAGGCCGTTCAACCATAGCCTTCAGATTTTCATCTATGGAAACCTTTCCGGTTTTTTCAATAAAGGGAAGCACTTCTGTAAACAGGCGTTCCTTATCGTTGTCAACAAAACTGATTCTATTGCTTTTTTCGTTCTGTACATACTGCAGAAAGGGCCTCAAATATTCTTTCTGGTATGAGGAAACCTGGTATAGCCTTTTGTCATACAGGAAATACTCGCAGTCCACAGTAACCATATGAAGGGGCTGCATAAGGTCTATGTCCAGGTCAACCGAACCGGCATTTCCTGTCAAGGTAAAATCTATGGGAATATCTCCGGCTATTACAGATACATCCTCAATTGTACGACCGTCAACAATAACATTGAAGGAAAGCTTCCCGAAAAGCTCCAGGAGTCTTTTAAGTGCAGCGTCCGACAAAAATATTTCCTTCTCCTTAAAGACGCTCTGCTTTTTTATATCTCCTGTAAGATAGTCAATCAGATTCTCATTTTGCCACATCTCAGAGAGATAAGAAATAACTGCCGCATCCCTGTCACTAAAACTGTGTATTGCAGGGTCAAAGGAAAAGCCCTTTCCATATATCAGCTCCTTATTGTTTTTCAGACAATCCAAAAATTCGGCGGTATTTCGGACAATATACAGCCTGTCGCTGCCAACCCTGAGAGTGAGAACCGCGGCTGGACCCCTTTTTATGTAAGCTGCCTTTGTTTTAAGCAATTCAAGGGTATATTCGACTTTTAGGGCTGTTTTAATATTTCCTGATCTATTATTAAAATATTCAAAAATTTCCTTTGCAGCTTTTTTTTGAGAGGTTGAGTTAAAGAAGCCCTGTTCATCCTTTGATTTTACAAGAAATAAAACTGCGGCTATATGTTTGCAGCAGGCCTCAGTTTTGAAATTATCCGGGCAGGTACAGGAATAGCCTTTAATTCGCCCATCCTTGTCAAACTGAACTTGTACATTGTAAGGACGGGTTCCTACTACCGTTGCATCAAAAAGCATATGTTCCTCGTTGAAAGAAACGGATTTTACCCTGTTGGAATTAAAGTATTCCATGCCCTTCTTAAATTTTATAGGTGTAGATAGATAGTATATACTGTCGTTTGAAATCTGAAACATTCATTTACTCCATGGTTCATGGTTATTTATTATAGCCCCGCAAGGCTGGTTGTGGATGAAGCCTTTGCCCTCGGGCCAATCGGCTTTCAGCCGAATAGTAATGACTTTATTATAACCAATTTTCATATCAATTACCATAAATTGATATGCTGTAAAGTAAAGAACATTTGGAAAGAAAGCATACTGAAACAAGGGTATGCCAAATAAGATACGGCCAGAAGATGTGCGGATACCCCGGAAATATAATTCAGGACTTAAACTACTTCTGCCTGCGAAGGCTTTGCTTCAAAGGATATGAGAAATTCTGTTATTTCCTCGATGCTGGTAATTCTGATATCTCCATTACAGCGGGCAACTTCATTTTTCACGATGCTGAGGCCAAAGCCTCTTGTCTTGGAAGGGTTGTCCTTTGTTGAATAGCCTGCATTAAAAATTCTTGTTTTTTCAGATTCGAGGATGGCAGGCCCATTATTGGAAATGGGAATAAAGTATTTGTCTCCATGAATATAAGTTTTCAGGAGGACATATTTGTTTTCCCGTTCAAAACTGCTCATTGCCTCAAAGGCATTTTCAATGATATTGGAGATTATGGTCACTGCCACATCCTCCCGGATATTGGCGACCAGCAGTGGTTCACCGAAATCCACTCTCAACTCGATGCCCTTCCGGATGGCACTATTGTATTTGACATTGATAATGGCGTCTACAAAATCATTGCCTGAGTCAATAAATATATTTTTCGTAGAACTGTTGTTTGCATAATTGTTTATATATTGCTTGATTCTTTCGTTTGTGTCCAGCTTGTTAAGAGTGCATAAGCCGTAAATGGTGTTAAGATGGTTTTTATATTCGTGACGTTCCTTTGCAACCATTTCGTTAAAGTCAATGAGCTGCTGTATGTTCTCCTTCTGCATTTCGTTGGCATATTGCAGCAGCTCCAGCTTGGAACCCTCACGGAAAGCCGAAATCATTGCCAGCATCAGAATAATGTAAATAACGTAAGAAAATATGTTGAAGTTATACATCAACTGAGGATTATTTGTGAAAAACACATTGGCACAAGTTATAAAAAACAGAATAGTAGCAATGCCTATCAGTATTTGCTTATAGCGGGAATGAAATATGCTGTCGTCGTTCAGCCAGGTACTATTGATAGGAGACTTTTTCAAAAGGAACAAGATGGCTATTTCAACAGTTTTGGCGATTATACTGCAAATAAATACATAAAGGTCGTTTTGCAGCAAAGTTTCAATTGGTATGTTATAAATAAGCATACCCGCAAGAGATATTAACACTTCTATTATTGACATTGCTATAAAAATAGGCAGAATGCGGATGAAGCTTAGCATCAGTCTCTCTTTAAACAGGTAATTTATTATCAGGACGGTTATGAAAAAAATCAGAACGCTATGAACTCCAAGTGGAATGAACAAAGGAATCAGGTAGGAATATGAGGTATATACAACTGTAAATAAAAGAGTCCTGAAAAAATTCTTTACAAGATAGTCGGTATGATTTGATATCAGTGAGAAGGTAATAATTACTATCAAGCCTTCAATTGCCGTAAAAATTATTTCACTTGCAGTATACAGAACAGCCACCTCCCGGGATATAGCAAAAAACCCTAAAATACCATATGCTAAAGTACATATATTAAAGTATTAAAGGGTTTTCTGTGATTTGAAACAAATTGTTATTACTACTCGTTAGGCTCAAAGTAGAACCAGAATTTAGCTGCGCCAGAAACTAAGCCAGTAATAAGTAAGGAACATAACCCGATTGACCTAAGCAGTTTTCTTTTCAATTGAATCACTCCTTTCATCAATACACTAATTAAATAATCCCTCTTTTTTACAAAAAAGTCAATAAAATTTTAAAATTTATTAAAATATCTTATATTCTTTGGTGTTTTTTGTTTTTTATTAGCTGATAAATTGACAGAAAATATATAATAATTACAGACACCTGAAGAATCTGATCCTGTATCAGGAAATAGTCAAGCAGCAACAAGGCGGTGGTGAGTAATGCCCCCAGTATTTTATACTTGAGCTTCTTTTCTATAACCTTTCTGGTTCTGACAGGAGCAATCAGGATACACACCAGGGGCAGCAGAAAAAGCAGTGCAATTTGCAGATAGGAGGGGAGCAGATTGCTTTTTCCCGCCACAACACTTGCAAGCATGGTTGCAAAGGAAACGAAGATACATGTCACCTCACTTTTGGCATGATATCCTCCTAAAACAGGTCGGAGCAAAAGGACGGCCAGAAAAGCCAGCAAAAATTCCCTGGTAGCCGAAAACAGAGAAAAGCACACAAACATAAGGATAAATTTATATAAGTCCGAAAATATGCATACCAGCCCATACCTGATTCTTTTTGCTTCGGATTCGGAGTATTCGTGGCTGTTTATAACTGACTCGGCGACCCTGTCAGCCAGTTTTCTGTAAAAGGTTATTTCCATAAAGGCCTCCTTTTTACATGACTATATAAAAATATTACCACATTATGCATAATAAGTGAAATAAACTGAAAAGTTTATGCCTGTCCATTATTTATCAGCTCAAAAAAATTTTCTTCTATTTCTTTCTATAAATATAACGTAAAAAAATAGCCGGATGTTACATCTCCGACTATTTATATCATATTTATTTTTTCAGTGGTTATTTTGCTACTATATTCACAAGTCTGCCTTTGACGACAATCACCTTTTTAACTTCTTTTCCATCAAGGAACTGACGGATTTTTTCATCGGCCAGGGCAGCGTTTTCAGCTTCGCTGTTATCGGCAGTGGCGGATATCTCAATCTTGCCTCTTACTGTTCCGTTAATCTGAACAGCCACCTCAATGGTATCACGAACCAGAGCCTTTTCATCAAACTCAGGCCATTTTTGATTGAATACGGAATACTCATAGCCCAACTGTTCCCACATTTCCTCTGCAAAATGCGGTGCAAAAGGAGCTACAAGCTTCACCAAATCCAGGATGGTTTCCTCAAACAGCTTGATGTTCTTAGTTTTAACCTCAGCATCATACTTATATAACGCATTTACAAGCTCCATACAACGTGATATGGCAGTGTTGAACTGGAAGCGGTCGGTATCCTGGGAGGCACCTTTTATTGCTGTATGCCTTACGAAGTTGAGTTCCTTGTCATCCTTATCCATATCAGTTCTAGCCGGTTTTGCCTTCTGCTCCTGCAGGCTTTCAGCCAGACGTTCAATTCTGGAAGTGAACCTTGAAATAGCCTTTATACCGTCATCGCTCCATGGGCCGCCGTCAACATAGTTGAAGCCGAAACCAAGGTACATTCTGAATATATCCGAACCATACTTTCTCACGTACACATCGGGAGAAATGGTATTTCCTTTTGACTTGCTCATCCTGTTGCCGTCTGGGCCCAGGATGGTTCCCTGGTGCACCAGGGAGAGGAAGGGTTCGTCGAAGTTCAGATGCCCAAGATCCCGCAGGGCCTTGGTTATGAATCGCGCATAGAGCAGATGCATTGCCGCATGCTCCGCTCCGCCCACGTATTTGTCAACGGGTAGGAGCTTGTTGATCCAGTCTGTGTCAAAGCATTTTTCGTTGTTTTTATTATCGGCATATCTCAAGTAATAGAAGGAAGAGCATACAAAGGTGTCCAGGGTATCTGGATCTCTTTGCGCCGGGCCTCCGCACTTGGGACAGGTAGTATTCATGAATTCCGCGCTTTTCTTGAGCGGGGATTCTCCGTCGGGAGCAAATTCAACATCATAGGGCAGAAGAACAGGAAGATTTTCTTCTGGTACGGCTACCTCTCCGCAGTGCTCACAGTAAACAACGGGAATTGGTGAGCCCCAGTACCTCTGTCGTGATACAAGCCAGTCTCTGAGCCTATAGTTGATTTTCAGGCTGCCTTTGCCATTGGCCTCCAGTTTCTTCACTATTGCAAGCTTTCCGTCCGCTGATGCCATGCCGTCGAACTCGGCACTGTTTACCAGTACTCCGTATTCACAGTAAGGCAGCTCATCCTCGGAGCCGTCTGCACTCCTGATAACTCTCCTTATGTCGAGGCTGTATTTTTTGGCAAAGTCATAGTCGCGCTCGTCATGTGAAGGAACTGCCATGACACATCCTGTACCATAGCTTGCCAGGACATAATCCGCAATCCATATGGGAACCTGCTCGCCTGTTATGGGGTGAATTGCATAGGCGCCGGTAAATACACCGGTTTTTTCCTTTACAGTTGAAAGTCTTTCAATTTCTGTCTGCTTCTTTGTTTCCCGGATGTAGTTTTCAACTGCCGCTCTGTTATCGGCAGCGGTAATATTATCCACAATTGGGTTTTCCGGCGCCAGTACAACATAGGTCACGCCGTAGAGAGTGTCCGCTCTTGTGGTAAATACCTGGAATTCTAAATCTTGGCCTGCTACCTTGAAGGAAATTTCAGCTCCCTCTGAACGGCCTATCCAGTTTGTCTGTATTTTCTTTGTCTTCTCGGGCCAGTCGATGGTATCCAGCTTGTCCAGCAGCTCCTGGGCATACTCGGTGATCTTAAAAAACCACTGGGTCAAGTCTCTTTTTGTCACTTCTGTGTCACACCGTTCACAGGCTCCGTCTACAACCTGTTCGTTGGCCAGCACCGTGTTGCACTTGGGGCACCAGTTAACCGGTGCATTTTTTCTGTAGGCCAGTCCGGATTTATATAACTGGAGAAAGAGCCACTGTGTCCATTTATAGTAATCAGGCATGCAGGTCTTTATTTCATAGTTCCAGTCAAAGGTCGCGCCCATTTCCTTGAGCTGGCCTTCCATGGTTTCAATGTTTTTCAAAGTAGAATCCTGGGGATGTATGCCTGTTTTTATGGCATAGTTTTCGGCGGGAAGGCCAAAAGCATCAAATCCCATGGGATGAAATACCTCGTAGCCCTGCATTCTTTTCATTCTGGCCCAGGAATCTGTGAGGCCGTAGTTATACCAATGCCCAACGTGCAAATTTGCTCCTGAGGGGTATGAAAACATTTCAAGGCAGTAAAGCTTTTTGTCGATGTTTTCGGGATTGAATCTGTAAATATCCGTATCTGCCCACTTTTTTTGCCACTTTCTATCTATATCTGCTGAGTATGGCATTTAATCAACTCCTTTTGAAAATAATTATAGCCTTTGTAGGTAAAATTTATAAAACCCGTCTCTGATAAAGAGACGGGTTAATCCGCGGTACCACTCTCGTTGGCCCAATCCTTGAAGACAAAGCCCACTTGATATCTGTAACGTAGATATACGGCTGTTTTTAGCAGCGGCTCCACGGCGAGTTCAAAGTGTGCTGCCTGCTGTACTTTCACCACCGCAACTGCGCTGTACAACTCTCTGTAGGAGCATTTACCTTTACTATTCCGCTTCATGGCCTGTGTATTTTAAAATCTATACTAGAGTATCATATATGACAAATATTTTCAACTGGTATTACGCAGGCTGCATACTGCCTATGTCCGGGTAAAAAAAATAACTCCTGCCAGTATAAATACCACTCCTGCCACTTTGGTCAGCGTAATAGCTTCATTAAATATATAGTACCCTGCAAAAAGGCTGAAGAGATAGGTGGTGCTCGTCATGGCATATGCAACAGAAAATGGGACTTTGGACAGGATAAAAAGCCAGAGCGCTGTTGACAGGCCATAGGCCAAAACTCCAGAAATTATAAGAGGGTTTATTAAAAGTTTATAATTATATCCTGCGGTTTTCATCACTGCCAGCTTCCAGAGCACTTGGCCGGAAATCGTTATGGCAGAGTTTAAGATTGTCAAAACTATATATTTTACAGGCATGATTGAATCCTTAATTTATCCTTTGCTTTTATAACAATTATCTTATTAACCGGTATAAATACATAAGGGCTTGATATTCAAGGATAGTATTCCCCGGAGCTTCCTCCGGCTATACAAGGGTGTATGGATCTGAGACAGGAATAAGCCGGCCTTTACCTGTTCTTATAATAGAAAACCGCCAGTTGTGTTCTGTCTCTTAAGTTCAGCTTTTCCAGCAAAATGCTGATGTAGTTTCTCACCGTGCCTTCGCTAAGAAACATAGCTTCGGATATCTCCCTGTTGCTTAGGCCCTCCGATATATGCACCAGAAGCTCAGTCTCCTTTTCAGTAAGGTCATAGTTTGAAAAGCCTGGGGAACCGCCCCCATGAATAAGGGCAGGCAGTTTTGTAATTATTTCATCTCCGAAAACCCGCTGTCCTGTATAAACTGCTTTTAACGCAGGGATGATACTTTCAAAATTTTGCTTCAACAGGTAGCCCTTGGCTCCGATTTTGAGCGCTCTTACAATATAGGCATCATCTGAAAAAGTTGTAAGATACAGAATACGGGCGGCCGGGTACTCCTTTAAAAGTATCTCTCCTGCATCCAGGCCTGTCATGGTATCCATTCTTATATCCATGAGCAGGATGTCGGGCTTGTGCCGGCGGTACAGCTCTATTGCCTGCTGTCCGTTATTTCCTGTACCTGTAACCGAGATTTCAGGATCGGCTTCCAATATTGTTTTTAATGAGACACAGACAAGCCTGTCATCATCAACTATCAAAATATTCATATTATCTCCCATCTACGCGCATAGCGCGTACACAAACAGTAATGAAAGACACGTAGTGGCTTTCGCTGCGTGAAATCCACGTTGACCTGCCACATGTATCTTTCACGCCAGGCTCCAATCTGCCATACTTGCAGGTTAATTCTCTTTTGGTATTGAAATAAATATCTTAAAGCCGTTTTCTATATTTATATGCATATTTCCGTTGAAATTCCGCACCCGCTCTGAAATATTGCTGAGGCCGATACCATTTTCAATATTGTAGCCGGTGACTTTTCCGTTATCCTGTACAATAAGCTGGTACAGGGCCGGATGCTCTATGAGGGAAACAGAGACTTCCGTGGCATTGGAGTGCCTTAGGATGTTGGAAAGGGCTTCCTTGACAATTGTTATAAAGCAGTATTTCAACTTTTTGCCCATAGTACCGTTTATATCATAATCCAAATGAATCCGGCAAAATTCAAAATTATCCGTCAGGCCCTTTATGGAGGAATACAGATCAAGAGACTGGTCATGGAGATTGTGCACGCTTGTCCTGATACTGTCCATTGCCTGGGACAGGGTGTTTTTTATGGAGGATAGATTCTCGCTGAGGCTCAAGTCCTTGTTTATGGTCATCAAGGCCCCCAACTGAAGCAGACAGCGGGAGAGCAGGTGCCCCACATTGTCGTGGATTTCCATGGAAATCCGGTTTCTTTCATTAAGAGTAGCCATATTGATTTCATAATCCTGCTTTTCCATCAATTCATTGTTCTTCTTTTCCAAAAGCAGGGATTTCTCTTTGGAGGTATCGCGCAAAAGCATGTACTGCAGCCTTGTATTTTTAAGGTTAAGGGTCCGCAGCCTGAGCAGATATGAAAAGGCTGCGAGTATGGCTAATACGAGAAAGACGGTATTTGAGTCCTTCGAAAAATGCGTAATAAGCGGAACAAGCGCAATAAGTGCAATGGGCTGCTCCACTGTCACAAAAATATCATAGCAAACCAGGGGCAGAAAAACCAGAAATTGAGGAGCAAATTGGCACAGAGCAGTATAGCCCAGGGCAGAGAGAATCCTCATTGCCTTTGTATCAAAGTAGGTGTTAAGGGCTGAAAGGGTCAGAGCTGTTATAACAGGGACAACACTCAGGCCGTAACCTGCATCAATAATCAACAGTATCAGACAAGACAAAAATATAAGTATTTTATCAACCAGTTCAATCATATTATCCCGCATCCCCCGTCCCAAAAACTGTCCGGAAATTCATACGAATATTTTATCAGGCATTTTTGCTTTTCACAACAGGTTCGGCAATTTGCCGGAAGGAGAGTTTACATAAATGTAAAATTACATGAACCTCGGTTTGCCAATTCACATAAAATAGATTAAAAACATTATTTTTGGAGATTGATGGAAATGGAAAGATTCGCAGTTATAATGGCAGGAGGCTCAGGTACCAGATTGTGGCCAATATCTCGGGAAACGAGGCCAAAGCAGTTCGTTAATGTTGACAATGGCAGTTGCATGCTGGTAAAGACCGTTGAACGCTTGCTTCAGACTGTCCCTGCTGACCATTGCTTTATTGTTACCGATAAACGCCTAAAAAACATCACTCGCAATACAGTAAAAAATCTGATTCCCGGTGAGAACATCATTCTGGAGCCTTTTAAAAAAAATACAGCCGCATGTATAGAGTTTGCAACCATGACTTTGAAAAAAAGATTTGGAGAAGGTCTGATCTGCTTTGTTCCGGCAGATGGTTATGTCAATGACCGGGAAAAGTATAAGGAAGCCCTGGAGAGAGCCTATGATGCGGCAGAAAAGACCAAAGCCCTTGTAATCGTGGGGATTACTCCTTCCTATCCTGCAACAGGGTATGGATATATACAGGTGGACAGTGAAAAAGGTGATGACGAGCGGATATTAATAGTTCAAAAGTTTATAGAAAAGCCGGATATTGATAATGCCAGGAAGTTTTTTGAATCCGGGGAATTTCTTTGGAATGGCGGAATTCTGGTAGGAAGCATGGACGCAATAATGAATAGCGTGAAAAAATACCTGCCCGAGCATGATGAAAATATCAGCCATGCAGTTAAGCATTCAAAATTACCCACAGGTAACAGATATTTGAATGATGCATATAATAAAATACAAAATATATCCTTTGACAATGGGGTGCTGGAAAAAACAGACTGTATCTATGTAATTAAAGGCGAGTTTGACTGGGATGATATAGGGAGCATAGACTCTCTGGCAAAAACCGGCAAGGCTGATGCCGACGGGAATATGGTCAGCGGAAGGCATCTGGGCATGGATACAAGTAATTCAATAATATTCAGTGAGGATGCTCTTGTTACGACCATAGGAATTGATAACCTGATTGTGGTAAGCACAAAGGACGCAATCATCGTATGTCCACGTGACAGAGCCCAGGAAGTGAAAGGCCTTGTAGAACTGCTCAAGGAAAAGGGATATCAGGATCTGTTGTAGCGGGGAGGAGCAGCATGGAGACCGGCAGATTTTTATTGATCAAATCCACAGGAAACGGGTTTTGGTATGATATGCACCATGTATTGACGCAATTATACTTTGCCGAAATAACAAAAAGGATACCTGTAATATACTGGGGAAAAAACTGTATGTACAGTATTGATGAAAACCTGGATACCTTTGAACAATTTTTCCAACCGGTATCAGAATATACTATCGAGGACATCTCAAATCCCGATTTTACCTATTTTCCTTCCGTATGGAGGCATGATAACCTGCGGGAGGAAAACTTGTGCCACAACATGGATGTAAGCCTTGAGGCCATGGTAAACAGCCGGGCAAGTGTAGTAGTGCAAGATACCTTTATGGAGGCCGGAGACATGATGCACTGTATAGAGAAATATCCGTTCTACGGATATATTGCAAGATATCTGTACAGCTCAATGCTCAAAAAGTATATACGGCTTCAACCTCTTGTACTGGACGAGATAAGTGAGTTCTATAACTCATACATGAGAGGCAGGAAGGTTATTGCAGCCCATATCAGGGGAAGTGATAAAATCATCGAGGTCGCCGGGCTCCCGGTTCTTAACAGGAGGTATCCCGAAGAGATAGCTAAGCTGCTGGAGCTGTATCCTGACGCAAGGTTGTTTCTTATGACAGATTGCAGGGATATTTTGAGCCTGTACAGGGAGCTTTACCCGGGTATTGTCATAAGTACCGAGTGCGGCAGAGTGCTGACAGATGGGCCGGGAGCCCATTTCCAGGAATATGAGCACAGGGCCAGAAAAGGCCTTGAGATAATAAAGGATACCTGGCTTGCTGCAAAATGCGACTATTTTATAGGCAACGGTTATTCCAACGTATCCATGGCAGTAAGTGAACTGGCGGATTGGGATACCGGCAGGCTTAAGCTTTTGTATTAATGCAGAACTTCAGGCTGCATTTGATAATGGATAATGCACTTAATTTTTATGAAACGGAAGTGGTATTTTGGTGCTTGATAGAGACAAATTGCTGGATTTATATAGAATCATGCTATCCATCAGAAAAGTGGAATTAAAAATAGACAGTGAATATAAAAAGGATGAGATGAAAACGCCCATACACTTATCTATCGGACAAGAGGCTGTTTCAGCAGGAGTGTGTATAAACCTGGACAGGGAGGACTATGTTTTCGGAACTCATAGAAGTCACGCCCAATATATAGCCAAAGGCGGGGATATTAAGAAAATGATTGCCGAATTGTACCTGAGAAAAACGGGCTGCTCCTTTGGAAGAGGGGGGTCCATGCATCTCCTGGCCCCTGAGGTGGGAATTCTTGGTTCTACGGCTATTGTGGGCGGCAGTATTCCCATTGGTACAGGAGCGGCCCTGGCTTCAAAGATTGCCGGCGATGGGAAGGTGACAGCGGTATTTTTCGGGGATGGCGCCGTGGATGAAGGGACATTTCACGAGAGCCTGAATTTTGCAGCCCTGAAGAAGCTGCCGGTTGTTTATATTTGTGAGAATAACGAATATGCAATTAATTCACACCATACCTCGAGACATCCAAAGGACAATATTTACAGATGGGCGGAAGGCTATGGCATGCCAAGCTACCAGATAGACGGAAATGATGTTGTAAAAGTAACGGAGTATTCCGGCAATGCCATAGACAGGTGCAGAGCGGGAGAGGGGCCCACCTTTCTGGAGTGCATGACTTACAGGTGGAAAGGGCATATCGGAACGGTAAACGATGTTGGGGAGGGGCAGAGAGCGCAGGAAGAATATGACTATTGGCTGTCAAGGTGCCCTATCAGATGGTATGCAAATTACCTGTATGATATAGGACTGCTGAATAAAGCCAATGAAAATACTATAAACAGCGAGATTGACAGTATGGTAAATGAGGCGTTTGATTTTGCAGTGAAATCTCCAAAACCGGAGGCCAGGGAGCTGATGGATTTTGTATATGCCAGGTAACTGGAAGTTTAAGTCGGAAACAGGAGGTATTTAAAATGCCCTGGACTACAGTTGAGGTTGAAAAACAGGATAAATTCATAATAGAGGATGAAGACCAGTCCGGACGGGTAATATCGTACAAGGATGCCCTTTATGAGGCATTGGATCAATCCCTGGAAAGGGATTCCCGAGTATTTGTCATGGGTGAGGGTATTGATGACATAGCCGGGGTCTTTGGCACAACCAGGGGCCTGCATGAAAAATATGGCGGACATCGTGTGTTTGACACACCCATAGCTGAAAATTCACTTACAGGTATAGCTGCCGGCGCAGCCATGGCGGGCTTGAGGCCGATTCTGGTGCACGCTCGCATGGATTTTTTGCTTCTATCCTTTGACCAGTTGGTAAATCACGCATCAAAGTGGAGCTATATGACCGGCGGAGAGGTTAGCGTACCCTTGGTCGTCCGGACAATCAGCGCCAGGGGCTGGGGGTCCGGCGCCCAACATTCACAGTGCATACAGGGAATGCTTATGAATGTGCCTGGGCTTAAGATCGCTGTACCTGCCACACCCTATGATGCCAAGGGACTATTGGTTTCCAGTATAATTGACAATAATCCTGTGCTGTTTGTAGAGCACAGGTGGTTGTATAAGACAATGGGCAAGGTCCCGGACACGCTGTATTCCATTCCGTTTGGGAAAGGGGTGGTAAGGAGAAAAGGCAGTGATGTAACAATCGCAGCAATTTCCTATATGGTCATAGAGGCTCTGAAGGCCGCACAAAAGCTTGAGACTGAGAATATTTCCGTTGAAGTCATAGATCTGAGGACAATAAAACCCATAGATGAGGACATTATTATTGAGTCCCTTGCCAAAACCGGCAGGCTCATAATAAGTGATACGGGTGCAAAAACAGGGGGAGCAGCCTCGGAGATAGCAGCCATTGTTGCGGAAAAGGCTCTGGACCATTTGAAAAAGCCGATTACCAGAGTATGCTGCCCGGATACTCCCACACCTACCAGTGATGTTCTGGAAAAGGCATATTATCCTGATGCTGAGACAATATGCAATGCAGTTCGGGAGCTTTTAAAGTAAAGAGCTACCGTGTTTTTCCGGGGCGGGGCGGGCTTGCGCCTGCTCCTGCTCCAGGATGCTGCAGTTCTGCCGGTATACGTCAGGTACCGGCAATATGAGCTATGACAGTAAAGGAGGTACATATTTTGGACGAATATATTGAACAGGACTGCAGGGAATATATATCCCGAATAGATCTATCGCCTCTGAAGGGAAAGACTGTTCTGATAACAGGGGCAAATGGTCTTATTGGTACTTATCTGATTTATATGCTGCACTTTGCAAATATGGAGACAAATGCAGGCATCGACATTGAGGCCGTCAGCAGAGGGCTTCCCAACAAGGCCTTGAGCGAGCTTTTCGAGAAAAGGTACAAATTCCACTCTGTGGACTTGAACACACCGGGGATACTTGGGCTTTTTCAGAAAGCCGATTATATAGTTCACGGCGCAACCTATGCACAGCCCGGAAAGTTTCTGAGAAACTATCTGGATACAATACACCTGAATACCTTGGTCACCGAGCTGCTGCTGAAAAAGGCCCGGGCGGATAATGCGGCATTTCTGTTCATGAGCTCTTCGGAAATATATGGTGAGCCGGATGAGGAAAACATACCTACACCGGAGGAATTTCCGGGGCTGTGCTCAACCGTCAATATCCGGGCCATATATTCTGAGGCCAAGAGAATGGGGGAAACTCTTTGCTATGCATATAGAGACTATGAAGGAGTGAATGCAAAAATTGCAAGAATATCCATGACCTATGGTCCTGGAGTCACTGCCAATGACGAACGTGTACTGGCACAGTTCATACGGCAGGCACTTGCCACAAGGGAAATAACCATGCTGGACAGCGGCAGCAAAATCAGAACCTTCTGCTATATAGCGGACTGCGCATTAATGCTGATGAACATACTGGTGTACGGTACAGAGCTGGTTTATAATGTGGGAGGAAAAGAAAGCATATCAATCAGGCAACTGGCGGAGGAGATATGCGCCATAACAGGAAGCAGGCTTTCGGCGGAGAATTTCCTGCAGACAAATGCTGAAAAAGTGAAAATATCTCCGCAGCATGTGGAACTGGATATAACGAAGATTTGTGCCGAGTTCGGATTGCATGACTTCAAACCTGTCAGTGAGGGGCTCAGGCGTACCATTGAGTGGAATAGCACTGTGCTATAGAAAATCCTCTTGATTTTCAGTAAAAATTTCTGCTGTTGCGTATACTGCTATTGAGATATATTGTAAAATATCAGTATACGGTGATGAGAATTGATTATATGTCAACAGGAGGCTTTTTATGGGTAAATTGATAGGCGGCTTATTTGTCATGCTTTTATTTATGTGCTTTTGCATATATAACTGGTGGGACCTGAGAGAAAAAAGCAAGAGGATGTTCGAAGAGGAAAGGAAGAAAATAAATCCTTTCAATACTCATACGGCATGGGGAATATATGCTCTGATCATCCTGCTTGCCCTGTTGGGAATAGCGGGCTATCAGATATATAAGCTCATGGATGCCATATATAATATGTAAATTATAGATAACCCGGGTTGCCGGAGAAAAAATATTCACCAATCAATTATGGATTACATAAAATATCATGAATACCATAAATTGAGGTGAAAAGAAACATGGCAACCGATAGATTCCTGCTTATAAAGGCTTGGAGCTATATACTTTGGGCTGATGTGGATCATTTGCTGGGGCAGCTTCTCATTGCAGAAATGACTGATAGGATTCCGGTGGTATATTGGCCCACCCATTGTATCCATAATGGGTTTGTGCATACGAATGGATATGAGCTATACTTCGAACAAATAAACAATTATACGATTTTTGATCTTGCAAACCCTGAATACACATATTACCCCCCCATATGGGACAGTTCCAGTCTATTGGTAGAGGACCACACAAAGGATACCTGGGTCTATCGCAACATAGGAGATATCCTGGGAAGCAAGGCCAATGTGGTGGTGGGGGATGTCTACTACAATGTCTATGAACTCATTCCTTTTCTGAACAAAAATCATGTGGCGTACGGCATGTCTGTGGAGCAGATATATCACTACCTTATGGGTAAATATATCAGAATCAAGCCTGATATTGAAACCGAAATACAGGGGTTTTACAATTCATGGCTGAAAGGCAGTCAGCCTTCTCTTGCCGTACATGTACGGAGAGTTGATGAGGAACTGGTCTTTGACACCAGGGACGCCGACAAATTTGACAATCAATACTGGAACAAGGTTTACAGGAAGGAGAATTCTGACAAACCTGTTACCAGACTCTACAGATACTTGAAAAAGGGTAGATATAAGGAACCCAACAAGGTATATCATAAGGATATCCACAAATTAATAGAAAAATATAATATCAGGAAGATATTTCTCCTCACTGATTGCAAGGAGACCATAAAGGAATATGTCAGGTTATATGGCTCAAAGGTTGTCTATACCGATTGCAAGCGGCTGGGCAAGGATCAGGAGCCCACATATATGGAAAATCCCATGATCAAGAGAAGAAGGGGTATTGAAGTCATAAAGGATGCGTATATAGCAGCAAAATGCGATTTCTTTATAGGAAATGATTTTTCACATCTGTCACATGCTGTATCCCGTCTGAAGGATTGGCCGGCAAAGAATGTGAAATTGCTCTACTGGGCTTATAAGAAGCGTAAGTATCCGGTTAATGCAAAGCTTATTGTAAGGCAGGGCAGCAAAGTTATCAGCTTATTGAAAAAAGTACTTAATAAATTAGTACCTCGAAAAGGGGGTGCTGCCGGTGACAAATGAAAGATTTTTACTTATCAAGTCCTGGGGCTGCGGTTTTTGGTCGGATGTGGACCATGTTATGGGGCAATTGCTGGTGGCCGAAATTTCCAATCGCATTCCTGTGGTTTACTGGGGAACAAACAGCCTGTACGGAGAATCCTTTAAAACAAATGCATTTGAATTATTCTTTGAACCTGTATCGGAGTATTCCATATATGACCTTGTAAATCCGCAGTATACCTATTATCCATCCATGTGGTCCTCTGAGAATATTATTGTTGAAGACCTTGATAAGATAACCTGGGCCAACAGAAATTTAGGAGAAATAATCGGCAGCAATGCAAATGTTGTGGTCAGCGATGTGCACTATTTCATACGGCCAATTATAAATTTCATTCCAAAGGAACACTGGGCGTATGGAATGACTGCACATGAGATATATAGGTCTTTGTTTGACAAATATATAAGGCTAAAGCCTGATATCGAACAGGAAATTGAAGAGTTCCATGTGAATGAGCTGAAGGGTTTCAGCCCTACATTGGGTGTACACATCAGAGGAGGAGACAAGGTAAGGGAAGTGGAAAATCTCTCTCACCTGAATAAACAATATCATAGAAAAATACAGGAATTTATTGATAGCTACAGGGTAGAAAAGCTGCTTTTACTCACAGATTGCAAGGAAATGGTTGATGATTTTATCAATCGCTATGGTGCTATGGTGGTGTATACCGACTGCAGAAGAGGACTTATAAATGCTACGGGAGATGCCCCGCATTTACAGGATTACAGTGTAAAGCGGCGAAAGGGCATTGAAATTATCAAGGATACCTATCTGGCCTCAAAATGTGATTTCTTTATAGGCAATGGATATTCAAACGTATCGTATACCGTAAAACGGCTTAAAGACTGGCCGCCGGAAAGTGTGGTGCTTTTTTACCGCAATTTGAAGGATGAAAGGAAACTGGCTAAAAAACGGGTAAAGGCGGAAGGAAATAAGCGGTTTAAGGAAGCAGAGAGCCATAGAGTGGGGTATCCTGAGTTTTATGGAGGTGTTAACACTTATGTCGACTAATAGATTTCTTCTGATAAAAGCGTTGGGAAACAGCATCTGGGGAGAGGTTGACCACGTTATGTGCCAGCTTCTGGCGGCCGAGCTGACAAACAGGATTCCGGTAGTGTACTGGGGCATGGAGAGTCTTTATAGTGAGTCCTTAACTTCAAACGCATATGAATTTTTCTTTGAGCCTGTATCCCAGTTTACTTTTCATGATGTTATCCGAAAGGAGTATACCTACTTCCCTTCTGTGTGGAGGTTTGAAAATATACTGGCGGAGGACACCGACCGCATGAGAATGGAAGACCGGGATCTCAAGAGTATGATGAGAAGTGATGCAAATGTGCTGGTAAGTGATGTTTATTATCCTTTAAGGGCTTTTTTGCCCTTCATAAAAAGTGACCACTGGGCCTATGGAAAGACTCCCCACCAGATATACCGCACACTATTTGACACTTATCTCAAGCTGAAGCCGGAAATATTAAAGGAAATAAGGAAGTTCATAAACACCAATCCTAATTTCAGGGATGAAAAGCCCATAATAGGTGTTCATGTGAAGGGTAATGCCATCGTTAATGAGGTGGCTCAGCTATATGACCTCAATGAATTCTACAAGCCCAATATATGGCAGTTTATTGTAAGATACAGTGCGCGGCACCTTTTGGTAATCACTGATTCAAATAAATTGTTTTCCCAGTATAGGAAGCTTTACGGGAAAAATGACATGCTGATTTACACCGACAGCAAAAAGGTGCCCCTGAAAGAGAGGATTGCAACCTGTCTGCTGGACTACCCCAATAAACGCCACAAGGGAGTTGAGATGGTAAAGGATACCATCGAGATTATAAAAGACACTTATCTGATTACACAGTGTGACTTCTTTATAGGCAACGGGTATTCCAACCTGTCAAATACCGTCATGAGGCTCAAGGATTGGCCTGAAACAAATATAAAGCTTTTGTACTGAGGCCGATTATCCGAGTATGCTGTTCTAGTACAACATTCGATAGATAGGGTGCATAAATTTGGAGGAGATTTTTTGGAAATACCAGGCGGAGGAGTGCGGAATAATTGCTTTATTCCGCACTCCTCCGCCTGGTATTGAAAAAATTTTCCTCGCAGGGAAATATAAGCTTTAAATGTTACAGGCCATTAGCAGGTTACTTTATCCATAGGGGATTAAGCTAAAATAACCTATGATGAACTGTCGTCGTTTATATTTGTTTTCAAGTTTTCAGTTCCCTTTTTTAAAGACTTTTCGTATTATATAATACCGAAAAAGTGACTTTGGAGGATATGCAATGGATACGAAGGAAACTAAGTATATGGACTATATTAAAAATAAATATCCCGAATATGAAATTTTAAGGGAACGGTGCAATTTTACTGACGGCAAGCATGCTGATATTGTTATTGTCAATGAAAAGGATGTTTTCAAGTTTTCCAGGTATGATTGGAGTACCGTATATATTGAAAACGAAGTTGCCGTTATTAATAACCTGGGGAGAGATATGAGCATATACATACCGAAGGCAGAGTCCATTGAAAAAGGTATTGCAAAGTTCACTTACATTAAGGGAGAACCCTTGTACAGAAACACTCTGCTACAATTGGCAAACCGGATGCAGGATATGGTTGCCGAGCAGCTTGCCGCATTTCTGAAGCAATTGCATTCGGTCGCTCTGAAGGGTGAGCGGCTTAAAAGTTTGTCTGAGAGCCAGTTTAATATATCCCAGGAGGATTGGCTGGAAAAATTCGAAGAAATTGAAAGAAAGGTATTTCCTTATTGCGACAGCTATTCAAAGGAATACTACAGGCAAATCTTCAGGCCTCTGCTTACGGATGAGAAATTTTTGGATTTCAAGCCTTCACTCATACACGGGGATTTGATGCCATATCACATACTATTTAATAAAAATTCCAACCGAATAAGCGGTGTTATTGATTTCGGACTGGCGGGAACAGGGGATCCGGCATATGACATCGGAACACTTCTGGACAACTATGGCGAGGGCTTTGTAAAAAGGATGAGCAGGTATTATAAGAATATTGATGTCTTTATGGACAGAGCAAGGTTTTACGCTTATACAAATAATGTTATGTGGGCAAAGGCCGTAGCCGATATGATTTCAACAAGAGATTTCACCAATTTCAGATTTCAGGCAAAAGACAGAGATATTATGCCCATAGGGACAAAGTAGGATACCCGAATATATTCAGCAATTCGGAATATATATGTAGTATGAAAGAATATTAGGAGTGGGACGTATGAATTATACCCCTGAGGAATTGAGAAGTATTTGCCTTAAAAGATCGTTCTTGGACGGCTATAGCAGAAAACAGGTTAATAATTTACTGGCTCTTATTAATGACGATTACTCACGAGTAATGAAAGAAAATGAGGAAATGAGAACAAAAATAAACAGTCTTAATGAAGCAATTCAGCATTACAAAATGCTGGAAGAGTCACTTCAGCATTCGATCCTGGTTGCACAGCATACAAGTGAACAAATAAAAGTGAATGCATGTGAAAAGGCAAGGCTTATTACCAGTGAGGCAGAGGCAAATGCAACAAAGATCATTGAAGCGGCAAATCAGGAAATAGTTAGGGCAAAAGGCAAGCTTGAGGAAATAAAGGCTGAGATTTTTACTCTTAAAACCAAGACTGAGCTCCTACTCCAGGCTCAGATGGAGGTTTTAAAGCAGATATCCATAGACTGAGCCGGCGTAATGGCAGGTATCCGTAGAGCTTTTATGTAAGGAGCGGCATAAGGGGTTAAATACAGGACTATATGGAATAGAGGCAGTATCCCCCGGGACCTGCCTCTTGATTTACAGGATGTTTTCCAGGTAATAGGCATATTCTCTTCGAAGTCCTTCTTCCATGCCGATTTCAGGTTTCCAGCCCATCCCGCGTATTCTGGAGTTGTCAAGAACTCTGCGGGGTGTACCATCTGGTTTTGTGGTATCAAAAATAATGCTTCCTTTATAGTCTACCACGCCTCTGATTGTTTCAGCCAGTTCACCGATGCTTATTTCACTTCCTGAGCCTATATTTATGAATTCACTCCCTGAATAGTTCAAAAGCATGCAAAGACAGGCTTCGGCCATATCATCAACATATAGAAATTCCCGCAAGGGTGTACCTGTTCCCCACAGCTCGACGAAGGGGCTGTCTTCAAGTTTTGCCTTATGCAGCTTTATAAGCATTGACGGTATGACATGGGCATTGTACAGATCAAAACGATCGTTTATTCCATACAGGCTTGCGGGCATTGCACATATATAGTCTGTGCCGAACTGTCTGTTATAGGCCTGGCACATCTTGATACCCGATATTTTCGCCAGGGCGTAGGCTTCATTGGTGGATTCCAGCGGGCCGGTGAGAAGATATTCTTCTTTTATGGGCTGTGAGCAGGCCTTTGGATAGATGCAGGAACTGCCGAGAAACAGAAGCTTTTTCACGCCATATTTATGGGAACTTCTTATAATATTACACTCAATAAGCATGTTTTCCATTATGAAATCAGCCGGATAGGTATTATTGGCGTGAATTCCCCCAACCTTTGCCGAGGCGATAATGACATATTCCGGCTGTTCTGCCTCAAAAAATCCGTCTGTAGCTGCCTGGTCAGTCAGATCAAGTTCCCTGTGGGATCTATAAATGAGATTTTCATAGCCGTTGCGCTTGAGACAGCGTACCAAAGCTGATCCCACCATGCCGGTATGCCCCGCAATATAAATTTTACTGTCCTTATTCATATTCAATCTCCCCTGTTATAATATACCTGTTCACCAAACTCTCTTATCTGTCAGTTTTTCAAATCGCTCTCAACCATTAATTTCACCAATTCCTCAAAGGACACCTTTTGAGTCCAATTGAGCTTGCTTTTAGCCTTGGAGGGGTCTCCCAGCAGCAAATCCACCTCGGTGGGGCGGAAATATTCACTGTTTATTGTAATCAGTTCCTTTCCTGTAGTGCTGTCCAGGGCTTTTTCAGAAATGCCCTGCCCTTCCCACTTCAAGGTTATTCCTGCATGCTTGAAGGCCAGCTCGCAGAATTCCCTTACGGTATGGGTTTCACCGGTGGCAATGACATAATCCTCCGGAGCGGGCTGCTGTAATATAAGCCACATAGCCTCAACATAGTCTTTCGCATAGCCCCAGTCTCTTTTGGCATCAAGATTCCCGAGAACAAGCTTATCCTGCCTGCCTTTTAGAATATTGGATATTCCAAGTGTTATTTTCCTCGTAACAAAGGTTTCGCCCCTTCTGGGGGACTCATGGTTGAAGAGGATGCCGTTACAGGCAAAAAGATCATAAGCCTCCCGGTAATTGACGGTTATCCAGTAGGCATACAGTTTCGCAGCCGCATAAGGGCTTCTGGGATAAAAGGGTGTGTTTTCATTTTGAGGAATTTCTCTTACTTTTCCAAACAATTCGCTGGAAGAGGCCTGATAAAATCTGGTATCCGGCTTGACTTCCCTTATGCAGTCCAGAAATCTCAGGGTACCAAGACCATTTGCATCGGAGGTGTACTCGGGAACATCAAAGGAGACCTTGACATGGCTTTGTGCACCTAGATTATATACTTCGTCAGGCTGAATCTTATATAGCAACTTACACAGACTGCCGGAATCGGTCAAGTCACCGTAATGAACAAGCAGGTTGGGATTTGCGTCAGGCCCCTGGAGCAAATGCGCTATCCTGCCAGTATTGACGGTGCTGCTCCGGCGTATTATTCCATGTACCTGATACCCCTTATCCAACAAAAACTCAGATAGGTATGAGCCGTCCTGACCGGTTATACCTGTAATTAAAGCTTTTTTCATGTATAATACTCTCCCATAATATTTTTAGGGCATGAGTTTTCGGCTGGGAAAAGCCTGAAAGCCCATGCTTTATCAAAAATCCGGCTAGTAACATAATATGTATGGGGTATAAATTATGGAACAGATAGGAGGCTTAAAACTTGAGATTAGTACAACATTCGATAAATAGGGTGCATAAATTTGGAAGAGACTTTTTGGAAATACAAGGCGGAGGAGTGCGGAATAATTGCTTTATTCCAATGGACGACAACGATGTAGTTCAAAAAAATATACCCAATTATGTACCAGGATTTACCGAATGTCGTACTAAAGCATGAAAAATAAAAAGCTATCTTGAAAAAACTCAGACGATTCTTCAAGATAGCTGCATATACCAATAATGTGCAGGTCAGGTTTCGGCTATAATTTTACCCAGCTCGGACAGGTCATAGCCGCCTATGCCTTCGAGTTCCAACCGGAACTCCTGGGAATTGAGAATTTCAAGTACGGTAATATACGGAGCTTTTTTTATATCTTCCTTTTTTATTACAAGCTCATAGCGTTCAGTCTGCAATGGGATGAAATCAATACCCTTGACCTGCTGACCGGATTTTTCATTGCCTACGCCGATGTCTGCGCCCCCTCGGGCTATTGTGCTTGCTATTGCCAGGTGTGAGGTGCTTTCCCGGCCATAGCCGCTTATGGATGAGGCAGGTATGCCAAGTCTTCTAAGGTGTTCATCCAGAAGAACTCTCGTACCGCTTCCCTTTTCACGGTTTATCATGACAAGGTCTTTCCTTCTGAAATCTTCCCAGCCCGTTATGCCCTTTGGATTTCCATGAGCCACATACAAGCCTTGAAAACGGCTTGCCAGGTGGATTATTACAGCCGGTACTCCGGGCAGCATGCGTTTGACATAGGGAATATTGTATTGTCCCGTGTCTCCATCCCACAAATGTGCAGTAGCCATATGGACATTTCCGTGATAGAGCTCATACAGGCCGTTATAGCTGCCCACATAAGACCTTAGGGCCGGAACGCCATAAGGATGCATTTGAAGGTGGCGGGAGAGGATATCCAGCATTATATCCTGGCCGCAGATGACAAAGCCGCTGTTTTGTGCAGGCTCTTTATAGAACTGTACGTAAGCCGGATTGGCATTCAGGTTGTCAGGGACGGCTGAAGGATTGATCTTCATGCTTTTGGTTCTGTTCTTGTATTCGTTGACATCAGTTATATCAACCCTGACTTTTTTTCCTACTCTGTAAGAGTTCAGTTCTCCACGTTTAATCAATTCATAAACCGTGTTTTTTGCAATTTTCAATATATCGGCCACTTCTTGCGGAGTTAAGGCGGTATTGTTGTCCATAGGTTTCATCCTCTTTAAGTAAAGTAATAAAACAGTATAAAAGCGTGTAAAACATTTTATTATATTATATATTTCCAGGTGGATAAAAGCAATTTCTATTTTGAGACAAACAGTGGACTGAAGAAGCTCAGGAATTTTCAATATTATCCGGATTGGGCACATTATTTAAATTCATTTAAATTGACTCTTGATTATTTATTTAATCCTGATATAATTAGTCGTAATAAAACATAACATAAACGCACATGATAAATGATGAAACGTGACAAATGGTATTTAAAATCTACAAAACAAGAATATTTGTACATCTCAATGGTGAGATTATAACTAAAATTTATAGTTTCATCATTTTTGGTTTATGAGAGATAATAAAGATAGTGCGTAGACAGGAGAATATTATGAGACAATTAAAGAGTATGAAAAAAGCTTTTTCAGTATTATTGATTCTGCTGATGGTTTTTGCAACCGCATGCGGGCAGACTGCCAATGAAGCCGTAAATTCCAGCAGCTCTGCCGACTCCTCTGCTTTGGTTTCTCAAACCGGGGCAAATACTACCGGACCTTCAAATGAAGACGGGTCAAAGCCCGTTGAACTGCTGGTGTCGGCGGCAGCCAGCCTGAAGGATTCGCTGGCGGAAATAAAAACTTTATATGAAGGAAAAAACACCAATGTAAAGTTGACCTTCACCTTTGGCTCGTCCGGAGCTTTGCAGCAACAGATAGAAAATGGGGCCCAGGTAGATGTATTTGTATCGGCAGCTACAAAACAAATGGATGCACTTAAGGACAAGGGGCTTTTGCTGGATGAGACCAGAAGGGAATTTTTACAGAACGACGTAGTGCTTATTGTACCCAAGGACTCCGCTGCAGTGACGGATTTTAAGGATTTGACCTCTGACAAGGTAAAACATATAGGGCTGGGTGAGCCGAAAGGTGTTCCTGTAGGACAATATGCCGAAGAGGTTCTCACAAAACTAGGGCTTTTGGATAAAATAAAGGACAAGGTTGTATATGGCAATGATGTAAAGGAAGTATTGACCTGGGTTGAAACGGGCAATGCAGATGCCGGTATAGTATATTCCACTGATGCAAAAATATCCGACAAGGTAAAAGTTGCCGCTTCAGCGCCTAAGGATTCACATAAGGCTGTCCTCTATCCTGCAGCCGTTATTAAAGACAGTAAAAACGCCGAGGCAGCCAAAGCCTTTACAGAATTTTTATACAGCAAGGAAGCTAAACCTGTATTTGAAAAATACGGATTCATTTTTATAGATAAATAGACAATACTTAATTAAAATCATCACAATATTTATATGGAGCTTATTCAAACACAGGATTATGCCTGGAACCGCCATAGGGGACACCCATAGCGGTTCTTTTTTCTGGGAAAGAAATTATGCACATGTGCCGGAGGAATCACAAGCTACCTTACATGAGGTCTGGAAAGCATTTTGCCCAGATTGGCTGCAAGATTTCTGACGGTTTCCAGGCCCCAGGCATCCTTGTCCGCGTCACTCATTATGGTTCCGCCGGAATGACAGTAGGGAAGACCGTCACTGACAACCAGCATGTTCATCTGAAGCAAAAAGGTCTGAATGTTCTGAAGAGTAGTTTCCTGACCGCCATTTCTGGAGTTTGCACAGGCAATAGCTCCTCCCACTTTTCCCGCCATAAGCAGATCGTCACTGTACTTGGCCCGGATGCATGCGCAGCGGTCCATCATGGTTTTCATCTGACCGCTCACCATGCCGAAATACACCGGAGAAGCCAGCAGCAGCCCGTCACACCATTGCAGGGCAAGCAGAATCTCCGTCATGTCATCCCTATATACGCAGTTGCCTGTCCCGCTGCAGCTCCAGCAGCCTGTACAAGGATGAATGTTCCTGCCTGCAAGGGTAATGAATCTTGTTTCAAAACCTTTCTGAGACAAAAGCTCCAATGCATAGTTAACAGTGTACGAAGTGTTGCCATCCTTCCGGGGACTTCCGGAAATACCCAGTATTTTCTTCATATAGTGCCCCATCCCTTTCAAAATAATTTACTTCTGTTTATGTGAATCTTGTTGTATTTGGGTGCATTTATCGAGTATGTATAAATTATACTAGACAAAAGTGACATTTGTCATATTAACTTCTGATTCCTGACACTTAAGTGCTGCCGGAATATAGGCTAGAATATTATTAAAGGATAAGTCAGTTTACCAAAGTCAATTACGGTTCAAAGCAGTTTGGGTTTGAATTGGCTTTTGACTTCAGGAGGCTTTTGACTCAAACCCGAACTATCGGCTGAAAGCTGATAGTAATTGACTTAGGAGGTTCTGATATGATAGTTGGAGTAAAAAATCTTGTGAAAAGGTATGGAGACCTTGTTGCCCTGGATCACTTGTCTTTCAATGTGAAGGAGGGTGAAATCTTTGGACTCCTTGGTCCGAACGGCTCAGGCAAGACAACGGCAATAAACTGCATTCTTTCTCTTTTGAATTATGATAAAGGTGAAATAGAGCTTTTTGACAAGCCAATGGCACCTGACGCCTATGATATAAAACGTGATATTGGTGTCATCATGCAGGATGTTGCAGTATTTGATGAACTCACGGTTTATGAAAATATAGACTATTTCTGCAGCCTGTATGTCAGAGACAGAGAAAAAAGGAGGGGGCTGGTGGAAGAAGCCCTGGATTTCGTGGGATTGAAGGACTTCAGGAAGTTCTACCCCAAGAAGCTGAGCGGCGGCTTGCTGCGCCGGTTGAATATCGCCTGTGGAATAGCACATAAGCCAAGGCTGATAATACTGGATGAACCCACTGTGGCAGTTGATCCCCAGAGCCGTAACAATATACTGGATGGAATAAAAAGGCTGAACGAGGATGGTGCAACCATCATATATACCTCCCACTATATGGAGGAGGTCGAACAGCTTTGCAGCAGGATTGTGATAATGGATAAGGGCAGGGTAATTGCCTCAGGCAGCAAGGAAGAGCTAAAGGGAATGATAAAGCTGGGGGAAAAGATATCTGTGGAAATATTCGGACTGAGCAGCGTCCATATTAATCAGATAAAGAATCTGCCCAATGTCAGCAGCGTAGAATATATTGATAAAACTCTTTCAATCAAATATAACAAGGGTAAGAACAATCTTACCACCCTGCTTGACTTTTTCAGAGAGCATGACATCTCCTTTGGAAGAATATACTCTGAATTGCCTACACTTAACGATGTGTTTCTTGAAATTACAGGAAAGGAACTCAGGGATTGAGAAAAGGGGTAGAAAAATGTTTTTAAATATATTTTATAATCGGCTGAAATGTATTGTAAGGGATAAATCGCTGATATTCTGGACACTGGTATTCCCCTTGATACTGGCCACCTTCTTCAATATGGCTTTCTCAAATCTGTCAAAATCGGAGGCCTTGAAGGTTGTTGACATCGCTATAGTGGATAATGCTCAATATCAGAGGGATAAAGCTTTTCAGAATTTTGTGGAGCAGCATTCCAAGGATATTCCTGACAGCGAGAAGGATATTCATCTGTTCAATGTCAGGGTGGTGTCTCCGGAGGAAGCGGACAGGCTGCTTGATAATAATGAGATTGCAGGCTATGTAACCTACGGGGAGCCTATCAGGCTGACCGTCAAGAGCTCCGGTTTTAACCAGACAATAATCAAGGAGATATTTGATCAATACAGTCAGACCGTCAGTACGGCAATGAGCATTGTAAAGCGGGAGCCAGCCGCTCTTCAAAACGGTCTGGCAGAGGATCTGGGCAATATTGCCGGATTTACGAGAGAGGTTCAGATAGGGACTAAAGACAAGCCGGATATAACGGTAAATTACTTCTATACCCTGATTGCCATGTCTTGCTTCTATGGAGCATTTTTTGGACTGAAAGAGGTTACGGACATTCAGGCGAACCTGTCAAAAAGAGCTGCAAGACTGAATGCTGCGCCTGTTCATAAATTAAAGGTACTGTCAGCAGGGTTGTTTGCAGGACTTATGGTATCCCTTGCAGAGATTATGCTGCTGATGGGGTATCTGGTATTCGTTCTGAAAATAGACTTCGGAAATCAGATAGGGTTTATACTGCTGAACTGTCTTTTGGGATGTGCGTCAGGAATCAGCTTTGGGGCACTGATCAGTGCGGCAAATAAAAAGAGTGAGGGAGTCAAGACCGCAATTCTGATTGTTTCTACCATGGCAGCCGCTTTCCTGGCCGGCATGATGTTTGACAGGATGAAATACATCATCCAGCAGTATGTGCCGGCACTGTCGTACATCAACCCCGTAGCGCTTATAACAGATGCGTTCTATGCCTTATATTATTATGATACGCATACGAGGTTTTATATTAATACCGGCCTTTTGGGCATATATACCGTGGTATTTTGTCTTGTAACCTATATGATAATCAGGAGGCAGAAATATGATAATATTTAAGACTTATTTTAAAATCATCAAAAAGCTGAGCTTGCCGCTTTCCATATACATTGTGGTATTTCTGGCCTTATCAATAGTATTCTCCTATATTGGCAACAGTAACAACGCAGATACCTTCACCCAGTCAAAAACCAGAGTGGCATTTATTAATGAGGGTGAACCCTCAGCATTGATACAGGGCTTGAAGGACTACCTGGGGGGGCACTCCACCTACGTGGATATAGAGAACAGAACCGACAAGCTTCAGGATGCCCTGTTCTTCAGAGATGCCGAGTATATTCTCAGAATTCCTGAAGGTTTTACAAAGAACTTTATGACAGGAAAAACTGTAACTGTGGACAAAACCGTTGTTTCAGGCAGTGTAAGCAGTATATATACGGATATACTGATAAATAAATACTTTAATACTGCCAGGCTGTATGTCAACAACAGCAAAGAGATATCCCAGGAGGAACTGGTGGGCCAGATAAAAAAGGACCTTGAGTTGGAAACCGAAGTGATACTTAAGTCGGCAGGAAAGAACACCGCCCATACCAGTGCTATTGTATATTTTTACAACTATATGCCATATATTCTCATAAATATTATAATACTGGGTGTAAGCTCCATTATGCTGGTGTTTAATGATATCAGGCTGAGAAGAAGAAACCTCTGTTCTCCCGTAAGCAATATTTCGGTAAATTCACAGATACTTCTCGGGAATATCGTTTTCTCCGTCTCATGCTGGGCCATGCTGGTGATATTGAGTTTGCTTCTTTACAGGCAGGATATGTTCAACTTGAATTCCGTGTACTTCTGCATAAATTCGCTGGTGTTGACCATAACCATCCTGAGCATGAGCTTTCTGATTGGAGTATTGATAAAAAGCAGAAATGCCCAGTCGGGAATTTCAAATGTAGTGTCTCTGGGCATGTGTTTTCTGACGGGGGTGTTCGTTCCCCAGGAGATGCTGAGTGAAAATGTTCTTGCCATAGCGAAGTTTTTACCCACCTACTGGTATATCAGGGCAAATAAGGCCATCGGAGCTTTGACAAACTTCAATATGGAAAATATAGGGCCGGTAGTGTCATATATGCTGATTGAACTGGGCTTCGCCGTGGCGCTGATATCCGTAACTCTTGTACTGAGCAAAAGAAAGCAGCTAAAAGGTACTTGATATATTGTTATCCCAATGGTAAACTGATATAAAATTACCAACAAAGAGGAACTTTATGTTATCTGGCCGAAAAGAAAAACTTAATTGCTACCCGTGCCCAATATAGCATTTGCATCTTGAAATTCATGAGGTGCAAGTGCTTTTCACGCTGTCAATTCTTGAGTTGCAAAAGAATTTGAAAACGGGCCGGTGCAGAGTGCTGATAGAATAAATACGATCGCTGTACAGCCCATGTACAGCGATTTTTTTATTGTCCGGGAAGTATAAATTTTTAAGGATGTTGTTCGTGTATGGGAATCCATTTTCCGGGTTAAAAAGGGTGCTTCAGACAGGTGGGTACAAGAAGTATGGCGATTTTATCATGAAAATTTGAAAGGACTGATTTTAATGCTGTTAAGCAGACTGTTGGGGGAAAGACTTAAGGAAAAGCCGGGAGAGGCAAGCATAATAAGCCATATTTACCTATTGCGGGGCGGATATGTGCGCCAGGTGGCAAATGGAATATATTCCATGCTGCTGCCTGCCAAAAGGATTGCCATGAAAATTGAGAATATCATCAGAGAGGAAATGGACAGGATTGACGGACAGGAGGTGCTTTTCCCCGTGGTGCTGCCGGCTGAACTGTGGCAGGAGTCCGGTCGGTTTGATAGCGTAGGCAGCGAACTGCTGCGGATAAAGGACCGGTCAGGCCGTGATATGCTGCTGGGGATGACTCACGAGGAGGCCGCGGTACATTTGGCCAGAAGTGAGGCAATGACTTACACCAAGTATCCCTTTATGATATACCAGCTACAGACTAAATTCAGGGATGAGCCAAGGTCCAGGGGAGGACTTATCCGCGTCAGGGAATTTACCATGAAGGATGCCTATTCCTTTCATACTACACAGGAGGATCTGGAGCTGTACTATGAAAAAGTGTATGAAGCCTACCACAAAATATTTAAGAGGGTTGGGCTGCCACAGGTGGTTTCTGTTGCCTCCGATACCGGTATGATGGGCGGCAAGGTAGCACATGAATACATGCTGCTGGCTGAATCCGGAGAAGATTCCATTGTAATATGCGATAGCTGCGGCTATAGGGCCAATATGGAAGTGGCAGAATCTGAAAGCCCGCATCCGGCTAAAAGCGAAAATCACCTGAGCTGGGACGACCGGAAAATAGCTGAGGTATATACGCCGGATATGAAAAGCATAGAAGAGGTATGCCGGTTTCTGAAGGTAGAGGCTTCACAATTGATAAAGGCGGCGGTGTTCTCTGTGGAGGACAGCAAGAAGCCTCTTATCGTATTTATAAGAGGCGATTTGCAGGTAAATGAAGCTAAGTTGAAGCGGGTTGTCAAGGCAAATGTATTTCCTTATGATGAGCGGGAAAATGACGGAAGTGGAATCTGCTTTGGCTTTATCGGGACTCAGGGCATAGATACTGAAAACAATACCGTGCTGTTTGACGAATCCTTGAAGGGAGAAGCCTCAATGGTAACCGGCGCCAATAAGACGGATTATCATCTCACCGGAATTGAAGTGGACCGGGATATCGCTCCCGAAAGCTTTGTGGAAGTCTCAAAAGTCAATGCTGGAGATACCTGTACGAAATGCGGAGGAAAGCTCGCTGTAAAACGCGGAATTGAAGTAGGCAACATATTTCAGCTTGGCACAAGATATACACAGAGCATGAATATGACCTATACAGACAGTGACGGGAAACTGAAAAATCCAATAATGGGCTGTTACGGTATAGGGGTGGGAAGGCTTTTAGCATGTATAATCGAAGCCTGCCATGATGAATATGGCCCAATATGGCCTAAAAGTGTGGCCCCCTGGCAGATACACATTTGCATGATAAACAAGAAAAATAAAGAGGTCAGACAGACCGGCCTGGAGCTTTATGAAAAATTATCCGCAAGGTATGAGGTTATAATGGATGACAGAGATGTACAGGCCGGTATCCAGTTTGCTGACGCCGACCTTCTCGGCGTACCGCTGAGGCTGATAGTAAGCGCCAGGAACCTTGAACAGGGAGAGGTTGAGGTGGTGTCGAGAGATAAGACCATAAAAGTCAGGGTAAGTCTTACAGCTTTGGAAAGCTACCTGGATGGAGTGGTATAACTGGCAGGGCGGCAAAGTGCGGCCCTGAAAATTTACTTTTCATATGAGGTTCCATTTATGTATACAAGTAATGAAAAATTTATGCTAAAGGCGTTAAAACAGGCAGAACTGGCATTTTCCAAGGGAGAAGCGGCAGTTGGCGCAATAATTGTCAAGGACGGGACAATATTATCCCGGGGGCACAACAGGAAAGAAGCCAAACTGGACGTCACCTCACATGCGGAGATAGAGGCCATAAAAAAAGCGGCAAAAAAGCTTGGCACATGGAGACTGGAGGGTTGTGACATGTATGTTACCCTGGAGCCATGCCCCATGTGTGCAGGAGCAATAATACAGTCCAGAATAAAAACCCTTTATATCGGGGCTATGGATAACAGGGCAGGAGCGGCAGGGTCTGTTGTGGATCTTTTCAGGGAACCCCGGTTCAACCACAGGGTTGACGTAGTAATTGGGCTTCTTCATGAGCAATGCACCGAACTGCTGAAGAAATTTTTCCTTGAGTTAAGGAAGAAGTGATTTTTTGTGGAATAATACTGCGGCTATAAGGGAAGAACAATATTTATTTCCGCTTATATTAATTCACTTGCTGCTGCTCAGCTAAACTTTTTAATAACTGTTAAAGGAAGGCATGCTTATGATAAACCGTAAATTGATACAGGAAGAACAGGCCCTGAGAGCTGTTGAAAATGGTGAATTTGAGAGTGATATGCTCACATCCTGCACCAGGGTCGTTTTAATTCTCACCCAGGATTGGTGTTCCCAGTGGCAGCATATGAAAAGTTGGGTTTACAGGCTGGACATCGAAGAGAATGTTGACATCTATGAGCTTGAATACAACAAGGCGGACTATTTTGATCAATTCCGAACTTTCAAGGAGAAGGAATTGGGTAATGACTCTGTTCCATACTTAAGATTCTATAAGAACGGAGCCTTGTACAGGGAATGCAATTATATCAGTGAAGGGCAGTTTCTAGAGGTTTTAAGCAGTTTCTAGCACAAATACAAATAATAAAGGCCCAGCATAGGTTTTTTCAACAGCCTGTCCGGCACGCGCCTGACAGTAGCCGCAAAATTCCTATGATGAGCCTTTCGTTATCTGCCACCATACTACTCTGACAAATAATCAGCTTTGGTCCTATTGCTTTCAGCCTTTCCGGCACTTGTAACACTGACGTATACGCTGCCTGCCGCGGTACCAAGCTGGGATATTGAAACAATACCGGCTGTACTGCCTGATGCCACGGTGGCTGAACCCAGAAGGCTCCCCCCTGCGGCGGCGGAATAAACATTGATAATATCCCCGTCTGCCAGGTTGGACACCGTTATGGTGTCAAAGGTGCCTGCCTTGTTATTTACCACTTTGATATAACCTGCATAGGGTTCATTGGTAGTCTGCTCGGAAACATACTCCACTTCGGTTCTTTTACTCTCGGTCTTTCCCTTTGAGGTTATGGAGACATATATGCTTCCAGCCTCTTCGCCCAACTGTTTGATGGTTATCTTGACCTGGTTGCCGGTTGAAGCCGCAGTTGCCGAGCCAAGCAGGACTCCGCCGGAGGCGGAATCGTATATCTTCACCTTGTCCCCTCCTGACAGTCCCGATATAAGAACAGTGTCGGAAAGTACAACATTATTGGTTATATAGATATTGCCGGAATATGGCGCAGTGGACTTACCCTCTGCAACATAACTTGCCTCTGTTCTGGAACTTTCGGTCTTCCCTTTTGTAATAGCTGAAATATACACAGTTCCTGCCGCAGCACCGAGGTCTTCAACGGATACCGTTGCCTCCGTCTTATTGGCTGCAACCGTGGCATAGCCCAAAAGATTTCCTCCAGAAGCCTTGTCGTATACTTTGACCACATCACTTGCATTAAGATTGTAAACTGTAATAGTATCGTCCAGATCAACATTATTTACAATGTAAATGTCTCCTATGTACGGAGCAACCGTACTGGTCTCAGCAATATAGGCGGCCTTGGTCAGGCTGCTTTCAGCCCTTCCGTAATTACTGACGGAAACATATACCTTACCTGCTGCGGCTGTCAACTGGGTCACGGATATGGTAACCCTGCTGCTGCCCGGGAGTACGGTTTCCGAGCCTATGAGGTTGCCGTTGGAAGCTGCGTCATACACCTTGACCACATCGTTTTCGTTCAAACCCTTGACAGTTATTGTGTCGGCCATACCTGCATTGTTTACTATTGAAATATTGGAGGAAAGCGGCGCAACCGATTCGGCTTCGTACTGCACCTGTATCCGTTTGCTTTCGCTCTTGCCGTAGTTTGTAACAGTCACATATATACTGCCGGAACCTGTACCAAGCTGTGAGATGTTGGCAGTTGCCACGACCCCGTTACTATCCGCAGTCAGAAGAGCAAGCCGTGTGCCGCCTGTGGCCGCGTTGTAAATACGTATCACATCATAGGGCTGCAAGCCGGAAACAGTCACAGTGTCAGCAATACCTGAATTATTGACTACCTCAACATTTCCAGGGGCCAAAGGCTCGGAAACTTCTTCCTCGGTATAGGTAATTGCCGCTCTGGGGCTCTCTGTCTTGCCGGAGGTGGTAACCGATACATAGACCGTACCCCCGCCCGTACCCAGTTGGGTTATATAAACAATTGCATCAGTGCTGTCTGCGGGAACGGAGGAGGAACCTATGGGACTTCCTCCGGCTGCCAGGCTATAGACCTTAATGACTGCATTTGGCTCCATACCACTTACAATTATTTCATCAGGGATACCTACATTGTTATAAATCTCAATATTTGAGCTTTCAGGGGCAGCCGAGGCAGGTTTCGCAGCGTAAGTGACCGGAGTCCTGATGCTTTCCAGCATACCTGGGCTTTTAACAGAAATATATACTGTTCCTTCTGTATCACCCAGCCGGGAAACGGATAGGGTAATCTCTGAACCGTATGTGGCTACCGTTCCGCTTCCAAGCAGGCTTCCTCCTGCTTCTGCACTATATACCCCGACCACGTCGTTTTCTTTCAGACCTCCAACGGTTACGGTGCTTGCAATTCCATAGTTATTTGAAATAAATACCTTGTCCGGGTCAGGGGACTTGGATCTGGCTTCAGCGGAGTAGGCAGCAGGTGTTCTGGTGCTTTCCGACTTATTAACACTTGTGATGGAAACATATACATTTCCTGCGGTAGTGCCAATCTGAGCTATTTCCACAACAGCCTGCGTGCTTGATGGAGAAACAGCGGACGAGCCCAAAAGATTACCGCCCGACGCCGAGTCATATACTTTAACCTGGTCGCCCGGGGTCAAACCGGTTACCTGAACGGTATCCGATACTCCTGCATTGTTTGCAACCGCAATATTGCTGCTGCTTACAGGAGAAGTTACGGGCTCGCTGTCATAAGAGGCTTCCACCCTGACGCTTTCTGATTTGTTTTTACTTGTTACGGTAACATATACCTTACCCGGTAAAGTACCAAGCTGTGTTATTGTAACAACAGCTTCAGAACCAAAGGTTGTAACGGCCGCGCTTCCCAGGAGGCTTCCTCCGGTGGCTGCGGTATATACTCTTACCAGGTCATCCGCCGTAAGGCCGGAAACCTTGACAGTATCGGCTGCGCCGGAATTATTGTTAATTGTGATATTAGTAATTTCAGGAGGAACGGATTTGCTTTCTCCCAAATATTTTGCCTCTGTTCTTTGACTTTCCAGTTTGCCTGAATTGGTTATGGAGATGTAAACACTTCCTTCGGCAGTGCCGAGCTGGGAAACTGTGATTACTGCGGATACTCCATTGGCCGGAACTGTTGCAGTGCCAAGCAATACGCCTTGAGAGGCGCCGCTATAGGCCTTTATGACATCCTCAGGGTTCAAGCCTGATACAAGTATGGTATCAGCGGTGCCGGTAATGTTGTTTGTAACAACTATTTGCTCCGGAGCGGGCTTTTCAGAGGGCGCTTCCGCGGCATAGGACACTTCCACTCTCTCACTTTCCGATTGGTCCGTGCTGGAAACAGTGACGTAGACATTTCCTGCTCCCTTGCCCAACTGCTGGATGCTGACGGTGGTGTCGGTCAGACCGCCTGCTACAATTGCCGAGCCCAGAAGTGTACCCCCTAATTTTGAATCATAAACTCTTACCATATCACCTGCTGAAAGCCTTGTAAAATACACAGTATCTGCTTTACCTGCATTATTAGTAACAGTTATGTTTGAGGAATCTACTCCCGAATAAACATTTTCGGCCCTGTAGTCCGCCTTCACCCGGGCGCTCTCGGTCTTGCCCGTATTGGTTACGGTTACATAGACACTGCCAGAAGCCGCTCCAAGCTGGGATATGCTGACTGTAATGTCTGTGGAGGTTCCCGCAACAGTGGCAGAACCTATGATGGTGCCCTGGGTGGCTGCATTGTAAATCCTTACGATATCACCGGAAGTAAGGTTGCTGATATAAACCGTATCAGCCTTACCCACATTGTTTGTAATGGAAATATTGTTAACATTGGGGGCTGTGGAATTTCCTTCGGCGCTGTAGTCCGCCTTTGTCCTTCCGCTTTCCTGGGCTCCCGGCTGAGTTACCGAGACATAGATGGTGCCGGAGGCAGTTCCCAATTGTGAGATTGTGATGGTGGCATCCGTTCTTGAGGCCGGAACAGTTGCAGAACCGAGCAGGTAGCCAGACACAGGTGCGCTGTAAACACGTACGACAGTTCCTGAGGGCAGTCCTGTAACATAAACGGTATCCGAAGATCCGGCATTGTTTGATACCGTAATGGCGTTGGCATCAAGGGCTGAGGATTTTGACTCTCCAAGATAGCCCACTCCTGTTCTGGTACTTTCCAATCTGCCTGAATTTATAACTGAAATGTAAACCATACCGCTTTCAATACCCAGTTGAGAGACTGATATTGTAGCATCTGTTCCTGATTTTGGTACAGTGGCACTTCCCAGCAGGTTTCCGCCGAGTTCCCTGTCATATGCCTTGATTATATCTCCCTCACTGAGATTGGAGATATATATGGTATCTGCTTTGCCCACATTGTTGGTGACTGTTATGTAGGCAGGAGAGATATAGCCGGATTTTGATTCGGGAGAATAAGCAGCTTTGACTCTGAGGCTTTCATTTTTTCCGGTACTGGTTACGGATACATAAACTGCGCCTCCGGTGGTGCTGAGCTGAGGAATGGAAACAGTCACTTCGCCATCGGTAGAAGGTACTGTTCCTGAGCCTAAAAGGCTTCCCTTCATATCCGAGTTATATACTTTTACAATATCGCCGGGGTTAAGACCGGTTACTGTTACAGTGTCCGGTTTTCCGGAGTTGTTCATAACGGTGATATATTCCGGAACCGGCTTGTCGGAAGAAAGCTCGGCTTCAAACTGAACCGGTATACGGATGCTTTCGGCACACTCGGAATTTGTTACCGTAACATATATTACTCCGGAGACTGTGCCAAGTTGTGCCACAGTGATGGTAGCATCATAGGAGGAGGAAGAAACGGATTTGCTGCCTATCATTTTTCCGCCTGACTGAGCATTGTAGACCTTGACGACATCTCCGCCGCTGAGACCTGATATATATATTGTGTCTGCCTTTTTGGCATTATTGTTGATTGTTATGGAATCCTGATCAAGGGGTACTGAGGCAGGTTCCGCATCAAAATCCACTTTTGTCCTTTTGCTTTCAGCATAGCCTTTGGTTGTGACGGTCACGTACACACTTCCGGCTGCACTCCCTACCTGACTCACATTGATAGAAACCTCCGAGCCTGTGGTTGAAACTGTTTTGCTTCCGAGCAGCTTTCCCCCCGAGGCGGCGCTGTATACCTTGACCACATCACGGGGATTAAGACCTGAAACGTAGATAATATCTGATTTCTGAGCGTTATTGGTTATAGAAACAGCATCAGCGGATATTGCATCAGACTTTGGCTCACCGTCAAAATCCACACGGGTTCTGCCGCTCTCGGAATTACCCTTGACTATTGCTGAAATGAATACACTTCCGCCGTCTGCTCCAAGCTGGGAAATGGTAAAGGTAATATCTACCTTGTTGTTGGGCACGGTTCCGTAAGCCAATATTTTATTTTCGCTGCCCGAGGAATAGACTTTAACCAAAGTGCCCGGATCAAGTCCGAATATGTATATGGTATCGGATTTTCCTGCAAGGTTGTTGGTTATGATTACATTGCTGGCCGCCGGAGCGGTTGATTGAGCTGCAAATACATTCAGGGTATCAAGGGATATATTTGCAAAAGTAATAACAATAATCAAAAAAATAGAAATTACACGTTTCATTTCCTGGAGTCTCCTTTTCAGAAATTCTCTTTAGTACCTGAAAATATTGTGGGATACTTATATTTTCTATTTGTTTATCGGTAAAATGTGCTAAAAGTATTAGGCTAAAATACTTTTAGCTGCTTATAATATTATCAGGAAAAGTAATTCAGGAAATCATATAGCCTGTTTATTGGCTTTAATATATAATAATTCAAAACATTAAAAAGGCTGTTTAAACTGGTCAGAAAACGTGAAGGCTGCATTGTTGACGGTAAAAGGAATAGATGCTATAATTATTTCAAATCTAGACTTACAGCTTTTTCAAGTTCTTACAAACTTGAAGCGGTAAATGATTAAAGAAAATTATATACCTTTATATTAATCGATGAAGGAAGCAAGATGTATTTATTCGGTTCAGAGAGTCAACGGGTGGTGTGAGTTGACACGAAAAGTGCATGTATAACTCATTCCGGAGGACTGGTGCCAAAAGATGTTTTTATAGCAATTAGGTATCGGCGGTGGCTACGATATAGCCGGAGCACGGGCGCGCGCCTGGTTGCTCACTGAGAGTGCAGTTATAGAAAGACTGCATTAAATCAGGGTGGTACCGCGGAGGAATTATCCCTCGTCCCTGCATAAGCAGAGCCGAGGGTTTTTTTATACCTAAATGGCAAGCTGAAAAATTGCTGTATTTGATTTATTAAACGAATAAAAGGAGGGCGGAGTATGAAGATGACAGGAGCACAGGCTATGATAAAGGCATTGGAACTTGAAGGGATTGATATCATATTTGGATATCCGGGTGCGGCAATCTGTCCGTTTTATGACGCTCTGCTGGACTCCGAAATAAACCATGTTCTTACCAGAAATGAGCAGGGAGCTGCCCATAGTGCCAGCGGATACGCCAGGGTTACGGGAAAGCCGGGAGTCTGTGTGGCTACCTCGGGTCCGGGAGCAACCAACCTGATAACCGGAATTGCCACGGCCTATTCCGATTCCATTCCCATGGTTGCCATAACAGGGCAGGTAGCGCTGGAGCTGATAGGAAGAGATGTTTTCCAGGAAGTTGATACTACAGGAGCAACAGCTCCGTTCTGCAAACACAACTATCTTGTAAAAAACGCGCAGGAGCTGCCCAGAATTATAAAAGAAGCCTTTCACATTGCGTCCACAGGCCGGCCCGGCCCGGTGGTTATTGATGTACCGGTGGATATACAGGCTCAGGAGCTTGAGTTTATATACCCTGAGACAGTTGATATAAAGGGCTACAAGCCAAATTACAAGGGTCATCCCCAGCAGATAAAAAGGATAGCAGAAGCAATAGCGGGGGCAAAAAGGCCGGTTATATGCGCCGGAGGCGGTGTGATAACAGCTAAGGCCGCGGGTATAATGACTGAATTTGCGCAAAAGTGCGGAATACCTGTTGTAACAACCCTGATGGGCATAGGTGCGATACAGGGTGATCATCCGTTGAATCTGGGTATGCTGGGCTCCCATGGAGTTTTTGCCGCAAACTATGCGGTGAACAAAACCGATTTGCTCATTTTGATCGGAGCACGAGTGGGAGACAGGGCGCTGGGAACTGCTGAAAAAATTGCCGAGAAGGCCAAGATAATTCATATAGATATAGATCCCGCCGAAATAGGTAAGAATGTCAGCACTGCCATACCTGTAGTCGGCGATGCCAGGCTTATACTTGAAGAACTCAACAGTGTCATAAGCCGGTGCGAGACTATGGAATGGGTGGGAGAAGCAGAAAGGGTAAAGGCTGAAAGGACGGCCGGGAAAGAAAGGGCTGGAGTAAAAGAAACCTCCGGCACGTTGGGGGTAAATCCCAGGCTTGTGATAAGCCTGCTTTCCGGCAGACTTGATGACAAGGCCATATTGGCAACCGAGGTGGGACAGAATCAGATATGGGCTGCCAACAGTTTTATAGCAAAAAGGCCCGGTGCCTTCATAACCTCCGGAGGACTGGGGACAATGGGATATGGTTTGCCTGCGGCTATCGGAGCGAAGCTGGGAAGCCCTGGCAGTACTGTTGTGGTAGTAGGCGGAGACGGAAGTTTCCAGATGTCCATGCCTGAGCTGGGCACCATAAAACAGAGCAAAATAGGAGTTAAAATACTTATTTTAAATAACACAAGACTGGGAATGGTTCGTGAGATACAGAAAAGCAGGTATAACAAAAGATATTCCCAGGTATTTATGAATGACAATCCTGATTTTATAAAGCTAGCCGAAGCATATGGCTTTAAGGCTGAAAGAATAAATGCCGACTCTCAGATAGAGGAGGCTTTGGACAGATTCCTGGGGGATGACAGCACTTATTTGCTGGAATGCGTAATTGACCCCGAGGAGCCTACCATTTAAAAGCGGAGCCGGAGAGCTTTTTCAGCCGGTGAGATTAGCTTAAATAAAAGGAGGAATTGAGATGGCAAAGTATACATTATCGGTTTTGGTTGAAAACCGGTCAGGAGTTCTATCCAGGGTAGCCGGTCTTTTCAGCAGGAGAGGTTTCAACATAGACAGCCTTGCAGTTGGAGTGACTGAAAATCCTGAAGTTTCCAGAATGACTATAGTTGTAAACGGTGATGAATATACTGTGGAACAGGTAAGCAAACAGCTCAACAAGCTTATAGATGTGATAAAAATAAAAGCGTTGGATAAAAAGGATTCGGTCAGCCGGGAGCTTGCTCTCATAAAGGTTAATGCCACAGCATCTACAAGATCTGAAATCATCCAGATAGTTGAAATCTTCAGGGCCAACATAGTGGACGTATCCAAAAACACACTTACTGTAGAAATTTCCGGAGCAACAGACAAGGTTGAGGCGCTGGAGGATATGCTAAAGCAGTTTGGAATCAAGGAGATTGTCCGGACTGGTACCATAGCAATTGAAAGAGGCAACAAGTATATAAAGGCCGGAAATACGGAAGAATAGGCAGACTCCCCAATATAAGGCCGAAGTGCTGAAAAGTGCAGAAATGCATATGCCTGGTATTGGAGGTTCAACATAAAAATTTACAATGCTTTAATTGTATAATAAAAAACTAGGAGGTAAGGTAGAATGGCAAAAATGTATTACGACAGCGATTGCAATTTAAAATTGCTGGAAGGAAAAACTGTAGCAGTAATAGGATATGGAAGCCAGGGTCATGCACATGCTCAGAATCTTAAAGATAGTGGTGTAAACGTAATAGTTGGCTTAACACCGGGTTCCACAAGAAGAAAGCAGGTTGAGGCTGATGGTTTGAAGGTGTATGATACTGCAGTTGCTGCAAAAATGGCTGATATTATCATGATTCTCACACCTGACCAGTCACAAAAGGCAATGTACGATGAAAGCATTGCTCCTAACCTTGAAGCGGGAAATATACTTATGTTTGCGCATGGTTTCAACATAATATACAACCAGATAGTTCCTCCTGCCGATGTAGATGTAATTATGGCTGCACCGAAGGGACCTGGTCATACAGTAAGAAGCCAGTACAAGGAAGGAAGAGGAGTTCCTGCATTAATAGCAATAGCTCAGGACGCATCAGGCAAAGCAAAGGAATACGCACTGGCTTATGCAGCGGGTATTGGAGCGGGAAGGGCAGGTATACTTGAAACTACCTTCAGGGAAGAAACTGAAACAGATTTGTTCGGTGAGCAGGCAGTGCTTTGCGGAGGAGTTACGGAATTAATGAAGGCTGGCTTCGAGACTCTTGTAAATGCAGGATATCAGCCTGAAATAGCATATTTCGAATGTGTCCACGAAATGAAGCTTATAGTAGACCTTATAAACCAGGGCGGCTTTGCCGAAATGAGGTATTCAATCAGTGATACTGCCGAGTATGGTGACTATGTAACCGGAAAGAGAATTATAACTGATGAAACCAGAAAAGAAATGAAAAAGGTACTTAAGGAAATTCAGGATGGAAAATTTGCATCAAATTGGATTACTGAAAACAACGCAGGCGGAAGATCAAACTTCCTGGCAATGAGAAGGAATGAAGCGGAGCACCAGGTAGAAATCGTAGGCGCAGAGCTCAGAAAGATGATGAGCTGGCTTAAGAAATAAGCCTGTAGGACAAACAAATAATATAATTTAAAAAATATATAAGTGGGGCATTCCACGAGAGATTAACCGGGTGACAGAGCAAAGAGCTGGAACCATGGCGCTTTTGGTACGCGGAGTACGGCTTAAATCAGTAACTGCCTTAAAGGGGCAGACATTGATTTAAGCTTGTACCGGAGTACTGAAAAAGTTGCGGAAAGCATTTGGGAAGGAACCAGGTTATAATTTATTTAATTTTAGACGTTTATGAATGTTAGTATGAGGGGTGAATTATACCCATATAGGGAGGCTGTTTCTATGGCAAGAAGGATTAAGATTTTTGATACGACACTGAGGGATGGCGAACAGACGCCGGGAGTCAATCTGAACCTTCAGGAAAAAATGGAGATTGCCAAGCAGTTGGCAAGACTGGGAGTGGATGTTATTGAAGGAGGCTTTGCCATAGCCTCACCAGGAGATTTCGAATCTATAATGACGCTCTCCAAAAACGTAAAAGGGGTTTCTATAGCCAGCCTTTGCCGGGCCACCGAAAAAGATATAGACAGAGCCTGGGAAGCGGTAAGATATGCTGAAAGTCCCAGGATTCATACCTTTATAGCAACTTCGGACATTCACATGAAATATAAGCTCAAAATGACCGAGGAAGAGGTATTTGAACGTGCTGTTGCCATGGTGAAGAGAGCCAAAGGTTATTGTTCCGATGTGGAATTTTCTGCGGAAGATGCCAGCAGAACCCGCGAAGATTTTCTTGTAAGAATTGTAGAGGCGGTTATAAAAGCAGGAGCAACCGTGGTAAACATTCCTGATACTGTAGGCTATACCACTCCTGTGGAGTTTGGAAGATTGATCCGTAATATCAGAAACAATGTTTCAAATATTGACAAGGCCGATATAAGTGTCCACTGCCATAACGATCTGGGACTTGCGGTTGCAAATTCACTGGCCGCTGTAGAAAACGGAGCCGTGCAGGTGGAATGTACTGTCAACGGCCTTGGTGAAAGAGCCGGAAATGCGGCAGTTGAAGAAATTATAATGGGTATCAGCACCCGAAAAGATTACTATGACATTACACATAAAATAGACACAACACAAATATACAGAACAAGCAAGCTTGTTTCAAGTCTTACCGGAGTGAGTGTGCAGCCCAACAAGGCCATAGTGGGTGCAAATGCGTTTGCCCACGAGTCAGGCATTCATCAGCATGGAGTTTTGTCTGAAAAATCCACCTATGAAATAATGACTCCTGAATCTGTAGGCGTAGGCAAAAACAGAATGGTCCTGGGAAAGCTTTCAGGACGTCATGCCTTTGAGGACAGACTCAAGGAAATGGGCTATGTTTTGTCAGCCGAAGAGATTAAGATTGCTTTTGAAAAGTTCAAGGATCTGGCAGATAAGAAGAAACAGGTGACAGATAAGGACATTGAGGCCTTGGTGGACGAGAACATAGCTGTACCTGAAATATTTGTAATTGACAGCTTCCAGATCAATAGCGGCAATAAGATGATTTCCACCTCCACTGTCAGCATAAGAAAGGAAAATGAAGTAATTACCGAAGCTGCAACCGGGGATGGTCCTGTTGACGCCGCCTTTAATGCAATTGAACGTGCTACCGGAGTAAAGGCCGAGCTGGTGCATTACAGCATAAAAGCAGTAACTGAGGGTAAGGATGCGCTGGGTGAGGTCACTGTAAAGATTTCCACCGAGAACTCTGTTTATATGGGCAAGGGTGTAAGCACAGATATTATCGAGGCAAGTGTAAAGGCTTATCTCAGCGCTATTAACAGGTCTATCAGCGAAATAGGAGAATCTGTAATAATTAACCCGTAGGGGCGCTTGAAGTCAAAGCAGCCCCTATAAGGGCTGCTTTTTTTAAATTAAAATATTCGGCAGCAGTGGATAAAAGTCTGAATACATTAATGCATAAAGTAATGCATTAATGAAAATGATGCATCAGTTTATGCAATATATTGTCAGATGCATGAATATATGCATTAATGTTATTGATTTTGTTAACAGACTGTGATAGGGTATAGCTTAATAGAACATATGTAAAAATGAGCTGTAATTCCGGAGGTCCGTATGTATTTTGCAGTAATCGGCGATATCAAGAACTCTCGCAAAATTGATGAACGTTACCAGTTGCAGGAGCGGCTTGAGCAAATATTGCAGGAAGTCAATTCAGAATTTGACAATTATATAGCAGCGAAGTTTATAGTTACTCTGGGGGATGAATTTCAAGGGCTGCTGAACTCAACCCAGCCCATACTCAGGATTGTTGAGAAAATAATGCTTGAAATGCATCCTGTGAAACTCAGATTCGGAATCGGCTTTGGAGACATCTCAACAAAGATAAACAGGGAAATGGCTATTGGAGCTGATGGCTCTGCTTATCACCATGCAAGAAGGATGATTAATGAAATAAAAAAGAGCCAAAGCAGCAGAAATGGCGACCAGGCTTCAATTAAAATATGGGCGGACGGTAATGAAAATATTGTGAAGCTTGCAAACAATACCTTCAGTCTCTGGTCCGGTATTCAGGAAAAATGGACTCAGAAGCAGGTCCGGCTGATTCTGGAAATGGCAGACTGCCGCAACAACCAGAGGGAGGCTGCACGCAGGCTTGGAATAGCGCAGTCCACGGTCCAGAGAGGATTGAAAAGCTCGGGGTATTACAGTTATCTGCACACCAGGGTGGTTCTGGAGGAAGTCCTGGTAAGTGAATGGGGTTAACGGAGGGGGTTGTATTATGGGATTTACTCTTATTTCGCTCTTGCTGTCATTGCACGTTCTGGGCGATTTTTATCTCCAAAGCGAAAAAACGGCAGAATATAAAAAAATATGCTACAGAGGAGTAATAGTACATTCCGTACAATACGGAATTCCATGCCTGCTGGCACTTGTATTTGTGAGGTTCAGCCTGTTGCTGGCGGTGTGCCTGATACTTTCCGCACTTTTCCATTGGGGAATAGATTCTTTAAAGTATTGGATGAGCAAAAGGCCTGAATATTCAAGTCATTTCTCAAAGCCGGCCCGGATATTTCTGGCCGATCAACTGCTGCATCTGATATTGCTGCTGCTTGTAGCTCTGTTGTATGTTAAGGCTGCACACCGGGAACCGATGCTGTACTTATATGATATATGGAATGAACTTCTCATGCTGATAAACCTTACACCAATGAGTGGGATTAAATGGCTGCTGGTTCTGCTGGTTGTTATAAAGCCTGCGAATATAATATTCAACCTATTTTTTTCAGCATTTAACCCTGAAAGGGAGACTGCCGGGGATGCGCGGCAGCAACGGGCCGGAGCAATAATCGGAAGCCTTGAACGAATTTTGATAGTGTTTTTTATAAGTATCGGGCAATACTCCGCGCTTGGTTTTATATTAACGGCAAAGTCAATAGCCAGGTATGACGCTATTGCCAAAGACAGGAAGTTTGCAGAATATTATCTGATAGGAACTCTTGTAAGTGTTGTTCTTTCAGTAATTGCCCATACCGTTGTATTTTATGGAATATAAAGAAAGGAGATAAAGTATGTCAAACAAACTCGTAATATATGATTCAACCCTGAGAGACGGTGCTCAGGCACTGGGAATATCCTTCACCGTGGAGGATAAGCTTAAAATAGTAAAGAAGCTGGATAAACTGGGAATTGATTATATTGAGGCCGGTAACCCCGGTTCTAATCCCAAGGATCTGGAGTTTTTCGACCGGGTACTTAAGCTTGAACTTAATACAGCCAGGATTATAGCCTTTGGAGCAACCAGGAGAGCCAACATCAAGGTCCACGAGGATGCAAACGTCCAATCCCTGTTAAAAGCGGGCACAGAAGCTATTGCAGTATTCGGCAAGTCGTGGGATTTTCAGGTTACGGATATCTTAAAAACTACCTTGGAAGAAAACCTGAATATGATATATGATACAATTAAGTTCTTAAAGGATAAGGGAAAAATAGTTGTATATGATGCCGAACACTTTTTTGACGGGTACAGGGCAAACCCGGAGTATGCCATGGAGACTTTAAAGGTGGCCAACAAGGCGGGTGTCGATACAATCTGCCTGTGCGATACCAAGGGAGCCGGCCTTCCGTCCTATATAGCCAAAATCACAGGATTGGTAAAAGAACAGGTAAATTGTGCAATCGGAATACACTGCCACAACGACAACGGAATGGCGGTGGCAGGATCAATAGCTGCAGTCGAGGCCGGTGCGGTACAGATCCAGGGTACTATCAACGGCTTTGGAGAGCGATGCGGCAATGCGAATCTTTGTACCATTATTCCAAACCTGCAGTTAATGATGAATTACTCCTGTATTCCCGAATCAAATATGGAGAGGCTTACCTCAACTGCCAGGTATGTAAGCGAAGTAGCAAATATTGTTCACGATGAAAGGGCTCCGTTTGTCGGAAACTGTGCCTTTGCTCATAAAGCCGGCATGCATGCGGATGCGGTAAACAAAAATACATCAGCTTATGAAATGATAAATCCTGAAGTTGTCGGTAACCAGAGAAATATCCTTATGTCGGAGGTGGCTGGAAGAAGTGCTGTCATGAGCATGATAAACATGGTGGACAGCACAATAACCAAGGATTCCCCGGAGACGAAAAAGATTATAGAAAGGCTCAAGGAGCTTGAGTACGAGGGATATCAGTATGAAGGCGCAGAAAGCTCCTTCGAACTGGTAATTCGGAAGATGCTTGGCAAATACAAGTCATTTTTCGAACTGAAGGAATTCAAGGTAATTGTAAATGAGCCCACAGTCAGCGTCAATTCATCAGCCATGATAAAGATACTGGTTGACGGACAGACGGAAATAACCGCTGCGGAAGGCGACGGCCCCGTGAATGCACTGGACAAGGCACTTCGGAAAGCTTTGGAGAGGTTCTATCCCCAGATAGCAGAAATGAAGCTGACCGATTATAAGGTTAGAGTACTGGACTCAAATTTTGCAACAGCTTCAAAGGTAAGAGTTCTTATTGAAACCACCGACGGTCAGGATGTGTGGACAACAGTTGGGGTTTCTACCGATATAATTGAAGCAAGCTGGAGAGCTCTGGTGGATTCTGTTGAGCACAAGCTGATGAAAGGCAATTAGTACAACCTTTGCTATTATCATCGGTTTTGGTATATAATATCCATGTCTTTGTATAATAGTATTAAAAACTCACTAAGGGGAGCTGAAAGTTGAAACTATACGGCAGAATAATCAAGCAAGGCAAATTGTTAAAGGAAGCCTGGGCGGTTCCTCAAAACACGGAGGGAGATTTCCGGGATCAGTTGGAGGAGTGCCTTATATCGGTATGCAAGGAACTGGACGTGGAAGTCCCGATCTGGCTGAAAAAGAATTCTACCGAATTCGGGCTGTACAAAAAGACCAGCTTTAATAGCGATCATTTCGGAGAAACTATTAATTTTGACAGGCTTGAAATTGTACTTTATTAGTCTGCCTGGTTTTTGCATGCCGGATAAAACTTTCTCCCCGGCGCTGTAAGCTGCAATAAATTTTAATATGTATTTTTAACAGTCAAATTGCAAATTCTAAACACGCATGGTCACAAGGCTATGCGTGTTTTCAGTTATATCATGAAAAAAATGATGTTAATAAGGTAACAGCAAAAACTACTGCTTTTTCTAAAAATCGTTTTGACATGATGACGAATAATTGATATACTTTATAATATAATATTATAAAGTAAAAAGTTTAGAAAGGGGGACTATACATTGTCTTTTCTAATTGGTATCGATCTTGGAACCTCGGGAGTTAAGACTGTATTGTTTGACGAAAACGGCAGACCTGTAGCAAGTTCCACCGTGGAGTATCCACTTTATCAGCCGAATCTTGGATGGGCAGAGCAGGATCCGGAAGAATGGTGGAGGGGCACATGCGAGAGTATAAATAATGTTATGTTAAAAAGTGGTGTTGATAAGCGCGACGTAAAGGGTGTCGGGTTGTCAGGCCAGATGCATGGTGCCGTACTGCTTGATAAAGAAGACAAGGTACTGAGAAAAGCTATTATCTGGTGCGATCAGAGAAGTGCGGCTGAGTGTGATCAGATAACAGAGCTTATCGGTAAGGAAAGATTGATAGAAATCACAGCAAATCCTGCACTCACAGGATTTACAGCTTCAAAAATCATGTGGGTGAAAAACAATGAACCGCAGATATTTGAAAAGATAGCAAAAATTCTTTTACCAAAGGATTATATCAGATTAAGACTGACCGGCGAGTACGCAACCGAAGTTTCAGATGCCAGCGGTATGCAGTTGATGAATATAGCTCAGAGACAGTGGAGTGAGGAAGTGGTGGGCAAACTCGGCATATCCACCTCCATGCTGGGAAAAATGTACGAATCACAGGAAGTTACAGGCAAGGTTACCGCATCAGCCGCCGCTATAACCGGTTTGAATGAAGGTACGGTTGTGGTAGGAGGAGCGGGAGACCAGGCAGCAGGTGCTGTTGGAAACGGTATCGTAAAACCTGGAGTAGTTTCATCTACAATAGGAACCTCGGGTGTTGTATTTGCTTATACCGACAAGCTGACTATAGATCCCCTGGGAAGAGTTCATACTTTCTGCCACGCTGTTCCAAACACTTATCATATAATGGGTGTTACTCAGGGTGCAGGCTTGTCCCTGAAGTGGTTCAGAGATACCTTCTGCATGGAAGAGCTCATGACGGCAGAACTGTCAGATATAGATGTATACAAGCTTCTGGATGCAGAGGCTGAAACCATTAAGCCCTGCAGTGACGGTTTGATATATCTGCCCTACCTGATGGGTGAAAGAACACCTCACCTTGATCCCAATGCAAAAGGAGTATTCTTCGGCCTGACTGCCAAGCACACAAAACCTCACTTTGTCCGTTCAATCATGGAAGGCGTAACTTACAGCTTGAAGGATTGCATGGAAATAATAAAGGATATGGGTGTCAGCGTATCCGAAGTAAGAGCTTCGGGCGGGGGCGGAAAGAGCGGCATATGGAGACAGATGCAGGCAGATGTTTTCGGTACAAGCATTAACAGAATAAAATCAGATGAAGGCCCGGCACTGGGAGTTGCAATACTTGCAGGAGTTGGATCAGGAGTGTACAGCAGTGTTCCGGAAGCTTGTGAAGCAGTAATCCAGGTTAAGGATACTTTGGCTCCTGTTGAAGCAAACATCAGCAAGTACAATGACTTCTACAAGCTTTACACCAAACTGTATAAATCCATGAAGGATGACTTTACACAGCTTAATAATATATTGAAGTAGGCTTTTGCGAAGCGGTCTGAAGCTGTAGTTGGGACATTATAATGTGAGTTTACTAAGTCAGACCTTGGACAAAAAGGCTGACAGGTTGATATAGATTTATTGCAGCATTGCGGGGAATGGGGGGAGCAGCATGAAGCTGGGAAAAACCGGGAACAACAAATTTTTGAAGCAATTTAATGAAACTTCCCTGCTGGAATTGATACGGACTAACAAACAGGTATCAAAAGCCGATTTAGCCCAACTTTCAGGTCTGTCCCCCACCGCAAGCGGCAGTATAGTTTCAAACCTTCTGGAAAAAGGTTATATCCGTGAAGCCGGCATTGGAATATCAAAAGGCGGAAGAAGGCCCAATCTATACGAACTGAACCCCAAAAGCTATTATTCCATCGGTGTGGATATTGACGTGGATTTTATAAGATTTATCCTTATGGATATTACGGGTAATGTGGAATACCGAGATAAGATTTCCAGCGGATTTGATCAATCTGTTCCTGAATCCATCGGGGCTGTGGTTGAAAAGGTGCGTCAGATTGTCAGGTTGAACAATATCAGCGAAGACAGGCTGCTGGGTGTGGGCATTTCAGTTCCCGGTATGGTGGAAAATAAAACCCATGAAATAATTTTTGCACCTAACTTGGGATGGGAGCAGGTTAATCTGGAGCACATGATGTCAGGCGTAGGCGATTTCCCAATATATGTGGACAACGAAGCAATGTGCTCGGCTATTTGTGAAAATTGGCTCGGCTGCTGTACCGAACAGAAGGATTTTGTATGTATCAACATGAAATCCGGCATCGGCTCAAGCATTTTTGCAGGAGGGAACCTTTACAGAGGCTGCAGCGGAAGTGCCGGTGAAATAGGTCACATAATGGTGGACCACAACGGCCCTAAATGTGCATGCGGAAACTATGGCTGCCTGGAAACCCTGGTTTCCTCAAAGTCAATGGTGGAGAAAGCCCGGCGACTGGTAAGACAGGGATTGATAACCGATTTTTCCGAGACACTGGATATTAACTCAATAAACTCGATTGATGATATAGTAGGCGCCATAAAGTCCGGGAATGAAGCGGCAAGAGTTATCTTTGTAGAAGCGGCAGGATACCTGGGGCTTGCGTTGGCAAATCTCATTAATACCATAAACCCTTCCAGAATTGTTCTGGGAAAGGAACTGGTAAAATTCTCCGAGGATATTTTGGAGCATTTACGAAATATAGCTTTGGCTAAAGCTTTGAGATATCCGGCCTCCAGAGTGGAGATACTCCTTTCTGAACTTGGGGAGGACACCTCTGCACTTGGAGCGGCAATCATACCTTTAAAAAAGCTCTTCGGCTACAGGCTGTGAGCATAATATAAAACACGTGGTTGAAAATACTAATTTAAGAGCGTGCAAAGCACGCAGATGGAGGGTATTATGTCAGAAATTTTTAACGGAATTTCAAAAATCAAGTTTGAAGGCAGTGGGTCAGATAATCCATTAGCATTCAAGTACTATAATCCTGATGCGGTTATAGGCGGAAAGACCATGAAGGAACACTTAAGATTTGCAGTAGCTTACTGGCATACATTCGCAGCCGGCGGAGCTGATATGTTCGGTGCAGGTTCATATGTAAGACCCTGGAACACCATGAGTGCTATGGATGCAGCAAAATACAAGGTAGAAGCAAACTTTGAATTCGCAGAAAAAATCGGCGTTCCATTCTTTGCTTTCCATGACAGGGATATTGCTCCTGAAGGAGATACTCTTGCAGAAACCAACAAGAACCTTGATGTCATAGTTGCCGCTATCAAAGACAGAATGAAATCAAGTGATGTAAAGCTTCTCTGGGGAACCACCAATGCATTCGGCAACCCAAGATTCATGCACGGTGCTTCAACATCACCAAATGCCGATATATTTGCATTTGCGGCTGCTCAGGTTAAGAAGGCCATGGAAATCACCAAGGAATTGGGCGGAGAAAACTATGTATTCTGGGGTGGCAGAGAAGGTTATGAAACACTTCTTAACACAGATATGAAGCTGGAATTGGACAACCTGGCAAGATTCTTGAAAATGGCTGTTGATTACGCAAAGGAAATTGGTTTTAACGGACAATTCCTTATCGAACCTAAGCCAAAGGAGCCAACAAAGCACCAATATGACTTTGATGCAGGAACAGTTATAGGATTCTTGAAGACTTACGGACTTGATCCATACTTCAAGCTGAATATTGAAGCAAACCATGCTACTTTGGCAGGACATACCTTCCAGCATGAACTTGCAGTTTCCAGAATCAACAACATGCTTGGAAGCATAGATGCAAACCAGGGTGATGTAATGCTCGGCTGGGATACCGACCAATTCCCAACAAACCTATATGATTCAACTCTTGCAATGTATGAAGTGCTTAAGGCAGGAGGCCTTGGCAAGGGCGGTTTGAACTTTGACTCAAAGGTCAGGAGAGGTTCCTTTGAACCTGCGGACTTGTTCTATGGACATATTGCAGGTATGGATACCTTTGCAAAGGGTCTTATCATAGCTGACAAGATGCTTGCAGACGGCAAGTTCGAATCATTTGTTGCTGACAGATATTCAAGCTACACTACTGGTATCGGTAAGGATATCATTGACGGTAAAGTTGGATTTAAGGAATTGGAAAAGTACGCTCTGGACGCAAAGATCCAGAACAAGTCAGGACGTCAGGAAATGCTTGAATCCTTATTGAACACATATATCTGTGAAAGCAAGTAATATGCTTCATAACTAAACAGGATTAATTAAACCCCCACGCATTTAAAAGGCGTGGGGGTTTTTTACCTGAATTCCAAAATACTTTTTTTATCCTTAAGCACTTTTTCCCTTGGGATATATTTCGGCTGTCCTATGGGAATGACGCTCAAGAGCTGTAAGCTTTCTTTCGCTCCGAGCAATTCCTTCAAGACTCCGTCTGCTATAACGGGATCATTCATCCAGCAGGCACCATAGCCCTTTTCGCTAACCGCCAGCAGAAGATTCTGTATGGCTGCACCCACTGAAAGCACGTCATAATACCCAAGGCGGTCAACCATGCCACGGTAATCATAGCCCTTCTCATAAAAGGCATCGACAGCCTTTTTGTCATAGAACCTTGTACCGTCGAGAAATACAAATATTACAAGGGGGGCATTCCTGAAAAAGCTGACAGCCTTTTCCCGGGAATGCAGAAATTCAGGAGTGGCGCCGGAATAACCTTCACTGTAGAACAGACGGGCCGCTTCTGCCGCAGCATCGGCCAATTTGTCAATCAGTTCCCTGCTGTCTACCGCGATAAAGTGCCAGCACTGGCTGTCGCAGCCGCTGGGTGCATTTGCAGCGCAGGAAATAAAGTACTCAACCATTTCCCTGGGCACGGGCGTATCTGTAAATTTTCGAATGCTCCTTCTTTTTACTGCCAGTTCTAAAAAATCATTTACCATATTAATCTCCTGACTGTTCCAATATAGAAATATTCCAAATGTGAGAAAAATTTTACCGACTATATATTTATTATACTATTATTTTTTATTAAACTGAACCTTTGATATTTCCTAAAATCCAATTGTTAAGAAATATTTAAAGAATTCATAATTCGCCCTTAAGAATGGTCTGCTATGATGTGTTTAGGAAAACTATCAAGGAGGTCGGATATGAGCGAAATAAAGGGACTTCTCTACAAAACCGAATTGAGTACGCTGTTAATCTTCAACAGAACTATAAAATGCAGGGTGTTGGATGCGGTAATGCCTTTACTTACGTACCTTGGAAGCGGAGCAGTAACAATTTCCTTTTGTCTGCTGATAATCGGATTGGGAAGCGAAGGAATAAGGGATACAGGAATTCAGGCATTGATATCACTGGCAGTAAGTCACCTTATGGTACAGATATTAAAAAGATGCATATGCAGACTGAGACCTAAGGAGGTAGTACCGGATATAAACACATTCAAAGTTTCACTGGACTACTACTCTTTCCCATCAGGGCACACCGCGGCCGCATTTTCAATTGCTACTGCGCTTGCGCTGAATATGCATGGAGCTGCAGCTCCGGCTTATGCAGCAGCGTCTGTTGTTGCAATAACCAGGCTGTATCTGGGAGTCCACTATCCTTCTGATGTTCTGGCAGGAATGTTTTTAGCTGTAGTCTCTTCCTATGCGGTACATTTTTTTGCTTATTTATAGAAATGCAGGTAAGAACAAAAGTATTTTCCGGCAGTAGACATTATATATTCAGGGGGCAGCTATGGAATTTTTAAAATATATGAGTTTTAGCATTAACGTGTTATTTATGGTGGCCACAGGAGTTATAGCTGCTGTGATGGGATATTTCTTCATCATATCTGTTTTTGGATGGAGAAGACGGAAGGAAAAGCAAGGAGCCATGAGTCCGGCTAAAAATTATGCAGTCATTATTGCAGCACATAATGAGCAGACAGTCATAAGAAGCACAATCAACAGTGTAAAGGCCATGGATTATCCCAAGGACAAATTTGAAGTGTTTGTGATAGCCGACAACTGCAGTGACGATACGGCAGCAATTGCCAGAGAATGCGGAGCAGTGGTTTTTGAACGCCGGGACAATATTAACAAGGGAAAAGGAAAAGCTCTGAGCTGGATATTTGATGTTATTTTAAAGGCAGAAACAGAATATGATGCCGTCTGCATCCTGGATGCGGATAACCTGGTGTCCAAGGATTTCCTCAGTAAAATAGACAAAAAAATGAGAGAGGGCTACCAGGTGGTACAGGGATACAGAGATATGAAAAATCCCTGGGAGTCATGGATAACCTCCTCCTATTCAATCACTTACTGGCTGGCTAACAGGTTGTGCCAGTTGCCAAGACAGTATCTCAATATAAACTGCACTCTTACCGGGAGCGGTTATGCCATCAACCTGGAAACTATCAGGTGTCTTGGGTGGAAGGTTGAAACCTTGACTGAGGATGTTGAATTTTATTTTCAATTGTGCCTTAGTGATGTAAAAATAGGATGGGCTCATGATGCAGTCATATATGATGAGCAGCCCATAACCCTTTCACAGTCATGGAAACAGCGTACCAGATGGATGCAGGGACATTTCAGTTGCGTATTTCTTTATGGAAGACGTGCTGTTTCAAAGCTCTTTAGAGAGAGGAGCCTTCAAGCCTTTGACGCTGTGGTAATGATGTTCTATCCTTTTTTTTACGTCATTGGCAGCCTGTTGATGCTGCTGCAGTTGACAAAGTCGTTCCTTGTACAGATAGATGATCCGAATATCAGGAGTATGGTTCTGTTTCTGTCAATATCCGTAACTACTTTTATTATGCAGAATCTTTACTCGGTTTGGGTGCTCTTAAATGAAAAGAAGGCTGATAAAAACCTGTTCATGGGATTGGCACTCTTGCCGTTTTTTAATTTCACCTGGGTACCGATAATGATACAGGGTTATTTTTCAAGAAAAAATAAGGAATGGGCTCATATAGCTCATAACTCGTCGGCGTTAAAATCTGCGTGAGTAAAACATGGGACAAAAAGCCCGGAGATAAATTTATCTTGATTTCTTAGAATAAAATATTGAGATAAATGCCTTTGTACATTGTTTATAAACAATGTACAAAGGCATTTGATTGAGAATTTAGGAATATTTTTTAGAGACTATCAGGGTCTGTAACCTTTATACTTTTGAGGATTCCATAAAATTGTTTTTTATATTTATTAAATAAGTCTTCACTTACTCTTATTTGTGCCCCATAAAATGCACCTTCTCCTAGAGTGCAGTAAATATAGAAATTTCCATTTCTTTTGACGTAAGAAAGATCACCATTAACATTATCAGATGTAGTAAAATTTTCTTTAGTTACTTTTTCTTCGAAATGACCAAAGTTTGTTTATTATGTGTTAAAAAAGTAACGTCTTGGTAATGCTTTCAAGTAATGTAACACGCATAAAGTACCAATACGTAATATTACACACAGGACCAGCTTGTTCGAAGGCCTGAACTTTTGATTCATTAGTAAAATTAACCGCATTTAAAAATACATGTCCACCATTACTATTTCCATATATGACAGCATCACTGACTAATACAGCATTCCGGCCTTGACATATAGTAAAAGCAAAACTACAATTGCAGTAATAGGAGAGGTTACCCCAGCGGAGAAGGAGGATTATCATAAAATGAAAATTGTGGTATTGGATGGATATGCCATGAATCCTGGAGATTTGTCCTGGACAGGAATGGAGGAAATTGGAGAACTTACGCTCTATGAAAGAACTGAAAAGGAAGTGATTTTAGAAAGGATAGCCCATGCGGAAATAGTTTTGACCAATAAGGTTGTCTTATCAAGAGAGATACTTGAAAAAGCACCCTCTGTAAAATATATCGGAGTTATGGCTACCGGCTACAATGTAGTTGATACTGACGCAGCTCGTGAGCTGGGTATATTGGTTACAAACGTACCTGCTTATAGTACCGTCTCAGTGGCCCAACTGGTATTTGCTTTTATTCTGGAGTTCTGCCATCACGTGGGAGAACATAGCAGGGCGGTAAGAGAAGGGGCTTGGACCGCAAGCAAGGATTTTACTTTTTGGAACTATCCCTTGATTGAGCTGGACAACAAAACACTCGGTATAATCGGATATGGAGCAATAGGGCAGGCTGTGGCAAAATTGGCCTTATCCTTTGGGATGAATATAAAAGTGTACAGCAGGACAGAAAAAAAGGAACTTGAGAATGATAAGCTAAAATTTACGGGGCTTCAGCAGCTTCTTGAGCATTCGGATTTTATCAGCCTTCATTGTCCTCTTACGGAAGAAACTAAAGGATTGATAAACGCTGACAGCCTCTCAAGGATGAAAACTGGCGCATACCTGATAAATACCTCCAGGGGTCCAGTTATAGATGAACAGGCGGTTGCTGATGCCCTAAACAGCGGAAAGCTGGCAGGTGCGGCAGTAGATGTGGTTTCAGCAGAGCCTATAAAAGCTGAGAATCCGTTACTGGGTGCAAAGAATTGTATTATCACCCCTCATTTTGCATGGGCACCAGTGGAAGCAAGGATCAGACTTATGAATACTTTGATTGCCAATATAGAAGCTTATTTAAAGGGTAATCCCATTAATGTGGTGAATAGAAAGTAAGTTGGGAATAAATAGTTAATATTTATTCCGGTCATTGGATAATATGAGAGTCAAGAGGGTGTGTATTTGCTTAACAAAACAGGTAGAAATAAGGCCGAGACCTTAAACGATTTTGACCGGTATGTTGAAGAAATATGTTTAAAATCCCGGTTCGGTGAGGCAAAAGAATATATACAGCACGGAACAACCACACTTTTCGAGCATAGTATATCGGTAGCATATTATAGTATGAAGCTTGCACTGGCACTGAAACTTCCTGTTAATTACCAGGCCTTGATAAGGGGAGCACTTCTGCATGACTATTTTTTATATGATTGGCATATAAAAGACCCGTCCCGGCCTTTACACGGGCTGCATCATCCTGTAGCAGCATTGAAAAATGCTGAAACGGAGTTTGAACTGAGCGAAATTGAAAGGAATATAATATTAAGGCATATGTTTCCTTTAACCCTGATTCCACCAGTGTATGCGGAATCCATACTGGTTTGCGTGGTTGACAAGTTCTGCTCTGTTTGTGAGATGGTAAGCAGGCGACGGAATACAGGGAATAAATAATAATAAATTTAATAAATAAAGAAGAGGTAAACACAGACAGGATAGCAGGTGAGAATATGAGTCATATGGAAAAGATAAAGCAATATTATGAAGCAAACAATGTTGAAGGATATCCGGACTATTACATATTGGGCTGGGAGAGTGAAGCTGCTCAAAAGCTCAGATTTAAGCAGCTTGTGGGAGCTATCGATCTCAATGATAAAACTGTTCTGGATGTTGGCTGCGGTACGGGCAACTTACTGGAATATGTTTCTGAGAGGTTCAGAAATGTAAACTACAGGGGAATTGATGTCTTGCCCCACATGATAAAAAGAGCAGAGGAGAAAAGGCTTAACGGAAAATTTGAATGCATTGATTTATTTAAGAGTAATCCGTACCGTGCCAAAGCTTTTGATGTGATATTCTCCTCGGGCATCTTCAATCTTAATCTCGGAAATAATCAATTATTTCTGACGGAAGCAGTTGAAATATTTCAAACGTTGGCAAGAGAAGATATATCTTTCAATCTGCTGTGGGATAAGTCCAAGGATATGGATAACAAGTATTTTTATTTTTCACCTGAAGAGGTATTTGAAACACTGAGCAATAAATATAAAAAACAGTGGAATATATCAATAGAAAAGGGATATCTTCATAACGACTTCACGGTGCATCTTAGCAAAATAATTTAATTTTATCGGAGTATACTTATCAGAATGCTGATTATAGTCGATAGCATGCCTGAAAAACCAGCCTATGGTGAGGATGATGCTTTGAGAAGAAGTATACATAATGTAAATTGATTTTTCCGGTCTTTTTTGAAATAAATAAGGATAAGCAGAGGTTGAATTGGCGTCTCCTGCGGTGGTATACTGGCAAAGCCGCAGCAAAAGGCGGTGGAAATGCCGTGGAAATGCCGTCAGCAGGAGCAACACTGGAGTATAAAGCATGGAATTAATTACTATAAAATCAACTGTTGACAAAGATGAAAAGGCGTGGTATTATATAAAAGCTGATTGCGGCAAGCAAACAGCAATAAACCTTGAAAGGCAATGACATCAACGCTTTTGAGGGATGGACTTTGAAAAGTAAACAGTGACAAATACATGCAAATGTATGTACATTCGTGTACATTGTAAAGGACTCTTTTAAATTCCAGAATCCAATGGA
>NZ_MZGX01000028.1 GCF_002051585.1 Ruminiclostridium hungatei | reverse complement strand
AAATATATAATAATACTGTTAATGGCCTGGTATTAAAAATATACATAATTCTGCTGTCTATAAATTAAAAACAGTTTCGGAAATACCTGAAATATATATATAATACCGGCTATAGCCGGATAAACGTTCAGCCAACTGAATAGAGAGAGAACGGGCATAACGTGTAGGGATTGGGCAATAGGCTATTGCTCATATTATTTTGCTGTTTTTAGGAAATGCTATGTAAAAATTTTAGAGGGGTGGCAAGTTACAAATGATTACCAAAATCAAAAAGCGTGACGGAAGGGAAGTGCCTTTTAACATCGAGAAAATCGCCAGTGCTGTTTTCAAGGCAGCCAGTGCAACAGGCGGAAAGGACTACAAAACAGCCATGGATTTGGCTGAAAGAGTTGTAGACCATATTGAAGAAGCAATGGATAAAAGAGTACCGGATGTTGAAGAAATCCAGGATGCGGTTGAAAAGGTTTTGATTGAGACCGGTCATGCAAGAACTGCCAAGGAATTTATTCTGTACAGAGCTGAGAGAACCAAGGTTCGTGAGATGAACACCCGCCTCATGAAGGTATACGAAGAACTGACCTTTAAGGATGCCAAAGATAATGACTTAAAAAGAGAAAACGCAAATATAGACAGTGACACTGCAATGGGCACCATGCTCAAGTACGGCTCGGAGGGAGCAAAGCAGTTTTATGAAATGTATGTATTGAGACCTGAGCATGCAAAAGCGCACAACGAAGGCGATATTCACATTCATGATCTGGACTTTCTCACTCTGACCACAACCTGCTGCCAGATTGATATCGTCAAGCTTTTTAAAGGAGGCTTCTGCACAGGACATGGCTATCTGAGAGAACCAAATGATATAAACAGCTATTCCGCCCTTGCATGTATAGCTATCCAATCAAACCAGAACGACCAGCACGGCGGTCAGAGCATACCAAACTTTGACTACGGTATGGCCCTGGGGGTAGCCAAAACCTTTGAAAGAGGCTATAGGCAAAATTTGAGGAAAGCCATTGAGCTGCTGCTGGACAAAGACTTGGAGACTGAGATAAACTCGGTAAGTGAAATTTTATACAAGGAACACAATTTGAAGCCTCTGCTTAACAGGATGGAGGCATATATCAAGGCAGAAAAGAAGTATATGCTGCAGTATGCCGGAGATGAAGGTCTTCTGAGCAAGGCACAGGCCTTCGCCGTTAAAAAGACTGAAAGCGAAACAGACAGGATAACCTTTCAGGCTATGGAGGCCTTTGTCCATAATCTCAATACCATGCACAGCCGAGCGGGAGCCCAGACTCCTTTCAGTTCCATAAATTATGGCACCGACACCTCGCCGGAGGGCAGGATGGTAATAAAAAACCTTTTACTGGCTACCGAAGCCGGCTTGGGAAATGGAGAAACACCAATTTTCCCAATACATATATTCAAGGTTAAAGACGGAGTCAATTACAAACAGGGCGATGCCAATTATGATTTGTTCAAGCTGGCATGCCGTGTAAGTGCAAAGAGGCTTTTCCCGAACTTTTCCTTTATTGACGCACCCTTTAATCTCAAGTATTACAAGGAGGGAAATCCTGATACCGAGATTGCGTATATGGGCTGCAGGACACGAGTTATCGGAAATGTATACGATTCCTCCAGGGAGACGATATTTGGCCGGGGAAACCTGAGTTTTACCACTGTAAACCTGCCAAGGATTGCTCTGAAAAGCAATAAGAACCTGAATATGTTCTTTGATGAACTGGATAAGAAGGTTGATCTGGTTATAGACCAGCTTTATGAAAGATACCTGATACAGGCCAAAAAGAGGGTTAAGAACTTTCCGTTCCTTATGGGCCAGGGGGTATGGCTGGATTCAGACAAGCTGGACTGGGAGGACGAGGTTGGCGATGTATTGAAGCATGGTACTTTGACCGTTGGCTTCATAGGTCTGGCAGAATGCCTGAAGGCTCTCACCGGGAGACATCACGGAGAGTCCGAGCAGGCGCAGAACCTTGGCTTGGAAATCATCGGCTATATGAGAAAGAGGATGGAGGAGGCCAGCCAGAAATACAATATGAACTTCAGCCTTATTGCAACTCCTGCGGAGGGAACCTGCGGAAGGTTTATAAAATATGATAAAAAGCTGTTCGGCACAATTGAAGGAGTTACTGACAGGGAATATTACACAAACAGTTTCCATGTACCGGTATACTATAAAGTAAATGCAATTGAAAAAATAAGGCTGGAAGCTCCTTACCACGAAATGACAAATGCAGGACATATTACATATGTTGAGGTGGACGGTGATCCTTTAGACAATCTGGACGCCTTTGAGAAGATTATCAGGGCAATGAAGGAATCAGGAATAGGCTATGGTTCCATAAATCATCCTGTGGATCGTGATCCGGTTTGCGGGTACACCGGCATTATTGGAGAGAGCTGTCCAAGCTGCGGAAGACAGGAAGACGACAGGAAATTTGAGCGCATCAGACGTATTACCGGCTATCTGGTGGGAACCCTTGAACGCTTCAATGATGCGAAACAGGCCGAGGTCAGAGACCGGGTAAAACACATGTAGTGCAAAGCCACGTGTAATGCTATTTTACAGGCTTACTGCAAACAGGATGCATTCACTCCTGGGGAGGATGACAAATGAAGGTACTGCTGAGAACAGCCGGAATCATAAATGAATCCATTGTTGACGGGCCGGGTATACGTTTGGTGGTGTTTGCACAGGGCTGTTCACATAACTGCGCCGGTTGTCATAATCCCCACACCCATTCCTATGACTCCGGAGAATTGATGGAAATAGACGCAATATTAAATGCAGTCAGAAACAATCCATTGCTTGACGGTATAACCTTAAGCGGAGGAGACCCTTTTGAGCAGGCGGCAGCCTGTGCATTGCTTGCCGGTGAAGTAAAAAAGCTGGGCCTGAATGTAATCACATATACCGGGTACACCTATGAACAGCTTCTTGACCTTGCCGTGCAAAGAGAGGGCTATGAGGAACTGTTGAAAAACACCGATTTGCTTATAGACGGCCCCTTTGTTTTAAAGGAAAAGAACCTTTTGCTGAGATTCAGGGGTTCTGAAAATCAAAGAATAATTGATATGAACAGAACCAGGTCCGAGGGCAGGTTGGTATTGGCAGAGCTGTAGCAGGAAAATGCAGTATAAGAGTATATACAGAAATATTTAAGAGAGGTGAGCGCCCTTCCGGGACAACACCTCTCTTTTGTTTTTCCGTATGCAGCCGGGCTATGACACATTTTAAAAGGCTTCTTTAAAAAACTTCTTTAAAGGCAACCTTCTGCTTAAAGCAGATAGCCGCACCCACCGCAGTTGCAAATTCGGCATTGGAGGGTGTCTGGAAATTCACGTCATAAAGCTTGCTGAGCTGGTCAAAAATAAAATCCGCCTGTGGTACGTTGGTCAGGTTTCCGGTCAAAACAACATCCTTTATTTTGTCAATCCTGGTATTGAAAACCGCAAGCATGCCTATGGTCTGAAACACAAGGTTTATTATGCCCATGGCCAGATCAGCCTTGGTAACCAGGTCGCTGATTTTGCCGAAGTTTGAAGCGGTAGTCTCGCTGGGCAGCGTTTCTAAAGCTTCCTTGGAAATATCGCCTATGGTAAGGTCCACGTGGGAAAGATCACCGCCGTTTGCAGCTTCTATCAACTCATCGAAATGCCGGACGTTGAGCATCCTGTTTGAAAGTCCCAGAAGAGTACCGCCGCCCACGCCGGTACCGCCCAAATGCACTGCGGTATCGTTTTCAGCCTTCACCAGAGCTGTTCCTGTTCCCATACTTACAATTATAGCTTTATTGAGGCTGCTGAGAAAAAGTCCTCCCAGGCCTATTGCCATAAATTCGTCCACTTTTCCGGTGGGAATTCCGAAAAGCCTGTTGTTTATGAATGAGGAGCCTACTCCTGTTATCATAATTCTTTCTATGTCCTCAATTTTTAACGAATGAGTATTGAGAAACTTGCCGAAAGCACCATAAACAGATGCAATGGGATCATTTGCACGTACAAGCAATGGCGTTATCATTGTTTTTCCGTCAAAACCCACTATCTTTGTAGTACTTCCTCCGATATCTATACCGATAACCTTACCCACAAAACCACTCCCTTGTATATAGTAAAATCATGAGCCTGTAAACATTCTGGCAAGAGCTATGCCCACACCTGTAATACCTTCTCCGCCCAGCAGACCTGAAGCGGCGACATTGCCGGTTTCAGCAGTGCTTTTTCCGCGTACTCTGTCACTGATAAAACGGATGGCACCCCCAAGGAAAACTGCGGAGGAAATGGTAAAGGGAATAAAAATACCGATTCCCAGTGTTGCTGCAGGGAGACCCACAAGATACAATACAGCACCTGTCAGAGCTGCTATGCCAAATACAACCGGACTTCCGATACCGTTTATCATTGCGGTCACTCCCACGGCCTGACCAGCCGGAAGAGCGGTGTCCGGGCCTACTTCACCAAACTGATTGATAATGGCAAATAAAGAAACCGAGGCAATAACGGTTCCAAACACACCTCCCACAATCTGGGAAATAAGCTGTGCCTTGGGATTGGTGCCCAATACCTGACCGGCCTTGTAATCGTTGAAAAGGTCTCCTGAAAAACCGCTGGCTACTGCGACGCAGGCTGCAATCATCAGGGCGTCTGCGGGTTCAACCTTTATGAAAATCCTCACTCCCAGGAGTACGATTATTCCGAAAATCTCCATGGGATTTATTCCTGTCTGTCCTGTGATGGTTGCAGCCATTATAGAAACGATAAACACACCTGCAATCAGCAAAACAGAGGGAATAACAGCCAGACCGCCTGCAACGGACAAAATGAAGGCCAGAGCGGTGGCAGCTATTATTAAAACCCTGCTGTAGTCAAAAAATTTCTTTTTATTCCCTTCAGGACGGAGCTGCATATCCTTTTTTTCAGTAAGCAGCCTTTTAACTCCTGAGATAAGGATTCCTGCAATGACACCAAGTCCTGTTCCCACAAGCAAGCCTACACCGGCATTGATTTTAAAAGCCGAGGCAGCAGCCTCATCGGCAAAAAGTCCAAGCCTTGGTCCGAAGGGAACCAGAAAGGCATTGGCTATCAATGCACCCAAAAACCACACTCCAGTGTACAGGGAGCCCAATATATAGCCCATACCTACCGCCATAGGTGAATTCCAGATGCCCAGGGAATCCTTGAACATAAAAGCTTCCGGTACAACTTTCAACTGGTCTCTGAGAAAGGTGTACACAGTGGAGGCTGCCATTGTTCCAAAGAGGACCAGGGATTTTTTCCCGCCTTCATCGCCAACCTTGATGGTTTCAGCCGCTGCCTGTCCTATGGGGTAAGGCAGGGCATTCTTTACGATAAACCTGTATCTTAAGATATAGGAGGTCACACTTCCCAGCAGCATACCCGCACCGGCTATCAATAAGACCTTCAGATAATTGTCTGAAAAATTGTCCGCGCCCTTCCAAAGTCCCAGTATCCAGAGACCCGGAAGTGTAAAGGCAAGACCGCCTGCTACCATGGCACCGGCAGACATGGCAGTTTGGGTTATATTAATTTCATTATTGGTGGTCTTCCCAAAAAGCTTCAGTAGCGCCATGGAGAGGACCGCAACAAATATTGTGGGCCAGGGGAGGGCGCTCATTCTTAAAGCGACATACATGGAGCTTGCCGTAATAATGCATGAACCGATGGAGCCGATTAATAAGCTCCTTAAGGACAGTTGCTCCACACCTAAAAATTTTCTTTCCTGATTATTATTCAAAATAAAACCTCCTCACAGATAAATATAAAAAACATTTACACCTGCAAGCCTTTACATTAATTCAGTACCCACTGAACCTATTATCCCATGAATTAAGTAATCCATATGTATTATCTGCAATAAATCAAATAAATTTATATGTTTGAAAATAATTTTAAAGCTGAAAAATAATTAATGGAATTATAAATAGAAATACTGAAAATATGCTAAAAGGCACAGAAGGGAAGTGCTAACTTGATACAAAATAGAAATTGTTCATAAAATCTACCTCCGTTCTCATTCCACAAGGGATATAAGTCGTCAAAACCACGGGTATACAGCTTGTACCGGATTAGTCTGGTTTCAGAAGAATACCAGCTATTACAACATGATAACATATTAACAATCTCCCTGCAATAACTTCCAATTGACTTTAACGCAATAACGTAATATGGTTTCATTTAAGAAATATTTTGGATACAAAATAAAATATGGTAGTATATAGGTAAGTACACTAAAATGTTATAAAACGAAAGGAGTTTATTAAGAAATGAATTCAAATGAAATGAGGCTTGCAGTGCTAATTGACGCTGAAAACGTACCTTACAGCAATATCAAGGGTATTATGGAGGAGATAGCCAAGTATGGAATACCTACCATTAAGAGAATATATGCTGATTGGACAAAGCCGACAGTTTCAGGCTGGAAAAATGTACTTTTGGAAAATGCCATTACTCCTACACAGCAATACAGTTACACTTCAGGTAAAAATTCATCGGACTCTGCCATGATAATTGACGCAATGGACATATTATATTCCGGACAGGTTGAAGGCTTTTGCATAATATCAAGCGACAGTGACTTCACCAGACTTGTTACCAGACTGAGAGAAGCCGGCAAGAAGGTTTTTGGAATAGGGGAAAGAAAGACCCCCAGTCCTTTTATTTCTGCCTGTGATAAATTTACCTATATAGAAATAATCAGCGGAGCTTCACAGACAAATAATAACTTTGATAACTGTGTCAAAAAGGATGAAGTTGCAGAGAAAGAGCCTAAGGGCAATACAGTTTCCATCGGAAAGGACATAATCAACCTTATATCGGTTTCAATACATGATGTTGAGGACGAAAACGGCTGGGCCTTCCTTGGGGATGTGGGGAATCTGATTATAAAGAAACAGCCGGATTTTGATCCCAGAAACTTTGGCTTTTACAAGCTTACCCATCTTATAAGAAAATTGAAGGAATTTGAGATTGAAGAGCGTGACACTAATAATTCAAAGATAAAGCATATATATGTCCGCAATAAAAGCAAATAATATGTAAAGTAAAAATACTTGACAACCTTTGTTTGATGTTTTAAACTATGTTAGTAAAGTCAATTACCATGGTCTGAAAGGCAAATGAATGGATAAAGTATATGAAACCTCTCTGCTGCTTGATTTTTATGGTCTGTTGCTCACACAGAGACAGTATGAGATTCTTGACCTGCATTACAATAACGACTTTACTTTGTCGGAGATTGCCGAACAACTGAACATCAGCAGACAGGGCGTTTATGACAATGAAAAGCGCGGCAGGGCATTACTCAATGAATATGAAGAAAAGCTTGGACTGCTGAGTAAATTTGCACAGCAAAGAAAAAAAGCGGAACAGGTTTGGCATTTGGTTGAAAATATCGGGACAAGCGGGCTTGACCAGCACAACAGGGAAATTGTAGAGCAAGTCAAACGTGAACTGGCAGAGCTTGTAAACAGTATATAGATGGTAGTATTGGAGGTTTTGGGATGTCGGTTTTTGAGGGTTTATCAGGAAAGCTCCAAGAGACAATTAAAAAAATCCGTGGTCAGGGCAGAGTATCCGAAAAAGACGTAAAGGATATGATGAGAGAAATCAAGCTCGCTCTGCTTGAGGCTGACGTTAATTTTAAAGTTGTTAAGGATTTTATAGGCAAGGTTTCAGAAAGGTGCGTAGGCTCTGATGTGCTGGAAAGCCTTACTCCGGGCCAGCAGGTTGTCAAGATAGTTCATGAGGAGCTTATAGAACTCCTTGGAAGGGAACAAAGCAAGGTTACCTTTGCTCCAAAGCCCCCCACTGTATTTATGATGTGCGGACTTCAGGGTTCAGGTAAGACCACTACCTCCGGAAAATTGGCAAGCCTTATGAGAAAGCAGGGAAAAAACCCGTTGCTGGTTGCCTGCGACGTATACAGGCCTGCGGCTATTAAACAGCTTCAGGTTGTTGGAGGACAGTTAAACATACCTGTTTTCACTTTGGAGAACAATCAGAATCCGGTGGAAATTGCAAGGGAGGCTGTCAAATACGCAAGCCTGAAGCAGCACGACCTGGTTATTCTGGACACCGCCGGACGGCTTCACATTGATGAAAAGCTTATGGATGAACTGCTGAATATAAAAAAATCGGTAGTTCCTCATGAAATACTGCTGGTGGTTGATTCCATGACGGGGCAGGATGCTGTAAATGTTTCAGAAAGCTTCAATGAAAAGCTTGGAATTGACGGTATCGTTCTTACGAAGCTGGACGGTGACACAAGAGGCGGAGCTGCGCTTTCAGTAAAAGCAGTCACCGGAAAGCCCATAAAGTTTGCAGGTATGGGTGAAAAGCTCAGTGATATTGAGCCCTTTTTCCCTGACAGAATGGCCTCAAGAATTCTTGGAATGGGTGATGTGCTCAGTCTTATTGAAAAGGCCCAGGAAGCATATGATGAGAAAAAGGCAATTGAGCTGGAAAAGAAAATGCGAACCATGCAGTTCACGCTGGAGGATTTCCTTGAACAGATGCAGCAGATGAAGAAAATGGGTCCCCTGGGGGATATTCTCGGCATGCTGCCCGGTGTTGATGCAAAGGCACTGAAAAATATAGATGTGAGTGCAAACGAGAAAAACATGGTCAGGATGGAAGCTATTATCCAATCCATGACCAGGAAGGAAAGAAATGATCCTTCCGTACTGAACGGCAGCCGCAGGAAAAGAATAGCAGCGGGAAGCGGCACCACTATTCAGGAGGTAAACCAGTTGCTCAAGCAGTTTGAAGAGATGAAAAAGATGATGAAAATGATGAGTGACATGGGTAAGCGCGGTAAAAAAGGCGGTTTTGGAAAGTTTAAAATGCCTTTTTAATAATAAGGAATGACCAAATAATAAATTCCTATTCTTGAACGGCTATTTTCCGTCATTACTGCGTTGTCGTTGGTTGCAATACGGTCGGTATTGTGCCCTCCTCCGCCTTGTACTGACGAAAAATCTCTCACTCAAGAATCTGGTTTTATTATTCGGATATCCCTAATTATAATCCTTTAAAGGAGGTGAAAATAAATGGCAGTAAAGATACGTTTAAAGAGAATAGGTGCCAAGAAGAACCCTTTCTACAGAGTAGTAGTTGCTGATTCAAGATATCCCAGAGATGGTAGATTCATTGAAGAAATAGGTACTTACAATCCTGTTGTTGAACCTGCTCAGGTTAATATTGATTCTGAAAAGGCTCAGAAATGGATAAAGAATGGTGCACAGCCTACTGATACAGTTAAGTCACTTCTCAAGAAGCAGGGTATAATCGGTTAACCGGTTACGGGGCATAGCGGAGGTTAAGGTTTAACCTCCTATAGTACCTTTGATGCCTTGCCGGCGGAAGTTCGGCTTGAACATTGCTTAAAAACCAGGCTTTAAATGAATATGTTGAAAGTGCACATGGCCGGTTAGCCTTCTTTATTCGCTTTTACAGCAAATGGGAAGGAATGATTTTATCTGCTTTTGGTCAAAGTGCGGCTCAGAGCCATAACATGGCTTAGGAGGTTAATATGAAATTATTGCTGGAGAATATTGCAAAAGCTCTTGTGGATTATCCTGACGAGGTTTTTGTTAATGAAATTCAGAACGAGAAGTCCATCATACTTGAACTGAAAGTTGCCAAGGATGATATGGGAAAAGTAATAGGAAAGCAGGGCAGAATTGCCAAGGCTATCAGAACTGTTGTCAAGGCTGCGGCTGTTAAGGACAACAGAAGAGTTGTTGTAGATATCATACAATAATGAAATTAAGGGATGGAATTCCTGAAATAAAAAAGAAGGGGGCTTATGGCCTTTTTCTTTTTTAAAATACCGTTTTTTATGGCGCCGGCAACGGCAGGCAGTGCCGGTACGGGGCAAGAACTGAAGGGTGGCGGAGTAGCATGTTAGCGGAATATTTGATAGTTGGACAATTGGTAAATACTCATGGAGTCAAGGGAGAATTGAAGTCAACAGCATTGACGGACGATCCCCAGAGATTTAAAAAGCTTGAATGGGTTTATATAGATAAAAACGGCAGCCTTGAAAAATATGAACTGGCGGGAGTAAAGTTTTTCAAACAATTTGTTATCATTAAGTTCAAGGGTGTTGACAGTATAGAAGCAGCAGAAAAATTGAAGGGCATGTATTTGAAGATTGACCGGGAAAATGCCATAAAGCTTCCCAAGGATTCCTTCTTCATTACAGATTTGATAGGCTTGAGCGTATATGACGAGAAGGAAACTCTCTTGGGAAAGCTGAAGGATGTCATTCAGACCGGCAGCAATGATGTATACGTGGTCAGGGATGATGCAGGAACGGAGATATTGATTCCTGCACTTAAAAGTGTTGTAAAAGAGGTTCTGTTGGATGCAGGAAGAATATCAGTTATACTGCCGAAAGGATTATTGGATTGATGAGATTCGATGTGCTGACGCTTTTTCCTGAAACCTTTTCACTTGTGATGAAGGAAAGCATCATAGGAAGGGCGCAGGAGAAGGGCTTGATTGAGGTTAATGCCGTTAATATAAGAGATTATACCAGAGATAAGCATAGGAAGGTTGATGACTATCCCTTTGGAGGCGGCAATGGAATGGTTATGATGTGCCAGCCGATGTTTGACGCTTACAGGGCTGTTACTGAAGGTTTGCAGACAAAACCGAAGGTGATTTACATGAGCCCCCAGGGGCGGGTGCTGACACAGAAAGTAGCCGTAGAGCTTTCAAAGGAAGAGCATTTGATATTGCTCTGCGGACATTATGAAGGTATAGATGAACGTATAATTGAGGAATTGGTTGATGAAGAGATTTCCATAGGGGACTATGTACTCACCGGCGGGGAGCTGCCTGCAATGGTGCTTATAGACTGTGTAAGCAGGCTTGTCCCAGGGGTCTTGTCAAATGAAGGTTCCTTTAGTGAAGAGTCACATTTCAACGGTCTTCTGGAATATCCCCAATACACAAGGCCGGCTGAATATGAAGGAAAACAGGTTCCTGAAATACTTTTGTCAGGACATCATGCAAACATTCAAAAATGGAGGAGTGCCCGGTCCCTGGAGCGCACCAGAATCAAAAGACCTGATCTGTATGAAAATCATATAAAAAGTTCGGAAGGGAAAATTTGATTCTATGCCGGGCTGTACATAAAAACAATGGTTTTGGCACAGAATGTATAATACGGACAATATAAACTGATGATAAAATTTTAAATAATAATTCACGGCACTGTTGGATTAACTTGCTAAAGCGGTGCATTGACAAGCTGTTAAAAAGATACTAGAATGAAAAAACAATATTCTATAAAAAATTACAGAAAAAAATAGGGGGATTTGTTATGAAGAAAAAGCTTAGTATGCTGCTCGCCGTTGGCCTCCTGGTTTCGGGAATAACTGCGTGCGGAGTTAAATCTGAAGGTAGCCAGGCCAATGCAAATGAAATCAAGATTGGCATAAACTATGAATTGTCAGGCGGAGTTGCTTCATATGGGCAGAGTTCAGTTGACGGAATAATGCTGGCAATTGATGAAATAAATGCAGCAGGAGGAATTGACGGCAAAAAGCTGGTTCCCGTAAAATACGACAATAAGTCGGAACCTGCAGAAGCTGTTATTCTAGCAAACAAGCTGATATCACAGGACAAGGTTCTTGCAATACTGGGACCTGCAACGTCAGGCTCCTTTAAATCTGAAGTATCAGTTGCCGAAAAGAAAAAGGTTCCTGTAATAAGCGGTTCAGCTACAGCCGATGATGTTACTGTAGACAAGACAGGCAAGAAGGACTATGCCTTCCGTATTTGCTATACCGACTCCTTCCAGGGAACAGCTATGGCAAACTTTGCCTCACAGAACTTAAGTGCAAAGAAGGCTGTTATAGTAAAGGACAGCTCAAGCGACTATGCAAAGGGACTTGCCGAGAACTTTATAAAGACCTTTAAGGATGCGGGCGGCACTATTGTGGGTGAAGAAGCCTATGTAGCAAAGGACAAGGATTTTAACGCAATATTGACCAAGATAAAGGATCTTGATTTTGATGTTATATATCTGCCGGGCTATTATGAGGAAGCAGGTCTGATTATAAAGCAGGCTCGTGCTCTGGGAATAGACAAGCCTATTCTTGGTGCGGACGGCTTTGATTCTCCTGATTTGACAAGCTTAGCCGGAGCAGGTGCACTTAGCAAGGTATATTTTACAAACCACTATTCATCCTTGGATAAGGACCCAACCGTTATTAAATTTATTGATGATTTCAAGAAAAAATACAATAAAGAGCCCAACGCCTTCCATGCCTTGGGATATGACCTTGCAAAATTTTTAGCTGATGGTATTAAGAGAAGCAAGAGCCTTGACAGTGAGGCATTAAAGGAAGCGCTTGCTTCAACCACGGATTTCACAGGTGTTACCGGTTCCTTCAGCATTGATGAAAACCACAATCCGGTAAAGGCTATCGTAATAGTCGGCCTTGAAAATGGTGTTCAGGCCACAGCCGTAAGAAGCGGAAAATAGTCTTACCGCATTTAAAAGTTAAAAACTATAAATAGGAGATACAGTATTTATAGTAATATAAGCTTAGTTTTACAATGGAGTAGGGGGGATAAATATATCGCCCTTACTTCTATGTATAAACCAATAGACCGGTATGAGGGGGAAGTGAATTGGAGAATTTTTTACAGCAGGTGATTAACGGAATATCCCTTGGTAGTATATATGCATTAATAGCATTGGGTTACACCATGGTTTACGGTATTATAAAACTAATAAACTTTGCACACTGTGACGTATATATGCTTGGTGCATATATCGGTTACTTCTGTATGACTTCGCTTAAGCTGGGTTTTTTCCCATCCATGGTTATAGCAATGCTTGTTTGTACGGTTATCGGCGTGCTTATTGAGAAGATAGCGTACAAGCCCTTGAGAAACGCTACAAGAATAGCCGTATTGATCACTGCAATTGGAGTATCACTGTTTATAGAGTATGGAACCATGTTTTTCGTAAAGGCAAATGTACGCGCATATCCTGAAATGACAGGTTTTCTGGCCAAAAGCTTTGCGGTTGGCGGTTTGAAGATTACAGCACAGCAGATATTAATAGTCATAAGCACCATCATATTAATGGCCATGCTGCAGTTTATCGTCAAGAAAACAAAAGTGGGCAAGGCAATGAGGGCAGTATCTCTGGACAAGGACGCTGCGGAATTAATGGGAATCAATGTGAATTCAACAATTTCCTTTACTTTTGCTATCGGTTCCGCATTAGCCGGAGCGGCAGGAGTGCTTGTGGGTATCTATTACAATTCCATTGATCCTCTTATGGGGGTTATACCAGGACTTAAAGCCTTTGTTGCAGCAGTTTTCGGCGGCATAGGCATTATTCCGGGCGCCATGATAGGCGGGTATTTTATCGGAACAGTTGAAGTTTTCGTATCGGGATATGGTAACTCGTTATATAAGGATGCGGTTGTGTTTGCAATCCTTATATTGATTCTTATTGTTAAGCCGGCTGGTCTGCTTGGCAAAAATACCAAGGAGAAGGTGTAATCAATGAAAAACATATTTAAACATAGTGCTCTTCAGAAATTTATTATGATTTTGATTACTTATGCAGCAATTCAGGGACTCATATCTGCCGGTATCATTGACGATTACCTGCAGGCTACACTGGCTACTATTTGTATCAATATTGTTCTGGCCGTCAGCTTAAATCTCATAACAGGCTTTACAGGACAGTTTTCTTTGGGGCATGCCGGTTTTATGTCAATAGGTGCTTATGTGTGTGCGATTATTACCATAAATAATCCTACTGCTGTGGGCTTTATCATGGGTATAATTGCAGGAGCCATAGCCGCCGCATTGATCGGTGCTGTTGTTGGCCTTCCCACACTCAGGCTGAGGGGGGATTACCTGGCAATTGCAACACTTGGCATGGCTGAAATCATAAAGATAGTATTCCTTAATCTGGAAATTACAAATGGCGCCGCAGGTCTTCAAGGCATTCCCCAGTTTGTTAACTGGACCTGGATGTTTGTTTTTACCGTGGCTACGGTATTGATAATAACCAACTTCCTGAAATCCTCCCACGGACGTGCCTGCATATCCATCAGGGAGGACGAGATAGCCGCCGAATCCATGGGTATAAATACCACCAAATACAAGGTTATTTCCTTTACCCTGGGCGCCTTTTTTGCCGGAATAGCAGGAGGCCTTTATGCATCCTTTTTCTTCTTCCTGAAGCCTGACCTGTTTGGCTTCCTAAAGTCGGTGGATGTGCTGGTAATCGTGGTTCTTGGAGGCCTGGGAAGCATTTCAGGTTCAATAATAGCGGCTGTGCTGCTGGCTGTCATATCTATGTTTTTACAATCCTTTTCAGAAGTCCGCATGATAATATATGCTTTATTGCTTATCATATTAATGTTGTTCAGACCACAGGGATTAATGGGTTCAAAAGAAATATCACTGTCTGTGTTTAAAAAACTTGGGCTCAAATCCAAAACCCGGAAGGAGGAGTCATGACATGGCTATATTAACTGTAAAAGATTTGACTAAATCCTTTGGCGGCTTGACTGCGGTTTCAAAAGTGAATCTTGAGTTGGAGCAGGGTGAGCTGATAGGTCTCATAGGCCCCAATGGAGCCGGAAAAACCACTGCCTTTAACCTTCTCACAGGTGTATATGAACCTACTTCGGGTTCCATTACACTGACCAAAAACGGGGTGTCAAAAGAAATTCAAGGCATGAAGCCATACGCCGTCTGCAAGGACGGCCTTGCAAGAACCTTTCAGAATATAAGACTTTTCAAGGACTTGACAGTTTTGGACAATGTCCGGATTGCCATGAATCAGAATGTAAAATATGGTTTGATATCCTCATTTCTTCACCTTCCTTCGTATTTAAGGGCTGAAAAGGAGCTTGAAAGAAAAAGTATAGAGCTGCTTAAGATATTCCACCTGGAAGGTAAAAAAGATGAGCTGGCCAGAAACCTGCCCTACGGCGAACAACGCCACCTTGAAATAGTGAGGGCACTTGCCACGGAACCTTCCGTACTTCTGCTGGATGAGCCTGCTGCGGGCATGAATCCTGCCGAAACGGCACAATTGACAGATTTGATACAGTATATAAGAAAACAGTTCAAGCTTACCATTCTTCTCATAGAACACGATATGTCCCTGGTAATGAAAATCTGTGAAAGGATTTATGTGCTGGACTATGGTCAAGTCATTGCCAACGGTACACCGGCAGAGATAAGGACAAATAAGCGGGTCATAGAAGCGTACCTGGGAGAGGAGGTCGACAATGCTTGAAATTAAAAATCTGGATGTTCACTTCGGTGTTATTCATGCATTGAAGGACATTTCACTGACCGTTGAGCAAGGTGAAATAGTAACACTTATAGGTGCCAACGGAGCGGGTAAGACCACCGCCCTGAGAACTATTTCAGGCTTGAAGAAGCCTACCAGGGGTTCAATTATTTTTGAGGGCAGGGATATAACCTCCATTTCTCCTCAGGACAGAGTAAAAATGGGAATATGCCAGGTACCTGAAGGCAGAAGGGTTTTCTCAACCATGACGGTGCTTGAAAATCTTGAACTGGGTGCGTACCTCCGAAAAGACAAGGCACAAATAAATAAGGACCTGAATATGATATATGAACGCTTTCCCATCCTGGAAAAGAGAAAGAAGCAGGCTGCCGGAACTCTTTCCGGAGGCGAGCAGCAAATGCTGGCGATGGGACGTGCGCTCATGAGCAGTCCAAGAATGCTTTTTCTGGACGAGCCGTCAATGGGACTTGCGCCCTTGTTTGTAAAAGAGATATTTGACATAATTAAAAGTATAAATCAGACTGGAACCACAATCCTGCTGGTTGAACAAAATGCCAGCATGGCGCTTCAGATAGCAAACAGAGCCTATGTAATGGAAACCGGCTCAATTGTGCTGACTGGTACGGGCAATGAATTAATGCAGAGCGATGAAATCAGAAAGGCATATTTAGGAGGCTAGAAAATGAAAAGACACAATTGTTTTTTCATTACTATTTGAGCGCTGTGGGCGCAGATAGGAGATTATTATGTTTGTTAAGAACAAAATGACTTCAAATCCTTTTACTATATCACCGGCGCAGACAATTCCAGATGCGCAGGAAATAATTAAAAATCACGGCATTAAACGCCTTCCTGTGGTAGAGAACGGGAAGCTGGTAGGAGTTGTATCCCGTGGGGATATAGTCAAGGTTTCTCCCTCAAAGGCAACGGCCTTAAGCATGGGTGAAATTACTTATCTGCTGGCTAAAACCAAAATCAGCAGTATTATGGCAAAAAATCCCGTCACTGTTTCACCCAATGCTCTTCTGGAGGAAGCGGCGCTGCTCATGAGAGATAATGATATAGGCTTTCTTCCTGTAGTTGAAAATGATAAGCTGGTAGGAATTATAACCGAGGGGGACATTTTTGATTCCTTTATAGAGCTTCTGGGCTTCAGAGAACCTGGCACCAGAATGACTATCGAGGTTGAGGATGCACCTGGCATGCTGTCCATGATAACAAGTACCTTTGCCAAATTCAATGCGAACATAACCCATGTGGCGGTCTACAGCAGCGCTTTTGGAAAAAGCAACGTAGTCATCGGCACAAATTCCCTTAACACCGGAGACATTGAAAAGTACATTGACCAGCAGGGCTGCCGGATTATTTATAAGCTTCAGAACAAATAAGGCAAATGAAAATGAAACATTGAGGTAATGGACCTGACGGTATGCACGGGGTACATTGCCTCTTTTTTTTATTAAGCCCTGTTAGATAATATTGTTGTTTTTATACCATCAAATGGGATGTTACCCCATATAAAAGATTATTGATAGAGAATTATCTATTTTGTAGGTACTTCTAATAACTCTTTTTGTGTCTTTCGAGGCAATTTCCTTACTACAGTTGAGTAAGAATGGTCTATCATCTTCTGCAATTCTACATCGGGAATTACGCCATCAAGATAAACCGTGTTAAAATATGGTTGTTGTATAGGGGGACAATGATAACCTCTGACAACTATATTTGGATATAAGTTACGATAAATTTCTCCTGTCGCCATATCGCAGTTGAGTGTAATTTTGTAATCATCTTTACTGGGATACATTTGTGCAAACAATCTCTTTTCAACCTTTACACAAATAGGCATATCACCAAAAGGAAACTCAATATAAGCACCTGTCTTTGATAAGCAATAGTTTAATATTTCATCTGTTGTCATAATACCTATTCACTCCAATTAAACTGCTCGTCAGGAATTCCCATGGAACGGCATTCTTTAAGAACTGCTTCTTTCTCAACTGCATTTCCAATTTCATATTTAAGGACTTTATTTTTGAAAACAATGGATTTTGTATTATCACATTTCATGTCGGCAAACCAACCGTCAATAAGTGCTTTTGAAAGTTTTTCAGGAAAATCACTTTCATTGGATTTGAAAAATACCATTGTCCAATATTTGATGGTTTCATTTGTTTTCCAAATTTCAACTTTATCAATTTTCAAACAATCTAAAATCAATTCATCTGTTAAAGTCTCTTTAATTATTGCTCCTTCGTACATTTTGTCCTCCTCGCAAAATATAAATATCTGTACTTTAAGTTTATATAAATATCAATGGCTATACATTTGGCATATCCGAGCCATTTAACTAAGGGCAATTTTGAATTTGCCAGGGCAGAGAGTGAAAAGTCATTAAAGGTCTTCCCACAGACTTTGCATCCGAAACGTTGGCGACCATTTAGTTTCCCATGTTTGATAATTCTTTCATTCTTGCAGTATGGACATACAGAACCATTCGCAAATCTTGATTCTCGGAAGTCTTTTGGTAAATTACGAGTTATAGTATTTATAGTCATAATTTCACAAATATAATTAAACAAATCATGTAGTTCATACTCGGCTAATTTGGCTATATCTGTTTTAATTGTTGATACTGATGGCATTATTACTGCTCCCAACATAGTAATATGGTAATTATACCACAAACCGAACATATGTTCAATAACCAACAATTATGTCTAACAGAGCTTTTTATTAAAATCAACTCGTTGTGCCAGCGGTTTTTAACAGATAAGTCTGCAAGTCCCGGGAGGACGATTTTAAAAAAATATAAAAAATCCCTTATAAACTATTGACATTTTTTCTCAGTAGTAATATACTCATAATAACATATAAAACATATATGAATTATCGTTTTAATAGGATTTTTCGTAAGTTATCTGGTTGTGCCAGTTAATAAAGTTTTTAACTGGCACAACAGGTTAAGTTATCTATAATTAACTTTCGCAGTTATTTTATTGATTTGCCGGATAGGAAATTATTGCAGAATTAAAACTTTTTCCAACCAAGCATTGTTCTCTCTTAGTATTGTTGTTGTTTTTGATGCATTTAACACAGAATTTTCATACGTCAATATTTGATATTAAACAAGGCAATAAATGCTGGCTGCGAAAGTTGATTATTTTTTTAGTGAAATCCAAGTTTCAAGAAGCGGGTGAAGGTGGTGCTAAAGTGAGTATAACACAGGAAAGTCAGTCAAAGGTACCAATCACAAAAGAGGATATTGAAAAATTGTGTGAAATGGCAAAAACCCTGAAATACGGTTCAATAACACTTGTTTTTCAGGACGGAACACTCATCCAGATCGAAAAGAATGAAAAAGTAAGGGTTAAATAACTACATAAAAACAAATTTATTGTTTTAGTTGACTAAAGATATTAGAGACTAGGTTAAGCCGAAATGCCGGCTTTGCTTGGTCTTTTTTATTTTTAGCTTTTAAAGGCCCTGGAAATCATTAAAAATCAGGAATTCTTAAAAAGGTGGTATTTATGGAACACAGCACAGTTAACCTGACAGTAATGAGCAATAAGGAAGGGTATGACCACTTAAGGAAGAAACACCCATGCTTTAGCGGCGAAGCACATTTTATTCATGGCCGTATACATTTGCCGGTAAGTCCCATCTGCAATATTCACTGCAGGTTTTGTAAAAGGAGCCTGAACAAGACAGAAAACCGCCCGGGAGTGGCCTGTAAAGTGCTGACTCCTGACGAAGCACTGAGGACATTGGAAAAGGCTTTACTGCTTTGTCCCGAGCTGACTGTGGCAGGAATCGCAGGGCCGGGAGATGCCCTTGCTACAACCGATGCTCTGGAAACCTTTGAGCTTATTGAAAAGAAGTATCCCGAGCTGATAAAGTGCCTGAGTACAAATGGGCTTATGCTGTCTGAGAATGCCCGGAGGATAGCGGATACTGGAATAAAAACAATATCTGTAACAGTAAATGCAGTTGAGCCTGAAATATTGGAAAAGATCTGTTCAGGCATATATTACAAAAACGAATACATAACCGGCAGAAAAGCTGCTGAAATCCTGATTGCCAAACAGCTTGAAGGCATCAGGACAATAAGCCGCCTGGAGGTTTTAGTGAAAATCAATACTGTTTTAATACCTGATATAAATCTTTCGCATATAGAGGAAATAGCCAGAGTAACCTCGGAGGCAGGAGCAGCCATGATGAACATAATTCCGTTGATACCTCAGAATGAGATGAGCAGTCATAAGGCTCCTGATTGCACTGAGTTGAATAATGCCAGAGTATCGGCAGAAAAATACCTCCAGGTCTTCCGACACTGCAAGCAGTGCCGGGCCGACGCCTGCGGCATTCCCGGAAGACCTGGCGACCTGTCGGAGTTACTGTATGACCAGCCGTTGGAAACCTTCTCACACGGCTAGTATTTGGAGTCGGACAAAATTGTTTGAGATATGGGGTATAGGCATCTGAAGGAGTAGCTTGGAGGTATTTATGGAATTTAAAATTGCAGTGGCAAGCAGTGACGGAAAAGTTGTAAATCAGCATTTCGGCCACTGCAGGCAATTTATGATATTTGATGCAGATAGTAAAGGCCAATGGAACTTCAGTGAAATAAGGCATACCGTTCCTGCCTGCAGTACAGGAGAGCATAATGAATCGGCCATGGCTGATGTAATCAATGCAATATCCGACTGCAGGATGGTTGTGGTCAGCCAAATCGGCCAGGGTGCCCTGGAGGCTCTGGAAAATGCGGGTGTAAAGGCTTATGTAATACCCGGCTTAATATACTCTGCCCTGAATAAAGTTATAAACCCGCTTATCCATTCTATGGAGAAAGTGGATTATTTAAATTCAGCAGTTAAATTAAAGGATTAAGGAGAGAAATCAATGGCAAAGAAAATCAAGCAGATAGCAATATACGGAAAAGGGGGAATAGGAAAGTCAACAACAACTTCAAATATAAGCGCTGCCCTTTCAGCAGCAGGCTATAAGGTAATGCAATTCGGCTGTGACCCCAAAAGCGACTCAACCAATACTTTAAGAGGCGGCAACTATATACCCACCGTACTGGATACCTTGAGAGAAAAAAATTCAGTGAAGGCACATGAGGTGATTTTTGAAGGCTTCAACGGTATTTACTGCGTTGAGGCCGGAGGACCCGCACCCGGGGTAGGCTGTGCCGGCAGGGGAATAATAACCGCAGTGCAACTGTTCAAGCAGCAGAATATATTTGAAGAACTGGATCTGGACTATGTAATTTATGACGTGCTGGGAGATGTAGTATGCGGCGGCTTTGCGGTTCCAATAAGAGAAGGTATCGCAGAGCACGTATTCACAGTTTCCTCCGCAGATTTTATGGCCGTTTACGCTGCCAACAACCTGTTTAAAGGGATACATAAATATTCAAATTCAGGCGGAGCATTACTTGGAGGCGTAATTGCAAATTCCATTAACGCACCCTATGCAAAGGATATAATTGATGACTTTGTCAAACAGACAAATACCCAGGTGGTTGAATATGTCCCTCGATCGGTAACAGTTACGCAAAGCGAGCTTCAGGGAAAGACTACTATCGAGGCCGCCCCTGAATCAAAGCAGGCAAAGGTATATAAAGCTCTCGCCGCAAAAATAGCGGGACATGAGGAATCAAAGGTTCCGGCACCGCTGGAGGTATCAGAACTGAGAGCCTGGGCGGCAAAATGGGGAGACTACCTGTTGGCCCTTGAAACAGGTGAGGTGCGAACCGAGGCAGTTGGAAATCTTTAAAGTGAAATGACTTTGGGGAGGTAATAATGTGAGCTCAATCAATATAAAAAGCCAAGAGGTTCAAATAAGGGAAGTGCGGCTGGGATCGATTACCGGCTTTGAAGGTACGGCAGGTGAACTTGTAAGGTGTGCAAGGGCAGGCAAGCTTCAGGACAGCGTAAGAAGCTTCAGCCAATGCATGGGTTGCAGTTCAGGAAATGCATTTTGCCAGCTTTCCATGATAAGAGATGCCGCAATTATAAATCATGCACCTGTTGGCTGTTCCGGCGATTTTTTCGGGTTTAACTTCGTATATAGGGTAGGGCAGATGGAAAGAAATCTGCCTCCTGCAACCGGAAGATATTTTAATTCAAATATTGAGGAGAAGGATACTATTTTCGGAGCGACTGCCAAACTTGGTGAAACTGTCCGGCAGGTCTATGAAAGAGTCAAACCCAAGGCCATATTTATTACAACCTCATGTGCATCGGCAATCATCGGAGATGACATAGAAGCTGTTGCCAACCAGATGACCGATGAATTGGGAATACCTGTCATAGGCTGCTATTGTGAAGGCTTCAAATCAAAGATATGGACTACAGGTTTTGATTCGGCCTATCACTCCATAGTAAGAAAGCTGGTAAAACCCCCAAAAAAGAAAACCAACAACGTCAACATTATAAACTTCTGGGGTTCGCATATTTTTGATGAGCTATTGGAGCCTTTGGGCTACAAGGCGGACTATATAGTTCCGTTTTCTACCGTGGCTGACCTGGAATATATATCAGAGGCTGCCGCTACCATTCAGATATGTCCTACACTTGGAACTTACCTGGGGGCTGCTCTTGAGCAGTTGTATGGAGTTCCTGAGATTAAAGCACCTCCGGCTTATGGTATTCCAGGAACTGACGCCTGGCTCAGGGAATTGGGCAAAGTTTTGAAAAGGGAAAAGGAAATTGAGGAGTACATTCAAAAGGAACACAGCAGGGTTTTGCCTATTCTGGAGGAATACAGGAGAAAGCTGCAGGGAAAGACTGCCTATATTACTGCCGGTGCCGCCCACGGGCATGCACTGATTGCCTTGTTAAGGGAGCTTGGTCTTAAGGTTCAGGGAGCGGCAATATTCCACCATGACCCTGTCTATGACAATGCTGATCCTGCTTCGGATGCCCTGGCCCATGATGTGAATACCTACGGAGATGTTCACAACTATAATGTATGCAACAAACAGGCTTATGAACTTGTCAACATATTGAATAAAGTACGTCCAGACATCATGATAGCACGACATGGAGGAATGACATTATGGGGTGCCAAGCTGGGCGTTCCGACACTGCTTATAGGAGATGAGCAATTCGGCTTTGGCTATCAGGGTGTTCTGAACTATGCTGAAAGAATACTTGAAACTATTGATAACAGGGAATTTGTAACCAACCTTGCAAAACACAGCACTATGCCATACACAAAATGGTGGCTTGAGCAAAACCCATTTTCTTTTCTTGGAGGAAACATAGATGTTGAAGTTTATTGAGCAGCCAAGATACTCCTGTGCAATTGGTGCACAGCAGACAGTTGTCGCAATCAGGAGAGGAGTGCCCATATTGCATGCAGGACCCGGCTGCAGCTCCAAGGTCAGCAGCCTCATAGGACAGGGCGAGGGGTACGCAGGCGGCAATACCATACCCTGTACAAATGCGGGTGAAGCCGAGGTGGTCTACGGAGGAGAGGGCAGGCTGAGAAATGTAATAGACGGCGCTTTCAAAGTAATCGACGGGGATTTGTACGTTGTCCTGACCGGATGTACTTCTGATATTGTGGGTGATGATGTGGGAAGAGTGGCAGGAGAATACCGGTCACAGGGGAAGCCCATCGTATATGCTGAAACAGGTGGCTTTAAAAGCAACAATTATAAAAGTCATGAAACTGTTGTTAATGCAATAATCGACCAATATGTGGATGCCTTCAACAAGGGCGGAGCCTTTAAAAAGGGACTTGTAAATGTTTTTGCAACAATTCCCTATCAAGATCCATACTGGAACGGAAATCTTAAAGAAATCAAAAGAATATTGGAAGGAATCGGACTGAAGGTGAACATACTGTTCGGGAATGATTCACAAGGTGTTGAAGAGTGGAAAACCATACCCCATGCCCAGTTTAATATTCTGGTAAATAGCTGGGCAGGACTGGGCATAGTAAGACATCTTGAAGAAAAATACGGCACACCCTATATTCAATTCCCCTATCTTCCAATCGGAGGAATAGAGACTTCAAAATTTCTGAGACAGGTTTCCGGGTTTGGAGAACTGGATGATAAAAAAACCGAGGATTTCATACGTCTGGAGGAGGAGAAATATTACTCCTTTATTGAACGAACGGCAGATTTTATGCTTGAATTCAGGTATGGTATCCCCAGACGGTTTTATACGATATTGGATGCTTCCTATTCCATTGGTTTTTCTAAATTTCTTCTGAATGAGCTGGGCATCCTGCCCGAAAAACAATATGTTATCGACGATACTCCGGAGGAATTCAGGGAGTCTGTTAAATTGCAATTTTCAAAGATATCAGATTTAAGATCTGCTGAGGTTGTCTTCTCAATAGACGGAGGAGCCATTCAGGAGGAAATAAGACAGTCGCCTCCAAAGAACAGGACCCTTATTTTGGGAAGCGGTTGGGAAAGAGACCTGGCAAATGACTTAAAGGCAGATCTTTTGATAATAAGCGCACCGGTAACCTACAGGCTTGTGCTCAACTGCGGGTATGCAGGCTATAACGGAGGATTGAGAGCAATTGAAGACATCTATGACAGGGTACTTAACACATACAGATAGCAAATGGTCATGGTCAATGGTGGCACTTTGGCGGAGGTCGGCATGGAGAGCGGTTTTATAATTGTAGAGGATTTGCATAAATCCTTCAGAAATGCAGATGGGGATGTGGAAGTACTAAAGGGTATCAATCTGAAGCTGGACAGGGGTGATATTTTTGGAGTAGTAGGCTTCAGCGGGGCAGGCAAATCCACACTCATAAGATGCCTCAATGGTCTGGAAACTCCTGATAGAGGCAGTGTCCGCATTGGTGAAAATGAGATTACAAATACATCAAAAAAGGCGTTGAACCACTATAGAAAAAAGATAGGTATGATTTTTCAGAATTTTAATCTTTTTGATTCCAGAACCGTGTTTGGCAATGTTGCCTATCCCCTTGAAATAGCAGGCTATGACAAAAAGAAAATAAGAAACAGAGTTGAAGAGCTGCTGGAACTTGTAGAGTTAAGCCAGAAGGTAAACTGCCATATGGGGCAGCTCAGCGGAGGTCAGAAGCAAAGAGTGGGTATTGCAAGAGCCCTTGCAAACCATCCCCAGGTATTGCTCAGTGATGAGGCAACCTCCGCACTTGACCCTCAAACAACCCTTTCGGTGCTGGACCTTTTAAAGGATATAAACAGGAAGCTTGGTCTTACAATAATACTTATAACTCATGAGCTTGACGTTATAAAATACTCCTGTAAAAATATGGCGGTGCTTGAAAATGGAATCATAGTAGAACGAGGAAGTGTTCGGGAAATATTCCAAAACCCAGGGAGTGATACAGCCAGGCTTTTTGTAAAAATAAATGCGGAATTTGCTGCAAATCAATGGGTAAATGAGGGGGAGTATATTTGAATCTTAATAACAGCAGCTTTGTCGAAGTGATTAAAAGTGCTTTTGGACGTGAGGTGTGGGCTATTATTGCTCCGGCAATAATAGATACTCTTTACATGACCTTTGTTACCACAATATTCACTCTTATCCTGGGTCTTATCCTGGGAGTTGTACTTGTATTGACCCATAAGCAGGGAATACATCCGCTGCCTGTATTCAACAGGGTACTGGGTGCAATTGTAAATGTGCTGAGGTCTCTCCCTTCCATGATTTTAATTATACTTACCCTGCCCATGTCGAGACTTGTCATTGGAAGGGCATATGGCCCGGAAGCATGTATATTCGCCCTTGTGGCAAGTTGTGTGCCCATGTTTGGAAGACTTGTTGAAAGCAGTATCCTTGAGGTTTCAAAAGGTAAAATTGAGGCGGCAAAGGCCATGGGTACTCCAAATCACAAGATTGTACTCAAGGTGCTTATACCCGAAGCCCTGCCTTCCCTGATACGGGCTTTCACAGTTTCAATTATTGCCGTTATAGCAACTACGGCTTTGGCAGGTACCTTCGGGGCCGGGGGGCTGGGAGACGTGGCGGTGAGATTTGGTTATTCCAGATTCAAAACCGATATTCTCATAGCCGCTGTGCTTGTACTTATAATCCTGGTTCAAATGGTTCAGTTTATTGGGGATGCGCTGTCAAGACATATTTTGAAAAAAAGATTCCTTGTATGAAGCAGGGAAAAAATTTTTAACATTTAAACATAGTAAACATATAGTAATAATATAGTATTGGCAGGCAATTAAATAAAGTATTACAAATAATAACCTGAAAGGATGACCAATATGAAAAGAGCAATAATTGCTTTAATCGGAGCAGTGGCATTAATTGCCGTGCTGTCGGCAGGCTGCGGAAAAACCGGTGGCTCAGAGGACGGCAGCAGGTCTCTGGCACAGACCTTTTCAAAGGATAAGCCTGTAACGCTGAAGGTGTTGGCTGACCAGGTACCCCATGCCGAGCTTCTGAATTTTGTGAAGCCTGAACTTGCCTCTCTTGGGGTAAATCTGGATATAACAATTCTGCAGAATGATCACGGCAATGAAGATACGGATAATGGTGAATTTGATGTGAACTTTTTTCAGCACCAGCCATATCTTGATTCGGTCAGCAAGGAAAAAGGCTATGATCTTGCCAATGCCGGAAATATTCATGTAGAGCCCATAGGTTTGTATTCCGCAAAATACAGGACCCGGGAAGAATTGCCGGAGAATGCGGTTATTGGCATTCCCAATGATGTTACAAACGAGTACAGGGCTCTGAAAATTCTGGAGCAAAACGGATTTATTAAATTAAAGGCAGATTTGCCCGAACATGCCGCCACCATAAAGGATATAGCCGAATATACCAGAAAAATAGAGCTGAAGGAAATTGATTCGGCCCAACTGATAAGGCTGAAGGAGGATTTCGACGGATACATAACCAACACCAATAAAATCCTTGAGGCAGGTATTGATGCCAATTCCGCACTATTCAGGGAGGGAAAGGATTCTCCTTATGCAAATATACTTGTCACAAAAAGCAGCAGAGTAAATGAACCTGCCATAGTGGCTTTGAAGAATGCGCTTACCACCCCGGAAGTACGCAAATTTATTGAAGACAAGTATAAGGGTGCAGTAATACCGGCTTTCTAGGAGGTGGCACAATGAGTCAAAGAATAGCAATTGCAAGCAGCGACGGAAAAAATATTGATTTGCATTTTGCAAGAGCCACAAGCTTTTACATATATGAAATAGATCAAAAGGCTTTTAAATTTATTGAAATCAGAAAACCGTCTGCTGCCAACAGCCATGATGAAAGTGAGTTTGCCAGGACTTTAAAGCTTATAGAGGATTGCAGTTCTATAATTGTAAACCGGATTGGAAGAGGTGCTCTGGCATTTATACAGGCAAAGGGCATCAGGATTTTTGAAGCATCCTATCCAATAGATGTGGTTTTAAAAAAGTTAATTGATAAAAAAATTATTCAGGAGGGTTAAGATTATGGAAAATGAAATGATAACCGAACCAGACCTGCAAAGGATTTTTAACACCCTGCTCATACATGGCGGTATTGACGGGGATGAAAAAACGGGAGCGGTAAGTGTGCCGGTATATCTGACCTCTACTTACAGGCAGATTGAATTGGGACAGCACAAGGGCTATGAATATTCAAGAACCGGCAATCCCACAAGAGAAGCATTGGAAGTACTTATAAAGGAACTTGAGAGAGGTGCGGCAGGCTTTGCCTTTGCTTCCGGAATGGCAGCTATTACAGCAGTCCTGCTTCTGTTTAAAAGCGGTGACAGGGTTATCATTTCAAATAATGTATACGGAGGAACCTATAGAGTTCTGGACAAGGTTTTCAAAAGGTTCGGTCTGGAGTATGAAATTGCAGATACCTCAAATATCCAGGAGGTGGAAAGTAAATTTAACGGAGAAATTGCAGCCGTTATAGTTGAAAGCCCCGCAAATCCATTACTTACAATAACAGATATCCGGAAGATTTCTCAGATAGCTAAAAAGAACGGGGCTCTTACCATAGTGGACAATACATTTATGACACCATATCTGCAAAGGCCGCTGGAACTTGGGGCCGATATAGTAATACACAGTGCCACAAAATATATTGGAGGTCACAGTGATGTCATAGCAGGACTTGTGGTTACAGGTGACACTGAAATTGCAAACCGGCTTCAATTTCTGCAAAATGCCACAGGGGGAGTTCTGCCTCCCTTCGATTCCTGGCTGCTTTTAAGGGGTCTGAAGACCTTGTCTGTGAGGATGGATAGGCATATTGAAAATGCCGTATATGTAGCTGAATTTCTTAAAGAACATGATGGGGTTACCAGAATTTTTTTCCCCGGCATTGAGGATTCCATTGGTTATAACATTCATAAAAAGCAGGCAAAGGGCCCGGGTGCAATGATCTCCTTTATTTTATCCCAGGAGTATGATATCAGGATATTTTTCCAGAACGTAAAGCTTATTTCCCTTGGAGAAAGCCTTGGAGGAGTGGAATCTCTTGTAAGTCATCCCGCCAGTATGACCCATGCTTCAATACCCCCGGAAATAAGGCGGAAAGTTGGGATTGACGACAACCTGATCCGCCTGTCTGTGGGAATAGAGGATAAGGAAGCAATAGTTGATGATCTCAAATATGCCTTCAGCAAGGCAAGAAAAAAGTGATGGATGTGAGCATCCATATTTAGCTTTGTTAAGACTTAGGGAGATAATATTATGAGATTTTTTAATGATATCCGAGAATTAATCGGAAATACGCCAATATTGAAGCTTAATAATATGGGGATAAAGGAAACTGTTCAGCTTTTTGCCAAGCTGGAGCTTTTAAATCCCGGAGGCAGTGTAAAAGACAGAATGGGTACGGCACTGGTGGAGGATGCCGAAAGAAAAGGACTTCTTTCGGCAGGCACAACCATTTTGGAAGCCACGGCAGGAAATGCAGGAATCGGTATTGCCCTCGCAGCTTTGAACAAAGGCTATAGAGTGGTATTTGCCGTCCCTGAAAAATTTTCTCTGGAAAAGCAGGTAATAATGAAAGCTCTAGGGGCGGAAATAATCCATACTCCACTGGAAAAAGGCATGAGCGGAGCTTTTGAAAAAGTGCAGGAGCTGCTTTCAGCTATTGATAATTCCATATGCCTGAGCCAGTTCACCAATATGGCCAATCCAAAGATACATTATGAGACAACCGGACCGGAAATTTTCAGGGACCTGGATGGAAAAATTGACTATGTGGTTGCAGGGGCAGGCAGTGGAGGTACTATTTCAGGAGTCCTGAAATACTTAAAGGAAAGAAACCCGCATGTCAAGGGAATTCTGGCCGACCCGGTGGGCTCAACCATGGGCGGAGGACTGCCGGGCTGCTACAGCATAGAAGGCATAGGAAACACTTTCATGCCTGAAACCATGGACAATTCATTAATTGACGAAGTGATTAAGGTCAATGATTTTCAAGCCTTGCAGGAGGTTAAGCTGCTGGCAGGGAAAGAGGGTGTGCTTGCGGGAACCTCCTCGGGTGCTGCGCTGTATGCGGCAAGGGTCATAGCTGAAAGAGTCGAAGTGGCAAATATTGTGGTGCTCCTTCCTGACCGGGGTGACCGGTATATCAGCAAAAACATTTACTAGTACGACATCTGATTTCATACTTGCCGGCGGTTAAGTGAATCATAAAATTAATTAAATGAGAGAGGTGTATTTATGGCGTTCTCAGACTTAGGTTTTGATACCTTGAAGGTAAGAGCAGGTTATGACCCGAAGGAACACAATTATTCAGTTGCAGTGCCGGTTTATCAGACGGCTTCCTTTGATTTGGGTGATACTGACAGAGCGGCAAGATTGTTCAGCTTTTCAGAATTCGGTTACCTGTATACCAGAGTGGGAAATCCTACGGTGGATGTACTGGAAAAAAGAGTGGCGGCTCTTGACGGAGCCGCTTCGGCAATAGCAGTGGGCTCCGGTATGGCTGCAGTGACTTATTCCTTGTTCAATGTTGCCGAAGGCGGCGGAAGAATCCTGACAACGGCTCAGGTTTATGGAGGTACCTTTGACAGCTTTAAAAAAATCTATCCAAACTTCAATATAGAAATTGACCAGGTGGAGGATATTGATGACCTTGAGCAGTGGCGCAGCAAAATCAGACCTGATACAAAGGCTCTTTTTGTTGAAAGCATAAGCAATCCCAATGCAGCCATTGCAGATTTGGAAGCACTGGCCGCAATTGCACATGAGCACGATATACCCCTTATAGTTGATAATACCTTTGCAACCCCATACCTTTTAAATCCTATTAAATACGGAGCGGACATAGTTATCTACTCCGCCACAAAGGCTCTGAACGGGCATGGAAATGCAATTGCCGGACTGGTGCTTGAAAGTGGCAGGTTCAATTGGGGCAACGGCAAGTTCCCGCAATTTACAGCCCCTGTATATATGCTCAGGGATGCACAGGGAAGGGGAAGAAGCTTTATAGAAGCCTTCGGGAATGCTGCCTTTACCACAAGAATCCGCATTAATTATTTGGCTTATTTTGGGGCGGCGCTGGGCCCCTTTGATGCATATCTTGCCCTGCTGGGCCTTGAAACTCTTTCCGAGCGGGTTCAAAAGCAGGTTTCAAATACTGAGAAAATAATCAGATATCTGGAAGCAAAAAAGGAGGTGGCCTGGGTGCTGCATCCCCACGCTAAAGACAGCAAATACGGAAAGCTGGCTCAGAAGTATTTCCCAAAAGGCGCGGGTTCCGTATTCACCTTTGGCTTAAGGGCTTCGGAAGAACAAATAAAAACTTTTATTGATTCTGCAAAAATCTTCAGCTACCACGCAAATGTGGGAGACGCCCGATCTCTGATTATAAATGCGCCCAAAACCACTCACGGAGAGCTGACTGCCGACGAGCAATTGCTGGCGAAAATCTCTCCGGAAACTATCCGGCTTTCAATAGGACTTGAGGATGCCAAGGATTTGATAGAGGATTTGGAAAGGGCGTTTGCCGGAGCATTTCAAAGCAGCTCTGAGGAGGTTGCCTGAAATGAGCCCATGGGAGCACGGAGCACTGGACTATTACCTTTAAAAGCATCACTTAAAAGCATCACTTAAAAGCACCACTAAAGACAGGGGGGAGAAGAATTGGAACATTTGACACATATAACAGGCTTCCTGACAAGGCTGTTTTCGCTGGAATACCTCCCTGTGCTGGGAGACAGGGCAAGTCTTGGATTACTGTTCCTGTTTGGCCTGCTTACAGCCTTTCACTGCATTGGAATGTGCGGCGGCCTTGTTTTATCCGGCAGTATGAGCGGTAAGGGGATTTCACACAATGCAGCCTATAATGCCGGAAGGGTGTTATCCTACTCAATAATCGGCGGGCTGGCAGGGGGAATAGGCCACGTATTCAGCCCCCACGGCATATGGAAAGGTATAGTTCCTCTTTTGGGAGGAATTTTTATGATACTGCTGTCAATCAAAATGCTGAATGTTTTTCCTGTACTACGAAGGCTTAATATAAGCTTACCCTCTTCCATTGCCAAAAAAGTCTTTACAGGCAGATACAGAAGCAAATTAATAATCGGTTTATTAAGCGGTCTTATGCCTTGCGGTCCCCTTCAGATGGTACAGCTTTATGCCCTGGGAACAAAAAGTGTATTATCAGGTGCAGTTTCGTCCTTTGTTTTTGCACTGGGAACAGTTCCCCTGGTATTTGCTTTTGGGGTTGTCAACTCTGCATTATTCAAAAAACACTCAAAAATCATAACTGTTATAAGCGCTGTAGTCATTCTTATTCTGGGTTTTAACATGTCAGGCAGGGGCTTGGCCCTGGCGGGCATTGATTTGGGCCTACCTTTTGGAGGACAGTCCAAGTATGAATATACCTCGGCTCCCGGAATTACGGCGGAAGTTCAACTGATAGATTCGGAAATAAAAGCATATGAATACCCGGTTATTGTAGTTAAAAAAGGTATAAAGGTACGCTGGAACCTGAGGGCAGCAGCAGAAGAACTTAATGAATGCAATAACGAAATAATTATTCCCGACCTGAAAATCGAAAAGAAAATCCTTCCCGGTGACAATGTGATAGAGTTTATTCCTGAGAAAGCAGGAGATATTGTCTACACCTGCTGGATGGGCATGATAAAAAGTAAAATAAAGGTTATTGATTAAGGAGGTTATTATGAAAGCCATAAAAATAATTGTAATTTTGGTTTTGCTGCTGTCGCTGGCATTCACTAACGTCATACTGGCAGAAGCCGCCAGTGCAGACCGGACGCAAACCACCGCAAATAAAAAAGTTGCAGGCTATATATATAAAGGAATAATAAAAGTAAAAAATAATAAGTACGGAATAGAAACAATCAGTAAGGATGGAACAAAAAAATATATGGTATTTGATACAACCGGTCAGAAGGCAGCTAAGAGTCTCATTTCAGCCGGTAAGCTAAAGCTCGGTGAAGCTGTCAGTGTAAACGGCAACATAAAAAACAATACTGTTCAGGTAATATCTATAACCAGGCTTCCATCAAAGGAGCAGACCTATACTGGTTGGCTGGGTGACTCGGATTGCAGTCCAAAGCTTGAGAATCCGTCTGAAATGGGTGCAGCCTGCCTGAATTGCCCCCATTGTGAAAGCAGCGGTTATGGTTTGTCCGTGAAGCAGAAGGATGGGAGCTACAAATATTATAAATTTGACGCATATGGACATAAATTGGCCAAGGAAAAGATAATCCCTGCTTCAACCTCCAAGAAAGTTCCTGAAATAACCGTTACAGGTTTCCTTGAGGGCAATGTGCTGAAAGTAAGCTCAATCAAATTAAAATAATATGTATGCACTTGATTTTTTATTTAAAGTGACAACTTTCATCAGTCTTCCCGTCTCCGGTTATACGGCCGACGAAACCTATGAATAAATATTATTTATATATGTATTCATAGGTTTCGTTGCATATTTGCCGGTTAAAACCTTTTAATCAGGCATGTATTAGAGGGTACAAGCATAAAATATATTGATGACTCTCAGCGTAAATGGGTGAGGCTTTGAATGATCAATATATTTTTATCCTGCAGCAGCAAGGACTATGATTTTATTAAGAGCATTATCAGCCATATGAGATTACTGCCTGATAAATACAGGCTGATTTTTTACATGCAGCCTTATAACATAAATACCTCCATGGATTTTATACTGGACAGGTTGAGAGAGTCGGACTTATTTGTGCTTTTTATATCCAGAAACTCACTGGAAAGTGAATTTGTGCGGCTTGAACTTGACGAAGCAATAAGGCTGCTTATGAACAGCAAAATAAAAGAAATCCTTCCCGTAGTAATAGATGAAAGCATAAATGTGAATGAAGATTTAAGGATTCCCAGGGCAATAGTTGCCAGGAAGGTGTTCTATTCAAACAATCCCGGGAAGGTAGTCAAAATGCTGGAGGAACAGATTTTAAAATACTGAGACGGAAAAGTGGGCTTTAGGGGGAACAGATTGGTGAACAGATTATGGAAGACATAAAAGAGAATGATAGAAATGCAGAAAACTATCTCAATGGAAATCTGGATTACTATGACGAGAAATCCGTACTTAACAAAAAACGCTACACCACGCTGGTGGTGCTGGACATAATCCTGTCTGCGCTGATACCCTTTACAACTTTGTTTATTGACACATTTTCGGCAGCTAAATACATTGTGGCCCTCATGGGGTCGATTATAACCGTAGTATCCGCATTTAATGCCACCTTTGGCTATCACAAGCTCTGGATTGAGTACAGGATGGTGGCTGAAGCATTAAAGCACCAGAAGGATTTGTATATTAACAGTTGCAATCCTTATAACTGCCAGAACAAGGGAGAAATTCTCATAAGCATAGTAAACTCAATACTGGAAAAGGAAAACAGCAACTGGAGAAGTACCGAGCTCAGCATGATTAAGCCGGATAAAACCTGAGCAGCTATATATTGGCCGGGGAATAGGTTTTCAGAAAGATTTCCCTTTTGCAGGGATATCTTTCTCCGTCAACGCCGGTTATGATATAGTCGCCTTTATTGATATAATGCTTTCCTTCAAGAGTATAAATATATGGTATTTTATTTAAATCTGCAGGATTTTCATAATGCTCTGAGTCAAGGCCGGAATTAACAGCAATATCCAGTTCGTCAAAGCCGTCTTCCATACCGGTACTATATTCTATTGCCTCAACCGGTATAGGATTTTTAATATATTTTCCCAAATTTATGCCACCTCTTTTAAATATTATTGAACAACGAATTTAAATTTATACAATCATCCGGCTATTCATATCATAATATGTAAAATACAGGTAACATGTTATTGACAGAGGCTTTAAAAATACCTTATAATTATATAGGTTGTAAATAAATTTAACGAAAGGAGTTGTTGGTATATGTCTTTAAAATTGATTGTTGAGGTGGCTCTTTGCTAATTTAATATTGGCACAGCCTGCAAAGAAAGCTTTTTAGCGTACTTTGCTGCAGTGCAGCTTCTTTCGAGCAACTAAATGGTGAATGCAATTAAAAGCATCAGTATTGATCTGGAGCAGGTTATTTTTGTTTCCGGATTTTATTATTGAGTGGATGTGCACGCGGAGTTGGCGTGTTTTTTTATTTGTCTTTTTCTTCCGCAGGTGGTCGTATCTGCGGAATTTTTATGCCCTTTTTGGGCTTGTGCTCCGGATAAATGATGTTTTTGCTTACCAGGTGGAATGCTAATAGCAACGAGCCCGGATTATTCCTGCAGTTTATTGTAAATGTGCATATGGCACAGAATGGAGGCTATTATGACTAAAAAGAAAAGTACCTTTGATTATATGAGAGAAGTACGCGGAAGCTGGGTTATTAATCCCAGAACAAGAATTCAGGAAAACAACCTGAAAAACAAAAAGAAAAGAAGACAGTCGGAAAAGAAATTTATAAAGGATGATTATTGATGATAAATTTAAAAGATTATGGATGGAATGATTATTTTGAAGGAGAATGGAACAGAAAGGCTGACGAGGGCATGTTCCCCGGGCGTATTATTGCCGACTTCGGACAGCAGCTCAGAATTGCCACCGGCAAAGGTGAGTTGTCTGCCGGCAGACCCATAGCCAGGGGGGATGACAGCATGCAGCTTGCAGTGGGAGACTGGGTGGCACTGGAAAGCAGTTTACAGGGAACGGGTGTTGTCATAAGGTTTGTACTGGAGAGAAGGACAAAATTTTCAAGAGCTGCCGCGGGAATTGAAGTAAAAGAGCAGGTTGTAGCGGCAAATGCAGATACGGTCTTTCTGATACAATCCTTGAACAGGGATTTTAATTTAAGGAGGCTTGAACGGTATCTGATTGCCGCCTGGGACAGCGGAGCCCTGCCGGTGGTGGTGCTCACCAAGGCGGACTGCTGCGAGGATGCCGCTGAAAAAACCAGTCTGGTATATGCTGCTGCGCCGGGTGTAGAGGTTTTTGCCATAAGCTCTGTGACAGGTCAGGGTATTGAAGAAATCAGAAAATATCTGCTGCCTGGAAAAACAGTTGCACTTCTGGGTTCCTCAGGAGTTGGAAAGTCCACCCTGGTGAACCGGCTGGCGGGAGAGGAGCTCTTAAAAACACAGTCGATACGGCAGGACGACAGCAAGGGCAGACATACCACCACACACAGAGAACTGGTGCTTTTGCCGGGAGGAGGCCTTTTACTTGATACCCCCGGGATGCGGATGCTCTCCCTGTGGGAAACTGATACAGGTATGGATATCATGTTCGGAGACATTGAACAGCTTGTTGAAAGCTGCAGGTTCCATGACTGCAGGCATGAAAATGAGCCGGGCTGCGCTGTTGTTGAGGCACTTGCTTCCGGAAAGCTGGAGAAAAAAAGGTGGGAAAGCTGGCAAAAGCTCCAGAAGGAGCTGGCACATCTGGAAGCTAAAAGAAACGGAAAGCTGCGACTTCAGGAAAAGCAATGGGGGCGTCAGATAGCAAAAATCCAGAAGGAACATTCAAAAGGAAGGTTTTAAAATATTCTCACAATACTCCATTAGTGATATACTTAAAAGTACCGGTTTTAAGATGGGCTGCAGACCGGAGTATTATACGATTATCGCTTATTTGAATACTGGGGGGATACAAATGATTTTATCAGGCAAGGAAATACGGAAAAAATTGGACAGGGAAATTTTTATAGATCCGTTCAACCCGGAGCAGTTGAATCCGAACAGCTATAATTTAAGGCTGCACAATGAATTATTGGTTTATGAGGATACACTTCTTGACATGAAAAAGGAAAACAAGGCAAAAAGCCTGGTAATTCCTGAAGAAGGTCTCATACTTGAACCCAATAAGCTCTATCTGGGCAGGACAAAGGAATATACAAGGACGGTAAATCATGTGCCGATGCTGGAGGGCAGATCCTCCATCGGAAGACTGGGCTTGTTCATCCATGTAACGGCAGGATTTGGTGATGTGGGTTTTTCAGGCTATTGGACTCTTGAGATTTACTGCATTCAGCCTATAAAGGTGTATCCCGGCATTGAAATCTGTCAGATTTATTACCACTCCATTGAAGGGGAATATGATAAATACAGCAGCGGAAAGTATCAGAACAACACAGGGATACAACCCAGCCTGCTGTACAAGGATTTTGAAAAGAAACAGCTCTGAGGCTTATAAAAATTATACTTTACAGCAGGTTTGTTGTTGTGTTATAATATTCTGCGTGTGTAATACGGATGGTCCTCTGCACAGGAAATGACTTCACTTTATTGAGTTGTCATTTACGTTGAACAATAGTTTCATTGGATGCACGAACGTCTAGGAGAGGAAGGAGGAAATCAAGAATGGATATATTGAAATCAATTGAAAATGAACAGATAAGAACTGACCTTCCGAAATTGGAAATTGGTGATTTTATTAAGGTTCATGCAAAGATCAAGGAAGGAACCAGGGAAAGAATCCAGGTTTTCGAAGGTACTGTTATAGCATTGAAGGGTTCCGGTTTAAAGGAAACTTTCACTGTAAGAAGAGTATCTTATGGTGTTGGAGTTGAAAGAATATTCCCTGTTAACTCACCAAGAATCGATCATATCGATGTAGTAAGAAAAGGTGTTGTCAGAAGGGCTAAACTTTACTATCTCCGCGACAGAGTTGGTAAGGCTGCAAAAGTTAAGGAAAGACTTCAAACGAAATAAGTCATACGTGTCCTTTAAGGGCACACAACAAAAAAACCTAGAGGCTTCGGTCTCTAGGTTTTTAGTTTGCAGCAGCCTGCCCATGCATAGCCGGCAGAACCGTGAAAGGTGTTGCCAATAGTGTCAAATAAATGTAATTTGTATAATTATAAATAATTATATATAATAGAAACGGCTTGAGTAATTATTTTATTGGCTTAAATCTTAACAAAATTGATAATGAGGTGATTTTCCTATGGATGGTCAGAACTTTGAGGACAGCAAAGAAAAGATATTGGATGAGGGCAAGGAAAAGCAGGTTTTAAATAAAGAAACAAAAAAGAAAAGTTCCGTAAAAAAGGAAATTTTTGAATGGTGTCTTGTAATTGTTGCTGCAATTATTATTTCAATGCTGATAAAGGCCTTTGGTTTTTCAACCTATAAGGTCAATATGGTATCTATGGAAAGCACTCTTTTTGAAGGTCACAATGTTATAGTATACAAGACGGGATACTTTTTCAGCCAGCCGAAACACGGGGATATTATAGTATTTATGCATGAAGAAGGTCAATTCCAGGGAGTTTTCAAATACCTGCCCATAAGAAATCCCGGTGAGGTGGACTATATAAAGAGAGTTATAGGCCTTCCCGGGGATCAGATAGATATAAGAGAAGGTTATGTTTACAGAAAAGCTGCCGGTGAAGCAGAGTTCAAGAAACTGGATGAAACCTATGTCAAGACTCAGGGTGTTACGGATTCACATGGCATGGAGCTTCCTTTTACCGTTCCGGAGGACAAGATATTTGTAATGGGGGATAACCGTGAGCAAAGCCTGGATTCCAGACAGATAGGGCCTATTGACAGGGATGCCGTTATTGGAAGGGCTGTGGTGAGAATCTGGCCGTTGTCAAAAATGGGCGGTTTATAAGAGGGGCATGTATCATGTATAAGGCTTTATAATTTAATAAATAACTGCAATAGTAACAGATAATGTTTATAATCCAACTGTAAAAGCTGCAGTTGATACTAAGGAGAATTTAATGAATATTCAATGGTTTCCCGGCCATATGGCAAAAACCAGAAGACTTATAGCTGAAAATTTAAAGCTTGTAGATGTAATAATAGAACTGCTGGATGCAAGAATTCCTTTCAGCAGCAGAAATCCCGAAATCAATTCCCTGGTGAACAACAAGCCGCGGCTTGTGGCTTTTAATAAATCAGACCTTGCGGACGAACAGATATCAAAACACTGGGTGCAGTGGTATGCCAGTCAGGGCATAAGATGTATCCTCATAAATTCTATTAACGGCAAAGGTTTGAATGAGGTAAAGAGCAGAGCCAGGGAACTTATGTCTGAAAAGATTGAAAGAGACAGAGCAAAAGGCAAGCTTTTCACACCTGTAAGAACCATGGTGGTAGGTATACCCAATGTGGGAAAATCCTCTTTCATAAACAAAATCGTAGGCAAAGCTACTGCTGTTACAGGTGACAGACCCGGTGTAACAAGAGGGAAGCAGTGGATAAGAATAAACTCTGAAATGGAGCTGCTGGATACTCCGGGAATATTGTGGCCGAAGTTTGAAGATCTGGAAGTGGGAATGAACCTGGCTTTTACCGGGGCAATAAAGGACGACATAATGGATATCAGCGAGGTTGCAATGGAACTGCTGGTAAGGCTCTCAAGAGCATATCCGGCAGAATTGTGCACCAGGTTCAAGCTTGAGCCTGACAGTATCATCAGTATGGAGCCTTTGGAGCTGCTGGAGACTGTGGCAAGAAAAAGAGGCTGTATTGTTTCAAAGGGGCAGATTGACTATTCCAGGATATCTGCAATAGTTCTGGATGAATTCCGTGGAGGAAAAATTGGACGAATAACGCTGGAAAGGCCCGGAGACAGGGAAGACACCCTGACCGGCACTCCCACATAAATAAAAAGTAAAGCCTCATCACAGGTTGATTTTATGATAAAATTACCTGTGATGAGGCTTTTTTAGTTGAAGCTTATATTTCTATCTTCCCTATCTTCCGTTTTTTACAAACCTGTCCACCTGTAGTTGCATTTCAGTAAATATTTTCTGAACACCGCCTTTTTTCAGTTCGGTATTCATTTTGTTCAAATTTTCAGTGGGGTTGACTTTGCCTATGCACAGGTCATTGATATATTTGTCTGTTATGGAATATGTCTTTGTTATTTCCGCAGCTACCGGCTGTGAATCGAAAGTAAAGCCTGCCAGAGGCGATGCAACTGCATTTTTTACATTGTCCTTCAAAATTGCCACGGCCTTTGAGGTATATCCCGGAAGGGGATAGGTAATAGTCTGGTTACCGAACACCCAGGGTGAACCGGGATTATACTTTTCCATACCTCTGGATGTTTGTGAAATAGAATTGGTACCCGTTTTTTTATAATGAATTTCCTCAACTCCATAGTTGATCAAGTTTGAAAGCTTGGGATCGGTATTCACCAGCTCCAGCAGCATCAAAGCCCTTTCGGGATTTTTGCACATGGCCGATATTGCATGCATGGCACCTGAGACGCTTTCGGTGGTGATAGAAGGCTTGTTAAGTATTACAGGAACCATATCAATACTATAACTATTCAAAAATTCCTCCGATTTTGTGGGAGTGATACTGGAATACATGGCAAAAATTTTTGATTTATTATTATCATAATAATTTTGTGTCGCTTCTGCCGACTTTGGAATATAACCGGCTTTATACCATTTATTCATCATTGTGAAGAGCGCTTTTGCATCACCGGTTTCATATAAATTTACTACCGCAGTGCTTTTCCCGTCCCTTTTTACCGCTGCCGGTGAATTATATAAGAGCCTGTCATAATTTAATGTGTTGATTATAGTCCCGGAGAGGTAGGAATCAAAGGGATAGAAGCCTGCGATACCGGATTCGCTTGCTTTGATTTTTTTCAAGTAAGGTTCCATATCCTGAAGCTTTGTAATTTTAGCTGTATCAATTTTGTACTTTTCCACCAGCTTTTTGTTTAATAATATTCCATAGCTGTTAACAATATTGTAGTTATAAACCGGTAAAGCATATATTCTTCCATTTACCCCGGCACTCTTTAATATCTTGTCTCCCAGCAGTGCCTTGGTTTTCGGGGCATATTTATCCAGCATGCCGGTCAAGTCCTTATATACATTCATTTCAGACATTTTTCTATAGTTGGTGGTCCAGCTTGAGGTGAAATTAATATCATACTGCTCTCCGGCAGCAATATATATGTTCATCCTCTGGTCAAATTCCCCCCAGGAGAAGGTTGTAATATCAAGCACTGCATTTATTTTATCCTTAAGATATTTGTTTATGGAGCTTTCTACCAATTTTTTATCTGCCTGATCTCCCAGTCCAATGACGATCCATTTCAATTTGACCTGCTTCGAGATATCAACGGTCTGTGCCGCATCAACTGCCTCCAGACTCATAAGGCCTGATAAAAATATGAGACAGGTTAAAACTCCGGTAATCAATTTAAGACCTAGGGACTTCAGTGAGTATTTTTTTATCATTTGGATATAGACCTCCATATTTTTAATAAACGAATTATATTAATTATAACATAATTACCTTTTTTGACCATATGGCAACCGGTATAGTTTCAATAATATTTTGAAACTTCAGCTTGGATTGACTAACTGGCAGTAATTTAATATTATATATTTATTACTCTTGTAGAGTTGTGTTTTAAGCACTTAAAATTAAGAATTAAGGACTGTGAGGGGGTAGCTGTGATTTTAGAATGCGGAGTTGACGAAGTTGGCCGCGGCAGTTGTATTTCAGGAGTATGGGTTGCAGCATGCATACTTGATCCTGAACGCCCAATAGAGGGCTTGAAGGATTCAAAGAAATTATCACCCAGAAAAAGAGAAGAACTTGCTGAAAAAATCAAGGAAAAGGCTCTTTGCTGGAGTATTGGAAAGACCAGCCTGGAGGAAGTTGAGGAACTGAATGTGCACTTTGCAACCTTACTGGCAATGAAGCGTGCTGTGGAAGGGTTACATATACGGCCTGACAAGGTTTTTGTGGATGGGATACATGCACCTGATATCAATATTCCGGTAGAGACGGTGGTCAAGGGGGATGATCTCATTCCTTCCATAAGTGCCGCTTCGATTCTTGCAAAGGTGGAACGGGACAGTGTAATGCTCCAATATCATGACCGATATCCCCAGTATAATTTTCAAAAGAACAAGGGTTATCTGACAAAGGAACATATGCTGGCGCTAAGTGAATATGGACCTTGTCCTGCCCATAGAAAAACTTATGAGCCCATACGGAAATTATTGGAAAAGCAAAATGAGGCTGTCAGCGGCTGAAGAGCCAACCACCTTCCAAGGCGATTGGCTCTTCATTGAAATTTCAGTTTATTGTTTTAAACCAACAGTTGAATATAACAAGCTTATTTGTTTATATAAACTTTTGCAGAATCTCCTTTAGCTGCTGTCAAAGGATAGTACGTAATATATGCCAAATCATTGGCAGAAGCAGCTGTAAAGGCCTTTACCACAGTAGTTGACTCGCCGGCCTTCAAGGTTGCCTTGGTTTTTCCGGAGGTAAGGATTGCATCTCCCAGATAATTGTCATTCTTATCCATAAGGCGTATGTCGCCATAGGATTTAAAGTCTACAGCGGAGCTTGATCTGTTTGTAATATCCATTGACACCAGGAAGTACTTTTTGCCATCTGCAGCGGTTTTAGCTTCAATCTTTACACCTGTGAACTTTACCCAGGTTGACTTCTTATTGGCATCATATGCGACGCTTACAAGCTTTGAATCTGTAGAAACACTATTTGAAACATTTGAGTTTGACGAAGTATTTCCGCCTGAAGAATTCATGTCTTCCGTAGGAGTAGCATCAATTCCGCTTGTTATTGCTATGGTTCCGTTTCCTTTGCTTACATATGCAGCTTCAGCTCCCAATGCATTTGCAAAAGCGGTAGCGGGAACGTATGTAACACCATTATATACTATTGGATACAATCTGTTGCCCTTGCTGTCTTTTGGCTGAAAAGCCTCACCATCAACTGTAATTGCAAGCACTTTGTTCAGTGCAGCTTTTATTGCGGTGGATGCGGTAGCCGCGCCTGCTCCCAGTGAAAATACTACGATAGCAGATGTAATCGTTAATAGCAATCTTTTTGTGTTCTTCATTAAAAGTACTCCTTGTCTTAGGATAGATTTAAACATACCATAATATGGGTGTTTATTACCTAAAAATATACATTAAAATCTATTAAAAGTCAATTTGGTACAAAATTCGACACGCATAAATAGAACAATATACCTGCTTGTTAAATTAACCTGTAGTGCCAGTTGATAAAGTCTTTAAGAGACAAGTTTGCAAGTCCCGGGGGGACGACTTTAAAGAAATGCGCAGTATGATTAAAAGCATGCTGCGACGGCTGAAAAAGCATGCTGGAAGGTATGCAATTTCGCCAAAGCGTTATATACAAGCATTTATTTGAAGCTCGTCCGGGAGTGAGTAGAATTTTCTGACTGTTACCACATTTTTAATCAGCACTACAGGTTAAATTATTACATTATACCTTTATTACTAAAGAGTTTGTTTTATGTATAAAGAAATCTGGCCTTTGTCCGATACATAGATTAAGCTTTGAAAAATTTATATGATTTATTGGTTTTTGAGGTAACAAAGGCTAAAAGAAAAAGGAGATTATACATGGATTCAAAATCACTTTACAAGATCAGCTACGGTTTATACCTTATTTCAGCTTCCTACAACGGAAAGCAGAACGGATGCATCTCCAACACTATAACCCAGGTTTCGGCAAGTCCCGCAAAGCTTACGGCGGCATTGTCAAAAAATAATTATACTACTGAAATCATAAAGAATTCCGGACGCTTTACAGCAACAGTCATCAGTCAGGCGGTTGACATGAATGTTATTGCAGAATTCGGCTTCAAATCCGGAAGAGAAGGGGATAAATTTGAGAAGTTCAACCCCAGACTTGACGATTCCGGTGTCAAATATCTGGCAGAAGACATGTGCGCAAGATTTAGCTGCAAGGTACTTGAAGCTGTAGATGTGGGCAGCCATTATCTCTTTATAGGTCAGGTGGAGGAAGCAGAAATATTGTCTGACATTCCGGTTATGACTTATGAATACTATCATCAGACAAAGAAGGGTACCACACCGGCAAATGCACCCTCCTACCAGCCTGAAAACAAAAAGTCAGGTTACAGATGCACCGTTTGCGGCTACATTGAAGAAAAAGACAATTTGCCCGAGGGTTATGTTTGTCCCATATGCTCAAATGGTACCGACTATTTTGAAAAAATATAGTACCTGTATAAGAACTTATGTAATTATATATTCTTTACTATTATGAGCTTGTTGATATCATAAGTATTGCGGTACTTGAGAATGGAAATGAGGTGAAGCCTTTGCGAATAGACGGATTTGTACCAACAGCAGCCGGTACGGCAAACGGCACTTCGGATATAGTGAGCAGACTGAAGCCGGGAGACAATATAAGAGTGCAGCTTCTTGAGAATTCAGGAAATGATTTGACTTTAAGGCTTTCTGACGGCACCGTCCTGTCTGCTGCTGCAAATGGGCCGGTTGAAGCTGCCGAAGGAGAATTTGTCAATCTCACCTTCAAAGGTACAATTGACGGCAAACCTGCTTTTGAGGTTTCGGAGAAGGCTCTTTTGCCCCAGGGGGACAAGGTGCTTGAAAATGTTAAAAATCAGCTTGTCTCACTGAAGCTTCCGCTGTCTGAACAGAATATCCGGATTGCCCTGGCACTGACAGAGCAAAATGTGAACTTGACGGCGGAAAGTATGGAAAAAATGACAGGATTGCTGAAAAGTGATCCCAGTCTTAAAGCAGATACGGCAGCATTTCTCACAGCCTCCAGACTTTCAGACGATGCCAACAGCATAGATAAGCTTAAAAGTCTTCTGGCGGGAAGACTGAAGCTTGGAGAAGATATTTCCCGGCTTGTGAAACTCCTGGAAACTCAAGCCAGGGAAAACTCCGGACAGGCTTCCCAGTCGCATCAACTGCCCGAACTGGCCAAGCTGGTGCAAAAGGTGGCAGCCCGGCTTGCGGGCGACGGCAGCATGGCCGGTTCACTTCCGGGTTCTGCTGCCGCACCTGGGAAGATAGCTGATATTGCGGGAGGGGCTGCCGGGACAGAAATAAAAACCGGAAATAATGCACCGGACGGCGGTGCTGCCGCCCTAAAAAACAACAGCGGCAATAGCGTCAATGTGAGTGGCAGGGGGGGCATGGCAGAAGTTTTTCAAGACAATAAATTAAATACTGCCGGGTCTGCTCAGACTGCACAAGCTGCCCAAGGCACGCAACCTGCCAAAACTGATCAGCCTGCTGAAGTGTCAGCTACTGCTCAAGCTTCGGCTGCTGTGCAAGCCGAACAGACTGCACAGGGGGCAAAAAGTGTCCCTGACGAGGCCGTGCCTGCTGCCAATACCGAAAAAGGTACTATCCGGCAGCCTTTGGCCAATACGCCAGGTTCAATACCTGTTGATATACAGCTAACGGATGAAGTCATAAAAAAACAGGCAGCTACTCTGCTGCGCATGCTTAAAGGAGAAGCCCCCCCCGGCGAAAGCGATTTTACTCTATTAAAGGCCTTTGACAGGGAGCTGGTATTGCTTATGAACTCAGGCAAGCTGTCTCTGGAAGAAATGAAGACCGCCGGACAGCTTGCGGGAGAGAAAAGAGTCTTTGAAGCTGCCGTGCACGGTCTGACCAACCTGCATATCAGAGTCTCGGAAGCCAGTGATGAAATCAATCCTGTAAGGCTTTATAAAGAGATGGACAGTTTGCTGCACATATTAAAAAACGGTCTGCCTCAACTGCCTCAAACAATGCGTGAAGCCGCAGCAGCAGTTGTCAGCAATCTGGAAAGCAATATTAATTTTATAAACCAACTGAACAATTACAGTTCCTATGTGCAGCTTCCACTGAGCATATTTGACCGGAATACCACCGGTGAACTGTATATGCTGAAAAAGGGTTCCAAAAATAAAAAGCTCGATCCCGAAAATATGACTGTACTCATTTCTCTGGATACGGATAATCTGGGCAGGGTAGATACATTGTTGAGCGTGAGCAGAAGAAATATAAGCACTAATTTCAGACTTGAAAACAGTGAGGTTTTCCCCTTGCTCAGGGACAATCATAAAATGCTTTACAACAGCCTCCTGGAAAAGGGCTTCAGACTGGTGGACTATACATACCGCCTTATGGACGAGCCAATAAGCATAGTTAATTTTGAAACTGAAGCAAAAAAGGAATTTCTCAAAAGTTCAAGCAGTATAGACATAACTATTTAAAACAAGGCTGGTGGGTTATGCAGGACAAAATGAAAAACAGAAAAGCTGTAAGGCACGCTGCAGCCCTTCAATATTCTCCCGAAACAGATGCGGCTCCCCGAGTGGTGGCCACCGGCAAAGGAATTGTGGCTGAAAAGATTATTGAAAAGGCCATTGAAGCAGATGTTCCGGTATATCAGAATACAAGCCTGGCAAAAACACTGTCGTCCCTTGGAATCGGAGATCAGATACCACCGGAAATATATGAGGTTGTAGCTGAAATCCTCATTTTTATAGGCAGTGTTGATAAAAGCTACCGGGATGACCTATAGTACAGCATTCGGTAAATCCTGGCACATAATTTGGGTATATTTTTTTGAACAACATTGTTGTTCTTGATTGGAGTAAAAGAAATTATTCCGCACTCCTCCGCCTTGTATTTCCCAAAAATCTCCTCCAAATTTATGCACCCTATTTATGGAATGCTGTACCAGAGTAAGGAAAATCCTGTCTTAAATCCGATAGTAAGTGGTTTATAAAGGCAAAGGTGGATATATGTCCGGAATGTACACTGTCAGGCTTGGAGCCGCAGGTGAGGAAAAAGCAGCAGAATATCTTCTTCATAACCATTATGCAATTCTTAACAGGAACTTCAGAATAAGCCGCCTGGGTGAAATAGACATTATTGCACGGGATGCGGAATATATTTGTTTTATAGAGGTTAAAACCAGGCGATCAAAAACCTATGGGACTCCCGGGGAAGCTGTTATAGCTTCAAAACAGAACAGGATACGGAAAATTGCAGCCATTTATCTGGGGCGCAATCACGCCTTCAACATGTGTGTGCGGTTTGATGTCATTGAGATAATATTTTCCGGGACAAATGGCTCAAATTACGTTATAAATAGTATAAATCATATTAAAAATGCATATTGAACAAATATATTTTCTTTCGCCTGATTGAAAGCGTGCAGTCATTGATTTAAGGGAGGCTTGTTTATGCTGATTTTAGATGCTCATTGCGATACAATTACAACGATAATGAAGAGCGGGGAAGGCTTGCAAAAAAATAACTGCCATATAGATTTGACCAGGCTGAAGGAATTTGACAGCTACGTACAGTTCTTTGCAGCCTTCATTTCTCCTGAACATGCCAGAATGGGCGCTCTGCGCCGGACTTTAGACATCATTGACAAGTTGTATCAGGAAATCAATATAAATAAAAATGACATTATGTTATGTCGTAATTACATGGATATAACCAATGCCATTACCAATGGGAAAATAGCCGCAGTTTTGACTATTGAAGGCGGTGAAGCACTTGAAGGCAGCCTGCCGTCACTGAGGATGCTCTATGAGCTGGGTGTGAGGGGAATCACACTTACCTGGAATTACAGAAATCAGCTTGCAGACGGGGTACTTGACGGAATATCGGGTGGAGGACTTACTCCCTTCGGGCGTGAGGTGGTAGGGGAAATGAACAGGCTGAGGATGCTGGTTGATGTCTCCCACTTATCTGAAGTCGGTTTCTGGGATGTCATTAACCTGTCGAAATCACCTGTAATTGCATCGCATTCAAATTCCAAAAAGCTCTGCTCCCATGCCAGGAATCTCACAGACCGGCAACTGCTGGCTCTGAAGCAGATCGGGGGAGTTACAGGTCTGAATTTATATCCATTGTTCCTCACTGACAGCGGAAAAGCAAATATCAAGGATGCAGTTTCTCATATAGAGTATATTGTCTCCCTTACAGGAGAGGATACCCTGGGGCTTGGCTCGGATTTTGACGGGATTGACTGTGCGCCGGACGGACTTGAAGGAGTGCAGTTCTATCCGGTGCTCCTGAACGAGCTGCTTAAGCTCAACTATAGCGAAGCGCTGGTAAAGAAGATAGCCGGTGATAACTTTCTCAGGGTGATAAAAGAAGTACTTTAATAAACATACAAATTGCGTTGACGGCCTGCCTGCCTGAACTATCGGGAGGGCGGGCCTTTTTTATAACTTTTTAGTTTTCCCAAATAACTGCAGCTTAATAATCGGATTCCTGCATAATTCTGTGTGCCAAAATAAATAATTCAAGCGTCAAATATTATTTTGAATAAATAAAACAATAAACTTGCAAACGGTGATGATATATATTAATATTATTCTAGTGGTTTGTAACATCTGAAACGTATATTGTCCGGCGAGGAAAATCTTCTCGGGTCTAGGCGGAGGAGGGCGGAATAATTGCTTTATTCCAACTGACGACAACGACGTCCCGGGGGAATTTAACCGCCGGCAATGTATGAATTTAGATGTTACAAACCACCCGGTTAGACTGTGTTTGAGAGGAGACAATAATGAACAAATATAGTGCATTATCAAAAAACGAACTTCAAAGTGAAATTGAAAAACTTGAAAAAAGATATAACGGATATAAAGAGCAAAAGCTAAAGCTTGATATGACAAGAGGCAAACCTTGCTCCCAGCAGTTGGACATGAGCACCGAAATGCTTGAAATTCCGGCAAAAGAGCTCCGAAAGGCTGCTGACGGCACCGACACCTTCAATTATGGAGTTCTTGACGGACTGCCTGAAGCCAAGGCACTTTTTGCAGAAATGCTTGAAGTGGACAAAAGTGAAATAATCATAGGCGGAAACTCCAGCCTGAACCTGATGTATGACGCTGTTGGCAGAGCCATGTCACTTGGAATTCTGGGGGGAACTCCCTGGTCAAAGCTGGACAAGGTCAGGTTCTTGTGTCCAAGTCCCGGATATGACCGCCACTTTGCAATATGTGAACTTTTTGGAATTGAAATGGTGATTGTTGACATGAAACCGGACGGTCCGGATATGGATACCGTTGAAAAGCTTGTTTCTGAAGACGATAGCATAAAAGGCATCTGGTGTGTTCCAAAGTACAGCAACCCTGACGGAATTACCTATTCCGACCAGGTAGTCGACAGAATGGCAGCTTTGAAGCCCAAGGCCAAGGATTTCAGAATCTTCTGGGACAATGCTTACTGCGTGCATCATTTGTCGGATAAGCCTGACAGTTTAAAAAACATTTTGGCTGCCTGTAAGTCTGCCGGCAATGAAAACATGGTTTACATGTTCAGCTCAACCTCCAAAATCAGTTTCCCGGGCGCCGGTATATCCATGATGGCGGCAAGTGCAGAAAATCTTAACAGCATAAGAAAAAGCATGACTATTCAGACCATAGGCCACGACAAAATCAACCAGCTCAGGCATGTAAAGTACTTTAAGGATATTGACGGTATCAGCGCACATATGAAAAAACATGCAGATATTCTTAAACCCAAGTTTGACCTGGTGCTTGAAATCCTGGAAACCGAACTGGGTGGAAAGGATATAGCTTCGTGGAACAAGCCCAACGGCGGATATTTTGTAAGTCTCAACACTCTTGACAACTGTGCGAAGGAAGTTGAAAAGCTTTCTCTGGACGCAGGAGTGGTCCTTACAAAAGCAGGAGCCACCTATCCTTATGGTAAGGACCCACGGGACAGGAATATAAGAATAGCGCCAACCATGCCTCCCGCAGAGGAGCTGAAAAAGGCCATAGAAATACTCTGCATCAGCGTTCAGTTGGTTTCGGCCAAAAAAATGCTTGCAGCAATGTAACCGTGAAAATCCTATAAATTTTTTGTAAATACCTTGAACCTATAAGCGATTAAGCATATAATTTTACATGAGTTAGAAAGTATCCTGAGGAATTGTAGAAAATCATTTCTTTCTTGTGCATTCTAATATTCATAAATGTCTAAAGCGGGATTTTATCCCGCACTTTTTTTGCAGTATTTTAATCCGAACATTTTTATTTTTTTTAATGCAAACATTCGGGTTTTATTGTATAATAGCAATTGACAAAAATCTGTCCAAATGATTTTAAAACTATTTTGTTTACGTGTAATGCTTGATTGCGTTCACGCAGATGGGAGATCAGATGATGAAAAATGTTTATGAAAGTCCTTTTAATGCAAGATATGCCAGCAGTGAAATGCAGCAGATATTTTCGCCCGACATGAAGTTCAGGACATGGAGAAAGCTTTGGATAGCCCTGGCTGAAGCCGAAAAGGAACTGGGTCTTAACATTACCGATGCTCAAATCCAACAGTTAAAGAACATGAAGGATGATATCAATTATGAAGCAGCCGAACAATACGAAAAACAGTTCAGACATGATGTCATGTCCCATGTGCATGCATATGGAGAGCAGTGTCCGGATGCAAAGGCGATTATCCATCTTGGTGCCACCTCCTGCTATGTAGGTGACAATACAGATATTATAGTTATGACAGAGGCATTGAAGCTGGTTAAGAGCAAAATGCTTGTTCTTATAAAAAAACTTTCTGATTTTGCAATGGAATATAAAGATATGCCCACTCTGGGTTTTACGCACTATCAGCCTGCACAGCTTGTAACAGTTGGCAAAAGAGCAACCCTCTGGATTCAGGAGCTCCTTATGGATATGGAGGATCTTGAGCATACCATAAACAATATGAAGCTTTTGGGCTCCAAAGGTACAACTGGCACCCAGGCAAGCTTTTTGAACCTCTTTGACGGCGACCATGAAAAAGTAAAAAAACTGGAGCAGCTTATTGCGGATAAAATGGGCTATAGGACTGTTTTTGCCGTATCAGGCCAGACATATCCCAGAAAGCTTGACAGCAGAGTTCTGAACGTACTTAGCGGAATAGCCCAGAGCGCTTATAAATTCAGCAATGACATGAGACTGCTCCAGAGCATGAAGGAAATGGAAGAGCCCTTTGAGGAAAAGCAGATTGGTTCTTCTGCAATGGCCTACAAAAGGAATCCAATGCGATGTGAAAGAATCTCTTCTCTTGCCAGATACGTTATAGTGGATGCGCTTAATCCTGCAATTACAGCATCCACCCAATGGTTTGAAAGAACCCTGGATGATTCCGCAAATAAGAGAATTTCTGTTCCTGAGGCCTTCCTGGCAATTGATGCCATCCTTAACATTTACATCAATGTTTCCAGCGGCTTTGTAGTTTATCCAAAGGTCATCAACAAGCATGTCATGGATGAGCTTCCGTTTATGGCCACTGAAAACATAATGATGGAGGCTGTCAAACACGGCGGTGACAGGCAGGAGCTTCATGAACAGATAAGAAAGCACTCCATGGATGCCGGAAAACGTGTCAAGGTTGACGGCGAGTCCAATGATCTTATTGAGAGGATAGCAGCCGACCCGTTGTTTGGCATGTCGCTGGAGGCTATTCAGTCGGTACTTGATCCAAAGAATTATATAGGCAGAAGTCCCGAGCAGGTGGTTGAATTTGTTGAAAACGAAGTTAAGCCTGTTCTTGCCGGAGCTGACGTTTCCGACGTGAAGGTTGAGCTGAAAGTGTAGCCTGGATATAAAATAGACCAGTAATACTATTGAAGTTAATTTTATTTGTTTGCTATAATATGAGATAGGATGATGTATTGACATCCTATCTTTTTTTATAAAACAAAAGAGACGTGTAGCGGGTTTAACAATACTTAAGCCGGAATGGAGAGAACCTATGATAAACAAGTTCAGCAGTATACCCTTGTATCTGCAGTTAAAAGACTTGATAATTAAAAAAATCGAAAGCAATGAATATGCTCCGAATACTCAAATCCCCTCCGAACAGGATCTCTGCCAGATGTATGACATATCCAGGCCTACGGTAAGACAGGCTATAGCAGAGCTGACAAACAGCGGCTTTCTTTATAAGGAAAAGGGAAAGGGAACTTTTGTATATGGACGCAAGAATGTAATAGATGTGAAAAATTATACTGGTTTTACTGATTCCATTTTGGATTGTCAGGCTCCCTCTGAAAAAAATATAATTGATATATCTGAAATAGAAAGCTCTTCCGTTGAGCTTTTAAACAGGATATTCAACTATAACAGCAGTATGCCCCTGGCAGTGATTACATATCTGTCCTGCATAAACAATCAGGCAAAAGACGTGTACTCACTAAACAAGTCTTATATACCCATGAATCTTTTCCCTGATATTATCCATCAGTTAAAAAGCGGAAAATCCTCTATAGATATTCTCAGGGGCAAATATCCTTTAATTCCGGACAAGAGCAAAAGCATCCTGGAAATAATTTTTGCAGACAACAATGATTCACCATTATTGCGCGTTCAGCCTGGACAACCGCTTATAAAGCTGCAGAACACCCTTTTTTCCAAAAGCGGCCAGGCGGTTGAATATATTTATTCAAAGTACAGGGCGGATAATTGCAGGCTTATGTTTGAAAACAGCAAATAGCTGAAAAAAGGCCGCTGACAGGCCGGTAACGGAAATACCGCCATATGTGAGGCTGAATTAATAAAATATTAATGAAAATGTATTTGAATCTACAGTATCAATAGTGGTAAAATTAGATGCTGTTGTACTACTATATCAGACAGCGTGTGTTTTACTATACAGGAGGCAAAATGTCCAAATATCATTTTAAAAACCAAAGGATGTACAGGAGAAGACGTACACTTGTTGCAGTCATATCTGTACTGTCTGTGTTGGCAATCGTTATGGCAGCATACCTGCTTTTAAACAGCGATAGTATTACCGGAGTAAAAAGCCCCTGGGACTCAGGTCAACCCGCCGGCAGTTCTGCGGGTTCCTCACTGCCGGGTACCGATTCCGGAAATACTGCTTCAGGCTCGTCATCAGTATCCGGCGATTCCACACAGTCACCTGCGGACACTACCGCTGCTGCTCCGGGTTCACAATCCGGCAACAAAGGTGTTACTACTGCACAGCACGGCTATCTGCCGGAGTTTGGAACTGTTGAAAAGAGCGGAAAGATGGACGAATTGAAAAAGCTTATAACTGATTATACGTCAAAACTTTCAGGAAAATACGGTGTAACTTATATAGATTTGGCAACAGGTGAAATGGTAAATGTCAATGATCAGATTGAATATATTGCAGCCAGTACGTCAAAGCTTCCCATTAATATGGTGCTTTTTAAGGATATAGAGGCAGGGAAGGTCACATTTGACGAAAAACTTGTTTACAAGCAGGAGGATATGGAACCGGGAACGGGAATTATTCAGTCTTCTGCTTATGGTACTGAATATACTGTACGCAAAACCTCTGAGCTTTCCATAAAAAAGAGCGATAATTGCGGCGTCAATATGATAATCCGCAGGGTAGGCATAGAAAATGTCCGCCAGTATCTTGTGGACTTGGGGGGCAAGGTCTATTACGGAAAAACTCACCGCTCATGTCCTTATGACATGGCACTTGTAGCCAAAGACCTGTATATTCATTATTTGAATAATGAGACTGTCTTCGGTGAGCTGATAAACAACATGGAAAATACTAACTGGAGTGACCGTATAGATGCCAAGCTGCCCCAAGAGGTAAAGGTGGCTCATAAAATCGGAAATCAGACTAAAACGGCTAATGACGTGGGTATTGTATTTGCAAAGCACCCGTATGTGCTTTCCGTTATGACCGATAATGTGGATTTTGGAACAGCCTGCAATAATATTGCCGGGCTTTCCAAAAAAATATATGAATTTCAGGAAGCTTATGCAGCAAATATGCCTGTACAGGCACAGTAAGAGCTTTGCCCTTTCTGCAGCCCATTTCTATTATACTGAAATGGGCTGTTTTTTCAGACATAAATTATAAAACAGGGTATAATAGGATGCAGATAAAAAACAAAGGAAGAAGGTAAAAAGTAAATGGAGGATTTTATACTCAATTCTATACACAGCATAGTCAATGGCAATCCTGTAGTTACTTATATTTTCTTCTTCCTGTCAGGTGTCCTGCAACTGGTATTCCCTCCATATCCGTCGGATGTAATAATAATATTCGAAGGCTACGTCACAACTGTGGGAACGCATTTTTATTTTTTGCCTGTACTTTTGGTTTCAGTTATTGGAAGTCTTATGGGCTCAGTATTGGTGTACTGGTTTGGATATAAAAAAGGTGATGAAGTACTCCGGTATAAGCTTGTCTTGAAATACATCGATGAAAAGCATATAAAAAGATCTGAAAAGGTCTTTCATAAATATGGAAAGTACGGTTTGATACTCAGTAAATTCATACCCGGGACCAGCTCCATAATGGTACTGTTTTCAGGGGTATTCAAAGTAAAGAAGAGGATATACTTTACCTATATCATACTGTCCATATTCCTGCAGCAAATCATCTATCTTTTTATCGGAAGGGTCATCGGCAACAATATTGATGGAGTTAAAAGATTCCTGTCTATATTCAACCTGGCATCACTTGTGGTTCTTGGATGTATCATAGTGATAGGATTTATTATATATAAATCCAGGAAGGCGAGAAAAAAGTCATCAAATTCTTCTTTGCAATAAAAAAAACAGCCTTACAGGCTGTTTACGTATTTTTTAATTTTTTCAAAGCTTTCTTCACTTATGACATGCTCAATCCTGCAGGCATCCTCGGAAGCAGTTTCCATGGAGACTCCAAGGGCGCTGACCAGATAGGTGGTTATCAATTGATGACGTTCATACACATCTTTTGCCTTGTGCAGGCCTTTTTCAGTCAAAATAATCTGGCCCTCACCATCAATAACTATATATTCAGATTTTTTTAAAATGCTCATGGCACGGCTGATACTGGCTTTGGTATAACCCAGTTTCCTTGCTATGTCTATTGAGCGGACCGAACCGGTTTCATTCTGAAGCAATAGAATGGTTTCCAAATAATCTTCTCCTGATTCGTGAATCATCGCCAGCCTCCTGATTGGAATTATATATCAATTAATTATAGTATATGTAAATAGAATTATCAACAACTGAATAAGCAGCAAGGATTTATTATCATGAACTGGTAAAATATATATTGACAGGACAGGTTAGCTATAGTAAACTATTAGTGAAAGTTAGCTCGTGCTAACTGTATTTTTGCTTTCAAAGTTAGCTAAATCTAACTTGGTATGATTACATAATATGGCCGTTATATGGCTGTTGAAAATAAGGGGGGTTTTAAATATGCCGCTTACATTTGCAAAAACAGGAGAAGAAAACTATATAAAAAAAATTCTTGGCAAGGATGATACCAAAAGATTCCTTGAAAGCCTGGGGTTTGTCGTAGGAGGAAGTGTTACAGTGGTTTCGGAACTGGGAGGCAATATGATTCTCAGCGTTAAGAATTCAAGAGTGGCTCTGGACAAATCCATGGCAAGCAGAATTGTTATTTAATCGGAGGTTAATATGAAAACTCTTAAAACCGCAAATACTGGTGAAAGTGTGACGGTTATCAAACTTGAAGGAGAAGGGGCCACCAAAAGAAGGATAATGGATATGGGAATCACAAAAGGTTCTACGGTGGTTGTAAGAAAAGTTGCACCTTTGGGAGATCCAATTGAAATTACAGTGAGAGGCTATGAATTGTCCTTAAGGAAAGCCGACGCTGAAAAAATTATAGTGGAATAACCGGATTTAATTATTTTTAAGCTTTAGTTAGCTTATGCTAACAAGAGATGGGGGAACTTACAATGGCAATAAAAATAGCTCTTGCAGGAAATCCGAACTGCGGAAAAACTACAATGTTTAATGAATTGACAGGAAGCTCACAATATGTGGGGAACTGGCCCGGTGTTACTGTAGAAAAAAAAGAGGGCAAACTCAAGGGAAATAAGGACGTAATTATAATGGATCTTCCCGGTATTTACTCCCTGTCCCCGTATACCCTTGAAGAGGTAATCACCAGAAACTATCTGCTGGATGAAAAGCCCGATGCTATAATCAATATAGTTGATGCTTCAAATATAGAGAGAAATCTTTATTTGACTACCCAGATAGTTGAAATAGGTATTCCTACAATTGTTGCATTAAATATGATGGATGTAGTTGAAAAAAACGGTGACAAGATTAATACTGCTCAGCTTTCAAAGGAATTGGGCTGCATGGTTGTTGAAACCTCCGCAGTAAAGGGGACGGGTCTCAGGGATTTGATCGGAAAAGCCCTGGAAATTGCAAAAAGCGGGGAGAAGACTGTTGCCCGGCACAAATTCGACGATGAAGTCGAAGCTGCAGTGGGCACAATCGGAGAGCTTGTTCAAGCCCGGATAGCTGACGGTTCGGAGCTTAAATGGTACTCTGTAAAGTTTTTTGAAAGAGATGAAAAGGTAAGGGAGAAGTTAAAGCTGGATGACGGCTTGGCTGCTGAAATCGAAGGTGTCATCAAAAATTGTGAAGAAAAGCTTGATGACGATTCTGAAAGTATCATAACAAATGAAAGATACAATTATATAAGCAAGGTAATTCAAAAGAGCTATAAAAAAAGCGGCAGGGGAATGACCACCTCTGACAGGATTGACAGGGTTGTTACCAACAGGTGGCTGGCCTTGCCCATATTCTTCGGTATTTTATGGATTATATACTATATTTCGATTACCTCTGTGGGCGATATGACCATAGGCTGGGTTGAAAGCTTCTTCGGATGGATTCAGGGAGGCGTTGAGACCGGACTTACCAGCCTGGGAGCCTCGGAATGGGCTCTGGACCTTATAGTAAACGGTATTGTAGGCAGTATATCTGCAATATTTATTTACGTACCTCAATTGATGATATTGTTCCTGTTCCTGTCTCTGCTTGAAGACAGCGGATATATGGCCAGAGTTGCGTTTATTATGGACAGGATATTCAGAAAATTCGGGCTTTCAGGCAAATCCTTTATTCCAATGCTTATTGGAACAGGTTGTTCAATTCCCGGAATAATGGCAAGCAGAACCATTGAAAATGAAAAAGACAGAAAAATGACCATTATGCTTACACCTTTTATTCCATGCGGTGCCAAGCTTCCTGTTTTTGCAATGTTCATTGCAATGATGTTCCCGGGAGAATCCTGGGTAGGGCCTTCCATATATATGATTTCAATATGTATGGTAATTGTTTCGGGTATTATCCTGAAGAGAACAAAAAGATTTGCCGGAGAACCTGCTCCCTTCGTTATGGAATTGCCTAACTACAAGCTTCCAAGATTCAAGGGTGTGGCAATTCACATGTGGGAAAAGGCCAAATCTTTTGTAAAAAAAGCCGGTACTGTTATATTTGTAGCTTGTACTGCACTCTGGATCATGCAGAACTTCAGCTTCACACTTAGTTATGTGGGAGCAGACAGGATTGACGAAAGCATGCTTGCCACCATCGGCCATGCGGTTCGCTGGGTGTTTATGCCGCTTGGCTTTGGCGACAGTTGGGCACCGGTTGTTGCATCCCTTACCGGACTCGTTGCAAAAGAGGTCGTTGTTGCCACTTTTGCTTCCGTTGGTTCGGCTGTACCAATATCCTTCACCCAGGTATCAGCTTTCGCATTTATGATGTTTACACTGTTTGCCGCACCTTGCTTTGCTGCCATCGGTTCAATGAAGAAGGAATTCGGAAGCTGGAAATCAACACTGTTTGCCGTGTCCTACCAAACCGGTTTTGCCTATATTTGTGCGTTTCTTGTTAATACCATAGGAAGCTTTATATTCAGGGGTACTTCGGCAGTTAAGCCTAAGGTGCTTGATATATCACTTATGGAGTCTTCTTCAGAAAATGCGGTAGTAAATGGAGATATTGTTTTGATTGTCTTTGGTGCATTGATTGTTGTAGCTCTTATTATCGGAATTTCCGGTAAATTCAGAAGCAGCAAGAAATACGCCGAGCTATCCCGCTAGGAGGCGTTGTTTATGATTGATTTTATTTTAGTTGGTGCCGTGTGTGTAGTTCTGTTTTTTGCCATAAGAAAAATTGTTAAGAATCAGAAAAAGGGCAGCAGTTGCTGCGGCTGTTCCGGCTGTGAAAAATCTGAAAGCTGCGAAGCTTCAGGAAAATAGAAAATGACAAAACAAGAGCAGTGTCACCATGGTGACACTGCTCTTGTTTTAATCATCACTGCTTAATTCAGTTATGAATTAAATCTTGCCGATACATTAACTCGTTACTTTAAAGGCTTTGTAAACATCTGAGTCCAATACTTTACCCCTGTACCGGATTTTGCAAGGCCCACGCCTATATTGGTGTAGGTAGCGCTCAGTATGTTGGCCCTGTGTCCCGGAGAATTCATCCAGCCCTGCATAACCTCTGCAGGCGTCCTTTGGCCATAGGCGATATTTTCACCGGCGGAAGAGAACCTGATTCCAAAACTCTCCATCATTTTAAACGGTGACCCGTAAGTTGGAGAAGTATGGGAAAAGTACCGCTTGTTTATCATATCCTGGCTTTTGATTCTTGCAACCTTGCATATCTGTGCGTTTAATGTGAGTGTCTGAAGCCCTCTTTTAGACCTTTCAACATTAACAAGCCTCGCCACTTCCTTCTCATAATCGGTTATACTGCCCTGGTCGGGAAGTGTGACCTTTTGCCCGGGCTTAATTGCAGAAGAATTTTTCAACTGGGGGTTGCAGGCTTTTAATTTGCTTATAGTTGTATCGTATTTTGCAGCAATTCCCGAGAGGGTATCTCCCTGCTTACAAGTATAAGATCTTGCAAAAACCCCGACTGTCAACAAACTGAAAACCAATGCCGTTATAATGAATAACCTTTTCAAATAAATCACCTCATTGCTATTATTTGATTAACTGAAAATAATATGACCAACAATTTCTTTAAAAAAATGAAATTTTATACTTCAAGTTAACATATAATTAACATTCAGCCGATTGACAAAGCCATATATATCATATTACAATGTTCATACGTCGGAAAAACAGCTTTTCTTGAGAAATCTTTTGAAAGACATGTCTTAAATTATTCTTGATAAAAAGTAAATCTGGAAATAATAATGATTAAGAAAAGAAAAATGCACAGGATATATTAATTATACGGAGGAATAATGGACATAATTTATACCCTGATTGACATCATAGTTAATCTGGACAATCACCTGACGGATTTGATTCAAAAATTCGGAGGTTTCACATATGTTATTTTGTTTTTGATTATATTCTGTGAGACCGGGCTGTTCATGGCACCGTTTCTGCCGGGCGATTCCCTTATATTTGTTGTGGGAGCCTTATCTGCTTCGGGAGCAATGAATATATGGCTGATTGCAGCAGTGCTGATTGCAGCAGCAATTATAGGCGATACGGTAAATTACCATATAGGCAAGTATCTTGGGCCGAAAATATTCAGAAAGCAAAATGTAAAATTCCTTAATGTAAAGCATCTGGACAAAGCACATGAATTCTACACCAGGCATGGAGGAAAAACAGTAATCCTGGCAAGGTTCATTCCAGTTATCAGAACCTTTGCTCCTTTTGTGGCAGGCATGGGCAGCATGCGTTACGGAAAGTTCATTCTTTATAACATTGCAGGCGGGATTTCCTGGGTTGGCATCTGTATTACCGCAGGCTACTTTTTTGGCAACATACCAGCGGTAAGTGAAAATTTCACACTGGTTATACTTGCCATTGTAGCTATTTCACTGCTGCCGGTTGTTATAACCTGGATAAAAGGCAGAAAGCAATCTGAATAAACTTAAATTCAACAGAGGGAGTAACGGTCTGCAGCAGCAGAGGATTATCCGTCATTACGGCATTTAGGCCCGGTTATCCTTAATTCGTGAGACTCTGAGACAAAACCTGTGGTTTTGTCTCAGAGTCTTTTTGTATTATGAGCTTATTTACGGGTCTTTATAAAATAAAACACATATATTACGGAGGTACATTTATGTCAACAAAAAAAGCACTTCTTTGGGTAGCATTCTGGATAGGACTGGCCCTGCTCTTTAATGTTGGGGTATACCTGTTCATGGGCCAAGAGAAGGCTCTGGAGTTTCTGGGAGGCTTTGTTATTGAAAAAAGCTTGAGCGTGGATAATTTATTCCTTTTCATTATGGTTTTCAGCAGCTTTGGAATAAAGCCGCAGTATCAAAGGAGGGTTTTGAATTACGGAATTGCAGGTGCTCTTATACTAAGGCTGATTTTTGTGTTGCTGGGAGTTACTATTGTTAACAGATTTCACTGGATGCTCTACATTTTTGGTGCAATTCTTATAATCAGCGGCATAAAAATGATGTTTGGGCAGGAGAGCAGCAATGTGAAGGACAGTAAAATCCTGAAGGTGCTGGGGAAGATCATACCTGTAAGCGACAGTATGGAGGGAGACAGGTTCTTTGTAAGAAAGAAGAACATTTTGTATGCCACTCCATTATTTGCAGTTTTAATACTTATTGAATTTACCGACATTATTTTTGCAGTGGATTCCATTCCGGCAATATTTTCAATTACAACCGACCCGTTTATTGTATATACCTCAAACATTTTTGCAATTCTGGGACTCAGAAGCATGTATTTCGTGCTGGGTAATCTTCACGAAAAGTTTAAATATGTCAAATATGGTGTGGCATTGATTCTTACCTTTACAGGTATTAAGCTGCTACTTTTGATGGTACACATAAAAATACCTGTTGAGCTTTCATTGGCGGTCATAATTACAATCCTTGCAGCAAGCATTCTGGCCTCGGTTTTAATAAACAGAAAAACGAAAGTTTAAAGAAATTATACCATTTTTATATAAAAATATTGTCAAAAAAGGTAATTTACTTTAGAATATCCTTACAAATATTATTTTTGGAGGACTAAATGAAGAAACATTTGCAGAAACATATTAAAAGATTCACCATCCTTGCCAGCGCAGTCATACTGATATTGTCCATGTCGGGCAGTATCTTTGCAGCGGCTGCTAAAATTAGCTATACCAGCATCATGGGCGGCAGTAATGATATTTATTTCACTGCATCTGACGGAAAGGTGTATAAAAGCCAATACAACAAAACCGAGCTGCTGCAGATAAAGGAGCTGACCAACGTAAAAATGGCTTCATCCGATATGTATTATGGCTTGTGGGCCTTAAGCAAATCAGGGGAGGTTAATTATTACGAGCAGGATTATGAAATACCAAACAAGTATACGCTGAAGAAAAAGATTGAAAATTTAACCAAGGTGGGTTCAATAAGCGTTGGCTCTGAAGGAATCTACGCTCTTAAAACAGATGGTACGGTTTGGGGCGTGGGCAACAATCTTAAGGCTTTTGAAGTCAAAGGTCTGAAAGATGTTGTGAGCATTTCCATGAGGGATTTTGACGCCATTGCATTAAAAAAGGACGGTACTGTCTGGCAGTGGTGCGATAAGCAGTTGATTGCTGATTTTGTAGACCAGAAAAAACCGCAGCAGGTGCAGGGCCTGAAGAATGCAGTGCAGGTTTCCGCAGGAGCCGATTGCGGACTGGCACTGCTTAAGGACAATACTGTGTGGCAGTGGAGCTTTAATTCCGATTCTGCCAAGAAGCCTGTAAAAATCACGGGCTTCACTGGAATCAAGCAGATTGAGGCCGGAAGAATGACGGGCTATGCACTTGACGGTAAGGGTGATGTATGGGAGTGGAAGTACAATTCTGAAAAGATAAAGCCAGCAAAAGTAAAGGGCTTAAGCAGTATCACCAAGATAGCGGCCAGTGGAAAGGATGCCTATGACGGTTTTTCCACCGGATATCTTGGGTCACTGGATAAAAATAACAAGCTTAAGTTCATTTATCCTGAATATTAAATCATAGGTTCTTTATAAAATAAGTAACGGCTGTGTCCGTTCAGTTTATGAAAACAACCCGACTGCCTGTATTTCCAAATCACCGGCGCCGGGTTGTTTTTGTATCATGAAATTCTATAAAACTTTAAATTTAAAATTTTTGAAATACTTGATATTAGTGCAGGAATGTAATAATATAAATATATAGCTAAATAGTTATATGTTTATAAGAAGTAGTTGAGGTGATAGCTTGAACAGAACATTTAAAGCACTGAGCGACCCCACAAGAAGGGAAATACTGAAGCTCCTGTCAATGGGGGATATGTCGGCAAATGAAATCGTGCAGCACTTCAGCATGTCTCAGCCCTCTATCTCAAAGCACCTTGAGATATTGAAGCTGGCCGAACTGGTAACTGCCGAAAAGAAGGGGCAATTTGTAATATATTCAATAAACCTTTCGGTTTTGCAAAGTGTGCTCGGAGGATTTCTTGGGTTTTTTGAGAATGGAAAAGGAGAGAATCAACTATGAAAAATTCAAAAGTGAACCTGTTAAATATTTTCTTTTTTGCTGTATCCGTATTAATCATCATCACAGGTATATTTTCCGGTGATAATGCTATAGCCGAGGCGGTAATTCCCGCCGTTATACTTATAGCATTAGTTGTCATTGACATAAAAGCACCTGCAATCACCAGGCTGTCGGAGGAAAACCCAAAGGTTAAAACTTTTCGCCTGGCTAACAGAATAGCTGCTTTTGTAATTCTGCTGATTGTAATAACAGTAAGGTTTAAACTGTTGGACGGAAAACTTTCCGACACTGCTGCAGAACAATTGAAGGTGGCTGCAATCTCAGTATTCATGCTGGTTTTTGGCAATCTTGCACCTAAGATACCCTTTAACAGATATCTTGGTTTAAGGCTTCCATGGACGGTCAGGGATGAAGCTACCTGGAGGCTGGCCCACAAGCTGGTGGGCTATACTGCTTTCCCATTGGCTGTTATTCAGTTTGTCCTTTCATTCTTTATCAAAGCTGAGACTGTAGTGCCTGTCTGCATTTTACTCTGGGTGGCAATACCGGGCCTGTATTCAGGTTGGTATTTCTATAAAAAGTTCAATTAAAAATAGTTAAGCTATCTTGTTTTTTTGCCTGTCTTTCAGATTTATTTTTTTTAAAGCAAACAATTTGTTTCGTGTTATGTCAACTTTACATATTATATAACATGATATTTTTTCCGGGAGCGTAATTTATGGCTAGATATGGCAAAAAAAGAAAGAATAAAAAGTCATCGGTCAATAAACATGATGCTTCTTTAAAGGGTGATTTCAAACAGCAGGTCAGCGGGCAGGCATATGAGAATAATGAATATGACGGGGATTTGAGAAAGCACAAAAAGAAGTGTAAGGGAAAAAAGTTGACCTATTGGGAAGCGGCAATACTTTTTCTGCTTTTAAAGGAAAACGGTGTGCTGGATGAATTGCTGGAGTCCGAGGAATTCAATGAGTTTGGTGAATTCAAGGAATTCAAGGAATTTAAGGAGTCTAAAGAGTTTAAGGAAAAAGATGAATATAAGGAATTTGATACTTCCTCAAAATTCAAAAAGGCCGAAGCACAGCCTGATAAGGAAGATGACCAGGAAAACGAATATTCCGGTAAAAACAAGGTAAGTCAGTTTGATTTTGATTATTTTGCCGAAGATTGATTGATTTGATTTTTTAACCAAATTTTGGATTTACAAAGAATAAAGTATATGATAATATAAGCATATTAAATATATATGCATAGTATATTTGACGGACGGACAATAATTTGTCCCAATTTCTACAATATAATAGTGATTTTTTACTGAGAATACTAATTATAAAATGTTGACTGAAGATATCAGAGACTGTTTTAAGTATGTAAATGCTTATTGACAGTCTTTTTTTATTTGAAGCTTTTAAAACTTTGAATTTTGAATTGCAGACCTGAAAATTGAAAAATAACCGGAGGAATTTTATGAAAAGAATCAATTTAGCAGCAACAGCGGTTGAAAGCCGGGAACAGAGACTGGGAACAATAATCGGCTGGGACGGTAATGCCGACACTCTGGCGAATGCGTCCGGCTATGCCAGGAATTGTACCCAAAGGAGCGGAAAAACTTGTGAGCTATGCGAAGTAAGAGGACCCTTTACCCAGGGCTCTGTGTGCAGTGAACAAATGGTTGAATGTCAGGCAGGGAATGTAAGGGATGCCGTACTTATACAGCATTCACCCATAGGCTGTGCCGTCAGTCAGACCATATACAATTCTATTTACAGGAATGGACTGTCCATAAGGAATCTGCCTGTTGAAAACCTGAGAATAGTATCTACAAACCTGCTGGAAAAGGATATGGTGTTTGGAGGCCTGGATAAGTTGAAACAAACCCTGGAAGATGTCTGGGACAGATATAAGCCCAAGGCTGTTTTCATCGGCACCTCCTGTGCGACAGGAATAATCGGCGATGATATAGACAGTGTTGCCGCCCAGTATACTGAAAAGCTTGGGATTCCTGTAGTGCCCCTTCACTGTGAAGGCTTCCGTTCAAAGCATTGGAGTACAGGCTTTGATTCCACCCAGCATGGTATATTAAGGGATATTGTCAGAAAGCAGCCAAAAAAGCAGGAGGATCTGGTCAACGTTATTAATCTATGGGGCTCGGATGTTTTTACCCCTATGCTTAAGGAATTGAATCTGCGTGTAAATTATGTTATTGATATGGCAACAGTAGAGGACCTGGCGCAAATGTCGGAAGCTGTGGCCACAGTTGGTTTCTGCAATACGCTCTCCTCATATCTTGCCCAGGGCTTGGAGCAGAATTTCGGTGTGCCGGAATTGAAGGCTCCTCAGCCATACGGCTTTGCTGGCACGGATGCATGGATAAGGGGACTTGCGAAACTTACAAACCGCGAAGAGCTGGCTGAAAGCTATATTGCAAGGGAGCATGCACGGGTGAAACCGCTCATAGAAGATGTAAAAACCAAATTAAAAGGCAAAAAGGGCTATGTTGCCACAGGCTCCGCATATTCCCACGGCCTTATCTCAGTAATGAGAGAACTGGGCATAGAGGTAAACGGCTCCTTGGTGTTTCACCATGATCCTGTATATGACAGTGAAGATCCGGCCCAGGATACTTTATCCTATCTTGTGGATAATTATGGGGATGTGGAAAGCTTCAGTGTCAGTAACAGGCAGCAGCACCAGTTTTATGCCCTTCTTAAAAAAGTCCAACCGGATTTTATACTTATACGCCATAATGGCCTTGCTCCGCTTGCTTCCCGGCTGGGAATACCCGCTGCCCCCCTGGGGGATGAACACATTGCAGTAGGCTATGACGGAATAGTCAACCTGGGCAATGCCATTCTGGGAATTCTCCAGCGCAAAAAATTTCATGAGGATCTTTCCAAGCATGTCAAGCTGCCTTATACAAAATGGTGGCTGGAGCAAACTGACCCGTACATAATTGCCAAAAATCCCGAACTGATATATCAGGATTAAAATGAGAATGAACAATTATTTCAAATGGAGGATATAAAATGTCTGTACTAGAAGAATTAAAAACTAATTCCATAAGCCGTCCCCGTTACGGCTGTGCAATCGGAGCCATGCACACTGCATCTGCAATTCCCCGTGTGGTGCCTATTACCCACTGCGGCCCGGGTTGTGCGGATAAGCAGTATGTAAGCCTGGCCTTTTACAACGGCTTTCAGGGAGGGGGCTATAGTGGCGGTGCTGTTCCGCCAAGTGCAAATATTTCGGAGAATGAAGTTGTGTTCGGTGGAGATGACCGGCTCAGAGAATTGATACAGGCTTCCACTAAAATTGTAGATGCCGACCTTTTTGTGGTGCTTACCGGCTGTATTCCAGATATTGTAGGTGATGACATACCTTCTGTGGTAGGTGAATTCCAAAGTAAGGGCGTACCTATTGTATATGCGGAAACCGGTGGTTTTCGAGGCAATAATCTGACAGGCCACGAAACTGTTATACGGGCAATAATAGAGCAGTATGTGGGGGACTATTCCGGAGATAAAACCAAAAACACAGTAAATGTATGGTCGGAAGTTCCATACCAGAATACATACTGGAGGGGTGATCTGAGCGAAATCAAACGGATTCTTGAGGGAATAGGGCTTAAGGTGAATATCCTGTTCGGGCATGATTCCAAGGGCATAAGTGAATGGCTGGATATTCCAAAGGCCGCTTTTAACCTGGTTATATCTCCCTGGGTAGGGAAGAGTGTCGCTGAATACTTGCAGGAGAAATACCAGCAGCCCTATCTTCACATACCTTCAATTCCAATAGGAGCTATTGAAACCTCTGATTTTCTGAGAAAGGTAACACAATTTGCAGTCCTTGACCAGGAAACCACCGAAGCCTTTATTAAGAAAGAGGAAAAAGAATACTACAAATACCTGGAGGACTTCTCGGACTTCTATTCTGAATACTGGTGGGGAGTACCGGCCAGATTTGCAGTTGTCAGTGACAGCATATATAATCTTTCCATAACCAAATTTCTGGTCAAGCAGCTGGGTCTGATTTCTGTCAAGCAAATTATTACCGAAAACACACCTGAAGAATTTAAAGAACAAATACGTGAAGATTTCAGAAATATCGATACTGATGTCAGCCTTGAGGTTGAATTCCTGGAAGACGGATATCTTATTGAAGAGTCTCTGCGTTCATCACCTGAAAAGCCTGCAATAATTTTCGGCACTACCTGGGACAGGGACATTGCACGGGAGCTTAAGGGAAATATTGTTGAAGTAGGCTTCCCATCCTCCTATGAGGTAGTTTTGTCCAGATCCTATGTTGGCTACAGAGGTGCATTGTCACTTATAGAAAAAATCTTTACGGTTGCAATAAGTGCCAGCGCATAAAATTTAAAATCCGGCTGTTAAAACAAGTGGCAGGATTATTTTAAAAAAGGCTGCACACCGGGGTAATATACCAGCAGGTGTGCAGCTCAATTTTAATTCATTGCTATTGTATATATTATTCTATATGTTTCTATATGTCATTCAATTGGAAATTTTGTAATAGTGCCCAGGAGTCTTTGCTTCATATATGCAAAATCAAGGGCATCTACCTGTCCATTTCCATCCACATCCGCATTTTTCATATTGATGGGAGTGGTATTTGTCAAAAGGTATGCTTTCATAAGTCCGAAATCAACGGCATCAAAGCTTCCGTCCAGATTGAGATCACCTGGTAAGCCTGTGGAGGGTGAAGACTGGTAAATATCATCAGGCAGTTCATCCAGCGTAAGTACATATGGGCTGTTGTATATGGTTTTTAGAAGTGTCGGATTGTTAAATCTTGTGCCGGTTATGAAATCACCATACCATGGACAGAAATACAACCACCAGGCTCCTTCATTTACTATGTTCTGAATATCAGGGATTACGTCATTTTCAGTCATTGCCACCATCTTGGTATCCTTTGTGTAGTTCACCAGGGTAAGGAATACCGAGGTTGCAGCGCTTGTGTTCCAGGTGTACGGTGAGCCCTCGTACTTGTCATAGGCCACTATATCCACATAGTTGTCTCCCGGATACCATTGAGCCGAATTAGTGTAACTGTAAAGGTTTACCTCCCAAATTACATTGTGAATGCCGTATTTCTCGGTAAGAGTGGTGTAAAGCAGTTTCCAGAGCTGCTTGTATACCTCAGAGCCGCCCGAACCCCACCAGAACCACGCACCGGAGCCATCAGTATTATTGTTGCCTTCTGCTTCGTGGAAAGGACGCAGAAGTATTGGTACATTTGCATCCTGAAGAAGTTTTAGCTGCTTTGCAAGATCGTCAATTGCCAGCATAAGATATGCATATTCCTTGGTGGACTTATCAAGGCAATTGGCAGTTTTAAAGCTTGCAGTAGGCTTGTATGTACATTTTGTCCAATCCAGTTTATCCCCTAATTTGTAGCTGGTAAAATCACTGGGCACATTGATATGCCAGGAGGCTGTTGCAATTCCTCCGCGCTCTTTTACCCACTGGATGATACGCTGGGTCGAGCCGTCCTCCCAGCCGTAAAGCGGATTGTAATTCATCAGGTCAAAGCCTCTGATTGCGGGATATTTTCCGGTTTTGTCATAAATATAGTTGAACTCAAGTTCCATATCACCGTTATTGCCGCCTCCGTAGATTTCCTGCTGGCCTGAAATAACGTGATTGCCATAGACACCGGTCAAGTATTTTTTAAGGGACTTTGTTTCTGAAGTCGCATTTGTATCGCAGGTAGCCGGATCAATGTCCAGATCAGTCATATCTGCGTAGTCAAATGTCACTGTGTCGTAAAGTATGAAGCCCCAGCTACCCGATGTTCCAATTTCAATTTTGGAAGTACCTGCTTTAAGAAAGAAATAGCCGAAGCTGTAGTCAATCCAGCCTCCTTTGTTTGGAATATAGTAGTTGCCCTGTGATACGCCATTTACACTTACAACCTGCATTCTAGTTTCACCAATATTGCCAAGATACATCCAGCAGCGGGTCGAAAGTTCATACATGGCGTTTTCCGGAACTGTAACCTCCAGGGTTATGGTTCCTGCATTGGTTGCCCATACAAAGCCGTCACCAGAATATCCCGGATAGCTGGTTCCGTAGACATTGGTGGCAACAGTGGCACCATTGCTGAGTTTGCAGGCTTCCGCTTCAACCTTTAGCGGCAGGGAAGCAGCAGCCTGTACTGAAACAGGCATGGATAAAAGAACAGAACATGCCAGTGCAAGCGCGGTCACTATTGAGACCGCTTTGCGGAAAAATTTTTTCATTGAAATACACCCCTCCAAATAATATTTTTCCTGATTTCCGTTTATGAAATAAACAGCAAGCTTGAGAATCAACACAAAATTCGCACCAAAGGTGCAATAATCTGATATTAAATTCCCAATTTACTTGAAATCAGTAAAATTATAACATTATTTGTATATTATTTCAATTTTACATTTGCATTTTGTAATATGACAGTTAAATCGCATTAAGAAAGGACCTTTACTTTAAATTTATATAAATCATATAGTTTCTTTATATTAAACAGGGGGTATGTTAAAATATAGATTAAAATCAAAGTGTAAGGAATGTTTCTTATGTGGATTGTATATGCTTTGGGGGCTGCATTGTTTGCAGGACTTACAGCCATTTTATCAAAATGCGGTATCAGAAACACGGACTCAAGTCTGGCTACGGCCTTAAGAACAATAATAGTACTTTTGTTCTCCTGGCTTATGGTATTTATTGTTGGTTCTCAGGCTTCTATCCCGGAAATCGGCAGTAACACATTATTGTTTTTGGTTTTGTCAGGACTTTCTACGGGAGCATCCTGGCTCTGCTATTTTAAAGCACTGCAGCTTGGCAATGTTAACAAGGTAACTCCCATTGACAAATCCAGCACCATCCTGACAATAATTCTGGCGTTTGTTTTTCTGGGTGAAAATATGACGGTTGTAAAGGCTGTGGCCATATTAGCCATTGGTACCGGTACATATCTTATGATTGAAAGGAAGGAAACAAATAAAACCGATCCTCAGAGTAATCTTTGGTTAGCATACGCAATTGGCTCGGCAGTTTTCGCCAGTTTGACCGCCATTCTTGGAAAAGTGGGGATTGAAGGGGTAGAGTCCAATCTTGGGACAGCTATCAGGACTATGGTGGTATTGATTATGGCATGGATTGTAGTTGTGGTGACTAAGAAGCAGAATACTCTGAAGCTCATTGATAGGAAAAGCTGGGTTTACCTTGTACTGTCCGGCTTTGCAACGGGGGGCTCCTGGCTGTGCTATTACAGAGCATTAAAGGACGGTCCGGCAAGTGTTGTTGTGCCCATAGACAAACTGAGTATTCTGGTTACAATTGCATTTTCCTATCTGTTTCTGAAGGAAAAACTTACGTTCAAAGCTACCATGGGCCTTGTTTTGATTTCAACAGGAACGCTGGCTTTGTTGCTATGAGCCGAAGCCGGGATATTTTTAAAATACAATCTGAGTCACTCTTCATAAAAACTCCATAATAATGTGCTATATTAATTCTGAACTTAATAAAAAGGGGGAATTAATATGAATTGTCACGGAAACCACAATAATAATCAAAACAAAAAACATAAAGGCCATATGTCTCACATGTTAATAATGGCACTTTGCTGCGGGGCTCCATTAATCCTTTTACTTGTGGTATCATTTTTAATAAATAACGGTGGTGCTGCCATTGCCAGGCCCTTGGCTGCAATAGCTCCCTTTATTTGTCCTGTTATGATGGTGTTTATGATTCCTATGATGCTTAAGGGGCATAAGAATAACAATGCTCAAAAGACCGTATGTCAGGCTGATGCAAGAACAGAGGAAAACACTCTGACTGAATAGATGTTAATATTTGTAATAATAAATAATTGCTAAGATAGAACCGGTTGAAGGTTCTATTTTTGTTTATATAATTGAATGTAATTATTGTAATGTTGATGGGGATATAACCATTTTTTAGTTTTGTTTTTACCAATTTCGATAAACTATGGTAAAATATTATTTATATAAATATTATGGCTCGGAATTTATAAAAATAATAAATTCATATATAGACTTAACAAAAATAAGTTTGGAGGGGATAGAGATAGGGAGAAAAAACTAGCGCTTCAAAATACTAAATACATTGGCGTAATGGTCTGGAAGAACTTATGCTACTGGACTAACCAAATTTGGAATAAACAATTTGATAAAGCAAGGATTAATGATAATGTGATTACAAAATTAACCGGCGCAGAGGAAACCTTCCTAAAAAGTTGCATTTGACTTGAGACTTAGAAAAAGAAGAAGCGAGAGATTTGTAAACCTCTTAGCGTACTGATTAAGGTAAAATAATTTAAAAAATAAGGTTCCAGTGATGAAAAATAAAACTGGTCAGTAAAATTGGTAACCATATATTCTTGACCTAATTGAAACATGGACAAAAGAAGTAAAGCAAGGGCTATTAAAGATAAACCGGAGGCAAAAATGGAAAGTTTTAATAAAACAATAGAATATTTTATTCAGTATGAATTAATGAATAGATTTAATGAGATAGAAATCAAAGAAGGTAAGGGGATCTACCTTGATAAAGTATTATTTGCAAACATAGCAGAAACACAAAATAAGGTAAATAAAGCTAAGGCAGAGAAAATAAAGGAATTCATTAAAAAAATATCCTTCAAAGATAAACAATATGGTAAAAATATTTTACCGAAAATATTGGAATTTCTACAATATACTAATGAAAAAAACAATTTGGTTGATAATTTGAGGAGTATTATTGATAAAAAGCAATACGAATTTTTCAACAACTATGAATTAGATATATATGTACTAGCAAACATTATTATGGATAATAATCTGATAGTGCTCTATCCTATTTTGGCAAGAGGTAAAAAGAAAATACCATTAGTTATTTTTGAGTGTAAAATTCAAGATAATAAACATGTAATTTTGAACTATAAAGTACAGCAAGAGGCACTTAGAGTGATAGTTGCCAGTATATTAAAACATGGAATAAGGGATATAACCAGTGCTATGGGAAATGAATTTTACGAATTGTCAAATTCATTGGCCAGTATTCAGAATCCGGATATTTTTGAAACCATAAATATAATTGATGAAGATTTAAAAAGCAAATTTGCAAGCGAGGAATTTGAAGGTATCTGGAGTATAAAAGATTATGAGAATTGGGCAGTAACAGAAGAATTAGCAATTACACTTGAAAGCTTGAATGAGTTGCAGGAACCTATTTTCAGAGAAGAATTGGAGCATTTAAAAGATATAGTTAAGGATTCAGGATTGCCCACACTTATTCAAAAATACTTGTTTTCAAATGAAAATTCAAAACATATAGATTTGATAAATGACAATTTTCACTTCGGCAGTTACGCAAGTGGCTTTTCTGTAAACGAAAAACAATGGAAGGTAATTTCTTCGTATAATTCAAATGAATTAACTTCTGTAAGTGGCCCTCCTGGAACCGGTAAGACAACCATTCTAAAAGAAATAATAGCAGATAACCTTACCCGTAAGATTAAGGATATAGTTGATAATTGGGATAAACCGTGGGAAGAATTTGGATATAACAATCAAAAAGTTTATTCTTCGCCTTTCAAAGGTGAATGTAATAAATCTATGATTTTGACTAGTACAAACAATGATGCAGTGGATAATATCGGTCTGGAATTACTCCGGGAGATTGAATATTTCAGTGAAATTGCTCAAAATAGCTTATCTCCAAAATATCAAAACGAGAACCTCAAAGGCATTTTTTGTGCTAGGCTCGGGAAAAAAGAAAATATGGATATCTTTAATATGGGTGCACTGAAACCTTTGATAGAGTATCTTAAGAACTCAGATGTTTACGACGAGGAAGCTACTGTTACATTACTTGATAGCTTTAAGAAGAACTGGGAAGTTATATCTATTGCTGAAGCTGAAATTAAGGAATATTTAAGTAATCGGCGAGATACCTTAGAAAAGCTAAAACAAAAAAATATTGTGAGGGATGAGATAACAACTGAACTGATTGAAAAGATAAACCGTGACTTGCAAAGCGAATATGTGAAAATATGTAAACATGTTTCTGATATTGAAGAAAGCTCAAGTAAATGCCGGGCTGAGCTTGTTGAGATTAATGTAGCACTTAACGATGCCCTAACAAAAATAAAGCAGAACGGAAAGGAAAACCAAAGTATAAATGTCATTATTGATACAATAAAAAAGTACAAAAAGGTTCCCATTATTGGAAACCTTATCGTGAAGTTCTCAAAAATAGAGAAAGAGAATGGAACACAAGAAGAATTGGAAGAAAAGCTGGAAGATAATAAGCTTGAACTGAAACACTTTATTACAGTTAAGCAAAACATGATTCAGGAATATGAAGAAAAAAGCAAAAAGATAGATGAATATAAGGTAGAACTAAAAAGTCAAAATGAAGAATGTAGTTACATAGAAGAGAAACTTACTCATATTGAGAAGGTTCAAGGGATAATAGATACATATGACTATTTAAAAGAAAAGTACCATTTTAGCTGTAGTTGGGATGCAAAAGAATATTTGTTTTTTAATGATATTGTGTTTGTAAATATCAGAAATGAATTATTTATCCTTGGCCTTAGAATAAATGAGGCATATATTAAAAAGAACAAGAAAGAAATCATATTTAACTTGGAAAAAGTATATCCTGACAAATGGTTTCAACCATTCTATAGAAGGGAAAACAAATATGATGATACATATACAAAGTGTATCAAAGTTATGTGGGAAACCATGTTTTTATGTTTTCCAATTGTGACAACAACTTTGCATTCTTTTGATAAAAGCAAATTCCATATGATTAGTGGATTATTTGATACCATTATGTTTGATGAAGCAGGACAAGCACTTTTGCATACTGCAGTTGCTCCTTTATATAGAGCGAGAAAATGTATAATAGTTGGAGATGTGTTTCAACTTGAACCTATAAGAGGTAGTGAAGAACGTCTAGTTGAGAGATATAAATTTGATCAGAATACAGAAGGGTGTATTGATATCGAGAGAAATAGCGTTCAACATGGGGCTGACCGCGGAGCTGATACATATGAGGTTTTAAATGAACAACGGGTAGGAATAATACTTGATGAACATAGACGTTGTGAAAATGCAATTGTTCAATTTTCAAACAGACATGTTTATGAAAGACGGTTAAAGATTGTAAAAGAAGATGAAGATAAGGTGTTCCTTGGAAAGAATCTTTGCTTCATCGATGTAAGAGGGTCAAAAAATAAAAATAACGAAAATTCTAGTGAAGCAATCATTTGTGAAAGAGTTATAAATTCAATAATAGCGCTTTATGGGGAAGAATATAGAAGTAAAATAGGAATTGTTACACCTTTTAAAAATCAAGTTAAACTCATAGAAAAATATGTTCATAAAATTGAAGTTGGCACAGTTCATTCTTTTCAAGGGCAGGAAAAAGAAATAATAATACTTTGCTCTGCCATAGATGATTCAAAAAAGAATAATGGTGTAGGTTTTGTTGGCCGAAAACCCAACTTCCTTAATGTTGCATTTACTAGAGCTAAAAAGCAGCTAATAGTTATTGGTAACTATGAAGTGTACAAAAATAGTAATAATTATCTGACAAAAGCTATAGAAACAATTGAGCATTATGGATTGATATATTCTATCTATAGAACGGAATTGATAGCGGAAAAGGATATAGATAAAAAGCATATCGAACAGTTTTTAAATTTATTTGACGTGAAAAAATCATCAAGTGAAATTTATTCTGAACTGTTTAAAGAGTATATGACTAGTGGATTGTTGGTTGAGCCCAAAAAACATTATAATTTCCTTGTAAATATAATACAAAAGTCAAATAAATCAATATATGTAGTAAGCCCTTGGATAACTAAATCAGTAGTTAATGATGAAATGATTAATATAATAAAACAAAAAGTAATTGACGACAATAAATTTTTAATATGTTTTGGTTACCACAAAACCAACTATACATTAGAGCAGGTCGATAAAATTGTTGAAAAGGATAACTTCGGTGATAATGCAGGGAGTATGTATGCTATTAATAAGTTAAAAGAGGTATTAAAAGAAGACTTAAAATACATTCCCCCAATTCATACAAAGGCATTAATAATTGATGATGAATTTATGCTGATAGGATCACATAATTGGCTGTCAAACAGTGGTAGTAGAAATAATGCCAAGGATGAAATCAGTTGTGTAGTAGTAAATAAGGAAATGATTGAGTATGTGAAAAGAAGATATTTTTGATTATATTGTATAAGATGTTTACAACTTTTGTATTATTTATAAATTCAAGAAAAATGTCTGTGAGCCTTTTGCAATATATACCCCCTCCAATTACGCGAAATAATAATTTCGCGTAATTGGAGGGAGAATACATTGCAGAGAGCTTACAGGCATTTCATCAGACCCACAAAAAAATGTGCAGTCAAAAAGGTTTATACAGCCAAATTCGACCAAGACGAACTTGACATATTAATAAAACTACTAGAATTTTCACAAATGGAGATTTTAAGAACCTTTAAGAAGTTTTCTGAATCAGACTTCGACTTGAAAGAAATTTACTGGAACTATCGGTATAACTCTAACCTACTACGAAAGAAACTACAAAGTTTAAAAGATTAAAAGACGAGTTTTCCACAGTTTCACCTATAGTTACTACGGTTGTACCCCCGTATTACAGAGCGGGGGTTTTGAGTTATCCACAAATTGTATAAAATCAGCCTTGGTGCTTACCTACCGAAAGAAAAACGAAAAACCCTCGGCATATAGGCGCGAATAGATGTTTACCCTACCTTCTGCATCAGCTCCGCATCAATAGCTAATATAAAACCAGATACAAGTTAAGGGTGCAATGGCACACATTGGCAGTGTTTTGTCCGTCGCATTAGCGTAAACTCTGCGTTTAAATGTCTACTGGGCGAACGGTAGCCGAACCGCTACGCTCCCGTCTTGCTGTCAACATGCAAAAATTAAATAAATGATTCCAATTTCAATTGACCTTTTACATTCTGCTTTATAAGCCTTAAATTTGTAACAGCCTTATAGAAAGTATTACGGCCTTCTGTTTTTTCGACAGAAACAAGACCATAAGCTTCCAATTCCTTGAAATATTTATTAACATTCTGTCTCTGCAAACCAAGCATATTAGCTATTTGAGATTGAGTATATGATTGTATATTTAAAAAGAGCAATATTTTATAGTTGTAAGTACTCAAATCCATAGTAGCAATACATTCCATATATTTTTTATCCATAATTAATGCCCCTTTATGTAATATTAATCTATTACATATATAATATCATAATATTACATAAAAGTCAACAAAAGAGAATGGTTTATATATTCCTTTTAGAAAATATATAACGCTTTAAAGACATAAAAAACATAATAGTTCTAATCTTAATACGATAAAACGCAGGGTGAATATATTTGTTATAAACATTAAGTTTCCAACGATAAGGTATAACTTGAAAATCTTTATATTCAGGTTGTTGCCTACCATCTGGCTTCCATTTTGTATCAAACATATGATAATAATTTTTACGGTTAAGGAATCCCCAGCTAAATATTGGTCTAAAGGCATAAGCATCTATTATCTGTTCTGTTTCTTCCTCAATGGTTACAAATTTCCTTATAGGCTTAATTAAAGTTTGACCAAAAATAAACTTATTAAGTAAATACATATTTGTATACAAACGTCTAATCGTAATGTCAACATCATCATAAGACTGAGATACAATAACCATTTTACTATCATAGTGCCGGATAAGCTTAAGATACTCTATTTCCCTATCTGTTAATTTCATTTTTCGATTATTAAAAACGATACCACCTTCATCAATCAAAAATAGCGTTCTCTCCGGTGCAAAATCGTTAAGTAGCTTATGTATATCTGATACATAGATACAGTCACTTATAGGAGTATTAGACACTATCTGCTTATATTTACTTTTACCCCTTTTAATTTTCTTCTGCTCTTTAAAAGCGTAACGAGACAACAATGTTGTTTTTCCTGCACCTATATTAGCAAAGACAAGAACCATTTGGCCTTCCTTCGGTCTACCCATAAAAAATAACAAACAAAGTATAAATACAATTAATAATATCAATGTCATTTTATTTCCCCCTAAAATAGAATAAAAAATATAGGCAACACTGGGGGGCTACGCTTCCCCAGTGTCGCCCATATTTTTAACCGTGGCGAAGGCTTTTAAAAAGTGCAATTCCCCCGCCTACCATCCCCATTAAAACTGAGACAAGCAATAAAGGCTGTGATACTACCGCAGTTACCAAACTTGTACATACAGAGATTAATGCGGTTGTTACATCTGTTAAACCTGATAAAATTGTTGACATAGATGATTCCGTCATAAACGACGTTTCCCCCTTCCTACAGTTGTTAAAGACATGAATATTGATATAATAGCAACTAACATCCCCATACCAAATACAAACATAAAAGGGCTGTCAGCAGTTGTTATAGTAGTGAATACTCCCTCTAAAAAGGTTAATGATAATAACATTGCATCAATCATTTTTCGTAATCCTCCTAGCTACTATCTTTGGAATAATAAGCATTAAATCAAAGACAGTCTTGAGAGTAATAACAAGTATAATGGCCTTTAAAATGAACCATGTATCATACACAACAGAAACATTACCAGTTGCATCAGTTATATAATTTACAGGAGCAGCACCTAACAAATTTGTCATTAATGAATCTATAGTGTTCATTTATCATCCCCCTTTTTTGGAAATATGGAATTACATAAAACAGCTAAAACTATAATAAAGGCAAAGTAATGCCAAAGAGAAAATGTTATTGTATTTGATATTCGGAATGGTATACACATCATTTGCCATATAGTGTTTATAATTGCCCCCAAAAGCTCCACAGCTACCTCCTAACCATTCTTAATATTACAAAGAATGAAGACAGGGTTATAGTTATTACAATGACTGTAAGTACCTCAGTAGGAAGAAATCCGAACATTTGCCTAAAGAAATTTGCAACACCAGACGTACTATTTAAAAATGTAGCAAAATGATTGTTAAGGATAGAAAAAAGTTTAGCTATAGCCATGAATGGAAATGTAATTAAATATATAAGATAAGCAAATCCGAATTGAACATCACCTAAAATACCATCAGGATAATCACTTCTTTGCGGAAATGATAAATCAATCATTTTACCGTCACCAACAGTATTAGAAGGCAATTCAGAAGAATCTATCAATTCCCTCAAATATGTAACAGATAGATCTAATATAACCGTACCATCATCCTTTATAGCTTTAACAGTATTTTTGCCAATCCTATAATTATAAAAATCCTGTTTATTGGTTGAACCAGTCGAAATATTACCCATAGACGGAGATAAAGAAAACCCACAATCTGCAACAATTCGGCGTATTGGCAAGTCGTTAACATAAATCGTATATGGAGAATAACCAACACTACGGATTATTAAATCCTGAGGAATATTATAAGTCTGTCCATTAGATAAATTACACGTTATAGACTTCTTGTCAGGTGGTTTTATTTTAAAACTAATTGATTTCCAAAAAACATAATTGCTTCCATCACTTGAATAATAAAACTGTAATTCATATTCGGAATTGCTATAAGGAATTTCAGATTGTGGAATAGTGTATTCGCCGGGGATATCATAAAATCTATTCAAAATATTGTTTTCAACAAGACCAGTTTTAGGATCATCAGCAATATTTTTATCATTAAAAACTACTTCAAGATACTTAAAACCAGTATATTTAAACTTAATATCTTGATATGTATTGTAAGTATTATTATCAACAGGATTTAAAATATTAAGTTCAGCAGTTTCATAATCAAGTAAACTATAATTGCCACCAACTACACTAACATACCAACGAGAGTCCTCAATACCACCACGAGCAAAAAAATTATAAGGTTGACTATAATCAGTCCAACCATCAGCAACATGAATCCAATGGTCACAATATATAAAATTATATGGACTATTATCAATATACAAAACACGCTTACCAGAACCATCAGTACAAAACTTAAAACAACTAGCAGGTATAGGACCAGCAGAACGAATTATAGTATGTTGTCGAGAATCATAGTTAGGCTGAATTACTTCAATCCAATAAGGATAGGCATCCAATTGAGCCTGTGTTACTTGGTCATTTGCTGTTAAAGCATAGGCAACTAAGGAGCATGAAACGCTCAAAAATACCCCTAAAATCAAAGCAATTATTATATTACGCTTCATGCCCCACCCCCCATTAAAACTTAATTTCAAGCTTGCTGAAAGTCTTAATACCAACAACAGTCATTTTTGGCTGACCATTGAAACCAGGCTCAAGTTCGTATTCAACATCACATACAGACGGAAGTTCGGGAATCCGAGAAAATATATCTGGATTGCAGAAAAATTCAAGCGGTTTCATTCCTTTAAAATCAGTCTCACTGACCGCACCCGGCTTAAAAGCAGTCATTGTAATAAAGTCAAAAGACTTACCTGTTTTCTTGCTGATACCAGCAGCATGATTAACGTTCATAACTAATAATTTCATTTATATCCTCCTTATACGGCCCAGCGATTATTCACCAGTTTAACCGTTAATAACTAATTCAATAATGTGTTACCCTACCTCACCATACAGATCCGAATGTTTTCGCTTCCATTCGGGGTATAAATATTGCATATCAACAACATAACGACCATATATGGTTTTATCAGGAACGTACTGAATATCATATTCAGATACATAAGCATCAACAAGTTCTTTTAATCTTCTAGTAACAACAGATTCACCAATTTCAATCAACTTATCAATTCTACCTAAATAGAAAGTTTTTACCCTACCTTGGATTTTAATATCAGCATAAACGAAATTTTTAGATTTCAACTTCAACATTACCCTACCTCACTATTCAGCTCTGCTAAAATACTTAATTGATTAAGCTTGTCTCTATCAGGCTCTAACTGCTGTACAAATTGCTTTTCATAACGAACTATTTCACCATTTTCGTATACTGGCCTATCAAGCCAAATTCCCTTATGGTACTTTAATTCATCAATTACCTTACGTTGAGATAAATCACGCTTTTTAGCTTCCTTTTTATATTTCATGACATTAATAACCTTTTCGTTTTTAATCATCCTTAAATCCCTTTCAGAATACACAGACTCATGAATAGCAGACGTAATTTCCTTTGTACCATACATTTCAGCGGATGCTTTTAACGTTTTGCCATATGTATTCAATATGTAATCCCGCTTTTCTTTAAGCGTAGTCTTTTTATGACGTATCTTAGGAGATATTTCACATTGACCATTCTTCATTTCAGACCATAACATTCGTCTATCATCCTCCAACCACACAATATCGTTCATATACGTTGAAACAATCTTTATCAACAAGTTTTCATTTAACATTTCAAATGTGGCATATTCATTTTTCAAAACAAGTTCAAGCCTGTCTTTATAATTTACAAAATCACCAGTTTCAAAATCTTTTTCATACAGCCGAAAAAACTTCTCCGACTTCCTAGAGCCTAAATAAAGAGTAAGCCCAGATACAAAATTTCCAGCATGGTCAATAGATTTTACACCATTTAAACGCTTATTCAGTGCCGAATGAAAGTAATCTATAACAAATTTCATACTGTAATCAACGGCTATATCCATCCTGGATACCTTAATTTCATTAAGGATGAACCTACAACGAATCTCAGTCCTAATATCATCAGTACCATAAAATTGTTCAAGCAAACGACAACCCTTTCCTGTAAGTCTTACATGTATATGCTCATGTTTATCACTGTCATTGCCCTTCAAACCAGAACTAACTTGTACAATATTTTCATAGCTCAAAACACGTTCATAATAAAAACCACGCTTAACATCAAAAATGAGTTCATTAATACCCATAAGCTTCAAAACATCAATTTCAGTCATACCAAAGACAGAAAACTCAAGCCAATCAATCATACAATTAACCGCCCGAATTTTCATGGTAGCAACCTCCAATTATGTAAAAAATATCACGCACCGTGATTAAAAATAAGATATCACTTTTCGTGACATAGGACAAGTCCCAAATATCCCGTTACGTGACAAATAAAATCCATTATTTCCCTTTAATAACCAATTTACTTTAAATTGCTTCGATTTTCGGCTATAATTAAAACAAGGAAGGTGATAGCAATGAACATAGGAGAAAATTTAAAATACCTGAGAATACAAAGAAATATGACACAAAAAGAAATAGCAAAAATACTAGGAGTCGCAACAAACACATACACACAATACGAGACTAATTATAGGCAACCGGATATAGGAACATTAGTAAAACTAGCAGATTATTACATGATTTCTCTCGATATACTAGTCGGAAGAATGAAGTTCACAGCATAAAAAAGAGCAGTCTAACGACTGCTTATTTTTTTGAAATATTTTTGTACTTAAGTACACTTTAGAATAATAAAGTGCCTTAAGCAATGTAACAAATCTGTAATAAAAAAGCCTGGACTTTTGGTTTATAATAATCCTCAATTATGCTAATTCTTTAATTTCGCGTAATTGGAGGGAGAATACATTGCAGAGAGCTTACAGGCATTTCATCAGACCCACAAAAAAATGTGCAGTCAAAAAGGTTTATACAGCCAAATTCGACCAAGACGAACTTGACATATTAATAAAACTACTAGAATTTTCACAAATGGAGATTTTAAGAACCTTTAAGAAGTTTTCTGAATCAGACTTCGACTTGAAAGAAATTTACTGGAACTATCGGTATAACTCTAACCTACTACGAAAGAAACTACAAAGTTTAAAAGATTAAAAGACGAGTTTTCCACAGTTTCACCTATAGTTACTACGGTTGTACCCCCGTATTACAGAGCGGGGGTTTTGAGTTATCCACAAATTGTATAAAATCAGCCTTGGTGCTTACCTACCGAAAGAAAAACGAAAAACCCTCGGCATATAGGCGCGAATAGATGTTTACCCTACCTTCTGCATCAGCTCCGCATCAATAGCTAATATAAAACCAGATACGAGTTAAGGGTGCAATGGCACACATTGGCAGTGTTTTGTCCGTCGCATTAGCGTAAACTCTGCGTTTAAATGTCTACTGGGCGAACGGTAGCCGAACCGCTACGCTCCCGTCTTGCTGTCAACATGCAAAAATTAAATAAATGATTCCAATTTCAATTGACCTTTTACATTCTGCTTTATAAGCCTTAAATTTGTAACAGCCTTATAGAAAGTATTACGGCCTTCTGTTTTTTCGACAGAAACAAGACCATAAGCTTCCAATTCCTTGAAATATTTATTAACATTCTGTCTCTGCAAACCAAGCATATTAGCTATTTGAGATTGAGTATATGATTGTATATTTAAAAAGAGCAATATTTTATAGTTGTAAGTACTCAAATCCATAGTAGCAATACATTCCATATATTTTTTATCCATAATTAATGCCCCTTTATGTAATATTAATCTATTACATATATAATATCATAATATTACATAAAAGTCAACAAAAGAGAATGGTTTATATATTCCTTTTAGAAAATATATAACGCTTTAAAGACATAAAAAACATAATAGTTCTAATCTTAATACGATAAAACGCAGGGTGAATATATTTGTTATAAACATTAAGTTTCCAACGATAAGGTATAACTTGAAAATCTTTATATTCAGGTTGTTGCCTACCATCTGGCTTCCATTTTGTATCAAACATATGATAATAATTTTTACGGTTAAGGAATCCCCAGCTAAATATTGGTCTAAAGGCATAAGCATCTATTATCTGTTCTGTTTCTTCCTCAATGGTTACAAATTTCCTTATAGGCTTAATTAAAGTTTGACCAAAAATAAACTTATTAAGTAAATACATATTTGTATACAAACGTCTAATCGTAATGTCAACATCATCATAAGACTGAGATACAATAACCATTTTACTATCATAGTGCCGGATAAGCTTAAGATACTCTATTTCCCTATCTGTTAATTTCATTTTTCGATTATTAAAAACGATACCACCTTCATCAATCAAAAATAGCGTTCTCTCCGGTGCAAAATCGTTAAGTAGCTTATGTATATCTGATACATAGATACAGTCACTTATAGGAGTATTAGACACTATCTGCTTATATTTACTTTTACCCCTTTTAATTTTCTTCTGCTCTTTAAAAGCGTAACGAGACAACAATGTTGTTTTTCCTGCACCTATATTAGCAAAGACAAGAACCATTTGGCCTTCCTTCGGTCTACCCATAAAAAATAACAAACAAAGTATAAATACAATTAATAATATCAATGTCATTTTATTTCCCCCTAAAATAGAATAAAAAATATAGGCAACACTGGGGGGCTACGCTTCCCCAGTGTCGCCCATATTTTTAACCGTGGCGAAGGCTTTTAAAAAGTGCAATTCCCCCGCCTACCATCCCCATTAAAACTGAGACAAGCAATAAAGGCTGTGATACTACCGCAGTTACCAAACTTGTACATACAGAGATTAATGCGGTTGTTACATCTGTTAAACCTGATAAAATTGTTGACATAGATGATTCCGTCATAAACGACGTTTCCCCCTTCCTACAGTTGTTAAAGACATGAATATTGATATAATAGCAACTAACATCCCCATACCAAATACAAACATAAAAGGGCTGTCAGCAGTTGTTATAGTAGTGAATACTCCCTCTAAAAAGGTTAATGATAATAACATTGCATCAATCATTTTTCGTAATCCTCCTAGCTACTATCTTTGGAATAATAAGCATTAAATCAAAGACAGTCTTGAGAGTAATAACAAGTATAATGGCCTTTAAAATGAACCATGTATCATACACAACAGAAACATTACCAGTTGCATCAGTTATATAATTTACAGGAGCAGCACCTAACAAATTTGTCATTAATGAATCTATAGTGTTCATTTATCATCCCCCTTTTTTGGAAATATGGAATTACATAAAACAGCTAAAACTATAATAAAGGCAAAGTAATGCCAAAGAGAAAATGTTATTGTATTTGATATTCGGAATGGTATACACATCATTTGCCATATAGTGTTTATAATTGCCCCCAAAAGCTCCACAGCTACCTCCTAACCATTCTTAATATTACAAAGAATGAAGACAGGGTTATAGTTATTACAATGACTGTAAGTACCTCAGTAGGAAGAAATCCGAACATTTGCCTAAAGAAATTTGCAACACCAGACGTACTATTTAAAAATGTAGCAAAATGATTGTTAAGGATAGAAAAAAGTTTAGCTATAGCCATGAATGGAAATGTAATTAAATATATAAGATAAGCAAATCCGAATTGAACATCACCTAAAATACCATCAGGATAATCACTTCTTTGCGGAAATGATAAATCAATCATTTTACCGTCACCAACAGTATTAGAAGGCAATTCAGAAGAATCTATCAATTCCCTCAAATATGTAACAGATAGATCTAATATAACCGTACCATCATCCTTTATAGCTTTAACAGTATTTTTGCCAATCCTATAATTATAAAAATCCTGTTTATTGGTTGAACCAGTCGAAATATTACCCATAGACGGAGATAAAGAAAACCCACAATCTGCAACAATTCGGCGTATTGGCAAGTCGTTAACATAAATCGTATATGGAGAATAACCAACACTACGGATTATTAAATCCTGAGGAATATTATAAGTCTGTCCATTAGATAAATTACACGTTATAGACTTCTTGTCAGGTGGTTTTATTTTAAAACTAATTGATTTCCAAAAAACATAATTGCTTCCATCACTTGAATAATAAAACTGTAATTCATATTCGGAATTGCTATAAGGAATTTCAGATTGTGGAATAGTGTATTCGCCGGGGATATCATAAAATCTATTCAAAATATTGTTTTCAACAAGACCAGTTTTAGGATCATCAGCAATATTTTTATCATTAAAAACTACTTCAAGATACTTAAAACCAGTATATTTAAACTTAATATCTTGATATGTATTGTAAGTATTATTATCAACAGGATTTAAAATATTAAGTTCAGCAGTTTCATAATCAAGTAAACTATAATTGCCACCAACTACACTAACATACCAACGAGAGTCCTCAATACCACCACGAGCAAAAAAATTATAAGGTTGACTATAATCAGTCCAACCATCAGCAACATGAATCCAATGGTCACAATATATAAAATTATATGGACTATTATCAATATACAAAACACGCTTACCAGAACCATCAGTACAAAACTTAAAACAACTAGCAGGTATAGGACCAGCAGAACGAATTATAGTATGTTGTCGAGAATCATAGTTAGGCTGAATTACTTCAATCCAATAAGGATAGGCATCCAATTGAGCCTGTGTTACTTGGTCATTTGCTGTTAAAGCATAGGCAACTAAGGAGCATGAAACGCTCAAAAATACCCCTAAAATCAAAGCAATTATTATATTACGCTTCATGCCCCACCCCCCATTAAAACTTAATTTCAAGCTTGCTGAAAGTCTTAATACCAACAACAGTCATTTTTGGCTGACCATTGAAACCAGGCTCAAGTTCGTATTCAACATCACATACAGACGGAAGTTCGGGAATCCGAGAAAATATATCTGGATTGCAGAAAAATTCAAGCGGTTTCATTCCTTTAAAATCAGTCTCACTGACCGCACCCGGCTTAAAAGCAGTCATTGTAATAAAGTCAAAAGACTTACCTGTTTTCTTGCTGATACCAGCAGCATGATTAACGTTCATAACTAATAATTTCATTTATATCCTCCTTATACGGCCCAGCGATTATTCACCAGTTTAACCGTTAATAACTAATTCAATAATGTGTTACCCTACCTCACCATACAGATCCGAATGTTTTCGCTTCCATTCGGGGTATAAATATTGCATATCAACAACATAACGACCATATATGGTTTTATCAGGAACGTACTGAATATCATATTCAGATACATAAGCATCAACAAGTTCTTTTAATCTTCTAGTAACAACAGATTCACCAATTTCAATCAACTTATCAATTCTACCTAAATAGAAAGTTTTTACCCTACCTTGGATTTTAATATCAGCATAAACGAAATTTTTAGATTTCAACTTCAACATTACCCTACCTCACTATTCAGCTCTGCTAAAATACTTAATTGATTAAGCTTGTCTCTATCAGGCTCTAACTGCTGTACAAATTGCTTTTCATAACGAACTATTTCACCATTTTCGTATACTGGCCTATCAAGCCAAATTCCCTTATGGTACTTTAATTCATCAATTACCTTACGTTGAGATAAATCACGCTTTTTAGCTTCCTTTTTATATTTCATGACATTAATAACCTTTTCGTTTTTAATCATCCTTAAATCCCTTTCAGAATACACAGACTCATGAATAGCAGACGTAATTTCCTTTGTACCATACATTTCAGCGGATGCTTTTAACGTTTTGCCATATGTATTCAATATGTAATCCCGCTTTTCTTTAAGCGTAGTCTTTTTATGACGTATCTTAGGAGATATTTCACATTGACCATTCTTCATTTCAGACCATAACATTCGTCTATCATCCTCCAACCACACAATATCGTTCATATACGTTGAAACAATCTTTATCAACAAGTTTTCATTTAACATTTCAAATGTGGCATATTCATTTTTCAAAACAAGTTCAAGCCTGTCTTTATAATTTACAAAATCACCAGTTTCAAAATCTTTTTCATACAGCCGAAAAAACTTCTCCGACTTCCTAGAGCCTAAATAAAGAGTAAGCCCAGATACAAAATTTCCAGCATGGTCAATAGATTTTACACCATTTAAACGCTTATTCAGTGCCGAATGAAAGTAATCTATAACAAATTTCATACTGTAATCAACGGCTATATCCATCCTGGATACCTTAATTTCATTAAGGATGAACCTACAACGAATCTCAGTCCTAATATCATCAGTACCATAAAATTGTTCAAGCAAACGACAACCCTTTCCTGTAAGTCTTACATGTATATGCTCATGTTTATCACTGTCATTGCCCTTCAAACCAGAACTAACTTGTACAATATTTTCATAGCTCAAAACACGTTCATAATAAAAACCACGCTTAACATCAAAAATGAGTTCATTAATACCCATAAGCTTCAAAACATCAATTTCAGTCATACCAAAGACAGAAAACTCAAGCCAATCAATCATACAATTAACCGCCCGAATTTTCATGGTAGCAACCTCCAATTATGTAAAAAATATCACGCACCGTGATTAAAAATAAGATATCACTTTTCGTGACATAGGACAAGTCCCAAATATCCCGTTACGTGACAAATAAAATCCATTATTTCCCTTTAATAACCAATTTACTTTAAATTGCTTCGATTTTCGGCTATAATTAAAACAAGGAAGGTGATAGCAATGAACATAGGAGAAAATTTAAAATACCTGAGAATACAAAGAAATATGACACAAAAAGAAATAGCAAAACTACTAGGAGTCGCAACAAACACATACACACAATACGAGACTAATTATAGGCAACCGGATATAGGAACATTAGTAAAACTAGCAGATTATTACATGATTTCTCTCGATATACTAGTCGGAAGAATGAAGTTCACAGCATAAAAAAGAGCAGTCTAACGACTGCTTATTTTTTTGAAATATTTTTGTACTTAAGTACACTTTAGAATAATAAAGTGCCTTAAGCAATGTAACAAATCTGTAATAAAAAAGCCTGGACTTTTGGTTTATAATAATCCTCAATTATGCTAATTCTTTAATTTCGCGTAATTGGAGGGGGGAATTCTTGTAAGTACAAAACTACCCACACTATTCTAAGACACGATAAAGTAATGCCATAAAAATACCTAATCGGCTCTGTGAGATTTTTTCTGTAAATCGCTCTCTGTGACGATAGCAAAATTGGTTTTTGGAGCCAGAGGTGCAGAAACCAGCCACCGCGAAGCGGCGTGGCCTTGATTACGCTCTTGGCAGATGCT
>NZ_MZGX01000027.1 GCF_002051585.1 Ruminiclostridium hungatei | reverse complement strand
TTTAGCCTTCAGCCAGACCTCAAACGCTTTTGCCAGATCTCCGTTAAAGTCTATATAGGTATATCCTGAGCCCACAACATTAAATACATTTTGTTTGAAATAGTCCTTTAAATCTGTATATGTATTACCGCCGCCCCCGTCAGGACCGCCTTTTCCTTCAACAATCAAGCTGCCCGTATTATTGATATTACCGTTCACAACCACACTGACTACATGGTTTCCCAAGGCTGTCAGCACAGAGGTTCCATTACTTGTATAAGCCTCTATTTCCGCTCCGGCCTCAACTATATACAAGGAAGCATCTGAATATATTTCCTCCCCGTCTACTAAATACGAAATGTTATTTATAGCCGCCGCTTCAGAGTCTGAATTCTTAATTCTTACTTTAATAGTAACCATATCCCCGGAAGAAGGAGCTTCCGGCGTTGTGGAAATCCTTGTAATACTTGCATTTGACATCAGCTTTACAAAATGTATCGTATAGCTTTTTTGTGTTACTCTGTCTTGTGCTTTTACCGTGATTATTGCAGTATCCGGCTCCAACCGTGTCACAGTATATGTTGCTTGTGGGTTGTAGGTAACTGCTGATACTGCCGGCATCTCATAAAATTCAGAAGATAATATTACTGTATAGTCTGTAACATGTTCATCAAAATCTAGTATAGGTTCATTATTAATATTTATAGATTTAAGATTAGAGTCTTCATGATATGTAGTTCTAAAAAACGATTCAGAACCGTTTCCGGACATATAAATCCATATGGTTCCATCTTCCATAAGATATGTGTCAAAACCATAAGCTGACTCTCCCATTTGTTTAACTATTCCATAAACCGGAAACTGCCATCTTGCTTCCCCCCACTGATCCCAACATTTCCATACTGTACCGTCCGTCTTTAAAGCAAGTATTTTAATATCACGAGTTGCTATTGCTTTTACATCGCTTATACCGGAAACTATTTTGGGTTCTATAACATTGTCAACGTAGTTTGAGTAGCTTACGCTATTACTCCATATCCACACCGTTCCATCTTCCTTTAATGCCTCTTCGTAATAAACTCCACACTCTATTTCCTTTACTTCACTAATTTTTATTTGTTGAGCAATATGATTACCCTGAATATAAGTTGACCACACTGTTCCGTCGTCCTTTACAAATGTGTAGTTCTCGCCGGCAGCTATTGTCTTTATTCCGCTTAAACCTTGTACTTGCATGGGAATACTGCCATAACTGCGTCCCCATGCCCACAAAGTCCCGTCTTCCTTTAGTGCAATTGTGAAACCAGCCCCTGCTGCTATTGACTTTACACCGTTTATGAGCGCCCGTACCGGTTCCCTTGAAGATGTATCTTTATTTCCATCGCCAAACTCCCCATATTTGTTTTTGCCCCATGTCCAAACAGTTCCATCCTCCTTTAATGCAACCGAATGCTCATTAAAGCAAGATATTTCTTTAACTCTGCTTAATCCAATCCTTTCAGGACTGGTCTGCCCCTCATATAGTATATTATTTCTTTCCCATTTCCAAACTGTACCGTCTTGTTTAAGCGCCACAATACCAGAATAATCGACTGATATTTTCACAAAACCGGGACCTTCGGCGTTTTTTGTTACTATAACAGTATAGTCAACAGTGGAGCCATCATCACCCACCACTGTATAAATTACCGGATGAGTGAAATCATTAATCGTAGTTCCACTCACCTGTTGATTTGTTCCGACTTTTACAGTTGCTGCCTCTGTACTGAAATTTGCAGCCAAGGAACTTACATCTGTTTCATCGGGTACTTCAATTACTATTGTCTTTGTAGGTTCATATATTTTTGTATAGACTGTTGAACCTATTGATGAAAATGTAAAACTTTTTATTCCTGCTTTTGTTGATGATTGAATTGTACTGTCAGGGGATGTATTGCCTTCTGCATCCTTAGCTCTGACACTAAAAGTATACAATGTGTTTGGAATTAAATCTCCGGCAATGTAGCTCGTACCTGTTACAGATAGTAAAAACCTTTCATCCGCATAGATATCATAGCTTTTTACACGTTGATTAATACTTGCAGCATCCCATTCCAATGTAATCAGGTTATTAGTTCTTGTTAAAGCTTTCAAGTTTTTAGGTGTTCCTAGAGGTTCTTTTACAATTACAGTATAGTTTGATGTTGAGCCATCAGTCGCTGTAACTGTATAAACAATCGGATCAGAAAAATCATTTGGAGTTATTCCACTTACCTGCTCAACTGTTCCGACCTTTATACAATTTGAACCTATTGTGGAAAAGCTAGCGACAAGGCTATTAACAAGTGTTTTCTCAGGCACTAAAAGAGTAATTATATTTTTAGTCTTATCAATACTCCCAGTTACTACCGGCTCCAAACCTTCAAGGTTAAAAGTAAGTATATCAGCGTCTGCGGTTTTAACCTCTGAGAAACTGCTGAATTCTGATACATTTCCCTCTTCATCTCTTGCCTGTATAGTAAAAAGATATGATTTATTTGACTTCAAACTTATAGCAGTGTATGTAGTACCTGTAACTGATGAGAGCAAATTTCCGCCTTCGTATATGTCATATCCTGTTACCCCCACGTTGTCTGTGGAGGGGGACCACGATAATGTTACCTTACCGTCAGCCACTTCTGATGTAACAAGATGCTCTGGAATAGAAGGAGCCTCCGTATCCATTATTTCAACTTTAAATTTATACTGTCCAATATAATTTTGACTGCAGACCTTCAAGTAATATGTCTGATTTGCTTCCAAATCATAAATAATCGGTGTTTTATATATTTCCCCGGAAGCTATGAGTTTCCCGTTATTATCATATAAATACCCACTTTGATAAGGTGCTCCATTGTAGCTATTAATTTTGTAACGTCCATTCAATGATGGTGTAAAGCTAAAATAATCAATATCCCCTGTATAATTGATAACAGCAGCAACTTCAATTCCAATATCAACCGGCGTTGCTGTTGCTATATCATCACCGCAATCATCAGCCTTTGTTGTGACCGTAATTTCATTACTGAATTCAGATACATTATTTGAAGTATCCACTGCTTGAACGGAAAATTTATATTCAGTTCCAGGTATCAGACCCGTCAGCGTACAATTTGACACGGCAGATGCAGCAATAAGAGCAGAACCGTTGAATATATCATAACGTGCCACTTTGAAATCATCTGTTGCAGCCAGCCATGCCAATGTCACCTTACTGGCTGTCAGTCCGGATGCAGTCAAATTAGCAGGTGCTGAAGGAGCCTTTGTATCCAGCAAGGTTACTTTTATTTTATACTGCCCAATATAGCTCCCACTTGAAACTCTTAAGTAATATGTCTGATTTGCTTCCAAGTTATAATTGATTGGTTTATTACAAATATTTTCATAAGCTATCAAATTTCCATTGCTGTAATATAAGTCCCCTCTAAGATAAGGAATGTCCGGATAACCATTAATACTATATAGTCCATCTAATACCGGAGTAAAATAGAAATAGTCATCATCCCCAGCAAAATTTATTTCAGCAGTAATATCTTCCTCAATATCAATTGCTTCTGCTGAATTTATATCATTACCATAATCATCCTTTGTTCTCACTGAAACTCCATCACTGGCTGCAGATACATTATCTGATTCATCTACAGCTTTAACTGCAAATGTATATTCAGTTCCAAGCATCAATCCAGTCAGCGTGCAATTTGATGCAGTGGATGTGGCTAAGAGGGTAGAACCGCTATATACATCATAACGAGCAACGTAAAAGTTATCGGTTGAAGCTGCCCATGTCAAGGTTACTTTGCTGTCAGTTATTGCTGATGCTGACAATCCGGTTGGCGGTGAGGGTGCCTGTGTATCATTTCCTGTGGTAATAATCACCGGTTGACTGTCAGGAGAGCTATTCCCATCAGCATCAAAGGCTTTTAATGTATAAGAGTACGTTGTTAATGGGCTTAGCCCCATATCGCTCCCCTCATATGTCGAGCCGTTGAACATCTGCACTAAAGTTCCATTACGGTATAATTCGTATCCCTTAATTGCCTCATCTGTGGATGGCGACCATGATAAAGCTACTATTCCATCAATTATAGCTGTTGCTTTAAAATCAATTGGTGCCAAAGGTTCCTGTCCGCCATCAAACAGCGAAATTTTTATTCTGTATTCTCCAATGTAGTTATGTCCCAATCCTGATACCTGTAAGTAATATGTCTTATTTGCTGCTAAGTTATAAGTAATCGGTATTTCATAAATATTTTGTGAAACAATAAATTTTCCATTATTATTATATAAGCAGCCCACAGTATAAGGGGGTTCATTATAGCTGCTTATCCTGTATGTCCCATCAACTTCAGGAGTAAACTTTAAGAAATCTTCATCATAATATGTATCTATAACTCCAGAAATATCAGCATCCAAACTGATTAATCCCGCTGATTTAATGTCATCCCCATAGTCATCCACCAATGTATTAAATATAATAACATTACTTTCTGCAGACCTATTATTTGCTTGGTCAACTGCTCTTACCGCAATTGAATATTGTCTATCTGGTGTAAGTCCCCACAATATATAATTTGTTTGGGTAGTTGTGCCTATTAAGGTAGTTCCATTATATATTTCATATTTAACTACATCAAAGTTATCAAAGGAAGTGCCCCAATACAAGTTAACTTGCCATGCCGTTAAGCTGTAATAGCTTAAATACTCCGGTGTTGTCGGCGCCTGTGTATCCCCTCCGACGGTTATACTTATTTCTTCACATTCAAGAGATCTGTTCCCATCTACATCAACTGCCTTTAAAGTATATGTGTATGTTGTAAGTGGACTTAATCCCGTATCGCTGCATTCACTTGCTTCTCCGCTTACTGTATTCACCAATATACCGTCCCGGTACAGTTCATAACCGCTAACCCCCACATTATCTGTTGAGGCTGACCAGCTAAAGGAAACATATCCATCGGTTTGTGAAGTCAATTGGAAGTTTTCAGGCGCTGTAGGCGCTATTTTATCTATATTTGCTATAAGCAGTACATAATCTCCTGTATTCCAGTCAGATTTCACACATAAATAATAGGTGCTATTACCCTTTAGGCTATATATTATTCGAGTATTATCTATATATCCTGATATTAACAGCCTTCCATTGCTATCATAAAGCATACCGTAAGGATATACCCAACTGTTATCCCCGGTAATGGTGCTAATACTGTACTTATCATCAATTGATGGTGTAATTTTAAAGTAGTCCACATCATCCCAAAAGTCAATATTTACAGGAACCGCAACACCAATTTGGATATTTTCTGCAGTTTCCATATCATCGCCGTAATCATCGTTTAGTGTCGTTACCGTCACAGTGTCGCTCTCTTCCGATATATTATCTGCTATATCTACTGCCTTCACAGACAGGCTGTGGGTTGTTCCAGGTAGAAGACCAGTTAATATACAATATGTTGCCGTTGAGCTTGCTGCTTTTATTCCGTCAATATATATGTCATAAGCTGTGATCTTCAGGTTATCGGTTGAAGCTGTCCAGGTCAACGTCACTGTCCTGGCTTTAATATCTGAAACAGATAACTCAGTTGGTGTTGTGGGTGGTATATTATCAGCACCAATAAAGCAATCTGCACTTGCAAGGTTTGAATGAAACATCCCTCCCTTAACTGCGTATGCCTTAATAGTTGTTGTCGCTTCTATTGTAAATGGTCCATTATAAACAGCGGAATCCAAAGCAGGTGTTGATCCATCCATAGTGTATCTTATATCCGCACCCTCAGTAGCGCAGCTCAATGTTACTGTCTGTGTTGTGTCATAGACTCCTTCTTGAGGATGGATAAGAGGAGTAGCAACTTTTTCATACAATATTTCAACAGGTATTGTACTGGCAGCTATACTATCATTGCAGAGTTGGCCTGACAGATTTGAACCCCAGGCCCATACTGTACCATCCTCTTTTATTGCTACAGTATGCCCTTGCCCGGCAGCTACTGCTTTAACTCCTGTTATTCCTTCAACCCGTACAGGCATATCACTGTAGTCTGTCGTACCATTCCCCAACTGCCCTTTATCATTACCTCCCCAGGCCCAGACAGTACCATCTTCCTTTACTGCCACTATATGGTTGTAACCAACGGCTACCATATTAACTTCACTTATTCCCTCTATCTGCACAGGAGCACTGCGATAATCCCATTGCCATAGAGTTCCATCTTCTTTTATTGCAAATGCATCGTCCCAACCTGCAAATATCATTTTTACGTCGCTTAAGCCCTCAACTTGCACAGGGCTCCATAAATATCTTTGCTCACCCCATTGCCATACGGTTCCATCTTCCTTTAAGGCTAAACTAAAATAGTTCCCTGCAGCAACAGCTACTACCCCGTTTATTCCCTCTACCTTTATTGGCGTATCTGTTTGATAAACAGAATCAGATCCCAATTGACCATATCCATTATTTCCACATGTCCAAACCGTGCCGTCTTCCTTTAACTCTACATAATGGAGATAACCTGCAGCAATGGCCTTTGCTCCTGCAATAGCATCCTCCTCAGTTAACACCATTAATGGATAATACGGCTCACACCCTACATCAAATGCCTTTACTCCACATATTCCTTCTACCTGTACAGGAGTACCGCTGTCAGGTGCAGGTCCATCATATTCACTGTACCCCCATTTCCAAACTGTGCCGTCCTCCTTTAGTGCTACTGTGTAGTAATCATATGTAGCTACCTGTATAAAATTCCTTTTTACCTTATTTACAAGGACAGTGACAACATAGTCCACAGATGAACCGTCAATTGATATGGCTGTATATATTACAGGTTTTGTAAAATCATTCGGTGTTATGCCGCTTGCCTGTTCTATCTCACCAACAGTGACAGAAGCTGCACTTGTATTAAAGCTTGCAACCATTTCACTAACGTCTGTGTTTTCAGGCACTGAAAGACTTATGGTTCTTGCCTCCTGATCTATATTTCCTGTTATTTGTTTACCTGATATCAAAAAGCTGAAAGCAGTTATTTTCGCATTTGTAGCTGTAGTTACAGCAGCGCTTTTGGATACATTACCTTCAGAATCCTTAGCTCTGACGGTAAAAGTATATAAGGTATTTGGTGTAAGATTAATCGCTGAATATGTTGTACCTGTAACTGAGGCAAGATGATTTTCACCAAGATATATCTCATAATCCACGCTTTCATCATCTGCGGCCTGATCCCATTCCAGAGTAATACTTATATCAGTTTTAGCTGAAATCCTAAAATTTTGGGGTTCTGAAAGCTTTTCTGAACCTGCAACTGTTTCTGTAGTTACATTTGCTGAATCTATAGCTTTAATCGTACATTCATTGCTACAAGAAGATATATTTGTATCATCATTATAGGCTTTAATTTTATATACATAAGTTGTTTCTGCTATTAATCCGCTATCATGGTATGTATTTGTTATGGCAGTGCCGATTTTGTCATCATCCCGATAAATTTCGTATCCCGTTGCGCCAGCTACAGCCTCCCATTTTAAATCGACAGAGCTACCTGATGAAGTAGCCGCGAGGTTTTCAGGCGCTGAAAGCAAGGTTTGCTTTTCCAGTTCTTCACTCCATTCACCATTCCCAGTCTGATTAACAGCTCTCACTTTGACTATATGAGAAGTATTCGGTTCCAAATTATCAAAAATGAAATCGGGTGTTCTTACGCTTATAATATTATTATCCAGTGAAACATCATAGCTTTCGGCTTCTGCTACTGAATCCCAGGTTGCTAATAAACTATTGTCAGTTGTGACCACCACAAAATTTGTAGGTATAGAAAGTGCTGATGTGGTTATCACTAAAAATGGATTGTCCTTTTCTAATATATTCTCTGCTTTATCTGTGGTTTCCGTGGATACATCCAATTGGAATGCTGCCGGTGTTGCAACATCACCCATACTGTTCAAATGATCTTTTGCAACAGGGGTGGGGGTGTCTACCATTTCCGTTGGAATAGCATAGGGACTAGCCGGCATGTCCGCTGGTCCAGATTTTGATATCGTATTTGCATACGCATTTTGCACTTGTAATGGGTCTAAATTGATACAGCTAAAAGACTGTACCAGTATTAACAATACCAATAAACCAGCAATGCACTTTGTCCGAATTTTCATTACATTATCCCCTTTTATTTACCACATTTTAATATTTATCTTGTAATTTTAGAATTTATATCTTTTTTTGTCAATATATACAAAAAACAAATTATTACGAGACAACGAACCTTACACATTCCTGCAAATAAAAAACAAGATAGTAAAACCCTCCCTTACGGCTTAAAAACGCCGTAAGGGAGGGTTTCATATTTTACATATTATGCCTGATATTGCACACTAATATTACACACCAAGTAATGTTAACTGCCGCCATAAGCTTTTTACCGCAAAGCTATTTCAGAAAGTTATTTCAGGAGGCTCTCCACCTTTGCATTTTTCACCAGAGCCTTGACCTTCCCGTCATAATACTTTGAGAATTCAGCATTCAGGTCGCTTATTGCCTTTCCCTTATTGTCCTCCCTGAATTTTGCTTTCAGAGAGTTTTTATATTTTCCGCAGGTCAAAGCCTTTTTATAAACCGGCCTGACACTCTCCCAATAGGAATCCTCAGTCAGGTTCAAGCCAGCTACATATTCCTTAAAGGCAGCATATGTCTTACTGTCAGATTTCATAGTCTCCCGGGCGGATCTTACGGCAGAGTCAATTTCGGACTCCGAGGCCGTCATGCCCTCCTCCACAGCCTGATTGCATATCACCTGGCGTTCTATAATCTTATCCAGCACCTGCTTATCCGACAGTTTGTTTTCTCCGTTTGAGTTCAGAAACAGTTTATAGGTATCAAACCCTTTTTGAGTTATATTCTCACCGTCAATAATGGCAACTATTTCCTTACCGTCACCAGCCGGCAGCATTGTCGTCTGTCCAATTCCAAACAGCTTCGCTGCGCTGTTTGCTTTAAGCCCGCCACGGCCTGCCGCTATGATTACAAGTGCAGCTATAGCTGCTGCTCCAAGAATAATGATTCTTTTTTTACGAGACTTTTCCGAGCTATTCATATATGACACGCCCATTCCTTATTTTATTAAATAAATTCAAAATATAAACTTAAATAAACAAATAATCCAGGCTTCCCGCAGCAGACAGCACCTACGAGGAATCCTGGATTATTATAACATATTTTACATTTAATTAAAATGCTCAGGCAGTCCCGCTCCATTTGCCGCACTTGTCCCCCCAGCAGGCTACAGGGTCATGGTCCATGGTTATCTGGACTATCTCGCAGCAGTTGGAACAGCCGGAGCATTCCCTGCTCTGTGTGGTATAAGAGGCATTGAGCTTGTCAAAGCCCTTGAAGCACGTGCCGCCCTCCCCAGAGCGGGCATTTTCCCCAGCCAGCAGTGCAACCCCGTATGCACCCATGACATCAAAGTGCTCCGGAATTATTATTTCAACTCCCAGCGCCTTCTCAAAGGCCCTTACAATACCTGTATTGGCAGCGACCCCACCCTGGAAGACTACTGGAGACTCCAGCCTCTTTCCCTTCGCCAGATTTGCAAGGTAGTTTCGCACCAGTGCATCACATAAGCCGCCGATGATATCCTCTCTGGAATGTCCCATCTGCTGCTTATGTATCATGTCACTCTCGGCAAAAACAGCACACCTCCCCGCTATCCGCACCGGATTTTGTGAATTGAGGGCATAAGCCCCGAAGTCTTCAATCGCTATACCTATTCTGGCTGCCTGCCTGTCAAGAAAAGAGCCTGTTCCGGCAGCACATACCGTATTCATGGCAAAGTCGTGTACAACATGATTTTTTAACAATATAATCTTTGAATCCTGCCCGCCGATCTCAATGATTGTTCTCACATTGGGAATGGTCTTCTGGGAAGCTACTGCATGGGCGGTTATTTCATTTTTGACCACATCCGCTCCTACAATGGCAGCCGCAAGCTGCCTTCCGCTTCCGGTAGTTCCCACTCCTGCTATAGCTATATTTCTCCCGATTCTTTTATCAATATCCCTGAGCCCTTTCCGCAGCGACTCGATGGGCTGCCCTTCCGTTCTTAAATACTGCTTGTCAATAACCTTATCCTCTTCATCAATAAGAGTAATATTCGTACTTACAGAGCCTACGTCAATACCCATATAACATTTTATTCTGTCCATTCAACTGCTCTTCCCTTCTCTTCCTGATTAAATCCACAAATGCTTCCACTCTTGTATTAAAGCCTGCTTCACCGGTCATTTCGTCCCTTATTACGGTCATTACGGGAATCTGGTAATTTTCTTCCACCGCCGGAAGGATTGACTGCGATACTATCTCAGGCATACAGCCCAGAGGATATAGATGAATGACTCCGTCAAAGCCGTCCTTGGCGTGTACAACAGTATTTCCGATGGTGTGATGTGCATGGCCGCCCACCATACCGCTCAGATACGCCCTGGCTTCTCTCACATCCTCCCCTTCCAGGGGCAGCCGCAAGGCTTTTTTCAGCATGTCGTCAATTATCCAGCCGCTTACCGTCACCTGTCTGGTAACCTCCACACCCATATTCCCCAGCAGCCTTTCAAGCTGGAAATTTGCATAGGGCTCTATGGTGGTATATATCTCACCCACTATCCCCACCTTAAGGGGGCGTGCCTTTTCATTCTGAGGAAGCTTTTTAAGCTTCCTCTCGGTTTGCCTTATAAATTTTAAAATCTCTTTGGAGCCTTTGACCTCCAGCACCTCTCTCTGAAAGCTTCCGTAGATTTTATCAACGCTCCGGGGCTCAAGCTGCCGCGCCCGCTTGATACGCGAAAGCCTTTCAAGGCTGTCAAGCTGTATGGCCACATTTTTTGCAGAGTTGACCACCTTTGCCACGTTCAGGTAGTTGGAGGTGCCGCTTACCTTTTTGATTCTTGCAGCCAGCTCCTTTAAGCCCTGTTCAGGAACCTCAAGGGTTATTATTTCCATTTCAATGCCTATTTCAGAGACGGTTTTTTTAAGCATTTCTCCGAAATAACCCAGTTTGCACGGGCCGCAGCCTCCGGTAATCAGCATGGTGTCCGCCCCCAGTTCATGAGCCTGAAGCAGGTTCCCTACGAAAAGCTTGAAAGGCAGGCAATGAGACTCCGCCGTATATTTCGAGCCCAGTTCAAGGGTTTTATTTGTATTGAAGGGAGGTATCGTATATTCAGAGCCGAAGTCATCCAAAAAGGCTTTTGCAACAATATAAGTATTACCTATATGAGGAAATGTTATCTTCATGTATACCCCTCCTGACTATCATATCCACAAACGCTTCCAGTCTGGTGCAAAAGCCTGCCTCGGCAGAGTGTTCGTCCAGCACCAGCTTCATAAACGGAATATCACTTTCTGCTCTTAATTTCTTTTCAACCAGCTCTATTACAAAGCTGTCCACCCCGCAGCCAAAGGAGGTTATGGCAATAACTCCGTCTATGCCGCCGTTTTCTATAAGCTGGACCGTGCCTCCGTATGCCCGGGTTCCATAATCCCAGAACAGCATCTTGTCAAGCTCCGAGCACCTATCCTTGGATTCCTGATAATCCAGCATGTCAAGAGTCACAACTCCTATGCCGTATTCCTTCAGCTTTCCGATAAGCTCCATATTTATAAAGCTGTCATATACAGTATAACAATGTCCCAGTACTGCCACGGTAAGCGTGGTACTCCTTTTCTGGATAACTCTCAGGGACATTGTTCCTGCCTCCTGCTTAAATTCATCCGTAAGTACGCCGGATTTCATGACCTGCCTTTCATTGCGGTATTTATCCAGTGCATTTTTATATGCCGTCCTGATTTTCTGCTTGTCACCTGTTATAAATTCGCCGGTGTACAGGGCTGCCAGCCAGGAGTTTTTTTCAGACTTTCTCAGATTTATCTCAGTATCAATTATCCTGGGCATCACCTTTATGGAATTTCTTATCATGTCCTGCACTCCGGCTACTTCCGGGCAGATGTACTGCTTTCTGGATATGCTGGTAAAGCGCGGAAGGAAAATAAAGTCGGCTTTCCCCAGCAGATTCAGTACATGCCCGAAATATGCCTTGATTGGCAGACAGGCTTCTGAAACACAGTGGTTTGTGCCTTCCAGAATAATATTCTTATTTGTTTTTTCCGAAATGACGATTTCTGCCCCAAGCTCTGTAAAAAAGTTTTCCCACAGGGTTGAGAACTTGTAATAGTATAAACCTCTTGGTATTCCTACTTTGACCATTAACGCCTCCGTAATAAAAAAAATCCACTCTCAATTCATTATTGACGTGGATTTAAGGTGTTATACTATTATTTTACTCAACTCGCTGTGCTAGTGGTCTGTAACAGATAAGTCTGCCATATTTTTAACCAGCACAACAGGTTAATTTAACCCGTTGTGCTAGTTAATAAAGTCATTAAGAGGCAAGTTTGCAATTCACGTGAGGACGACTTTAAAGAAATGCGCAGTATGATTAAAAGCTTTTGCTGAAATTGTAGGCTTTGGGCATGCTGCTTTGGCAGTTAAATTGACAGGACGTCAATTTAAGCAGCACCCGAGGCCTGGATGGCCGAGTTGCTGCGACGGCTAAAAAGGCATGCCGAAAGGTATTACAATTTCGCCAAAAGCGTTATATACAAGCATTTATTTGAAGCTTGTCCGGGAGTGAATTGCATTCTCTTCCTGTTATCACATTTTCAATTAGCACAACAGGTTAATTTAAGAGCTTTTTATACCGAGGCTTATTATCTTGAATTTTTCCGGGCCCAGCTTTCAATAGCCTTTCCTATGGAATTGGCTATCTGCACCTGATTGTCATAAGCAGCCAGCCACTCATATTCTTCAGGATTTGACATAAAGCCGCCCTCTATCAATATAGCCGGAGACTCAGTTACGGTACATACCGACAGGCTCTGCCACCTGTACCCGGAATCCTTGCGCCCAAGGTCTGCAATCAGAGAGTCCTTCACAAACCCCGCAGCCGCCTTGGAGCTGTCTTTGGAGTAAAGCACCAGCAAACCGGTATGCTTTGTATAATCTGCGGTGACGTCCATGGAATTGTTGTGAATGGACACCGCAATGTCTGGCTTTTCCTTTCTTATAAGGTCGGCTCTGTCGTTCAGGCTGACGGTTTTATCCCCGGTTCTGGTCATTATAACGGCAGCTCCCAAGGCTTGCAGGTACTTTCTGGTGTTCAGCGTAATAGCCAGGTTGATTTGCTTTTCATACAGCCCGTTTTTGCCCAAAGGGCCTATTGCTCCCGATTCGCTGCCTCCATGTCCGGCATCCAGCAGCACTTTCAGTCCCGTTAAGGGTTTGCTGCCCGTACCTGAAATCTTGGGAGCATTTTTAAGGGAAAATACCAGCGCCCCGTCTTTATAACGGGCATAATATCCGAAGTAGTTGTCCTGGGACTTCAAGCTGAAGGTATATTTGGCGGTGCCGTTTACGTTCTGCAGGCTGACAGCTTTAAATATTGCAGCGGCAGGAATTGCAGTGCCTGCACTCTTGCCGTTTGTATCATATATGCTCAAGGTTACTGCCGATGCTGATACATCCACACCAAACACAGCGTTTACAGGCATTTTAAAGGTAAGGTCCGTATAGCCGCCGTTGTCCTTTATACTCACCGAGGTTATTTTGTTTGCAGCAAGAGTCTTGTTTTCAACCGTCCTGACATAGCTTTTATCGGTCCAGACCCCGCTTCTCAACAGGTAGTACCCGTTTTGTTCACCCACAATATAATCAACTGCTCCATTGATTAATGGGGTAATCCTCGCATATGAGGTGGAAGGTCCGGTTCTGGCAACTGCCTCAGCCTGGGAGGTGTTTATCTGTGCATACCTGTAATACTTGTCAGCTTGTACACTGACGTTATTGCTCTGCTTGCCGGTTATTTTCTGTCCATTGTAGTCCATCACGAAAACAGGCTTTCCAAGGGCAAGTATTTTCTGGCTGCCTGTTACGGCAGGCATGGTAAAGGTCCCCTTGAATTTAGCCGGAGTGATTGCTCCCCCATTTGCTTCCAGCAGCTCTGACCTTGAAAGCTCAACCTTATATTTTCCTATTTCCACCCAGACCTTTGCACCGGTTGGTGCCACACAGGAAAATTCCATCTTCTGTCCGGTTTTCATAGTAAAGGAGGAAACCGGTGAAAAGTATCCCGGCCGGAATTCCGGCTTGTTCATCTTATATGAGGAGGTTGAAGCGGCCTTTCTGGTTATCTTCAGTACGGTTTCCTTGTCCTTATGCCTGAATACAAAGCTGTTATCCCCTGCCTTAAGTTCCTGATAGGTTACAAAATAGCCGTCTTTGGAGGGTGTAAGCTGCTGTCCGTTCAAATAAAGAGGTTGATCCGGGTCACAGCTTCCCATAATGGATATCTTTGAGGAGGCAGTACTGTATCCGCTGGACGGTGTTGCTATTACAAGCTGCCTGTCCTCGGGCACAGAGCTTCCCGCATCCCTGCCGGCAACATATATGCCTCTCAGCTTTTCCCTGATTCCCAGCACATTGCCCTTCAGGTTTGAATATCCATAGAATATGCTTCCGCCCACAGCCTTGCTTTCCCTGTTCATGGCTATCTGCTTTGGTATTTGCAGCGGGTCCAGCCACTCGTTGGCCTGTGAGCTGTCGTTTATCTTGTAGGCGGCATGTCCCACATAGAGCTTTACCGAGCTGCCGCTGCAGACATTTTTCCACCAGTCCAGCAATACGGAATAGTCGGCAACCTTAAAGCCGATATTCCAGTATATCTGTGGCGCTATATAATCTATCCAGGCCTCCCTGACCCATTTTTTCGTATCCGCATAGTGGTCATAATATGTAGAAATCCCCCCCTGAGTATCGGAGCCCTCGGCATTCCTGTCCTTGTTGGACCAGATGGCAAAGGGGCTTATTCCAAACTGCACCTGGGGCTTTATGGCCTTTACAGTATCATAGGTGCTTTTCACAAGGGTATTTATATTGTTCCTGCGCCAGTCGTCCTTGCTGGTAAAGGAACCCTTGTATTTTTCAAAGGATTTGCCGTCGCTGAAATCCTTTCCGTTGCATTCACTTTTTGAAGGATAAAAATAATCGTCAAAATGGATTCCGTCAACTGCATAATTCCTAACTATTTCGGCAACACCGTCGGTTATGAGCTTTATAGCCTCGGGATTCCCCGGGTCAAGATAAAGCTTTCCGTTTCCCCCGGCCACAACCGCTTCGGGTATTTTCCGCGCAGGATGCCCCGCAGACAGAACCTCTATGCTTTTGTCAGGCTTTGAAGCCGTGCCCATGGAAAGCCTCAGAGGATTTAACCAGGCATGTATCTGTATTCCATTTTTATGGCCCTGCTCTATTATGTACGCCAAGGGATCAAAATCCTTATCATTTGCCTTGCCCTGTGTCCCTGTCAGATAGACGGACCAGGGAAAGATTGAAGACTTGTACAGCGCATCTCCTGTAGGCCGGACCTGAAAAAATATGGCATTCAGTCCCATATACCGGGCGTTGTCGATAATAGCGTCCAGCTCCTTCATTTGCTTTTCAGCACTCAGGCCAGGTTTGGATGGAAAATCAATATTGCTTACTGACGCAATCCAAACGCCCCTCATATCCTCAACTACCACTGTCTCCTGTGCATTTGTCACATTCCCGCTGTACTCACGGTCTGTAAAAACCCTGGAGCCCACTATAGGCGCCAACAATGCAATAACCAGCAAAAGACATACTATTCCGGCTTTTTTCCGCATTTTTACCCCCATAAAAATAAAATCAATTAGCAAATTTTATCTGAAAATACATTTCTATAATAAATATAAAACATTTAGGCCCTATCTCTCAACAAAACTCGCCATATTTAATATTTTCTTAATATAAACTTCAGAAAATTTTATAATATCCGGTCGAACGCAGGCTTTAATTATTTATGAACAATTCATGCCTTCCCGGACAATAACGCAGACAAGAACATCAGACAAATAAAAAACAGCTTCTGCCCGTTTGAGCCTGAAGCTGCCGTATTTTCATATCAACTGTAATAAATATTTATTTGAATAACTCATCCAGAGTGCAGTTTGCCTTCTCTTCAAAAAACCGTTTTATTTTAAAGTACTCCTCCCACTTGGGAATTGTTATTTCACTGAACCCTTTTTTCATAACAACCTCCACAAGCTTTTTCTCCATGGCACACGGTCCGGAGGGATATGCCATCAAGTCACAGAGCTGTATCAGTTTGTCGTATTCGTCGTATTCAACGGCAGCTATATAGCTCTTAAGAAAACCGGCCTCCTTGGCCTGGCAGTCATTTTGCCCGTTGTAGCTGTGGATATCCTTAAACGGAAAGGAATGAGTCAGGCATATTCTGGCACTTTCCTCAAACCCCATCTCAAGCATGAATTTATATCCGTCAAGAGTGTGCTTCAGATCTCCCGGGCCAAACCTGCGCCCTATATCATGCAACAGGCCCAGAACATATGCTTTCTTCTCATCCATACCCGGGCAACTTCCCGCTATGATGTTTGCACATAATGCAGCCACCTGATTGTGTGCCACCCATTCTCCGGGATTCATTTCTGCGGCCTCATTCAACAGCTTTTCGGCCTCCTCGATTGTCGGATACCTCATAGATTCCCCTCCATAATAATATCAGTCCTGCCGTAATTATGAGCTGTCTGCTTTATAGATACGGCATGAATCAATATTTTTTTTAATAGGCGGAATACAGCTTATGTAAAACAGCTTCCGAATCCTATGGACTCAGAAGCTGTTTTTATATTTTGTACTTTGATTAATTAAGCCTTGCCATCGCAGCCGAGAACATTAACGATCTTGTTCTTAACAAGTCCTTTAATAGCTTCTCTTGCCGGTTTGAGGTATTGTCTGGGGTCAAAGTGACTTGGATTTTCAGCAAAATACTTTCTGATGGATCCAGTCATGGCAAGTCTTAAGTCTGAGTCAATGTTGATTTTACAAACAGCCATTGAAGCAGCCTTTCTGAGCATATCTTCAGGAATACCTATAGCATCCGGCATTTTTCCTCCGTTGCTGTTTATCATTTCAACAAACTCAGGAATAACTGATGATGCACCGTGGAGAACTATTGGGAACTTTGGAAGTCTTTTTTCAACTTCTTCCAATATATCAAATCTGAGCTGCGGCTTTTGTCCGGGCTTGAATTTGAATGCGCCGTGGCTTGTCCCTATGGCTATTGCCAATGAGTCAACACCTGTCTTTGTTACGAACTCTTCAACCTCTGCAGGATTTGTGTATGCTGCGTCGGCATCTGATACGTTTACTGCATCTTCAATACCTGCAAGTCTGCCCAATTCAGCCTCAACCACAACTCCTCTGGGGTGTGCGTACTCAACAACCTTCTTTGTCAGTTCTATGTTTTCTTCAAAAGAATGATGTGAGCCGTCGATCATAACTGAAGTGAAACCACCGTCGATACATGACTTACAAAGTTCAAAAGTATCACCGTGGTCAAGGTGCAGGCAAATAGGAAGATTTGTTTCGATAATAGCCGCCTCGACCAATTTCATAAGATAAGTATGATTTGCATACTTTCTAGCACCTGCTGAAACCTGAAGAATAAGCGGCGCATTTACTTCCTTTGCCGCCTCGGTTATACCCTGAACAATCTCCATGTTATTAACATTGAAAGCACCTATGGCGTATCCGCCTTCATAAGCTTTCTTAAACATTTCAGTAGAAGTTACCAATGCCATTTTAAAATGCACTCCTTTTTATTTTTATTTTACCTGAAACCCTATGTTTTTTTCGAACTGCATACCCTGTATAAATCAGCCCAGAAAACTTTGAATTCCATTTTATATAATTATTATTTAGCAAAATCATGCTCTTGATAAATAATAAGGTAATTCCATTAACCCATCGTTACTATTTTATGAAAAAATTAACTCAAAATCAAGGGAATTTATGATATTTTTTTGTCAAAGCCATTACTTTGAAGCTTCCCGGGTGCAAGTCCGCAAAAATACATATTTATTTTTTCTCAAAAAGGGGAGTTTATGATAATTAATATGGAAATCATACTATTATGCATTTATGCAGGAATTGAATATGTGTAATTGCATTTTATTTTTCAATATGCTATATTTTAATGTGATTGCGTTTTGTAATATCAGCCTTTGAAAGAAAGGTCTGGTAAAAACAGCGTACATTTTATACAAATTAATATAAATCAATAGGAGGTATATACTATGACAGTTTTAAAGGGTGCCGCTATTTTCGGACAGTCAGGTGGACCAACTTCAGTTATCAATTCCAGTGCCAGCGGTGTATTCCAGGAAGCCTTAAAGCAGGAGGCAATTACGGCTGTATACGGTGCAGCCCACGGCATCAAGGGTATTCTTGATGAAAAATTTTATGATATGAGTCAGGAAGATTCCTACGAGTTGGATTTATTAAAAACTACTCCTTCTTCGGCTTTGGGCTCGGTTCGTTACAAGCTTAAATCCGCTGATGAAGATGAAACAGATTACAAGAGGCTTGTTGAGGTGTTCAGGAAGTACGACATCAGGTATTTCTTCTACAATGGCGGTAATGATTCAATGGATACCTGCAACAAGGTCAGCAAGTATATGCAGAAGGTTGGCTACGAGTGCAGGGTAATGGGTGTTCCAAAGACTATTGACAATGACCTTTTCGGAACCGACCACTGCCCCGGCTTCTCAAGTGCGGCAAAATATATTGCAACTTCAACTATGGAAGTATACCATGATGCAAGAGTTTACAACACAGGTATGATCACCATACTGGAAATCATGGGAAGAAACGCCGGCTGGCTGACTGCTTCCTCCGCACTGGCTGCATACAAGGGTGCAGGTCCTGATTTGATATATCTTCCTGAAGTGGATTTTGATATGGATACCTTCCTTGCGGACTGTATTGAAATATACAAGAAGAATGGCAACTGCATTGTTGCTGTTTCTGAAGGTATAAAGGACAAGAACGGCAAATATATTTCCGAGTACGGTTCAGACCTGGCTCAGCAGAAGGACTCCTTCGGACATTCCCAGCTTGGCGGCCTTGCTGCCACACTGGCTGCTATTGTTAAGGAAAAGACCGGAGCCAAGGTTCGTGGAATCGAGTTCAGCCTTCTTCAGAGATGTGCTGCACACTGCGCTTCCTTAAGCGATGTGAACGAATCCTACATGTCGGGTCAGATGGCTGTAAGATATGCCGTTGAAGGTATGACCGACAAGATGGTTGGTTTTAAGAGAGCTGATGGAAAAGAATACAAGTGTGAAATCCAGTTGCTTAGCTTAAGCGAAGTTGCAAATACCGAAAAGAAAATTCCAAGAGAGTGGATAAACGAAGCAGGAAATGGCCTGAAGCAGGAATTCATCGACTACGCATTGCCGTTAATCCAGGGTGATTCCACTCCTCCAAAGGAAGATGGACTCCCAAGGTTTGCAAAGCTCAAGAAGGTTTTGGCAACAAAGTAAGTCTTACATTAATATTGACCCACAGGCATATATGCTGAAAAAAGCAGGTTGGCATGAGTTTTAAGCTCTTTGCCGCCTGCTTTTATTTTTTACTGCTTGTTCCTCCTGCTGTAATCCAGCGCAGTTCCAACGGCAACATCGATATTGCCAGGTTGTGGAAGACATATTTAAATTCCGCCACGGCATTACTACAATATATAGTTTATTACTTTACCATATTAGCATATATGGTGGTTATCCATAATATTTTTATAAATTTTTTGTTCATTTCTATTGACTTGCAGTGGGACTTTACTTATACTTAATACATAACTTAATAGTTTGTATCAATGATTTAAAACTGTTATACAACTGGCGGAAGTGGAGATTACCACATGGGAGTATGACTTTTAAAGCCGGCCGCCTGGGCGCGTAAAATGCCCAGGCGGCTTTTATTTTGCTACTTCGTTTTGCAGAGTAAATCCCTTGGCAGATAAACTTTTTACGGGAGGCATAAATTATGGATCAAAACTTTTCTGATTTTAAAAGCGGCAAGTGGAATGACACCATTGACGTTCAAAATTTTATTCAAACCAACTACACCCCCTATGATGGTGATGAAAGCTTTCTTGAGGGTCCAAGTTCAAAGACGAAGCATTTATGGGAAACCTGTAAAAGCCTGCTGATTGAAGAGCATCTCAAGGGCGGCGTCCTGGAGATTGACGCCTGTGCAGTGGCAGGAATCACAAGCCACAGGCCCGGTTTTATAGACGAACCCTACGAAGTTATCAAGGGTCTTCAAACTGATGCTCCCTTAAAAAGAGCCTTCATAGCCAAAACCGGCTACCGCACTTCAAAGCAGGCCTGTCAGCAGTTCGGCACCTCCCCTGCCCCTGAACTGGACAATATCTTTAACAGTGAAATAAAAACCCACAACGACGGAGTTTTCAGCGCATATTCCGAGGAAATGCGCAAGGTGAGAAAATGCGGAGTCATCACAGGCCTGCCTGACACATACGGCAGAGGCAGGATTATCGGTGACTACCGGCGGGTGGCGCTATATGGAGCAGACAGGCTTATACTGCAAAAGCAGAGGGACTTTGAGGCACTGCCCCCGCAGATGTCCGAGGAACTGATACGGCTGAAGGAAGAAATACATGATCAGATAGCAGCACTTAAGGACTTGCTCGTACTGGGAAATTCCTACGGCTTTGACTTGGGCCGCCCTGCTGAAAATGCCTTTGAAGCGGTGCAGTGGACATACCTGGCTTTTCTGGGAGCCATGAAGGAAACCAACGGGGCGGCAAATTCACTGGGAAGACTCAACGTGTTTTTTGATATTTATATCTGCAGGGATATTGAAAAGGGTATTTTGTCCGAGCTTGAGGCTCAGGAGCTGATAGACCAGTTTGTAATCAAGCTGAGATTCATAAGGCATCTGAGAACCAGGGAATACAACGAACTTTTTGCGGGAGATCCCGTTTGGCTTACGGAATCCCTGGGAGGTATGGGTGCCGACGGCAGACATATGGTTACCAAGTCCTCCTATAGGTTTTTAAACACCCTGAAAAATCTGGGTGCCGCACCCGAACCAAATCTCACAATATTATGGTCAAACAGGCTGCCTGAAAGCTTCAGGCTCTACTGCACCAAAGTATCCATAAAAACCAGTGCGGTACAATACGAGAGTGACGAGCTTATGAGGCCGGTATACGGCGACGACTACGGAATATCCTGCTGCGTTTCCGCAATGCGGCTGGGCAAGGATATGCAGTTCTTCGGGGCAAGATGCAACCTTCCCAAACTCCTTCTCCTTTCATTAAACGGAGGCAGGGACGAGATCACCGGAGAGCAGGTGGCACCTGAGCTTCCCCCTTACCGGGGCGACTACCTGGAATACGAGGAAGTGCTTGAGAACTTTAAAAAGCTTCAGCAATGGCTTTCAGGGCTCTACGTAAACACCATGAATACAATTCACTACATGCATGACAAGTATGCCTATGAGCGGCTTATGATGGCTCTTCACGATACCGATGTGAACAGGCTTATGGCTTTTGGCATATCCGGCCTTTCGGTGCTGGCAGACTCCCTGAGTGCCATAAAGTACGGAAGAGTCAGGGCCATAAGGGATGAAAGAGGTATAATAACCGACTTCACTGTTTCAGAGGACTATCCTCAATTCGGAAATGACGACAACCGGGTTGACAGTATTGCAGCCCAGTTGGTGAAGGATTTCCATGATAGCCTGAAGGCCCATGCCACATACAGGAATGCAGAACATACACTGTCCATTCTGACAATAACCTCCAACGTGGTTTACGGCAAAAAAACAGGCTCCACCCCTGACGGCAGGAAAAAAGGCGAACCCTTTGCTCCGGGAGCAAATCCAATGCACAACAGGGATAAGTCGGGCATGCTGGCAATGCTGAATTCGGTTGCCAAAATACCTTACAGCTATTGCCGTGACGGCATCTCTCTTACTCTTTCGGTAATTCCCGCCGCTCTGGGCAAGGAAGAAGCTACGGAAGCCGCAAATCTTTCTGCACTTATTGACGGTTACATGTTAAGCGGAGGACATCATATAAACATAAATGTCCTGGATCGCTCAACTCTGGAAGCCGCCATGCAGGAGCCCATGAAGTATAACCAGTTGACTGTGAGAGTTTCCGGCTATGCGGTACATTTTATAAAGCTTACCAGGGCCCAGCAGTTGGAAGTCCTGTCCAGAACCTTCCACCGGGCCGTATAAGAAAAGACAGCGCATCATTTGGGCGCTGTCTTTTTCCTGTTTTGTCCAGGTTTTTTATTTCTATTTTTAACCTCTGTCTTAAGGTTCCTCTTTAAATTTTTCCGTTTGGTTACCGAGTATCCGAAATATCCCAGTGAAGCTCCCAGGGGAAAATATTCTCCATGAGAATAGCTTATAAGTCCTGCATTATGAAGATTTAATTTTCCGTTTTCATCAAGCAGGCTTTCGTCTACATTTGTGGCTACCACTTCTGCCAAAAATAAGTCATGGGACCCCAGCTCAACAACCTGCCTGACAACACATTCAAGATTTACGGGGCATTCCTTTATCAGCGGCGCCTGAACCTTTGAAGCCTTTTGCGCCGTGAGCTTCACAGCCTCAAACTTATCAGTATCCCTTCCTGATTTAACACCGCAAAAATCAGTGGCAAAGGTCAGGTTCCTTGTGGGAAGGTTTATTACAAACTCTCCGCTTTCCTTGAGCAATTCATATGAATATCTCTGCTTTCTGACGGAAATAGATACCATGGGTGGATCGGAATTCACAGTACCAACCCATGCAAGTGTTATTATATTGGGCTTTCCGTTTTTATCCGCGCAGGTAACCATAACAACCGGAACAGGATTTAACATGGTTGAAGGCTTCCATATCTGTTTAGCCAAGTCGGTCTCCCCTTTCAAAGCGTATCATATCCGGACAATCGGGTTCTTGCAGGCTGTTAAATTAACCTATAGCGCTAATTAAAAATGTGGTAACAGTCAGAAAATGCTACTCACTCCCGGACGAGCTTCAAATAAATGCTTGTATATAACGCTTTTGGCGAAATTGTATGCCTTACAGCATGCTTTTTTAGCCGTCGCAGCAACTCGACCATCCAGGTCTCGAGTGCTGCTTAAATTGACATCCTGTCAATTTAACTGCCAAATCAGCAGGCTGTGAGCCCACAACTTCAGCGAAAAGCTTTTAATCATACTGCGCATTTCTTTAAAGTCGTCCTCGCGTAACTAGCAAATTTGTCTCTTAAAGACTTTATTAAGTGGACTACAGGTTAAATTAATCAAATTGTCCAATTTGTCAATTTGAGCCCATATAGGAAAAAACAAAAATAGCTGCAGAATTCCAATAGGTGGCCACTTCGTTGGTTGAAAACGAGGTAATGTCATCAATATAGCATTGTGCAGGAGCCTTGCCGGACAGGCTTGCCCTGGCGCTGTCATCCTCCAGTGCCGAATCCGGCCCGCCCACCAGCAATCCGGGTACGGGATCTTTCACAGAATCGCCTGCCGACGGCCTGTGGTGGGGCTGCATGACCTTTTGAGACCCATACCCCGTTATATAGCTCTGGTTCAGAGTATTTCTTCCCAACAGGTAATGGGCACAATCCGCGGCACTTTCGGTATACTTTTCACTATTGCTCAATTTGTCTGCTATCAACATATGCATGGCATGATTTGCCACATTCATATTACTTCCCCAGTTGTATTCCATCTTATGCATGGCCAGCAGGTAGCCGTTCTTTTGCGCCGTGCTCACAAACATATCCGCTTTTTCCAGCCAGGCTTTGCGTATTTCATCAGCTTTGCCGGAATCCGCCGTCTCAGTGTCCGCAAACAGATAGGCTATGGCTGCAAAGCCGCTCACATTCTGCCAGCCCAGTCCAAACCCTCCGGTCTGGTAATTGGCCTTGAAATATTCATTGTATTTTTTAATTCCGGTGGCTCTCAATAATTCGGCAGCCGCCCATGCTCTTTCATCATCTCCGGAACTGTCCCCATACTCTCCCGAGGAAACATCCTGAGGATTTTTAAACGCAATAAAAGACTTGTTGGCCTCCAGCCAATTCCAGGCTTTAACTGCCGCAGCCAGGCATTTTTTTGAAAAATCAGGGTCAAAATCCTTAAATATCCTTGAGGCCATGGCTGTTACGGCTGCAAAATCCGCGGTGGCTGTGGTGGACACAGGCATTATGAAAAGATCATCCACATCGATGTCGGGCATTACAGCTATGTCGGGAAAATTTCTGGAGGTAACCTTGTGGTATACCCCTCCCGATTTTTCATCCTGCATTTTCAGAAGCCACTCAAGTCCGTATTTTGCCTCATCCAGAATGTCCGGAATATTGTTGGAGCTCTCGGGAATGTTTAAAGGACTTGTGAAGCTCTGGGGATAAAATTCATAGGCCAGCATAAGGTCCGCCGCCGTCACAGCCGCAGGCACCACATATCTTCCGTAATCTCCGGCGTCATGCCAGCCTCCTCCCACATCCAATTGAACCTCTTCATTGCCATACAGTATGGCCTTGCCTGTGTGACAGGAGCCGTGAATGTACTCACCTGCATATTTTGAATCCAGTACTATTCCACAGCGTTGATAATACAGCGCCTTGACCAGGGCATCATTTACCTTTGAGAATAAGGTACTCTCCCCTATTTTAAAATCATAGGATTTTCCAAGTCCTTCAACTGAAATAAAATAACTCCCACTGGCTTTCAGCTCCGAAAAGTCAGCATAACATACCGTATCCCCGCTGGACTCGTCACTGACCTTACCGCCGGTTTCCTTTACCAGGACAGCCTTGCCGGTTTCCGCATCAAATACCTCAAAGCTTTTATATACTCCCTTTATTACAGCAATTTTTTTATCATCAATTTTATATCCTATCTGGTTTATATGAATATCCTGACTGATTATACCGGCTTCCGGCTGTTGACCCGTAGCTGAGGCTACAACCGTATTCGCACTTACGGAGGTGGAGGCCGGAGTATTGTCAGACTGGTTTTTCGAAGTACACGAGGCCGTCATTAGTATTATACTCCCTGCCAATATAAAAGGAATTGTTCTTTTTAACAAATTCATATGTACACTCAACTTTCATATGTTTTAAGAAAATACCTCTTATATTATATAGTATTTTTGATGCGAATTTATTAATTTTTTATTAACATGTCCCGGACTGTGTCCCAGGGCCCGCTGCCCCAATGGAAAATGCGAAATGCCCGGCGTCAGCCAAGCATTTCGTGAACCTTCGGCAGCCATTCGCTTATAGGTATTTTTTGCGGACAGTTTTCTTCACAGACCTTGCACTGTATACATTCGCTGGCGTGGTTCTCCTTGTTGAAGAAGCGGCTGTATGCAAACCTGGCTCCGTTCAGGTCTTCATGAATGACACTGCTGTTATATAGTTCAAAATTCCTTGGAATATTTACATTATTGGGACATGGCATGCAGTACTGGCAGCCGGTGCAGGGTATTGCCGTCCTTATGCCGTACTGGGTTATAGCTCTGTCTATTAATTTCAAATCCTCTTCATTGAGAGTTCCGACTCCCGATTTCTCAGCCGATGCAAGATTTTCCTCCACCTGCGGCATTGTGCTCATACCACTTAGCACCACAGAAACCTCCGGCTGGTTCCACAGCCATTGAAGCGCCCATTCCGCACCGGTGAGATTTTTCCCGTTCTCATCAAGTATGGCCTTTACATCTTTGGGAGGATTGGCAAGCTTGCCTCCTAAAAGAGGCTCCATTATTACCACGGCAATACCTTTTGAAGCTGCATATTTCAAGCCCTTCAGCCCCGCCTGGTTCTCTATGTCAAGATAGTTGTACTGTATCTGGCAGAATTCCCACTTATCATAGCCATCAACTATTTCTGTAAAGGCAGAGCCCTCATCGTGGAAGGAAAAACCCAGATGCTTGATCTTTCCGGCTTCCTTTGCAGCCTCTGCCCTCTTGAGCAAATCATATTTCAAAATCACATTATTCCAGGAATCTCTGGAAAGGGAGTGCAGCAAATAGAAGTCAATGCTGTCGGTCTGAAGCTTTTCAAGCTGCTCATCCAGTATCCGGTCAAAATCTCCGGCTTCATTTATCAGCCAGGTAGGTGATTTGGTGGCAAGCTTCACCTTCTCCCTATAGCCATCCTTCAAGGCTTTTCCTGTTACAATCTCACTGAAGCCGTCATGGTAAATGTACGCAGTATCAACGTAATTGACGCCCATATCAATTGCGTGCCTTATCATTTTGATTGCTTCTGCCTCATCAATCCTGTTCTGCGGCTTATCTCCTGCCGACTCTATTGTCCTGGTAGGCAGGCGCATTGCTCCGAAGCCGAGAGCAGACACTTTAAAATCCAAACTTCCAAAATTTCTGTATTGCATTTCCAGCCCTCCAAAAATAAATTATTTTACCCTGTAAGGTAAATTTCAGTAATCATAATATATGTATTTTACCTTTTGGAATAAGTTTATACCTTAGAGTACACTTTAATGCAATAGTTTTTTGTGAAATGTATTGTAAAATGAAAAGGTAACTTCGTGTTTGCGTACGTGCTTCGTGATTCACAATTCCTAAGCCTGGATTTTTTACTTGTCCTCCAATACTCTTATTTCAGCTTCCAGCCCGGCACCATTTCAAAAAAAGGCAGTGCGAATTATTTTCATCGGATATTTCATGCTAAAAAAACTGTCATATTCTGCCGAAATATTAAATATGCAGCTTTGTCCATTTTTATGGCAAATACTGGTTAATATACCACGGAGGCAACAATATGTTTAATAAGCCCCTTAAGTTTATATTTTTGATTGCAGCATCTGTTTTAATATATTTGGGAACAGGAACTGCCGATTGCAGGGCAATATCGGCATATCCCGGAGCCTACGACCTCTCTCAGCCCTCGGGACAAACCTTTCTGGGCAAGCTCAATGGAGATGAATTTCAGAACTGGGTGACCAAGGCTGACGACCAGAGTGTCATTCTCCAGGATACCGACGGCTATTGGAAATATGCCCGGGTAGCCTTTGGAAAGCTGGAGGCTGCAAATGCCAGGGTAGGAATCGATCCTGCTCCCGAAGCGGCTCTGAAAAGCGAAGACTGGGCAGACAGTCTGAATACATACAGTGAAGCCGCCCAAATACCCAAAACCTATTATGCAGGCGGCACCACCCTTCCCAGCAGTGTAATCCCCCCGCAGCCTGCAGGCTCCTCACAAAAGATTCTGGTTTTGCTGGTCAGCTTTACAGATAAAACCATTCAATATTCTGATGCAGTATGGAACAACCTGTTTTTTGGAACTTCAGGACAGACCGTCAATAACTTCTACAGAGAAAACTCCGGAGGCAGTTTTTCCTTCTCCCCTGCCAGTGAAACATACGGTACCTCCAACGACGGAGTAGTCAAAGTCACTTTGAATTACGCCCACCCCAATCCCGGCGGAAACACCGACGACAGAAACCGGACAATTGTAAAAAATGCGTTGCTGGCAGCCGATACATATATTGATTTTTCCAGCTATGACACCAACAACAACGGATATATTGATTACAACGAACTTCACATAGTTACAATCACAGCGGGCTATGAGGCAAGCTGCGGTTCCACCTCCCCCAGCGTATGGGGACACCGCTGGTCCCTGGGCTGGTCGGTGCCGGCACCCCAACTGGACGGCAAATTTGTAGCACAGACCCCATACGGAGGCTATACCCAGCAGGGTGAAATACACTCCGTTTACGGTGACCATCTGGCAACCATAGGAATACTTTGCCATGAGCTGGGACACGACCTGGGACTTTTTGATGAATACAACACCTCAAATTCTTCAGACCCTTCTGTGGGTGCAAGCAGTCTCATGTCAAGCGGAAGCTGGGGCATGAGGGCTTCGGATATGCCCGGAGGCTGTCCGGCCCATTTGGACCCCTGGTCCAAGATATTTCTGGGCTTTGCCTCTCCCGTCAATGCCTCTGACGGAATATACACCGTCAAAGCTGCGAGTACAGGCCAGTATAATGTCCTCAAGGTTGCCACCTCCGATTCCAACCAGTATTTTCTTGTGGAAAACAGAAACCTGTCAGGCTATGACGCAGGCTTATATTATGACGGTATAGCAAACGGAGGAGTTGCCATATGGCATATTGATGAAACAGTCATTTCCGCAAATATGTCCAGCAATACTGTAAATAATAATCCAGCCCATCGCGGAGTGGAGATAGAAAGGGCCGTACCCGGAAGCAGCTCCGCACCCTATTACAGGAACGGCGGCCCCAACGATCTTTTTGCCGATGCCACCAACCCCAACAGCAGACTGTACAGCGGAACTTCCTCAAATGTGAGCGCCAAGACCCTGGATGCCACTGCAACTTCCATGCAGGTATTGCTGGGCAATCCGTCGGGCTTGCAGTTTGCTCCTTCAACCTATACCGTCATGGAAAATGCGGGCAGCGTAACCCTGACTGTAACCAGAACCGGCAGCACTTCGGGCGTTGTGACCGTGGATTATGCCACCTCCAACGGCACTGCAACAGCCGGCAGTGATTACACGGCTGCCAGCGGCACACTCAGCTTTGCCGCCGGAGAGACAAGCAAGACCATCACCGTACCTGTTCTGGATGATGCAGTATATGAAGGAAGTGAGAGCTTTACAGTCACCCTGAGCAATGCCTCTTCCGGCAACATAAACGTGGCTTCTGCCACAGTCACCATCACCGACAATGACATACAGCCCACGAAAATAGGCATTGGCCCCTCGGAGCTTATCTGTGTCGGAGAGAGAACCTTCCCCGGTACTTATCTTTACTATGATTTTTCGGTAATCCGCTCAGGAAACACCAGCGGTACTGTAACTGTGGACTACTACACCATAGACGATACTGCCATAGGGGGACAGGATTACCTGCCTCTTTCCGGCACGCTTACCTTTGCTGACGGAGAAATAAAAAAGAACATAAGAATAACAGTCTATTGGGATGGTATTCTGGAAGATACTGAAATCTTCTATCTGAAACTGGACAACATTTCATGGGGAACCATACAAAATGACAAGGCAAAAATAATCATCCAGGATATAGACATTGCTTTCAGCACCTTGAACTATTCCGTTATGGAAAACGCCGGAAATGTGGTTCTGACTGTGAACAGAGGTATTTCCCAGAGCAGTGAGACAGCAAGCTTCAAATACACAACCTTTGACGGCACCGCTCTGGCAGGCTCCGATTACACCGCAAAGAGCGGAACCTTGTCCTTTGCACCCGGCCAGTTGACTCAGACCATTACCATACCCATACTGGACGATGGTATATATGAAGGAGATGAAACCTTTACAGTCAAGCTTACGGATGTCTATCTGACTGAAATCTTAAACGATACGGCTACCATCACAATACATGACAACGAGCTCCCCACTGCACGCATAGGCTTCAATCCGGCGAGCTATACAGTTAACGAGAACGCCGGAAGCGTTACGCTGACAGTAACACGAAGCCTGGTCACCTCCGGGGCTATTACCGTAAACTATTCCACCGCCAACGGCACTGCCCTGTCGGGCAGCGATTTTTCACCCACAAGCGGCACTCTTGCCTTTGCACCGGGAGAAACCAGCAAAACCATTACGGTTCCCATTCTGGATGACGCAACATATGAAGGAAATGAAACCTTTACAGTGAATTTGAGCAGTCCGTCTTCCGGAACACTTACAACTTCTTCTGCAATAGTCACTGTAATTGATGATGAGCCCGCACCCCAGCTTGCCTTCACTCCCGTAAACTATTCCGTGGCGGAGGATGCAGGCAGCGTTACTGTCACAATTACCAGAAGCGTGACTACCTCGGGAACCGTAAAAGTAAACTATGCTACAGTTAACGGAACAGCCCTTGCCGGAAGCGATTATACCCCTGTGAGCGGAACCTTGACCTTTGCCGATGGTGAAACCAGCAAGACCGTTACCGTGAACATAACCGATGACGGGGTGTACGAACCCACAGAAACCTTCAGGCTGCATCTGAGCAGTCCTGTGGGAGGTATTATTGCAACAGCCGACGCCAACATAACCATTACAGATAATGATACCCTTGCGCCCTCGGGCAATATTGTCAAGATAACGCCCTATGTGTCTTCGGGAAGCGTGGGTACCTGCAAGGTTGGTTCCACACAGCAGATAACGGTTATTGCAACTTTTGAAAATGGTGGTACACTTGATATAACAGCCCTTGCTGTCTGGTCCTCGGAATACCCCGAGGTGGCCACAGTAAACAGCGGCCTGGTAACAGGCATAAATGCAGGTATAACTGTGCTGTCCTTCACCTATAACGGCCAGACCTATCAGTTCCTGTATACCATTAAGCCTTAAGCGGGTTTGGAAGGAAGGTGATAATATTTATATCAGAAACAATATACCAGGTTTGAAGACTGTAAATATTTTAAGAAAAAACTCCGACCTTAGAGCAAAGTCGTCTGAAAAGCTGGCTTCGGGTATACGGATAAACCGGGCAGGCGATGATGCCGCCGGTCTTGCAATATCGGAAAAAATGCGTTCTCAGATCATGGGGCTGGACACAGCAATAAAAAATGCTTCGGACGGCATCTCTCTGATACAGACGGCAGAAGGCACCATGGGTACAATCCACAATATCCTGCACAGGATAAGAGAGCTGAGCGTTCAAGCGGTCAACGACACCCTGACCTCTGAAGACAGGCAATTGATAGCCATTGAGATGTCACAGCTTGGAGACGAAATAGATAACGAAATTAAATCCACGGAATTCAACACAAAGAAATTGCTGATAGGGGCCAATGCACCCATAACCTTTCAGGTAGGCGCCAACAGTGCCCAAACCGTGGATCTGCTTATTGATAAAACAAACCTTCCCCATTCCATGCAGATTTTCGGGACAGCCTACCAGTTTGGCAGCGTGCATGTTGATTTGAGTACCCAGGGGAATGCAGACATAGTTTTAAGCAATATTGATCCCCTTATAGACAGCTTATCAACGGAAAGAAGCAAGCTGGGAGCCATGCAGAACCGGCTGGAGCACACCATCAACAACCTCAGTACCGCGTCGGAGAACACCTCCGCCGCTGAATCCCGCATCCGGGACGCAGACATGGCAAAGGTCATGATGGAGTTTACAAAAGCACAGATACTTACCAGTGCGGGAACTTCTCTGCTGGCTCAGACAAACCAAAGCTCCGGAAATGTGCTTTCACTGCTCAAGTAGGACTAACCTGTTGTACAGATTAAATTCTTATTTCCAATATTTTTTCAAAGGTACTCCAGCCCACCTATGGAAATGGCTTGTCACGAAGTCTTTGGCTGAGCTTGTAAGTCTTTAAAATCTCTATTTTATAGTAAACAGTATCTTAAGGGCTTTTTCAAGCCCTTTGGTTTTTCCGGATACTACACCCTTCAATATGTAAATGCAGTAGCTCTTACCGCTTTCATAGCCTGCTGCCGGCGGTTGCACCAGCAGTATATTGCCCTGGGGGCCCTTTTTAAAGGTTACGCCCTTTGCGACATTTCCCGAGGAATCCACCACAAAGGCAGTCAAGTCATTAACAGTCCGAAAGTCAATTGCCTGGTTGAACTTAAGAGTCCATACCTTGTCTGACGGCTGTAAAACCCTTGCAAAGCTGTTGATTTCAACTGTTTCTTCCGGTCCTGGCAGTTGAATTGCCCCAGTGGTTGCAGATGGTATTGCTGTGCCGGCATACGAAGTCACCTCGGTTTTATCCGGCTTGAATTCCGTGACGGCTGGGGGATAATTCCCGGAGTCGAATTCATGGGTTATCCTGATTTTTGAGTCAGTCAGATTAAAATATTTATAGCTTTGCATCTGCCCGGTGGCGGAGGCACTGTCATCAAGGGTGCAGTCCAGGTGATACCAGTTGTTGTCCAGCTTTACCAGATTCCATTCGTGGTCCCTGGAATCATATATCCCCTTTACTATCATATTTTCAATACCCGCAGCATTAAACAGCCGGTATGCAAGCTGAACATAGCCATTGCATACGGTGAGGCCATTATAAAGTGCAGAATATGCGGTATAGCCTGAAAGGGTGTTGTCATAGCTGACATTTTGCAGTATATAGTCATGTATGGCTTTTTCCTTCTGATAATCACTCATCCGGAAATTTATTATGGAAGCGGTAATCTCCTGTACTTTTCGGTCTACAAACAACTCCTGCTCCTTCGTTGTGTGGTACTTGAACGAATCAAAGAAAATATCCGCATGCCCGCTGGAGCTGCTGACGCTGAAGCCTGAAACAAGGCTTATGCAGCCTTCTTCATAGGGGTCTCTCTGCACGGCCCTGCTGCGCGCCTGCTTTATTTCATTCATTATATCGTCCGTATTTCCATCATAGCTTATCTTAAAGGCCTCTTCCCTGTTTTTTATGGCCGTGAAGATTATATTCTCCATATCAGCAGCAGAAGCCGCCGCATATACTACAGGTTCTGAACCGGCAAATGCCTGCACCGGAGTGAGTGTTGAAAGTAAAAAAAGTGCTGTAATGAGCATATAAGCAAGTAATCTGTTTTTCATAATGACTCCTTTTATAAGGCCGTATTCTAAAGGGCTATATTCTATAAGTCCATCTTTTACCGCTTTAGTATACATTGATCAAATCCAGGCTGTCGGTGGTTGTAAAGACAGTACCTTCGTCAATGGCAACCCCGTTTACAATAATGTTTTTGGAACGATTGCTTATCTGAACCCCCGGTACCGCCTCAATCACTGTCCCGGACGCCCCCGCTTCCAGCTCCACCTTTTTCACCCTGCTGCCGCTCCCCACATTTATAAAAGAAGCTGCAAATACTCCCAGCGTACCGGAAACGGTACTGCCCTCAAGTTCCAAATGCACCCTGGCAGACTGTCCGGCTATTATTATGCCGCCCGTTTCTCCGCCCTTTATACGTATGCTGTCCAGCTTGTTGTTCCTGATATAAAGCCTGCCCTTTATCCTTACGTTATCCAGTACAATATTTTGCTTCAAGGCACTTTGCGGGATATACAGGTCGCCATTTACAGAAATATTTTCAAGTGCTGAAACCGATGAGCGTACAAAAAGATTTCCTTCCACCGTTTTATCCTTGAAAGAAGCCACATTTGCATTTATTATCAGGCCTGCCGCCCTGTCCAGGAGCTCAACCGCCTCTGCCCTGGTCATAAATTTGCGGGGCAGCAGTTTTCCGGAGCCGTCGTCAATTATATATCCCCTGTCCAGCAACACTCCTGTGCTGTTTCTGGCCCACTGCTGTACAGCACCCGCATCGCTGAATGCAGCATAGGAGTCAGATGCCAGGCCGGATAATCCGAATGCATCTGCAACTATTTTATAGCCTTCCTGTCTGGTGACAAACTTTCCCGGCCTTACAGTGCCGTCCTCATAGCCGGTGATATATCCTGCTGCCACAGCCTTGGCTATTTCCCCGCTGAACCAATCTTTTGGAGCAACATCCCTGAACTTCCTGGAGCTTTTTTCCTGGTTATTAAAAATACCGTTTATTATTGCAGCCAGCTCAACCCTGCTGATATTCCTGTCGGGCTTGAAGGTTCCGTCAGGATACCCTCCCAGGACTCCTTCGGCTGCCATTCTGTTGATATGCCCTGCCCCCCGGTGATTTCCCACATCGGAGAATGCAACAGCACTTGCGGCATTACCCCATAAAACAATAAAAAATACCACTGCCAGTATGTAATAACCAAATTTCTTACCCATGACCTGATCCCCTTTGTTTATAGCTGTGAATTTACGCTTTTTATACTGCAATGAAATACTTAGCAAGCTTTCTATAATTCTCTGTGTAATATCTATAATCTTTATATATATTATTCGGCAATTCCCGGCATTTACTAAACGGTCAGCATGGAAAGCCCCAAATAAATGCATGCAAACAACCCACCCCGGTTGTTTGCCTCCCCGTCCCCATAACTCCCGGCATGGAGCCAGGGTCTGAACGGTATATTGCGGCAAAATCACCCAGGGTGGGCCGAAAGGTCATAGCGACTTATTTCAGTCTGTATTCTCTCATATATCTTCTTTCACAGGATAATTCTCTCTTGGGGCATAGTGAGTATGCAAAACCTTGTGAGCCTTATGACTTCCCGGCTCTCCGAAATATTTCTCATACATTTCCTTCACTATGGGATTGTCATGGGACTTTCTGAAGGTGAGGCTCTCATCCTCCTCATATATGGCCTTTGCCCTTTCACTTCTCAGGTCGGTCCAGCTTCTGACGGAGGACGGCTGTATAGGCTGTCCTCCCCCATTTACACAACCTCCCGGGCATGCCATGATTTCTACGAAATCATACTTCGCCTCCCCTGCCTTTATGCTGTCAAGCAGCTTTCTGGCGTTGCCCAGGCCATGTGCCACGGCAGCCTTCAGCCTCATGTCGCCTATTTCCACTGTAGCTTCCTTAATACCCTCAATCCCTCGGACAGCCTCATACTTCACATTGTCAAAGGATTTGCCCGATACAATTTCAGCCACGGTGCGCAAAGCCGCTTCCATAACTCCTCCGGTAGCTCCGAAAATAACCGCCGCACCGGTGGCTTCGCCCATGGGATCATCAAACCGTCCGTCTTCCAGGTTATTAAAGTCAATTCCCGCTTCCTTGATCATTTTGGCCAGTTCCCTTGTGGTAAGCACCACATCTACATCTGCAAAACCCGATGCTGAAAGCTCAGGCCGCTGTGCCTCAAACTTCTTTGCAGTACAGGGCATGATTGATACAACGAAGAGCTTAGAGGGCTCAATACCCGTTTTTTCCGCATAGTAGGACTTAAGCACCGCACCGAACATTTCATGGGGAGATTTGCAGGAGGACAGGTTATCCAGAAATTCAGGATAGTTGTGCTCACAGAACTTTATCCAGCCCGGACTGCAGGAGGTTATAACCGGAAGCCTGCCTCCGTTTTTAAGCCTGTTCAGCAGTTCCGTACCTTCCTCCATGATTGTAAGGTCGGCAGCAGTATCGGTATCGAATACCTTGGCAAACCCCAAACGGCTCAATGCGGAAACCATTTTACCCGTAACCCTTGAACCTATGGGCAGGCCGAATTCCTCACCCAATGCCACTCTGACTGCCGGGGCAGTCTGAACCACCACATGAAGGTCCGGATTGGCAAGTGCTTCCCACACCCTGTCGGTATCATCTTTTTCCCTCAGTGCTCCTACCGGACAAACACTTATACATTGTCCGCACATTGTACAGGGCACATCTGCCAGAGACTTGTCAAAAGCACATGAAATGGCTGATTTAAAGCCTCTCTCCGTGGCGCTGATGACCGAAACAGTCTGGACATCCTTACACACGCTGACACAGCGCCTGCATAGTATGCACTTGTTGGGGTCCCTCACAATTGATGGTGAAAAATTGTCCAGAGGCAGATTGGTACTCTGGCCCTCAAACCTGAGCTGGCTGATGTTCAATTCCTCGGACAGGGTCTGGAGCTCACAGTTTCTGTTTCTTACACAGGTAAGGCATTTTTTATCATGGTTGGACAATATCAATTCCAGAGTCACCCTTCTGGCTTCTCTGACGTTGGGACTCTGGGTGTATATTTCAAGCCCCTCGGCCACAGGATAGACACAAGCCGCCTGAAGTGCCCTGGCGCCTTTTATTTCAACAACGCACATCCTGCATGCGCCTATTTCATTTATATCCTTCAGGAAGCAAAGAGTAGGTATCTTGATGTTGGCTCTTCTTGCCGCCTCCAAAATAGTCATATCCTTTTCAACCTGTAGTTTCTTGCCGTCTATTGTTATATTAACCGTTGACATACTAACCTCCTATTAGCGTTCATATGCACGCAATTTATAGATATAAAAACCTACACTACAGCAATTGCCTTGAATGGACATTTTTCCACACAGGCGCCGCATTTTGCACACTTGCTCTGATCAATAACGTAAGGCACCTTTTTCTCACCGCTGATGCAGTTCATTGGACAAACCTTGGTACACAGCCCGCAGCTCTTGCATTTGGATGGTTCAATGGTATATCTGAGCATGGATTTACAAACCCCTGACGGACATCTTTTTTCGTATACATGGGCTTCATATTCGTCCCTGAAATATCTCAACGTACTGAGTACGGGGTTTGGAGCAGTCTGTCCGAGACCGCAGAGAGCCGAAGCCTTGATATTCCTGGCCAGCAGCTCCAGCTTTTCAATATCACCTTCTTCTCCCTTTCCTTCCGTTATCCTCTCAAGAATTTCAAGCATGCGCTTGGTTCCAATCCTACAGGGAGGACATTTTCCGCAGGATTCATCAACTGTGAATTCAAGGAAGAACTTAGCTATATCCACCATGCAGTTATCTTCATCCATGACTATAAGTCCCCCTGAACCCATCATGGAGCCAAGGGCGATAAGTGAATCATAGTCAATGGGGGTATCCAGATGTGAAGCCGGGATACAGCCTCCGGACGGCCCTCCGGTCTGGGCGGCCTTGAATTTTTTACCTTTGGGAATGCCGCCTCCTATATCATAAACGACCTCCCTCAAGGTAGTTCCCATGGGAACCTCCACAAGGCCGGTATTATTTATTTTTCCACCCAGGGCAAAAACCTTGGTGCCCTTGCTCTTCTCAGTTCCAATACTGGAAAACCATTCCGCGCCATTGAGAATAATCACAGGAATATTTGCATAGGTCTCAACATTGTTGAGTATGGTAGGTTTCTGCCATAAGCCCTTGACCGCAGGGAATGGCGGCCTTGGTCTGGGTTCTCCCCTGTGGCCCTCTATTGAAGTCATCAGGGCGGTTTCTTCACCGCATACAAAAGCTCCCGCACCAAGCCTTATTTCCAGGTCAAACCTGTGGCCTGTTCCAAGGACATTGTCTCCCAGAATTCCGTATTCCTTTGCCTGGTCTATTGCCAGTTGGAGTCTTTTGACGGCTATGGGGTATTCGGCTCTTACATAAATGAACCCTTCGGTTGCTCCAATGGCATAGCCTGCAATAGACATGGCTTCTATAAGCGAATGGGGATCACCTTCAAGTACACTTCTGTCCATAAAAGCTCCCGGATCTCCTTCATCGGCGTTACAACAGACATACTTCTGATCTGACACCTGTTTTGCCGCAAACTCCCACTTTATGCCTGTAGGGAAGCCTCCGCCCCCTCTGCCTCTAAGACCTGACCTTTTAACCGTGTCAATTACCCCTTCCGGAGTCAGCTCAGTCAAAACTTTTTCAAGTGCCTTATATCCGTCGAAGGCTATGTATTCATCGATATTTTCAGGATTTATACGGCCGCAGTTCCTTAAGGCTATACGCTGCTGCCTCTTGAAAAAATCCACGTTCTCAAGTACCTTTGTAATATCCTCCGCTTCCTTCTCTCCTGCAAGCAGCCTTCTTACAATCCTGCCCTTGAGCAGATGCTCCTCTACTATGTCCTTGACATCAGCAGCTTCCACTCTCACGTACATGGCGCCTTCAGGATATACTACAACAATAGGGCCCTCGGCACAAAGACCGAAGCAGCCTGTCTTGACAATTTTTACTTCATCTGCCAGGTTACTTTTTTTAAGTAAGGACTCCATTTCCTCCATTATTTTTAATGAATTGGAGGAAGTACAGCCAGTACCTGCACAAACAAGCACATGTGCTCTATATAATTGCATTTTTTAACCCTCCTGTGAAAATTACGATTTATTATTTTTTTGCTTCCTCTGCCCCGATTGTGAGGTCAGCGCATACCTTACCGTTTACCAGGTGTTCCAAAACAACTCTTTCAGCCTTTTCGGGAGTCATTTTGACATAGGTTACCTTATTTCCATCATTGTCAATAATATCTACTATGGGTTCAAGCCTGCATGCACCGATGCATCCGGTCATAGATACGGTAATATTCTGAAGTTTTCTTTTGTTTATTTCTTCCATAAACGCCTTCATTACCGGTCTGGCTCCAGCCGCAATCCCACAGGTAGCCATTCCAACTATGACCCTCAGGCCGTTTTCATTTGATCTGAGCGAGATCTGAGCAAGAGTTTTCTTTCTGATCTCATCCAATTCAGCTATCGACTTCATTAAGTACACCTCCGAAAATATTTTTAATACCGTCATCAATAAACTCTTTTAGCCAATTTATATATTCGTATTCCGTACCAGTTACACCCTTAAACGATTTAGCAGCTTCTTCAGTATCCAGTCTGAAATTTCCCTTTTCACTGGTTAAAAATAAAATAAACCGTATTTGAGGATTCGATAAAATCAAGGTAATCATGGTTTCACCCACATCACCAATAGGGAGTCGATCAATATGGTTAATAGAAAAAGCAGCCGAAATTTCAGTTCCGACATTTTTATGAGATTTAACATAAAAGCTGCCCTCACACTTTTTTGCCGATTCCTTCAGCAGGGGAATGCCCAGACCCACCTTACGGGTGGTTCTTGTGGTAATAAACGGGTCCTCCACTCTGCCAAGAAGCTGGTGGTCAATACCTGTTCCATTATCGCCTATTTTCAGTTCGAGGATTTTTTTCCTCTGCACGGCGGTATACCTTTGCTCCATGCTTACAGTAATACTTGTTGCCTTTGCATTAATGGAATTTTGTACTATATCAAGTATGTGAAGTGACAAGTCTCTCATATTTCTCTCCGGATTTTTCATCTCTATAATTTCTTCAGCTTGTGCCTGCCGGCAAAGCCTTACAGCTCTTCATACTTTTCCAGAATCCCGTCAACATCCTCGGGAAGCAACCTTCCATGAACGTCATCATTAATCATGATTACAGGAGCAAGGCCGCAGGCTCCTATGCACCTGCACGCATCCAGCGAAAACTTTCCGTCTTCCGTGCACTGTCCCACATCGATTCCAAGCTTTTTCCTGAAAGCCTCCAGGATATCTCCCGAACCTTTAACATAGCAGGCTGTGCCCATACAGACATTGATTTTGAAACGCCCTTTCGGATTCAATGAAAATTGAGTATAAAAGGTCACTACGCCGTAAATTTCAGCCATAGGTACATTCAGCCCGTCCGATATCTTTTTCAGAACTGTCTCGGGCAAATAGCCATATACTTCTTGAGCTTCATGCAAAACAGGTATCAGAGCACCTCTGGTGTCTACATATTTAGCAATAATCTCTGTGAGCTTTGAGCTGTTTACGTCTGTGCATCCGCAGCAGCACTCATTTTCATTCATTACTTCAGACCCCCTTAAAATAATGTGTTTAATTAAATTGTTATAATATTAACAATATTCGTTAATATTATAACAAATAACTTTTTAATATTCAATAAAGCTAGTAAAAAATTACCATATTATAGATAAGGTATGGCAAAATAATCAATTCATTTTTTCTGTGTATAATGTGTTTTATAGAGTATGTCCATAAATAAGAACTGTGTCGGTTAAAATGCGAATGGCAGTGTACTGCCGGGAATATTGGCAATAATACAGTATAATATAATGCAATATAAGGGATTAACAGCTAGATAAAAACCTCCAAACCGATGCATGTTCACCCATTTGGAGGCCTTCTATTTTTTACGCAGCTTATTCTTCGAAGTCGTATTCCTCTTCCATTCTGGTTTTGAATTCTTCAAAAACGCTGTTCAACTCTTCTTCATCATCAACAGTTACGAAGGAATCCTCACCGTCTTCATTGTGGTCCACCTTGAGAATGACAACCTCATCCACCTCTTCGTTTTCCTGCTCTTCTACCGGAAGAAGAACCACATATTCATTTCCGTTCATCTCTATGGTATCAACGTGTTCAAATTCTACTTCTTCTCCATCTTCACCAACCAGTACTACTATGTCGTCTCTTTCTTCATCCATGTTGCTCATATCTATTTTCCTCCTGATATAATACAATCTGCTGCTATAATAAATTACCTTCAATAATTTCAATAACCTGAATACTGAAAATTATTGATTTAATAATATCACACTTGCACAGGATTTCCAATATTAAAGTTTTTTAAACCTTGGTGAAGGTCCAGTACAACCTATGCTCTGCTTTTTCTGTCCAGATAGCCCTGAAGGATGAGCACTGCAGACATGGTGTCCACAATATTCTTTTTGTTTGAAGCTTTTACCCCAAGTTCGTTCATGGCCCTGTGAGCCGAAACCGTGGTCAGGCGCTCATCCCACTTGACTATATTGAAGTCGTCCCACTCCAGCAGCTTTTTTATAAAAGCCTCGGTCCTTTCTGTTCTTGGGCCGGCTGTTCCGTTCATATTCAACGGATAGCCGATGACAATGTCCTTTATATCATATTGCCTTATTATCTCCAGAATTCTTGCTATGGCCTTTTTAAGGCTGTCCTTGCTCTTGACGGTTTCAAGCCCCTGCGCCGTCCATCCCATAGGGTCGCTGACCGCAATACCTATTCTGGAATCCCCGTAATCTATCCCTAATATTCTCACTTAAACCTCCATGCCGCTTTTAAAGTATCCGGTCAAATTTATGCCAAATCCGTCATATGACAAGCTGAAATAAATTAATAGGCACTCCATTTATTTAGAGTGCCTTAAAATACTGATAATATTTATTCCACAGCAGTATTGTTGCTTTCAAGGTAATATTTCAAAACTTCCTCCAGCAGCTCGTCTCTTTCCAGTCTGCGAATAATACTTCTTGCATTTTTGTAGTTTGTGATGTAAGTAGGATCTCCGGACAAAATATAGCCAACCATCTGATTTATGGGGTTATAGCCTTTTTCCTTCAGCGCCTGATGAACTGAAATCAAAATCTCTTTTGCTTCGTTATCCTTTTCCTTATCAACATTAAACATCATAGTTTCATTAATGCCCATTTCAAATCACCTTCCTAGCGTAGCTGTAGTCTCTGTTTTTTATGCTTTTGTATACTGCCTGGCCTGAACAACAGGTTTGAATTATCCATATACGCTATATAATAATACTAATATATCCTCAAAGCTTTTGCAACAATTTTGCTGTACCAATGACAAAATACTCACCAAATATTTCCAAGCCTTTTTGGAATATTTGCATATAGCTTTTATTTACCATAAAATATCCCCTTCAAACAGGCTCCCTTTAACTTTTTTCAGCTTTGTTCCCAGAAGCTTTCCTGACAGTTCCGGACCGCCCTCGGCAGCCACCCGCATATAGTTCTTTGTCAGGCCCTCCATACTGCCCTTCTTTTCGCCGGATTCCTGTTCAAACAAAACTTCCATTTCCCGGTTTATATAATTGCATAAATACTGTTCTTCAAGGCTATCCGACAATGCCAGCATTTTTTCGCTTCTGACCTCTTTTACTTCCGGAGCCACCTGCTCCGCAGCTTCTGCCGCAGGTGTTCCTTTTCTGGGAGAATACTTGAATACATGGATTTTTGCAAAGCCAATTTTTTCGGCGAACTCCAGCGAATGGGCAAAATCCTCTTCAGTTTCCCCCGGGAAGCCCACCATTATATCAGTGGTAATTGCAACATCCGGTATAAACGCTTTCAGCAGGTCAACACTCTTTTTATAATCCTCACAGGTATATTTCCTGTTCATGGCCTTTAAAGTCCTGTCACAGCCGCTTTGCAGCGACAGGTGGTAGTGTGGGCAAAGTCTGGGCATTTCCCCTGCCGCCTTGACAAATTCTTCAGTTATAGTGGTAGGCTCAATGGAGCCCAGCCTTATTCTCTGAATCCCCTCTATTTCATTAAGGCTCTTTATAATTTCCAGGAGGCTTGTGGTCTTCAAGTCCCTGCCATAGGATGCAAGATGGATTCCGGTAAGTACAATTTCCGTATAGCCGTTTTTTGACAATTCCCTCACTTCAGCGATTATGTCCTGAGGATTCCTGCTTCTGATGGGGCCTCTGGCATAGGGTATTATGCAATAGGAGCAGAACTGGCTGCACCCTTCCTGTATCTTCAGGTACGCTCTGGTCCTCTCCTTATAGGTGTTTACCTTCAGCTCTTCAAAGCTCCTGGAAGCCATTATGTTATCCACCGCGTTTATCCTGCATTCCCCGGCTTCAAGCCTGTCCACATACTCCAGTATCCTGTTCCTGTCCTTTGTACCTATGACCAGATTCACCCCGGGTATTTTTAAAACCTCATCAGGAGCGGTCTGGGAATAACAGCCCATGACGGCTACTATAGAATCAGGGTTCTGCTTCTTTGCCTTCCTTATTGCCTGTCTGGACTTCCTGTCACTGAGATTTGTCACGGTACAGGTATTTATTATATACACATCCGAGTTCTCATCAAAGGAAGCGATAGCATAGCCCGCCTTTTCAAACAGGGCTGAGACTGCCTCCGACTCATACTGGTTTACCTTGCAGCCAAGGGTGTGGAAGCTCACGGTCTTTTTTCTGCTGTTAAGCCCCTCACCATTGGGATTTTGGTCTATATTTTCAATATTATTTTTCTCCATGCCGGCATATTTCCTCTCATTGCTATATAAAACAAGTATCGCTATTTTACCACAACTTAATGAGTTTTAACAGCATTATGGGAGAAGAAAAGCTTTACCTTACGCCCCATACCCTTGTAACCGGGCACCCTGGTGACGGCAGCAACTGATATTATTGAATGAAAACGACAAGAAAAGTTTGTAAAATATGCACAACACCGTCCAAACCCCTTTATTTGTGCAGGTTTAAGGGCTTTTTTGCATTATTTGTCCGAGGGTATACAAACATCTCGATTGACTAAAATATAAAAAGAAGATAATATTAAAGTATAAATTTAGCAATTTTGATTTTTACCTTTTATAGGAGGATGGATAATATGAAGGCATTTGATATTTCTTTAAAATCTATTAATGATGTAAAAGATTTCGTTAATATTGTAAACAAGTATGATTTTGATGTTGATTTGTCATCAGGCCGTTACATTGTAGATGCCAAGTCAATTATGGGCATTTTCAGCCTTGATCTGAGCAAGCCCATCAGAGTAGAGATTCAGATTGATGATTGCGGAAACTTCTGCGATGAAATCAAACGTTTCGTAGTTTAATTTCAGGCTTAAGCCGTTTTAATTGGAATCCAGGCGCTCATGCGCTGAATGGGGAGCTGTAAAACCAATTTTCAAGTTGGGTTTACAGCTCCTTTTGATTTTCAGGTTAATTTTCCATTTTCCGGCTGTGTCTATTTTTTCTTTCTTCTGCCCTTGCCGTTTATCTTATCGTAAACTTTTTTATCCAGTATCTTGCCTTTTTTATTCGGCTTATTTTCGGCAGTTGTTTTTTTCTCTGATATTTGTGAGGCACCAAGAGCCTTGTCCCTGTTGGTCAAAGCCTTCCTTTTGGCACCTGCGGCCTTTGCACCTGAAGACTTGGCACCTGTTGTCCTTGCGGCTCCCGCCTTGGCTCCCTCCGCTTTTGAACGGCCTGCCTGGGGTTTTGCCTGCCTGCCGAAAACAAATTTATCTTCCGCCGTCTCGTCAAAGTTCCACAGGTCCTCTTCCTCTTCCCCGTCCTCTGCGTCCACCAGGACAAACTCTATCTTCCTGGTTGAAATATCCGCCCTGGCAAGTATTACGCCCACAGTGTCCCCTATTCTGTACACCTTTTTGGTCCGCTCACCAATCAGTGAAAAGCGCCTTTCATCATAGTTGTAATAGTCATCCTCCATGCTGCTCATTCTGACAAGCCCCTCTATGGTATTGTCAAGTTCAATGAACATGCCGAAGGAGGTGACATTGGCAATAATGCCTTTAAACACTTCTCCTTCATGAGCCTTCATATACTCAACCTTTTTCAGGTCTTCACTTTCCCTTTCCGCCTCATCAGCGGCCCGTTCCCGTTCGGAGCACTGCTTTGCTATCTCTGGGAGCAGCCCTTCCAAATGTCCGATTCTCTGCTCTGACATTTCCCCCTTCAGGTACTGCTTCATGATCCTGTGTATTATCAGATCGGGATATCTTCTGATAGGTGAAGTAAAGTGGCAGTAGTATTTGGCAGCCAGTCCGAAATGTCCTACACTTTCACTGCTGTATTTTGCCTTCTGCAAAGATCTGAGCATGACTGTGCTTATGATTCTTTCATGCTGTGTTCCCTTTACTTTCTCCAAAAGGTCCTGAAGAGCTCTGGGATGAATTTTATTGATGCCCTTGATGCTGTAGCCCAGATTATATACAAATTCGTTCAGCGCCGCAATTTTCTCCTCATCAGGGTCTTCATGGATTCTATACACAAAGGGCGTATTTGTCCAGAAGAAATGCTCTGCCACAGTCTCATTGCACACCAGCATGAACTCCTCAATAATCTGGTTTGCTATGGTTATCTCATACCTCTTGACTTCAACAGGTTTTCCGTTCTCGTCAAGCACGACCTTCGCCTCATCAAAATCAAAGTCAATTGCACCCCTTTGAAAACGCTTCTTTCTCAGCAGCAGGGCCAGTTCATGCATTGTATGGAAATCCGGCACAACCTGCCTGTACCTTTCTATCAGTTCCTCATCATGGTCTTTCAGGATTTTATATACATTTGTATAGGTCATTCTTTCATCAATGTTTATAACGCTTTCAAATATCTCGTGGTTATATACCTTGCCGTTTTTGTCTATTTCCATCATTACGGTAAAGCTCAGCCTGTCAATCTGCGGATTCAGGCTGCAAATGCCGTTTGACAGCTTCCGGGGCAGCATTGGTATGACCCTGTCTACAAGATAGACACTGGTACCCCTGTTAAGAGCCTCAATATCCAGAGGAGAATTTTCCGTTACATAATGGGTAACATCGGCTATGTGCACTCCCAGCCGGTAGTTGCCGTTGGGCAGTATTTCCACCGATACGGCATCATCCAGGTCCTTTGCATCCTCTCCGTCTATGGTGACCATTCTCAGACCCCTTAAGTCCCTTCTCCCCTTCTGCATTTCTCCGGTAACGGTATCGCTGATATTTTCCGCCTGTGCCATTACCTCCGCCGGGAATTCCTCCTCCAGGTTATAGGATTTTATTATGGACAGTATATCCGTCCCGGGCTGATCTGCATCACCTATGATCTCAACTATCCTGCCCTCGGCATTTCTTCTCTGCTCAGGGTACTTCAATATTTCCACGACAACCTTCTGACCTTTTTTCGCACCGTTGAATTCGCCCTTTGATACAAATATATCCCCGGATATACGCTTGTTGTCAGGTATTACAAAGCCAAAGCTGAGACTTTTTTCAAAAGTTCCTACCAGGGTGGAATTGGCACGTTTTATGATTTTTACAATCTCCCCCTCCATCCTCCTGTCGGAAGAGCTTTTCTTATTCACCCTTGCTACTGCCTTGTCTCCATGCATGGCTCCGTTGAGACTGTCGGCAGGAATAAATATGTCCTCCAGCATTTCATCATCTGGAATCAGAAAGCCATAACCTCTCTCGTGTCCCTGGATTCTGCCTGCAACCAGGTTGAGCCTTGAGGGAACACCATATCTGCTGGCATGGGTCCTGAATATCCTTCCCTCCTGTTCCAGTTCGGTCAATACCTGATTGAAGAGTTCCGTATCTTCGGATGGTACGTCAAGTACCATGACCAGCTCTTTAAATAACAGCGGTTTGTACGCCGATTCCCTCATAAATGCCACTATACGTTCTTTTCTTGCTTCCAGTTCAATCATAACCCTCTACCTTTCAATTGCTATAATTATGTTCCAGATTGCTAAAGCATACCTTATATTATTCCTGCTAATATAATCAATAATTCATTTTTTGCAGCTTATCAACAAAATTATCCCACAAATCGGCATATCTTCCAATAGACCATTCGGCCATTACTATAGTATCGCCCTTGGCCAGCTCAAGCTTCAGGAGCTGCCGGTTTATGCCGCTGCTGTTTTTTATGGAGTATACACACAGGCTTTTGCTGTCTGCCAGGACGGCTATATCCTTGTTTGGCGACATGAAAGCGTCTGATGTCCACGGAAGCTTTGCCTTTATATCATTCCACGGAATATTCATCTCATCATATTGAATCAGCCTGTCCGGAACCATCAGCCTTAAATCAAAATCCATAAAATCCTTTTCATAGGGCTGAGAAAAATAAAGCCTGCTTTTCAAAACCCAGTGCCCGTTCCGTCTCATTAAGGTAAAATTTCTGGTATCTGTCTTGCGGATTAATTTATCATAGGCTTCACCCTTGACGGATGCTGCGAAATCCTTTGCGGACTGGTCAAATATATTGTCAGCATCCCCTTGAGCTATATCCTTTAATGATACCGCCAGACCGTCCTTAAGGTTTTCAACCGGATAGACCCGCAGCAGGTCACTGTCTTCAATTCCAATATAATCGTTTCCTGCAAAATTGAGTTTCGTTCCCTGATCTATTTTCAGCATATTGCCGTTCAGCACATCCGCAAGGTTTTTGGGAGGCATGTAATTTTCGTTAAAGGCCTGCGCATATATTGCGTGGATATTGCTTTCATTTATGGTTCCCACCTGCCAGAAGCCTTTTGCCCTGGGAACCAGCAGTTGCCTTGTCCAGCCCGTCGTTTCGATTTCCCTGTTCTTGGAATATATCCACAGGGTTCTGTAGGAATTGTCTGCGGCACGTATGCCCAGAAGTATGCCCGACCTCAATAAAGGGTCCTCTTCATACCGTCCGCTGTTGACATTTTGTCCCACATGGCTGAGACTCTTTTCCTTGAGCTTTGCGTCCACTTGGTCGGAAGTTTTCTTCAGCACCAGGAAGCCGTTATCCATATAGACATATGCAGTATTTGAGTCGGTTATAATCAGTTCGTAAAACAGTTGGCTGCCATTTGATATGCTGACCACATATACTTCCTGTTTGCCCAGCCCCAGCTCTGTTTCATCCACCCTGTATTTTCCCTGTATAAAGGAGTCAGCCGTTGTTTTTATTATCCTGTATTTGGGATTTACGCAGGTTTCCGGGCCTACGGCTCCCAGCTCGTTGTCAAAGACTGCCCACTGCTCCAGGTATTTGTTTTTAACAAGCTCCTGTTTTTCCCCGGCATTTTTTCCCTGGGGCAAGGCCGATATGAAGCCGTCTATCTTCCAGGTGCCCTGAACCGCCAAAGTGCCATACTCAGGAGGGTTTATGGTGGACTCGATATCAAACCCGATACTGGAGCACCCGGTAAATATAAAGCAGAATGCTGCTGCAAATGTAATAATCCAGAACCTGTAATTCCGTTTCATGTCTCTCCTCATTTTCCATTTATGGCTGCCCGTTGCCGCTGCTACCATATGTGCCTGCATGGGGCAGCTTTACCGTAACAGCCGTGCCCTGCCCCTGACGGCTTTCTATCAGCAGTTCTCCGCCGTGAAGCCTGACTATTTCGTCACATATTGACAGTCCGAGCCCGGTCTGGGATTTACTGTTCTTGCCCTTGTAGAATTTCTCCTTCACAAGCGGAAGCTCCTCACTGCTTATGCCGCAGCCGTCGTCTTCAACTCTGAAAACAATCTGACCCTGGCTGTAAGAAGCTTTAAGAGAAACATTTCCTCCGGGCTGTGTAAATTTGAAGGCATTGCCCAGCAGGTTAAGCAGGACCTGCTTGAGCTTATCCCTGTCCAATTCCGTTTCGGGAATTTTTCCGCACTCAGCGGTAAAATTTATATTTTCCTTTTTCGCTCTGGTGAGCATATATTTCCCCAGGTGATCCACCAGTTGGTCCACCTGGGTTTTCTCCCTGTTCAATTCGACTTTTCCGGATACAAACCTTGAAAAGTCCAGCAGCTCCTCAACCATATTGGTCAGCCTGTCGCTTTCCTTGACAATTATGTTCAGACCATCCTCCAGAATCTCCCTGTCTTTAAACCCATCGTCAATTATGGTATTTGCCCAGCCCTTAATAGATGTAAGAGGTGTTCTGAGCTCGTGGGATACCATGGATATAAAATCGTTTTTTATCCTGTCCCTTTTCTGCACCTCGGCTACCATATAGTTGAGTGTGTCTGCCAAAACCCCGATCTCGTCATTCCTGTCCTTTTGTATCCTGATATCCAGGTTGCCCTTTGCCATGGTTCCCGCCGCCGCGGTTATAAGCTTCAGAGGCTGCACTATGCTGTGTGCCAGTATAAGGCTGATTACAATGGTCACAAGTATTACAAAGATCCCGATGACTATAAATATCACGGATATATTGAAAATTATCTTGTCTATTTCCTCCAGGGAGGTAATAAATCTCAGCACTCCCACCTGCTCCCCGTCAGCTTTTAAAGGATAGGCCACAGCCATGGCGTGCTCCTTTTTACTTGTGCCCTGAATGTAACCTGTCCACACTCCCTTTTCTCCTGAAGCGGCATTTTTAAAGTCGCCGGCCTCCACCTTCCGGTTGCTTTTCAGCCCTTCCGAGTCCAGCAGTATCTCTCCGTCCTGCCGGACTATCTGCACCTGTGCCTCGGTCTGTCTCCAGAACACGTCTGCATTGTCGGCAATATTCACCTCAAGTGAAACATTTGAAAAGTACTGTGAATAGAAATCGGAAGCGGTACGTATTTGATTTGTAAGAATACCCTCTACATTACCGTAAAAATAAAACCGGGTAAAGTAAACCAGGAGTCCTTCAAATGCCAGGACACTTATCAATATGATAATTATAAAATTGCCTACCAGCCTGGCCTTGATGCTCTTATGCGCAGTTTTTTCCTTTTCAGCCGCCGACATATCAATGTTCCTTCCTCCATCTGTACCCCGTACCCCAGACAGTTTCTATATACATTGCAGTGGATTTTTTATCTTCAATCTTGCTTCTCAGCCTTCTGATATTTACATCAACGATCTTTGTGTCTCCCACAAAATCATAGCCCCATATTTTGTCCAGCAGTTCGTCTCTTGTAAAAGCCTTGTTCTGGTTTTCAAGAAAAAGCTTAAGCAGCATGTATTCCTTGGGGGTGAGCATGATTTCCGCTTCGTCCTTAAAAACCCTCTGGGAGTAAACCTCCAGCCTGAATGCACCGCACTTGACGGTTTCATTGCCTTCACCGCCGGGCTTGCCTCCCAGCCGGCGGAGCAGAGACTTTGTCCTCAAAACAAGCTCGGTAGTATTGAAGGGCTTAAGTACATAGTCATCGGCGCCGAATTCCAGGCCCTTTATCCTGTCTATGTCCTGCCCCCTGGCCGTAAGCATTATTATTCCCATGTCCGGGAATTCCTTTCTTAACACTTCACAGACTGCAAAGCCATCCATACCCGGAAGCATCACATCCAGCAAGACCACGTCCGGCCTCTCCTGCCTGGCTTTTACCACACCCTCCTCGCCGGTGCCCGCTTCAAAAACCAGGAAGTCGTTCTTCCTGAAATTTATTTTGAGAAAACCCCTTATACTCTCTTCATCCTCAACTATCAGAATCCTGTTGGTCATATTCCTTCTCCTCTAATGCACTATTTTAATTATACCTTATTGTTCAATTAATCAACAGTCAAAACAGCCTGTATACGACACAAAATAAAGCAGCCCGTTACAGACTTTTTTCGTCGTCTGCAACGAGCCGGCCGGCTCCGCCGCCAATATATGAAGCAAGCGGGCCAAATCTATTTTTTTGCTATGGAGGGACTGCACCTGTAGTATTCTTTTCCGTTTTGAAGGCTGATTCCCCTGGCCTTGTAAAGGTCGCTTACCGTGACAATATCAAATCCCCGGGCCTTAAGCTTTTCTATGATTTTTCCGGCGGCCTCGGCAGTTGTTTTATATATATCGTGCATGAGAATTATATCGCCGTCCTTAACATTACTCATAGCCTCATGTACTATTTTTTCAGTATCCCTGGTCTTCCAGTCCAGGGTGTCTATAGACCACAATACAAGAGGAGAACCGGCATACTTTCTGACTTTTTCATTCACGCTGCCATAGGTGGGCCTTGTCAGGACAGGCTTTACACCGGTTATATGCTCCAGTATTCCCGTGGTTCTGCTCAGCTCGCCGGTAATGCCACCACCGCTGAGCTTTGTGAGTTCCCTGTGATCATATGTATGATTGCCAATCTCATTGCCATTTTCACCGATGCGGCCAATAACCTCCTTGTATCTTTCCGCCCTGCTCCCCAGTACAAAGAAGGTTGCTCTGGCATTGTTACTTTTCAGGGCATCCAGTATTTCCAGGGTATACTTCGGATGTGGGCCGTCATCAAAGGTGAGCGCAACCATAGGCCTGTCCCCCTCGAGCTTGTCCTCGGGCTTGTCCCCGGCTTCCCCCGTGGGCTGCCGGTGCACTGGATCAGCCTCCTGCTCCGCCGTTTTATGCTGCTCCCGGACCTGCTTTGAAAGCTCCTGCGCCTCTGCCTGGGTTATGGCTGCCTCCTGTAAGGCACTGCCGTCCTGCCGGTCTGCCGGTTGTCCCGCCGGTTGTACTGCCACCTCTGTCTGCACAGGCTTTTCACTGACCACATAGCCGCTTGTGTATCCCGCAGTTATAAATATTATAATCAATAGTGCCAATGATATCTGGATAATCTTTTTCATAGCCGCCACCCTTAGTCTCGTCGTAAAATTATTATGCTGCTATTCTACTATTTAATGAATAGTAAAGGGTGACAAAATAACAAAAAAAAGGTTACTGTTCCGTAACCTTTCTTGACAAACAAAAACCCGGAGTCAATGTACTCCGGGTTTATTTCCGTTTCAACTATTTATATGGACTTAATCAGCAAATAAAGTGCAACTGACGTAACAAGGAAAGCAATGGCTGCAAATGCTGTATATTTTCCAAGCAATGCATCAATAGTACGTCCCTTATTCTTTCCAAAGAAGGTTTCAGCCCCACCAGCTATTGAACCTGACAAACCAGCCTGTTTTCCCGATTGAAGCAATACAATGACAATTATCGAGATGGCAAAAATAATGTGAATTATATTAACAATCCATCTTGCAACTTCCACTCAAAACACCTCCTAAAATAGACAAGTAACATTCTAGCATATATAAATCCAAAAAGCAATATTAAATTTTCCAGTTATAAGGGTGTCCATGCGCTGCACTGCTTCCAGCAGAATAAAGACCTGCCTCAGCATCCGTAATCTTCACATAAAGCCGGCCGTCTCAAAATCAAACCTTCTTGTTTCTGAAACGGCCTTTGCTTGTAACATATTGCTTGTAACATATTAATAGTATATAATATAAGCAAACGCTGCTATAACCTTTCTTAAGGCAAACCCGCCTGCTTATGGCCCAATTTTCCGATTACCTGTACAAATTGAACCAGGCTTTAATTCCAGGATACTCCGCAACCTCATCCAGTTCTTCTTCAATCCTTAACAGTTGATTGTACTTGGCAACCCTGTCAGTTCTGGAAGGAGCTCCTGTTTTTATCTGTCCGGAGTTTGTAGCAACGGCGATATCAGCGATGGTGGCATCCTCTGTTTCGCCCGATCTGTGTGAGGTAACTGCCGTGTAGCCTGCCCTGTTGGCCATTTGTATGGCATCAAGGGTTTCCGTAAGGGTTCCTATCTGATTTACTTTTATGAGGATTGAGTTTGCAACTCCCATCTTTATACCCTTTTCAAGCCTTCTGGTATTTGTTACGAATAAATCGTCGCCCACCAACTGTATCTTTTTGCCCAGCTTGTCGGTAAGCATTTTCCAGCCTTCCCAGTCCTCCTCGGAAACTCCGTCCTCCAGAGAAATAATGGGATACTTTTCACAAAGGTCAGCCCAGTATTGTACCATTTCCTCTTTTGTTTTCCTTATATTTGTCTTCCAGAAGAAATATGTTCCGTCCTCCTGGTACATTTCTGTGGCTGCAGCATCAATGGCAATTCTGAAGTGGTCTCCGGGCTTGTAGCCTGCCTTGACAACAGCTTCCAGAATAACCTGAATGGCCTGTTCATCAGTTTCAAGGTTTGGTGCGAATCCGCCCTCATCACCTACGGCAGTGCTTAAACCCTTGCTTTGCAGCACCTTCTTCAGATTGTGGAATACCTCGGCACACATTCTCAAGGCCTCCTTGAAGCTCTCAGCACCTACCGGCATTATCATGAATTCCTGTATATTTACGCTGTTGTCGGCGTGCTTGCCACCGTTTATAATATTCATCATCGGCACCGGCAGAGTCTTTGCATTTACTCCGCCGATATACTGGTACAGGCCAAGTCCCAGGGCTTCTGCCGCAGCCTTGGCAACCGCCAGGGACACTCCCAGGATGGCGTTTGCTCCAAGCCTTTCCTTGTTTGGAGTTCCGTCCAGTTCAATCATAAGCTTGTCTATGGCAGCCTGGTCAAATACATTCATTCCTTCCACTTCAGGCGCTATTGTACTGTTTACATTTTCCACAGCGGTTTCCACACCCTTGCCCAGGTATCGTTCACTGTTTCCGTCCCTCAGCTCTATAGCTTCGAAGGCACCGGTGGATGCTCCTGAAGGTACTGAAGCCCGACCGATAAAGCCACCCTCCGCAATGACTTCAACTTCAACAGTAGGATTTCCTCTCGAATCTATTATTTCCCTGGCAAAAACACTTTCAATAGGTATATATTGTTTCATACAACTTCTCCCTTCAAGATAAATATTCGTATTTAGAATAACATTGCAACATTATTTTTGTAAACATTTCCCTCATAAAACTTTGCCTATGTATGGGAAAGTATGCTTTTGCTTCCCATACCCGGGCGGGTCAAAGGGATTGGCTTTTTTCACAGCAATAAGTATTATATGTAAAATTCTAAATATCATACAAAGCAGTATTATTTTGCTACTTGTATATTTACCCTTTGGAAGGAACCGCAAACATGATTCCGGCACCAGCCTTTCCGGTTTACCAGCCTACCCGGTCTGCCAGGCCTGTCTAGCTTGCCGAGCTGTTGCTGTATGTCTCATTGAGCCACTGGATTATCAGTTCATCAAGCCTGGCATTGATAGCCAGCAATTCCGGTTCATCATTGATACCCCTTTCATCAATATACTGGTTCAATTTTTCCCTGAGTTCCCGAATCTCATTCCTGATTTTTTCATTGATCCTTTTCATCAGCACCTCCATACGGCATTAATTTTTTCACCCGTTTTCTCAATACACCTTTTTACTCTGTTTACATTTTATGTATAAAAAGCAAACATTTTCATTTATTTATATTTTAACGCATATTTCGTTCAATTTCAACAAAAATTAAGAATATTTTATTCTATTTTTGTAAATTAAAATACTCAGGTGATATAGTAATATTCATGGAGGCAGGATATGGGATTTGGCGACATACTTAGAGAATTAAGAGAAGAAAAGGGTATGACTCAAAGAGAGTTGGGCAGGATTGTCAATATATCCGACAGGGTTATCGGCTATTATGAAGCCAACAACAGATTTCCAAAGGATGAATATGTTTTGAAGAAGCTTGCGGACTTTTTCGGGGTTTCTCTTGATTATCTTGTTGGCCGTACGTCCAAGCGCATGCCTCTGGACGAGTACATTGCCGAATCTCCCGAAGCCTATGATATCCGTCTTGGGGACTTGCCCGACGAGGCTATCCAGCGTGTCAAGGAGTATGTGGAGCTGATGCGGCTGAAATATAAAAATACCGCCGTCCGCAGCCACGGCAAAAGTCTTCCCGGCAAGGGAGGCACCGGCAGAAATACTAATCCCGGCAGGCCCGGAACCAATAAATAAAGCTCTCAGTGGACTGAGGGCTTTAAATGTTTGTATCCATTTACATTATCTGCATTGTGGTATTATTTATATATTGGCTTAACTGCAATTCATATTCATTTATCAACTGCTGTCTCCTGTCCTCAAATGCTTTATGATCCTGTATATAATCGGTATCCTCCGGAACGAAGTTAATTTTCGTATACTCGGCGTCATTAGTCTTTTGGGGCAATAAACGTATTAGTTTCCCCATAGTTTTGTTCATACTTCCTCATCCCTTCATTAAAAACTTTCCTCTCTTTACTTTTCTTCAGTATATCAAATTTCTTGACCAATACCTTGAATAATTCATTCTGATAGTAGTTCACTGTCAGTATATGTATATACGCCATAAATGGCTTAACAAATTCTCTTATTTCATCAAAAGTTCTTCCTATATGTACATCATCAGCAATTTCAATCTGAAGCAGCGATATAATGCCCTGATTTTCACAGAAAACAGGCATTGCAATATACTGGGTCATTTTTTCATTGCTGTTTTTTCCGTAAACACACTCCTTTTTGATTTCCTCCGGTTTCTTCAATATAAAAATATTGTTCTGGTTATTGTTAAAAATTCTTACCTGGTAAAAATTCTGATCGCTTTTCAGATAAAAATGCCGGTCAAACTGGCTGGGTGAAATCTGGTTGGCATTTCCATAGCTGATCATCTTTATATATTCTAACCCGGAACGCTTTTCTTTAAACTTCTGCATGAGAGAAACCTGATGGGATTCTCTTCCGGTAGAAATTTTTATGGCATCATAAATATTATGGCATACAAGCGCAGCGATATCCTGATAGCTGATATTGCCGAAATCGGATTTGGTTGGGATAATACTTGATTTTAAAGATATACTGCTTGTTATGTCGTACAGCTTCCTGCCAATGGTCTGATTTATGACTGTTTCCCTGTTTACGGTTTCCTTGATGCACTTTATTGCCTGCGCCTGGTACTTTTGATAGCTGTCAATTACAAGCACCAGCCAATTGTACACCACAATAAACACGAATGTTACCAGTATATGCACCTTGTCGCCGTAAAATTCCAACTGATCAAACTTAAATGTATGAAAATCCGTCAACTGCATTTGAAATGCAAATACAAACGTGAAGAGAAAGTTGATCAAGGTTCTGATAAAAGGGGACCTTAAGATTTTATATAACCTGTGTATAAGTCTGCCAAATTTCTTATAGTTCTTTGAAAACTTTTTAAAAAATAAAACAGTCTTTATTGGTTTTTTCATTTTCTTAGCCTCCCTTAAGCGTATGTATTTAATTTCTATAAAAGTTAATTTTTACCTTCTTATGGGAAATAAGAAGGGCAAGTTGGCTCTGAAAATTGACTTTTTATATTTTTTGCTAAACTATGGTAAACTCATCGGTTTTTATGCTACAATTGACATAAATTGATATTTTTTTCATACTAATCTATGAGAAATAGTTTTATCATGTCAGTTTATGCAGTTCAATATTTTACTTATTTACGGAGGGAGTTATCAATGACTAAGAAGAACGCAATATTTAAAGTATTGGTGTGTGTGGTATTATTGGCATCACTATTACTTCCCGCAGGATTTGCGGCAAATCCGGTTCAGGCTGCAGCAGCAAAACCTGCCATTGTGGCAAAAATGATTATCGGCACAGGCAGTACAGAAGGAGCTTTTGATTATTATTCAAAAGAGAACAAATATACCTTGTCTGTTTCCAATGCCGACAAAAAGGCAACCTACACCTTTACTTCCAGCAATACAAAGGTCCTCACTGTAAAGGCCAGCGGTGCCAAAGCAGTCCTGACAGGCTTAAAGGCCGGTACAGCCACTATTACCTGCAATCAGAAGCTTAACGGAAAGACCACCAAAATCGGAACCTGTGCGGTGACTGTAAAGGCTGCCACTCTTGTTCAGGACTATGTTCCTGTTCTCACTATCGGCACAAGCACAGCCTCCGAGCCAATTGAAATAATTAGCAGAAACAACGATGCGACCTATACCTATGTTTCAAACAGCAAGAACTTCACCATGAAGGAAACTCAGAGCAAGTTTGACGGTATGTATTTTATAAAGCATAGCTATACCGCCACTGCTGCAGGTACTTACACTGTTACTGTTAAGGAAACCTATAACAAGGTTACCAGGACAGTAGCGACCCTCAAGTATATCGTTAAAAAGGCAACTGTTGTTCCAGCGAGAAACTTCGACCTGGGTTCCTCTGAATTGGCATTTGATTTAATTGAAAACTGCAGATCGGATGTAAGCTATCTCTTTGACTATGATGAAAAAATGATGGAAGGCTATGTCAGTGAGGGTACCACATATCTTAAGGGGCTGGCTGAAGGCACCACAGAAGTAAAGATATACGAGGATACAAAAAAACCTGATCCCAAAAAGCTCATCGGTACCTGCAAGATAACAATTAAAAAGGTTATACTGACTGCTATTGACTGTGATCTTTCTGATACAGAAACCACTGTTGGCGGAGAACCTATAGAACTTTACGTATACAAGGTTCCTGTAAATGCTCCCGGAACCGTTACAGTGACCTCCTCCAATCCCGGCGTTGCCACAGTATCACAGCCTGACATTTATGGCATGTGCATAATCACACCTGTCAGCGCAGGAACTACAACCATCACCATGACCAGCGGAAGCGTAACCAACTCACAGACTATTACAGTCACTGAGGAGGACGAGGATTATTAATAAATAAAGTAATTTATTTATTAACCCCGCCAGCAGTTATTGATTGATGACATGAAACAATACTCCTGATGCTATGTGAGCCGTCGGGAAGAACAATTTAAAAACCCTGCCTTTTCTCAATTTGAATCAGGCAGGGTTTTTTATTATCAGTTCTTATTATCAGTTCTTTTTTATCAGTTTTTCTATAATATTACCTTACCAGCAGGGATTCTCCCGTCATTTCCGCCGGCTTGGCTTCTCCCAGAATATCCAGGATAGTTGGCGTAAGGTCGGCAAGCTTTCCTTCCTTGAGTTTTGCATCCCCCAGACCGATACCTATCAACGGCACCACATAGGTTGTATGGGCTGTAAATGCACCGCCGTTTTCATAGTCAATCATCTGTTCCGCATTTCCATGGTCGGCAGTTATAAGTACAATCCCCTCCTGTGCGGCGACAGCGTCCACCACCTTGCCCACGCAGGCATCCACCGCTTCAACGGCAGCCTTTGCAGCATTGAAGTCGCCTGTATGTCCAACCATATCACAGTTGGCAAAATTCAGTATAATAACATCGTACTGCTTTGAGTCTATTCTCCTGACACACTCGTCTGCAACTTCGTAGGCGCTCATTTCAGGCTTCATATCATAGGTTGCCACCTTCGGTGACGGTATAAGCGCCCTGTCCTCGCCTTCATACTGGTTTTCAACTCCACCGTTGAAGAAGAAGGTAACATGTGCGTACTTTTCTGTTTCAGCAATTCTGAGCTGTCTGTAGCCCAGCTTGCTGATATATTCACCAAAGGTGTTTTCAAGGGTCTGCGGCTTGAAGGCAACAACTACATTGGGCATGGTCCTGTCATATTGGGTCATGCACACATAATAAAGCGGGAAAAAGCCGTTTGCCCTTTCGAAGCCTTTGAATTCGGGGTCAACGAAGGTTCTTGTGATTTCTCTTGCTCTGTCCGGCCTGAAGTTGAAGAATATTACAGAGTCGCCGGCAGCTATTGTAGCAACGGGCTTTCCGTTCTCCAATATGGCAGTAGGCTTGACGAATTCGTCAAATTCCTTCTTTTCATAGGAATTTACAACCGCCTCCACAGCAGAGTTTGCAGTAAGGCCCTTTCCAAGCACCATCACTTCATAGGCCTGCTGTACTCTCTCCCAGCGGTTGTCCCTATCCATGGAGAAGTACCTGCCCATTACAGACGCTACCTTTCCAACGCCGATTTCCGCAAGCTTTGCCTCAAGTTCTTCTGTGTAAACCTTTGCGCTGTCCGGCGGAACGTCTCTTCCGTCAAAGAAGCAATGAACAAAAACGTCCTTTAAGCCATTTCTCCTGGCCAGTTCAAGCAGTCCATACAGATGCGTGTTGTGGCTGTGTACTCCTCCGTCTGAAAGCAACCCGAAAAGATGCAGCTTTGAATTATTCTTTTTGCAGTTCTCAATGGCCTTCAGGAATTCTTCCTTTTCATAAAAATCTCCGTCAATTATTGACTTGGTTATCCTGGTCAGTTCCTGATAAACTATTCTTCCGGCACCTATGTTTGTATGCCCTACCTCGGAGTTTCCCATCTGTCCCTCAGGCAGTCCCACATCCATACCGCTTGTGTGGACGATTGTATTCGGGCAGGTTGCAAGGTATTTGTCCAGGTTGGGCTTGTTTGCAGCAGCAATTGCATTCCCTTCCGTTCTGGGATTGTTGCCAAAACCGTCCAGGATCATTAACGTAACTAATTTCTTTTCCATACAATATTCTCCCTTATGTTATAACGGTTAATAATCTGACTTGCTCATATACTTCCAATTTTACAATTTGACCCCCCAGCACAGCACCTACCGGAGGGTCAAATTCTATTTCAGGTAATAATATAAATCACATTTAATAAAACAGTTGAATAGACAGTTTCCGCCTGAAGCAGTCTTATGCGTTGGCGATTACTGTGAATTCGTCAACCTTCAGGCTTGCTCCGCCTACAAGACCACCGTCTATATCGGACATTGCGAACAGTTCGGCAGCATTCTTTGCATTTACGCTTCCGCCGTACTGAATTCTTACCTGTTCAGTAACCTCTTCACCATAGAGCTCGCATACCAATTCTCTGATAACCGTGCAAACTTCATTCGCCTGTTCATTGGTAGCGGTTTTTCCTGTTCCTATGGCCCAGATAGGCTCATAAGCTATAACAGTCTTCTTGACCTGCTCAGGTGTCAAGCCAAGTAAAGCAACCTTGATCTGGTATCTTACGTGGTCGGCTGTAACTCCCTGCTCTCTCTGAGTGAGTGTCTCACCGCAGCAGATAATTGGAGTCATGCCATATTTGAATATAGCGTGAGCCTTTTTATTGATCATTTCGTTGGTTTCACCGAAATATTCTCTTCTTTCGGAGTGTCCGATTATTACATAATCAACTCCCAGGTCGGCCAGCATGGGGCCTGAAACTTCGCCGGTGAAGGCTCCCTTTTCTTCCCAGTGCATATTCTGTGCAGCAACCTTTATGTTTGTACCCTTCACAGCTTCAACAACTCCGGGGATGCAAACAAAGGGAACTCCAACAACTACTTCGTTTGAAGCATCTGCAACACTTGCCTTCAATTCGTTTACAAACTCAACAGCTTCCTTTGGAGTCTTATTCATCTTCCAGTTTCCTGCTGCAATAGTCTTTCTTGGATTCTTGTCCATGAGGACAGCTATACCCGGAAGTATTTTTCCTTCCAGATATTCCAGAGAAGCTCCTCCACCGGTTGAAATGTGGGTAATCTTATCAGCAAAGCCCAGTTGCTCAACAGCAGCAGCAGAATCTCCTCCGCCTACTATTGAAAGAGCGCCGGATTCTGCAACAGCCTTGGCAATTTCCTTTGTACCTGTGGCAAAATTCGGGAATTCAAAAACTCCCATAGGTCCGTTCCAGATAACTGTCTTTGCCTTCTTTATTTCCTTTGCAAACTTCTCTATGGTAAGCGAGCCTATATCCATACCCATCCAGCCGTCAGGCATTGCATCGGATGGAACGTATTTGATTTCGGTATCGTTCTTGAATTCCTGTGCAACCATGCTGCCTATTGGAAGCATCAAATTTACGCCCTTTGTCTCGGCCTTTTCCATCAAGCTCTTTGCAAGCTCGATCTTGTCATCCTCACAGATGGAATTTCCGATATGGTAGCCCTTTGCCTTCAAGAAGGTATAAGCCATGCCGCCGCCGATTATTAAAGTGTCAACCTTATCTATAAGATTTTCAATAACGGCAATCTTATCGGACACTTTTGCACCGCCCAGGATTGCAACAAACGGTCTTGCAGGGTTAGCCAGCGCCTTGCCCATGAATTCAATTTCCTTCTTTATGAGGAAACCGCATACTGCGGGCAAATAGTCGGCAAGTCCCGCTGTTGAAGCGTGAGCTCTGTGAGCAGTCCCGAATGCGTCATTTACAAATATTTCAGCCATGCTTGCAAGTTCTTTTGCAAACTCCGGATTGTTCTTTGTCTCTTCCTTATGGAATCTTACGTTTTCAAGCATAAGTATTTCGCCATTTTTTAATGCGGCAGCCTTAGCCTTGGCATCTTCTCCGATAACATCCTTTGCCACGACAACTTCCTTGCCGAGAAGCTCTCCAAGTCTGACAGCAGTGGGCTTCATACTGTATTTATCTTCAAAACCTTCCTTGGGTCTTCCCAGATGGGAAACCAATATTGTCTTTGCACCCTTTTCCACAAGATATTTGATGGTAGGAAGTGCACCAACTATTCTCTTATCGTCAGTGATATTTCTATCAGCATCCAATGGTACGTTAAAATCAACTCTTACAATAACTTTTTTTCCGGACACATCAATATCTTCGATGGTCTTCTTGTTCATCATACTCATATGTTCACACTCCTATATATTTTTATAATGCATAAATCCAATAAAAAATTTTTCGGTTGAAAAATTTTCTTGCCATATATGCCGTTTCAACAAGACTTTTTTGTCCGCCGCAGAAAAACAAAGCGGCAGGATGTAAAGCCGCCCGCGGGCAAACCGAACATCTGTAGTCTCGTTAATAAACTGTGTGGGAATTCAGGGAAAACTCTCTTACTGTCTGCTTTACGCATACTATGTATATTGTCCAATTTTCCATATAATCATAACCTCGGTGTCATGATTTATTTTGAATTATGCTAAATGACTGTATACCATTGGTATTTTATATGTATTTAGATAACCAAAGTAATTTTACATCTTTTTCATGGTTATTTCAATAGGTTTGTCATTAAATTAACACATTTGCACAATGTGCCCGGATGTGCCCCGGGTGTTTCGTAAGAAACATACAGCAATTAATTCATGTATTGTGCAAAGTTTACGTTTCTCAAGTGCTGTTTAAGAGGTGCTCAATGGACATCACATGGTCATAGCCTGAAAGCCGAGTTGATTTGCCAGTCAAAACTTGACATTATTCAGCCGCATTATACCGCCGGATGGCAGCAGTAAAAAAGCAGGAGGCTGCAAGCAGCATATACCGCTGCCATATTGACAATGATATTGCTGTTTTGATAATATCGATAGTAAATAAGTATGAATTTCAAGACAAAAACTGATATAGCCACAATATATGAGCATTATTTGTGAGGTCGTTTATGAGCGCCTACTTTGAAATATCCAGAGAAGCAGACCACAAAATCCACATATTCAGAGTTTCTGAAAACTACTTTGAGCCCCATTTCCACTCGAATATTGAACTGGTGTATGTTGTCAGCGGAAAAATCAGCATTAACATCAACGGACAGATAAAAACCCTGACAAAGGGCTGTCTTTCCGTTGCCAACAGCTATGATATACATTCCTATACAAATAAGGAGAACTCGGATATCATTGTCATGATTATTCCTGTGGAGCTTGTTGACAGCTATGTTGCAGCTATCCGTTCCAAGGTTTTTTCAAGCCCCTTTATTGGAAGCTGTGAAAACACGGACAATATTTTGGGCATGCTGGAAAAGCTGCTGGAGACCCAGTATTCGGCAAACGAGCTGGTCAGCAAGGGTGCTGCCTATTATATACTGGGAATGATATCGGACTGTGTGGAGCTTATGGATAAGCCTGCCGCAAGCAGCACCGACCTTGCCAGAAAAATACTGGTGTATTTGCAGCAGAATTTTTTGGATTCACTTTCAATTGAAACTCTGGCCCGGCACTTCGGCTATAATAAGGATTATTTTTCAAAATTCTTCAATGCCTATCTGGGCTGCGGGTTCAACAGCTATATGAATGCACTGCGCTCCCGCCACGCCGCCCAGCTCATTTCCAACGGAAATTCAAACCTGACCGAGGTTGCCTTCATGTCGGGCTTTGGCAACTACAGAACCTTCAACAGGGCTTTTCTTCAGTCCTATGGAATGACTCCCACGGAGTACAGGAAAGGGGTAAAGAGTTTATAGTTTGTTAAACGGATTTAATGTACTCCTCCAGCCCGCCTGCTCTTGTTACCCACCGAAAAGGTGGTACTTGCAACTGGAGGCTTGCCGTCAGTGAAAGCAAGGCAATAACGAGCGTGCAGAATATGGCGCAAGTTTAATTAAAGAACTTTCAAAGCAGTTAACTGCCGAATAATGTTATGCTCCACATTATTCTTACATTCTGATGTAATGGCATGGGTTGATTTATATTTTTATATTTTGTGACCATTCATGCCTTATGAACGTGTTAATAGTGAAAGGAGATGATGAGGTGCCTTTTCTCTCAGGTTCACCGGAGGATGATTTAGAAAATGCTTATAGCAGGTACGGCAACATGCTGTTTAAATTATGTTTCGTAATTTTATCCAACACAGTTGATGCGGAGGACGCATTACAGGATACTTTCCTTCGCTACATAAATAAAAGACCCGTATTCAATGAGCCCGAACATGAGAAGGCCTGGTTTATAAAGGTTGCCAACAATGTTTGCAAGGACATGCGAAGATTCAAACTCCGCCATAATACACTTCATATCGATGAACTATCTGATTACTGCTCTGGTGAAGATCAGGGGCATGTGCTTGAGCAGATACTGACCTTGCCGCCAAAATACAAAATTGTTATTCACCTTTATTATATTGAGGGATATAACGTTGAAGAAATTGCCAGGATAATAGATTTATCCCGGTCAGCCGTTAAAATGCGCCTGCTTCGGGGACGCAAATTATTAAAAGTTGAATTGGAGGAGGAGAATCAGCAATGAGGGAAAAAGATATTATTGGCGCTATAAACGGAATCCATGTCAATCCGTCAGTTAAAGCAAAAGTACTTGAATTGGGCAGCCACCGGCAAAAGCCCAAAACGCGAACCTACAGATGGAAGTCAGTTGCTGCAGTAACCTTAGCTTTGCTGTTTTGCAGCCTGAACTTTGGTATGCCGTTTTTACATGATCGCAGTAAATCTGATCCTCTATTTGACGGCTTTGCAATCAGGACCTATGCAGCAAGTGGAGAAGAAATTGCATTGTCCGCCAATGCTGTAATTCCATTAAAAGAATATTCGCCTTTAATGAGCTCTGTCCCAGGTATTCCCTTCATCATGCCTGCCATAGGCATAGAGGCTGACGAGATCCATGTGAGCGTTGACAAAGGTGCGCTTCTGACATGGAAGGCCCCTGACGGCATTGTGGAGGACAAGGGAAATACCTATGAATGCAAAGCGGATGAAACCATATACTGGTCTCCCTTGTCCAAAGACGGTACATTAGCAAAGCAAGGCAAGGTGATTGTTTCCGCACTTAAAAACGGTAAAGAAAGGATCAGGGCTGAAATTGCAATAAACCAAACAGGTAATTCCAAATACAGTGCAGAAGTTTATTCGCTGATATCCAAGCCTGAAAAAGTCAACAGGGAGAATTTGAAATTTATAATAGACACAGACGGCAGTTATACGGGGTTTTCCAATCTATCGGCCAATTATAAAATTCAAGAGGCAGAAAACGACGGATACCTTGTGACACAGGACTTAGAGGTTATTGCAAATAAGAATGTCTGGGATAACTTTGTCAAAGCATCTTTGCGAAAAGAAAATGCAGGCATCAGAATAGTAAAATTTTATACTGAAAGTGCGGATAGCCCTTATTTCTCAGATTTATTTTATAACGATGGATATTTTTATTTATTTGATTCCAGTTCAAAGAGTCAGGTAAAGCAGCCATATTTATATCTAAAGACTTTGGAGGGAAGATTCGGAGATCCCTTGAGAGATTCAGGCGCCATAGTGTTGACAAATGATGCTGCGTTAACTTTTGATATGGTAATGAAGTCAATATACTCCAGCAACTTAAATAGCATTAAAGACATTTCTCCGTTTCAAATAGTGATGTTCAAATAATTTGTATAATACAGATAAAGGGTAAGGGGAGTGTCCCGAATTTTGTGTTTTTACTATTTTTCAAGGTTGTCAGAGTTACCATAATGTCATATCAAAAGGCAAAAATACACCTTGCGTCAGGTGTATTTTTGCTTCTTATAGTAAGAATCCTTTTGTAACAGGTATTATGGATTTTGTTCGCATTAAATAATAAGTTGAAATTCATTCATATAATATGCCTCTCCATGACAGCAGTAAATGAAAAAGGATTTTTAATAATAACCTTACTCAATAATCAAACAACCAAAGGTAACATGATAAAAAACATCGAGATTTGGTCCCTGGTGAGTGTTATATTTATTATATGGTTAATGCGCATTGAACTTAAACTATGGGAGGTATGTCGGTGTCTTATGATAAAACTGTACAAAAAGCTATAGATTTCATTGAAAGCCATCTTAAGGAGGATATAAGTCTTTATGATATTTCTCAGTATGTTAACTTTTCTGTACCCCATTTTTACCGGATCTTTAAGGTGATCGTAGGTGAAACAGTTAAGTCTTACATTTTAAAAAGAAGGCTTTCATGTGCTGCTGATGAATTAAAGAAAAGAAATAAGAATATATCAGAAATAGCTTATGAATATGGATTCGAGTCCCATGATGTTTTTACAAGAGCCTTTTATAGGACATACGACATGTCACCCCGAAAATACCGCAATGCAGATATGGATAGTGGTTTTGGTAAATTTATTGTTAGCAAGAATAATAATGTGGTTGAAAGGAGCATTTATATGGATTTTAAAGTAGTTAATAAAAATCAAACTTTCGTTATTGGAATGGAATGCAATGCAAAACAGTGGGATGCAGACGGAGCGATTGGAAGGCTGTGGAGTACATTTTTAGGGAATGTTGATAAAGTACAAAAGCCGGCTGTACCAAATACTATGTATGGTATATGTGAGTACGAATCATGTGATAAGGGAGATACATTCACCTATATGGCAGGAATTGAAGTCGAACAATCCTGTGCCGTTCCAGTAGGTATGGTTAAAAGAGTTATAAAGAAACAGAAGTTTATACAGGCGGAAGTACCCGAATCGGTTAAAACTCCTGATGCATATACTAAAACATTTAAGTATGCAGAACAAAATAATTATATAATTGATGAAAATGATAACATAGAAGTGTACGAAGAAATGTTTCTGGATCCTGATTATCACCCATTCAAGCTATTAATACCAATTAAATAGTGTAAGGTGAATAATATATCTTTTCGCAATAAGAACGAGAAGACATTTTCGGTTAGTAAAGGGTACAGGTGAGCCTGTACCCTTTTTACTTACTACCTGTGTTATTTTGATGCTTTTTTAATTACTAAAGCTGCCTTCATTTTGGCAACCGGTGCTGTAATTAAGTTAAGTTTTCATCGGTTACGTTTTGTGACATAATTCAAACTCATAATTTTAGATTCTTGTTTACACATGGCAAAAGGCGTATTTATTCCTGTTCGCCATTTACCGAAAGCTGAACCGCAGAAAGGGATTCAACCTAACCATGCCACCGTTTGAAAACTTACTTTTCTTGGAAGCTAATAGCAAGGATGCCTGACCACATGCTACTTTATGCGCTTAGCCATTAAAAATCATCTTCACTTCAAATCCATTCCCTGAATTGCTATGAATAGTCATTCTGCCATGATGCGCTTCAACAATCCGGCGAACAATCATAAGCCCTAAACCGTGCCGGGAAGATGCATAATCACTTTCTTGATTGTTTCTCTTCAGAGCGCCAACGATGTTTTTTAGCATGTCGGCAGAAACACCTTTCCCATTATCAGAAACAGACATATAGAGTTGGTCATTCTCGGTATTCATATTTACTACGATTGTACATCCGTCCGGGTTGTGGGTAATGCTGTTTTGAATCAGATTACGCAAGGCCCTTTTTAACAGCTTTGCATCCGCATGGATTGTTTTGCTCTGCAACGTATCTTCTATCTGTACATCGAAGGTATAGCGATTATCCAGACCGCTGTTTATAAATTCTGCTATCATTTCTCTGATCAGCTTGGCAGGAGAAACCTCGGATATCCGCATTGGCTGCATTGCATATTCTAATTGCGAAGTCAGGTTTAAGTCCTCAATCAGTTCCTTTATTTTTACGCTCTGGCGGCGGATAATCGCCGCCTGTTCTTTTGTTTTTTCATCCGCAAAGCTGCTTTGAGCCAACCGATCAGCATAGCCCATAATCATAGAAAGCGGTGTTCGAATATCATGAGACACCCCTGCAATCCAATGGGCTCTTGCATGGTCCTTTTTATTCAAAATTTCCGATGCTTGATTCAGGCTTTTACCAATTTCCGATAATTCGCCTGTAACGTGCAATTGGACAGATTGCCCTTTTGATAAGGTGCTGATTGATTGAATGATAGGATCAATATGCTTGCTTATCCTGCGGCTAGAAAGAAGATATGCTCCAAACAATAAAAGTGCATCCAATAAAAATATGCCGAATGTAAACCAAGGAAGATTTTTAACCGAATCATAGGGGAGGAAATTGGAGGTCAATTTTGTATAACTGTCCTTTGGATATCCAAGCACCAGCAGCCCATCATCACGTCCCCATACAAACACAGGATAATCCTGCAAATAGTTTCGGGACAAAACAGCAATGTCTTGTATGGAATACGTTTGGGGGATTTCGTTCGGCAAATCGAACTGCCACACGACAGAGCCGTTCTCCGCAATCAACATCGCCCAAATCGCATGTTGGCGTAACCGCCCCTGCTGCTCCGATGATAGCGAATAATCCCCGTCGTTATACGAAAGCTGTCCAGCTGTCTGCTCAGTCATATAACCCGGTGAGGATGTTCCTTGATTTGGACGAACCATGTCTTGGAAAGCAAAAAAATACAGCAGGGCATCAAGCAAAAGAATCAGGGCAATAACGCCAACAAATAGCAATAGATGCTTCCGTACATATTTAGCAATGGAACGCAAATCTTCACCCCCGTCCCTCGATAACCAGCTTATATCCCAATCCCTTGACCGTCAGTAAGGATAAAGGCTTGGATGGATTAATCTCAATTTTTTCTCTGATGCGCCGTATGTGCGCCATTAGAGAATTTTCATAGCCGAAAGGATTTTCACCCCATACCGCCTCGCATAAGGCATCAATGGTTACAATGCGGTTTGCATTGCGATAGAGGACTTCCAAAAGGGCGTGTTCCTTCGCTGTTAAAGGGATGGTTTCCTCGCTTTTTTGTACCTCAGCCTTTGTGAAATCCACAATACTTCCCGCCAGCTTCACGGCGGGATTTTCATTTTGATAGCACCGGCGCAAAACTGCGTAAACGCGCAACAGTAATTCCTGCGGCAAAAATGGCTTAATAATATAATCATCCGCACCAAGCCCTAACCCGGCGAGCTTGTCCTGTGCTTCATCTTTGGCTGTAAGAAAAACAACAGGAATATCAGATATGCGGCGCAGCTCGGACATCAAAGAAAAGCCATCACCGTCAGGCAGCATAACATCCAAAATTGCACAGTCTGGTTTTTCTTCATGGAAAGCCGAGATACCCTCCGCAACAGATTTCGCAGTAACAATGCGTGTAAAGCCCTCATCCTCTAAAATGGTTTGAAGCATTTGAAGCAGCTCCGGCTCATCATCTACGAGCAGGAGCTTTTTACTTTTCAGATAATCAAGTTCCATATCATCACCTCTCATATAGTTTTATCATACCATGTCCATATGTCTAAAGTTTGTCGCTGCTTCCATTGTAAGGCAAATGTAAGGTTATGAGAAGGATGACACAAGGTTGTGCTGTTATGCTTGAATCAAACGCGAAAGGAGTGTTGTGACGCATGGAGCATATTATCACCACCAATGGGCTTACAAAACGCTACAAACAGTTTGCAGCTGTAAACTGCATAACGCTGCACATACAGAAAGGGAAGATTTACGGGTTTCTTGGCCCTAACGGTGCAGGAAAGTCTACGACAATGAAAATCCTGCTCGGTCTTACCAATCCTACCTCTGGAACCTTTTCTATTGATGGAAAGCAGTTTCCGAAAGACCGCATTGCCATTTTGAAAGAAATTGGCTCTTTAATTGAAGCACCGTCTTTTTATGGGAATCTGACCGGGAAAGAAAATCTCGATATCATTCGGCGGATTTTAGGTTTACCGAAAAACTCGGTGGAGGACGCGCTTGAATTGGTGGGGCTATCGGAATTTGGAGATCGCCTTGCAAAAAAATATTCTCTTGGCATGAAACAAAGGCTCGGCCTTGCGTCTGCGTTGATTGGAAGGCCCGCGATTCTGATTCTTGACGAACCCACCAATGGTCTTGATCCCTCCGGTATTCATGAAATCCGAAACCTTGTGAAGTCGCTGCCGACAATGTATGACTGCACAATTCTCATTTCCTCCCATCTCCTGTCGGAAATAGAACTGATTGCGGACGATATCGGCATCTTGAATCATGGGAGTCTGCTCTTTGAGGGTAGTCTGGATGAAATGCGCAAAGCTGCTGTCCAGCGCGGGTACGCAACGGAAAATCTGGAAGAAATGTTCCTGTCCATGATTGAGCAGGACAATGCCGCGCGAAAAACGAGGGTGAAACTATGAAGCTGCTTTCAATTGAACTGAAAAAGGGCAGGCGTTCCGGCGTTTTTCCCGTTATGCTTGGTGTCGGTCTTTTGGGCGCGTTATATGCTTTTGCAAACTTTGCGGTGCGAAAGGAAAGCCTGCTTTCGCTTCCCCTCCCGCCAATGACGATACTTTTGACACAGCTTTACGGCATGATAATGGTCATGAATCTGTTTGGCATCATTGTTGCAGCCTGCCTGATTTACAACGTGGAGCATAGAGGAAACGCCCTGAACAAAATGATGGCGCTGCCTATCAGCATATCGGGAATTTACTTTACTAAGTTTGCTATTCTGACTACGTTGGTGGCTGTAGGAATTGCCCTGCAAAACATCGCGCTGGCAATCATCGGGAATCTGTACCTGCCGGAAGGAACTTTTGATGCAGCGGTTCTTTTACGCTTTACAGTTTATTCTTTCGTTACCTCTATGCCGGTGCTGAGCTTTATGCTTGCGGTATCGTCCAGATTTGAAAGCATGTGGATCACGCTTGGTATCGGTGTGGCAGGGTTTTTCAGCGGCATGACGATGACTACGGCAAACAGCAAGCTGTTTCTGATCAATCCTTTTGTTTTGATAATGGAGCCTGCCATGTCCCCAAATACAGTCATCGATACTACCGTGATTGTCCTGTCGATTTCAGAAACGATTGTCTTTCTGGTCGCAGGGCAAATGTTAATGAAGCATATACGCTATGAATAGGAGGAGCCTATGAGCTTTCTTGAATTGATACGAATTGAGCTTAAAAAAGTCAGGCGTTCAAAAATTCTGCTGTTGATTTCTATCCCGCCGCTTCTTGTAGTTATTTCAGGAATCACCAATCTCAGCCGCTATTTTACACCTGAATATCCGAGCGCATGGGAAGCCATGCTGGTGCAAAGTGCCTTGCTGTTTGGGTATTATCTTCTGCCTTTCAGCATGGTTGTTGTGGGGGTTATGATCGCCCAGCGGGAGAATCAAAACAATGGCATCCTAAAGATGCTGGCTTTGCCTGTAAGCCGCGCAAAAATGGCTCTTGCAAAGCTGGTTGTCCTGCTGTGCTATCTTGCAATGGAAATTGCGGTTTTCTTCGCTGCTTTTATCGTGGCAGGTACGATTGCAACACAGGCCGCGAATCTCAATCAATCCCTGCCAATCCTGTATTTACTCAAGTGGAGCGTCTTGCTGTTTGTAACGGCTGTTCCGGCTACGGCAGCTATGTGGATGATTACGGTTATGTTTGAAAAGCCTGCTCTATCCATCGGTCTTAATATGCTCTTGGTTATTCCCGGCGTTTTGGTGGCCAATACCCCGTTCTGGCCTGCTTATCCATATTGCTACAGTGGGTATGTCGTTACCACGGAATTGCAGCGCATCTCGGGTGGGATGGAGGCAACCTTTGATGCGTTCCCATTCGTCCCTGCGGCGATACTAATTACCCTGATTGCCATCCTCGTTTCCAGTTGCCGATTTGGGAAAAAAGAAATGCGCTGATTTCAGCGAGAAAGGATATGCGATGAAAACACCGACGCTTAGCAAAGCGACAATACTGCTCAGTATTATTCCGTTCGCAACCTTGATCCCGGTATTTCTACATGTAACCCTGCCGGACACAATCCGCACTGTTTGGGCAGTGGTCAATGTCCTGTTTGTACTTGTTGTGTTTACTCTTTCGATGATCCAAGTCAGAAAGAAAGAGCGGAGAAACATAGTTGTGATTTTTTCTTCCGTAATCAGCGGATTTTTATTGCTGCTGATGATCGGATTTGTCTTATTTGCTCTGGCAGCAACTTTTCTGAAATAGCCAAACAATTCTGAAATAACGAACAATCAAAGCCGCCGTATGACTTTCTTGCAGAAAAGATACGGGGGACATGATAATCGCGTTTATTTTGCCCGGCGACTTTGGGATTGGAGGATTTCCATGTATACAAAGCCGCTTGTTTCTGTTCGTGAGGGGCCGTCACCTGATCGTGACGGCTGGATGTAGCTGACCACAAAGTATGCTGTAGATTCAAAATAGCCATAGAAAATGAGCGCGTATACTGCGCTCATTTTTCATTCGACACCTTTCGCGGGTTTTCCCGCAGAGGTATTTTTTTGTATACATCAGCGGCTCGTTGCTGCAATAGGTATACAGATTCAGGCTCAGAGGGTCGTTCTACTCTCCCCTGTAGGTATCCTCCTGTATGAACCGGGCAGTTTTAAGGTCATACATCCTGGCATTCAGGCAGTACAGACCGGTTTCCTTGTCATACTGGTAGCCTGCGTAGGTTATGCTGTTGCTTGCGCTTCCCATGGTATCGGTTATATTTCCGAAGGCGTCATAGTAGTAGGTTGCAGCTATGCTTCCGTCAGGTTTCAGCAGGGCTGTCACGTCGGCATGCCCGTTGTACATGTAATAGTAGGAGGTGCCGTCTGCCGTTGATTGTCTGTATATGGAACAATCTAAGGGTAAACTGTCCACTTTTTCAACACCCATTACTGGTAAATAAAAGGGCAGGCAGTTACACCTACCCTATCTTATTTCTGTTAATCAACTATTTCTAATACAAGGTTATTTGTCCAGACTTCAAAGTTATGTTTTGACATGCTGTACAATCCTTTCTTTATATTGTTTTTACTAACCTCAATGTTCTCAACTGCTGTTGTTCCTTCTTCTGCAAAAAGCGTTAGCATTATTGTAACTCTTTGAATTACATTTGAATCTATTAATGAATTAATTTCTCTTATAAAGTCTCCAATTTTTCTAGGCGGATTATCTAGCTCTTCCCAATCCTCAAATTCACCCATAAACTCATCGTCTTTTAATTCAATAAAATGCTGCTTTACATATTTTTTAAAATATTCTTTTTTGACCTGCCTTATATTACAATCTAATACTAATTCAAACCCAATCAACTTAAACCTTTCTAACAGCCTTTCAATATCAATCACAGCGGTTGTTGAATCAAATGTTATAAACTGTGTACAATCAAAATTCTCAATCATTTTGCACCTCACACTAATTTTATTTTTGATATTTTCCATTAAAAATGTAATCATATAATTGTTTAACATCTTTTGTACTTGGTGAAGTAACTCCACCGTTAGCTGTTTTTGAACCTTGAGAGCCATATATCTCACCCGTTTTTGCATTAACACCTCTTGTAGGTTGGTGAACGTGAGGTCCATTTATACCATGTTGTGGATTAGCTCCGAATCTCTTAAATTGTTCTCCTACACCAGTTATAGAGTTATTATTAAACCCTGCTGACTTTGTATACAGACCTATTTCAGCTTCAGGAGTAACATTATTTTTTACAAATCCCTCTAGTGTACGCTCACCTGGCTGCGGTCTATAACCTCTACCTGATAAATCTATGTTATTTACCTCACCCACCCCCGCATCATCAGCAAACTGCTGATAATTGGGCTTTAGCCTGCTGCCTCCGTTTACTCCAACATTCGGTTTCACACCCACAGTTGAACTATAACTATTTGCCGTCCTCTTCAACATTAGGCCCCCAAGGACTGCCGTAGCCAAATCCACTGGTATTTGTCCATATTCCTTGTTTTGTATATCGCTTTTTACTGCAGCGCCTCCGCCTATGAGTCCAACCGCCCCCCAGGCTATGGCCTCGGCATTTGCTACTGCAAAGGTTGCCGCAGAAGAAGACATTATTGAAGTTGTTACAGAGGCTCCCGCTGCTGCTATAAGCGGTGCTGCATACACAGCCGTTGCCGCCACTGCTGTTGTTCCTGCAACCACTGCCGTTCCTGCTGCAACTCTTGCCAGTATTTTATCTGATTCTGAACCGTAGGTGTCTATTGTTTCAAAGGCTTCTTTTCTCTTCTTGGAGTTTGTTAATGCCGTAAAGCCTTCCTTTGTATTGGTTGCCTGTGTCTTGGCCCACTGCTTTACAGCCTTGGCATCATTTTTCAGTGAGGTATAGGCTTCTGAGGCTTTTTCTGAAACATAGCTTGTGGATGTATCCCATGCTTCTCCCGCCTTGTCTGAAACATAGTCCCAGGTATCTTCTAGCTTTTTGCCGACTTTTTTGGCTCCTGCTGCAACTTTATCATATGCAGTGTCTATTTTGCTTTTAAACCAACTGAGCGGGCTATGCCCCGTTGGGTCTGTATACATCAGCGGCTCGTTGCTGCAATAGGTATACAGATTCAGGCTCAGAGGGTCGTTCTGCTCTCCCCTGTAGGTATCCTCCTGTATGAACCGGGCAGTTTTAGGGTCATACATCCTGGCATTCAGGTAGTACAAGCCCGTTTCCCTATCGTACTGGTAGCCTGCGTAGGTTATGCTGTTGCTTGCGCTTCCCGTTGTGTCCGTTATGTTTCCGAAGGCGTCATAGTAGTAGGTTGCCGCTATGGTTCCGTCAGGCTTCAGCAGGGCTGTCACGTCTGCATGCCCGTTGTACATGTAATAGTAGGAGGTGCCGTCTGCCGTTCTCATGAGCAGATTTGTGCCGTATACGTTCCTGCCTGTCTGGTGTCCTGCTCCGTCTGTTTCAAGTACAACCTTGTCATATTCGTACAGGTATCGCGTTATTGCTCCGTTGACTCTTTTCTCCACCCTGTAGCCTTCTCCATTATAGCGGTTTTCTACTGTGGCTGTGGAGGTGACGGTTCTTACAAGCTGGTTTCTCAAGTCATAGCTGTTGATTATGTTTACTGTTCCGTTTACTGTTGTGGTGAGCTGGTTGCCGTTGCTGTCATAGGTGTATTCCGTTGTACCTGTCAAGGTTCCGTTCTGCTTTACCGTCACCTGGAGCAGCCTGTTTTGCTCGTTATAGCTGTAGGTGCTCAGTGTTGTATTGGTTCCCTGCCGGATTGTTTCCGTTTCCCTGTTGCCTGCTTTGTCGTAGGTGTAGGCGGTTACGGTGCCGTTTGGCTCTGTTGCGGTTTCCAGCCTGTTCAGTGCATCGTAGGTGTAGACGGTGGTACCCCTGGCATCTGTTTTGGAGGTCTGGTTGTTGGCGGCATCATAGGTGTAACTGTAGGTATCTATTATGCTTCCGTCTGCTTTCTTGTTGGTCAGGGTTTGCAGCAAGCCGTCCGGGGTATAGGTGTATTCCTCGCCCGAACCGTCACTGTAGCTTACGCTTTGCCTTGCCCCATTGTCAAAATAGCTGTAGATCGTGGTTTTCCCGTCTGCTGTGACTGTTTTCAGCCTGCCTGTCCGGTCAAATTCCTTTTTTGTGACATTCCCTTTGGGGTCTGCTGCCGTTTCTGCCCAACAGCCTGTTTCCATACCTGAAATTATATCATATGCGTATAAACTTTTGCCAATGTTTGGTACTTCCTTGGTCAATACTCTGTTCAGTTCGTCATAGGTTCTGGCGGTGGTGCCTGTGCCGTCTGTCATTGTGAGCCGGTTGCCGTTTTTATCATAGGTATAGGTTATGCTTTCTTCTCCTGCCGTCTCACTCAGCAGCCTGCCATGCATGTCATATGCATATGCCGTGGTTATTCCATTCCTGTCTGCTTTTGATGCAAGGCTGCCGTCGGCGTTGTAGGTATAGGTTTCGGTTTTTTCGGGATTATAGGTGTAATTGCCCTGTGTTCCGGTTCTGCCTCCCTGGTCTATCCTTTTTGTTGCCTTGTTTGCCGCATTGTATTCATAGGTGGTGGCGCTGCCTTTTGCATCTGTCTGTGAAAGCAGGTTTCCATTGGGATCATAGGTGTATACTGTAGTCTCGTTTTTGGCGTTTGTTACTGTTTTAAGCCTGTTGTGTTCATCATAGGTGTAGGCTGTGCTGTTATTTTTTCCGTCTTTTTTCGTTTCCAGGTTGCCTGCGTTGTCATAAGTCCAGCTTGTTTCCTTACTCTCAGGGCTGATTTCAGACACAAGCCTGTTGTTCCTGTCGTAGCTGTACCGGGTTATACCGTTCAGCGCATCATAGGCTTTTTCCTGGCTGTTGTTATGGTTGTATTCCAGCTTCTGTATGCTGATGCCATACGCATCCTTTGTTTCTATAAACCTGTTTAAGCCGTCATAGCTTTTTGCTGTGGTATTTCCCCTCCAGTCGGTTACTGCTGTCTGGTTGCCGTTGGCATCGTAGGTATAGGAGGTTTCCTGCACAGTTCCTGAAACCGTCCGCCTTTCCGCAGCCAGCTTGTTCAGCTTGTTGTATATATATTCTGTTTCATTTCCGTTCCCATCAATTGAATATCTCAGGTTTCCGTTTTTATCATAGCTGTAATAGACAGTTATTGCTTCAGTGTTGTCCTGGGCCTTTTGTGTATGTTCCAGAACATCGCCCAGGCTGTTGTATATGTAAGTGTCTACCGCTCCTTTTGAGTCTTTTTGAGTTTTCAGCCTTCCCATCTCATCATACAGGCAGGTTATTTCATTGGGAGGTATTGAGGCATCTCCCGGATATAATGCCTTTCTGATTTGCCCGAAGGCATTATACTCATAGGTTATTACATTGCCGTTTGCATCTGTTTCGGTCAGCAGCTTTCCCTGGAAGTCCCAGGTTTTTGCTTCCATAGTCTGTTCAGGGTCATTTGCTGTCTTCCTTACGGTAATTTTTATAATATTTCCTGCACCGTCATAATAGCAGCTTGTTACCGCCCCGTTTGCATTTGTCTCCGCTACCCTGCGCCCAAGAGCGTCATAGCCGTATTTTGTCGTATAGCCCAAGCCCTTTTCCTTTGATACGGGGTCCAGTACGGAAGTAACTTTGCTGGCGAGGTTGTAGGTATATTCTGTTCCGTAGCCTGTGTTTATTTGTGTATCTATGCCTGTTTTATCCGAAGCGGCTTCATAGCCCAATGAGTCCAGCTCCTTTACGAGGTTTCCGCTGCTGTCGTATTTGTAGGCGCTCTGGACTATTGTCACCTGCCGGGTTGTCCATGCCTTTGCTGCGGGATCAAACCGCTTTTCTTCCCCTATATAGGTTTTTGTTTTGATTCTCCCCATGAGGTCATAGGCATATTCTACCCTGTTCATATTCTCAAGGCTTTTTGAGGGCTCGTAGTCCACAGGTGCTACTTCGGCTGTTTTTCTTCCGGCCCTGTCATAGTAATATGCGGTGGTGTTGTTGGCTGCGTCTGTAATTTTTACAAGCTGTCCCCTCTTATCATAGGAATACCTTGTGGTGTTTCCGTTGGCATCTACGGTTTCCAAGGGCTGTCCCTGCCAGTTGTATATGGTTGTGGTTTTTAAATCCGCCGGATTTCCGTTTTCATCCATACCGGGCTGCGCTGCCGAGGTCTGCTTGTTCCTGCTGTCATAGGTATAGGTAGTTGTCACCATGTCCGGGGCAGTCATTGTTTCCAGATTTCCGTTTTTGTCATAGGTGCAGGTGGTTGTCAGAATTACGTCCTGGGTGCCGTCAATGTAATCTCCCTCTAAATCTCCAGCTTTTACATACTCCCTTTTGTCAGTGACCTTTCCAAGATAGTTGTTATCGTAATACGTTGTCTTATATTCCGCAGCACTTGCATATACTCGTTCACGGCTTACATTGCCGTCAGCATCATACAGGTACTCTGTCCTTCTGCCTTCATTGTCTGTAATGCTCTTAATTTTGCCGTTTTGATAATAATCATAGGTTTTTGTTATGAAGCCCGCAGGTATCTGGTTTTGCAGGACTGTTTCACTGCCCGCCATTTCCTGGAGCCTTTTCCCTGCCCTGTCATATACGGCCTTAACATATGTGTATCTGGTGCTTCCGCCCACTGTTTCAAAGGGTGTCCACTGTTCGGTCTGCCTGTTCAGGCCGTCATATTTGTAGTAGGTTATATTTCCATTGGCATCAGTAGTATAGTTTATGGTGCCGTTTGCATTGTAGGCTGTGGCGACAGTTGTGCCGTCGGGCCGTGTTTCTGAAAGCAACCTTCCTGCATAGTCGTATATTCTGACCGTTATTACCACATCAATATCATTTAGATACTGCTTGCAGGTTTGCCGGTTTTTCCCTCCGGCCAGTATTTCATAGGCATATTCCTCCAGCAGCATCTGCTCCTCTGAGGCGTCGGCTTTAAAGTAGGTTCGCAGCGGCCTGTTCAGCAGGTCGTATTGATATATGTATTTTGAGCTGTTTGGCTTTGTTTCGGTTTCCATATTGCCATATATATCATAGGTATAGGCCGTGGTATAATTTTCAGGGTCGGTTGCAGTTTTTATCCTGCCGTTGTTAAGGTAGGTATACCTGTAGCCCACATCTGCGTTATACCGGTGGTTCTGTATATCGTCCTTTGAAGGCTCATACTGCCCGGGTGATATTTCCTTGGTTTTTCTGCCCTCTGAGTCATAGGTTATTCTTGTGACTTTATCACCGTCTGTCACCTGCTTTTCCAGGTTCCCATTTTTATCATATATGTATGCGGTACTGTTTCCTTTTGGTGTGAAGGCTGCTGTTACCTGACTCTGAGTGTTGTATTGGAAGGTACTTGTATTGCCTTCTGCATCCGTACGGGTTTTTATGTTTCCATAGGCGTCATAGGTGTAGGTGACGGTGTTGCCTTCGGGGTCTGTTTCTGATTTCAGAAGGCCCCTGGCCCTGTAACCAAGCGCCTGGCTTTCGGCCTCCTGGTAATATGCATAGACGGTTATTGCAAATTTGCTTATATCGCTGCTTCCGTCCAGGTATTGATCGGTGCCGTTCAACGGCTGTACTTTCTTTATGAGGTTCTTTTTACCGGAGTCATATACGTAGAAGGTATATTTTCCGTTTTCATCCCTTTCACTTGTTATGTTGTTTTTATCATCATAGGTTATTACCTTTGTACTGCTGTCAGGATTTGTGACCTTTGTTACATTTCCGTTGGAATCCCTGTCGTACTGGGTTTTGTTCCCGTTGCGGTCGGTTACCGCTTTTTCCTCGCCATATTTGTTTATGCCGTTGGCATCCTTGCTGTATTCATAAATTGTGGACTTTCCCTCTGCATCCGTTGAATTTATTATGCTGTAGGAGCCGTCATATTTTTCTCTGGTCACCCTGGCATTGCTGTCTGTAATGGTTGTAACACAATTTATATTGTCGTAAGTGTAGGTAAAGGTATTGCCATTGGCGTCTGTCCGCCTATTTACCTTGCCCTTGTTTTCTCCTGAAGATATGTAAGAGACTTCCTCAGTTATGCTGTCCAGGCTGTCCCTTATTTCAACAAGCTGGCCTTCCGTGTCATACACATACCTTGTCTTATTTCCCATGGCATCAGTAACACAGGCTAGATGACTTCCGGTGTATTCATAGGAAATTGTCCTGTTATTTGTATCGTCCTTTATATTTTTTATGAGACTGTTTTCATAGCTGACGGTAAAATGTCTTCCGGCCTGGTCGGTAACCCCTGTTGCCTTTCCCTGGGAATCCACTGTAATTGTCACGCAATTTCCGTTTTTGTCCTGTATTTTCACAAGATATCCATTGGTGTCAAAGCTGAAAACATCCTGCTGCTTTGAGGTGAGAGTATAGGTGCCGTCAGGGTTCTTCACGAGAATATTGTGGGAATCACCGGCTGTAAAGCTTCCGTCACTGTTCTTTTTAAAGCTCTGCACACTTCCGTCCGGGAGGCTTACCTCCTTGGCATTGGAATTATTCTGAGCATCCCTGACACTTCCCTCGTAGCTGAAGCTCCAGCCCTTGCCAAAGCCGGAGGCCTTGCTGCTCCTGGAATTATATGTCCTGGTGAAATTAATGTCGTAGCCGGGAGCTTCCATGGTCAAATCAGTATATGACCGTGAAAAGTTTCCTGTGGCAGGATTGGTGCCACTCTGCCCGAAATATTGCTGATAGCGGTAATCCTCAATAAGGACGTTCCAGACGCTGTAGCTGTTGAAGCTGTAGCCCGAATCCAGGGGCTTTGTGATTATGAGGATGTTGAATTTGGAGGAGCCGGGAAACTCAAAGCTTACTGTTTGAAAATTATTTCCACTGAGGAGAACTTTGTGGGTACCGGTGGCTGTGAAGTTATAAAGTGTGTTACCTCCATATTTATGAATAAAATCCCCCTTAACTTCCATCACTCCAGCAGTAAGAGAATTTTCATAGGCTGTCTGTATTGCAAAGCTTCCTCCCACCAATATATAGTCTTCCGGATTTGTCATATACAGATATCCGACACTTCTTGAATATGTAATACTTCCATCACTTTGTCTATTTTCTGTCTGTATCCGGTAGTCCCCGGCTATTGTCAAACGTCCTCCATTGACTCTCATTGTTCCACCAGGCTGTATCATATTTCCGCCGACTATCATCTTTCCATGATTTATATCTATATCTCCGCCCGACAGCACCACCCGACCTTTTATCTCGAGTTCATATCCTGCTACATTCAGGGCCGAACCCACTATTTCCAAATCTCCATTCAATATTTCATCTGCTGTAAGCTTCCACGATACTATTGTTAACCCAGTCAGCTTACATCCCTTTGTTTCAAATTTACCGTTTATTTTTATGGCGCTTGAAAACCTTATTTCTATTCCTTCAGCATGTTGTAATTCTAGATTATTAAAACATGAGTAACCAGGAAATTCAAAGCTTACTGTCTGGAGATTATTGCCGCTAAGGAGAACTTTGTGGGTACCGGTAGCTGCGAAGTTATAAAGTGCGTTACCTCCATATTTATGAATAAAATCCCCCTTAACTTCCATCACTCCAGCAGTAAGTGAATTTTCATAGGCTGTCTGTATTGCAAAGCTTCCTACTACCAATATATAGTCTTCCGGATTTGTCATATACAGATATCCGACACTTCTTGAATATGTAATACTTCCATCACTTTGTCTATTTTCTGTCTGTATCCGGTAGTCCCCGGCTATTGTCAAACGTCCTCCATTGACTCTCATTGTTCCACCAGGCTGTATCATATTTCCGCCGACTATCATCTTTCCATGATTTATATCTATATCTCCGCCCGACAGCACCACCCGACCTTTTATCTCGAGTTCATATCCTGCTACATTCAGGGCCGAACCCACTATTTCCAAATCTCCATTCAATATTTCATCTGCTGTAAGCTTCCACGATACTATTGTTAACCCAGTCAGCTTACATCCCTTTGTTTCAAATTTACCGTTTATTTTTATGGCGCTTGAAAACCTTATTTCTATTCCTTCAGCATGTTGTAATTCTAGATTATTAAAACATGAGTAACCAGGAAATTCAAAGCTTACTGTCTGGAGATTGTTGCCGCTAAGGAGAACTTTGTGGGTGCCGGTAGCTGCGAAGTTATAAAGTGTGTTACCTCCATATTTATTAATAAAATCCCCCTTAACTTCCATCACTCCAGCAGTCAGAGAATTTTCATAGGCTGTCTGTATTGCAAAACTTCCTACTACCAATATATAGTCTTCCGGATTTGTCATATACAGATATCCAACACTCTTTGAATATGTATTACTCCCATCACTTTGTTTATTTTCAGTCTGTATCCGATAGTCCCCGGCTATTGTCAAACGCCCTCCATTTACTCTCATTGTTCCACCAGGCTGTATCATATTTCCGCCTACTATCATATTTCCATGATTTATATCTATATTTCCTTCCGAAAGTACCAGCCTGCCCTTTACCTCCAGGTTATGTCCTGCCACATCCAGGGTTGAGCCTACTATTTCCAAATCTCCATTTAATATTCCATCTGCTGTAAGCTTCCACGATACTATTGCTAACCCTGTCAGCTTACATCCCTTTGTTTCAAATTTACCGTTTATTTTTATAGCACTTAAAAACCTTATTTCTATTCCTTCAGCATGTTGTAATTCTAGATTATTAAAACATGAGTAACCAGGAAATTCAAAGCTTACTGTTTGGAGATTATTGCCGCTAAGGAGAACCTTGTGGGTGCCGGTAGCTGCGAAGTTATAAAGTATGTTACCTCCATATTTCTGAATAAAGTCCCCCTTAACTTCCATCACTCCAGCAGTCAGAGAATTTTCATAGGCTGTCTGTATTGCAAAGCTTCCTACTACCAATATATAGTCTTCCGGATTTGTCATATACAGATATCCAACACTTTTTGAATATGTAATACTCCCATCGCTTTGCTTGTTTTCAGTCTGTATCCGGTAATCCCCTGCCACAATCAACTGTCCGCCATTTATTTTGAGCACACCACCCGGCTGTATCAAGCTTCCTCTTACAGTCATCTTATACCCATTCAAATCCAGCGTTCCGCCGTTCAGGTAAACATCACCGAAAACCTTATCCTCCGTCAATTTCATATCACTGCCAATATACGTTACTGCCAGCGTAGCTGCCGTAACCGCAGCACTATAGGCCGATTCATTTCCTGTCTCATTTTTGGCCTTGATTCTGTAAGTATAGGTTTTTCCCTGTAGCAGACCTGTATCATTGTAGACATTACTAGCTGCGGTTCCAATTTTCGTCTCATCCCTATATATTTCATAGCAGGCAGCATCCTCCACCGGGCTCCATTTCAGTTCAACCGAGGTCATTGACGAAACTGCTTCAATATTCTCGGGAGTTGACAGCATGGTATATTTATATATTTCACTGCTCCACTGGCTGCTGCCGCCTCCATTGACAGCCCTTACCCTCACCGTATACTGTTGATTGGGGGTAAGTCCTGCTATTGTGCAACCAGGTTCGGAGGTGTGGGATATTACCCCGTTTAAAGAGATATCATAGCCCGCGGCCCTGTCTGACGGCTGGAATGAAATTGTAATCGTTTTGTCTGTAGAAATTACATTGATATCAGCCGGAACGTCCGGAACCTCCACTATTTCACAGGAGGCAGAAGCACTGCTGAGTTCGGACTCGTTCCCCTCGGCACTGAATGCTTTGACCGTGTAAACATAAGTCTGCCCATAGCTTAATCCCATATCAGTATAGGTGCCGGTGTCACTTGTTCCAATACGTATATCATTCCGGTAGACTTCGTAGGTGGCTGCCCCTTCCGGACCTTCCCAGGTCAAATTAATAGCTGTACCAGACACTGTAGCAACCAGCCTTGACGGCGGAGCAAGCAGGGTATATATGGTTATTAAATCTCCCCATTCACTGTTCCCCTGGCTGCTGAGAGCCCTGACCTTTAGCACATGCCGGGTATTGGAAGTCAGATTATCAATAATAAGACTTGAACCTGTTGTGCTTATAATATTATCGTCAAGGGAAACCTCATAGCTTTCCGCGCCGTCAACCGGACTGAAGCTGACCAGCAGGGAATCGCATGAGGCTTTTGCTGTCAAATCGGAAGGAGCCGGTAATACCTCCATATTTTGAGTTTCCGGCACTTTAATTCCTGCCGGTGTTATGCTGTCAGCCTTCTGCGGTGCAGCCGGTTCGGCCACTGTTCCCGGAACTTGCTGGGCCGCAGTGTTTTCCACCCGGCACACCTCGCTCAGCTCGGAAGCATTTCCTGCTTCATTAACCGCCTTTACTCTGTATATGTATGTATCAAAATCCTCCAGCCTTATATCCGTATACGTATTTACAGCGGAATATCCTATTTCTATATCATTACGGTATATCCTGTAGCCTGCGGCACCCTTTGACGGCTGCCAGGCCAGCTCCACAGAAATGCCGCTCTGCGTCGCCGAGAGGCCCACAGGTGCGGAAAGAAGTGTATGGCACTCTTGCTCCCGGCTCCATTCACCGGCCTTGTCCTCCGAAAAAGCTCTTACCTTAAAAAAGTATTGAGTGTTGGCTTCCTGCTTATCATAGGTGAAATATGTATCTATAACCCTTGTTATACTTCCGTTGAGGGACAGCTCATAGCCCTGTGCCCCAGGAACACTGTCCCAGTTTACGGCTATAGTCCTCTCCCCGGCGCTGACCTTTATATTCCCGGGAATGCCTATAGCCATTGCTGCCTCCTCTGCCGCCGGAACAGCTTCATCTCCGCGGAGGACGGCAGCGGGCTCCTGTACTGTGTCTGACGGGGGGACAGTCTCTTTAACGGCGGCGCTCTCATTTTCTGCCGGACTGCCTGCCGAAGCTGTGGCTATATCCCTTGTTACAGCCTTTTCATCTGCATTAATATATTTCCTCCTGCTGTCTTTATAAACTCCCGCATTTTGCAGGAAATTGTAATTGCCCTGCCGGGAAGCCAGGTAACCCGCCTCCGCTTTATACTGCCTCATGTCCGGGGCTTGTGCCCCTGCTAAGCCGAAGGACTCCAAAAACAATATCAATGCCATAAGGCCGCCTAGTGTTCTTTTATTAAAAGTCATTTTTATGCTCCTTTTTTTACAATATATTACAAATTACCGTTTCAGATTTCATACAATTTAGTGTATCATGGATTATTTGTAAATATTTGTAGAATGCAGGGGGCTGATACTACTTAATTGAAAAATTATTTGCTGACTTTGCTTTTATAGAACGGTGTTTTCCCGGACATAAAAAAATCAGGTCTTTTTTCAAAACCTGGTTTTACTTACATTTGCTTATGTTTACCTGCATTTACTTATACTAACTTAACCCGTTATGCTAGTTAATAAAGTCATTAAGAGGCAAGTTTGCAATTCACGTGAGGACGACTTCAATGAAATGCGCAGTATGATTAAAAGCTTTTGCTGAAATTGTAGGCTTTGCGCATGCTGCTTTGCAGTTAAATTGACAGGACGTCAATTTAACTGCAAAGCAGCACCCGAGGTCTGGATGGCCGAGTTGCTGCGACGGCTAAAAAAGCATGCCGAAAGGTGTTACAATTTCGCCAAAAACGTTATATACAAGCATTTATTTGAAGCTTGTCCGGGAGTGAATAGCATTCTCTTTCTGTTATCACATTTTTAATCAGCACTACAGGTTAACTTACAATAACGATATTAACTCACATTTACTTAAAGAACTGCTATTCAGCCTGTATGCCTACAGAAATCCCAACAGGGAAAACCTCTTTACCTTGATATTGTCGTTTATGATGTAAGTCCAGGTGGCAGTGGGAGTATTGAAGCCTTTTGCTGCAAGCTCGTCCTCGCTCAGGGCAAAATCCGTCTTTTGCAGTTCGTCTGCAACCCTGTCCTCCAGTTGTGACATTAAAACGTCAAATTCCTCTATGACCTGCTTCCGGTACTCATCCAGGGGGTCCTTTTTTGAGGCCCGGACCAGCTCTATGCCCTCCTGCACACTTTCACAAAACTCCAGGAAGTCATACCAGCACTCATCCACGCAATGGATGGCTATCCTCCGGGAAACTGCATCCACGTGTTCCGAGCCGTGCTGCTCGCACAACTGACTGTATATTTGAGGGTCTCGGCTTGAAAACAGCGACGGCGCTCCGGTATCCATTATTTCCTCCCGCCTTTGTGCCAGCATCCTTCGCTGGTATTCCAGGAGCAGGGAATATTTGCCCAGGCTTTTTCTTATGTCGAAGTTCTGTCCGTCTATGACCCTCTGAATATGATTTATGAGGGAATTCAGCCTGCTGTCCTCCAGCCTGGCCTCCTGCCTGACACCCAAATATTTTGCGGGCAGCTCCTTTTCTATGCCGAACCTGGTCAAGAGCTGGTCCTCAAGGCTTACAAAAAATCTTGAGGCACCGGGATCACCCTGACGGCCGGCTCTGCCCCTGAGCTGATTGTCCAGCCGTATACACTCATTTTTATTGGTTCCCACAACATACAGCCCTCCCAGTGCTATGACCTGGCGGGTTTCCTCCGAGTCGGGGTTTCCGTCTCCCAGCTTTATATCAACACCCCGGCCGGCCATATTGGTAGAGACGGTAACTGCTCCCAGCCTGCCGGCCCTGGCGATTATTTCCGCCTCCTGGGCGTCATTTCTGGCATTGAGCACCACACAAGCCACCTGGCGGTCCTTGAGGCCGGCGGCCAGCTTTTCCGATTCCTCCACGCTTGAGGTGCCTATGAGTATGGGGCGTCCGGTTTTATGCACCGAAGCTATATCACCTATTATGGCACTTTCCTTGGCTTCCCTGTGGGTAAATACCTCATCGGAATAATCGATGCGGATGCATTTTTTGTGGGGCTGCACCTCGTACACCCTTCTGTTGTAGGTAGCCAGCAGCTCCTCCTGGGAAGACAGGGCAGTTGCCGTCATACCTGCGGTCTCAGGGTAAAGGCTGATAAAGTTCTGCAGGGTTATTTTCCCAAGTATCCTGCTGCTGCGGTCATGCTCAATTCCCTCCAGCGCCTCCACCGCCATTTGAAGCCCGTCATGCCATTTTCTTTTATCCGCTACTCTTCCGGTGAATTCATCTACAATTTCCACCCTGTTGTTCCTTACTATATAGTCAATGTCCTTTTTTAAAAGGGCTCTGGCATGGAGCAGATTGTTTATAAGGGTGAGAAGCTCCAGATTGCCGTCGTACAGATTGCCGCAGTTTAAAACCTTCTCCAGCCTGTTTATGCCCGCATCCGTCAGATAGACATTTCTCAGGTTTTCATCAGGCATATAATCCACTCCCTGGCACAGGGACTCAACAGCTTCCACCAGCCTCTTGTCCATACCGGCAGGCTCACCGTCCGGTTTTCCGGCTATTACGAGAGGCACCCGGGCTTCATCTATCATAATCGAATCTGCCTCATCCACAATAACATAGTTATAAGGGCGCTGCACCTTTTCCCTGGGGCTGTACACAAGAGAATCCCTCAAAAAGTCGAAACCGGCTTCTTTTGGAGTGACGTAGGTTATGTCAGCCAGATAGGCTTCCCTGCGTCTTCCGGGCTCCATGGCCTCCTGTATGAACTCAACCCGCAGCCCCCAATTCTCATAGACGGATTTCATCCAAAGGGCATCTCTTTTGGCAAGATAATCATTAAAGGTCAGAACATGAACTCCTCTTCCCGCCAACGCATTGACCACAGCGGGAAATACTGCTGCCATGGTCTTTCCCTCCCCGGTTGGAAGCTCTGCAATATTTCCGAAGTGCAGTGCTATGCCCGTAAGAAGCTGTGAATCATAGGCATCAAGCCCCAGGCATCTCCTGCAGAGTTCCTTTGTGACAGCATAGCTTTCCACCAGAAGGCTCTGTGCAAAAGGCCATTCCCTGAGAAGCCCATTCAGCAAGGCATTATCCGCCGCCTGTTCTGCCTGTTCTGCCTGTTCTGCCTGCTCCTCCTGTTCCTCCTGCTCCTGTGCCTTCTCCTTCTGCCTTTCCTTCAGCCATTGGGTGAATCTTTTCCTGTATTCCTCAATATATGAGCAAAGCTGGGAATCCGACAAGCTTGACAGGTCGATTTCACGTATCTTCTCCACAAGACCGTCATACCGTGTGAATTCTGCCGGTTTGCCCAGTTTCTTTAAAAGTCTTTTAAACATAATAACCTCCGCATTCCTTCAAACAATCCACTAAATCGCATAATAAACAACATATTATACGATAATTCCTGGCAGAAGTCTATAATAATGGAAATAAATACAAAACAATAGACAAAAAGCGGTATGCCTTTCTCAGCACACCGCTTTCTTTATATCCGGTACTAAAACCCTAGAGTTCAGGCTTTATCTCCCTGGCTCCGTCCCCTATAGCACTGACATGGAACTGTGGAACAATTCCGGTCTGTTCCCTGTAATTTTTTCCAACCTGCTCCATAAACCGGCCCAGCATGTCTTCAGGAACTATATTGACAGTACAGCCACCGAAGCCGGCACCGGTCATTCTGGCCCCCAGCACTCCTTCCACCTTCATGGCCTCGGCAGTCATTACATCCAGCTCCTTGCCGGTGACCTGATATAAATCTCTTATGGAGGCATTGGCCTCCACCAGCAGTCTGCCCAGCTCCGGAATGTCATTTTTCCTCAAGGCCTCCACCGCCTTCAGAACCCTGTCATTCTCATATATGACATGGGTTGCTCTTTTTCTTATGACCTCATTTTGTATTCTGCTTTTATATCTCTCAAACTCTTCCACTGTAATTGAGCACAAATTCTTTTTTTCAGGCAGGTATTTTTTCAGTATTTCAAGTCCCTCTGCACATTCTGCCACTCTTTCATTATATTTTGACTCTCCCAGAGAGCGTTTCTTTCTGGTATTTCCCAGGACGATTTTATACCCCTCCAGCTTCAAGGGTAAATACTCATATTTCAGAGTGGAGCAGTCAAGAAGTATTGCATGATCTTTTTTCCCCATGGCAGAGGCAAACTGGTCCATTATACCGCAGTTTACACCGCAGAATTCATTTTCGGTTTTTTGGCTCAATACCGCCATTTCAACCAAATCCACAGGCTTATTTATACCGTGGGCCTCATTGCCGAGAGTAACAAGGGCCACAGCAGCGGCAAGCTCAATTGCAGCGGAGGAGGACAGGCCCGAACCCAATGGAACGGTGTCATGGAAAAGCATATCCACTCCCACCAGTTTGTAGCCCGCATTTTGCAGCATATAGGCCACTCCTGCCTGATAATTTCCCCAGCTCAGAGTTTTACCGCTTATGAGATTATCCAGCCTGACTTCAACCTTTACCGGCAAATCCGTGGCAGCCATCCTTAAGGTATTGTCTTTATTTGCCCTTGCGATTACTGTAGAGTCAAGGCTCAAAGCGGCAGGAAAAACAAAGCCCCCGCAGTAGTCAATATGCTCACCTATAAGATTCACCCTTCCCGGCCCCGAAAAAATTCTGAGTTCCTCTTCACTGCCCCCGTACAGCTCACAGAACTTTTTCCTAAGCTCCTTATAATCTTTCTCCATGCCTGAGATACCTCCTCGTATAATCTGTTTATACAATGCCGAAGTCTTTCACCGCTCCCGCCGGGAGTCCGGCTGCGTTTTCCTTCAGCTATATAATTCCAGTCTTTTCAGGCTCAGCGGCAGCCCAGGGTTTTAATAAACCGTTCAAAGGCCTTCAAGCCCTCCCTGGTCTGTTTGAATACTCCTGCATGCTCCAGGCAGGTTTCAAACTTTTTGCCCGTCTCCTGCCTTAAAAGCTTCTCTGCTTCTGCCTCTCCCACAGGCAGCTTATATTTTGCCGTAAGCTCGGCTATCCACCGGCTGTGCTTAAAGAGAAGCGCATCTTCCCGTATGCTGCCGGAGATTTCAGTCCTGCCGCACAGGATTTCCCTGACACTTTCCAGTTCAGCTTTCAACCTCCCCGGCAGTATGGCCAGGCCCATCACTTCTATCAGGCCTATATTTTCCTTTTTTATGTGATGAATTTCCCTGTGGGGATGAAACAGCCCTTCGGGATATTCGCAGGTAGTCCTGTTGTTTCTCAATACCAGATCCAGCTCATATTTTCCTGCTTCGTTAAGTCTGGCAATGGGCGTTATTGTATTGTGGGGCACAAGGCTGTTGTCCGCCAGGGAAGCTGCCAGCACCTCCACACTGCTGTCGCTGTATTGCCTCCATTCACTGAGAACCTTGCTGCAAAAGCCCGACAGCTCTTCCGGGTCATTGCCTGCAACCCGTATAACGGATAAGGGCCATTTAACAATGGCAATGTCAACCCCTTTGAATTCTTCCGACCTGAACCGCCTGATTACCGGAGCCTTTTGCATGGGAAAGAGATGCTTTCCTCCCTGAAAATGATTGTGGCTCAGAATCGAACCTCCCACAATGGGCAGGTCTGCGTTGGAACCGCAGATATAATGGGGAAACTGCCGCACAAAATCCAGCAGCATGGAAAAGGTCATTTCCGATATCTTCATGGGCTCATGCCTCTCGCTGAAAACAATGCAGTGTTCCCTGTAATACAAATAGGGAGAATACTGCAGGTACCACTGCTCTCCGCAAAGGGTTACAGGTATGATTCTGTGAGTCTGCCGCGCAGGAAAGTTGCTGCGGCCCGGATATCCTATATTCTCAAGGCAAAGCATGCACTTTGGATAGCCTGACTGGGGCTGGAGCCTTTCTCTCACAATTTCCGCCGGATCTTTTTCCGGCTTTGACAGGTTGACTGTTATTTCCAGCCCGCCGTAGCGGGTGTTTGCCGTCCATACTATATTTTTTTCAACGGCGGCGGTTCTTATATAGTTTGAAGCTGTACAGAGCTCATAAAAATAATCTGTGGCCGCCTCTACGGATTTGCTTTCCCGCAGTCGGCGGAATTGGCTTTCTATCTCTGCTTGCCTTGGCATCAAAAAGCCCATAAGCTTTGTATCAAACAATTCCCCTGCGGTATATGACCCCTTGTCACAGAGTCCCGCCGCCTGTGCATAAGCCACAAGCCGATTCAATATTCCGGTGGGATATTTTAAAGCCTCGGCTTCAATTTCACCTGTGTAAGGCTCCTGGATTTGAAGTACTGCCAGCAGTTGGTTCCGTGCAATGACAGCATCCAGCTTACCTGTCAGTCCGTGCTCTCTCCCGAACAGGAGCAGTCTCTCTATCTCATATGCAGGATTTATTCCCATATTGCCTTCCGGTTCTATTACTTCTTTTTGCATACTGTAGTCAACCCCTTTAATGCACGCCGTTTTTACCCTCTATTGACAATGTGTAACACGCCTCACACCGGCTATTTTGCCACTTTTCTTTGTTGTCGTCCTTGCCTTGCATCAGCAAGGCTGCGTCCATCCGCCTCGAAAACTGCCAAAATATCCCGGTGTGAGGTCGGAGAGTTTTGAGCGAGAGAATTTGGCTTGCGGCAAGGCGAAGACGCGAAGGAAGGCTTTGTGACTTACAAACGGCTTCAACGTAGCCGAATGGTAAATTCGCCGCTCAAAAACGTATTGTACATTGTTAATAGAGGGTATAATACTATTATATAAAGAAGCAGCGCTGTTAGCTCTGACTATTTTACCGTCTTATGATACTATTTTACGATTTAGCAGGAATTAAATATACAAATTGTAAATAATTATTTTATTTTGAACGGTACTTTTTATTCATTTGTAAAGGAGGACATATGGAAGCAGCAAAAATATACAGCCCCAGGCCTTTTCCCGCAGATTTTCCTTTTAATATCAAATTTGCGGATATGGGGCCCTACTATTGCATGAATAACACCTTCCACTGGCATAATTATCTTGAGATAGCCTTTGTCAAGCAGGGCAGGGGAGTTTATTATGTGGAAAACAGGGCTTACGAAATGAATGCAGGCGACATTGTGGTGATTAACAATATCGAGCCACATTATATGGAGGTCCTTCCCCCTGTGAACATGGTGATGCCGGTGGTCATGTTTGAACCTCAACTGGTATGGTCCTCCGAAAACCATTTTGACTATAATTACCTGAAGCCTTTTTTTGAAAGGAGCTCGAATTTTAATAACAGGATAGACAGTAAAAGTGAGATAGGCCAAAAGATATTTGCACTTCTGACCGAGATTGAAGAAGAATATATTAACAGGACTCTTGGTTACAAGCTTATGATAAAAGCCAAGCTCCTGCACATAATCACCTACCTGATAAGGCATTACCAGGATGAGAGCAAAAGTCCTGAGAGCATATCCTCAAAAAGCAGAAGACTGGAGAAACTGGAGAAGGTATTTGAATATATGAATGGGAACTATTCGCAAAAAATACTGCTGACAGACCTGGCGGAACAGGCTTACATGTCTCCCAACTATTTTTCCACACTGTTCAAGCTCTCAACCGGATTTACCCCCATAGAATACCTTAACAAAATGCGAATATCAAAATCCATAGAAATGCTCCGGGAAACGGACACTACCGTTGCCCGCATAGCGTTGGACTGCGGCTTTTACAACCTGGCCAACTTCAATAAGATATTCAAGAATTTTACCGGTACAACTCCTTCGCAAATAAGAAAAGTATGACGGGAGGCATGCAACTATGACAACCATAGGAGTAATTTCAGATACCCATATTCCCCGCAGGGGCTCAAAGCTGCCGGAGATCTTGCTGAACAAACTTTCGGGAGCCCATATGATAATACATGCCGGAGATTTATGCAGGGACCATGTGCTGTATGAGCTTCAGGAGCTTGCTCCTGTATATGCAGTACTGGGGAATAATGACGACGAGTACCTTCAGACCATACTGCCTTATAAGAAAATAATTGAAGTTGAAGAGTGCCGGATAGGAGTTTTTCACGGTCACGGGTACAGCGGTACAGCAGCCGAAAATTCCAGAAAAGCCTTCAGAAATGAAAATGTTCATTGTGTTGTTTTTGGTCACAGTCACATACCTGTTAACACCTTTCACCATGGTATCCTGTACTTTAACCCCGGCTCGGCTATGGACAGGAGAAGGCAGGAGAAGTGCAGCTATGGCCTTTTGCAGGTCCATGGCAACAATATAACCGGTGAAATTATTACACTATAACGGGCAAAATCATTACACTTGATCACACTTAATAACAAGACCTTGGCATAACCACACGTAGAACACGTGGTATCATTTCCACAAATTAAAACAGGCACCGGAGCTTTTGAACTGCATCCCGTCAAGAGGACAGTAAAAAATATAAAATATTCCCGACTAGTGGTGTACAAAGCCACTGGTCGTTTTTTATGCCGCGAGGTAAAGATTATATTTCTCTAGCGGTGTTAGAACACC
>NZ_MZGX01000026.1 GCF_002051585.1 Ruminiclostridium hungatei | reverse complement strand
ATGTAATATATCTATATACGTAACAGGAAAAATAATGAAAATTATCTAAATTAAGTAACTCATAAACACTCACATCTAAAAAACTAAAATAATCGCAAATCTTTTACAATTTAACAGGAAGGCAGGTGGCCGGCGGAATATCACTATCATTGGTCTTTAAAACAGTCTGAAATCAAGTCTGAAATTGCTAAAAATGCATGGCGGACGGCCATGAAAAGAACAAGGGGGTAAAATTTATGAGAAAGACTTCTGCTTTACTATTGAGTATTCTGTTGATACTCTTGACAACCATGTCAACGGTCGGTGTTTTTGCAGCCGATTCTACAATGATTCCCGATTTGAATATCAAAAGGTTTGACATTCCTTCAAATGATGCAATGACCTTTGCAGAAAACTTAAAGCTTGGATGGAATCTTGGAAATACCTTTGATGCTACTAACGTAACCGGAGTTACTGATGAACTGGCCTATGAATCTGCCTGGTGCGGTGTTAAGACCACCAAACAGATGATAGACAAGCTCAAGGAAAAAGGCTTTAATGCCATAAGAATTCCTGTTTCATGGCATAACCATGTCAGCGGTCAGGACTTCAAAATCAGCGATGCATGGCTGAACCGTGTCCAGGAGGTTGTCAATTACTGTATTGACAACAATCTCTATGTAATTTTAAACATACACCATGATATCGAAAAGGCATATTATTATCCAAGCAGCACATATCTGGAGAACTCAAGAAAATATGTAACTTCCATATGGTCGCAGCTTTCCAGGAAATTTGCAAATTATGACGAGCATCTCATATTTGAGTCGGTAAATGAACCGCGTCTTGTGGGTCACACCAATGAATGGTGGATTGATTTGAACAATGCGGAAGTGGTTGACTCAATAAAGTGCATCAACCAGCTTAATCAAGCCTTTGTTGATACTGTCCGTGCATCAGGAGGGAACAATACCGGCAGATATCTGATGGTTCCCGGCTATTGTGCAGCTCCTGACGGAGCAACAAATCAGTATTTCAAACTTCCCACCGATTTATCGGCAAACGTGAACAAGCTGATAGTATCCGTACATGCGTACACTCCATATAATTTTGCTTTGCAGGCAATGTCCGACGGCGGTATTGATTATTGGAGCGTAAATGATGCTCAGAGTGTCAACGGTGTGACAGCCTTTATGGATACCTTGTACAGCAAATATACCAGCAAGGGAATACCGCTGGTAATAGGTGAGTTCGGAGCCAGAAACAAGAACGGAAACCTGAAGGCAAGAGTTGAATTTTCATCATATTATGTTGCGGCGGCAAGGGCTCGGGGGATTACCTGCTTCTGGTGGGACAACAATGCCTTTACCGGTAACGGGGAGCTTTTCGGCCTGTTCAACCGCAGAACCCTGAACATCGAATACCCTGAAATACTGGGAGGAATGGTTAAATATGCAGCGGCTCCTTCAGCAATAATCTACGGAGACTGCAATAATGACGGAAATGTGGATGCTTTAGACTTTGCAGCCTTCAAGAAATATATACTTACTCCGGACTATGCATATGTCAAAAACATGGATTTGAATCTGGACAATGAAGTAAATGCCGTTGACCTGGCAGTCATGAAAATGTACCTGCTGGGCATGATCAACAAGCTTCCAAATAATTGATGAAAGTTTTAATAAAATACATTGGGAAAGCTTAAAACAATTTAGGCAAATTCACAAAATATTTTTTAGTCTAAAAAGCATCCTTATATGGTATACTAATATTTCAAGACTACTGAAGGGATGAATTTAATGGCAGAATTTTGTGTATGTGGATCAGTGAAGATTAATGGAAGCTGTACCAATAAAAATTGCAGCAGTAACAAGGTGGAAAAGGCTGCTGCAAAAACAAACAAAACCGGACGCATCAGGGCAGCAAAGCCTGCAGCCGAAGAAAAACCGGCATCCAAAACTACTACTAAGGTTCCAAGAGCTTCAAAATGCATAACCTATCACATAAGTGAACTTCCACTTAAAGAGCAGCCAAAGTAAAAACGCCCGCAAGGGCGTTTTTTGTTTTGCATACATAATTGCTATGAAGAATTATGTAATATATAATTATGTAAGATAAAAATTATGAAAAAATTGTAAGGAGAAGATATGGACAATAAAGAACGCTTTCTGGAGATATTTAATACCTGTATACATCGTGAAGGTGCGGACAAACTGCTGGAATACCTTTTGTCGAAATCGAGCGATTTTTTTACAGCACCGGCCAGCACCAGGTTTCACGGGGCATATGAGGGCGGACTTGTGGAGCACTGCCTGAATGTGTATGAATGTCTCAGGGATTATTTATCAAGAGAAAGAGTCAGAAATGTGTACAAACTGGAATGTGATGAGGAAAGTGTGGCAATAGTCGCTCTTTTGCATGATTTGTGCAAGGTCAATTGCTACAAGGTGGGTTCCAGGAACGTAAAGGATGCCAATGGAGTGTGGCAAAGTGTTCCTACATATGAGTTTGATGACAAACTGCCCTATGGACATGGGGAAAAGTCGGTTTATATAATTACAGGCTTTATGAAGCTGACGAGAGAAGAAGCCTTTGCAATCAGATATCACATGGGCTTTTCCGGTTGTGAGGATAAAAGAAACGTAGGAGATGCTTTTGAACAGTTTCCTCTTGCTTTTGCATTAAACACCGCAGACATGGAAGCTACTTATTTTTTGGAAGGCAAGCATAAATAAAAACGACCCATGAATATTTCACAATGCAATATATAATAATTTAAATATAAGCACAAAAATTTAAAGAAGGAAGATAAATCTTGTGGATATTAATCAAATTACAACTGATTTAAAGAAAAAAAGAGAGAGATTTCTTGGGAAGGCCAGAAGTCTTATGAAGGGCACAAGGCCACAAAAGGCGGGAGGCGGCCTGGAAGCTTTATTCCATAAGTGTGCTGATTTTTTGCCTGAGTTGAAGCAGGGGATTAAATCAACAGCTCTGGTATTTTATTTATACAGGTTCTTCCTGTTTTATCCCCTGGCCATTATATATATGGAAGTTGTTTTTAAACTGTCGGTCTTTAAATCCCTGCTCAATGTCGGACTTTTTTATATGGTACTATATTCAATTCCTGCCGGACTCTTACTTTACATACTATCAACCTTCACAAAACGCAGGGTAAACAGGATAATTTCAATAATTCTGACAGCGGCGGCAACGCTGGTATATCTGGTGCAGGTAGTATATTACCAGGTGTTTACCACATTTTTTGCCCTTTTTTCAATAAACGGTACAGGTCAGGTTTTACAGTTCTGGCGGGAAATACTTTCGGCTATAGGACAAAACATAATACCCATATTATTTCTTCTTGTTCCGCTTCTTTTTATAATTATATTCGGGAATAAATTCTGTCCTTCCGACAAGACAGCATGGAGCTTTAAAGGAATCATGGCTTGCCTGGCGGTAACTGTTCAGATTATTGCCACGCTGCTGGTTGTAAATGCCGACAAGGGCGAGCTCAGCACCAGCTTTCTATACCAGGATGCCATTATACCCGACTTGTCGGTGGAAAGATTCGGCCTTATGACAACTACAAGGCTTGATGTAAAACATCTGTTCTTTGGGTTTGATGCTCCTGATGGACTGCCGGAAGAAAATAGTAATGCAGCAGATGAAAATTCGGAAGCGTCGGCAGGCGGACAGCCGGCTGTATCTACCGCCCCTGCCTCCAATACTGTCCGGCAGGGTCAGGAGTCCCAAACCGGGCAGCCGTCGCCGGAAAGTTCTGTTGCGGCTGAACAGCAGGAGCAGGAACCCGGCCTCAATATAATGAATATTGATTTTGACAAACTTATAAATGAAGAAAAAGATCCCGAAATCCAGGCAATGCACAAGTATTTCAAAAGTGTGGAACCAACTAATAAGAACGAGTACACCGGCAGGTACAAGGGCAAGAACCTTATTCTCATAACTGCGGAAGGTTTTTCACCCTATGCTGTAAACAAGGAGCTGACGCCTACCTTGTACAGGATGTCCCAGGAGGGCTTCCAGTTTACCAACTTTTATACTCCCATCTGGGGAGTAAGCACTTCTGACGGAGAATATGTGGCCTGCAATTCACTTGTGCCAAAATCAGGAGTGTGGAGCTTTTATGTGTCGGGCAGAAACTATATGCCCTTCTGCCTGGGCAATCAATTGAAAAAGCTTGACTATGCCACACACGCATACCATGATCACTCTTATACCTACTATCACAGGGATGTATCCCATCCAAACATGGGCTATGACTTCAAGGCGGTGGGACACGGGCTGGATGTCAAAAAGACCTGGCCGGAGTCGGATGTTGAAATGATAGAAAAGACCACGGGTGAATATATAGATTCTGTGCCCTTTCACACTTATTACATGACGGTCAGCGGACACCTGCAATACAACTTCGGGGGGAATGCCATGGCCAGCAAGAACAAGGAACTGGTCAAGGACCTGGCATATTCAAATCATGTCAAGGCCTATCTGGCCTGCCAGATAGAGCTGGACAGGGCCATAGGGGAACTGATTTCCCGGCTTGAAAGTGCGGGGGTTGCAGAAGATACACTTATAGCCATCAGTCCTGACCATTATCCCTATGGACTTACCGTAGAGGAAATCGGGGAGCTTGCCGGGCATAAGATAGAAGAAAATTTTGAACTGTACAAAGGAATTTTCCTGTTATGGTCAAAGGGAATGACTCCTGTTAAAATTGATAAACCCTGTGCCAGCATGGATATCCTGCCTACTCTGTCCAACCTTATGGGAATTGAATATGATTCCAGGCTGCTTATGGGAAGGGATATAATGTCTGATGCACCGCCGCTGGTTGTTTTCTCAAATTGGAGCTGGCTTACCGATAAGGCAAGATACAATTCCAAAGCCAGAAAGCTCATCCTGGCAGAGGGACAAAATGAGTCCGTCGTCACAAAAGAATACAGGACTGACATTGCACGACAGGTAAATAATAAATTTACCTATTCCACCAAGATACTTGACAAAAATTATTATGCAAAAGTCTTTAAAAATTAGGTATCTGAGCCTTGTGTCAGATGGAATTATATATATATTGACAAGAACAGGCTTTTGATGCTATATTCTTTACAAGTAGAGACGAGAAGAGACAGGATGAGATTAGACGAGATGAGAAAAACCGTGAGGATTGCTATCTGTCACGTGGCGGCAGAGTGATTTGACCGCTTTGAATTTTGCGGCATACAGGTGAAAGCTCTGTTGCCCGGATTTAAATTATGTAAATGACTTCAACCCTCTACTAAATTTTATTTTTGTGGGGGTTTTTTATTATGGAAGCAGTAAAGAAAAGAGAAGTTGTAAAAGCACAGAAAAGAGGTCTTTCAATTTCAGATGTCATTCTGGTCGGTGTCTTGCTGGCAGTAGGCGCGGTACTGAAGTTTTTCGTAGGCTCTTTGTTTAACGCAGGGATGAAGCCGAACTTCATCATAGCCATGTACTGTCTGGCAATTCTTCTGATTAAGCCCAGGTTTATTGAAGCAATTTTTATAGGTATAATCGCCGGAGCCATTTGTCAGGTTTTCCCCGGTACACCCTATATAAATCTCATAAGTGAACCTGTGGGAGCTATTGTAATGGCAATACTGGTATACCTGCCCCTTCAAATAGGAAAGTTCTCGCTCCGGCCTGTAATCGGTACATTTTTAAGTACCCTGGTCAGCGGCATGACCTTCATTGGAGTTCTCTATGCAGCCTTTTATACCGGTGCGGATGTCAAGCCCATGCCTTTTCAGGTGTTCATCGTAATAGTTCTTGGAACTGCTTTAGTTAACACAATAATTGTACAGGTGCTGTATATACCATTAAAATTGGCATTGGGACGTGGAAAGAATGATTGAGTTTAAAGATTTCTCGTTTAAATACAAAAACGGAGAAAAAAATGCATTAAGCGGAATAAACCTTAAAATAAACAGGGGTGACTTTGTTGGCGTAATAGGTAATAGCGGAGCTGGAAAATCCACTTTTACCTATGCTGTCAATGGGGTTATTCCTCATCATTTTGAGGGGGATTTTTACGGTGAGGTTATTGTAAACGGCAAGGACACCGTGGAATCCTCGCCTTCTGAACTGGCTTTAAGTGTGGGAAGCGTATTTCAGGACATAGATGGTCAGATGGTGGCGTCTGTGGTTGAGGATGAACTGTTGTTTGGCCTGGAAAACTTCGGTGTGCCCCATCAGGAGATTGAAAAAAGAATATCCGATATTTTGAAAATGGTTGGGATAGAGGAACTCAGGCATAGGAATATAAGTACGCTCAGCGGCGGTCAGAAGCAGAAGGTTGCAATTTCGGCAGTTGTAGCCCTGATGCCTGATATACTTGTTCTGGATGAGCCAACTGCCGAGCTGGACCCCCAGAGCAGCCAGCAGATATTTGGCATGCTCAGGATGCTAAATGAAAAAATGGGCATTACAGTAATAGTAGTTGAACAAAAAATCATGCTTCTGAGTGAATTTTCAAAAAGGCTGCTTATATTCAATGAGGGAAGTATTTTTCTGGAGGGCTCTCCCCAGGAGGTTCTGAAGGACACCTCGAAACTGCTGGAAATAGGGGTGAATTGCCCAAGAGTTGCTTCGCTGGCTAACTGCCTGACAGACAGAAAGCTGTATGAGGGACGGGTGCCTGTGAATATAGAAGAGGCTGAGGCAATGGTGGGAAGTATTATAAAAGTCAATTGCCAGGGGCAGTAATTAACTTTATGATTTGGCCTATTACACTTCTTGGAGGTTTTTTAGTTGATAGAATTCCGTAATGTCAGTTTTGCATATGATAAGAAAAACATACTTGAAAACATAGATTTTACCATAAAGGATGGGGAATTCATAGCCATAGTGGGCCGTAACGGCGCAGGTAAAACTACTCTGATGAAGCTGTTTAACGGCTTGTTAAAGCCGACTGGGGGAACTGTTCTGGTGGAAGGGCTTGACACCCGTATTGCTAAAACCAGTGAACTGGCCGGACATGTGGGGTTTCTTTTTCAGAATCCCGACAGGCAGATCTGTCAGAATACCGTAAGGGCCGAAATTGAGTTTGGCTTGAAATGCATTCTTACAGATAAAGCTGAGATTGAGAAAAGGTGCCGGGAAACTATAGACAGCTTTGGTTTCCAGGAGAGGGAGAGCAAGGACCCCTTTTCCCTGAGCAGAGGAGAGCGGCAGAAGGTTGCACTTGCCTCAGTCCTGGCCCTGTCTCCAAAGGTAATGGTGCTGGATGAACCCACCACCGGGCTTGATTACAGGGAATGCATGCAGATTATGGAGGTAATAAAACAGCTTAATGCTAAAGGCACCACTGTAATAATGGTCTGCCATGACATGGAGCTTGTGACTGATTTTGCCCGGCGAGTGATAGTTATCGGAGAAGGCGGCGTGCTGGCCGATGATGAATGCAGCCTGGTCATGTCAAATGATTCTGTTTTGAGAAGAACCTCTCTGGCACCCCCGCAGATAGCACAGCTTGCCCTTAGGCTTGGAGATGCCTTTGCTGGCGTCATGACTGTGGAAGAAATGGCAGATACCATAGAAAACAATGCAAGAGGCGGGAAACGATAGAAACCGCAGCGCCGCCACACGGAAGCGGCTGAATGGAGGTTCTGATGAAAGGTATGCTGGAGTACTCCCAGGGAGATACCGTTATACATAAATTAAATCCTTTATCAAAAATGATTATGGCATTCCTGCTGTGTCTGAGCAGCTTTGTCAGCAGTTATATTTTAATGGCGGTTTGTATCATTGCCATAAATTTAACCATAGCGTCTATGGCCGGAATTGCCAAAAAGGCGCTGTCACTTCTTAAAACGCTGCTGAAGATAGGTATTGTGCTGTTTCTTCTCCAGATATTCTTCATACGCACCGGCAATATGATACTTGATTTGCCCTTCGGGCTTTTTATAACGGATGTGGGGCTGGAGTTTTCAGTGCTTCTTGTATTAAGGCTTGCAGGAGCAACAATGCCGCTGGTGCTTATGCTGACAGTAACGAAAATGAGTGATCTGACAAATGTTTTTGTTCAGAAGCTGCATATTCCATATAAATATACCTTTGCCTTTATAACGGCACTTCGGTTTATACCTATTTTTGAAAACGAAATGAACGGGATTATTGAGGCCCAGACAGCCAGAGGAGTTCAGTTTGACACGAGGAATCCCATAAAAAAAATGAAGCTTGTTTTGCCCTTGTGTGTACCGCTGCTCATATCCTCCGTTAAAAGGATAGAGGGAAGTGCCATATCGGCTGAACTCAGAGGCTTTAATATCAGAAAGAAAAACAGCGGGTATAAACAATACAGGTTTTATTTGAAGGATTACCTGATAATGCTGCTGGCAGTTGTAACACTGGCAGCCTGCCTGTTTATAGCATAAAACCAGGTATTTCAGTTTGAGAATTCACAACGCGTCTGCATTACCACGGTTTTTCAGGATCAAAGCCCCTTACTTGAATGGTTTCCAGTACAGGGCTTTTTGCTATATCCTCAGGTGTGACCAGCAGGCCTTTGTTACTGTCAAGGTCATAGCCACCGTGCTTGAAGGCCTGCCATATCAATTGTGAACAGTTGCTGCTTCCGGGGACCGGTCCCGCCGTAGCTTTGGATGCCAGAATACTGTACTTTATGCCTAGCAGGCTGTTTTCAGAATATTCGGCAATCTCTGAAAGTGTTTTTTCATCGGCATTTTTCAGCCGCATTATTTTCAGGGTGGGGTAATTCAGCCACTTGGACAGGGGCTGTTTCATGCTTAGGGTTCCAGGCTCCAGGGATTCAATCGTGATACCCTCCTGGGGGTTCAGGACCATGCCGCAGTGGCCGTGTCTCCAAAAAAGCGTACTGGTGGACTTGGTAAGGAGTATGTCACCGGGCTTTAAGGGAGCCAGTCCTATGGAGTCACCTCCGGATTTGTCCGCGGGCAGGAGATTTTCCTGGCTGGTAAACAGGTTTAGCTTCTCACTGTATATTTTGGTTTTTGCATAATAGCTCTTCTGATAAGCCAGGATTTTTGCCATTCCATCCGGCAGTTGAATCAATTGGTCCACGGCCTGCCTGCCCAGGCCTGTCTGCCGGAGCAGCAGGGAATAATCCTCCCTGGTCAGGCTGTCCTTTTCCAGTATATATGAAAGCTCAAGCCTTGGAGACGTGGGATAGTATATGGTATTACAGCTATTTGCCAGTATAAAAAAGCAGTAGCTGTTAATTAAGATGGTAAAGATACTGATATATATTTTTATTTTTATGCCGGGTATCTTCAAGGTGTACTCCTGTCAAGGCATAGTATGATAAAGTCCTGCTTTACAGTAAGCTATTATTTGCAAAAATCTGTAATATAATTCATGCTGCAGTCAGACAATTTGAATGATCCTCATGTATAATATTCGTAAGTAATTTTTGAGCGGTTGGTAAATGGAGGAAGGATTAATGAAAAGGAATAATGGATTTGTTGGCCTGCTGCTTATAGCAATAGGTGTAATTGTTTTATTGCTGAGAGGTTTATTCGGAATAAGGTTATTTGAGTTCAATTCAGTGGATTTCTGGGTTTTTATTGTACTGCTTGTTGGTTTATCCTTTGAGCTCGCATTTTTTGTTATAGGCTCAAAGCCGGGACTTTTGATTCCGGGAGGCATAATTACTACCATAGGTTTGCTTTTTATGTTTGAGGTTACTACAGACTGGAATTTTGCAGAATATACGTGGCCTGTTTATATTTTTTCAGTAGCTGTGGGCCTTTTCCAAATGTATATTTTTTCAAAAAGGCAAAAGGGACTGCTGGTTGCAAGTCTCATTGTGGGAGGGGTAGCAGCCTTCTTCATGGTCTGCATGCTGCTCAACAGGATTTCTTCGGTGGTCAGACCTGAAATATTCATTCCCATTGCTTTAATTTGCGGTGGAATAGCGCTGTTTTGCAGCGGAAGAACCAAAAAGCCGCAGTACTAGTGGTCTGTAACATCTAAAACGTATATTGCCGGCGTGGAAAATTTTTGCAGGGTAAGGCGGAGGACGAAGGCAATACTGTATGTATTGGCAAGAACGACAACGAAATTCTGCAGAAATTTAACCGTCGGCAATATGTGATTTTTAGGTGTTGCAGACCACTAGAAGGCCATACACGGAATTGCTGCTTACCCCGCTTCATAAATGAGCCGGGGCAGGCGGACCGGGGCACAAACCTGTGGACGCAGGTTGCGGCTGATGTCTGGCTATGGTATTATTATAGCTAGGTATCAGCCGCTTTTAATCTCTTAAAGGCGCAGTTCTGATAAAAAGGCCCGAAGCCATTATAACAGATGGTTCAGGAGGTGTATCCGTGGAGTGGAGAAAGCTGAGAGAACAGCAGGAGGACGCATTAAGCGTATTTGCTGCAAAAAATGCCAATTCCTTCGGCAGATTGGTTCCGGAGGAGAAATGCCCCATCAGAACCGATTTTGAACGGGATGGAAACAGGATATTGTATTCGATGGAGTTCAGAAGACTGAGACATAAGACTCAGGTTTTTTTTAATGCAAAAAATGACCACATTTGCACTCGTATGGAGCATGTGCTTAATGTAGGTTCCATAGCAGTGACCATAGCCAGAACCTTGAACCTCAATCAGGACCTGACATACGCCATTGCCTTGGGGCACGATTTGGGCCATGCGCCATTCGGGCACAGCGGGGAACGGGTTCTGGACAAATGCATGAAAAGGCTGGACGGCTCGGCGGGCTTCCAGCATGAGCTTCATAGTCTGAGAGTGGTTGAGAAGCTGGCTACCCGGATTTCAAGAGAAAAGATCAATGACAATTGCGGACTAAACCTTACATTTGAAGTCAAGGACGGCATTGTATCCCATTGCGGAGAGAAATACAACGAGTACGTTCTCACCAGGGACCTGAGCAAGACTCCTGAGACTCTCCGTAACATAAAAAAACGCGGGGCATTGCCCTATACCCTGGAAGCATGTGTTGTCCGGCTGGTAGACAAAATTGCATATGTGGGCAGAGATATTGAAGACGCTGTAAGGGTAAGGCTTATGGACATGAAAGATATTCCCGGAGATATAAGAAACGAGCTTGGAAATACTAACGGAGAAATAATTAATTCTCTGGTATGCGACCTGGTGGAAAACAGCTACGGCAAGGATTGCATACAGTTAAGCCCTGCCAAGGGAGAAGCCCTGGAGAAGCTCATAAACGAAAATGTAAGACTTATATACAAGGCTGACAAAATAACCCGCTATGAAAAAATAGCAGAAAATACTATGGAGGGGCTGTTCCACAGCCTGCTGGAAAGCCTGGCGGATATGGAAAGACTCCAGGCAAGTGATATGAAGGTACACCGTATGTTTTACAACTTTATTATGGATAAAAATTATGATAAGAAGGAAAGGGACGCGCAGAAGGTTATCGATTTTATTGCAGGCATGACAGACTCTTTTGCGCAAAGCTGTTTTGAAGAAATTTACTGGATGTAAATGTGAAAAAGGTTAAAACTGTTTTCACAGGCTTTCCGGGTATGACTTATTAAAAGGGGAGTAAAGGTTGAAAGAAATTTTGAAGCAAATAAAAATGTGGCACCGATTCCATACCGTGACTTTCATGGAGTTTTGTGCGAAGTGGGGGCATGGAAATAATTATGGATAAAGAAAACTTTCACTTTTTTGCATTCCTGTCCAGAATGAAATATATAAACAGGTGGGGTCTCATGCGGAATACCTTTACTGAAAATGTACAGGAGCACAGCCTCCAGGTGGCAATGATCGCCCATGGACTGGCGGTTATCAGGAACACCTATTTCAGCGGGGAGATAAATCCTGAGAGAGTGGCAATTCTGGCCATGTTTCATGATTGCAATGAAATCATAACCGGAGACATGCCCACGCCCATAAAGTACTATAACCCGCAGATAAGTAAGATTTATAAGGACATTGAGGACATATCCAAAGAAAAAATCATATCAATGCTTCCTGAAGAAATGGCAGACGAATATTATTCCCTGTTCTTTAAGAACCCGGAGGATGTGGAATGCTGGAAGCTGGTAAAAGCCGCAGACAGAATTGCCGCATACATCAAATGCATTGAAGAGGTAAAAGCAGGTAATACTGAATTCAAAAAGGCTAGTGAGGCTATATTATCTACAATTAACGACATTGAACTTGAGGAAGTAAAATATTTTATGGATAAGTTTATACCTGGTTACTATCTTTCACTTGACGAGATAGATTGAGACTGTTGCAGAGGAAATATTATTATAATAGAATATTTTTTATTAATTGACAAAAAAAGTATATCTATTTAAAATGATATATATTGTTGCCTGAGCAAGTTATTTTATTCCAAACTAAAAAAGGGGCATATCAGATGAAGTTTGAAGAAAATATCGGTAAAATCTGTATTTTAAATGGTGCAGCCGAACCGTCCGAGAAGTTGGATTCATATTCTTTTGACAAGCATACGGCTTTCTATGAAGTAATAAGGATCATAAAAGGGGTTCCCTTATTTTTTGAGGACCACTATGCAAGACTTAAAAACTCCATGAGCAAATTGAAATATGAGCTGCTGCCTTCAAAAAAGGAAGTAAGGGAGCAGATAGAAACTCTGTGCAGGCATAATGATCTTAGTGAATGCAATGTGAAAATCACGGTATTTCAATTTGAACAGGAACAAAGTATGGTCTTATTTATAAATAAGTTCTATTATCCGTCTCAAGAGGAATATGATAATGGGGTAGTCTGCTGCACCCTGAAGCTGAAAAGAAAAAATCCAAATGTCAAAATGATTCATGCGGGCTATAAGGAAGAGCTTCAGCGCATTGTCAGTGAAAATAACGCGTATGAGGCCTTGCTGGTAAATGAGGATGGAAAGATAACAGAGGGCGGAAAATCAAATGTGTTTTTTGTAAAAGGAAACAGGATATATACTTCTCCAGAGGATTTCGTGCTCATAGGAATTACCCGTCAATATGTTGCAGAGGTTTGCAGAAAACTGGGATATGAAGTAATTGAAACCTTGATAGGATTGGATTCCCTTGAGAGTTTTGATGCAGCCTTTATTACAGGAACCTCCATAAAGGTTCTTCCGGTCAGCCTGATTGACGATTTTCCACTGAATTCGGCTTCAAATGCCACCACAAAGCATGTAATGACAGGATATAACAGTCTGGTCAATGCATATATAAATGATAACTTGTAAAAGTTATAACAAATAAAAAACAAAATGGAGGTTGGTTTATGAGACATCTCGAAAATGCTTTTAAATTTACTTTTAAGAACTTCCTGCTTACCCTGCCTTTATTAATCTCATTAGCAATACCTGCGCTGATAACAGGTGTTGGAAGCTTGGGATTTTTGGCACACCGCGGCACGCTTATAGAGAACTTTCGGAGGGCAATGGAGAATTTGACAAACGGAGGCTATTATAATTACGGAGATCTGTTTGCAGGTATTGATATGAGTTCCATAATTGTAAGTTCCATTATTTCGGGCTTGCTCTCTTTTGTATTCATGCTGCTGGTAAGGCCTGCCACATACGGGCTTATAAATTTGCATTATGAAACAGGAGATGCAAAGCTGAACGATTTTTCCAGGTGCATGTCAAAGTACATAGGCAGATTTGTAATATACGGGCTGCTTAATATTGCAATTGGTATTGGTGTTGCCATAGCCTTTATGATTCTGATTTTTGTAGGTGTTTTTGTTTCAACTATAATACTGCCCCTGGGCATAATACTCCTGATCGGTTTTACACTTGGAGGCATTGTGGGAACGGTGGCCCTGTACAATTACATGGCGCTCTGGTTTCCGGCCGTGTGTGTGGAGGACAGTGATGTTATAGACGGTTTGAAAAACTCTTTCAGGTATGTAAAGGGAAACTTCTGGCCGATACTTGGAATCACCATTCTCGTGAACCTGTGCGGCAGTATAGCAGGAAGCATACTTGGAGGGATAATCGGGCTGATTCCCGTGGTGGGAAGCATTGTTGCTCCTGTAATAACAGGCTTGGCCGAATTCATCCTGATAGTTTTTTATTTTGAAGTATACCGTGAGAGAACAGGAAGGTATGCTATTCCGGAGCCTCCCAAGCAATTTGACGGTTTTCAGAATGGCGGAGTTCAATAAAAGTGAAATTATAAAAAACCTGAGATAACCGGGAAATAACGGAAAAAACCCTGCTGCGCCTGTGAGGCGGAGCAGGGTTTTTTCGTAGCTCACATATGGACTTGACAGGGTGCGCCGGCAGTTAAATTTTTGTATAAAACTACTTGACAAACAAAAATGCTAATGTTATTTTAAGTATATGTTAGCACTCAACGTACAAGAGTGCTAACAAACAAATAATTAACAGCTAACAAACTTGTAAAAGAGCGGTTGTTTTTGAGACAGCACTGCTTATAATCTGAGAACGGAGGTTTAACATGCTTGACGATAGAAAGCTGAAAATTTTGCAGGCAATTATTGATGACTATATTAGCTCTGCAGAGCCTGTGGGCTCCAGAACCATTGCAAAAAAGCATGAATTGGGCCTCAGTTCTGCCACAATCCGAAATGAAATGGCCGATCTTGAGGAGATGGGTTTTTTAGAGCAGCCCCACACTTCTGCTGGCAGAGTGCCCTCGGATAAAGGCTATAGATTATATGTAGACCAGATTATGAAGATAAATGACCTGTCTGACACTGAAATAGAAAATATAAGAACTGCAATGGACATAAAGATAAATGAGCTGAGTCAGATAATACGGAATGCCTCCGTGGTAATGTCCCAGTTCACAAAATATACCTCCATGGCTGTTACACCGCAAATAAACAGAAGCGTTCTGAAGGCTGTGCAGGTTGTTCCTATTGAGCCCGGCAAGGCTCTGGTCATTGTTGTCACCGATTCCAATACTGTTCGCAACAATCTTATCAGAATTCCTGAAAAGGTAACTCCGGACTTTTTGATACAGGTTTCAAATTTGCTTAATGAAAAGCTCAAGGGGTTTACTCTGGAAATGCTTAGGAATAATTTCCTGAACGGAGAGGCGGAGCAGCTTACCTCTTTGCCATATGACCTTATGCGGCCCATACTGGACGGTATTGAAGATTTGATTAAACTCATTGACCGGCCGGAAATATATCTGGAAGGAACTACAAATATATTGAACTTTCCGGAATTCAAAGAAGTCCAAAAGGCCAAGGAATTTCTCAGCCTGCTGGATGAAAAGAAGCTGATGTCTGAAATACTCAATAACCACAGCAGCAAGAATGAAATAATAATCCAGATAGGAAATGAAAATGTCTTGCAGGGAATCAAGGATTGCAGCATTGTAACTGCATCCTACAGTGTGGACGATTATGTCATAGGCTCCATTGGAATCATCGGTCCTACCAGAATGGAATATTCAAAGGTGGTTTCATCATTAAATTATATAAGGAATAAAATTAATCAGGAGATATTAAAGCTTCTGGGTGATGGATAGCAATAAATTTTAAGGAGGTTATTTTCAGGTAATGAAAAAATACAAAAATTTAAAAGATACCGGTGAAGAGGTAAATGTGGCAGAAGAAAATGAGGTTGCAATAAACTCCGACGTTGAGGCAAAAGGCGATGAAAAAGCTGAAAACGTCTCCGACAGTGAAGTTGAAGGTCTCAAAGCAAAGCTGGAGGAAAAGACCCGGCAGTGTGAAGAATATACCAATATGGTTCAGCGCACGGCTGCCGAGTTTGATAATTATAAAAAGCGTACTATTAAAGAAAAGGAAGCACTGAGCCTGGATGTTTCAATTGACATGGTAAACGCATTCCTGCCGGTGGTGGATAATCTGGAAAGAGCCTTGAAGGCTGCCGAGGGCATGGAAGGCAATCCGCTCAAGGATGGTGTGGAACTTGTAATGAGACAGCTCCAGGACTGCCTGGATAAGCTTGGAGTAGAACCCATAACAGCCGTAGACAATCCCTTTGATCCTGAGCTCCACAATGCGGTGATGCATGTTTCGGATGAGGCATATGGTGAGAATACGGTCATAGAGGAGTTCCAGAAGGGTTATCTGATGAAGGGCAAGGTTGTAAGGCACAGCATGGTCAAGGTAGCAAACTGAGTTATCCTTGATTTATTATTAAGTACAAATATACTGTTTATGAAAAATTTTTAAGGAGGCTATTTAATATGGCAAAAGTAATTGGTATAGATTTAGGCACCACAAATTCATGCGTAGCGGTTATGGAAGGCGGAGAGCCCGTTGTTATAGCAAATCCGGAAGGCAATAGGACAACACCTTCGGTTCTGGCGTTTTCAAAAACCGGAGAGCGTATGGTAGGACAGGTGGCAAAGAGGCAGTCCATAACCAACCCGGAAAGAACTATTATCTCTATAAAGAGAGATATGGGTACTGACAGGAAGGTTCCCATAGATGACAAGAAATATTCTCCCCAGGAAATTTCCGCTATGATACTCCAAAAGCTTAAGGCTGATGCCGAGGCATATCTTGGAGAGACAATATCACAAGCCGTCATCACTGTTCCTGCCTATTTCAGTGATGCTCAGAGGCAGGCCACAAAGGATGCAGGTAAAATTGCAGGCCTGGAAGTACTTAGAATCATAAACGAGCCTACTGCTGCAGCTCTGGCTTACGGGCTGGACAAAGAGCATGACCAGAAAATAATGGTATATGACCTGGGCGGAGGAACCTTTGACGTATCAATACTGGAAATCGGAGACGGAGTTTTTGAAGTTCTGGCTACAAACGGTAACAACAGGCTGGGCGGAGATGACTTCGACCAGAGGGTAATAGATTTTCTTGCTGATGAATTCAAGAGAGAGAACGGAATAGACCTGCGAGGCGACAAAATGGCCATGCAAAGGTTGAAGGAAGCTGCTGAAAAGGCAAAAATCGAGCTTTCAGGGGTTACCACTTCAAACATCAATCTGCCGTTTATAACAGCAGATGCTTCAGGCCCAAAACACCTTGACGTTACACTTACCAGAGCCAAATTTGATGAGATAACCGCTGACCTGGTGGAAAAGACAATGGGTCCCACAAGGCAGGCTATGCAGGATGCCGGTCTCAGCCCTGACAAGATAGACAAGATTTTATTGGTGGGAGGCTCAACCAGAATACCGGCAGTTCAGGACGCGGTTAAGAAGTACCTTGGAAAAGAACCCTTCAAGGGTATAAATCCGGATGAGTGTGTTGCCGTAGGTGCTGCAATACAGGCCGGAGTTCTGACCGGTGATGTAACCGGCCTCCTTCTTCTGGACGTTACTCCATTGTCTCTCGGTCTCGAAACTCTCGGAGGGGTATTTACAAAGCTTATAGAAAGAAATACCACAATTCCCACAAAGAAGAGCCAGGTGTTCTCAACGGCAGCCGACGGTCAGACAAGTGTTGAAATCCACGTTCTCCAGGGTGAAAGAGAAATGGCCCAGTACAATAAGTCCCTGGGAAGATTCCAGCTTACAGGAATACCTTCTGCACCAAGGGGAGTTCCACAGATAGAAGTTACTTTTGACATAGATGCAAACGGTATCGTTCACGTATCCGCAAAGGATCTTGGTACCGGCAATGAGCAGAAGATTACAATTACTGCCTCCACAAACCTTTCAGATGCAGATATCGACAAGGCTGTCAAGGAAGCGGAGAAGTTCGCTGCGGAAGACAAGCAGCGCAAAGAGGAAATCGACATCAGAAATAATGCCGACTCCCTTGTATACCAGTCGGAAAAATCCCTGAAGGATCTTGGCGACAAGGTATCCGCGGATGACAAATCAAAAATCGAGGCTGGTGTAAACAAGGTTAAGGATACACTAAAGGGTACTGACAGCGAAGCGATTAAAAAGGCTACGGAAGAATTGCAGCAGGCTTTCTATGACGTATCCGCAAAGATTTACCAACAGACAGGCGGGGCTCCCGGAGCAGACCCCAATGCAGCAGGTTTCGGTGGACAGCAGGGTGAGCCGGGTGCGGAAAATACTGATAATGTTGTTGATGCGGACTACAAAGTAGTTGACGAAGACAAATAAAATTATATAATAATAATAAAGGAATGATAAATTATTCCTTGAGGGGCTTTAGTATTAAAGCCCCTTTAAAATAAATATTGCTGTGGCGATTTCAAAAGGATTAATAAGTGCCGTTGCTTAAAAGCTTCGGATTAAAAAAGTTAACAGAAAATAATAATACCTTCGTGAGATAGTTTTGCGAAGGTATAGCAATGTTTGGAAAGAGTAGGGAATCAGATTTTTTCAGAGGAAGGTTTGATCTAAAGCTCAATTGCAGCTTGAGACAGGAGTTGAATGGAATGGCGGAGAAAAGAGATTATTATGAGGTGTTGGGTGTTCAGAGGGGTGCTACTGATGCCGAACTGAAAAAAGCATACAGAAATTTGGCAAAGAAATATCATCCGGATGTCAACCCCGGAAACAAGGAAGCAGAGGCCAAATTTAAAGAGGCAAATGAAGCCTACGAGATTTTGAGTGATTCCCAGAAGAGAAGCAGATATGACCAGTTCGGCCATGCCGGAACAGATCCTAACGGCTTCGGAGGCGGGGCAGGCGGCTTCTCTGATTTTGATTTCGGTGGAATCGGTGATATTTTTGAAACTTTTTTTGGCGGTTCAGGCTTTGGCGGCGGAGGAAGATCACGTGCAAAGAGAGGGCCCCAGAAGGGTGCGGACATTAAATACGCCATGGAGATTTCCTTTGAGGAAGCCGCCTTTGGTGTTGAACGTGAAATAAATGTAAGCAGGATGGAGGTATGCTCCAAGTGTTCCGGATCAGGTGCAAAGGCCGGAACCCAGGCAAGTACCTGCCAGCACTGCAATGGAACCGGCCAGGTTCAGTCAAGGCAAAATACCCCCTTCGGGCAGTTTATCAACACAAAGACCTGCGAGGTTTGTAAAGGGGAAGGTAAAATCATTGCCGACCCATGTCCTGCCTGCAATGGAAAGGGTAAGCTCAGAAACAATGTCAAGCTGAAAATCAATGTCCCTGCGGGAATTGATGACGGACAGACCATATCACTGCGCGGAGAAGGCGACCCGGGTTCAAAGGGGGGACCAAACGGTGATTTGTTCTTGAATATAAGAGTAAAAACCCATCCTCTGTTCAAGCGCCAGGGGAACGATGTAGTATGTGAAGTACCTGTCACCTTTGCCCAGGCAGCCCTGGGTGCTGAACTGGAGGTGCCTACACTGGACGGAAAGGTGAAGTATACCGTACCTGAGGGAACACAGACCGGGTCCGTTTTCAGACTGAAAGGAAAGGGAATACCCTTCCTGAGAGGAAATGGCCGGGGGGATCAGTATGTAAAAGTAAATATAGATGTGCCCAAGAAGCTGAATGAGAAGCAAAAGGCCCTGCTGAAGGAGTTTGCCGAGCTTGGCGGAGACGAAGTGCACGAGCAGAGAAAAAGCTTTTTTGATAAAATGAAGGATGCGTTCAAATAGCTGAACTAAGGATAACACAGCACAGAAGGAGAAAAAGATGAAGTGGTATGAGATAAGGGTAAACACAACGGAAGAGGCCAGCGATGCAGTAGCTGAAATGCTGACATCCATGGGCGCCGGTGGAGTTGCTATTAAGGACCCCTTTGACATCAGAAGAGAAATCGAAAAACCAAACACATTGGATTATGCCGATGAGGAGTTTCTGGAGGCCCTGGGCGAAGATGTGGTAATATCAGCCTATTTCCAGAACGGCTTAAGTATTGACGAACTTTTGAAGCAAATAAACGAGGGACTTGCTAATATTTCCCAATTTCTCAATATAGGAAAAGGTTTGGAGGGCTATGGCGAGGTGGATGATGAAGACTGGTCAACCGCCTGGAAGAAGTACTACAAGCCTTTTAAACTGACGGACAGGATTGTTGTTAAGCCTACCTGGGAGGCTTATGAAGCCAGCGGCTCAGAAATAATAGTTGAAATGGACCCGGGAATGGCCTTTGGTACAGGAACGCATGAAACTACACAAATGTGTTCACTGCTGCTGGACAAATATATGAGCGCCGGAAGTGAAGTGCTGGATGTGGGCTGCGGTACGGGTATACTGGCAATTATAGCTTCAAAGCTGGGTGCTGAAAGTGTCAGGGCGTTGGATATAGATGAAGTTGCCGTAAAGGTTGCAAAGGAAAATGTGGAAATTAACGGGGAATCTGTTAAAATAGAAACTAGACGGGGTATATTGTCGGATTTGAATCAAGACGGGCAAAAGTTTGATATAATTGTGGCAAATATCATTGCCAATGTAATTATTGACTTGTCCACACTTATACCTTATTATTTAAAAAAGAACTCCTTGTTTATTACCTCCGGTATAATCAGGGAGAGAAAACAGGATGTTATTGATGCCTGTTCAAAAAGTGGAATGGGTTTGATTGAAAGCCTTGAAATGGGTGAATGGGTGGCAATGGTGTTCAGATGTCCAGATACTTTGTAAATAGAACGCAGATTGAGGACAATAGAATAAAAATCACCGGCGAGGACTACCAGCATCTCAAAAAGGTTTTGAGAGCGGTTAAAGGTGATACTGTCACGGTTTGCTGTGAAGGGACCGATTACACCTCCGTTATAGATGAGATAGGCAATGATTGTATATATGCCAGTATAACGGATAAGGCTGTAAATGTAACTGAGTCCTCTCTCAGGGTAACCTTGTTTCAGGGACTGCCCAAGGCTGACAAGATGGAACTCATAGTGCAAAAATGCATTGAACTCGGGATTTCAGAAATAGTACCCGTAATTACTGAAAGAAGTATTGTAAAGATAAATTCCGGGAAAGATGCACAGGCTAAGGTTTCCAGATGGCAAAAAATTGCTTTGGAAGCTGCCAAGCAGTGCAACAGGGGGCTTGTACCCGTTGTAGGAATGCCTGTTAAGTTTGCTGAGGCTGTAGCTGCGGCTTCTCACAAGGACTTGGCGATAATTCCTTACGAGAAGGAAAGTTCCGTTGGATTCAAGGAAATTGTATCAGCTTGTTCCAATACAAAAAGTGCGGCTATTTTTATCGGCCCTGAAGGCGGGTTTACGGAGCAGGAAATAGAACTTGCAGATAGCAGGGGAATAAGAAAGATGACACTTGGTCCTAGGATTCTGCGAACTGAAACAGCGGGGATAGTTGCACTTTCACTAATGATGTATGAATTAGGAGATGTGTCTAATGGAAGAACTTAAATTTGTGGTTGTTGATGATGCTGTTTTTATGAGAACACTCATCAAGAGAATGATTGAAGAAAACTCAAATTATGTGGTTGTGGGCGAAGGCGCCAATGGTCATGAAGCCATTTCGCAGGCAAAAAAATTTCTACCGGATATAATGACTTTGGATATTACAATGCCTGAAATGGATGGTATTATGGCTATAAAGGAAATATTGAACGCGTCGCCCAATACAAAGATAATCATGGTTTCAGCCATGGGACAGCAATCAATGGTGATTGATGCAATAAAGATGGGAGCCAGGGATTTTATAGTCAAGCCTTTTGACAAAACCAGGGTTCAGCAGGCAATAGAAAACGTTCTTAAAATGAAATAGATAAAATATCAAGGCTGACAATACTAAATGGGGGGATTACCCTCATTTTTTGTTTGCCTGGAGGTTTCAGGACAGAGTCGGGCTTTATGCAGGGAGCATTAATATGTTATATTTGGGTAATAATTTAGTGTAAGAACTTAAGAACAGAAGGAAATGGAAGAAAAATTGATAAAATATAAGAAAAGTAGTAAATAATTCTTTAATTAATGCGAAATTGTGTTATAATACATATGAAAATTGCTTAAGAAGGATTTGGAAGTAAATAAATCCCTGAAAGCATTCCGGAAAATGGAGGTTTTTATGGTTAGAAGCATGACCGGGTTCGGAAGAGGAACCTATGCTGAACACGGTAAGGAATTTACTGTGGAGATTAAGAGTGTTAATCATCGTTATGTTGACTTTTATATAAAATTGCCCAGGCAGATTGCATACCTGGAGGAACGTGTCAGAGAGGTAGCAGCCAAGAGCATATTCAGAGGAAAGGTTGATATATTCATATCTTTTGAAGACCGCTCCGAGGATTCAAGGAGTGTCATGCTTGACGAGGCATTGGCCGGCGCATACATACAGGCAGTGGAAAAGCTCCGGGACAAGTACGGTTTGAAGGATGACTTGAGCCTGTCCTTTGTTTCCAGATTTCCCGATGTATTGAGAATAGAAAAGAACGAAGATGATGAAGAACAGCTTTGGGTTATTTTGAACAAAGCCCTGGACGCTGCTGTGGCTTCGCTGGTCCAGATGCGTGAGAAGGAAGGCAATGAGCTTAGAATGAGCCTGCTTCAAAAAGCGGATTATATGGAAAAAATTATTTCTCAGATAACAAATAGAAGTCCGGAGGTTGTCATAGAATATAAACAAAAGCTGGAAAACAGGATAAAGGAGCTTTTGAACCAGCAAACCATCGATGAAAACAGGATAGCTATGGAAGTAGCTATTTTTGCCGACAGATGCAGCATTGATGAGGAGCTTGTCAGGCTGGGCAGCCATCTGATTCAGCTAAGGGATATCCTGAGCATTAAAAAGCAGCCTGTAGGAAGAAAACTTGATTTTCTGGTTCAGGAAATAAACCGGGAAATCAATACCATCGGATCAAAGTCAAATGACATTGAAATCACAAAGCTCGTATTGGAGTTAAAAAGTGAAACCGAGAAGATCAGGGAACAGATTCAGAACATGGAATAGGATTTATGATGATTAATCCGGGAGGAAATTTATGAAGCTTATAAATATTGGATTTGGAAATATTGTTTCGGCTAACAGACTTGTGGCCATTGTCAGTCCTGAATCGGCGCCAATAAAAAGAATCATTCAGGAAGCCAGGGACAGAGGGATGCTTATAGATGCCACCTACGGCAGAAGAACCAGAGCTGTTATTATTACCGACAGCGACCATATCATTTTGTCGGCGGTCCAGCCTGAAACAGTGGCTCACAGGCTCAATACCAAGGATGTTGATGTCAACGAGCCTGAAGTGGAGACTGAGGAAGAATAGTAATTTTATATATAGGATAATTGGAGGAAGGAATGCAGCAAAGAGGTCTATTAGTGGTTATATCTGGCCCCTCCGGCACAGGCAAGGGCACTGTGTGCAAGAAATTGCTCTCTGAAAGGGAAAATGTCAGATACTCGGTATCGGCAACGACGAGAAAACCGCGCCAGGGAGAGGTTGAAGGGCAAAACTATTTTTTTGTATCGGAAAGTCAATTCCTTGACATGCTTGAAAAGGATGCTTTGATAGAGTGGGACAAATACTGTGACAATTATTACGGTACACCCAAGGCATTTGTTGATGAATGTCTGGATAAAGGCACTGATGTCATATTGGAGATAACAGTAGAAGGTGCGTTGGAGATAAAACAAAAATATCCTGAATGTGTACTTGTTTTTATAGTTCCTCCGTCACTGGAAGAACTGAGAAGAAGAATTGAAAGCAGGGCTACCGAGTGCTGCGATGTGATTGAGAAAAGACTGGAGCAGGCGGCAAACGAGTTGAAATACGTATCCAAGTACGATTACCTGATTTTAAATGACAGTGTTGATGCTGCAGTTGTGAATATAGAAAAGGTTTTGGATGCCGAGCGCCTGAAGCCGTCAAGAAATACGGAGTATATAGACAGCTTGATAAAGCAGTAACAGAGGCGGCGTTTCAGCCAAACCTCGAGATTTGTGATTACATCCATATTTGATATTTTATTATTACAGAGTTCAAGCGTAAAGCACGCAGAGAGGAGATTATATGATTTATCCTTCAATCAATGAATTGATGAAAAAAGTTGACAGCAGATACACTTTGGTAGTTGAGGCGGCGAAGAGGGCGAGACAGCTTGTGGACGGTGCCACTAAACTGACCAAGGTAAATTCGGACAAGGAAGTTACTATTGCTATCCATGAGATAGCAGAGGATAAAATAACATATGTAAGAACCAAGAATGTTATAAAATAGGGGGAATTAAGGTGTCATTTGAAAAGACAATGGAAAAAATAGTTTCTTTGGCAAAGAACAGAGGTTTTGTTTATCCTGGTTCGGATATTTACGGGGGACTTGCAAATGCATGGGATTACGGTCCTTTGGGTGTGGAGCTGAAGAACAACGTAAAAAAAGCCTGGTGGAAAAAGTTTATACAGGAAAGCTCATATAATGTAGGCGTTGACTGTGCAATTCTCATGAATCCCCAGGTATGGGTGGCTTCAGGACATGTGGGCGGTTTCAGTGATCCGCTCATAGACTGCAAGGATTGTAAAACACGTCACAGGGCTGACAAGCTGATAGAAGACTGGAACAAGGAAAACAACATCGAGTTCAAAGTTGACGGTCTTAAAAATGAAGAGCTGATGGAATACATAAAGGACAAGGGAGTAAAATGTCCTAACTGTGATTCAGCGAACTTCACCGATATAAGAAAATTCAACCTCATGTTTAAAACCTTCCAGGGTGTTACCGAGGACTCAAAGGCTGAGATATTCCTGAGACCAGAAACGGCCCAGGGAATATTTGTAAATTTTAAGAATGTTCAGAGAACTTCCAGAAAGAAAATTCCTTTTGGAATCGGACAGATAGGAAAGTCCTTCAGAAATGAGATAACACCTGGAAACTTTACCTTCAGAACCCGTGAATTTGAACAGATGGAACTTGAATTTTTCTGCGAACCCGGCAAGGATCTGGAATGGTTCAGCTATTGGAAGGACTTTTGCTATAACTGGCTGCTGAACCTGAATATGAAGCCTGAATCCTTAAAGCTGCGTGACCACGATAAAAAAGAGCTTTCACACTACAGCAATGCCACTACTGACATTGAGTTCCTGTTCCCCTTCGGATGGGGAGAACTGTGGGGTATTGCCGACAGAACCGATTTTGATCTTAAACAGCATATGCTGCATTCAAAGGATGACTTGTCATACTTTGATCCTGCTACAAACGAGAAATACGTACCTTACTGCATTGAGCCTTCATTGGGTGCAGACAGAGTAACTCTGGCCTTCCTTTGCGATGCTTATGATGAGGAAGAGGTTGCCGAAGGCGATGTGAGAACAGTATTGAGATTCCACCCTGCCCTTGCTCCGGTGAAAATCGCAGTGCTGCCCTTATCAAAGAAGCTGGGAGAGGAAGCGGACAAGGTATATCAAATGCTTGCAAAGCACTATTACTGTGAATTTGATGAAACCGGCAGCATAGGCAAGAGATACCGCAGGCAGGATGAAATAGGAACACCCTACTGCATTACCTTTGACTTTGATTCACTTGAAGACGGAAGTGTAACCATAAGAGACAGAGATACAATGCAGCAGATCAGGATAAAGATAGATGATTTAATTTCATATTTTGACGGAAAATTTGTATTTTAACGTATTATGCATAGCATAATACTAAATGCAGGCATAATAATTATGCCTGCATTAATTGCCTATAGGGAAAGTTACGTTTTTAACAATTTCAAAAACTGCATCCATTACAACTCCATTGGCAATATAACCGGAACTATCTATTTAGGCTATCCAGAGCAGACACATTTGAAGACATAAATTGCGTTGCAATTTTGTTAATACATCAATTATAAGTTTGTACAGGAGGGTTTTAAATGTCAAAGTACGTTTATCTTTTTAGTGAAGGAAATGCATCCATGAAAAACCTTCTCGGAGGCAAGGGAGCGAACCTGGCTGAAATGACCGGTTTGGGGCTTCCGGTTCCAAGAGGATTCACAGTAACTACTGAAGCATGCACAAGGTATTACAATGACGGTAAAGTAATTGCAGCCGAGATAGAGGCTGAGATCTATCAGATGCTTGCCAGGACAGAACAGATTGTGGGAAAAAACTTTGGTGATCCTGAAAATCCTTTCCTTGTATCGGTAAGATCGGGAGCGAGAGCTTCCATGCCTGGCATGATGGACACTATCTTGAATCTGGGCTTGAATGACCAGGTGGTGGAAGGGCTGGCAAAGCTTACAAACAATGAAAGATTTGCCTATGACAGCTATAGGAGATTTATTCAGATGTTTTCAGATGTAGTTATGGAGGTTGAGAAACCCAGATTCGAAAAAATCCTGGATGCGGTTAAAGAAGAAAACGGAGCAAAATTTGACACAGACTTGTCGGCTGATAACCTTAAGGAAGTTGTAAAAAGATATAAAGAGCTTTTTAAAGCCGAGAAGGGCTTTGAATTTCCCCAGGAGCCCAAGATACAGCTTATGGAGGCAGTAAAAGCGGTTTTCCGTTCCTGGGATAACCCGCGCGCCATTGTTTACAGGAGGCTCAACGACATTCCCGGAGATTGGGGTACTGCCGTCAATGTTCAGGAGATGGTTTACGGCAATATGGGAAATGATTCGGGGACAGGGGTTGCTTTTACAAGAAATCCTTCCACCGGTGAAAAGAAGCTGTACGGCGAATTCCTCATGAATGCACAGGGGGAAGATGTTGTTGCGGGAATAAGAACGCCGCAGCCCATGGAACAAATGAGGGCCGTTAATGAAGCTGCCTATAATCAGTTTGTTGAAACAGCAAATATTCTTGAAAACCATTATAGAGATATGCAGGATATGGAGTTTACCATAGAAAAGGGCAAGCTTTTCATGCTGCAGACCAGAAACGGAAAGAGAACTGCGGCAGCCGCTTTGAAAATAGCGGTTGATCTGGTGAACGAAGGAATGATAGACAGGAACGAAGCCCTTATGAAGGTTGATCCAAAGCAGTTGGATGCCCTTTTGCATCCGAACTTTGAGCCAAAAGCTCTTAAGTCGGCAAAACCTGTTGCCAAAGGACTTCCTGCGTCACCCGGAGCAGCAACCGGCCGTGTATATTTTGAAGCTGAGGAAGCTGTTGAAGCTTCAAAGGGCGGCGAAAAGAAAATAATACTTGTCAGAATGGAAACCTCTCCGGAGGATATTGAGGGCATGCATGTTTCCCAGGGTATCCTGACCGGACGCGGAGGAATGACTTCCCATGCGGCAGTGGTGGCACGCGGCATGGGTACTTGCTGCGTGGCAGGCTGCAGTGACATAAGAATAAATGAGGAAGAGAAGTATTTTATAGACAGGGATGGCAGGAAGTATATGGAAGGCGACTGGATTTCTCTGGACGGCTCCACGGGCAATGTGTATGGCGAAAGGCTGCCTGCCATAGAGCCTGAAATGACAGGGGATTTTTCTACACTGATGCAGTGGGCGGATGAGGTCAGGACTCTCAAGGTCAGGGCAAATGCCGATACTCCTGCCGATGCTGCTCAGGCCATTAAGTTCGGAGCAGAGGGTATAGGCCTTTGCCGTACGGAGCATATGTTTTTTGAACCTGACAGGATTCCTGCAATGCGGGAAATGATTGTGTCAAGAACGGAAGAACAGAGAAGAAAAGCGCTGGATAAGCTGCTTCCCATGCAGAGAAGTGATTTTGAGGGCCTTTTCAGGGAAATGCAGGGCTATCCTGTAACCATAAGATTCCTTGACCCGCCTCTGCACGAATTCCTGCCCCAGGCTGAGGTCGATATTGAGGCTCTCGCAAAGGAAATGGAAATGAGTTTTGAGGATTTAAAGGGAATAGTTTCCAGCCTGCATGAATTCAATCCCATGATGGGACACAGAGGCTGCCGTCTGGCGGTATCCTATCCTGAAATAGCTGAAATGCAGACCAGAGCAGTTATAGAGGCTGCAATAAATGTAAATGCAAAAGGAATGTCGGTGGTTCCTGAAATAATGATTCCGCTGGTGGGTGAGATAAAAGAACTGAAATACGTTAAGGACATTGTTGTAAGGACTGCTGCTGAAGTTATTGAAAAGGCCGGAGTGAAGCTGGAGTACAAGGTGGGTACCATGATAGAGATACCCAGGGCGGCTCTTACGGCAGATGATATAGCAAAGGAAGCAGAGTTCTTCTCCTTTGGTACAAACGACCTTACCCAGATGACCTTCGGCTTCAGCCGTGACGATGCAGGTAAATTCCTGGAGGACTACTATGCTAAGAAAATTTACGAATCCGACCCCTTTGCAAAGCTTGACCAGACAGGGGTAGGCAAGCTGGTTGAAATGGCTGCGAAGCTTGGAAAGCAGACCAGGCCTGATATAAAGCTGGGCATATGCGGAGAGCACGGGGGAGATCCATCCTCTATTGAATTCTGTCATAGGGCAGGGCTGAACTATGTCAGTTGCTCACCCTTCCGCGTGCCCATAGCGAGACTTGCGGCGGCCCAGGCGGCAATAGGCGGAGGAGGGCTGGGACAGAAGTAGAGAAGTCCTTATGTGGCAAGAGTTTGAGGGCATAAGTATAAAATAAAGTAAGGGTATTATTTCTTGATAATTTTGAGAGATAATACCCTTTTTGTAAACAAACCTAACATGACATGAGATTTCCTATTGTCAACCAAACACGTGGAGTAGGTTGACAATAGGAAATTCTTGCGTGTATAATGAATAACATAGCTTATAGTTCGGAGGGTTTTATGAGAAAAAACAAAACTAAGGAACTTGCGTTATGCGCTTTGTTTGCTGCCATGACGGCAATATTGCCGCAAATATCTATTCCAATCGGCCCTGTTCCCCTAAATCTTGCACACATTTCAACTTTTATCGCCGCGGGATTATTGGGAGCTAAATCTGGCGCGTTGAGCCAGATTATTTTTGCTTTCACGGGAGCTGTGGGGTTGCCTGTGTTTTCAGGTTTTATGGGGGGCAGTAATGTTGTACAATTTTAATGACCTGTCCAAAGAAGAAGCCCTGTCTATTCTCAATTTGCCTGACGCTGACCTGCCCGAGCTGCTGGATATTGTTTTCGCTGTCAGAAAAAAGCATAAAGGGAATATGGTCGGTATACAGCTTCTTACAAATGCGCGGAGCGGGGATTGTTCGCAGAACTGCGCTTATTGCGCGCAATCTAATAATTCCAAATCAAGTATTGAAAAATACAAGCTGATATCATATGGCAAACTACTGGCGGACAACTATATTGTTCGGGAAAAAAGACTTTCGAGGCATTGTATCGGATTAAGCGGCATACGTTTTACTGATTCCGAGATAAACGAGTTTGCCAATCGTGTCAGAGAATTAAAAAACGGAACAAATACTCAAATCTGCTGCTCTATCGGTTTCTTAACTTCGGGACAAGCTAAAAAGCTGAAAGAAGCAGGAGTCAACAGGATAAACCATAATCTGAATACAAGCAGAAATTATTACCCGAACATCTGCACGACGCACACCTATCAAGGGAGAATAGACAACATTAAAATGCTGCAAGGTATGGGGTTTGAAATTTGCTGCGGCGGTATTATAGGTCTTGGGGAAAAAAAGATAGACGTTGTGGATATGCTTTTCGAAATACGGGAAATTAATCCTCAATCAGTGCCAATCAATTTCCTGATACCAATAAAGGGGACGGCCTTGGGAAATACGGATACTTCGCTTCTGTCTGCTGAGTATTGTCTGAAGGTACTATGTCTTGCCCGTCTATTAACTCCGAAATCAGATATACGCTGTGCTGCCGGAAGAGAAGTATATTTGAAGGGAAAGGAAAAAGAAATGTTTTGTGCGGTAGATTCCATTTTTGCCTCCGGATATTTGACCGCTGATGGGCAAGACATAGAAGATACGATCAAAATTATTATTGAGGCTGGATTTCAATATTACATAGAAGCCGATTAGCAGGAGGATAAGGTTACCGCCATTTCAAGCATATCATAGCTTCATAAAAAGCTGCAAATCCGACTCCTGGGCCGGCTTTCCTTGTTTTTTAATAAGAGCTTGACTCATAACAGAATATGGCATACAATTTAATGCAAAACAGATGTTCTGGATTGACCGTAACCTCGCTGTGGAGGTATACACCATAAACGAGCCACATTTCAAAAGTTTATACAGGGCAACGAGATTTTGCCTGATGCAGGTAAAATTTCACATGAGGAAAGGCTTGAGAACAGTATAAAAGTAAATTCAAAAAACTATTGACTTTGACGTCGTGTCGTCCTTTATGCTTAATAAGGAAAGGAGGTAAAGGCATGGGGTTATTAACAATCAGCGAAGTATCACGAAACTTAAATATTTCAACAAGAACGCTTCGTTATTATGAACAAATAGAGCTTATACAGAGTCAAAAGAAAGAAGACTATGCTTATCGTATATACGATGAAACTGCTGTAAGGCGTCTGCAGCAGATAATTGTACTGCGAAAACTGCGGATTCCTCTGAAACAGATAAAATCTATTTTTGAAAATAGCGAAAAGTCGCATATTATTGAAGTATTTCAAAAAAATATTGCCGAACTTGATATTGAAATAACAGCTCTTACTACCATTAAAACCATTTTGCAATCGCTAGTTGCACGTTTGAATGAGAGTGAAAAAATCAATGTCAAATTGGATTTGCTCCATGACAATGATATCTTAAAAATTGTTGAGCCTTTACTACTTACTAAGATTAATTTTAAGGAGGAAAAGTCAATGGATGAGTTAGACAAAGCAAATGACAGCCTGAACAAATTGCAGGACAGGGAGGTAAGAATCATTTATCTGCCCCCCGCTGAGGTAGCAAGTATTCATTGTACAGGCGGTGCCGCCGAACTTGAAAGCGGAAATTTGCTGCATAATTTTATCAGAGAAACAAAGCTGTATGAAGTGAAGCCCGATTTCAGGCATTATGGATTTAACAACCCAAACGGTAATATGCCAGATGGAAGTGACCATGGATATGAAAGATGGGTTACAATTCCAGACGAGTTTGAAGTAAAGCCGCCCTTTACAAAAAAACAATTTGCAGGCGGATTGTTTTGTGCGTATATGATTCCTATGGGTTCTTTCGAGGAATGGTTTAAACTATATAATTGGGCACAGAATAATGAAAAGTATGAATTGAATTTTAAAGAGCAAATAGTAGAAAGAGAATGCATGGAAGAGCATCTTAATTACATGAATAAATTCATGCTTTCCCCTGATAACGTTACAATTCAAATAGACTTGCTCCTACCGATAAAAGAAAAATAACAGGCATGATTTGAAGCGTTCCATAATGTGAAAAAGTGGAGATTGATCTATTTCGATAGCCGCTGCTCAAGGCAGCAACAGGAGGAGTCGGGCTGGGACAGCAGTAGTAAGGTACATGGTGTGAAAGCCCTGTAACATAAAGGTTTGAGGTAATTATGCAAGAAGAGGATATAGGTGCTGGTAGCTGGATTATGCATACCGGCATCTTGTTTTTTTAATAAGAAATTTAGTCCTATCCAGTCATTACCAATTGTTATATAATACCCAAAAGAAAGGCGGCTATGACTTGTTGAAGATAATTATTGATTTGCCAATCAGTTTTAACAGCCTGGCAAAGAGGAGGTGATATCATGTTTTGGAAGAAAAAACGAGGTTGGTTTGGTAAGCATCTGGAGGGGAACATAAATGCTTTAAATGAAGGAGACCGGAGGAGGCTTTCTTTGATTTTCTGCGTTTTCAGCGAAGAAGATTCCCAATCTAAACTTCTGGCTGCCAAAGCCTTGAACAATGTACTAAAAAGTTTTGAGTTTGATGATATTATCCGGATTGATACGCAAATGAGACAGACTACCTCAATGGAGTGGAGTATAGATTGGCGCGAACAAAAGGTAGATAATTTTATTACATCATCTATGAATACAGAGGAGCGAAAAGCAGTATTGATATTCGCATCCTTTAACCCAAATGGCTATATTCGGGAGAAAGCCGTCCATAGGTTGGGAGACTATGACGGCACATTGCCATATGTCATTTTACGGCAAAACGATTGGGTTTTACAGGTTCGTCAAGCTGCCGGTAAAGCTTTTGATAAGAGGCTGCAAAACCTGTCTGAAGGCGAGATGCTCGCTGCGTTGCCATTTGCTGAAAAACTGAAGTGGAGCAGTCGGGGGTCCCATGGCGAATATACCCAAAAGTTTTTTGATAAGCTTGTTAGTCAAGAACATAAGGAAGATTTAAACAAAGGCTTGCAAAGTGATAATCTTAGAACCCGCAGAATTTGTATAGGTGCATTGTTTGAAGCTTCTCAACCAGACATTGAACAGGCGCTTAGTCAATTAAAACATGAACCGGAGCCCTTTTTACGGACAATATTATTCGAGAGATTGCGTAAAACCAGTCAAGATATGATAGAAGCTTCATATATCATGTTGAAGGATAAATTTGCACGCAACCGTATTTTAGCTTTGCAATATCTTCAAGATAAACAATATGAGAATATTTATGACATTTCAATGAAAATGCTTCTTGATAAGGATGCATATGTAAGAGCATTGGCTCGGAATATTATCAAACAACATTCATTGGATTTTGATTTTCGGTCAGTGTATGTAAGAAACATTGAACAATTTACTGCAGCTGCTATTTTAGGATTAGGAGAGACAGGGCAGGCAGAGGACACAGAAATCCTTGAAGGTTATCTTAAAGATAGTCGAATTACCGTAGTTAGGGCAGCGCTAATCTCATTAATGAGGCTGGATAGTGAAAAATACAAAACTCTTATTACGGAAAAGCTCACTGACAGCAGGTTAGGAGTTGTTAAAACCGCTCAAAAACTAATTGTTAAATATAACATTGCGGATTATGTCAGGGTTTTTGAGATTTTTAAGGAAACGCCATACGAGTATACGAAGATTAAATGTATGGCTATTCTTTTCAAGGCTTCAAAGTGGGGACGATTGATTTATATGCTGGAAGCCTTATCCTATGAAGAAGATAACGTTTTAAAACTGGCTTTACAGTCCATCCAAAATTGGATATTTGATTTCAACAGGTCGTTTGTACAGGCAAACGGCCGGCAGATTGACAAAATTCAAATGTTAATAGAGAAACAAAAGGAAACGCTTTCACCCGGTCTTATAAGGGAATTGCTGTTTCTTTTAAAGTAAATAAGCCATGGACTTTGAAAGGGTTTATTATGATAGCAATGAAAACTGACTTGTATTAATTGAAAATACCAAAGCCATATGGTATTATTATTAAAGTAAGAAAATTTCATATAAAAAAGTTTTATAGGGTTCCGCAGTTCTGCAAAGCTCTGGTCTGGACCGAGATAAAACCACAGTACCTGTGTACACGGAAGGATAAAAGCCTGGGAGATATTATAAGTATCTTCCGGGTTTTTTTGTTTTTTGGCATGAAAGGAGGTGAAAAAATGAATTGGATATTACTGGTTATTGCCGGGCTGCTTGAAACGTGCTGGGCTGTTGGGCTGAAGTATTCCCAAGGATTTACGAAATTAGTACATGGTATATTGACTATAATAGGAATGATAGCGAGCTTTTACTTTTTATCTTTGGCATTGAAAAACCTTCCTTTGGGGACGGCATATGCTGTCTGGACAGGTATAGGTACGGTGGGGACTGTGATTCTGGGAATAATGCTGTTCAAGGAGCCCGTTGAGCTTATAAGATTAGTATTTGTGGCACTTATTGTTATAGGCATAATAGGACTGAAAATCGTATCTGATGTATAAAGCGAAGGCCGGAATCAACGCCGGTCTTTCTGATATAAAATCTGGTAAAGTCTACACTCAAGATTTGCCTATGGAGCTTACTTGATAATTTTCCATTAACTCCTCAAAGCTCTCAAAACTGTCTTTTGAACAGTCAATTGCAGAAGCTTTATTACACAAGCTTCGGAGCCACTTGCACCAGCTTATACCCGTTTTAATGTCGCAGATTACTTTTTGCAGTATTACAAAGGTGCCGAATTTGGAAGAATTATACGAATCAAATCTGTTGTTGTTTGAAGCAATGATTTTTTCCAGGGAACGGGTATACTTTTCAAGCTGCGCGCGGTATCTGGCTTCCATTTCGTCAAGTAAATTATCCATTGTCAACTTATCCAGACCCTGCATGCAATAAATCTTCAGCATCATTTCATCTTTTCGCACGGCTTCATCCGTGGGGGAGGCAATCCAGGTCCTCAGCACCTCTCTGCCCGCCTTGGTAATTTCATAGACCTTTTTATCCGGTTTACTGTTCTGACCGATAATTGTGTAAGCCACATATTTTTTTTCTTCCAATTCTGCAAGCAGTGGGTAGATGGCACTATGAGTGGTGTTCCAGATTTGGTTCAGCTTAAGCATCAGATCATAGCCGGTAAGCGGTTCGGTAGATAGGAAACTCAGTAATCCATAGGATAATTTGTTCATATATTTCTCCTTTTCATATGTCATCATTGACATATGTATTTAACAGGCATATTATATTATATGTCATTATTGACATATAATCAATTAATTAATTAACTGACAAATTACCTAATGCAGTTATGATTGGAGCGCATTAATGGAAAATACTGAACAAAAAGAGCCGGGATATGGCTTGCTGATGGTTGCCATAGTCACAGGCGCTTTTCTTATGACCCTTGCCTCAAGCACTATAAATATTGCCGTACCTTATTTGATGGAACATTTCAATACCGGCCTGGATACAGTGAAGTGGGCAATGACAGGCTTTATGCTGTCAACGGGAATAATTGCACCTGTAACCTGTTATTTTGGAGAAAGATTCAGCTATAAGACAACCTATTTAATTTCAATTATAGGATTCACCCTGTGCTCCTTATTGTGCGCCCTGTCATGGAATATCCAATCCCTGGTGGCTTTTCGGATATTGCAGGGAGCTTTTAACGGATTTGCAGTACCTTCAACCATGTCTATCATTTACCAGGTTGCGCCACGGAAGAAGCAGGCCATGGCTATAAGCCTGTGGAGTCTTTCGGCTATGCTGGCTCCCGCCTTCGGGCCCACCATAAGCGGTTGGATAATACAAAACTTTAATTGGAAGGCTATATTTTTAATGAACATTCCCATTGGCATTGTGGCCATAATTCTGGTTGTCAAAGCTGTGCCTTACTATAAGCTGAACCCTCCTGCCGGGTTTGACCTTCTGGGTTTTTCGGCATGTCTGACAGCGAGCGTTTTGATTTTGACTGCTTTCAGTGAAGCTGCTCAATGGGGATGGACTTCAAAGGAGACAATTTCATTTTTCTCAGCAGGACTGGTACTTTTGGCAGTATTCATTTTCAGAGAAAAACATGCCAGGAATCCAATTTTAAATTTTGAAATATTTAAGTACAAGGGTTTTACCATCAGTGTAATTATAAGAAGTGTCATCACGATGGGCCTTTATGCCGGCTCTTTGCTTACACCCCTATTCCTGCAGAATGCCCAGCATATTTCTGCTTTGGACGCAGGGCTTGTTTTGCTTCCGCCCTCTCTGGCCATGGCATTGTGCATGCTGGTTGTGGGCAGGCTGTATAACCGTGTGGACCCGCGTATTTTTGTGGTGGGCGGCATCATTTCCATGGCGGCCGGCTCATATTTACTTTCACAGCTCTCACTGGAGAGCAGCCATATTTATATAATTATGTGCATGACATTGCGGAATGTGGGGATAGCTTTCGCTACGGCTCCGGTGACAAATCTGGGCATGTCATCCCTGGACAGGAAGCTTGCAGGAAACGGTTCGGCAGTTAACAACTGGGTAGCACAGAGTATCGGCTGTCTGTCAATAGGCATTTTCACATCCCTTCTGAGCTTTTTAGCAAAGCAGCATGCAGTTGATTTGAGCCAGGCAGACACAGCGGTACATATGAGTAAGGTACTGCTGAATGACAAGGCCTTTGTAATGGGTATAAATGATGTGTACTTTATTTCGGTAATTATCGTATTGATTGCAATTCCCTTGTGTTTTCTGTTTAAAAGAGAAGCTGGGGACGGGGGAAAGCAGATTGCTGCAAATAGCGGTTTCAAGCCGGCAGTAGTGGTGGATAACACTGAAAGTCTGTAATGGCCTTACTTCAGGCTTTTATTTCAGTTTCCACTTTCAGTTTCCGTTTTATTACCGATTGTATTTGGGTTTGTATTTGTGTTTACATTCTCATTTTCATTTGTGTTTGCATTTGTGTTTGAATTTCCCTTTCCGGGTTCCTTGCCCTTTTTGAAAGCAGATACTATCAGCAGGAAAAGCGGTATCAGGAACTGAAAAATTATTGCATACCAGGGCCAGCCATATTGAGCCAGGCTGATATGGTCGGAGTGATTTTTAACAATAAATAAAGATTGCTCCAGGGTTAAAAATCCCAGAGGTATCAGCAATATCCTGTAATTCTTCAGCCCAAAAAGGTCCGCAAAGCAAAGGGCGGCCACATATAGTGAAATGCTTATTTCAATGATGCTGATTGAAATAAACAGGCTGTACAGAACAATTTCTGCACGGTCAAGAAAATCAGCCGCTTCTACATAGGAAAAGGTGGTATAGCCCGGGTAGGTAAGGTTTGGGACAAGAGGGCCCAGCACCAGGACATACAGTACATCCGCCAGGAAAATAAGAAATCCCCCTGTTAAAATGGCATATAAAGCCGGCTTTTTTACATTGCCCTTTTTATTAATACTTGGAAAAATCATTACAAATACAATGCTGAGTAAAAGAGGTAAGGTAGTAACTTGAAATGAGGCATAAAATATTTTGCGCCAGTCAACTTCAATAATTGGAAGGAAATTCTTAATATTAAAATCTCTGCTCAGCAGTAAAAATGCAATCCCCAAAAAAGCTATCAGTGCAGGTATATAAATGAGAGACAGTCTGCCGATAGTCTCAATGCCTCCATATGCTATCCATATGACTAAAATCATGGCCAATATGGCGATTATTATAATCGGAGTATTAGGAAGAGCAACTATAGAGGTCATCTGCCAGTTGTTTTTCAGGTTGTATGAGCTGAGCTCAAGGCTGAACCAGCCATATACAAAGGCAATAACCTTTCCAAACCATTTGCCCATCAACCCTTCTGCTATACCGGTGATGGATTTCCCGGAGTTTTTATCTGCGAGTTGTGAATAAACCCAGGTTATACCCAGACTCACCACTATTGCAATCAATATTGAAAACCAGGACATATTTCCGGCCTGTCCTCCAATAGGGGCTGTCATTGCATCGGCAGTAATATAAATGAGCATTGCCGCCCATATTTCAGTACTGGAAACAAGCTGCTTCTGTTTGTTTTTCATTGAACTCCTCCTAGAAATTCAGTTTATCCTTAAATTTCAAAATTATCCTTTTTACAGGCATATTCCATACATTTTTAAAAGACATTATCAGAGCTTTTATTTTATATTGCTATGGATTGTTAATATATAGCTGGATAAGTTTGTTCAAGGTTGAAATAATACTTAATGTGATAAGAAAAGGGTGAGCTTATGAAGAAACCAATAAAGGTAGAAGATATAGTTAAAAAGAAAAAGCAGAAAACCTATGACAAAATTCTTCAAGAGGATTCACAAGCTCTGGATGAGCATGAGCTTACAGGTAACCTTGAGGATAACGAAGCTTTTTTGAGAAGTGTTTTTAAAGGCTGTACAGATGTGGTAATACGGCCGTTCACGGTTTTAAAAACTGTAAAAGCCATAGCGGTGTATGTAGAAGGACTGACAGACACAAAGCTACTGGATGAACAGGTCTTAAAGCAGCTTATGCTGTCGGAAACGTTTTTAGGAGAAAACCATCAAAAAAATATTGTTGATTTCATTCAGCAGCAGATAATATCGGTTGGAAAGCTGAAGACCATTAATTCTTTAAAGGATGTAGTAAAGAATGTATTGGAAGGAAGCACAGTCTTGCTGGTGGATGGGGAAGTGACCATCCTGTCTTTGGGTATCAGCGGCGGTGAGCGGCGGAGTATCAGCGAACCCGTAACGGAGGTTGTCATCAGAGGGCCCCGTGAAGGCTTTACAGAAGACCTGAATACCAATATAAGCCTGCTGCGCAGACGTCTCAGGACTCCCAGGCTTAAAATGGAATCCTTCATGATAGGTGAAATTTCGCAGACAAAGATAACCATGGCATATGTTCAGGGGATTGCTGTGGACCAGGTCATAAATGAGGTAAGGTCAAGAATAGGACGGATCAAAATAGACAGTGTTATGGAATCCAGCTATATTGAGGAATTTATTGAAGATGCTCCCTTTAGTATTTTCCCCCAGGTACAGAACACCGAAAGGCCGGATGTGGTCGCTGCCAACCTGCTGGAGGGCAAAATAGCCATTTTATGTGACAACACCCCTTTCACACTGCTGGTTCCTGTGGTCTTCTGGGGGGAAATACATTCCAATGAAGACTATTATGAGCATTTTACCATGAGCACCTTTCTTAGAATAATTCGTCTCATTTTCATATTCATGGCCTTGATTGCACCGTCTGTTTATGTTGCCGTCACTACTTTTCACCAGCAGATGATACCTTCAAAGCTGCTTATGAGCATTATTGACAACAGAGAGCCTACTCCTTTTCCGGTAGTAATAGAAGCGCTGATAATGGAAATTACCTTTGAGGCTCTGAGAGAAGCAGGAATCAGACTTCCTAAGCCTGTTGGACAGGCAGTCAGCATAGTAGGTGCATTGGTTATAGGACAGGCTGCTGTGGAAGCAGGGCTTATTTCAGCTCCAATGGTAATTGTTGTCGCAGTTACAGGCATTGCGTCCTTTACCATACCTCGCTATAACCTCTCCTTTGCTGTGAGAGTTTTGCGGTTTCCACTGATATTTCTGGCAGGTTCTTTTGGTTTATATGGAGTAACGCTGGGAGTAATCGGGATTTTTATTCATCTTGTAAATCTTCGCTCCTTTGGAATTCCTTACTTTTCACCGGTTGCTCCCCTCAATATCAGGAGGCTCAAGGATGTATTCGTGCGTGCTCCCATGTGGAGCATGAATTTAAGGCCAAATCTTACGACAAATGATGAAAACAAGGTGAGGGTGCCAACAGGACAGAAACCGTCACCCCAACAGGGAAAGAAAAAGTGAGGGAGGCAGGTGCTTAATTTATGAGAGGAATTTGCATAAGGTCATTAAGGATAGTTCTCATTGAGATTATTACAGTTATGTGTCTGCTGTTGTCGGGCTGCTGGGACAGGACAGAAATAAATGATCTGGCACTGATTACAGCAAGTTCCTATGATACTGCTCCGGGCGGAAAGCTCCAATATTCCGTACAGATTCTTGTGCCGTCGGGAGGGAGTAAAGGCGGTCAGGGAGGCGCGGCTGCCCCAAAGAAAAACTTTATTGTGGAAACCGCTGTAGGTATCGATCCAGGTGATGCTGAGAAGAATGTACAGAACAAGTTTCCGAGAAGGCTTTTCAGGGGCCACAGAAGAGTAATAATACTGGGAGAGGAGCTGGCAAAGCAGGGAATAGATATAATGCTGGATTCTATAGGACGTGATCCTCAGAACAGGCTGCGGACAAATGTTGTGGTGGCAAAGGGGCAAAAGGGTTATGACCTGCTGAAGACCGAATATCCCATTGAAAGAATACCCACGGAGGCAATGCGGGAGATGGCTGTTCTGGGAGTGGGCATTGATGCTAACATACACGATATGCTGATAGCTGCTTCCAGTAAAGGCATGCAGCCCATAGCACTGGCCATTGAAAAAACCAAGGGAGAGGAAGGCTTCAAGACCACAGGCCTTGCATTGTTTAACGACCTTAAGCTGGCGGGTTACCTTGATGCCGAAAAAACTGAGGGCTATCTATGGATAATGGGAAAGCAGAAGAACGGTATTATTGCAACAGAGGTGCCCAGGTATGACGGTGTGGTACGTGTCAATATTAAAGGTCAGGATGCCAGGGTGATTCCAAAATTTAAAGGAAAAACGCCGTATATTCTTGTAGAGATAACAGGAAGTGGTTCTATATACGGAAATAGTACAAAACTCGATTTGTCGGTACCTGATAATATAAATATTGTTCAAAAAGCAATAATTGAGAGGATAAGAAAACAGGTTGAAAATACAATTGCATCGGTGCAGAAGGAGGTTGGAACGGATGTATTCTGCTTCGGCATGGCTTTTCACCAGTTCAAGCCGTGTGAGTGGAAGAAGCTGGAGAAACAGTGGGATGATATTTTCCCGTATTTAAAGGTCTATATTTCTGTAGATTTCAAAATCAAAACTTCAGGTATGTCCGGCCCGCCACTATATTTAAAGAAGGATGAGATAAAGAAATGATAATAAAAATTATTGCATTAATTCTGTTTATGTCACTGATTTCCTTTTTTCAAATAAAACAGATATATAAAAAAGAAGGCTTGAAAGCAGCTCTGGCATATTCGCTTTTCATGGCATTGGCAGTATTGGTGGGTACGCTGCTCCTGGCAGATTTTCAGCTTACAGGGCAATCTGCCGTAGCCAGACTGTTCGAACCCTTGGGTAAGGCGGTAAATGGAGATTAGCAAAAGTCAGAAATCAAATATGACAAAGGAGAGGCAAAAATGAGCAGGATTCTATATATTAAAGCCAATGCAAAACCTGCAGGCAGTTCGAGAACCTTCGAAATAGCAGATAAGTTCGTTCAAATGTACAGGTCCGCCCATCCCGGCTATGAAATCCGTGAATTGGATTTGTATAAAAGCAATATCGGGTTTTTGACACAGGAGGATATAAATACGGTGTTTGGGGCAAAGACAGAGGAAAGCAGGCAGCATCCCGTATTGAAATATGCATATGAATTTGCCGGGGCAGATAAGTACATTATTGCCGAGCCCATGTGGAACTTGAGCATACCTGCAATTTTAAAGGCTTATATTGATTATATCACCGTGACCGGAATAACCTTTAAGTACACCGAAAACGGACCTGTGGGGCTGCTTGCAAATAAGAAGGCTGTAAACATTGTTACAAGAGGCGGAAATTACAGCCAGGAGCTCACGGCAGGTTATGAAATGGGAGACAGGTATTTGAGAACAATTTTCGGCTTTTTTGGCGTAACCGATTTTACCACGATTTCCGCCGAGGGCCTGGATATTGTGGGGCAGGATGTGGAAGGAATAATGAGCAGGGCGGTACAAGAAGCAGAAGTGCAGGCAAGAAAATTTTAGTCTTTACAATATTTCCAGACTGATATTGGAATTAAAAAAAATCCTGAATTCACTGGGAATAGGTTTTTGAAGGAACGTATATACACTAAAATCAGCGGAGTGAAAGACAGATGGTTTTAATAGCCAGAGTGCTTGAACAGCAGCCGGAAATACTCATAATGGACGAGCCCACCTCCAAACTGATTTTTTCAGAAATCAGCTAAGGGTGATGGAGCAAATTAACAGGCTTTTTCAATTTTTTTTCAGTTTATTTGCTTAAAAAATTCATATAATATTATTGTCCGTAAAGGATAATTTATATTTCAGAAGGGGCGATGCTTTATGGGAGAAAACAACAGCAATAAAACTCTGGTGCCTGAAGCAGCAAACAAGCTTGACAAACTGAAATATGAAATTGCTGCCGAAGAGGGAATTGAACTGAAGAAGGGCTATAATGGCGATATTACAGCCAGGGATGCAGGGAAAATCGGAGGCAACATGGTTAAAAAGATGATTGAATATGCGGAAAAGAATATGAAGTAAAGCAAAAAGGCCCGTAAAGGGCCTTTTTTTGCTGCGCGTGTCCAGCGAAAAACAACATAGTTTCGGCGTTGAAAATGAGTTAAAGTCAAGACGGGAGAGATATCAATGAAAAACTGGATTATTTCACACATACCCCAAGTGATTTAAAAAAGACAGTATTGTCGTTTTTATATTGATTGTAGGGTTAATAATATGATATTCTTATAAAAAGACAACATTGTCGTTTATTTGGGAGAAAATATGCCTAAAGTCAAATACGGTTACTATCAAGAAAAGAAAAATAAACTATTGGATATTGCTTTACAGATATGTAATCATAAACCTGTGTATGATGTGAAGATGTCTGATATTGTATCCCAATCAGGAATGAGCCAAGGAGGTGTATATAAATACTTTTCTGATATTGATGAAGTATTTGCTGCTCTCATTAATCGTGCCAATGCACAAAAAAACTATATTGAACAAATCAATGCATTAGTGGAGTCGAAGGATTCACCAGAAACTATTTTACTTAATCTATTCTCTTTCTCTGAGCTTTATTTTTCTGATATGCTGATTAGTTATAATAAAATCCTATTTGAATTGGGAACATTTTTTGCGCATGACACTAAAAGAAGAGATAAAATTACCAAAAATGTTGAGTCAATAACTGTATTTGAATATTTAACACAAAAAATGTACGTCTTGTTATTTGAACAAACCGAATCGGGATATTTTACTCCAATTATACCTTTGAAAGAGGTGGTTGCATTTATTATTGCGGCTTTTGATGGGATAATACGAGATGTGACACTTACGAAATGCTATCTGCCGGCAACAGAAAAGCCACCACTTATTGTCTTTGATGAAAAGCAATTAATAAAAAGCCTTTATATCAGTACACTTACACTATTGGGCAAGCAATGCCCTACATAAGAAGGAGACAACATATGAGAAAAATCCTAGTGTTCTTAGTATGTATACTTGTATTTTATTCTACTACATTACCTGTTCTTGGGGCTGAATCAGTAGAAGCAATTGTTAATGAAAGTAAAATTAATGCTTGTTCTATTGCTTATTCAGAATACGGTAAGACTACGTTTGAGAATTTTTGTACAGGGATAACCGAAACATCAGTTTATGAATTGGCTTCAAATGGAAAATTAGTTGCTGCGTATATAACTCTCTCACTGATTGATGAAGGAAAACTGAGCTTAGATAGCAAAATTGCAAATTATCTGCCTGCTGACTTATTAACAGCCGACGAAAGACTTAATGACATAACGGTAAGGCAATTGCTATCCCACACAGCCGGGTTCTCTCCATCATACGAACTTGGAATTGATAAGAAATTGTATTCTTCTCCTGGATCTGAGTTTAGATACTCCGGGGTTGGTTATATTTATTTACAAAGCGTTATTGAGAGTGTTAGCGGGTTATCAATGGAACAAGCTGCTGAAGAATATGTATTTAACCCATTGGGAATGAAAAACAGTACATATGAGAAAGCGAAAACAGTAGTACCTTATATGAAGCTTTCATCTGCTATACTTTTTTCATTACTTATTTTTATTGTGGCATTTTGCCTCCTGTTTTTATTAGGAGCTTTCATTGGAAGAGTAACGAAATTCAAGTATTTTTCATTAAGAATCAGTTTTATTGTTGCTGTTTTAGCAGCATTCGTTATTAATACCATATTCCTTTTATTTGTTTTGATATCAAAGGTTTTGGTAGTCTTTTTGATTTACTTTATCATAATATGTCTGCTGACATTTTTAACACGAAAAAGCAGGAAAATGTTTTATTCCATATTACCTGTATTTACTGTGCTTGTAATTGTTTTAAGTTTAGCTGTTTCAATAACAATACCCGTTACAAATGATATAATTTCAAAAAAAGCTAATTGTGCTTACTCATTAAAATCTACAAGCAGTGATATGGCTTTGTTTTGTGACGAGTTAATGAAGCGGTATAATGGAAGTAATGAGACTATGAAAGGTATGTTCCAGCCGGCAATTAATATTGACAGCACCAACAGTTGGGGCCTAGGTATTGCGATTGAACGGGAAAGCCAGAATAGAAATACTTATTGGCACTCTGGAATTAATCCCGGTTTTCAAAGTTTAATTGTCTTATATCCCGAACAAAATAAATACATCATTGTGTTGACTAATAGTGATGATGGGCTTGAACTATCAAAAAGTGTTGCTAAGAACATGCTTGGAATAAATGGTAATTGGGACATTAAGAGGTGAACTGACGGCCACACTGAGGTGACCCACTTTTGCCAGATAAAATCTAAACGAAAGGACTAAGGAGTTCATAGAGAATATTAATGAGCTTACGGAGTTAAAAAAGATGGAACTTTATGCAGTGCACTATGCAAACGAATTTAAATATGCAGATTATCGTACAATTTATCATAATGACGAGCGAACGGTGTTGGTGCCTGGGTTTGTGTTTTTGTACTATGTTGCAAAGATAGGAAAGCAGGTGGTTTTATTTGATACCGGTTTTCGAAGCAAAGAAACAGCAAAGGGATTTGGTACGCATTTGCTTGATGTTGAGGAGGAAGTGCTTGCCTTAACAGGAGGAAGAGCAGATATAATCTTTATAACGCATGAACATTTTGATCATGTTGAAAATTTGGAATTGTACCAAGGAGCGGAAATAATAGTTTCAAAAGATGCGTGGAAGGAAATTCAAAAGGCATATCCAAGGGTTACAAGCCAACTAATGCAGACATCAAAAATTCAAATTGTTGAAGATGTATTTGAAGTTCAAGGTTCATTTTGTTTTAAGGTAATCGGTGGACATACGAAAGGATCTTCTGTAATTTATTTTCGTGAAGGAGAAGAAAAGTTTGTCATCTCAGGAGATGAGACATATTTGCTTGATAACTTTGAAAGGCAGATTCCAAATGGAAATGTGTATAGCTTAGAGAAGAATTGGGAGTTTATCAAGCAGGTACATAAAGAGGGCATTATTCCTTTACCCAGTCATGATTCGTCTGTTATTGAAAAGTATACAAGAATATCCCAGCATATAGTAAGGATCATTTAGTGAAAATATCCTCTCCTTTCTGCAAGTAAAATCAAGCAGTAATCCCTTTGTTTCTTTATAACAAATGCAGGGTGATTGAAACGAGGGAAACAGGAATTACAGGGAACAGGGGCAACACGTGGCACACAGAGGAAAGTGGGAAAATATTTTAATTTTCCCACTTTGCTACTTTACCTAATATTTATAATAACCTGGAGGAGCAATAGTAATTCAAGCCTTATACGGATCGGAATCAAATGCAAACAAAACCTGTGTAAGATGCTCAGTATGTTCCTTCTCATCGTCTATAATCTTTTGCAGCGCCTGCCGGATATCCTTTTGCTGGATATGAGCTATTTCATCTTCATAGAGAATGACAGCTTCAAGCTCTCCCTTGATATCATCTCTGATATTATTTAAAATTAACAGCTTATCGTAGGTGATGATGCGGTTTTGCTGCGAGGAGGCGGAGGATTTTTTTCCTGAATTATGGGCGGTATTGGGATTGGTGTTTTGAAGCTTTTGTATATTGTAATAGTGATTTGGAGTGTTGGAGGTGTTGGGAGTATTTGAAGGAAGTTGAATATTCTGAGTTTTTTGTATATTTACTGAATTTTGACCTGTCTCCGGTCCGGGATTGATTTCGTGAGGTGTCATAAAATAATTGTATTCAGCCGTGTCATATTTTCTAAGTAAATCAAGTGCGATTATGTAATGGCTTTTTTCTTCAAGCATGATATGATACCAGGCTTCATTCACAGCAGCTATATTTGAACTCAGAATATGTTTCTGGTATCCGTTGATAGCAACAATTTCTGCGATCATCACCTGCCTTAAAAGGTTTGTTACCTTACCGGGCAAGCCCTGGGGGTGTCCATGGGGATTTGTATAACTCATAGCAACCTCTTTTCATATTAAATATCAATAAATTGCTATTATATACTATGTGTTGCAGTTTGTTTAAGTGAAATACTGTTAAAATAAAATATAAATCTATTTTTATTGATATTGTTATCCTGCGTTGCTTGCCGCAACGATAATTATAAGGTATTGTAAAGGTATGCAAAGGAGGCAGGCAACATGTTTGGTGAAAATCTTAAAAATCTGCGCAAGCAAAAGGGGTTTTCTCAGGAAAAATTGGCGGAACGATTGCATATGGTAACATCCCCAAAAATAAATTTCAACCTGATTGTGCAGATAAATTTCCAGTATCGAAAGCAATGTACTGACAATTTGAGATATCACTTTGTCAGTATATTGCTTATTGTTTATGGCCTTCTATTTCTGGCTCTCGGCATAAATTTTCATAGCTTCGGATAAAAACTTAGACAGGCCGTCGCCATATTTGTCTATATTTACAGTAAATCTTTCGTCGGCAACATACATTTGGCCAACCCCGGCAAAAGCCTCCAGAGAATATCTGTAACCAAAGTTTGAATTGAAGTGGTTGTACATTTTATCCATAGCTGCTTGTGCTGTTGCAGAGTCGGGTAGCGCATTCCTTATCTTTGCCAGATCTGTAAACAAATCATCCATGCCTTTTGCTATTGCCTCTTGTTCATTTTGCGATAGTGACTTTATGTGGGCATTGCTTTGATCCACAGCCTTGTCGCCCCATAAACGCCTCGCTTCGTCTTCATATGGATTACTTGTAAAATCAAACCCATGAAACTTATCTTTGATACTCATTGTCATCTTTCCTTTCATATTTTGTACTGATTTCTCAAGAGTTTCAAGCATCAATTCAATACGTCTTTTTTCATGCAGAAGAAATTTCTTCTGTAAATCGAACGCCTTTTCTCTATCAAAACCGGGACTGTTTAAAAGTCCCTTGATTTGTGCAAGAGAGAAGCCGCATTCTTTAAAGAACAAGATTTGTTGAAGCCTGTCCATATCATCGTCTGAGTATTCGCGATAGCCGTTTTCCGGATTACGACTTGGACTAAGGATTGAAATTGTGTCATAATGATGAAGTGTGCGCACACTTACACCAGTTATTTTTGCTACTTCCTTTGCATTCATTTCTTACACTCTCCCTTGCAAATATCATTGTAAACTATAACGCAACGTAATAGTCAAGACTTTTGTGATAGTATTTTTGATAGTATTTGCATCTGTAAGAAAAATAAAAATTTACTAGTCCCCACTTGACAGCATCTTATGACGAGATTGGGATTCTCACTCCGGTCAAAATAAGTAAGTTCGTCCAGACTACAGGATATACGGCTTATATAACCGACCCGGCATATGAAGGGATACAGGCCTTGGAGAATAGTCAAGGATAGTATACTTTTGTCCCTGTGCTATTTTCCATATGGTTTAGCATTTCTGGCAACTATTACAGATGGATTAGTTAACATAAAGTTGATAATATAGAGTTTGTCTTTAGACAAAATAACTTTTGAGGTGACATATGCAAAAAAAACATCTGAATAGATTCACAAAAGCAATTGCCGCAGCTGTTCTTTCTGCAGGTATATTTGCAGGGGCTTTACCTGCACAGGCAGCGTCTGTCAGGGATTTGTCAAAGGCTTCCTCATATGCAAGGGAGGCCGTACAATGGATGGCAGGCAATGGTGTAATCAGCGGTGACCAATACGGGTATTTTAATCCCGCTAAGAAAATCAGCAGAGCAGAGCTGGTTACGATTATTGTAAAGGCCTTGAACCTGGACACGTCAAACTTACCCAAGACACCCACTTTCAGCGATGTGCCCGCCAGTCACTGGGCATATAAATATGTTGAGGCTGCAACCAGGGAAGGTATAGTAAGCGGCACAGGAAACGGCAAGTTCGGCGCAAATAGCATGAGCACCAGGGAACAGGTGACGGTAATGCTGCTGAACAGTCTTTCGCTGTCAGGAGAAGCCGTGCTTTCAGGGCAGGGTATTGAGGGATTATCGGTTTTTTCAGATGAAGCAAGCATGTCAGACTGGGCAAAAGCCTCAATCCAGTTTGCGATTTCCAATAATATTATGAGCGGTACAGGTTCAAATACCTTTTCACCCGCAGGGAAGGCTACCAAGGAACAGATAGCTGTCATACTATACAACTTTTTAAAAAACAGTGAGAAAATCAATCAGTCTGCCAGCCTTATAAGAAAACCGATTATTATTTTCAACGGGGATATTCTGAAGCTGACGGAAGATCCAGTGGTGCAGAACGGTGAAATACTTGCTCCGGCACAGGCATTTGTTAAAATGGGTGCTGTTGTGACCGTGGATGAGGCAAAAACTGGTGTTGTAGTGAAAAATATTACGGAAGACAAGAATATATACTTTAGCATTGGCAGTTCTACAGCATATGTAAATTATCTGGGCGGCGGAAATCCCTTTACCGATCCGGAAGCTGCCGGTAATGCTGTAACCATGGCGGTAACACCGGTAATTTCCGGAGCCGAGGTGCTTTTACCTGTCAAGGAGGTTGTTTCTGCCATGGGAATGAGCCTTGACCGGAATACAAAAACAAACCTGCTGTCCGTTAAAGACAATCTGTCAGCCGCTAATCCGGCTTTGTACAATGCTTTGAAAAACATGCTGGATTTCAAGGGTGAATACAAAACCACCATGAGTCTGACTATGACAGATACCATTAACAGGGAAGAAATAATGGGGCTGGAGTATACTATGGAAGGTGCAAATAACGGGTCTGATTCCACTTCCCTGACAAAGCTGAAGGCATATGACCCAATATACGGTGAACAGAAGGAAGAATACCAGGTTGTTAAAATCGGCCGGCAATTGTATTCAAAAGACATGGAAACTGGAGTCTGGAGTAAGATTACAGTGGAAGACGCCTTGGAACAGGGTATTATGTATTATGACCAGGAGGCTGACAAGGCTGAGACACAAAAGCTGCTGGATTCATACGGCAAAATGAAGATTACTTTTGCCGGGACAACTGTTTTAAATGGCGAGGAAGTTACAAAATACCAGATAAAAGCAGGAAAGGAATTCATGTATGATCTCGTGCCCTCCGACTTGCTGGGAGGCCTGTCTCTGGAGGAATTATACAACAAGGGCATCAATATGAAGATAGAAGCCTATGTCAATAACAAGGGCCACCTGGTAAAGCAGACGGTGAAATTGACCGCAGGTATGGAACAGGATGGATTCGGCCTGGAGTTGGTTCTCACTGCTACAGCCGAATTCAGTAAAACAGGTGAGAATATAAATATTGCAAATCCAATGGAGTAACTTTTATTTTTTCATTGGGTATATCCAGACTTTGAAATAATGGAAGGAAGGCACCTGGTAAAATCGGCCTTCTGCCGGAGGCATATAAGAAGCATGCCGGCAGAAGGCCCGTCATAAAGTCAATTACTGCGGTGTTGAAGGATTTGAAATATTTTCAAGTGTATCTGCAACCTGGGTATAATATTTGGCATCAACAGCTATGTCACCCAGGGCAACAATCCCTACGAGACTGTTGTTTTCTACAACCGGAACTCTTCTTATCTGACTGGTAGACATTTTTTGTGCTACATCGTGCATATCCATGTCAGGAGAAACAGTTGCCACGCCTGTAGTCATTATTTCTGTAACCGGAGTCTGCTGTGGATTCTTTCCGTTTGCAACAGTTCTGACAACTATATCTCTATCTGTTATAATACCTACAACGCCGCTCTGGTCACAAACCGGAATCGAGCCTACGTTATGCTGCTGCATCAGCTTTGCTGTTTCAACAATGCTGGCTGCCGGATTGACATAAGCAACATCTTTGGTCATCACGTCTCTAACCTTCATATAATATAATCACCCTTTCTTTTAAGAATTCATGATTATATTGCCCCTCTGAAATCAAAAAAAACGCGGAAGGTTTCACCATTTGTTTTCGGTAATATAAAGCTCTGCGGAGTAGGAGGCAGTGGCACCGTCAGCCGCGGCGGTAATAACCTGCCTCAAGAATTTGTGGCGTATATCTCCGGCGGCAAAAACACCGGGAATGCTCGTTTGCATTCTCTCGTCCGTAATAATGTAGCCGTCCCTGTTTTGCTGAACTTTTCCATTTACCAGGGATATATTCGGATTGAGACCTATCGCCACAAATAGACCGTCAACAGCCAGCTCTGTGGTTTCCTGAGTGGTCAGGCTGCGAATTTTCAAGCCTTCCACTCCAAATTCCCCTACAATCTCCTCTACAACGGAGTTCCAAAGAAATTCTATTTTTTTATTGCAGCATAATTCATCCTGAAGAATATTTGTGGCCTTCATTTTGTCCCGTCTGTGAATCACATAAATCTTTGGACAGAATCTTGCCAGGTAAAGTGCATCCTCTGCGGCGGTGTCGCCTCCCCCTACGATGGCGACGGTTTTGTTTTTATAAAATGCACCGTCGCAAACGGCACAATACGAGACTCCCGCTCCTCTGAATTTTTCTTCCTTGGCAAGCCCCAGCATTTTGGGGTATGCACCCATGCACAAAATCAAAGCCTTGCATTCATAGGTGTTTTTTCTGGTTTTAACAACTTTGATTTTTGAATCAAGGTCAAGTTCTATTACTTCATCATTGAGCACCATTGTGCCGAATTTTCTGGCCTGTTTTTCCATTCTCAGAGCAAGGTCGGAACCGCCAATGGGTTCTTCAAATCCGGGATAGTTCTCCATAACATCAGTTGTGGCCATTTGACCCCCGGTAAACATTTTCTCAATAACAAGAGTATCAAACTTTGCCCTTGAACTGTAAAGAGCAGCAGCGTAACCTGCAGGGCCGCCTCCGATTATAATGACGTCATACATAAAGTTTTCCCCTTTTATGAATTTCATTTTATATAAAATAATATACCCCATTTATTAAGAATAAAAAATTATTTTATCTTTATTTGGAGTAAAAAAATTTTACAATCCGCCCGTGACCTGGCATATTGCAGCGGTAATTTAACACATATGCAGGAATTTTTTCATATACTTGAGTAGGAACAAGTACTTCAGGGTGAAAAAATGATTTGTGATAACCTGTTAAACCCCAAAGCGCCCAAACCCAATCAGCCGCCCAATCCAACGGACTATGAGAGAAGCATTATGTCCTGGTATGCCCTGTACAGGGCCTGCCATACGGAGGATTACGACTATATAAACAAGGCTATGTCTCCTCCTGAGCCCATTACCAATATTGCAGGTCCGGGACAGTTCAAAGGCAGGCGGATAGGAATAATCGGAGGCGGACTGGCAGGTCTGTCTGCTGCGTTTGAATTACGGAAGCTGGGTTTTGATATTGAAATTTTTGAGGCAAATAAGGAAAGAGCGGGAGGCAGGGTATATACCTTTTATTTTGACCGGGAAAAGCAGTATTATGGTGAATTTGGCCCAATGAGAATTCCTGTAAATCATGAAACCATGTGGCATTACATAAATCTTTTCGGGCTTGAAACAATACCATGGATACAGTCGGATCCAAATGCTTTTATCTATCTGCACCAGGTTCGGGTCAGGAACGACCCCCAGGGCAAAAATGTAATGAAATATATATATCCGACCTACAGGTTGACTGGCTGGGAGGCTGAAACACCCTGGCAGGAGCTGGGCTACTATGGGATAGAAGCTCCGGTTTTGCAGGCACCTCCCTCTGTAAGGAGCGAGATAATCAGGGTGCTGCCGCGGTACAGCAGACAACTGCTGTTCTGGGACAGCCTGAATGTAAGGCAGATGTTTCAGTGGAGGAAGCTGAGCCAGGATGCCATAAACCTGCTGTCCAACCTGTTTCCCATAGGAGGGGAGTTTTTATACAATAATTATGTGGATTTCGTGCAGGAATACTACCCTGTAAACTTCTGGTATATGTATCAGATAAAAGGGGGAATGGTAAATCTGCCACTGGCCTTTATAAATTCCTTTACCAGCAAGGATACCTCAAGATATTATCCGGGTATACCGGCAGCCCGGCTGGGAAATGTTTCGTACAGGCCGGGTTATACGGTCAAAGGTATCTATGGCAATGCTGACGAAAAGGTATCGGTAGCATATACTGTAAGTGATTCGGAGAGCTTGAAAATTGAGAGCTTTGACAGCATAGTATGTGCTGTACCGTTTTCAGTGCTCAGGACCTTTGATATAAACCCTATTTTCAGCAGCATAAAAATGCAGGCAATCAAGGAGGTAAACTACGGCAATGCCCAGAAAACCTTGATTTATTGCAACCGCAGGTTCTGGGAGGAGCAGGGGATAATAGGCGGGGGCTCCTATACAGACCTTCCCGTTACAACTATATGGTATTCCTCACATTACCAGAAGGCAAACAGTGTAAATGACCCTGGAGTCATACTTGGCACATATAATTTAAATCTGGATGCCGTAAGACTTGGAAATATGACGGAAGAAGAGCGCATAACAAAAATCAAGCGTGATGTGGAAGAGGTTCACGGCCTTCCCGCAGGAGCGCTGGATAGTATAGTAACAGATTACAAGACTCAAAACTGGAATTCAGACCCTTTGTTCAGAGGTGCCTTCTGCTATTTCACACCTGAGCAGAAAAAACTGTTTTCCTGGCCTATGACACAGCCGGAATATGGCAAAAAGGTTTTCTTTGCGGGTGAACACGTATCAGCACTTCACAGATGGATGCAGGGTGCGCTCCAGAGCGGAATGGAATCGGCAAATGCTTTGGCATATGCAAGCCGTGCGCAAAAGCAGGTTAACACTCAGAAATGAGCTGGATAAGGAAGAAAAGAATGGCATCGGTCAATAGGGATTTTAAACAGCTTCTTTAAGTGGTATAATAAATTGCAGACGAAGTAATAAATCAGGCATATACCATTGTATGCTGTACAAAATCGCAAAACCAGGGGGAAACATACATTGATATCAAAATATCAGAATTTAGGACAAATTGGAAATAACAGGCCCGCAAGGTTTGTAGCAGCCTCGGCGGTTATATTGTACTTCTATTTCATACTTGGAGGAATAGTGGCTTCAGTACCAATGATATATGCAATTGTTCGCAATCCGTATTCCATATATGATCCGCTGCTTCAGGAAAATGCCATTGAATTTATGGGGAAGTACGTAAACCCTGTGGCCAATTACATTTTTTCAAACCTTGCAATTTATTTTATGCTGGCAGGTGCTTTTATAGCAATCAAATGGATTCACAACAGACCTTTCGGCTCTGTTTTCAATAACCGGGGAAAGCTTAAATGGTCAAACTTCTGGATTGGTTTTGCGGTTTTTGGGATATTGCTGGCAATAGGCACGGGAGTGGATTACATTTTTAATCCGGGAACGTATAAGCTTTCCTTTGACAGCTCGAAATTCTGGTACACCCTTCCGCTTATACTGATAATGACTCCTATTCAGACAACCACCGAGGAGATTGTATTCAGAGGCTATATAATACAGAGCTTCGGCCTTAAAGTAAAAAACGGCCTGCTGCTTTCTGTTATATCCGGAGTTGTGTTTACACTGCCTCATCTTGCAAATCCTGAGGTATATGCCTCCAACAAGCTGGGGGTATTCAGCACCATATGCATGATTCTCAATTACTTTGTTGTGGGCATGGTGCTTGCAATGATCACCATCAGGACGAATTCACTGGAAGCGGCAATGGGTGCCCATGCAGTCAACAACCTGTTCTGTTTTCTTCTTGTGAGCTATCCAGATACGGCACTCCCTACAAATACGGTTTTTTATACTACCAACTTTGACCCGGTGTCCGGACTTGTATCAGTCATAATAACTGCCGGCCTGTTTTATGCAGCAACTGCTTTCGTTATTAAAAAGACAGATAAGACAATGGACGGCAATAGACACATTTTGAACTAAAATAATCAAGGAGAGTACATAAGCTATGAGCCTTCAATTTATTTATGGACGGGCAGGCTCTGGAAAGTCCTTTCACTGCTTAAGGCAAATAAAATCAAAGTTGTCGGAAGACAAGTCCCAAAAGCTGGTTTTGCTTGTACCGGAACAATACACCTTTCAGGCTGAATATGATCTTATAAAGGTTCTGGAAACGGGCGGTATCCTTGAGACAGAGGTATTGAGCTTCCGAAGGCTGGCATACCGGGTTTTGAACCAGGTGGGCGGCATAACCTATCCCCATATACATCCGGCAGGCAAGTGCATGCTGCTGTATATCATACTGGATAAGATGAAAGAGGAGTTTGCCATATTTCACAAGTCTGCCGGAAGCCAGGGCTTTGTCAATACAATATCCGGCCTTATAACGGAACTGAAGAGATATAATGTCCATCCGGAGGATATGGAGAATATCATAAATAATCTGGAGGTAAATTCCTACCTCCGTCAGAAAGTATCGGAAATCAGTCTCATCTATTCCAAATTTGAAGAACTGCTTTCTCTTCGCTACCGGGATTCCGATGATGAGCTCACCCTTTTGGCGGCAAAGCTGGACGCTACAAATATGTATGACCAGGCGGACATATGGATAGACGGCTTTTCGGGCTTCACTCCCCAGGAGTTTTTAGTCATTTCGAGGTTGATGGTTAAAGCTCGTACGGTTTACATAACGATTTGCACCGATATTCTGGAGGATGAGGCTTCAGATATTTCCGATGTTTTTTTCTCGGTTAAAAATACCTACAGGAGATTTGCGGCCATAGCAGGTGATAATTCGGTAAAGGTTCTGCCGCCCATATGCTGCAACAGCCCTGTACTCCCGCGGTTCAAGGAGAGCAGGGAACTTGCCCTGCTTGAGAATAACTATTTTGCATATCCATATGCGGCATATGAAAAGAGCACGGAGGATATTGAACTGTATGAAGCGGTAAACATATATACTGAAATTGAAGAGTGTGCCCGTGACATTATAAGGCTTTGCCGTGATAAGGGGCTGAGGTACAGGGATATGGCAGTTGTCACCAGAAATCTGGCAGGATATCAGGAACTGGTGGAGGTCATTTTTCAGGAGTATGGAATTCCATGTTTTATAGACTCAAAGTCAGAAATTACAAATCACCCTTTAATCAGACTGGTTTTGTCCATGCTGGATATTTTTAATGAAAACTGGTCCTACGAGGCGGTTTTCAGATATTTAAAATCAGGCCTTATGGATTTTGATAAAAATCAGATTGATAAAATAGAAAATTATGTTCTGGCGTGTGGCATAAGGGGGAATAAGTGGACTTACAACGGAGACTGGAACATGACTCCTGAACTGCTGCCGGAGGAAAAGCGCAGCAGTGAAACCCAGCAAATGCTTTTGGAAATAAATGAAACAAGAAGGCTGATTGTACAGCCCCTTAGCCGTTTCAGGGAGAAAACCAGGGGAAGAAAGAGGGCGGCGGATTTTTGCGGCTGCCTTTACGACTACCTCACTGAAATGGGAATTGAGAATAAAATAGAGAACTATATTGAATTGTTCAAACAAAACGGGGAGCTGAGACTTGCCTCCGAATATGAGCAGGTATGGAACATCCTTATGGAAGTGTTCGATCAGGTTGTTGAAGTACTTGGAGAAGAGACCCTTGGAATTGAAAGGTTTACAAACATCCTGAAAATTGGTCTGGCAGAGTATAAGATTTCATCCATACCGGTTGCACTGGATCAGGTGCTGGTAGGAAGCGTGGAGCACTCAAAAAGCCACGAAATCAAGGCTCTGTTCCTGCTTGGAACAAATGACGGCATTTTCCCTTCTGCGGGTATGAGTGAAGGTATATTGTCCGATGCCGACAGGCTGGTGCTCAACAACAATGGGGTGGAACTGGCCAGCGACACAAAAACCCAGGTGTTTGATGAACAAAACCTGATTTACAGGGCATTGACCACACCAAAAAACTATTTGAGGATAAGCTGGCCCATAGCTGACCATGAGGGAAAAACCATGAGGCCTTCAGGAATTATATCCAGGGTGAGGAAGCTTTTCCCCCAGGTGACCTGTAAGAGCAATGTTGCCAAGCCCGCAGGTTCTGAAGAGTATGTCAGGCTTATTTCCTCACCGCAGCCGGTATTCAATCAGTTGGTCCTGGCCCTGAGAGACAGAAACAACGGCATGGAAATAAGCCCGGTGTGGCAGGCCGTATATGAATGGTATCGGGACCGGCCTGAGTGGAAGCAGAGGTGCGAGCTTATGGGAGAAGCCTTTAAATACAGAAATACAGCACTGCCGGTAAGCAGGGAAAAAATACGGGAGCTGTACGGAGCAAATGCATACTCCAGCGTGTCAAGAATTGAAAAATACACCTCCTGTCCCTTTGCCTACTATGTACAGTACGGTCTGGGGGCAAAGGAGCGCAGGATATACCAGCTAAGCCCTCCGGATGTGGGTACATTCATGCATACGGTTATCGAGCAATTTTCCCGAGTGGTGGAAGAAAGGGAAATATCCTGGCGGTCCTTGGAGAAAGAATGGTGTGCTGAGCAGGTGGCCCTGATTGTTGACAATCTGTTATCAGGAATGAAAAATACCATCCTGGGCGGTTCAAAGAGGTTCCGAGCCCTGACAGTGAGGCTTAAAAGAGTGGTTACAAGAGCAGTCTGGCTTATAGCTGAGCACATCCGCAGGAGCAGCTTCGAACCCATTGGTTATGAGGTTGATTTCAGCGAAAACGGCAAATTCCCGCCAATAGTAGTAGAATTGGACTCGGGTGAAAAAATCACCCTTGTAGGCAGAATAGACAGAGTGGACGCGTTGAAGACCAGGGAGGGAACTTATCTGCGAATTGTGGACTACAAGTCGGGGCAGAAGGATTTCAGGCTCAGTGACGTATATTATGGCCTTCAGATGCAGTTAATCACATATATGGACGCTCTGTGGCAAAATACCGGCAGGGAAGCGGAGGACAGCATCTATCCCGGCGGCATGCTATACTTCCGGGTGGATGACCCTCTGGTCAGGGGCTCGGTTACTGCAACTCCGGAAGAAATCGAGGCTGCCATCATGAAAAAGCTCAAGATGAAAGGGCTGCTGCTGGCGGACGTACAATTGATAAAGCACATGGACAACGAAATTGACGGCAGTTCAATGATTATCCCTGCAAGGATAAACAAGGGGGATGTTCTCGGCAAATCCTCAGTAGCCACACTGGAACAGTTTACCGTTTTAAGGGAGTATGTAAAAAGGCTGCTTAAGGATTTATGTTCGGAAATCATGAAGGGTGATGTGGCAATCAAGCCCTACAGAAAAAGAAAAGTGACCTCCTGCCAGTATTGCAGCTATTCTTCAATTTGCCAGTTTGATCCGGCGCAGAAGGAGAACAGTTTCAAATTGCTGCATGACAGGGAATCGGAGGAGGTCTGGAAGCTGATGCACCAGATGCTGGAACAAATGCAGTGACAAATACGGAACAAATGTATAGAGAACATGGAGGTTGGAGCAAATGGCCCAAACAGTTTGGACAAAGGAACAGCAGGCTGCCATTATGGAGAAGGACTGCAATCTGCTGGTTGCAGCCGCTGCAGGCGCCGGTAAGACTGCCGTCCTGGTGGAAAGAATCATCCGGAAAATCATAAATGAAGATAAGCCTGTCGATATAGATGCCCTGCTGGTTGTAACCTTCACCAACGCCGCCGCAACTGAGATGAGGGAGAGGATAGGCACCGCCATTTCAAAGGCCATTGAGGAAAAAAGTGTCTCAAAAAGTCTGCAAAGGCAGTTGACATTGTTGAACAAGGCCTCCATTACTACCATACATTCCTTCTGCCTTGAAGTGATCAGAAATAATTTTCAAAGCCTGGAGCTGGACCCGAATTTCAGAATACTTGATGAGACAGAAGCCGCCATAATGAGGCTGGAAACCTTGAATGAGCTATTTGAAGAAGTTTATGAGGACCAGGACAACAACTCTGATTTTTTTGACCTGCTGGAAGCCTATGGCACCAACCGTGACGATCAGAAGCTTCAGGACATGGTGCTTAATATTTATGGTTTTGTCCAGAGCTACCCCTGGCCGGAGAAGTGGCTTTCGGACCGGACGGAGGATTTTAACGGGGACCTGGGCAAGGATTTTTCGGAAACCTCATGGGGGGAAATTGTACTCAAGATAACCGGCCTGCGCCTGGAAGGTCTGATTGAGATATATGCGGGGGCCTGTAAAAGACTAAAGCATGCTTCGGGCCTGGAGAAATATTTTGGGGTTTTCCAGGAGGAACTGGACAGGCTCAAGGAGCTGCTGAGGCTGGTAAAGGGAGCAGACCCGGCTATGTCGGAGGAGACCGGCAACAAGGTGCAGGCAACTGCAAAATGGAATGACATCTTTTTGTATCTGAATAATTTTGAATTCATCAGACTGCCAAGCTCCGGAAAGGATGCGGATAAGCAGCTTCAGGAGCAGGTCAGGCAAACCAGGGACGAAACAAAGGCCTTTGTAAAGAATCTGAAGGAGGAAGTATTTTTTCAGAAATCCGAGGATATTACCGCAGACCTTAAGGAGGTATATCCGCTGCTTAAATGTTTGTCCCGCCTTGTGCTTGAATTCACAAGGAAGTACTCTGACAGGAAGCATTCTAAAGCTGCCGTGGATTTTAATGATCTGGAACATTTCTGCCTGAAGCTTTTGGCCGAAACGGACGAAGCCGGAAATAACCGCCCTTCTGCTGTTGCAATGGCTTATAAGGACAAGTTCGATGAAATTCTGGTGGATGAATATCAGGACAGCAATCTTGTCCAGGAGATAATCATAGGTATGATATCCAGGGAAGACAGGGGAACTCCCAATGTTTTCATGGTCGGGGATGTCAAGCAGAGTATCTACAGATTCAGGCAGGCAAAGCCGGAATTGTTCATGGGCAAATACAACAGCTACTCCGGTGAGGCTGAAGGCTTGTACAGGAAGCTTCTGCTGTTTAAGAATTTCAGAAGCAGAAAAGAAGTGGTAGATGGTGTAAACTTCATATTCGAGCAGATAATGTCCGAGAGCATGGGAGAACTGGAGTATGACCAGCAGGAGAGATTGAACCCCGGGGCATTTTTCCCGGAACCGGAGGAAGAGGCAGCTTTAACGGGAGGGACTGTGGAGCTGCATCTCTTGGAAACGGCAGCTTCTTCCAGCCCTGAAGAGGAACAGGAAGAAGCTGAGGAGGAACCGGCGGAGGGGGAAGAAGAGGAGATACTTGACAACCTGCAAAAAGAGGCCAGGCTGGTGGCAGGACGCATAATTGAGCTGATGCAGCCTGACAGTGAAGGCAGGTATTTTTGTGTTTTTGATAAAAAGGAAAATCAATATAGAAAACTGCAATTCAGAGATATAGTTATACTTCTGAGAACCACTAAAAGCTGGACAGAGGTATTTTGTGAGGAACTTTCCCTTTTCGGCATACCTGTTTTTGCCGATACCGGCAGCGGTTTCTTCAAAACTCCTGAAGTACAGGTGTTCCTTTCGCTGCTTCAAATAATAGATAATCCTTACCAGGACATACCTCTGCTGTCGGTGCTCAGATCCCCCGTGGCAAATTTCAGTACGGATGAACTGGCGGAGCTGAGGTTGACAGACAGGAAGGCGGCTCTGTTTGATGCACTTAAGCTTCTGGCGGAGTCTGACGGCAAAACAGGCCAGAAAGCCGGGGGCTTCCTGAAAAGGCTGGAGCAGTGGAGGTCAATGTCCATGTACATGTCCACCCATAAGCTTATATGGCAGTTATACGGCGACACCGGATATTTCAGCATTGTTGGAGCCATGCAGGACGGAGAGAGAAAGCAGGCAAATCTCAGGGTGCTTTTTGAACGAGCCCTTCAATATGAAAAAACCAGCTACAAGGGCTTGTTTAATTTTATAAATTTCATAGACAGGCTGAAAACCGGCAAGGGTGATATGGGAAGTGCCAAAATACTGGGTGAAAACGACAATGTGGTCAGGCTTATGAGTATACACAAAAGCAAAGGCCTTGAGTTTCCTGTAGTATTTGTCAGCGGCTGCGGCAAGAAATTCAATTTCCAGGATATGTACAAAAGCATTTTACTGCACCAGGAGCTGGGTTTCGGCCCGGACTTTGTAGATTACCGGAGAAGAATAAAATATCCGTCGGTACCGAAGCTGGCAATAGCCCAGAAAATCCGGAATGAAACCTTATCCGAGGAAATGCGCATACTTTATGTTGCGCTGACCAGGGCAAGGGAAAAACTCATACTTACCGGTGCTGTGGGCAATCTGGAAAAAGCCGCGTCCAAATGGCTGTCTGCTGCCGAATTTCCCGGTGTCAAATTTCCGCCTGACGAAATGGCCAAGGCCAGGAACTACCTGGACTGGATATGCCCTGCCGTCATGAGGCATGAAAACGCGCTGAACCTCCGTTTTGCAGCGGGTACCGGCAGAGATGCCCAACCGCCGGAAGTACCAAGTGATTCAAAATGGAGTGTGTATCTTAAAAACAGTGATTATTCGATTTCCGTCAAAAAGGCTGGAAGCCTTGAACAAAATGAATTTAATGTTATGGATGTGCTCCGGGATAAAAACACCGACAAAAAAACACGTGCTGAGATAAGCCGGCGTCTTTCCTGGAAATACCCCTTTCCCACATATGCCGGCATACCTTCAAAGCTGTCGGTCACTGAGCTCAAGAGGTATTTCAGTTTGAATGATGAGGGACAGGACTATGATTTCAGCAAGCTCTCAGGAATACGCAAGCCTTCTTTCCTGCAGGAGAAAAAAGGTCTGTCTGCTGCGGAGAAGGGTACAGTGCTGCATTTTGTCATGCAGCACCTGGACTTTGCAAGCAGGGATATTGAGAGCCAGCTCAGGATGCTGGTCAGTAAGGAGCTCATTACACAACAGCAGTCCGAAAGTGTGGATGTAAGAAAGCTTATGGCCTTTGTAAACGCGGATATATGCAAGAGGATACTGGCCGCAGATGCTGTGTACAGGGAAATTCCCTTCAATCTGGAGCTCTCCTTCAAGGAGCTTTACGAAAATCATCAGGAGCTGCCATTCCAGGATAGACCTGAGGAGCAAGAGGAAACAGTGCTGCTGCAGGGTGTCATTGATTGTTATTTTGAAGAGCAGGGGAACCTTGTCCTTCTGGATTATAAAACCGACTATGTGGAATCCGGCGGCACCGAAAGAATTAAGGACCGGTACCGGCTTCAGCTTGAATATTACTCCAGGGCGCTGGAGAAACTCACAGGCCTGAAGGTTTCAGAGCGCTATGTCTATCTTTTTGCCACAGGTGAGCTGGCAGGACTGTAATATGCTTTCATACGGCTGTATTCTTGAAGTATACCGTACAATAGTTGAAGGGTATTGAGAGTAAAATCAGTCAAAAAGCAAAAATAAAAAATATAATTTCTAAAATGTATTGACATAAGTATTTGAGCATGCTAAAATACTTTTTGTCCGAGAGACGTTGCGGGTTTGTGTAACGGTAGCACGACTGACTCTGGCTCAGTTTGTTAGGGTTCAAATCCTTAACCCGCAGCCAAAAGTATTTCAATTCCCAAGATTGAAATACTTTTTTTATGCAATCTGTATGCGGACTTGAAGTTGCTTGAATATGCTTTTGAATTTGTGGAATATAATAGCTGACGTTATAGATTATGACACAAATACAAAAAGCAGAAGTAGAAACCTCTGCTTTTTGTACGTCTTCTTGTTTAACGTCCGGGTAAAACAAAAGAGATCATGTTTAATAGTAGTATCATTATAAATTCAAATGTAATATGTGTCAATACATAATTAAAATTGATGGGGAATAGTAATTGTAATAAATGTTTTTTTGAAAAAGCCATATCAGTATGATAGAATAAAAAATGTAATTGTAATATTATGTATAACAGTAAACCTAATCTCTTAAAACTACTCTTCACTGAAAACTGAGGAAGTGTTATGAAAATTTTAATGCTGTCTTGGGAATACCCGCCAAGAATAATTGGAGGTATTTCCCGAGTAGTTTATGATTTAGCTCAGAATCTGGCTAAATATGGCAACGAGGTTCATGTTGTTACCTGTTGGGAACCGGGAACCGAGGAATTTGAAAAAGATAAATATGTAATAGTGCATAGGGTACATGTATATAATAATGCTTCAAACAATTTTGTAGAATGGGTAATGCAGTTGAATTTTGCCATGCTGGAATATGCAGTGAAGCTTGCGGATAAAACAGGCTTTGACTTGATACACGGGCATGATTGGCTGGTGGCGTATGCTTCCAGAGTATTAAAGGTGACTTTTTCGCTTCCGCTGATTACAACCATACATGCCACCGAATATGGAAGAAATTGCGGAATACATAATGACTTGCAGAGAACAATAAATAGTATCGAGAGATGGCTGATAAAGGAATCCGACAGTCTGGTTGTCAACAGCGAATATATGTATAAGGAATTGTTAGCCGTATACAATGCTGATGCAGCTAAACTTAAAATCATCCAAAACGGAGTGAATTTGAAAAAGTTTGACAATATACCGTCAGACCTTGCTTTCAGACAAAATTATGCCTCCAGTAATGAAAAAATAGTATTCTTTGTGGGAAGACTAGTGAATGAAAAGGGAGTACATGTTTTGTTAAATGCCATACCGAAGATTTTATGCAACTATAATGATGTTAAGTTTGTAATTGCGGGCAAAGGACCGTGTTTAAATAATCTAATAGAGCTTAGCCGTGAGCTGGATATCCTTCATAAAGTATATTTTACCGGCTTTGTAAGTGAGGAGGTATTGTTAAAACTCTATAAATGTTCCAATATTGCTGTTTTTCCCAGCACCTATGAGCCTTTTGGCATTGTTGCACTGGAAGGGATGGTTGCAGGCATTCCTGTCGTTGTTTCTGATGTTGGAGGGCTAAGTGAAATAGTAAATCACCGTGAGGATGGAATGAAATTTTTCAGTGAAAATTCCAACTCGCTGGCTGATAGTATTTTAGAGCTGCTGAAGGATACAGTATTATCGGAAAGCATTAGCGCAAAGGCAATTCAAAAAGTACAGGAGCTTTATAATTGGGATAGTATTACTGATGCCATGCTGAAGGAATACGTGCGCGTTATATCGCAATATAAGAGCCGGGGGGAGTAGATCCCTTTATGAGATTAGTTTATACACTTAAATTGGAGGATTAATTGTGTCAAAAAGTAAAAAGAAATTAAAGATAATACCACTGGGTGGTTTGCAGGAAATAGGCAAGAACATTACCGCTTTTGAATATGGTGATGATATCGTGGTTGTAGATTGCGGACTTTCATTTCCAGAGGATGAAATGCTGGGTATTGACCTGGTTATACCTGATGTCAGCTATTTGATTAAAAATAAGGAAAGGGTAAAGGCCATTGTGCTTACCCACGGTCATGAAGACCACATCGGGGCTTTACCATATGTACTGAGAGAGCTGAATGTGCCTATCTACGGGACCAAACTGACCCTGGGCCTTGTAAAATACAAGCTTGAGGAGCATGGACTTGCAGATCAGGTGCATCTTCAGACTGTTCAGCCGGGACAGACAATAGAACTGGGAGCTTTTAAAATAGAATTTATCAGGGCAACCCACAGCATAGCTGATTCGGTTTGCCTGGCACTGTTTACACCCGTGGGGATTGTTATTCACACCGGAGACTTTAAAATCGATTACACACCTATTGAAGGCGCGCCCATGGATCTGGCAAGATTGGCCGAACTGGGGAAAAAGGGCGTCCTGCTGCTTATGTGTGACAGTACAAATGTTGAAAATGAAGGCTATACAATGTCTGAACGCACTGTGGGGGATACCTTCAATGAGATATTCATGAACTGCAGAAGCAGGATACTTGTGGCGACCTTTGCTTCAAATGTGCACCGTGTACAGCAGATATTCAATGCTGCTGTAAAATTTGGAAGAAAAGTAACGGTAATCGGCAGAAGTATGATTAACGTGGTAAATGTTGCAATGGAACTGGGATATCTGAATGTTCCCGAGGGTGTCCTGGTGGACATGGAAAACATGGATAAGGTTCCCCATGACAAGCTTGTCATTATTACCACCGGCAGTCAGGGTGAGCCCATGTCGGCCTTGACAAGGATAACCTTCTCAGAACACAAGAAGGTGGAAATTGTACCGGGAGATACTGTAATAATATCAGCTTCACCAATACCGGGAAATGAGAAGCTCATATCCAAGGTTATAAACGAGCTCTTTAAAAAGGGAGCAAATGTCATATATGAAGCACTGGCCGATACCCACGTTTCAGGCCATGCCTGCCAGGAGGAAATAAAGCTTATACACTGCCTGGTAACCCCTAAATTCTTTATGCCTGTCCACGGTGAACACAGGCATTTGAGGCAGCATGCCGACCTGGCGATTAAAATGGGTATGAACAAGGAAGATATATTTATTCTGGATATAGGAAAAGTTCTGGAGCTTACTGCTGATTCAGCAAAGATAAACGGAAGTGTCACAGCCGGAAAGGTACTTGTAGACGGACTTGGTGTAGGTGACGTGGGCAATGTGGTTCTGAGGGACAGAAAGCATCTTTCGCAGGACGGTTTGATAGTCGTAGTAATAACTATTGAAGGTGATACCGGAAATGTTGTGGCAGGCCCGGACATTATCTCGAGAGGGTTTGTTTATGTCCGTGAGTCCGAGGATCTTATGGAACAGCTTAAGGATATAGCCAAGCAAGCCGCCTACAAGTGCGACGGCAAAAATCACGGAGACTGGTCCATCAGGAAGACTGCAATCCGTGAAGCCCTGAAGGATTGCATTTATGAAAAGACAAAGCGCAAGCCGATGATACTTCCAATAATCATGGAAATTTAATTTCTTGATAAGATAATACTGAATATTTTTAAAAATTATTTTATTTAATTACCGTCACATTTTGTGTGAACTCCTGTCCGGCCTTCCTGAAGGCCGGATTTTTATATCCAAGCACATACATGTCGGTAGCCTGGGCCTCAAGTTCCAGCATTCTGACCAGCAGACTGTTGCAGGAGGTCTTGAAATCTGCAGTCTTGGTGATTATGGGAAGGGAGGAATTTTTCTTCATTTTTGAAAGCAGAGTGCGGCCGGTGTGGTTAAAGCCAAGGATTCTGGCATACTGGGGGCCTCCATACTCCATAAAAAGCTCGGTGTCTCTTCTTGTAAGGCCTGTCAGCATGGAAAAAAGGATTCTCTGTATGCGGGTTTGGGCATACCTTCTGGTACAGATGTTCTTTATCAGCTCCTCAATTGTGCCCGAAAGCTCCCCTGCATTTTTCAGCCTGTATTCCAGTCCCTCGGAAACATCGGGCAATTCACGCAGTTGTGCCGGTTTCATCCATCTTAACAGGCTAAGAATTATGTTTTCAAACTGCTTTAATCCGTTGGGGCCTCTCCCTGCTGCAAATTCACGCTCAATAACCGCCCTGGAATATGGCGGGACAGTCACCGCAGCTTCTTCACTGAGGCCGGATTGTATACTGTTCCTTATGGCTGTGGCACTGGAGACCGGCCCGGTCAGTTCAGAAGAATTGTAGCTGTTGGACACTCTTGCTATGGTATAAGGCCTGATTGAGCTGTCAAGTCTTTTCAAAGCCTTAAGGTACTCAATTCCCAATATGTTGTTTGAGGTTTCAAGCAGTTGGGACAGGGCAGACATATTATCCTTTTTATTTTCAGTCTCCAAAAAATTATACAGTGCCTTCTGCCTGCATACAGGATAGGCAAGGCCAAGGCTTAGCTGTTTTTTAAGCTCTTTTTTATATTCTTCGGGCTCTTCTGCCAGAATGCCGGCAATGTATTGCAGAGCGCTTATATCCCCGTGTTCACTTCCAAAGCAAAGGCTATCGGTAATACCTGTGGCTTCAAGCAGCTTTACAGCCCCAAAGGCAAAGGATTCGGCACTTGCCATGGCATAGGGGTGGGGCAGCTCAAGCACAAGGTCGGCCCCGCAGTTCAGGGCGATTTCTGCACGGGCGGTTTTATTCAGAAACGCAGGTTCTCCCCGCTGGATAAAATTGCCGCTCATGACGCAGACCACAGCGTCACAGCCTGTTATTTCCCTTGACTTTTCCATATGATATATATGTCCGTTATGAAAAGGATTGTATTCAACAACTATGCCAAGAACTTTCATCATAACCTCCGGGTTGAATATAATTACAGATACATAGTGAACTGCCATATTCTTATTATACATATAAAATTCTTAAATGAAAGGCGATAGCAAGGATAAAAATATTCATATCCGGCATGACTAATACAGAACTATAATTTTTTAATTTATTGGGAGGTGGATATGAAAACGATACTTTACATTTTTATTGTGGCAGCCTTCATTCTTGTGACCTTTTTCGGCCTGGGCCCCGTATTGTTTGCAGACGGTACGGCAAGAGAAAGGCTTTTGACCCTGGCGGTGGTCATTATAATTTACCTGCTGCTGGGCTGGGGTACTATTAAGCTGATCAGAGGAAAAAAATAAAATTCTGTTTTTTGCAGGAGGCTGTTTTGATGGTATAATGTTATAATATTTGTTATGATAAATCATGAGAATTTTATTAAATGAAGGGGTATTACCGTATAAGTGAGGTTTTTATGCTGGAAGATATATTCGGAATAAGCCGGATTGCGGCACTTGATAATTCGGCCATGGAGGCCGCAAAAATGAGATGGGACAGCAGGACCAAGCCTCTTGGGAGCCTGGGAAGGCTTGAGGAGCTTGTGGTGAAACTTGCCGGAATAAACGGCACCGCAAGTCCGGCTGCTGACAAAAAGTCAATAGTAATCATGTGTGCCGACAATGGGGTGGTTGAGGAAAATGTAAGCTCCTGCCCCAAAAGTGTGACTGCATCGGTAACCTATAATTTTACACGTGGAATAACGGGAATAAACGTGTTCTCCAGACTTGCAAATGCAAGCCTGGAAATAGTGGATATTGGAGTGGATGCTGACTTGCCGTATTCCCGGATTATAAACAGGAAAATCAGAAGAGGCACCTGGAATATGGCAAAGGGCCCGGCTATGACCAGGGAGGAAGCAATTCAAGGCATCGGGACAGGTATTGACCTGGTTGGAGAGCTGAAAAAGCAGGGTGTAAATCTTTTGGGCACCGGAGAGATGGGCATTGGAAATACTTCCACCAGCAGTGCGGTTTCGTCGGTTTTGACCGGTGTTCCGCCCCAGGCACTTGTTGGTTACGGCTCCGGCCTGTCGGAAGAGGCGTACATAAATAAAATCCAGGTTATAAAAAAAGCGATTGATTTGAACAGGCCGGACAGAGAGGACCCCATAGACGTGCTGGCAAAGGTGGGAGGCTTTGATATCGCAGGCTTGGCAGGCTGTTTTCTGGGTGCGGCGTTACATGGAATTCCAGTAGTGATAGACGGCTTTATTTCTGCCGCCGCCGCCCTGGTTGCTGTCTGTATACAGCCCAAAGCCAGGGAATACATGCTCCCTTCACACGGCTCGGCAGAACACGGTTTTGACGTGGTAATGGAAGCTCTCAAAATGGAGCCCATGTTGAAGCTTGAAATGAGGCTGGGAGAGGGGACTGGAGCTGCCCTGGGCTTCCAGCTTATTGATTCCGCCCTGGCCGCGTATAATCAGATGGGAAGCTTTAAAGATGCGGAAATCACCCAATATATCCCCCAATTATAGGAGGTATCCGGAAATAAGGCCTCAAAGTTTTAATTTAGTATTTAAAGGTTGAATAAAGCCTGTTCAATGGTATAATTAAGCATAAATGGAGGATTTGAGCATGCATTACAAGGTGGTTGAAATAAAACCCGGAGTCACGCTGCTGCGGGACAGGGATACAAATATATATGTTGTGGAAGGCAAGACCTCCGCTCTGGTTGTGGATTCAGGCTATGGTTTTTTCGATTTGAAAAGTCAAATAGAAGAAATAACCAGGAAGCCGATAATTGCAGTTTGCACACATGGTCACATCGATCACGCTTTCGGGGGACATCATTTTGATGCCATCCATATGAGCAGGAAGGAACTGCCCATTTACCGGAAGCATGACAAGTTCAAGAAATATATACTGGAAAATCATGCGCCCGATGTAAAGGTATTGTCCAGGGAGGCTCTGGAGGAGTGGTACAGGGCAAAGCCCAAAAGGATAGAATTCATCGAGCCGGGAGACCTGCTTGACATAGGTGAAAATACCTTGGAGATAGTGTCACTTAGGGGACATACTCCGGGAAGCATAGGAATTCTGGACAGAAAACACCGCATTCTCTTTTCAGGTGACGGCCTGTGCAATTATATCTGGATGCAGTTGCCGGAATCCTCCTATCTTTCTGAGTACTACGAGATTTTAAATTCTCTTTCTGCATATGAGGAGGATTTTGACTTCATATGCAACGGCCACAGTCATGAGCCTTTGCCCGTGGCTTTTATAAACGATATGAAAGCAACCATCAACGATTTGTTTGAGGGTGCCCAGGGCAAACCTTACAACAACCCTAATGCAAGTGGCTGGCACTATGTTAAAAACGGCTGTGAGATAATGTACCAGCTTGACAAGATAAAAAAACCATAACAAGAATATATTGATTTCTGAGGGAGGTGAACAAAATGCTTCAGGTTGAGCTTGTACAGATGCTGCATATGCTTGTATTCTTATTTGTTGTATTTATGCTGACCATCAGCTTTGTTCACAGCTTCAGACCGGTAAGCTCTTTTCTGGGACATGCAGATGCAAAATGCCGTATAAGCACTATAGTCTTGTATTTCCGGGAACTATCAGTGGTTGATTATAATTGCTATCACAAATTTGAAATCTGGAGGAAGTACAGGTTCAGTTGAATATGCCACTTGTCATCTCATATAAAAGTTAAATTTTTACTTTGAAGCCCAAGCCTTTTTGGGCTCAAGAAACGGAGATAAAATGAGTGTCATATTTGAACTTTTAAATTCTGCCATGAACCGTATGTTTTTTCTTATTGGTGATTGGGGGATAGTCATAGTTCTTGCCACCTTGGTCATCAGGCTTTGCCTGCTGCCACTATCCTTAAGGCAGAAAAGAAGTATTTCGGAGCAGCAGGTGTTTTCAGGAAAGCTTGAGGAAATAAAACAAAGGTATTCCGAGGACAAGGAAAAACAGCAGCAGGAAATAGCCAGGCTTTCTGCAGAGAACATGAAAAGCATGGCAGGCTGCCTTGTGACTTTGATTCAGTTGCCTGTTATGTACATCTTATACAGGGTGTTTTCTGACATGCCAATACAGGTAGGCAGTGTGCTGGTTCCCTGGATCAGCAATCTTAAGCTGCCCGATGCCTTGCACATAGTTCCGGTCATTGCTGTTCTGATTCAGATGCTTCCCGGCATCATTGCAGCCTATACACCTGTGAAAGGCGCAAAGCAAAACGGTATGGGCTGGCCCCAGCTATTGCTGATGGGAGGTATGAGCATGCTGTTTTTTGTAAAAGCACCTGTGACTCTTGGGATATACTGGGTGACCTCAGGTCTTTTCAGTATCCTGGAGGTGGTTTTGTTCAACAGATTTTTCAAACGGCTTCCCGCTTGACCTGATTGACAGTAGCATACATTAAAAGCCTGTTGCATATTTAAGAACACAAGTATTCAAGCTCCTTGAATATATGTTCCTTTACCTGCAACAGGCTCTTTTATTTGGAGGCCTTCCTCAGTTCTTGTTTAGCACGGCTGCTCCGGTTTCCTCTTCAAACTGCTTTAGATACAGGGAGTGATAGTAGCCCTTTTGCCTTAAAAGCTCCTGATGGGTTCCTTTTTCAATTATTTTCCCGTTTTTTACCACCAGTATGAGATCCGCCTTCTTTATGGTAGACAACCTATGTGCAATCAGGAAGGAGGTCCTGTTCTTCAAAATGTGCATAATAGCTTCCTGTATAAGCTGTTCAGTCTGGGTGTCGATGGAGGAGGTAGCCTCATCCAGCACAAATATCCTGGGGTTCGCAATTATTGCCCGTGCGAAGGATATAAGCTGTTTTTCACCGGTGGATAGCCTGTCGCCGCCTTCGCCGATATTGGTATCAAGGCCGTTTTCCATATTGCTTATGATCCCATCGGCAGCCACCACTCGTATTGCGGCTTCAATTTCTTCGTCAGTTGCATTGAACTTTCCATATTTTATGTTTTCCCGTATGGTGCCCGAGAACAGGTGAGGGCTCTGCAAAACATAGCCTATGTTATTGTGAAGCCAAAGCTGCGAGCGCTCCCTGTAATCCCTGCCGTCAATAAGTATCTGCCCCTGGGTGGGTTCAAAAAACCTGCAGGCGAGATTTACCAGAGTGCTTTTCCCTGCACCGGTTTCTCCTACTATTGCAACGGTGGTTCCGGCGGGTATTTTGAGATTGAAGTTTTCAAGGATATACTCATCTCCGTCCGGATATTTGAAGGAAACCTCCTTAAATTCAATATCACCCATTAAGTGCTCCCAGTTTTCTCTTTTTGGATTGAAATTGTCCCCGTACTTCTCTATAACCTCCGGAGTGTCGGTAATTTGAGGCTCGGTATCCAGAAGCCCTGTAACTCTTTCAATATTTGCCTGTGTGGATACAAAATCGGCAAAGACACGGGCAATCTGCTGAATAGGCTCAAATATACCGATTGCATAGGTTATAAAGGCAGAAAAGGTTCCAAAGAAAAGAGGATCCTTTATTGTCAGATTGCCTCCGCTCACAAGTACAAAGCACACCGCCATGGTACTGAAGGTCAGTACTATGGGAATGAATACGGCATTGAGAATGGTTGCCTTTAAAGTATAATCATAGTACCTGCCGGTTATCTCAGAGAATTCCTTAAGGTTTTTATCCTCTATGACCAGAGTTTTGGAAGTTCTTGCTCCGGTTATACCCTCATTGAAGGCGCCGGTCATTCTGGAGTTTATCTTTCTTATTTTTCTGTTTATGTTCAGAATCTTTTTCTGAAAGTACAATGTAACCAGTGCTATTACCGGTATTATGGACATTACCAGCAGAGCCAGCTTTACATTGAGTAAAAGCATAGCTATAAATACTCCGAATACATATATGACAGCCCAGAGCATATCAATGAGCCCCCAGGACACCATCTGACCGATTCTTCCAGTATCGCTCATGACCCTGGCCATCATGTAACCCACGGGTGTGGTGTTGTAATAGGAAAAGGACAGCTTCTGCAAATGTACAAACAATGCTCTGCGTATGGCTTTTGCCACGTTCAGCTCAACTCTCATGGCATTCCTTATAAAAAATATTACTGCCAGGGCTTGTGCCAGGAGCATAAGGCCGTAAGCGGCTGCAAAGCTTTCTATGCCTCTGGCCGATCCAGTTGTAATATAGTGGTTTATTGCATACCTTTGAAAAAGCGGATATATTACATCTATTATTGAAACCAGTATCAGGAAGGACATGGCCCTTATGAAATCTTTCCTGTAAAGCTTCACAAAGGGCACAATCCTGGCCCATACCTTAAGGGAAAAAGGCTTTTTATATTCTTCCTCTTCAAAATATGACATTACCTATCACCTCCTGTAAGAGCATCCTGCTCCGGTCCCTGCAATTCGGTCTCCAGACTGCTCTGTATGTCGTATATTTTCTTATAGACTCCGTTTTCGTTTTGCAGCAACTGGCTGTGAGTGCCCATTTCGGATATCCGGCCGTCCTCCAGCACCATTATCACATCGGCATTCATTAACGTGGTTATGCGGTGGGATACCAGCACGACAGTACTGCCGGAAGTATTCTGCTTAAGAGCTCCCCGGATTTTGGAATCTGTTTCCGAGTCTACGGCAGACAGGGAGTCATCAAATATCATGATGGGGGAGCTCTGCATCAGCATTCTTGCAATAGCCACCCTCTGCTTCTGTCCACCGGAAAGAGTAACACCCCGTTCTCCAACGATGGTCTCATATCCTTTTGAAAAGCCCATTACAGCATCATCCACAGCAGCTATCTCCGCAAAGTGCCGGATACTCTCAATACTGCTGCTTCCATCAAAGGCGTCGATATTTTGCTGTATGGTTTTTGAAAACAGAAAGGGTTCCTGAAGCACAAAACCTATATTTTTTCTCAAGTGCTCCAATCTTATTTTCCTGATGTCAACCCCTCCGATTTCAATAGAACCATTGCCCCGGGGAAGCTCAAAAAGCCTGTCGAGCAGATACATTACGGTGGATTTGCCCGAACCGGTTCCTCCAAGGATTCCAAAGGTGGTGCCGGCTTTAATTTTGAAGGAAATATCCTTAAGCACTGTTTTTTGTCCTTCATAATCAAAAGTGACATTTTTGAACTCTATATCCCTGTTCATAGGGGGTGTTACTGCGTCGGGACAATCCTTTTCCTGCTCTTGAGACAAGATTTCGTTAATACGGTTTAAAGATACGCTGGTCTTGCTCATCTCTGACAGAATTCTTCCGAATTGCCTTACAGGCCATACCAGCATGGAATTGTAATAAACAAATACCAAAAATTCACCCAGGGTTATAACGCCGTGGGAAGCTTCAACAGCGCCTAAAACTATAATAAGCATGACCTGCAGGCCTGACACCAGATCGCCTATTCCCCAGTATTTGCTCAGCAGGTAGCCAAGCTTTATCCAGTAGTTGGCAAAATAGTCATTCTTATTATCAAAATTGTCTATCTCGTAAGCCTGGCGGCCAAAAGCCCGCACTACCCGCACTCCTGTGAAATTTTCCTGAACCATGGCCGAAAGGGCACCTTCGGCTTCGTCTGCATATTTGAACCTGTCAGCTATCTTCTTGAAGAAAATTCCGGAATAGGCTATGACAACAGGTAAGAAAGCAAGCGCTACAAGTGACAGCTTTACGTTCATCAGGAACATCAGAGTGAGGGAGAAGCCCACCAGAAATACAGTTCTCACCATTTCATTAAATTGAATGGACAAGAAGTTTTTCACTGTTTCCACATCGGAAGTACAGCGCTGAACTATATCTCCTGTCTGGTTTTTTACATGCCAGCTATAGGGAAATTTTTGAATATGCTCGTACAGCCGGTTGCGCATTTTTCTGATTGTACCTTCCGAGGCCCTGGCCATACAATACCTGTACAAATATGTAAAAACTCCCGACAGAACTGCCAGCAGCAGAGCCAGGAACGCACATATGACCAGGCTGCTCCTTAATAACTCTATTCCCCCAATTTGGTTTACAAAATCCAGAAGAATTTTGGGCAGCTTCAGCTCATTGGCTCCAATTACATTATCCACTATAATTCTGATAATTTGGGGCATAAGGTAGTTGAAGACTATGGCAAGCATGGTAAAAAACACAGCCAGCACATAAAACCACCTCAGACCTTTTATGAACGAATACAACATTTTAAATCTACCTTTATTTCCAGGCTGCATACATAACTCTCCTTAAAAAATAATGCCTAAGTAATCGCCAAAATAGGCCTTACCAATACTGGCTGCCGTAATTGATCATAAAAAAGAGAACAAAAAAACACGATACCATAGCATCGTGTTTAAAATATTCATTTTTTGATATTTCAAATTTAAATGACGGTTACTTAAGTGTCTGACCTAATACAAGCAAAATAATAAGGCTTACCCGCTATAGATCCGATATTCAATTATTTATAGCGCACCTCATTGATTTTAATTGATAACATCTTTATAAACACTCCTTTCACCAGAATTGATAATTAAACTTACCAGGTTATGTTATTATAACATTGCATGTCCTGTCAATAGTTGTAATAAATTTGTAAAATAAGCAATACCGGATTACATAATCTATTACAATTTTAATGGCCTGTATATATGTATTTCACCTAAACCGTGGGGATACAGGCTGCGTCCCTCGGTCAGGGCATTGTTTACTTTTTCCGTGGACAAGGCGGGTATGTAGTTTGACAGACGGGGGCCGCAGCTTGGGTCAAAGCTGTAGGTTTTTAGCTGGGAATGGCAGCAGTCGCCGTTTTGAGCATCTCCTGATTACATATTCGCCGTCACAATTAAACAGTATCCCTCCCTGTCTGGTTGCTGCCGAGTCCTTCTTTAGCTGCATGCCGCAGGATATGACTATCTGTATGTCCAATTCTTTAATCCTGCCCTTTGAAAGATATCCCAGCAGTCGCTTCCTGCTGTGGTCAAGACATATTTCAACTCCGATATTCAAGCCTCCGCAGTCGAAAGTAGAATAGGTCAGGGTCTGAACCGGATTTTGGGCGGCAGCTACGTCAGGATAATCAACCATGGTCTGGAGATAGTGCTCCACAACTCCCTTATCTGCCGAGGGGTTGTTTAAAATGAAGTCTTCTTTGGACTTGAATTCCTTCTGAATGGAATTTGCCTTTTCCCTGTAATAGACAAAGCATCTGTTATAAACTTTTTTATTGGCCAGATCATCACTCATGTTTAAGATGTCGCACAGCAAATTGGATAGCTCCTTGTCATAATTATTGTCTGCCGCAGCTTTTTCATCAATGATTTTTAACAGTTTGGAAACACCCGAAGTGCTGTTGATGGGAGCATTCTTTTTTAACAGGCTGTAAACACTCAGGTAATCGTCTCCCACCCTGGCAAGAGTGGTATCCATATCGGTTATGCAGGCTGTTATATCGGAGGTTGTCAGTATGGAGCCGAATAAGAACAGCCAATTGCTCAGATCACACTGCTTTTCTATATTTTTTATAATGCCCGTAAGTCCGGAACTGATCTTATCGTACATTTCATCAATACTTTTCTGGGAATTGAAATAAGCACCCCTGATTCCTCTCCAGAAGAATTCCGGCAGGGTAAAGACCTTCAGGGTGGCGGCGTCAGAACTGACATCCTTGCTGCTTACGGCTTGCAACAATACGCTGGACACTATTTTCAGGCGGGCAGCAATATCGTCGCCGTCCTTATCCAGGCCCAGATATATACCCCAGTCGCTCATTTCTTCCACGGATTCCTTGAGCAGCGGAGTAGTGCTCAGTACATGACCTACGAATTGGACACTTGTATATATGGCTGTATTCTTCATAACCACGTCTCCTGTTCAAACTGTTTTATTTTGGTGCTTTTACTTGGAATAATACACAAAATAACAATAAATGTCAAATTATATATTATATGTAATATATACAGGAAGGCATTCGGCTGCTGAACCTTGCAAGTCACTTAAGGACAGCATCCAAGCAGCTTTCTGGCCTGTTTGCCAAATTCTTAACTGGTAGTCTGTAACAGATTGATATTATCAGAATTTTTATATAAAGTAATATAATATGACGCACAGTTGTCATATTATATAGACTAAAATTTATAGTAAAATATTAGCAAGGGAGAGACGCATATGTTGGGGTTTTTCCCGGGATTGAAAAGATGGAAAAAATAAAGTAGGGGAAATGGAGTAACCTATGATTGAAATTCCAGAGGCAATAGAACTTTCAAAGCAAATCTGTGAGAATATCACCGGCAAAGAAATTATTAATGTGACCGCCGCAGAAAGCCCCCACAAATTCGCCTGGTATCATGGGGCGCCGGCAGGGTATCATGACCTGCTCAGCGGAAAGCTGATGGGAACGGCAAGAGGAGTGGGAAGCATGGTGGAAATCACGGCAGGGGATGCGGTAATCCTCTTTAGTGAAGGCGTTTCCTTAAGGTTTCACGGAGAGGGCGAGAAGCGTCCTGCAAAACACCAGTTGATGATTGAGTTTGAGGACTTTTCTGCCTTAAGCGCCTCTGTGCAGATGTACGGAGGATTATTCTGCTTCAAGGCAGGTGATTTTGACAACAAATACTATAAAATTGCGAGGGAGAAGCCTTCTCCTCTATCGGAACAGTTCAACGAAGAATATTTTGACGGTATTATCTCAGCACCTGAAAATGCAGGTCTTAGTGCGAAGGCTCTCCTGGCGGCGGAGCAAAGGATTCCCGGTCTGGGCAACGGAGTCTTGCAGGATGTGCTTTTTAACAGCACCATTCATCCCAAAAGAAAGGTAAAGAGCTTAGGGGATTCAGACAGGGAAAAGTTGTACAAGTCCTTGAAAAATACCCTTGCAGATATGACTTTCAAGGGGGGAAGAGACACTGAGAAGGATTTGTTCGGCTGCTATGGGGGTTACAAGACCATACTCAGCAAGAACACAACGGGAAAACCATGCCCCGTGTGCGGAGAGCTTGTGAAAAAGGAAGCCTATATGGGAGGCAGCATCTATTTTTGTCCAGGCTGCCAAAAAAATTGAGGAGCCGGCGGAAGCGGATGTATGTCATAAATCTGCAGTAAAGTAAAAGCTAAGTATATAAAAAATAAGCAAGTAAAAAAATTCCATTCCTTTGCGGGAATGGAATTTTTTTACCTGCTTGAAAGATAAAACCCTGAACACAGCGTTAGTGCATATGTACAAGGCTTTTGTGGTGGAGGGAGATGGATTCGAACCATCGAAGTCACTGACAACAGATTTACAGTCTGCCCCCTTTGGCCACTCGGGAACCCCTCCGCAATATAATATGTTTTTCGCAACAAATAAGATTATGCAGGAAGAATTACAAATTGTCAACCTTTTTAATTAATTTTTTTAGAAATAATTACAAGCTGCAGAATTTACTTGTTTTTTGGTGCATATAATTTATTTAAAAAACAATTATTTACCTATTGCTTAATTATTTACCTGGAGGGTTAAAAATGAAAAGTAGAGTGTGGTTTACAGCAATTATCCTGACCGCAGCAATGGCCTTGACCGCCTGCAGCGGCAAAGCTTCCGACGACGGCAAGGCACAGGATGTTACAAAGGATTCTGCGGCGGGTACAAGCAGTACGGCAGATGTGAACAGTAGCCTGAACAGCTTTGATTTTAAAAAATTCGGAGTCTCCTACGTGCCTGCTGCCGACATTTCAAAAAGTCCCAAAATTGCAATGGACAGAAAGGATTCACTGGTAGTGGGGATTTCCGATTCAACAGGGATTTTTAACTACCTGTACGGTGACAATGCCTATGACTGGTACGCTCTTTATACAATGTTTGATTTTAATGTGGATGTGGATTATGACGGAAAACCATTGGCAGGGGCCACAGATTACAAAGTTTCGGAAGATGGACTTGTATATACCTTTACGCTTAAGGACGGTGTAAAATTCTGGGATGGGAATTCGGCGACTGCAAAGGATCTGGAATTTGCATATTATCTGCTGGCAGACCCGAAATATGACGGGCCCCAGGATATATCCAAAGCATTCATAAAAGGGGTGGATGCCTATAAAAATGGTTCGGCTGAGAGTATAGAGGGAATCAAGGTGCTAAATGACAAAACCCTGGAAATCACCACTGACAAAAAAAGCGGTGCAGCTATATATAATTTGCAGATACCCATTATGGAGGAAAGCTATTACTGCACGGATTTCAAAAAGGGTGACACAGCCAGGGTAAAGGAGAAAAATGGCTCTCCCATGGGTACGGGTCAGTATAAGTTTGTTGAATATAAGCCGGGTCAGGAATTAAAGCTTGCAGCAAATGAAAATTACTATAAAGGTGTTCCCAAAATAAAGAATCTTGTTTTTTCTGTAACTCCGCAGGGTCAGGAACTGCAAAGGGTGCTGGCGGGGGAGACGGATATAGATATGGCGGATGTATCCCCTGACAATATGAAGGCGGCTCAGACAGCAGGTTTTATCGATATATACAGATTCCCTACAAATGGCTATGGTTACGTAGGACTTAACGATGACAACCCGAAATTCCGGGATGTCAAGGTACGGCAGGCACTGATGTATGCCCTGAACAGAACTGACGTGGTGGATAAGGTTTACGGTGAATATGCCAGGGTGGTTAACATACCTGAATCAAATGTTTCCTGGGCATATGACGACCAGGGGGTTGATACATATGATTTCAATCTTGAAAAGGCAGGCCGGTTGCTGGATGAAGCGGGCTGGCAGCTCAACTCCGACGGAAAGCGGGAAAAGGACGGCAAGTTGTTTACCATTAAGTTCAGTTGCATGAGTCCTCATGCTGTTACCGATATTTTAGTACCTGTAATGAAGGATGACTATTCAAAATTGGGAATTGATGTTACTGTAGAAAATCTGGATTGGCCTACCCTGTATGAAAAAGCCACAAACAAGCAGTTGGAGGCATATTTTATGGCAGCCGGCCTGACTCCGGACCCCGACACCTCGCAAGCAACGGTATTTAAAACCAATGGGCCCCAGAACTATTATAACTACAGTAATCCCGAAATAGACAGCCTGTACGACCAGGGCATCTCACAGGTTGACATAGAAAGCAGAAAACCTATTTACAAAAAAATCTATAAAATATTGAACAACGACCTGCCTATCCTCTATGTGTACCAGAGAAGCGACATGTGGGTGTCAAATGCCAGAGTCAGGGGCTATGAGATATCCTCCTTCAAGGAGTTCTTCCATAACATTTACAAGTGTGAAATTACAAAATAAATGAGGCAGGAAAGTGAGCTGCATGGAGGCTGAGATGTGGAATTACATTGTGAGAAGAATCCTACAGATGATTCCGATAATTATAGGTGTTTCCCTCATCATATTTTTCATAATAACCTTGATACCCGGAAATTTTATAGATGCAAGGGCCCAGGGTTCACATATGACATTTGAACAGGTAAACCACCTGAAAGAATTGTACGGAGTAAACGAACCCATACATATAAAGTACCTTAAGTGGATCAAGGGAGCTGTAAAATTTGATTTCGGGGATTCTTTCACCCACCAGGCTCCTGTGTCAAAAGTCATAGACACCTTTGTGTGGAATTCGTTTACCATTGCAGCAATTGCGTTTTTACTTGAACTATTGATTGCAATTCCAATCGGGATTATCTGCGCCACCAGGCAATATTCAAAACTTGACTATTTTTTTACTATTATTGCCCTGGTGGGCATCTCACTGCCTTCATTTTTTTTGGGACTGATTCTGATAAAGTTTTTTGCAGTGGATTTAAAAATTCTGCCCCTTGCGGGCTTGGACACCCCGGGTTCAAATTATACGGGATTTCAATTTCTATTTGACAGATTGAAGCATGTAATTCTTCCTGCCTTTGTGCTGGCATTCATAAGCATAGGGTCCATGATGAGGTACACCAGGACTGCTGTGCTGGAAATCATCCGCCAGGACTACATAAGAACTGCAAGGGCCAAGGGGCTCAGTGAAAAAGTGGTCATATACAAGCATGCCCTGCGTAATGCGCTGATTCCAATAGTTACATTGATAGGCCTGTCACTGCCCGCATTGTTTGCAGGGGCAATAATAACCGAAAGCATATTCGGTATTCCGGGAATTGGAAAGATTGCTCTGGATGCGGTTTCTAAACGGGATTATCCGCTGCTCATGGGCTTTTCAATGTTTGTGGCTGTGCTGACATTGGCCGGAAACCTGCTTTCTGATATTCTGTATGCCATTGTAGATCCAAGAGTCAAGCTGAAATGAGGTGCCCTATGACCAGGTTTTATAAAGTACTTGCGCTGCTTTTGCTGATGTTTTCGGTTAGCTGTTATTCGATGCCGTTTCTGAGATTCAAGGACTATGCGGCCCTGACGGGAATTGATCTGATTACAAATCTGAACCGCAGGATAGAACTTGAAAACTTGGCACGGACAGCTCAAATACATGTATTCCGCAGTACCAGCACATATCTGCTGCTGACACTGATATTTCTTTTAATAGCTCTGGGCCTGATGATCTGCAGTACGTTAAAAGACTGCAAAAAGTCACTTGATGCGGCTATTCTGACAATAGCGGCGGCTTTAGTGTCATATGGACTTCAACTAACAAACACCGAGACTTCTGTTGCCGACTTTTTCGGAAAGATACTGCTTTCCACGAAGACCGGTAATGGAGAAATTGCATACAAACCAAGTGAGATTATTGCAGCTACGGGAATCGGGGCCAGATTGCTGGTAGTACTGTGCCTGCTTTCCATGGCCTTGATAGCAGGTGCAAGAATAATTGCCGCTTATGAGAAATATTCCGACAGCAATATAAAGACTCCCTGGAGTATGGCAATGAGGCAGTTTGTCCGGAACAGGCTGGCAATCATAGGAGCAGCCATCATAATATTGCTGATTATATTATGTTTTTTCGGCCCGGTTTTTTCAAACTATTCGCTGCTTAAGACAAATATCCTCACAGCAAAGGAAGGTCCGGGTATGGAGCACCTTTTAGGAACTGACGGCAGCGGAAGAGATATCCTGACCAGACTGATGTACGGGGGACGGATATCCCTTACAGTGGGGTTTGTGGTGGTTGTACTGGAAATACTCATTGGAGCTGCCATAGGAGGTGTAGCCGGTTATTACGGAGGACGGCTGGACAATATGCTCATGCGTGTGGTGGACATCTTTTTAAGCCTGCCCTTTCTGCCTGTTGTGATTATACTTGGAGCTGTCATGTCTGATCTTGATGTTTCACCCCAGAGGAGAATTTATTTTGTAATGCTTATCATAGGGGTACTTGGCTGGCCCATGATGGCAAGGCTGGTGCGAGGTCAGATATTATCCCTGCGGGAGCAGGAATATATGCTGGCTGCGGAAGCACTGGGGATAAAGGATAGGCATAAAATCATGAGACACCTTATTCCCAATGTTATACCCACAATAATTGTTGCGGCCACACTTGCCGTAGGGGATGCCATTCTCAGTGAATCGGCGCTTTCCTTCCTTGGGCTGGGGGTTGCCATGCCTTTTCCGTCCTGGGGAAATATGGTTCAGGCGGTGAGGGATACAAATGATTTCATGCTCAGGTCCTGGATATGGATTCCGCCTGGGATAAGCATATTTATAACCGTACTGGCTGTGAATTTTGTGGGTGACGGACTGAGAGACGCCTTCGACCCTAAAATGAAAAGGTAGGAGGTGCTCTAGCGTGAAGGAAGAGCTTTTACAGGTCAGAAATCTTTGTACATATTTTTATACGGATACAGGAGTGGTTAAGGCGGTAAATGACGTGTCCTTTATGGTTGAAAGGGGACAGACCGTGGGAATTGTGGGGGAATCGGGCTGCGGAAAAAGTGTTATGGCCATGTCCATAATGAGGCTCATACAGAATCCCGGGAAAATAGCCGCAGGACAGGTGCTTTTCAAGGGCCGGGATTTGGCTGGACTGACCGATAAGCAAATTCGGAGAATCAACGGGGACAGGATTTCGATGATTTTCCAGGAGCCCATGACTTCGCTGAACCCAGTGTTCACAGTAGGGAATCAGATTGCCGAGGTACTTTTGCTCCACCGGAACATGTCAAAAAGGCAGGCAAGGGAGAGGACTGTGGAACTGATTACAACCGTTGGAATTCCAAGAGCTCAAGGGGTATTCGATTCATATCCACATGAATTGTCGGGAGGGATGCGGCAGAGAATCATGATAGCTATGGCACTGGCCTGCGAACCTGAGTTGTTAATTGCAGACGAGCCTACCACCGCACTGGATGTGACCATTCAGGCACAGATACTTGAACTGCTGGGGGAAATTAAAAAGCAGTATCATATGTCAATAATCTTAATAACCCATGACCTTGGGGTTATTGCTGAAATGGCGGATTATGTGATTGTAATGTATGCCGGAAAGGTAGTTGAAAGAGGAAGTGTCAAGGATGTCTTTATGAACCCGTCACATCCCTATACCTGTGGCTTGCTGAAATCAAAACCCCAATTGGATATGGAAAATGAAAGATTATATACTATTCCGGGGCAGGTACCCGGCCTGATCGAACTTCCGGATGCCTGCCATTTTTATGACAGGTGCGAGATACGCAGCAGTAATTGCAAAAAAGGCTTTCCGGGAGAAAGCCTGATTGAGGGAAGCCATTTTGCAGCATGCATTAAAGCGGGGAGGCACAAAAATGAGTGAGGTGTTGCTTGAGGTTAAAAAGCTGAAAAAGTATTTTCCAATCAAGGATGGTATTTTCCAGAGGACCAGGGGCCATATAAAGGCTGTGGAGGAGGTCTCCTTTTCCATTAGCAGGGGAGAGACTCTTGGGCTGGTGGGGGAATCGGGCTGCGGTAAAAGTACCGTAGGCAGAACTATTCTCAGGTTGAATGAAAGTACGGACGGTGAAGTGTTCTTCAAGAATGTGGATATTTTTAAACTCAAAAGGAGACAGCTTCGCAGTCTGCGTCCCAAAATGCAGATGGTCTTTCAGGACCCGTACAATTCCCTGAATCCCAGACTGACTGTGGGCAGCCTTATCGGCGAAGCTTTGGTGGAACATGGCTTCTGTAGAAAAAGAGAGCTGAAGGAACGTGTAGTTGAAATAATGGAACAGTGCGGTTTGACTGCAAATTTGACAGACAGATATCCTCATGAATTTTCGGGAGGACAGAGGCAGAGAATAGGAATAGCAAGAGCTCTTGCCCTGAATCCTGAATTTATAGTCTGCGACGAGCCTGTCTCGGCCCTGGACGTATCAATTCAAGCTCAGATTATAAACCTTTTATGTGAGCTTCAAGAAAAGTACGGTTTTTCATACCTGTTCATATCCCATGACCTGAGTGTAGTCCGCCACATTTCTCACAAGGTGGCAGTAATGTATCTGGGAGTGATAGTGGAGATGGCCCGTAAGGGAGAGCTGTATGAAAAACCTCTGCACCCTTACACTCAAGCCCTGCTTTCAGCGGTTCCCCTTGTTGACCCGGAAAACAGGAAGAAGAGGATAGTGCTGAAGGGCGATATTCCAAACCCGGCAAATCCTCCGTCAGGCTGCCGTTTTCACACCAGATGCCCCTATGCCGGCCATATATGTTCCAGAAGGGTGCCCGGTCTGAGAACGCTGGAAAACGGCCATCAGGTAGCCTGCCATTTTGCCGGGTAGAAAACAAGTGCGCCGGAAAGAATCTGCTGCCGCCAGCTCCTTAAAGCCCGGACTGCCGCAGATGGAGCGGGCGGGAAAGAGTGAAGCATGAAAACATCTGTTCAAAAGAGTAAAAAGGAATGTGGGGAAGGAGCCTTTACATACAGAGATGTACCGGCTATGCTGATTGCTTTCGTTCAGGTGCTGGGGCCGTTTATAATTGCCAGCCTTGCTGCATTTTCTCTTGCGGCGTGGCTCTTGATGAGGTTCTGGGTTGACTAGCGGTCTGTAACACCTGAAAGCCACATATTGCCTGCGGTTAAATTCCTGGCACGTAAGCAGGGGGAGAGCTGAACATGGAAAAGGAGCTGTCACAATAGTTATTGAAAAATAACTGTGCCAGCTCCTTTTTGTACTGGGTAAATAGGTTATTTAAAGCTTTTTCTGTGGGTAAAATCATTGATTTTATGAAAAAGGCGCACTTTAATAAGCCATTTAATACCACTGCATTTTTAATCACTTTCTTTTTTGGATTTTGGGATTTATGCTGTTTCTTTTAATGGATATAGGTGCGTTTTAATTCTATCTGCCTGGATTTTGTTGTGAAGCTTGTTTATGTTATGTGCCATTGCCAAAAGAATACTTTCTGCAATGTTGATAACTGGGAACTATTATCAACATTAAGAGAAATTGAACCAGGAGAATGGAAGACTTCCGCTAAATTGTCAAGTAATTTAGAAAGACCAGAAATTCCGACAAAAAAGTGGATTGATTAGCAATATAATAGCTTTAAAGATAAATTGGATTGCAAGTTGATAAATAAGTTTGATAAAGTAGAATTGGTTTTAACCGGCAACACAAAAAGAATATTGCTTTTAAGCTGACTTTGAACGAGGTGAGAGTGTGGCGACCATAGCGTTATATGCCAATAAAATCAACCAGATGCCCGGGTTAATCAAAGACGTTAAAAAATCTGTAACGGATTACAAATCTGAATTATCCGCGCTTAAGACAAAATCCTTAACAATCAATAAAAGCGTATGTAATTTGGATGATATAATCAGTTCCATACAAACGTCTTCGCAAACGCAGGAACAGAAAATCACTTCCCTTGACACCTTTAACAATAGCAGCGAAGAGTTCATATCAGACGCTGTTCGCATTGATAGCGATGCAGCTGATATTATTAAAAAGCGTAAAGATGATTTTTACGACAAATACAATTATTTAAAGCCGGAATGCGAAAAAAGCGGCTGGGAGAAGTTTTGCGATGGTTGTGCATCGGTTGGCGAGTGGTGTAAGGATAATTGGAAAGCAATCGGTAAAATTCTTATTGCTGTTGTCATTATCGCAGCGTTGGGAATTGCGACAGTGTTGACAGGCGGCATTTTAGGGGTTATACTGGCTGGTGCATTCTGGGGTGCTTTGGCCGGAGGGTTGATTGGTGGAGTCATGGGCGGGATTACCTCCGCAAAGAGTGGAGGTTCGTTCTTAGACGGTTTTGCTGACGGTGCTTTAGGCGGAGCAGTTACGGGAGCGATAGCCGGAGCAGCGTTTGCGGGGATAGGTGCTTTAGGTGCTGTTGCCGGGAAAAGCATACAATGTCTCAGCACATTAGGGAAAGCGATAACGGTCACATCAAAAGTGACAATGGCGATTTCCCTCGGCATGGATGGCTTGGATATACTGTCTATGGGAATAGGTTTGTTCGATCTGTCTAATCCACTGGTTAAATTTAACAGGCAGTTGCATTCCAATGCGCTTTATAATGGATTCCAAATTACCGTTAATGCCATTGCTATTTTCACCGCCGGAGCAGCTTCTGCACTGAAGTGCTTTGTTGCGGGCACGATGATTTTAACCGCAGCCGGCTTAGTCGCAATTGAGAATATCAAGGCAGGCGACAGAGTTACTTCGACAAATATTGATACTTTTGAAGTTGCCGAAAAAACAGTAATTGAAACCTACATACGAGAAACAACAGAACTTGTGCATTTGACAATCAACGGTGAGTTAATCAAAACAACCTCTGAACATCCGTTTTATGTTAAAGATGTTGGTTTCGTCAAAGCAGGTGAATTGGTAGTTGGCAATGAGGTGCTTGATTCAAGTGGTAATGTCTTAGTAGTAGATGACAGTAAAGTTGAAATTACTGATGAACCTACCAAGGTATACAACTTCGAAGTCGATGATTTTCATACATATCATGTTGGCGATAATGGTGTATTGGTTCATAATGCAAACTATAATAAACCTGTTTACAAACCAAGTCCTAAACATGATCCTAAGAAAGGATGGGGAAGTCCAAATCCAATTCCAGATGAAAAAACAGGACAATGGTTATTAGACAATACATATACCTCTTCTAAGAATAAACAGAAATATAATATTTATGAGGATAAACTTATCAAGTTCCAGCCAGACGGAGATGGTTGGCATCCTTATGAAGTTACAAATCCAGCCAAAGAAGTTCCAGCAGATGTATTAAGGAAGATGCTTGATGATGGATTAATTACAAAGGTACAATATAAAAAGTTTATAACAAATAAATAAGGGTGATTAAACATGAAATATCTTGGTGATAAAGAAGTTTTTGCAGTTGCATATGAATTGAAAGAAAGCCCATTTAGTGAATGCGGAAGAAATGAGCCTACATGGGGAGTTTTTAAGATGTGGGTTGACAGCAAATCAGTTTGTACTTTTTCAATGAATGATAAAAAACGTGAATATGAATGGGACTTAATTTATATTGTTGAGTGGCTATACAAGAACAAAAACAATATTTTTAATGAAACACAGTTTCCATTACCTATTGAAGGAAAGAATTCAATAGAGTTTTACAAGAGTAGTGGAGATTTTGACTCGGATGACGATGATGAATTTAATTTATGGTTTGAAAAAAGACAAGATTGGTACTTTAGACATTCATGGTATTCTGATAATGGCGGTTCATTTTTAGCAGATGTATTTTTTAGAAGAGTTAAAAATACAATAGAAATAGCATGGGATAATTCTGATTTATATAGTGAATTAAACTTTATAAATCCTAAAGGAATATTCTATGTGCAATTTGAGCTATTTAAAGAAGTAATTAATAATTTTATAGAAGATTTTATGCTAGAAGTATCTAAAAGTGTAGAAGGTAGAGACCTGATAGAAAGATTGAAAGAAACAGACTAATAAATACATGATTATATTTATCATATACTTTTTGAGTATTAAACACAGCGTATAAAAATAATCCTGTTTTTAGCAGGGTTATTTTTTATAAACTTACTATTGAACATCCGTTTTATGTTAAAGATGTCGGTTTCGTTAATGCCGGAGAATTGGTAGTTGGCAATGAAGTGCTTGATTCAAGCGGTAACGTCTTATTAGTAGAAAACATAAAAGTTGAAATTACTAATGAACCAACCAAGGTATACAACTTCCAAGTCGATGATTTTCATACATATCATGTTGGAAAATCAGGCATTTTAGTGCATAATGCAGACTACATAAAGGAAAATCGCGTACCAAAAGACAATGAAACAGTATTAAAGGACAAAACAAGCTTTACGCGAACCAGTAGTAGAGAGAAAGGGGCTACGATCTACAAAGGAAAGGATGGTAATTACTACCATAGAGATACCTTACATAAAGGAAAAGGTGCAGAATTAGAAGTTTATGATAGTCAAGGAAAACACATAGGTACTGCAGAGCCTTTAACGGGGAAGTTAAGGCCGGGAACTGCTGTTGCCGGGAGAAAGATTAAGATTTGAGTAAATAATATAATATAAATTTAAATATGCAAACTTGTAAAATATCAGTCTGCTAACGGAATTTAGCAGTATTTTATGAAATCGCTTAACATCAGTATTTTATATAAACGAGCAAAAATTACTTTTTGCGGTAGAATAAATTAAAAAAAAAGGGGTGCAAATTATGGGACTTTCTATGAACTTTGCCAACAATGATATATACTTCATGCAAGTAGTGTCGGATAAAATAGTTATTAATGATAATTATGAGGGCATCTTAATTTTAGATAGTGGATTAAACACCATCAAAAGCATAAAATTGTTAGATGATTTGGTAATAGACATATCATTTATAAAAGGTACAGAAATTGTATTATATTGTTATGAAAATCAATGTTTAATCCATATAAATATTGATTCGTATGCTTATAAGATTATTTCTTTGGATAAAGGTTTGAAAGATATAAATTTTCTTTCATTATATGAATGGGTGGATAATGATTTGGTGTTATTGGCAGATGATGGAAACGTTCTTACTTATGTAAATTTATTAGACAATACAGTTCAAGTAATTCAAAAGGATACGATAGATAGACTTCAATTTTCAATACATGATGATTGGAACAAATTAGGTAAATTCTTAGTACATAAAGTATATCCTGATAAACATAGTGCTGTTGTTGAATCCAATAATAAATTAATGATAATTGATTACAAAAACAGCACCGAAACTGTGTTGAAAATAGAACCTATTAATTTTCATGACATTGAAGTAACAACAGATTGCGTAGTTCAAATAAGTGAAGAGGAGGTATTGGTATTATATGGTGGTAAAAAAGTTATGTTTTATCCGAATCCCGAAGATTTTAGATTTTTAAGAGGTAAATTTATTACAATAGAAAAAACAGACCATTTGTTATTATTAATGTGCAGTAATTCTGATTCATCTAAAGCCAAAATAGAAAAATATATCCTAGCGTCCATTTCACAGTAACATTAAGCATTCCTGTAAGCTAAAAATATGACCATTGAAAAAAAATTACCCTCAAGTAAAATATGAAATGTGCTGAGTCAGGCAGATTAGGCACAAATCAAAATTACGGAGGGTAACTATATGAATAGTACACAAAATAACAAGCTAATGCAAATCACATCTGAAAAATGAAGAGTTCATATCAGACGCTGTTCGCATAGATGTTAATGGAGATATTGATTGGGAAAAATATGCTCCTAATGGTGGAAGAGTTCCAGATATCATCAAAGAAGAACAGACATTAGACGTTGGAACAGTTATTGATAGGTATGGAAACCAATATGGAAAATATACTTCTCCAGTAGGTGTACCATACGAACAAAGAGCATTGCCTTATATTGAAAATCCCAATGCATATCATCAATACGAAGTCATAAAACCAATTGATAACGTTACAATGTCTGAGATTGCAGAAGCATTTGAACAACTAGGTGGCGCTATTCAATATGAATTACCATCATCGATAAAACAACTAATTAAAGACGAATTTATAAAGGAGATAAAGTAATGAAAAAAGATGAACTAAAAAAGGTGCTAGAAGATAGGGGAATACCTAAAGAGTTGTATAATTTGGATGGCGTTGGAAGAACTGATGAAAGATTTTGCTTAGAATGTAATAATAAATGGGAAGTTTATTTCCGCGAGAGAGGAATAAAAACTACAGATTTAATCTTTAATACAGAAGAAGAAGCATGCCAGTATATCTTTGAAGAATTAGTAGATTTCTAATACAAATTATGGTAGGATAACTTCTTATACAACATCTAATCCAGAAGGAGTTTCTTTGAACTTTGCCAATGGGATGGGTAAATCATTTTTTAGGATGGAATTTGATGTGTCAAAATACTTGCACTACCATATGCCTTCTATTTTTGGTACAAAAGCACATATTCCCTTGTCTCCAATATGGGATTCGTCAATAGCCATAAACATCTCAAACTATATAAAGAAAAGATTGGAGGAAGGTAAAAATGAAAATTAAATTTTGGGAAAATATTTTGGAATACAATATTAAGGGTGACTCAATCTTTTTTTGGAGTTCAGGAATTGATGAAAATAAGGATGCCACTATATTGTTCAATAATTTCCTTCTTGATACCTCCAAAGATCATGAAGTATTTTTTCATGCCTATCGCTTACCAGATGTATGCGAGTTAATTGATATGAATGCAATAATTTCAAAAGCAGAAATCTTACTTGATCCATTCAACACTTTTTTTCATCTTAAGGAAGCAAGAGTAAAAAGTAATTCATTTGATAATGCTTGCCAAGCAAAAATATATTACTTTGACAAAAGAGTCAATTGGGATGATTTCTTGGTCACTTCCAGTATAATGAAGTCATCTGAGTTGATAAAAGCAGGATTGCTATTTGCACAATTTTCTAGTTTAGACCAAGGTGCAGATTTTTGGTTTGAATGCAGCAGAAAATATGAAAGTAATGTATTGCAACTAATAGAAGAGATGTCAGGGTTAGGATGGGTAATTAAGAAATCAAACAATTTAGTAGTTCCATATGCCAAATAATTGGTTTCAGTTACAATTCTCGGTAAATTAGAAAGGAAATTGCGATAACCATGTAAGGTTTCTGTTCGGTAATCAAGGAAAGGCTACAACATTCAGAAAATGTTGCGCAAACCAAAGCATATGTTAAGGGCTGTAATGAGGCATTAAAAGACGGGGCATTGTCTCCAACCGGAAGAGTGTCAACTAAAGGTGAACTTGCAAAAGCTGCCAGCGCTGCTGCAAAGGCCGAAAGGGATGTCGCATCCGCTGCCGGGAATCCATATCAAGGGCATGTTGGTCATGTGCCTGATATAACATGGACTGGCACTGCGCAACCTCATAGTTGGCTGGATTTAAATCCAGTTAATATGAGCCTCGGTGGTCAGACGCTTAAATACCCAACTGGTTTCCAACCAACTAAATTTGTTTATAATAATCCATTTAAATTTAATATTTTCCAATCCATCTGGGGTACTCCGGCAAAACCGATACTTGACGGTCTTCTCGGAAATTAGCTCATTCCAAGCGTAGCGTAACAATAAAATCAAGGAGGAAAATATGAAACACGAAGAATCAGATAGATTAAAAGGTTGGAAAGATAAAATAGCTGTTATGTTTTTAGTACAAGAGGAAATACAACGGCTTGATAAAATAGGTCTTTGGCAGTATTATTATCCGGAGCTGGCTGCAACTGAAGAACAATTGACAGTTGTTGAGGCACAGTTGGGTCACAGTATTGATAAAGGTTACAGAGATTTCTTGATGTGTGCAAACGGATGGAAGTGCTTCTCCCAAACTGTTAATTTGTTTGGTACTGGGGATTTGATGGGTTCCAGTTTGATGGATTATGCTTTAGAAATGCTCTGCATTTTGGACGACGAGAATGTAATAGCGTCTTCAGGATTTACAAAAGCGGAATTGTTGCCGATTGCCGCTACATTTGAAGACAGAGATTTACATGTAATGACCCGTCCGACGTCAAATGAACCGGGAATTGTTATTTGGTTTTCCGGGCAAGAAATCGAAAGATATCTCAGCTTTGAAGAATATTTTTTAACTATGACTGATTATAATCGTTTGGAAATTGATCGTTTAAAAAAAGATAGCTAATATTATTAATATGGAAATTAATGACATTGCTTATGGTGGTTTTATTCATCTTTCCTTATTTTATGCGTCTTTGGAGAGGGGGCGTTTTTCTACCCCCTAAAGGGCAATGCTATAAACTTTATTTTCCAATAATTACAAAGTGCGCTTTTTGTTCTTGGGAACTTAATAGCAGAACCATTTTTTGGTACTGTCAAGTACTTTGCGCAAATTGGATTTTGCCGCATGGTTTCTAGCAGCTACCCTGCCAGATTTTCAGACTCTGTTTCCTCTGTACTATAGTTTTCAAGGTGTTTCATATTCATATACCGCTTTACACCCCATTGGGTTCCGGCAACATGGCGTAAGCGGGCGCAGACAAGCATTAGGGCAGAATTGCCGTCAGGAAAGGTTCCGACCACTCTGGTACGACGCTTAATTTCCCGATTGATCCTCTCAACCAGATTTGTGGTGCGGATCTTTAACCAGTGTTCGTAAGGAAAAGCCATGTAGGTCAGCGTTTCTTCAATTCCTTTTTCCAACTTATCCGCAGCCTCTTTGAGCTTCATTTGCTTAAGTTCGTCCATTACCATCTTGGCCTTTTCTCTGGCTGCTTTCTTGCTTTCCTGGCTATGAATCGCTTTCAACATTTTTGCTACTTGCTTCATCTTCGAACGGGGAACAACAGAGAACATGTTGCGGTAAAAATGAACAATGCAGCGCTGGTACTTGGATTCCGGATAGACTTCGCCAAGAGATTCCAGCATTCCAAGGCATTTATCTCCTATTACCAGCTTAACTCCTGAAAGGCCTCTGCTCCTCAGACATTTGAAAAACTCAGTCCAGCTAGCCTTGTCCTCTTTCATGCCTTCCATAGCTCCAATGACTTCCCGATACCCATCCTCATTGACGCCAATTGCGATCAGGATAGCTACATTTTCGTATTCGCCACCCCAGTTTCGCTTTAGATAGACTCCATCTACATACACGTAAGCGTAGGAGCCATGAGTAAGCTGCCGGTTTCTCCAATTTTCAATATGTACATATGCTTTCTTATTCAGCTCGCTAATGGTAGAAGGAGATACTTTCGTACCCCACAGTGCTTCGGTGATATCTTCAACGCGGCGAACAGATACGCCTGCCAGGTACATTTCAATCAATGCTTCTTCCACTGAGCTTTCTCTACGACGATAGCGTTCAATGATAGCTGTTTCGAAAGCAACTCCTTTAAGTTTGGGCATCTTCAAAATCACTTAACCGGAGGTTGTTGTCAGGCTCCTGTAGTAATGACCGGCGCGGTAGCCTTCACGTTCTGCAGTACGCTCGTATTTACTGGCATTGACTAATTCTTCGGCTTCCTTCTCTAAAAGGCCGTTTAGGGTCTCTTCTACACTGGAACGGACTGATTCCTTCAATTCGTCTTTGATTATTCCTTCGTTTAGTTGTATAATCTTTTCAGACATGTTCCTAAGCCTCCTTTGGCAATTGGTTTGTGGTGAATTAATTTTACCAAACGGCTTTGGGCATGTCTATTTTTTACCCTTTATTCAATTTGAGCAATTTATTGTACCTTATCTTACCCTGATGTCTATTTCGTTTTTGCCTGATTTAATTTTTACAATGTGTTCCAATTGACAAGGAGACCAGGGAATAGAGGGTGATAAGGATAATAAACATGAGAAAATAGCTGTTCTCAAACTCATCAACTATAACATTCCCCATTAATGTAAATACTTCATGTTTTGTGTTATGCTGTTCAAGCAGAATTAGGCACTTCCTTTCGGTCGAATTAGGGTGTGGTAACTTAATTCTAGCCGATGTGCTCTTGTTCTATTTTTTCTCTTTACGGTCTAATACATATTACTATTGACATTATATACTTATTGAGATATAATACTACTAAAGAATTCAATACCAATAAGGATTGATTATATTATGAATAAACGCAACACCATTCAGCGTTCTTTAGTTCTTGAAACAGTACAAGAGCTGCAGTGTCATGCCACCGCTGACGAGATCTACGATACGATTGTGAAGAAACACCCCAATGTCAGCCGAGGGACGGTATATCGGAATTTGAATCTGCTGTCCGATATCGGCGAAATTCGAAAAATTGAAATGCCAAGCGGAGCCGACCGTTTCGACCATCAATGCCACGAACATTATCACGCAAGATGCTTAAAGTGTGGCCGAGTCTTTGATGTGGAAATGGAATTTATCGCGGACATGGAAAAGAACATTAAGAATACTCACGGGTTTGAGTTTATCGGACATGATGTGATTTTCAAGGGTATCTGTCTTGAATGTAATACATGATTAATTTAAGAACGTTTGCCTGCGCGACTCAGTGGCATGATATCCTGAGTACAGGTAAACTCAACTACGCGCGCATACGGGAGCATAAAAACACCCGTAAATATATAATAATAGGAGAATAATTATGAGAAGTTTCACTACCTTAGACTTACAATATGCACACAGATTTTTGGGATTCAAAGGTGAAGCACAGTATTTGCATGGGCATACGGGAATACTTACGCTTGAGGTTGAAGATACTGTCAACACGGGAGTAAATATGGTATTCCCATGTAATGAAATCAAGAAAACCGCTTGGGAAGTATTACAAAACTTTGACCACGCGCTGGTTTTAAGAGAAGACGATCCATTGCTTCCCGCGATTCTCGGAGTTTATGAAGCACAAGGCATTAAGGATGGTGCACAAACCAATAAGCAAAAAGGTCCAGCTTTCAAGACGGAACTTGCAACAGCGTATCCAGAATGTCGTTTAGTTGTTACGAAAGAAACAATGACCGTTGAAGGTATGATTAAAATAGTTTACGATTTACTAAAAGATAAACTAAACATAGTTAAAATCACATTTACAAGCGGAGTAAATGGCGCTACAGAAGAATATGAGCCACAAAAGGATATAGACCGTTGCCCGTTATGCGGCATTGCATTAAACGAAAATGGTGTGTGCCCTAAATGCGGATACAAGAAATAATCTTATTTGATATTTAAGCTCTATTTTATGAAATTGAACTGAAACTTATCAGGCACTCTATGCCAAATTGTGAACTGCATCCCGTCAAGAGGACAGTAAAAAATATAAAATATTCCCGACTAGTGGTGTACAAAGCCACTGGTCGTTTTTTATGCCGCGAGGTAAAGATTATATTTCTCTAGCGGTGTTAGAACACCCAAATTGCGTTGCACACGCATGGTATTGTAATAGCTGATGTACTCTTCAATCATCCGGGCAAGTGCCTTCTTGCATGTAAAACGTCTTCCATAATAGCGTTCGCGCTTCAGTATGCCCCAGAATCCTTCCATGGGGCCGTTGTCGATGCAATGTGCCACACGGGACATGCTTTGCGTCATGCCAGCTTTTTCGAGTTTATGATGAAATGTCCGGTTTGTATACTGAAAGCCTCTGTCACTGTGAAACAGTGAATGTGTATTCGGATTTGTTCTAATAGCTTTATCAACTGTCTTGAATACGAGTGCGTTGTCATTACGCTCACTGATCATAAAAGATACAATACGTCTATCGCAAAGGTCTAGAATGGCACTGAGATAGACCTTGTGTACTGTAAACGCTTCGTACCACTTGAATTCCGTAACGTCTGTAAGCCACTTTTCGTTTGGTTTTGAGGCGTGGAACTCACGGTCAAGCAGATTTTCTGCGAGATACTGCGGATTCTTTGCCGACCTCGTGCAGCCATGGTTGTTGTACTTAATTGTGGACTTAATATTTCTTGTGCGGCAGATACGTAATATTCTTTTGTCATTAACATGAATGTTATGGTCGTGTCGCAGGTCATCATTGATACGTCGATATCCCTTGTCTGGACTTTCTATATGGATTTCTTCCACCTTTTTA
>NZ_MZGX01000025.1 GCF_002051585.1 Ruminiclostridium hungatei | reverse complement strand
TGTCTTATGATATTCTGCTTTCCTTCACTCATCCCAGGTGTTTTTCTCGGTCTTCCCATAATTTAAAAGCCTCCTGTGTTTTATTCTATCACAGAAGGCTTTTACAGAAAATTTCTCGCAGTCTCATTTGTACCAACTTTTCGCCATGTTTCTGCATTTCCAGTATTGCACTTTTCAGTGGCACAAATATAAATATATTCATCTCCCCAGCTAAAGTCTTTCCCACAGTATAAAGGGTGTTTTATTAATTTTTCAGACATAGAGCAAACCTGTCTCCATCCATTTTTCTTTATTGCTTTTCCTTTAATAATCATGAAATCATCTTTAGTTGTATATCTAATATTTGCGCTCATCCTCATTAATCTTGGGTCTACTTCATTATATAACGGATTTGCAATTGCATAATCTCCATAAGTTGGCATTCTCTGAATAGGTATTTTTGTATTCTTTAATTCACTCCATATTTTCCACTCTGATCTTGGTATAAAACCAGTACTATCTGATGCCACAACAGAAAGTGTTTCCGGAAAAGTCGTACATGCTAAAGTAAGAGTTCTCCATTCATTAATTTTAGGGATGGAGTTGATAATACTTATAACCGAGAGAATATTCTTCTTCTCATCATCAGGAGAAATATCTTTCAAATCAATAAGAATATCCACTTGAGAATTATCTATTTCAAGATAGCTAATTAATGAATCTAGTCTGCTTTTAATATCCAAAAAGTCCTCATCTTCAAGTCTTATACATACTCCGAGACTATCTTCTTTAATAGCATGTTTAACTTCTGCTTTATAATCATCATCTCTTTCATAACCAATGACTGGAATTGCCAAAAAATTTCTTTTCCGCACTTCATTCATTATAAAATTTAAGGGATGACTTCCATCCTCCATACGCTCATCCTCACCAAGCCAAAATAAATCAATGAACAAAGGCCTATTAGGTATCCACGTTTCCTTTATTTGCTCGCCTATATTTGCTAAGTGTTGGTCTATTGTTTTAGCTGGTGTATCATTTACATAATCATACGGGACAGGAACAATTTCAATTAAAGGCGTAAATTTTTCTCTTAATGTATTTGGTAATTCCTGAAGTGCTCTTTGTTCACCTCTTTTCCATTTTAAAATTGGAACATAATGATTATCTGCAAACATTTAGTACCTCCTATTATTTTTGTCATATGATAATATTCTTCAAATCATATGGTAATACCTTCCCGTTATACAAATTTTTAGTCATGCAATTCGACAAAGCAATTTAACCTTAAATCGAAACTTTTACCAGAAAATTATTTAAATACAGCATTAATTGTTTATATAATATTTGCATAGATGCTTCTTAACATCACAGGAGGTATAGATACATAGACTAGACTATAAAATGGAGTTACACTTGCACAGTTATTGATATGATTAAACTGGGAATAGTATGATTCTTATTAAACTGTCATGACTTTTTTATTAGTAGATTTTCAAAAAGCTTGTAACTCTGGTTAATGTTTCGTACAATAAAATTCTTATTCATAGATTAAATATTTTACAATTAATATGGAGTTAAAATAATATATGGACTATATGGAATTACTATTCTACAGTTGAAGATGTTCTTGTAAACTGAGGCTTAATTGCCAATCCAAAATAACAAAAAAGCCATGCACTTGATATATTATCGCTAATAACAAATACATGGCTAATTATAGTATATAAATTGAATCAAAGCTTAAATGAACTTTAATTACTCAACAAACTTTATTTTAAATATACATATTTAAATTTAAAGTTACACAGTATTTTTTAAAAATACAAACTTTATTTTAAAGTCACAACAAGGAGTGATTCATCTCTCCCACCCTACTCCACCGTTACACTCTTCGCCAAATTCCTTGGCTTATCTACATCGCAGCCTCTTTCAATGGCCATATAGTAAGCAAACAGTTGCAGCGGTGTAACTGCCGATATTGGGGCTACAAGTGAGTCAACATCGGGGATTGTCAGCACCATGTCCGCAGTCTTCTCCAGCTCTTCCCTGTGCCTTTCCTGGGTTATAGCCAGAACCACGGCACCTCTTGCCTTGACTTCCCGTATGTTGCTGACCATCTTTTCAAACAGAGAATCCTGAGTCATGGGGCACACCACCAAGGTGCCTTTTTCTATCAGGGCGATTGTTCCGTGCTTCAGCTCTCCGCCTGCATATGCCTCAGAATGGATGTATGAAATTTCCTTGAGCTTCAGGGAGCCTTCCATGGAAAGGGCATAGTCCAGGCTCCTTCCAATAAAGAAAATACTCTTTGAATTGAAATGGGCATGGGCGAATTTCTGTATGTCGTCCTTATCCTTGAGGATATCTTCAATACCTCCGGGTATCTTCTTCATTTCCTCCAGAATGGTGTTGGCCTGTTCCCTTGTAATAGTCCCCTTTTTCAGACCGAGATCAAGTGCAACCAGATACAGGGCTGTTAGCTGGGTATTATATGCCTTTGTGGAAGCCACCGCGATTTCAGGTCCTGCCCAGGTGTAAAGCACATCATCGGAATCCCGTGCTATGGAGCTTCCCACCACATTCACTATGGAAAGGATTCTTGAACCGCCCTTCCTGGCTTCTCTCAAAGCAAACAAGGTATCCAGCGTCTCACCTGACTGGCTGATGATAATAGTCAGATTCCTGTCACTGATAAGCGGGTCGCGGTATCTGAATTCTGATGCCACATCCACCTCCACAGGTATCCTGCAAAGCTTCTCTATGATGTATTTTCCCACAACTCCTGCATGGTAGGCAGTACCGCAGGCAACTATATATATTTTTTCAAGTCTTTCAATGTCTTCCCTGGTAATATTTATGGAATCCAGCACCAGTTCACCGTTTTTGATTCTGGGATTCATTGTGTCCCTGATAACCTTGGGTTCCTCGTACATCTCCTTCATCATGAAATGCTCGTAACCGCCTTTTTCTGCCGCTTCGACATTCCAGTCCACCTTGAAAACCTCCTTGTTCACAGGAGAGCCAAGGCTGTTGAAAACCTGTACACTGTCCCTTTTCAAGATAGCTACCTCCTTGTCCTCAAGAATGTAGATATCTCTAGTATATTCAAGAATTGCAGGAATATCGGAGGCAATGAAATTTTCACCTTCTCCAAGGCCCACTATCAACGGGCTGTCTTTTCGTGCACACACGAACATATCCTGTTCATCCCTGCAGAGCACCCCCAGGGCATAGGAGCCTTCAATCTCGTCAATCACCTTCATTACAGCATCTACAAGGCTGCCCTCATAATAGTATTCCACCAGATGGGCGATTACCTCCGTATCGGTTTCAGACTGGAAGGTATAGCCCTGGCCAATTAAAAATTCCTTTAACTGCATGTAGTTTTCAATAATACCGTTGTGAACCACTGCAATCTCTCCGCTCTGGCTGATGTGCGGATGTGAATTCACATCATTGGGCTCACCGTGGGTAGCCCAGCGGGTATGCCCTATTCCCATGCTGCCCTCAAGTTTTTCCGTCTCCAGCAGGTCTTCCAGGCAGGACAGCCTGCCCTTGCACTTGATAACCCTCAGAGCTCCGTTTTCATTTACTGAAATCCCAGCCGAATCATAGCCTCTGTATTCCAGCTTTGAGAGTCCGTTTATAAGAACAGGTATTGCCTTTTTGCTTCCGATATATCCAACTATTCCACACATAATAAATTCTCCTTAACAAAATAAAATTTTAAAAAAATTAAAGACTGCTGCAGCATGCACAAATCCGGCATGCTTCGGAACTGGATTTTCATATGTAGACCTGCGTTTCAGGGTTCTCACAGGCATAGTTTACCCATTTTGAAAAATTTCCGGCACCCACTTGTGCTTTACCGAATCATGGATTAAAATTCCAAAACAGCAGAACAGGCTGTGCAACTGCTGATAAGGTATAAGCTATAAAAATACTGCATTGCTTCATAAAGCCAAAGCATATAATCCCTGCATACATATCCCACGCTGCCGTCATGACTGTCCGCAGCCCGAACGCTACACAGGCACACTGGTTAGCACACCGGCTCAATGGTACAATGGCTCAATAACACAATGGCTCAATGGCATGACATCACAATGTCGCCATGTCAAAATTGTACAATTGTAAACTATTAAACCGGCATGTGGGCACATGGGTACACGGATACGCATAAAACCGTCACAAAGGCACAGGGTAAGACGCCCAGGGCATAAAAACAAAAAGCATACAGCCTGTAAACCCTACAAAAGTATTCATTTGTCGTAAAGCTTTTTTGAATATAATTTGAGTATGATTTGAATAAAAAAACAGATATGATACAGGATTAGTTACGTGAGACCTTTTTGTTTTGCAGTCACCTGCAACTTTTGTATGGGAATATTCAATATTCCCGGTCTCTTTCGATTGTAACAACCGGAAGGTATCCGCCGAATCTTTCGATACGCTCCAGCCTTGGCTGAACCGCTTCCTTCACCTCGTCAACAGATAAGCTTTTAAACTGAATCTGTCCTGGCGCCTTTTTAATTCACTTTTAACCCTGGGCTTTCTCCCACCTCCAAGTCCCGTTGAATTCAAGCCTACATATTATAATATATTGTAATTGCCATGAAAATGCAACACATTTAACAATTTATTTATTTTTACAGGCAAAACGCACTCCCAGGGAAAGGGATACACAAGCAGCCGTGAAATCAGCCACACTGTCAATGCTCTTAGGAATATTGCAGCTAGATGTGGGAACAATTGCAGACGCAGATAAAGCCTTTGCGCTAATAGCTCCTTGTCCCCAACTCACTTCGCTCTTATCAGTCTGACAACAAAAAATACTATTGAACCAAACATTAAAACTAAAAAAACGGGAAGAAACCAAATGGGCAATGCTCTGGCAAGTGCAGAGTTTATAGCCAAGAACGCAAAAACACCTACCACTAGCAGCTTAGTAGTACTGAGCATCTTTTTGAGTATTGGATATATTCGCGCTTTGTTTTCTTCTGTAACAGTAACACCTGTGTTCCAAGCCTGTGGAAAATGTTCCAGAACTGTTATTCCTATGTACATTATCCATCCGATTATAGCAAGAACCAATAATTCTATTTTATTTCCCCATCTGTCAACCTCTCCCATAGTATTATAATGACCGGAAATTTTATCAGGAATACTGCTCCAATTAGCCGCTAAATATCCTGTTACTCCAAGCAGCAACAATAAACAAATCAAATTTATAACAATATCGTATTTACTTCTCTTCATAAACATAAATATTACCCTCTAAAAATTATGCTTTAAAATAAGTTCTATAAAATATTATATACTTATCATGATACTTATATATCAAGCCTGACTCACTTGGGGCCAAATTTGCACCAAGTGAGTTTAAAAGGTTCAGGCGCCTAAAACAACTGAGTTTTGGGCCGAGTGCCGTTACTGGTAACGCCGCCAGACATAAGTTTATACTTCTTTTAAGGGCACTGTCCTAAGGTGTATTGCTTATGCCAGCCTTCCTTCTATGACCCTCACAAGCTCCTTTGCCCTTCTGGTTATGCTTTCCTTGTCCCTGCCTTCTATCATCACCCTTACCAGAGGCTCGGTTCCAGAAGGCCTTATGAGCACTCTGCCCTCTCCCTGGAATTCCTCCTCAAGCTCCTGGCACATTTTCTTTATTACCTCGTCCTCAAGATACTTGTATTTCTTCTCATTGGTCACCTTTGCGTTAATAAGCACCTGGGGCAGCACCTGCATCACACCTGCAAGCTCTGACAGCTTTTTGCCGGAATCCTTCATCACCTTCAGCAGTTGCACCGCCGTCAGCAGCCCGTCACCGGTGGTATTGTGCTCCAGGAAAATAATGTGCCCTGACTGCTCGCCCCCCAGCATATATCCCTTGTTCAGCATTTCTTCCAGCACATATCTGTCACCCACCTTGGTTTTTTCAATGACAAGGCCGTTGCCTTTTACCATGATATCCAGGCCCATATTGCTCATAACAGTGGCAACTACGGTATTGTGGGCCAGCTTGCCCTGCTCCTTCAGATGAAGGCCTATTATGGCCATTACCTGGTCTCCGTCTACCATATTGCCGTTTTCATCAACCGCAAGCACCCTGTCGGCGTCACCGTCGAAGGCCAGGCCTATATCAGCCTTTATTTCCCTGACATAGTCCTGAAGCTGTTTCATGTGTGTTGAGCCGCAGCCCGCATTTATATTTATTCCGTCCGGCTCGTTGTTTATAACATTAACATTTGCCTTTAATTCGTACAGTGCCATTGGCGCCGCCTGGAAAGAAGCTCCGTTGGCACAGTCTATTGCCACGTTTACACCCTCCAGGTCTCCTGTGATTGTTCCTTTCACAAAGTTCACATAATCCTCAAGCGCTGTCTCCTTATACATCTTGTAGCCTATATTCTGGCCTATGGGCTTTGGCAGCTCATCTCCTCCGTTTAAAATAAGCTCTTCTATTTTGTCCTCTATGGCATCGGGCAGCTTATAACCGTTTGAGTTGAAAAACTTTATACCGTTATATTCAAAAGGATTGTGCGAAGCCGAAATAACTACTCCCGCATCAGCGTCATACAGCCTGGTCAGATATGCAATCGCCGGAGTGGGTATTACACCCAGGCTCACAACCTGCGCACCTACTGAGCAGATACCCGATATGAGGGCTGCCTCCAGCATATCCCCTGATATTCTGGTATCCATTCCCACCAGAATCTTAGGTGTATGTTTTGTTTCTCCCGTCAGCACATAAGCCCCTGCCTGCCCCAACTGGTACGCAAGCTTCGGAGTCAGTTCAAGGTTTGCAACACCTCTTACCCCATCTGTTCCAAATAAGTTTCCCATTACATTTCCCTCCACGGTCATAAATTTTGTTTTATAAAAACAGCAAATGTATGTAATTTTGCCTGTATAAATCCCTATTCAATGTCTATTCTGGCAGGCTGGCCTTTATTCAGCTCATTTTATGGGCTTCACAGCGGCAGATTTACAGCCCACAGGCCTCACAGCAGTGCGCATTACAGCAACGCGGGCTTTATCGCAGGTGAACCGTCACAGCCGGTAGGTCCTGACTATCTGTTCGGCTACTTTTATGCCGTCAACAGCAGCACTGACTATGCCGCCCGCATAGCCCGCCCCTTCTCCGCAAGGGTAAAGCCCCTCTATGCCTATGCATTCAAGCTGCTCATTCCTGGGAATCCTCACCGGTGAAGAGGTTCTGGTCTCCACTCCTGTTAGCAGGGCATCTTTCAGCCCGAAGCCCTTTAATTTCCTGTCAAAGTAAGGAATGGCCTGCTTCATGCAGTCGGTCACATAAGGCGGCAGACACAGGTTGATGTCCGCACAGCGGGTTTCTCCCGTGTAGCTGGGCCTGACACTGCCCAGGCCTCCGGTTCTGCTGTCCATAAAATCCTCCAGCCGCTGTACGGGAGCACTGTTGTTTGAGCCGCCTGCTGCAAACGCAAGCCGCTCCCATTTCCTCTGAAATTCGATTCCGCCCAGCGGATGCAGCGTGCCGAAATCGGCAGGGCCCACCGAGACCACCAGGGCGCTGTTGGCATTTTCCCTGCTGCGGCTGAACTCACTCATGCCGTTGGTCACTATGGATTGGGGCTCTGACGCAGAGGCCACCACTATCCCGCCGGGACACATACAAAAGGAGTAGGCCGTCCTCTGGGTTCCCTTCAGAAAAAGTTGATAGTCGGCGGCTCCCAGGGCAGGATGTCCGCTTGCCTCCCCATATTGGGCGTAATTTATCAGCTCCTGTGGATGCTCTATGCGCACACCTATGGAAAATGGCTTCTGCTGGAAGGGAACACCCCTGTCATAAAGCATCTGGAAGGTATCCCGGGCACTGTGGCCTATGGCCAGCACCACCACATTGGTTTCTATGGCCTCACCCGAGCATGTGACCACCCCGCAAATCCTTCCGTTCCTGATAGTCACCTCAGCGGCCTTAGTATTGAAAAGCACGGTGCCCCCCAACCTCTCGATCTCCTTCCGCATATTTGCCACAACCTTTTTAAGATTGTCGGTGCCTATGTGAGGCTTGGCTTTATAGCTCATCTCTTCCGGCGCTCCGAAGCTGCAGAATTCCTCCAGCACCTTTTCACATCTTCTGTCATTTATTCTGGTGGTGAGCTTTCCATCCGAAAAGGTTCCTGCTCCGCCTTCTCCGAACTGCACATTTGTTTCGGTATCCAGCTTTCCTGTTTTCCAGTAGTCTTCAACGGCTTTTGAACGCTCCTCCACCTGCCGTCCCCGTTCAAGGACAATGGGCCTGTAGCCGTACTGTGCCAGCACAAGGCCGCAAAAAAGCCCGGCGGGACCTGTCCCGATGATCAGAGGTCTTCCGTCAACAGGTTTGCTGCCAGGCAATATTGCCTCTTCCTCAACTTCCTCAAGTATTTTCACATCTTTAGTGCCGGATATGCGCACACTGTGGTCCACCTGACAGGAAACCGAGTAAACAAGACGTATGCCAGGTTTTTTCCTGGCATCTATGGATTGCTTTACTATTTTAAAGTCACTTATATTTTCAAGCTTGATTTGGAGCCTTTTTGCCGCCTGCTGCCGAAGCTCCCCAGGGGAAGCATCCAGGCCCGCAATTATATTTGATATCAGCAGTTTCATTAATTAATTCCCTTTAATAAAATCATATTATTCAGTGGGGTTTACCCGGTGCCGCCGGCTAGTCTGCGCCTTTGGTTATCTTCACCTGGACCCGGACCTCGCCTGCCTGGGTTATGTTGCCGGGCAGGGTTATTTTCAGAGGTACATTGTGGTTTCCTTCATCAAGTCCGTCAACATCTATTGTTGCCAGTAATTGTTGATATGAGACAGTGTTTACGTCTTCAACCTTACCCTTCAGTTTCACGCTGACCGGTGAAGAAATCTCATAATTCAAGGTGGCGTCCTCGGTTTTTCTGCCCTCAATTGAAATGCTGTCAACGGGAATGTCCACCGTGCGTTCAGCCAAAGGAAGTATTTCAACCGTTACATTTACCTCCCTGGTGGAATTCACCAGTCTGACTCCCTCCGGCAGTTGCAGCAGCGCCGGTGTGGTGAAAGACTTTGTCATATTGTCAAGGCTTACAGGGGCGGTCTTTATTTCATTGACCTTCTGCAATATGTTGTTGTCGCCTGTGATAAGTATGTTGTCAGGCTTTACCGAATATTCCCCTTCAACATAGTCCTCCTCCGGGTTGCCGGAAATTATTGGGACTATGGGAATTCTCTTACCCACCTCTATCCTTATGTCAACCGTGAACTTCTTGCTCAGTTCAGTCATTTCAACACCCTTTTTATCATATACCTTGCATTCCTTTTTGACTTCAAGGGTTTTGTTCAGTCCCGTCACATCCACATAGACCTTGACCGAGCCAACCGAATTTATTACCGAGTCAAGGGCCTGTATGGAAACAGTGTCGGGGGCCGCGGTTTTTGATATGATCTCATAGTTTGCAGGAAGCTTGCCGGAGGTTTCCACCTGTACTATAAAGGGATTCTCTTCTATCTTTCCCAGGTCAAGGGTAACCGATTTGGGCTTCAGCTCCATGTTGGTCCCGCTGATATTTTCACGTCCCAGGTATACGGGAGTGTCAATGGCAATTACCTTATCCTCCACACTCTTTACCCTGGACAGGTCAAGAGTAACCTCAAAATCATTATCCTTGATGCGGTCCAGCACATCCACCCTGTCACGTACCGAAATGGTCACATACTTTTCCGGAAAGGCCTTGCTGTTGAGAACAATGCCTTTTGCACGCAAACTCTCTTCATTGATGATGGTCAGAGGAACGGTATAATAATTTGTTTTAACAGGATTAATGGTAAACCAAAGAAATATTGCAAAAGCTATAGAAAATATTTTTAAAGTCAAATCCTTCTTAAAGAATTCTTTCACTTTGATTTCCCCTTCCAAAGAGTCAACTTCTTATTGACAGTTTTCTTCTCCAGTAAATTTTTGTTAAGAGCCTTTCTTAATATATCAGGTGTCAGATTTCTGGATAAGCCTCCGTTAAGAGCATAGGATATCTTGCCGGTTTCTTCCGAGACTACCACGGCAATGCAATCTGAAACCTCTGTAATGCCAAGGGCCGCTCTGTGCCTTGTTCCAAGCTCCTTGCTAAGGTTCGGATTGTCGGTCAGGGGGAGAAAACATGCCGCAGACTTCAGTTTGTTGTCCCGCAGTATAAGAGCTCCGTCATGCAGCGGAGTATTAGGGGTAAAAATGTTTATTATCAGCTCGGCACTTACACTTGAATCCAGCTTTGTACCGGTATTTATGATTTCACCCAGCTTGGTCTCTCTCTCAACCACAATCAGAGCTCCCGTCATGGTTCTTGAAAGCTCTGTAGCTGCTTTTACTATCTCTTCGATAGTAAAGGTCGTATTTATCACATCGTCTTTTTCATCAAATTTGAAGAAATCCTTGAAGTTGCTTCTGCCTATCTGCTCAAGACCTCTTCTCAGTTCCGGCTGAAAAACCACTACCAGCGCAAATCCGGCAAGCTCGATGGTTTTGTTCAGAATGTAGGCCAGTGTCCGGAGCTCCAGAGCCTGACTGAGCATGGCAGTTATAAGTATAACGACAATACCCTTTACAAGCTGCCAGGCTCTCGTTTCCTTTACAAGCTGTATCAGCTTAAAAGTCAGATAGGAAACTATACTTATATCAACAAGTGATCTAAGCGCCTCCAATGGCTCCTTGAAAGGGATATATACAGATATAAAATCAATTATACTTTTGAGGTTCGTAACAAAAGTATCAAACAAAAAAATCCACACCCTTGTAAAAAATAAGGTAACAGCAAAATAAAATAAAAAGAAAAAAATATAAACAAAAAATCAGTCAATATTAAATATATAATATTTCAGAAAATAAATAAATTACATAATAATTTTAATATAAAAAACCCTAGTCTTAAATGGGTAAAAATAACTAATTTTACTTGCTTTTAAATATTTTTTTTATACTTAAAGCAACGGGAAATAATCTCCAATATGCTTTGACTACATTCCCCCGAAAATAGACAACCCTACAGAAACTACAGAAGTAAGTATAAATACCACGGCAAGTATGATTGCAATCCACTTGACCCATCGTTTTTGCATATGATTCATCCTCCACGTCAATACATTTATTTGTTCAAAACCGGCTCCTTCAACAGCAACGGCACCGGTCAATGCCAGCTCATTTTTCCAGGTCGGCCAGCCAGCCCCTTGCATCCGCATCGCTGGGCATCCGCCAGTCTCCTCTGGGCGAAAGGCTGATGGAACCTACCTTTGGTCCGTCCGGCAGGCAGGAACGCTTGAACTGCTGGCTGAAAAATCTTCGCAGGAAGGCCTTCAGCCATTTGTCAATGATATCCTCTCCATATTTACCCCCAAAGGCCTGCCTGGCCAAAAAGAGTATCTTGGATGGTGCCGCTCCATACCGGACCATATGATACAGGAAGAAATCATGCAGCTCATAGGGCCCTACAATGTCCTCGGTCTTCTGGGCTATTTCTCCCGCTTCGTCGGTGGGAAGCAATTCAGGACTTATGGGGGTATCCAGTATGCTGAGCAGGACCTTTCTGGTCTCTTCCGCAAACACATGGTCTGCCGCCCACTGTACGAGATACCTGACCAGTGTTTTGGGTACTCCTGTATTTACCGCATACATGGACATATGGTCGCCGTTATAGGTGCACCAGCCCAGAGCCAGCTCGGAAAGGTCTCCCGTGCCTATGACCAGACCGCCTAATTTATTGGCCTTATCCATCAATATCTGGGTTCTCTCCCTGGCCTGTACATTTTCATAGGTTACGTCATAGATGCCGGCATCATGTCCTATATCTTCAAAATGCTTCAGGCAGGCTTCACGGATGTCAATCTGACAGGTTGTGACCTCCATCAGCCGCATTAATTCCAGAGAATTGCCAAGAGTATTTGAGGAGGTTCCAAAGCCGGGCATTGTGACAGCATGAATATTTCTCCTGTCCAGTCCCAGACTGTCGTAAGCCTTGGCAATGACCAGCAGGGCCAGTGTTGAGTCAAGACCTCCCGAAATCCCTATCACACATTTATCAAGTCCCGTATGCCTGAGCCTTTTCATCAGGCCGGAGGTCTGTATGCTGAATATCTCCTCGCATCTGACATTTCGTGCCTCCGGATTTGAAGGTACAAAGGGATGGGGATCTGTTTTTCTCAGCAGCTTGTCCGTGTCCAGCTCCTTTATGTCAAAGGAGGCTTTTCTGAAGCTCCTGCCTGTGGCAGCATGGGTAAAGCCTGAATTTTTCAGCCTCTCATTTATCAGTCTTTCAATATCCACATCCCCTGCAATCAACTGCTCCTCAAAGGAAAATCTTCTGCTTTGGGCCAGCAGGGAACCGTATTCGCTTATGAGGGCATGTCCTCCGAATACAAGGTCAGTGGTGGACTCATGCGGCCCGGAGGAGGAATACACATATGCGGCGGCACACTTTGCCGACTGCATGTTTATCATGCTTTCCCTGTACTCATGCTTTCCCACCAGTTCATTGCTGGCGGAAAGGTTGAACAGCAGCACGGCACCGTTTACAGCCTGTTCACTGCTGGGAGGCGCAGGAACCCACAGGTCCTCGCATATTTCCATGCCAAAACACAGTCCCCCCATGTTTTCAGCCTCAAACAGCACATCCGTACCAAATGGAATACTATTTCCAAGAAGGTTTATGGTTTCATTTCTTTTGTCAAGGCCGGAACAAAACCATCTTCTCTCGTAAAATTCACTGTAATTGGGTATAAATGATTTCGGAACTGCTCCCAAAAGCTTTCCCGATTTCATGGCAACTCCGCAGTTGTACATCCTGTTGTTCACAACCAGCGGCATACCTATGATTATAACACAATCCAGCGACTCTGTTTCAGTGAGTATTCTTTCCAGCCCTTTTATTGCCCCGTCCTGCAGTGACTTCTGCAAGAAGAGGTCCCCGCAGGAATACGCTGTGACAGCCAGTTCGGGAAATACCACAAACTGTACCCTCTGTCTTTCAGCTTCCTTACAGATTTTTATTATTTCCCCTGTATTATATTCACAGTTTGCGACTTTGAGTGCAGGAACCGCAGCCGCAACTCTTACAAAACCGAAATTCATCTCTACCTCCATGCTTCAGGCCTCAGGCCTCAATTCAGGTTTTCCGCTGACCCTGAGATATCTTCTTGTCCCTTTCACAGCCTGGCAAAAGGACGGATTATTTGCCCAAACGCATATAACCTTATATATTACTCCATAGTTTATCATATTTTTGACTATTTTTACACTTCATTTTTAATATTGTACAGGCTTCTGGAGCTGCTGTATTTGTTATTAAAGTATTTTTTATTATTGACAACAATATGCATGAAATTTATAAATTTATCTATTTCCGGAAAGGTGTTATAAATTCCAAAGCTTGCCCTCACCAGGCCGGGGAAAGGCTTCTTGTTTTCGGCTATCTCTTCAATCTGGGCGGCACTGTAGCCCAACAGCCTTTCACAGTAGGGGTGGGCGCAGAAGAAACCGTTTCTGACTGCTATGCCCGCCTCATGGGCGAGAATGGCGGAAACCAGCGAATGATGAACCCCTTCCACAGTAAAAGGGATTACGCCTATGGACTGTTGTTTGTCAGGATGACTATAGAGATGAATGTCTGGAATGTTGCACATTTTGCCATAGGCGTAATCCAAAAGTTTCTTCTCATGCTGGAAGGCATTTTGCATTCCTATTCTGTTCAAGGTTTTCAGAGCGGCTGTCATAGCTACGATGCCTATGAGATTTGGCGTACCGGCTTCACATTTTACCGGCGGCTCCTCCCACCAGATGCGGTCATGGGTCACTAGTTGTATTGCGCTGCCCCCCTTGCAAAAGGGAACTCCTGTTTCAAACTCCGTTTTAGGACCTATGAGGACACCGCTCCCAAAGGGGGCATAAAACTTATGTGCCGAAAAGGAGAGAAAGTCTATGTGCTCCACACTGTCCTCCGGCCTCATGTCCACCGGCACATGGGGTACAAGCTGTGCACCGTCCACATGTATCAGCGTGCCGTATTTATGGGCCAGTGCGGCAAGGGTTCCGGTGTCATTGAGGTAGCCGGTGACATTTGCGGCGCCGGTAACGGTTACCAGCCTTATCTTGCCCTGATGCTTTTTAAGCTTGGCCTCATAATCATCCAGGTCAAGCCTTCCGAATTGGTCTATTTCAACGTATTCCACCTTGAAGCCGTCCCTCCAGGGCAAATCGTTTGCAGCATGCTCCATCCAGGTGGATATGACTATGTCCTTTCCGTCCTTTTTCTGGCTCATGGTGCAGGCGAGTATGTTTATGGCTTCTGTGGTATTCTTGGTATGTATTATCACATCTGAAGGTCCTGCTCCCACATGCCTGCTCACCACATCCCTGGCTGCCTCATAGGTGTCGGTGGATATGACGGATTTGTACCCCTTTCCTCTGTGTATGGAGGAATACCACGGCAGGAAGTCATGAATCTCCTTTTCAACCGTAGTAAAGGAAGGTGTTGTTGCAGCGTTGTCAAAGTTTATTCCGGTGGTATATGTACCATTGTCAAGGGGAACCTTGGCATCAACGCCCACTATAAGGCTTCTGAAGCTGTTCCGGCTTTTTGAGCCGCTATTGTCAGGATATCTGGAATGATTGTATTCAGGCATATTCAAGACCTCTGTCACTGATTTAAAATTCATAAAATATTTTCGGAGAAACAAAATCCGGAGAAAAATTCCTCCGGATTTTATCCGTTAATATATTATATTTAATTGAGTCCCAAAGGGTTACCTGACTTTATGATATTTTTCATATAAAAAAGAAGTGCTGCAGAGCCTGAATAAATATATGTTAAAACTTTACTTTAGTGCTTTCGTACGAATTTCATTAAATAGATTGCTCCAAAAGTCCTTACTGAAATTGCAAGGTTCACCACAAACATTTTAACCGTGGCAGCAACTCGACCATCCAGGTCTCGACCTACTGCATCAAAGTGACATCCTGTCACTTTGCCGGTCAAAATATTTGTGCTTCACAAGGTCAATTCCATCAGGATTTATAGACACATTTTGCAGAATTGACCCAGCAATTTCAAACAAGAACTTTTAATGGAGCTGCCCATTCTAATGAAATTGTACCAGCGCACTAAATAAGCAAATTAATAACATATATTAATTCAACGCAGCGCTGAAGCACTTCTTCTTTCAGTTAAAATATCGTAAATATTTGACTGCACTAGATAATATGATATAATTTAATGGAATAAAATTACATAAAAGGAAAAAGGAGATGGTTTCAATGTGCAAAACTCGTAAAAAATTAATGGTATTCTGCTTAGTTGTTTTAGTTTTTAATATTTCGCTCAGCTTTGTTAATGCATCATATATTAGTCCACATGCATATGCTAAGCAACATAACCAATCACAAAATAATTGTGGTGGCTTTTTTTCAACACCAAATGGTCAAAGCAATCTATTCTCCAACTGGTCATCCAGTCATAATAACTCGTGGATAACTAACGAAATGTGGACTCCATTTAATGGAGGTAACGAATGGATAGAAACAGGAGATGTTTGTGGCGCAATTAATGGGGCGTATTGGTCTGGTCACTTTGTAGCTGTCCAAAAATATAATTCTTCTACAAAACAATATGAGTACTCAGAATATACAGTTGGAAGTTCATATCCAACTGGAACACATAACTTTGAAGTGCAATATGTAGGAAATAACAAATGGGAATCGTATGTTGACTATAATAAGACTATGAGTTTTTCATTTAATTATACTTCGTCATTTGACCACTGTGTGGGAATTGAATCAAATGATAGCGATAATTATTTTACATCCGGCAGTTATGACTCCGCTTTACAATGGAAAGACTCAAATAATGCTTGGCATAACTGGACAAGTGCAACAAATGGAGATAGCAATTCGTATAACTGGGTATCATCTTATTCTTCAAGTACTAACAGAATAACATTTACAAGATAGGAGTGATTAATTATGAAAAGGCGAATAATAATAGCTTTAACAGTAGTAATATCAGTTACAGCAATTTCATTGACTACATTTGCAATCAATGATACAGTTCGTTCCCATCCAAACAACGGAGCAAAATATAATGAAAATCCCGCACCTGTCTATACAGACAATTCAGTTAAGCCAGATAAAAATTTTGTGTCTGAAGAGAAGTGCGAAGAAAGTATAGTTAAAACAAAAACATCATATAAAAAATCGTCGGAATTAAAGCAATGGAGCAAACATTTAAAAGATGAAAACAAAGATATAGTCGACCACCAGATTTCTGATAATAGAATGGTCAGAGTTATAAAGACAATATATCCTGACGGTCTTGATACTAAAGCAGGATTTTATGCAAACGCTATTGTAACAACCGTTTTTGATGCAGAAACCGGAACTCTTCTTGAATCAACTGTAACAGGGGATTATCAAGGTAAAAAATAATTATTATGGGGTGTGCCAAAGTTTGCGTAAACCCAATGATTGATGTAAATATGAATTTCAGATAAGGGGTAAGACTGAAAAACATGTCCTTACCCCTTATCCTTATCCTCTTACTTTTTCAAGCTTTCCAGCCTTTCAACCACCTTCTGGTACATATCCAGGTACTTTTCCCGCTTTGCCTTTTCCTCCTCGATAACCTTTGGAGGCGCCTTGGCCACAAAGCCTTCATTTCCGAGCTTTCCTTCCACCCTTTTGAGCTCACCCTCCAGGTTTGCCTTTTCCCTGGTGAGTCTTTCGATTTCCTTCTCTATGTCTATAAGCTCCTCCAGGGGAATAAATATTTCCGCTCCTGCAATAACCGTTCCTACCGCATCTGCGGGAATGCCTGCCTTATCGGTCTGTACCGCCACCTCGGATGCACCCGCCAGTCTCTGGAAGAAGGCGGTTCCCTCAAGCAGAGTAGCTTTTTCTGCCTCACCCGCGGCAACAAATATCATTTTAGCCTTTCTTGAGGGCGGAACATTCATTTCTGCGCGGATATTCCTGGTGCTTCTGATTGCGTCCATTATCAGGTTCATTTTCGCTTCCTCGGAGGCGAAATTCAGCTCTTCCTCATATTGAGGCCACTCTGAAACCATAATGCTTCTTCGGTCATTTATCAGATGAGTGTATATTTCCTCAGTAATGAACGGCATATACGGGTGCAAAAGCTTCATGGCATTACCCAGTACAAGGTTCAGAACATATTGTGCCTCCAGTCTTCCCTGGCTTTCCCTGTCATAGAGCCTCGGCTTGACCATTTCAATATACCAGTCGCAGAACTCCTCCCAGATGAAATCGTAAACCTTCTGGAGCCCCAGTCCAAGTTCAAATTTATCAATGTTTTCAGTCACTTCTTTTGTAACGGTGTTTATCCTGCTGAGAATCCACCTGTCGGCAACGGTGAAGCGGGTTTTGTCAACCTTGCTGAAATCCAGGTTCTCATCAAAATTCATGAGTACAAATCTGGAGGCATTCCATACCTTGTTGGCAAAGTTTCTTGAAGATTCAACCTTCTCAGTGGAAAATCTCAAATCATTTCCCGGGGAGTTTCCTATGGTAAGGGCAAAACGCAGGGCGTCCGTGCCGTACTGGGCTATTACCTCCAGCGGGTCAATTCCGTTGCCGAGAGACTTGCTCATCTTTCTTCCCTGGGGGTCTCTTACTATACCGTGTATGAATACATACTTGAAGGGCTCCTGCTTCATATGCTCCATCCCGGAGAAAATCATTCTTGCCACCCAGAAGAATATTATATCATAGCCGGTTACCAATACATCGGTAGGGTAGAAATACTCAAGGTCCTGGGTTTTTTCAGGCCAACCCAGGGTTGAAAAGGGCCACAGCGCCGAACTGAACCAGGTGTCCAGAGTGTCGGGGTCCTGCTCTATTCTGGTGCTGCCGCACTTGGGGCAAACATCCGGCGCGTCGTCCTGAACCATCATATGCCCGCATTCCTGGCAGTAATAGGCCGGAATTCTGTGTCCCCACCAGAGCTGCCTGGAAATGCACCAATCCTGTATATTTTCCATCCAGTTGAAGTAAATCTTTGAAAACCTTTCAGGTACGAATTTGATTGTCCCGTTCCTTACAACCTCCAGGGCAGGCTCAGCCAGGGGCTTCATTCTCACATACCACTGCTTTGAGATAAGGGGCTCAACCACCGTCCTGCACCTCTGGCAGGTACCTACATTGTGGGTGTGGCCTTCAATTTTCACCAGCAGGCCCTGCTGCTCCAGGTCCAGAACCATCTTCCTTCTGGCTTCATACCTGTCCAGTCCCTTATATTGTCCCGCATTTTCATTCATTATGGCATTGTCATCCATAACCCTTATCTGCGGAAGGTTATGCCTCAAGCCAACCTCATAGTCATTGGGGTCGTGAGCAGGTGTTATCTTAACGCAGCCCGTGCCGAATTCCTTATCAACATATGAATCGGCGATTATAGGTATCTCCTTGTTAACCAGCGGCAGTATCAGGGTCTTTCCCACCAGGCGGGCATATCTTTCGTCCTCGGGATTGACCGCCACAGCAGTGTCTCCCAGCATTGTCTCGGGACGGGTGGTAGCGACGATTATAAATTCTCCGCTGTCCTTTACGGGATACTTTATGTGCCAGAAATGGCCTGCCTGCTCCTCATATTCAACCTCAATATCTGAAATCGACGTATTGCACTTGGGGCACCAGTTGGTTATTCTTTCACCCTTGTATATCAGCCCCTTGTCATAGAGCTTCAGGAATACCTCCTGTACAGCCTTTGAAAGGCCCTCATCCATGGTAAAGCGTTCACGCTCCCAGTCGCAGGAGCTTCCCAGCTTCTTGAGCTGTTCAACTATTCTTCCGCCGTAGACCTTCTTCCATTCCCATGCTCTTTCCAGAAACTTTTCACGTCCCAGCATTTCTTTTGTGATGCCTTCCTTTGCCATGGCATCAACTATCTTTGCCTCAGTGGCTATACTTGCGTGATCCGTGCCGGGCAGCCACAAGGCGCTGAACCCTTGCATCCTCTTGGTTCTGATGAGAATATCCTGCAAGGTGTTGTCAAGTGCATGCCCCATATGAAGCTGACCGGTAATGTTTGGAGGCGGAATTACTATCGTATACGGCTTTTTGTTTTTGTCAGGCACTGCATGGAAATAGCCCTGTTCCATCCATTGGGCATAAAGCCTGTCTTCCACCTGACTGGGATCATATTGTTTGGCTATGTTCTGTTGTTCGTCCATAGTTGAATCCTCCATTTATTTAAATTCAGTCCTCTGTTTATCTTTTAAAACTTAAGATAAACAGCACCAACCCGGGTATTGAAATTAGCAATCCCTTTACTTTTATGTTGAAAACAGCTTTGTTCATCTTATATGCCTGCACTTCCTTTTCCGTCATTTCGGAAGCATTTGCACAGTTTTGTTTTTCCTGAAGCCCGAACCTCTTTACAACCGGTTTTGCGGAATACACCACAACAAAACCCACCGCCATAATTATCAATGATAGTATCTCTAAAAAGTCCACAGTTTTTCTCCTTTCTCTTTAAAAACTTACCGTTTCCGAACATGAATCAGTAATCAGCCGGTATCAGTCCGGTTAACTGAAGCAGCCCGTCCCCGGAAAACAAAAAAACCCCGTCCAGTATTTGGACGAAGCTGTTTTTCGCGGTACCACCAAAATTTCACATTATTTTCCATAGGCTATGGCCGGGTTTCCGGCTGCTCATATCAAATAACCTGCATCTCTGATCGGTTTAACGGACGATACTCCGCCGCAGCCTACTTTGCAGCCATACCTGCCAATGGAGACAATCCTCCCTGGAATGCGGCCCTTTTCGGTGCGGAGCTCCCAAGCTACCTTCGGCAGGCTGTTTCCGAAACCTTTCACCCTGGGAACCAATTTGATACAATCCGGCTCCTGCGGTTTCTCTCTGGGGAAAACCTACTGCTTACTCCTCTTGTTCATTGCTTATGATATGAAATTAATAAATTTCCTTAAGTAATAAAAATATGATATAAAATCTGCCCGCATCTGTCAAGAGCGCAGATCATTCCTGCTGTCGTCATTATTTACGGCTCCCTTGTCCTGATCCTTCACCATATCATTCTCAAGTGCCGTCTGTTCAAGCTGTGCAAGCTCCTCCTCCGACTTATGTTCCGGTTCCTGACCGGCTCCCTGTTCTATGTCCTCCTGCCCGCTGCGGCTGAAGAGCATCCCGAAAGCACCTATCATCAATACCATGCCCACATTGTTTACAAGCTTTTCATCAATATTGAATTTGAAAAACTTGTCCAGTATACCGTACAAAATCATTGCAGCCGCAATCCCCATAATTATTCTGAGCTTAAGTTTTCTGGATAGTTTCATTCCTGCCTCCATAAAGAATATTTTAACGGCACCTGATTAGAGTATTGGCTCTTTCTGTATAAAATATGTCCCTGTGCCCATAGCAATATGATATATGCAAGGCTTCATTATGGCAAGGGGGTTTTAAGCAAACCTTAAGCAAACCCCTTTTACAGGAAAACTGTATCTATACCAGCATGTCCACAGCCCGTTTCAGTAAAATTTTTATCATTGCTGTTACAGGTACTCCCAGAAGCATTCCCATAATGCCGAAGAATTCCCCTCCCACCAGTACTGCAATTATGGTGGTGATTGGGTGGAGTCCCAGCTTTCCTTCTATAATCTTGGGAGATATAAAGGCGTTGTCGATTTGCTGGACAATTATAAAAACCAGGGCTGCCAGCAGTGCCTTTACAGGAGATTGCAGCAGCGCCAGCGACACGGCGGGTATGGCTCCAAGTACAGGGCCGAAATAGGGTATTATATTTGCAACCCCGCCCACCACTCCCAGTATGAAGGGGTATTTCACGTGGACAAGGTAGAGTCCCACGGTTTCCAGCAGACCCACAATGGTAGCGGTGGTCAGTTGTCCCCTGATAAAATTTGTGATTATTGCATTTAGTTCCCTTCCCACGTTTATCAGATCGTTCCGCAGCTTTTTGGGTGCCAGCATCAGTGTGGACTTTTTTATCCCCTCTATATCCTTAAGGATATAGTAGGCTATTATCATGGACAAAACCAGATTGAGCAGTATGCCGATGGAGGAGGCCAGTACGACAAGAGATTTCTTCATGGCCTGGGTGGCATATTTCTGAATTGCTCCGGTACCTGCATTCAGCTCCCCGAATATGACATTTTTAACCTCCGGAGGCCATTTGCTGCTTTTAATTTTTGATATATAGGAGTTAAATATTTCCCTGTATCTGGATGCAATATCCGGCAGCGTATTGAAAAGCTCCTTTGCATTGCTTACCACATGGGGAGCGATAAAAATCAGGAATATGGCAAGGCACAGAGCTGTAAACGTATATATTATCAAAATCGCATAGCTTCTCTTTATGCCCCTCCGCTCAAATCTTATGACCAGCGGATATATGACATAGGCTAAAAAAATGCCCATAAAAAAAGGAGCCAGGATTTTAAATATTTTATCACTGAAATAGTAGATGAAGAATATAAGTCCGATAGTAATCAAAACCAGTATTATGTAAAATACTGTCTTTTTAATATTTCTCAATATAATGCCCTCCTAAAGCACTAAAAGCCAAACATAAATGTTCGGCTTTTAGCTTTCAATGCTCCGGTTATCTGAACATGTGCATCATGTCACCAAAAACATGATTGGACCTGTGCCAAATCTTTCTGCCTGACTTGATCATCTTTTTTCTCATATGGGGGTCGACTATTTCAGGATTTGTAAGAACACTTATTGATGCCCCTATCAAACCGCCTATTACAAGTCCCCTGGCAAAATTTCTCATCATATCATATCCTCCTTGTCATATTGAATATTAAATTTCCAGCCGGCTTCGCAAGCCTCCACCAGTATTGATCATTTCTTCAACTGCTTCACTGTCAACCAGAATATTGCTGCTGCCTATTTCAATCCTGCCGAAGAACGGGAGTATGTTTCTTCCCATTATGATGTCCTGGACAAGTCCATCCGATACCTGAACCCCTTCAACCTTTCCCGTTCTGTAATCAAACAGGATATCCTGAACCACCCCAAGATCCTCTCCTGAATGTGTAAAAATCTTAAGCCCCCTCAGATTATTCCTTTCATGGATATCATGGAGCTTTTTAAACCGCCTGTATTCCATCAGGTTCATGGGATTATCCACAATAAGGGCGTCATTCCCCAGGCTTAAAAGATTGGGAGGCAATATAACACTGCCTTTGACGGCATAGCTGCCCTTTTCCATAAGGAAGGCGAGTATGCCTTTGCTGTCCTTGCTGAACACAATATCCTTCAAGGTTCCGATTTTGAGGCCGTCTCTGGCCGAAATAACCGGCAGCCCCAAAACCTCACTATACTTTTTAAGCATCGCCTTCCTCCTCTGCATTAAAATTCACATTTTAAAGAAATCAGAAATTTCTTTGAACATATTATTTGTAATTGAGGTTTAAAAAATTCAAAATAATAATATAAAATCCTTTTAAATTTTTGTTTCAGAAAATTGACTAAAAACGGAGATTAATGTAAAATTACTGTGAATATTTATAAAATAACGTGAAATTTTATGAGGTTAAAATGACTGATACCATTAAGACTTTATCCCGCTTGGGAGTACATATACCTGAAATATTGCTGCCTGGCCCGGAAGCGGCTTTGAACAAATGGGCTGTTGTGGCCTGTGACCAGTACACCTCGGAGAGGGAATACTGGAAGGAAGTTGAAGCCATAGCCGCCGGAACTCCCTCAACCTTGAACATAGTATTTCCTGAGGTTTATCTTGAAGACGGAGACGGCGAGAAGCGAATTTCCGGCATAAACTCCACAATGAAAAGCTATCTTGACCAGGGTGTGCTTTCAGCCCTTGACAAATGCTTTATCCTGGTAGACAGAAAAACTTCTCATGCACCATCCAGAAAGGGTCTTATGCTGGCTCTGGATCTGGAGTGCTATGATTACAATAAGGGTTCGGATGCACTTATACGTGCCACTGAGGGAACTGTTCTGGACCGTCTTCCTCCAAGAATCAAAATAAGGCAGAATGCTCCCATAGAGCTTCCCCATATTATGGTGCTTATTGATGATCCTCATAAGACAGTTATTGAACCTCTGGCGGAAAAATGCACTCAGTTGGAAAAACTCTACGATTTTGAACTTATGATGAACGGCGGTCATATCAAAGGCTACAAGGTTTCAGAGGAAGCCGACCTGGCTTCGGTTGCCTCGGCACTTGACAGACTTGCCCAACAGGATATATTCCGCAGCAAATATAATATAGATGCTTCCAGGGCTTTACTGCTGTTTGCAGTAGGCGATGGAAACCATTCTCTGGCATCTGCAAAGGGACATTGGGAAAATCTTAAGAAAAGCCTTACTCCCGGCCAGTTGGAAAACCATCCTGCCAGGTATGCCCTGGTGGAACTGGTGAATGTTCACGATGACGGGCTTGTATTTGAACCTATTCACAGGGTCTTGTTCAATGTGGAGCCCCAGGAGCTGATAAATGAGTTTCAGGCCTTTTATCAGAAGGCAGACAGGTGCTGCTCCGGCAATACCGCCCACACCTTCAGCTACGTAACGGACAAGGGAGAGGGCACGGTTTCAATAGCAAATCCCGCCAGCAACCTGGAGGTAGGTACGCTGCAAGTCTTTTTGGACAGCTATATGAAGGAGCATCCCCAGGTTAAAATCGATTATATTCATGGTGAGGAAGTTGTCAGAAAGCTGGGTTCACAGCAGGGCAATATGGGTATTTTCCTGCCTTCCATGAATAAGACCGACCTGTTTAAGACAGTTATCCTGGATGGCGCTCTTCCCAGGAAAACCTTCTCAATGGGCGAAGCAGAAGAAAAACGCTTTTACCTTGAATGCAGAAGGATTGAATAATTGAAAAAAGGCTTCCAATCTTCTTTCTCACTCGGGATATTAAATATCCCACAGGATTGGAGCTTTTTGGTGCCGGCAGCGGCACCCTGACACGATTGAGGAATGGATGGCATTTGTGTTATCCATTCCTTCATCGGCAACCATACATACGTCAATCAGACAGAAATCAGCCGGTCATCCCGGTTTCTCATGCAGTCAGTCCGGCTGCATCCGGTATATTTCATCTCTTATTTCCTTGAATATCCGTTCCAGATAATCGCTCCCATTGCCCAGCAGGCGTATTACCGTACCGTGTTCAAAGGTGGTGGATATTCCCGCCTCCACTCCGTGAAAGGTTTCAAGAACCTTATAGAGCCTTTCTGCCATGGCGACTCTGTCCTCAGCCTCTGAAAAATACCCCAGAGTTCCCTGGTGGCTGTAGCCTTCAAAGAAGCCCACCTCACTTAAAGCCTGACTTGAAGGTCTTAATTCCTGATTATCCAGAAAAATAAGCTTGCCGCAATAGAATATCCTGTTTATGTTTCTATAGCTTCTGAATGCAAATTGCTCCCCGCTTTTTTTCCGCCCGCAGGACAATATCTCGGAATAAATGTACCGGGCACCCCTGTGCAGGTGACAGGCAGTCTCGGATATAAACTCAGAGCCGCCAAAGGGTATGGAGGGCCTGGGGTCATAGTCAAATAATGCCCCCTCTTTTATGTTGAAGCTATTTATCTGCTTTGCGTACCCGCTATTCATCTTATGTATTTTGGTATAGGACTGGCCCTGCAGTGACAGAGCGCAGGACGTTCCAACCTCTATGTCCGCCCTGTAGCAGTCACCCTCCATTACGCCGGCGGAGGCGCTCATGACCATAAGCTCCGCCATGTTTCGCTCATAGTTGTAAAAAGGCCTTACTATCTTACAGGGGGCGGTAAAATATGAATCCGAGACTATGGTCCTGTTGTTTGAAAGCCCTGTTTTTATGTATAGCACACTGTCGGTTCCAAACATATTAGCCATAATACCACCTCCTTTTTATAATTGACCCGGCAGCGGGAGCTATACTCCCTCCAGCAGTACACTGCGCTTAATCCAGCTTATTACCCTGTCCAGGCCCTCATTGGTATTGAGATTTGTGAAAACAAAGGGCTTTGTTCCTCTCATTTTCCTGGAATCCCTGTCCATTACCGCAAGGTTTGCTCCCACATACGGAGCAAGGTCAATTTTATTGATTACAAGCAGATCCGATCTTGTTATACCGGGTCCGCCCTTTCTGGGAATCTTGTCTCCCTCCGCCACATCTATTACGTAGATTGTGGCATCTGCAAGCTCGGGACTGAAGGTTGCGGACAAGTTGTCCCCGCCGCTTTCAATAAATACAATTTCAATATCCCTGAATTTATTTGTCAGTTCCTCCACCGCTTCCAGATTCATGGAGGCGTCTTCCCTGATAGCAGTATGAGGGCAGCCTCCCGTTTCAACGCCCACAATTCTCTCAGCGGGCAGTGCACTGTTTTTTATAAGAAATTCCGCATCCTCTTTAGTGTAGATGTCATTTGTCACCACTCCGATGCTGTATTCACCCGACAGCCTTCTTGTAAGCCTCTCTATGATTGCAGTCTTTCCCGAACCTACCGGCCCGCCTATTCCTATCTTAACGTATCCCATAGTATACCTTGCCTTTCGGATTGATTTGGATTGATTTATAAATAACTGTTTTCTGTTGACTTTTTCCCTAGGAAATATATATCCTGGTATAAAGCCTTTCATGCTGCATTGACCTGATATCAAAGCCTATGCTGCACAAGCCCAGCTCTTCAGGCTTCAGCTCTTTTGCCCCGTGGACTATCTCTTCAAGGGTGTCCTGCACTTCAAAGAGAATCTTCTGACCGTCCATCTGGCTCAGAGGTATCAGCTTTGCACAATTGTTTACGGTTGCCGAGGCAGCAGCATAGGCAATAGCACACATGGCGTCCTCCTTGTCTATGTCAAGGAGAAATGCCGCCAGGCCGTATACCACACTGTAATTGCTTTCACACTTTCCCTCTCCCACTGCCTTCAGGTACTCCATAAACAGCGGCTCCCTGCCCAGTTGGGACTCAAGGATTTTCACAAGCCTCAGCCCGAGTTTGGTGCTTGCATTCCGCAGTTCCCTGGGAGCCTTTGACGCGCATAGCACATTGTTCAGTTCAACTATTCCCGGAACATTCTTTTCCCGGGAATATTCCCAGGACAATCTCATGGCCAGCAGATCATTGTACATATAATTGTGCTTCAAATATGCCACCAGATATTTTTTTACCTGCGGACTGCTGTTTACAAGCTCCTTCTGGACATAGGTCTCCAGGCCGTAGGAATGTGTAAAGCCGCCTATGGGCAGCAGCGGGTCGCTGAGATGCAGGAGCTGCAGCCGGGACCTGAGATTGGCTGATGCTTTATCTGCGGGAATGTGTGATTTCATACATACGCACCTCTTGTTTTTTGTGGCTGTGTTCATCGCCATGTTCGTGGCTGTGCCCGTGATTGTGTTCGTGGCTGTGTTCGTCGCCATGTTCGTGGTTGTGTCCATCACCATGTTTGTGGCTGTGTGAATGTCCGCCCTGCCCGCCCAGCGGCGTTATCAGCCTTGCAGTACATTTATACGCATCAAAGCCGCACTTTTTCAAAGCCTCCAAAAGCGGGGGATCATAAGGCAGCAGCAGTCTGTCCTCCTGGTAAAACAGAGGAGAATGCCTGTTTCCGATTTCATAGCAGGCCTTTCCCATCATTACCTGAGTCAGAGGCTTTAACCCAATGCACTCACATTCCGGAATTTCCGCGATGAGAGCCCTGTTCCCCTCTATGCTGAGAATATCACCCTGCTTTATACCGCGGTCATTATTAAGCTTTATGCCCACCTCTGCCCCATTTTTGCTTATCTTATATAATATTTTTTTAGCAACCTCATACCATTCAATTTCAACATAATCCTTTTCAAAACCTGTGAGATCGAATTTATCAGGCTCACCGCAAACAATGTTTTCTATTATCATATTCATCCTCCGCCTTGTATTTCCAAAAAATCTTCTCCAAATTTATGCACCCTGTTTATCGAATGTTGTACTAAAACAGAAAATACCTCTGGGCCAGGGAGAGCTTTTCCATAGGCTGACAGGTGATATGCTCCCCGTCAACTCTTACCTCATAGGTCTCAGGGTCCACCTCTATCTTGGGGGTGGCAGCATTCATAACCATATCCTTTTTTGTTATGTTCCTGCAGCCGCTTACAGGAACAAGCTGTTTCCTAAGCTTGAGAGCCTCCAGCAGTCCCGACTCCAGTGACAGCTTTGAAACAAAGGTCATGCAGGTGGATTTCACCGCACTTCCAAAAGCTCCGAACATATTTTTGTATATAACAGGCTGGGGTGTAGGTATTGACGCATTTGCATCCCCCATTCTGCTTGCAATGATAAAGCCGCCCTTAAGTATCATTTCGGGCTTCACCCCGAACATTGCCGGTTTCCACAGTACGATATCCGCCAGCTTTCCGGGCTCAAGAGAGCCTACATAATTTGAGATGCCATGGGTTATGGCAGGATTTATGGTGTACTTTGAAATATATCTTTTAATGCGGTAGTTGTCATTTCTGCTGCTGTCGGTACTCAGGGGGCCTCTTTGCTTTTTCATCTTGTCAGCGGTCTGCCAGGTTCTGATTATTACCTCCCCAACCCTGCCCATGGCCTGTGAATCCGAGCTCATCATGCTGAAAACCCCCATATCATGCAGGATATCTTCCGCCGCAATGGTCTCCGGCCTTATGCGGGAGTCAGCAAAGGCCACATCTTCCTTTATCCTGCTGTCCAGGTGATGGCATACCATCAGCATGTCCAGATGCTCGTCTATTGTGTTGACGGTAAAGGGCATGGTGGGATTTGTGGAAGAGGGCAGTACATTGTCAAAGGCCGCCACCTTGATTATATCGGGAGCGTGGCCTCCGCCTGCCCCTTCAGTGTGAAAGGTGTGGATGGTCCTTCCGTTTATGGCGTTGATGGTATCCTCAACAAAACCCGCCTCATTCAGTGTATCGGTGTGAATAGCCACCTGCACGTCATACCTGTCGGCCACGCTGAGGCAGGTATCTATTGCCTTTGGCGTGGTTCCCCAGTCTTCATGGAGCTTCAATCCTATTGCACCGGCCTGTATCTGTTCAATGAGCGGCTCCGGAAAAGAGGCATTGCCCTTGCCCAGAAAACCCAGGTTCATTGGGAAGGCCTCCGCTGCTTCCAGCATCCTGAACATGTTGTATTTCCCCGGGGTGCAGGTGGTGGCATTGGTCCCGTCTGCCGGGCCGGTGCCCCCTCCTATCATTGTGGTAATCCCGCTGTACAGCGCAGTTTCTATTTGCTGAGGGCAGATAAAGTGAATATGTGAGTCAATACCTCCGGCGGTGGCTATCAAGCCCTCTCCCGCTATGACCTCGGTAGCCGCCCCAATTACCAGGCCGGGAGTCACTCCCTCCATGATATCAGGATTGCCGGATTTCCCTATTCCCACTATTTTTCCGTCCTTAATACCTATATCCCCCTTGACTATACCCCAGGAATCTATTATTACCACATTTGTAACAAGCATATCCAGGGCCCCGGTTTTCACAGATGCCGAAGAGCTCTGTCCCATTCCGTCCCTTATGGATTTGCCGCCGCCAAACTTGCTTTCGTCACCATATACTGTAAAATCCTTTTCTATCTCCAGGATAAGCTCCGTATCTGCCAGCCTCACCCTGTCCCCCAGTGTGGGGCCGTACATATGGGCGTAATCCCTACCTTTCATGCTGTAGCTCATTTGTTTTCAACTCCTTTGAATCCAAGTCGGGCCGCTTTTTTCAAAGCGCTGTCAAGGCTGCTCCTGTCTTGAGTGCTGCCTGTGGTCAGTCCGTTCAGTCCGTACACCGCCTTATTGCCCCCCAGGGCAGTCAGGGTGACTTCCTTCTCCTCTCCGGGCTCAAATCTGACGGCAGTTCCTGAAGGGATATCAAGCCTCTTTCCAAAGCACTGCTCTCTGTCAAAGTCAAGGCACTTGTTCACCTCAAAGAAATGAAAGTGAGACCCCACCTGAACCGGCCGGTCTCCGGTATTGGCCACCTTGACTGTAAGCGTTGGCCTTCCGCTGTTCAGCTCAATACTCTCGTTTTCGATAAAATACTCTCCGGGCTTCATTGCTCTCCTCCTATCTTATAGGGTTGTGTACTGTCACCAGCTTTGTTCCGTCGGGGAAGGTGGCTTCTATCTGAATCTCATGAATCATTGAATCCACACCCTCCATTACATCCTCCACAGTCAGCAGTTGTGCACCAAAACGCATCAATTCGGTGACTGTCTTGCCGTCTCTCGCGGCTTCCATCAGCTCGGCACTGATATAGGCAATAGCCTCGGGATAATTGAGCTTCAGCCCTCTTTCCTTCCTCTTTCTGGCCAATTCGCCTGCAAAATGCAGCATAAGCTTCTCGGTTTCCTTCGGTGTCAAATGCATTGTTAACCTCCTGAGCCTTAATATGGCTTTAAACCGCAAATGCGGCTGCCGGTTTATCAATTATATATAATTCCTTATCCCCATCCCTCGTCAGGTGAGCTGGGAGCAAGTCATATTGCCATCTTTTCCTGGATTGCATCAGGGTCGGTATCGGCAGTGCTTCCCTCCATTATTATCCTGCCCTTGTCTATCAGATAGAAATAGTCTGCCACCTCCATTACAAACTCCAGATACTGCTCAACTATTACCATTGTCATATTCCTCTGCTCCTTAAGGTGCCTTATAACCCTGGCTATATCCTGGATTATGGAAGGCTGTATACCTTCGGTGGGTTCATCCAGCAGCAGCAGTTTTGGCCCGGAAACCAGAGCCCTGGCAATCGCAAGCTGCTGCTGCTGTCCTCCGCTCAAATCGCCGCCTTTCCTGCCAAGCATGGTTTTCACCACCGGAAACAGCTCATATACGGAGTCATCGATAGTGCCCCTGCCCCGGTTTCTTTCCAGCCCCAGCAGCAGATTCTCGTAAACGCTCAGTTGAGGAAAAATATCTCTTCCCTGGGGAACATAGCCAATTCCTTTTATGGCCCTGTTGTAGGTGGGCATCTTTATAATTTCCTCTCCTTCAAGCTTTATGCTTCCCCCGGGAGTTTTAACCAGACCCATTATGCTTTTTAAAAAGGTCGTTTTGCCCACTCCGTTCCTGCCCAGCAGGCATACCACCTTTCCCGCTTCAATCTTCATGCTCATATTTTTTAAAATTATACTTTCACCGTAATAGCTGCTCACATTGTCAAGTTCCAGCATATTGCCCCTCCCTTTCCGTGTACCTGTATCAATACACCTGAATATTTGTCTAGGACCTCTCGCGTTCTCCCCGTCCCAGGTATACCTCTATCACTCTGGGATTCTTCTGGACCTTTTCCATATCGCCTTCATCCAGAAGTGCTCCTTCATGAAGCACAGTCACTGTATTGGCACATTCCCTGACAAATTCCATGTCATGCTCCACCACCACAACCGAGCACTGTTGGGATATTTGCCGCAGCAGTTCCCCGGTCTTTTCGGTTTCCTTTCTTCCCATCCCTGCCACCGGCTCATCCAGAAGCATTATTTCAGGCTGCTGAACCAGCAGCATACCTATCTCCAGCCACTGCTTCTGACCGTGTGACAGCTTTGCAGGTGTTCTATATCTATCCTCATATAAACCGATTATATTCAATACGGATTTGATTCTTTCGTTCTGCTCCCTGGTAAGTTTGGTAAACAGGGATGAGTACAGGGATCTGACTTTGACTGCCGCCAGTTCCATGTTTTCGTATATTGTGATGCCGTTGAACACCGAGGGCACCTGGAATTTCCGTCCTATTCCAAGCTCCACTATCTCGTGTTCCGAGAGCCTGGTAACGTCGCTTCCGTTATGAAATATTATATTGCCGGAGGCCGGCTTGACCCTTCCGCATATAGCGTCCAGAAGTGTTGTTTTCCCGGCGCCGTTGGGGCCGATAAAAAAGTGTATGTCGCCTTTTTTAACTGACGTGCTTAGATTATTGACAGCTTTAAAACCATCAAAACTGATTGTCAAATTATTTATTTCAAGAACCGGATTCATAATTCCACCTCCGTTTTATTGTATGGATTTTATTCGACCGGCACATTGGATTGAGCCAATTGACCGGCTTTGCCGACTTTAAGACTGAAGAGCTTTTTCTTGAGCTTGTTAAAGGCTCCTACCAGCCCGGTGGGCATGAAAATAACTACCACTACAAAAGCTATTCCTATAAAATATGACCATACGGCCGGAAATTTTTCACTTATACCGCTTTTCATAAGATTTACAAGTATTGCTCCTATTATTGCCCCGTTGAGGCTGCCTCGTCCTCCGATTGCAACCCATATTACCATCTCAATGGACGGAACAATTCCCATTTCCGCCGGGGATATGATGCCCACCTGGGGAACGTATATGGCCCCTGCCAGACCTGCCAGAACCGCGGATATGCAATAGACAAAAACCTTGTAGGTCGTGGGATTGTAGCCTGAGAACCTGGCTCTGTTCTCCCCGTCCCTGATTGCAATCAACACTCTTCCCACCCGCTTGTTTATGATGAACCTGCAAAATATAAATGCCAGCAGCAGCAGGGCTACCGATATATAATACAGCCACAGCTTCGTCCGGTTGTCCGCCAGGGAAAAATTAAATATGGTTTTAAAATTGGTTATGCCGTTGGTGCCCCCCGTCAGCTCCTGCTGTCCCACAAAAAGCACCACAAAAATAATTGAAAGGGCCTGTGTGAGAATTGAAAAATATACACCCCTGATCCTGTTCTTAAAGGTCAGATAGCCTATTGCCAGAGCAATCAGCGCAGGCAGGCACAAGGCCATGAAAATAGCTATAGGAGCCGCCCCAAAGGGTTTCCAGAACCAGGGCAGTGTTTCGCGTCCGCTCCAGGACATAAAATCCGGGAGCCTGCCTCCTCCGGCCTCAAGCTTCAGGTACATCGCCATACAATATGCGCCCAGTCCGAAATAAACTCCATGGCCAAGGCTAAGTATTCCTGTATACCCCCATATAAGGTCTATTCCCAGTGCCAGAATCGCAAACGCCACAAACTTTCCAAGCAGATTGGTCCTGAAATCCGAGAGAAAGAATGGGGCCATGCATAAGAGCAGAATTATTATAACTATGGTCATATTCTTTTTGCCAAGTTCAAATTTATTGCCGATAGAAAACCGGTTCATGTTTCCCCCCATCCCGCTGCCGTGCAGCGATATAAATTATATAAGGCCGCAGCCTTATTCATCCAATGCTCTGCTGTTGATAGTAAAAAATCCCTGGGGCTTCCACTGGAGGAAAATGATTACCATTAAAAACACAAGCACCTTGCCCAGCGACGCATTGGTAAAGAACTCGAAGGTAGTGTTCCCAACACCAATAGCTCCTGCACCGGCCACCGTTCCAACTATCCTGCCCACTCCCCCAAGCACCACCACCATAAAGGTGTCAACTATATAATTAGTCCCCAGTGTGGGGCCTATGGAACCCAGCAGTGTCAAGGCACAGCCGGCTATACCCGCCAGTCCTGCTCCTATTGAAAAAGTCACGCTGTCAACCTTTCGTGTATTTATTCCAATGCTTTGGGCCATAGGCCTGTTCTGCATGACGGCCCTTATTCTTCTGCCGTAAGCTGTCCGGTACAGGAAAATATACACTCCTGCTATGGACAATATAACCAGGCCGATAATGAACAGCCTTTTGTAGGGAAGCTGGACATCTCCCAGCACCAGCCCTCCATCCAGCCATACAGGGCTTCTTACATCCACATTGGGGGCTCCGAAAATGCTTCTGGCCATCTGCTGCAGTATAAGACTGACTCCCCAGGTGGCAAGCAGACTGTCCAGCGGCCTTCCGTAAAGTCTTTTTATTATGGTTATTTCAAGCAGGTAGCCTACCAGCGCCGCCACAACAAACGCACACGGCAGGGCCGCAATATAATATAAATCAAAGACACTCTTATCCATATACTGTATAAATACATTCTGTATCATATAGGTTACATAGGCGCCAATCATTATAAGCTCTCCGTGGGCCATATTTATGATTTTCATCAGCCCGAAGGTTATTGCCAGCCCCAAAGCGGCCAGCATTAAGATTGAACTGACACTTATACCGTTAAAAATCTGCAATAAATAAGTACTCATTAAAATCCCCCTTTCCCTTTATTTGAAAGGCCGGGCAAAAGCTTCAGCCTGCGACGGTACAGCTTGCGCAGACGGAGATGTCTTTGTGACAGCCCATCTGCGCAAGTTTGTACGGTCATTTTATTTCTATCAGTTGCTTAAGCCCTTTGCCCAGTCGTAGGATTTAAGATACGGGTCCGGCTTGACACTTTCGGCTGTACTCCAGATTTCCTTTATAAGTCCGTCCGGCTGTACTTCACCTATCCTTACAGGTTTCCATATATGCTGGTTTTCACCTTCAATTTTTACAGTTCCCTCGGGAGCTTTGAATTCCAGGCCCTTTGCAGCTTCCTTAACCTTTGCCACCTCGGTGGAGCCTGCCTTTTTAACTGCTTCAGCCCAAAGGTATACATTTATGTACGCAGCTTCTATGGGGTCGTCTGTTACACGGTCCGCGCCGTATTTAGCCTTGTACTTTTCAACGAACGTCTTGTTTTCAGGAGTGTCTGTTGTCTGATAATAGTTCCAGGATACCAGATGCCCCACCATATTATCGGCGCCTATACCTCTTATTTCCTCCTCGGCAACACTTACGGAACAGGTGGTCAGATCCTTTGCTGTTATGCCTGATGCCTTAAGTTCCTTAAAGAATGCAACATTACTGTCTCCGTTAAGGGTGTTGAATACCACGTCGGGCTTTGCCGCCTTGATTTTATTGACAATTGTACTGTAGTCCGTATGTCCCAGGGGGGTGTACTCCTCTGCTATCAATTCACCGCCCTGTGCGGCAAGCTGAGCTTTTATAATCTTGTTTGCAGTTCTTGGGAATACGTAGTCGGAACCAAGCAGGAAGAACTTTTTACCCTTGTTTTGCAGCAGCCATTCCACAGCGGGAACAATCTGCTGATTTGGAGCGGCTCCCGAATAGAAGATATTGGGTGAGGATTCCATACCCTCATACTGAACCGGATACCATAAAAGTCCGTTGTTTTCTTCAAATACCGGCAATACCGCCTTTCTGCTGGCTGAGGTCCAGCAGCCGAATACAGTTGCCACTTTGTCGTTCTGCAGGAGCTTCTTGGCCTTCTCAGCAAACTTTGGCCAGTCGGACGCACCGTCTTCTATAACAGGCTCTATTTTCTTTCCCAGAACTCCGCCTGAGGCATTTATTTCTTCAATTGCCATCATTTCAGCATCCTTCACGGATACCTCGCTGATTGCCATGGTTCCGCTCAAGGAATGCAGAATTCCCACCTTGATTGTGTCACCTGCTGCCTGCTGTGCCGAGGAGGAATCTCCTGACCCTGAGGTGGAGCTGCTGCCGCAGCCTCCCAATAATGCCGATAATGCTATTGATATACTTAAGCCAAGCGCTAACCATTTCTTTTTCATAATTTTGACCACCTTTCAATTTTCGGATTTTTTCCCTGTGGTATAAAACCGCTAGTAGATAAATACATACAATTTATGGCCATAAATGTATATTTACGTTGTTCCAAGCTGCCGTCAAGCCCCGGATAACAGCCCTGTTGATATTGTCCGGGAGATTGACAAAAAACGCTATAAGCCATGGATTCCGCGGACATTGCCTGTGGAAATCTCATTTCTCATAGCGCCTTAGCTACATAAACTATTAAGTTCAAGGAACCTTTTAAAATGTCGTTTGGTTCCTTACATTTATGATACCTTTATACCCACAAATAAAAAACACCAAAAAAAAGTAATTTTACCCCCTAAATCTGCAATTCTGCATCTTGAGAATTGCATTTTTTATATTCGCTAGGTGTCAAACCAGTGTATGCCTTAAACAGGGATGAAAAGTAGTCAGCCTTTTTATATCCCAGCCTTTCACTTATTTCATAGTTCTTTAAATTCCCGGACAGGATAAGGTATTTTGCATGTTCCATTTTCATTTTCGTCACATAGTCATTAAAATTGCACATTACCTTCTGCTTGAAAAGCTTCCCCACATAGTCCTTGCTGATGTGAACCTCGTTGGCAATGGACTCCAGGTTTACCTCACTCTCAATGTTGTCAATAACACACTGGCAGATTCTCCTTATAATACTGTCGGAATGATTCAACTGGTATTTCAGGATTTTTTCCTTTATTTCCGAAAGCTGTGCAGAAAATTCTTCTTCCAGGGAGGAAATTCCGCCCGAGCCCGTAATTCCTCCCGAGACAACAAGCCCTTCAACCTTTTTAAGCCACGGAAACTTCTCGTCAATCCTGGTTTTTATATTATACAGCAGGGTATTTGCCAGCACTCGTACTTTTCCGCTGTCACCGTCGTACAGATTGCACATTCCGCTGAAGGTTTCAGCCGTCGCCTTCTTCAAACGCGGGTCGGCAGTAAGAATATATGAAATAATGAGATTTTCATGATCTACCGGATAATAAATACCATTATCTTCCTCCTGTGCTTTACCTGAGCTTTTCAGCCTTTCCTCCCGGGCCTTCTTTTCAGAGATGAAAGCTCCCGCCCTGACCAGAATATCGGTTAAGGCCGCCTCTTCCAGAGGTTTTGTCATATATTCAAACACTCCGAACCTGATACCCTGCCTGGCAAACTGAAAATCACTGTGGGTGCTCCAAAATACAATACAGGTGTCATCCTTCCTGCTTCTCAGTTCCTGAACAAACTCGATTCCGTCCATGCCGGGCATCTTTATATCGGTAATTATGAGATCATATTCCTTTCCGGACAGCTTCCTGAGAGCTTCCTTTCCGTCACAGGCCTCACCTTCAAGCGAAAAGCCGTATTCCCCCCATTTTTTAAATCTTTTAAGCATATACAAAGCAGCAAGATCGTCATCAACAAGCAAAACACTATACATTATTATCTCCCCTATTATCTGCTCGATTATCTCCTCATTTTAAGCCCGTCTGCCGCTATCCGGCCGGAATTCCTCCCAGATACAGCTCGGCCTGTTCAAAGTCAAACTCCATAATGGCCTTCTTCAATTGTGAGAAGGTTTCCTGATCCAGGTTTCCTTTAATGACACCGCTGTTTTCCATAAAATAATCCTTTGCCTCCGAATCTGCTATTACCACGTAATTCATAAGATTGGCAATCACATCTGAAAAATTCACCGCAGGATCTCCGGCGGTGTCCGCCTGTGTCCCAGCCTCTGTTTCAATCAGAATTGCAGCCTGTTTGCAAAGAGCACCCAACTCTGAAGCAATGCGCTCCATAATATTGATTATCTGCCTTTTGGGGGCGTGAGCCTTCAGAAGAACCTCCAGCTTTTGACACATTTCATACAGCTCATTTGCCCCCAGGCTTCCTGTCAGTCCCTTCAGCCTGTGCACCGCCTCTCCCAGTTCCGCATTCTTTTTTGACCGGTACAGGGACAATATTTTTTCTCCGTCGGCACTATGCCCTTCAATGAAGACTCCCAGTATCCCCGCATACCGCTTCCGGTTCCCCCCTAATTTTGCAATACCTCTTTCAAAAACGCCGCTTCCCGCTTCATAGCTGCAGTACTCCTCATTTTCGGCTTCAGAGTACGCCTTCCCAAGCTCTTCCGCCCCACTGCCGTCAGAACCTATAAACTGCCACAGCATCTGAGCAAGCTTCGAAGGGTACAAGGGCTTGGTCAAAAAGCCATTCATACCCGCTGTTTGGGCTTTTTCAGCCACTCCGTCCACTGCATCGGCGGTAAGTGCGATTATGGGTGTTTCGGGTATTTCTCCACAGGCCTCCATCTGCCGTATTTTTCTGGTTGTCTCATACCCATCCATGCCGGGCATTCTTATATCCATAAGTATAACATCAAATTTGTATTTGCCGGCAAGTTTGACGGCGGCCTGCCCGCTGTCCGCAAGATAAGCCTCGAAGCCCATGCCGTTTAATATTTCCTTTGTCATCAGCAGGTTTATTTCATTGTCCTCAACCAGGAGCACCCTTTTGTTTATAAAGCTGCTGCATACAGGGCCTTTCTCTTTTTCCCCCTCAGCGCCGAGCAAATGGTCAGGAACTGCAAGTTCGGCTGAAAATCTGAAGCAGGAGCCCTTTCCCGGTTCACTGGCAACCTCTATCGTACCGTTCATCAATTCTGCAATTCTTTTGCAGATAGCCAGCCCCAGCCCCGTGCCTCCATATTTTCTGGTTGTTGAAGCATCTCCCTGGGTAAAGTGGTCAAATATGACAGCCACCTGCTCCTGGGATATTCCAATACCTGTGTCTTCAACACTTATACATGCCAGCACAGAACTGTTGCTTCCCGGCTTGCAATCAAGACCGATGGTTATTGAGCCTTTTTCCGTAAACTTTATTGCATTTGACAGCAGGTTCAGCATAACCTGCTTGAGTCGCGTAACGTCACCTGTCAAAAGCCCAGGTATGTTTTCGCCCAGGTTCAGCCTCAGTTCAAGCCCTCTTCTTCCGGCCTCCACCCCCACCATTCCATATATGTCCTGTACTGCCTGAACTATATTGAATTCAACACTTTCAAGCAGCATTTTCCCGGCTTCTATTTTTGAAAAATCCAGTATGCCGTTTATCAGACCCAGCAGGTTACTCGCCACCATTCCAATCTTGTCGCAGTACTCCTTCTGCCTGGCCTCAAGATAAGTCTCATTCAAAAGGAACTGGTATCCGATGATGGTATTGAGAGGCGTCCTGATTTCATGGGACATACTGGCCAGAAATTCACTTTTTGCGTTGTTTGCAAGCTCAGCCTCCTCTTTTGCGGACCTCATGGTTTTTTCGGCTTCCCTTCTCTTCTGCAGCTCATCATGAAAGGAAAAATAAAGTTCATTGAAGGTATTGGCCAACTGCTGAAGCTCCAGAGTTCCCTCCGGCTTCAGACTGAACTTGTCATCCTCAAAGGAAAAATTTCTCAGGAGTCTTGTATAGCTGTTTACAGGATATGTGACATATTTGAACAAGGTGCTTATCAGCAGCGCTATGGCGCATATTATAATCAGCGCCAGCACTATCTGTACCACAGCGGCATTTGCAGTGGCACTTCTGGCAGCCTCCAGCTCATTTTCCAGACGGGCATTCATGACTTCCTGAAACCTGGCTATGGGCTCCATGATCTCTTTCTTGTCTGAATCGTACTGCGCGTCAAACATTATCTCCCTTGCCTTATCAAGCTTTTCTGCGCTGCCCAGTATTTTTTCGGCCTGAGACAACTGATAGGCCGCCACCTCGGGAGCCATGCGTGCCTCCGGCACCTCCAGAGCTTCCAGTACCAGCCTCATGGACTGTCTTTCCGTATTTACCAATGCATCAGAGTGCTGTTTTGCCTTTGCCAGCAATTCCAGCTCCTGCTCGGGGGATTCCAGCTCCTTTAGCTTGAGTATTACCTTGTCACGGGTCTGGGTGTTGTTTATCTCCTCCCAATACCTCTGCAAATGAACCAGGTCTGTGGTGATGGCATATTTCCGGGCTTCATCCGTCAGATAGTCCGAAGCATCCGCCAGGTCTATGCCCAACTGTTTGAACTCCGTTCTCCGCCGCTCGGCAGCCTGTTCTGCCTGTATGCTGGACCGCATGTAAACGATGCTTCCTATGAGCAAGGCCGCTATGAGAAAAAATATTCCAAGTATCAGACCGCTTATTGTTGATTGTTTTATGGCTATCTGTGATTTCAACCCCTCACCTCCGCAATACACTAAAAAAAGCGCACAGGTCATATAGAAGTATGACCTGGCGCCTTTGCCGTTTTACGTATTTGTATGTTTTATATTAATCTCCCATCTATGCGTATAGCGCGTACACAAATAGAAATGAAAGACACGTAGTGGCTTTTGCTGCGTGAAAGCCACTTTGACATACAACATGTATCTTTCACGCTATACCAGCACTTAAAATGAAAACCATATTTATTATCGACTATTTCTAAATTATATTATAAAATGTCTTAGGTGGTCTATACAAGATTTAACTGAAGAATATTGACTGAAACAATGATAATGGAGCCGAAATGAACAGTAACAATTCAATTGACATGTATGAAATTCTGATTGTTGACGATACACCCGAACAGATTGAAATGGCATTGGTGGTTTTAAAAGGCAATAACTATAAGGTCAGGGTTTCCACAAAGGGCTCGTCAGCCCTCAAGCTGCTTGAAAAGCAAAAGCCCGACCTTATACTGCTGGATATTTTCATGCCTGAAATCGACGGCTTTGAATTATGCAGGATAATCAAGCAAAATACTGAATATAAAAATATCCCGGTGATCTTTTTGACCTCCAGCGGAGACGAACAGAGTATAAAAAAAGGGTTCGAGGCAGGCGCCCAGGACTATGTCACCAAGCCCTTCAATACCACAGAATTGCTGGCAAGAGTGAAGACCCATATAAAGCTCAAGCAGCAGACGGAATTCCTCTATCTGGCCAACAGGGAACTGGACAGCTTTTGCTATTCCATCGCCCACGACTTAAAGGCGCCTCTTCTGTCAATGGGAAAACTTATAGAATACCTGTCACTGGACTATTTTGACAAGCTTGGAGAAGATGGAAATACCCTTATTTCCAACATTCATAAAAAGTCCGGGGAGCTTACCGCTATAATAGACCATCTGCTTGAGTTTTCACGTATGTGTGAGCTTGAGATGAAGCCGGAGCATATAAACCTTGAGCAGCTTTTCAGAAGCGTCTTTGATGAACTGATGCTGACCCGGCCCAACAGGCAGGTTGAGCTCAGGCTTTCCGGCCTGCCTGATATTACCGGTGACAGCATAATGCTCAGAATACTTGTAACCAATATTCTTTCAAATTCCATAAAATATACTGCTCCCAGGAAAATTGCCAGGATAGCTGTTGAATACACCGAATACCCTGACAGTTATGTATTCTGTGTTACCGATAACGGGGTGGGCTTTGATATGAAATACTCTTTAAGGCTCTTCCAGGTTTTCCAGCGCCTTCATTCCTCAAAGGAATTTGAGGGCTCGGGAGTGGGACTGTCCATATGCCAGAGAATTCTCAAACGCCATAACGGAAGAGCCTGGATGACAGGGCAGGAAAATCAGGGTGCCTCCTTTTACTTCAGCTTTCCTAAAAATCCCCCAATCTAAAAAAAACAGCCCCAACCTACCTTCTCACACTAGATTGGAGCCTTGCGGGCATCAGCATTGACACCCTGACACGATTAAATTGGCAACTATATATAAAATGCAGTTATGGGGCTGCCTCCTACACCTGTATTGTATTTGTCGCTAAACCAGACAAAAAGGCGCACAAGTCTATGAAAGACCTGGCGCCCATGCCTAATTGATATTATTTTAACTATATTATAGTACTATTGCTTTTAAAATGCAATTTCTTTTCTATTAATTTCTTTTTTTATCATCATAAGGAACTTACGATGCCTCAGCTTCTTCAAACTGGCTGTTGTAAAGTGCTGCATAGAAGCCTCCGGAAGAAAGCAGTTCCTCGTGTGTACCCTGTTCCACAATATCTCCGTTCTTCATAACAAGGATCAAATCCGCATCTCTTATGGTTGAAAGCCTGTGTGCAATGATGAAGCTGGTCCTGTCCTTCATAAGGTTCTCCATGGCTTGCTGTATCAATACTTCCGTACGGGTATCAACCGAGCTGGTGGCTTCGTCCAATATGAGAATCCGGGGATCTGACAATATTGCACGGGCAATGGTCAGGAGCTGCTTCTGTCCCTGTGAAACATTGCTGGCTTCTTCGTTCAATACCATATTGTAGCCGTCGGGCTGGGTTTTGATAAAGTGATGGGCATGAGCAGCCTTCGCTGCCTTTATGACCTCTTCATCTGTGGCGTCAAGCCTGCCGTAGCGGATATTTTCCATTATTGTGCCGTTAAACAGCCAGGTATCCTGCAGAACCATCCCGAACATGTCTCTTAAGTCGTTTCTCTTGAAATCCATGGAATTAATGCCGTCAATAAATATGTCTCCGCTGTTTAAATCATAAAAACGCATCAGCAGTTTTACTATGGTTGTCTTTCCTGCTCCTGTAGGCCCGACTATGGCAACTCTCTGTCCGGGTTTGATGCTGGCTGAGAAATCATTAATTACTATATTCTCAGGATTGTAACCGAAATGCACACTCTTAAACTCAACCTGCCCCTTGACATTTTCAGTGACGACCGTTTTTTCAGCATCCTCCGGCTCTTCCTCTTCTCCAAGAAACGCAAATACTCTTTCGGCAGCGGCAGCAGTGGACTGCAGGATATTTGCAACCTGAGCCGCCTGTCCGATTGGCTGCTGGAAGTTTCTTACGTACTGTACAAAGGATACGATGTCTCCCACCTTGATGGTGCCTTTAATGGTCAGCCAGCCACCCAGGATGGTCACAAGCACATAGCCTATGTTGCCTATGAAGCCCATGATGGGGAACATCATGCCTGAAAGGAATTGTGATTTCCATGCGGATTTATGAAGGGTCTCATTAATTGTGTCAAATTTGTCTACCGCCCTCTGTTCTCCGTTGAAGGCCTTCATTATATTGTGGCCGCTGAAGATTTCCTCCACATGGCCGTTTATCTGTCCAAGTGATTCCTGCTGGGTTTTGAAATATTTCTGAGACTGTTTTACAATTATACCTATAAATATTATGGACAGAGGAATAATTATCATGGAAACAAGCGTCATTATCCAGCTTATGGTCAGCATCATCACAAGCACACCGATAAGAGTGGTGAATGAGGTTATCATCTGGAACAAACTCTGGTTCAGGGTCTGGCTCACAGTGTCAACATCATTTGTAACCCTGGACAGCACTTCACCGTGGGTCATCTTGTCAAAATACTTCAGTGGCATGCGGTTTATCTTTTCTGCTATCTGCCTTCTCAGGTTGTAGGATATCTTCTGGGCCACACCTGACATGATAAAGCCTCCCACGAAGGAAAACAGCGAACTTGCCCCGTACAGCACCATCAGATATATGAGGGTCTTTGCAATAAAGTCAAAATCTATGGAACCTCCGGCAGCCTTGCCGACCAGGCCTTCATACAGCTTGGTGATGGCCTCTCCAAGTATCTTGGGACCTCTTATGCCTACAATTACACTGCCGATTGCAAATATCAATACAACTATGATACGTGGTATGAAAGGCTTTATATACGTCAAAAGCTTTTTCATGGTACCCTTGAAATCTTTCGGTTTTTCCGTCTTAATACCCATTGGGCCTCCGCCGCCCACAGGGCCGCCCCGTCCTCTCCGGGACGAATGCTGCTTCATGTTCTCATTTTTGCTCATGCCAATTCCTCCTTTGAGAGCTGCGATAGAGCTATCTGCTGGTATACCTCGCAATTCGCAAGCAGTTCCTTATGGGTACCCATTCCCACAACCCTGCCTTCATCCAGAACCAGGATTTTATCTGCATTCATAACCGTGCTTATTCTCTGAGCCACTATTAATACTGTTGCACCCCGGGTCTTTGTCTTCAGGGCCTTTCTGAGGGCTGCGTCAGTCTTGTAGTCAAGGGCCGAGAAGCTGTCGTCGAAAATGAATATCTCAGGCTTTTTGACCAGGGCCCTGGCAATAGAAAGTCTCTGCTTCTGACCGCCGGATACGTTTGTACCCCCCTGGGCTATTTCAGTCCCGTAGCCCTCATCTTTTCCGCTTATAAATTCCGTAGCCTGGGCTATATCCGCAGCAAGCTCCAGATCCTCCTGGGTTGCCGACTCCAAACCGTACTTCAGGTTGCTTTCAATGGTACCTGAGAACAGTATGCCCTTCTGCGGCACGTAGCCTATCTTTTCCCTCAGCTCCTTCTGCGGCACTTCCCTTATGTCTGCACCGTCCAGCAGAATCTGACCGGAGGTGACATCATAGAAACGGGGTATAAGATTTATAAGTGTGGACTTTCCGCTTCCGGTACTGCCTATGAAGGCCACTGTTTCTCCCGGCTTTGCAGCAAAGTTTATATTTGAAAGTACTTCGTCTTCCGCCCCCGGGTATTTAAAGCCAACATCCCTGAATTCCACAGTGCCCTTAAGGCTTCCGTCAAATTCCTTACTGCTTTTGGGGTCCAGAATGGAGGGCTTTGTATTGATTACCTCGGCTATACGGTTAATGGATACCGACGCACGGGGCAGTGTGATTGAAACCATTGAAATCATAAGGAAGGCAAATATTATCTGCATTGCATACTGCATAAATGCCATCATGTTTCCTACCTGCATGTTTCCCATATCCACCTGGTGTGAGCCTACCCAGACTATGAGCAGTACCACTCCATTCAATATAAGCATCATCATGGGGAACATGGCTGTCATAATCCTGCTTACAAACAGGTTTGTATTTGTCAGGTCGGCATTTGCCTTTTCAAATTTCTCCTCTTCCTTTTTCTGGGTGCCGAATGCCCTGATAACCAGCATACCCGTCAAGGATTCACGTGTAACCAGGTTGAGCTTGTCAATGAGCTTCTGTATACTCCTGAACTTGGGAATAGCTACTGCAAACATCACCAGCACAAGGCTGAGTATGGCCAGCACCGAAACACCGATAACCCAGGACATGGAGGTGTCGGTATGCATTGCCTTCAGGAAGCCTCCCACTCCAAGTATCGGAGCATAGAATACCAGTCTCAGGAACATTACCATAAACATCTGCACCTGCTGGATATCATTGGTACATCTGGTTATAAGAGAAGAAGTTGAAAATTTGTCAAACTCGGTGTTTGAGAAGTCAACAACATTCTCGAACACATTCCTTCTGAGGCTTCTGCCAAGACCTGCCGATACTCTGGCAGCCCACAGGCCCACAATAACGGAAGCCGCCATACCTATAAGTGCAACTCCCAGCATTTTGAGACCGGACAGGATTATGAAATCCGACTGCATTTTGCCCGTATCTCTGCCCAAAGCCTCATATTCGGCCTTGACATACACTACTGCGCCCTGGCTTATGATGCTGTCGGGCAGTGCTTCAAAACCCTTGTCGATTTCACTCCGTATTGCCTTAAGCTGTTCTTCCGGCAGCTTTGCAAAAAATTCAAAGGGATCTGTACCTTCAGGAAGCTGTGAAAGTCCCTGCAGGAGCTTTCCATTGTCTCCCTTGCCGTCCATTTGGAATTCAGAGGCACCGTCTTTTGCTTCCATCAGATAAACTACAAGCTCGGGTTTGCTTAAAGTCTTTATCAGCAAATCCGTGGTCTCTTCAGTTATATCATTTAGTTTATAGACATCGTTGTCTTTTATTTCAGGATAATTCTTTGAGTACTTGTCCGAATCCTTCTGAGATATCTTTGATTTTTCAAGCAGTGTGTAGTTATCCAGTACAAACTTTTTATCCTCCGCTGTCATGAAAAAGGTCAGCTTATCCATCTCGCCTTTTCTGATCAAATCCGGAACTGCATTTTCAATACCTTTTTGTTGAATACCTACATTTACAATATTGGACATATAGTCTGGAAGTGACAGGTCGCATACCGCCTGCACAAGTAAAAAGGCTACTATGCCAATAATGGCAAAAATATGCGGTTTCAGATGTTTCAATATTTTACCCATGTATTACTCCTTTCTTTTCTAAAGCAGCAAATTTTGTAGTCCGGCCCAAATATATCAATTCAAGTCAAAGACCAATAATTTTCAGTAACTCGATATAATTATAAATACATAACTATTATATGTCAATAATAATTTTGATTGTATAATTATTATAAATAGTGTATAATAAAGTCAATTACTATCAACTTAAAATCGATAGTTCGGGTTTGATTACCATACTTTTAGTATTGCCAATCAAACGATTATACAGAGACCATCTATAATATACGCTTAATATTTTATTAAGTCTTGTTAAAAATATATGATTTTTTTAAATATGATAAAAGGAGTTTCAGATATGTTTACCAAGGATGCTTTAATTGAAATATCAAATAGCTTGTTTTTTCTTTTTCTATCATTAAATAATAAAATGATAAATCGTAATATCATGTTAAAAGGACTATGTGTTCCACCTTCACATATAAAAGTTATATTCTATCTGACAACAAACGGGCCCAGTCCCGTGTCAAAAATCGCCAATGAGCTGGTTATATCAAAACCAAATATGACGCCTATTATAGATAATCTGATTACAGAAGGATATGCCGTCAGATATGATGACCCTTCCGACAGGCGTATAGTTATTATTGAAGCCACAGAGAAATCCTTTAACTTTTTAAAGCAGAAAAAGCAGGAAACAGTGGAAGCCGTTTCAGAAAAATTATCTTCTCTCAACAATGAAGATATTGAGTCCTTAAAAGCCCTGGTGCCCAAGCTGACCGAAATCCTTGGGAAGATACAGTAATATCTTCTTGACTCTCCCAATATCTAGAACTATAATATATGTAATATCTAAAATTTAATAGAGCCGGATGATTGATGGAGGAGAGTTCCTTTGCAAGGCAAAGGACACCGAAGGAGTAGCACTCTCAGGTAAAAAAGGACTTTATCAGGACGGATCTCTGGAGAGACCAATGTTGGCGCCGAAGGGGCAATACGGTGAGTTTGATGCCGTCAATCTCTCAGGCAAAAGGACAGAGTATAAATTTATAACTATTTTAATATAGTTTTATTTTGCTTTCTTGTTCCATAGGTCAAATCATACAGATTTGGCCTTTATATATTTTATATAACTAAAAAAGGAGTGTTTATATGAACAGAGTTTATAACTTTTCTGCAGGTCCTTCTATTCTGCCGGAATCTGTTTTGGCAAAGGCTGCTGAAGAAATGTTAAATTACAATGGTACAGGAATGTCTGTGATGGAAATGAGTCACAGGTCAAAAGCGTACACTTCCATAATTGAAAATGCTGAAAGCCTTCTGCGCAAGCTGATGAAAATTGATGATTCATATTCGATATTATTTGTTCAGGGCGGTGCTTCCACTCAGTTTTCCATGATTCCCATGAACCTTTTCAGCAAATATAAAAAGGCTGATTTCATAAATACGGGAAACTGGTCAAAAAAGGCGATTTCTGAAGCAAAGCTCTTTGGTGCCGCAAATGTGGCGGCTTCTTCAGAAGATTCCAATTTCACATATATTCCCGAAGAGTACAATCTTTCCCAGGAGGTTGACTACGTTCACATTACCAGCAACAACACCCTTGAGGGAACCCGTTTTGTAACCTTCCCCGACACCGGAAACGTACCTCTCGTGGCCGACATGTCCAGTGAGATAATGTCCAGGGAGATGGATGTGAACAAATTCGGGCTCATATATGCCGGAGCGCAGAAAAACCTGGGTCCTGCCGGACTTACCATAGTTATTGTAAAAACCGACCTCATAGGCAAGCACCTTGAAAATACACCAACCATGCTGAGATACGAAACCCATGCCAAGGAAAAATCCCTTTACAACACTCCGCCCTGCTACAGCATTTATGTTGCAGGACTGGTGTTCAAGTGGCTTGATGATATGGGCGGCGTTAAGACCATTGAAAAAATCAATAATGAAAAGGCCGCCATACTTTATAATTTTCTTGACGAATCAAAAATGTTCCTAAACAAGGTAAACAGGAAGGACCGCTCATTAATGAACGTGCCCTTTACTGCTCCCACCGACGAATTGAATGAAAAGTTCATAAAGGAAGCTGAACAGGCAGGTCTCTGCACCCTCCGGGGACACCGTCTCATAGGAGGCATGAGAGCGAGCATTTATAACGCAATGCCTGTTGAAGGTGTAATTAAGCTTGTTGACTTTATGAAGAAATTCGAGCTTGAAAATAAATAGATACCTGAAAGGATGAATCAGTATGTATAAAATACAAATGTTGAATAAGATAGCCAACTGCGGGCTTGAACTGCTGCCAAAGGAAAACTATGATATTTCGACTGAAGAGGCCAATCCCGACGGCATACTTGTCAGAAGTGCAAATATGCTGGAGACGGAACTGCCCAAAAATCTCAAGGCCATTGCAAGAGCCGGTGCAGGAGTGAACAATATTCCCATAGAAAAATGCACTGAAAAAGGCATAGTTGTCTTCAACACTCCCGGCGCGAATTCAACAGGAGTCAAGGAGCTGGTTATAGCCGCCCTCCTGCTTTCATCACGTAAGATTACAAAAGGCATGGAATGGGTGCAGACCTTAAAGGGCAAGGGCGATGAAATACCCAAGCTGGTGGAAAAGGGCAAGTCACAGTTTGAAGGTCCTGAAATCAAGAGCAAGAAAATCGGTGTTATAGGTCTTGGTGCCATCGGAGTTATGGTGGCTAACGACTGCATATCTCTAGGTATGGAGGTTATGGGCTACGACCCCTATATTTCCGTAAAGGCTGCCTGGGGGCTGTCAAGCTCGGTTATAAGGGCAAACAGTCTGGAGCATCTGCTGTCAACCTGCGATTACATCACCATTCATGTACCTTTGACCAAAGAGACAAAAAATACCCTTGACAAGGAAAAATTCGAAATAATGAAAAAGGGTGTCAGAATAATAAACCTTGCAAGAGGAGGACTGGTATCAAACCAGGATTTACTGGAAGCAATCGGCAACGGAACGGTTGCCTGCTATGTAACCGACTTCCCCGAGGAAGAACTCCTTGGTGTGGAGGAAATAATAGCAATCCCCCACCTTGGTGCCTCCACCCCTGAATCAGAGGAAAATTGCGCTATCATGGCAGCAAACCAGTTGAAGGATTACCTGGAAACCGGCATGATCAAAAATTCGGTCAACTTCCCCGACTGTGACATGCTGCCCACGGACAAGACCAGGATTATTACCGTTCATCGCAATATTCCCAATATGATAGGCCAGATGACCACCATACTTGCCGCAAACAAAATAAATATTGCAGATATGCTGACCCGTCACAAGGATACAATCGGCTACAATGTAATCGACATTGAAGGTGATCTGAACGAGGAGGTCATAGACAGGATAAGAGCCATAGACGGGGTTAAGACAGTAAGGGTCATATCCGGAAAGTAATTTCAGACAGGCAATCAGTAATACCCATACAAAAAACAGTGAGTGCGGGATTCCCGCACTCACTGTTTTTTATCTATTTGGTTTTTAAGCTCTCAAGTTTTGGAGTTAATTTTTCTATCATACCTTTTGGAGCTTTCTCTTTAAACATTTTCAGACATAATTCCTCAGTTACCACTGTAACCTGGTTTTTAACCAGCCAATCCTGAATTTCATGTTTAACTAATCCAAGGAATATTGAAGGAACAGCATCCAAAACCAGCTTAAACATTTTTTTGCTGTTTCCCTCCCAGGTCAGATTATCCAAGACAGATCCCCTCATATATTGCCTCCTAAATAATTTCAAGTCAGTTAATAGGATATCATTACATACTATGGCAATATAATAAATTTAGTTCCAGTTTTCTACCGGAATTGTGACACGGATAGTTTCCCTTAAAAATCCCGGGTATACGCCGCCGGTCTTTCAGTTATATGTTAAAGGGTGCAATAATATCCTCAAAAGTATCTCTGCGCCTTATAAGTACAGCTTCCCCATTTTCTTTTATCATGACCTCGGCCGGGCGCAGCCTCATATTGTAGTTGGAGCTCATGGCAAAACCATAGGCGCCTGCATCCATTATCCCCAGTATATCCCCTTCTTCCACTGCCGGAAGAGTCCTGTGCTTGGCAATAATGTCTCCGCTTTCACAAATGTTTCCCACTACGGTAACCTCCTCAGTGGCTCCCTGGTTCTGAGGCTTGCCGTTTCTATAAACCTCAATGTCATGATGGGAATCATACATAACCGGTCTGGCAAGAACATTGAAGCCCAAATCGGTTCCCACATATCTGTTTCCATAATTGTTTTTGGTTGCATATACGGTTCCCAGCAGGATACCGCTCTCAGCCACTATATACCGCCCGGGCTCCGATTTGAACAGTATCTTCTTACCGTATTTCTCAGTCCACTGCACCAGCACGGCAGTCAACTTTTCCCTGAAGCTTGCCAGATCAAGGGCTTCCTGACCCTCCTGCTTTCTGTAAGGAATTCCAAAGCCGCCGCCCATATCGACAAAGTCTATATCCTCAAACTGTTCTGCAACTGCGAGAATGGATTTCACACCTTCAATATAGGAATCCCCCTCCATAAACAGTGAGCCTATGTGCTGGTTGATTCCGCAAATCCTCAGATCATATTTTTTTGCTATTTCCTTAACCTGTGAAACACAGTCGGTATTAACTCCGAATTTGGTCTTTTTTCCGGCGGTTACCACCTTTTCGTGGTGTCCTGCGCCCACGCCGGGATTAAATCTCACGGCCGCCTTACCTCCCCTGTTGAGCTTACCCAGGAGCTCAAGCTGTGACAGTGAATCCACACTTACGAGCACGCCGTTGTCAACAGCATATTTGAGCTCCGCCTCGGATACATTGTTGGGGACAAAAAACAGCTCTTCAGGCTTGTATCCCGCATGCAGCAGAAGCTGTATTTCTCCTGCCGACATGGCATCAGCCCTTAAGCCTTCCTCCCTGACGGTTTTAATTATATTGAGGTTTGAATTCGCCTTTATAGAGTAATTAGGAATAAAGAAGGGGTAATCAACAAGATTTTTCATATCCCTGCACTTCTGCCTTAAAATCTTTTCATTATAAACATACAAAGGGCTCCCAAATTCCTTTACAAGCTTTTCAGGGTCTGAATTTCCAAAAAAGTTCATTTTTATTGAATAGTATTCTGTCATAATATAGCCTCCGTTTTATTTATTTTGTATTTATATTTATAAGCTTTATTTCGTTGGTAAGAGAATCCTTTATCAGATCAACCATGTTTGAGTTTCTGGAAAACAGGCAGGTGGGATTCGTGCCGCCGAGCTGGCCTGTCAGAACATTTTCCGAATCGGTAATAAGTCTGACACTTTCAAAGCGCTTATTTTTGCAGTAGCAGATTACCCGCTCCATAGCAAGCTTTTCAGAGGTTATCACCACCACCTTGAGCCCCTTGTCCCTGGCCTGGATAAGCTCCTCCAGCACCTCGTCCAACTGCTCTCTTGAAATGGAGATGTAAATCCTTTTACGTGCCTGGTTCATCAGATTTTTCATCTTGTCCAGCATCTGCTGCCTGCCGTTTATTGTTACAAAGCTTTCTCCCATGGCATTCAACTGAGGTATTTCTTCCTGTATAACCTTCATTATCTCGGAAAATTTCCTCTTCAGGTTCTGAACCAGTTCTTCGGGCTGGACAGCAATATATCTGGCAGCCTCACCGTTTATCTTGTATGCTCCGCCTTTATCCGAGAGTCCTGCAAGCCCCAGATATGCGTTTGACCTTGGTATTCCGGTCAGTTTGGAAGCCTCATAGCCGGTGAGCTCACCTTCCTTGCACAATGTCATGTAAAGCATTGATTCATGTCTGGTGAAGCCTGCCTGCATCAAAGCGTCTATTACGTCCACAGCGCACCTCCGAGCTTCCGATTTTTAGTGGTTCTATATAAAACCACTATATACTATTCATATTATACTGTCAACTCAAAGAGGATTTTTTTTGCCCGGCGAGAAAAATTTTTTCAGAACCAGGCAGAGGTTACAGACCACTACTACATTTATACAAGGTTTACAATAAAAATGGCACAAATTTTTTTATATTTGCGCCCGATTGAGACATATGGAAATTACATAATGCTATTTTTCCAGCAGCTTTTCCTCCAGCAGGCCCAACTGCTCTTTTTCTGGTGCAAGGTCGGCATACCGCGCGCTGTCATAGCATTGGGCCAGCAGTGAATTAAACTGCATGGCTTCGGGTTCTGCTCCCGCATCCCGGCATAGCTCCCTGGCGGTGGAAGCAGGCGGAATTCTCACTCCCCGGAGCCTTAAACCCCGTATGAAATATTTCATGAGCCTTCTCACTTTTGCTACATCATCAGTCAGACTGTCATAGGGTATTTCTCTTGCGAATATTCCCGAAGCGGCATTTTTAAACCTGTTTACAAAATTTTTGAGATTTCTGTCAAGTAAGCTTTCCTTTTCGTCGGTGTGCCCGCATTCCGAAACTACATCCACAAAATGCTGTCCGCTTTTAAACCAGTTTATCAGTCTTATGGCCATATTTATTATGAATTTCACCAAATGATAGAAAGCAAGAAATATGAATCCCACCACAAGCAGTACGCCTAAAACGTGTATCACAATTATGAATATTTTCTGGAGCAGCGAAGGGTCCTCCGTTCCGGCATTCATAAGCAATTCCTGCACCTGCATATCCGGCAGGGCGGCGTCCTTGTCATTTGAGGCAAACAGGCCTGCCAGGGCGGAAAACAGCCAGCCGATTGTTCTGAATACAAATTTATATATTTCCGTAACTTGTCCGAAGGAACCAGCGAATATAAGAATTATCAGTAACAGCCCGGCAAATATCCTGTTGTTTTTCTGCTGGATGCTGCTTATGTCCATGGAGTTTTTTCCAAACCGCCTGGAATCGTCCACCTGCTTTATTACAAGGACCGTAACAGACGCCGCAACAGATATTCCTATGGCTATATTACCGAAAAATATAAGGGAAGAACGGTCGCTATTTACAAATACGATTGCCAGAAGAATATTTATAGTGATTGAGGTCAGAGCCACTTGTACACCCATGTCCCTGCCTGTGGCCAACACGGTTCTCACATGGCTGAAAATGAATATGCCTGCGGCAAATACCACAAGGCCGCCTGCATTGATTCCGGCTGTAAAAAATACCACAAGGGCCGATATGACCACAGTAACAACCTTGTATACAAAAGGTCCCGGCTTCAGACGGCATATAAAGATTGCCGCCAGCACCAATACATTGAAAAGGCAGGTCAGCATAAAAGCCGTAACAGGAGGCATAAAAAACTGCAGCACCATATATGCCCCCGGCATCAGCATCAACATTTCAAGGATTGAAGTCAGGGTAAAAATTCCGAACATCAGAACACACCGCCTTCCTGTATAAGCATAACCTCAACCTGGCGGCCTTCCCGCCTCAGATATAGTATTTCCTCTTCGATACTCTCGTCGGAATACAAAGAAACTATCAATATATCGGTGTCCCTGGGTATTTCTCCTCTCAGGTTCCGCAGCAGGGTGTAAAAGGACAGGCTCCTGTCAAACTGGAGCTTTGCAAGGGCTTCCAATACTGTATATAGCTGTGGCTTGCTGCAGCGGGCAGGAATATTCACAAACTCGCTTGAATCCCTGAAATGGCCGTTAGTACAAAAGCCGGTTGCAGTCCCCTGCTTTATGGCCTTCTCCAATATGGCGGCGCAAAAATGTATGCCGAATTCTATCTGCCGGCACTGCTCCTCGTTGGGAAACCGGTCCTGCTTGCTGCTGGTGTCGATATTAAACAGGATCAAAATATTTGAATTTGCAGTAAAATCATACTTGAATACCTGCAGGGAATTTGTCCTGGCAGTGGCCTTCCAGCTTATTGCCGACATGGGATCACCCGGCCGGTACTCCCTGACACCTGCCACTATGAACGGATCGGGATTTATGAACCTGCGGACCACCGCGTCCCCCTGCAGTGAACGGAAGCAATTTACAAGCCTGTCATTATTAAGGGGGCTGGGGTATACAATCAGTCTGGTTTCATTTTCATATGAGGTTATTTTGGTTGTAAGTCCCAAGATATCTCCCGAGGTAATCGTAACATTGCCCACATTGTAGTCTCCTCTTTGAAGGCAGGTTACTTCATGGGTTCTTTTGATACGGTAGTAGGGCATTATTGAGAATACGCTCCGGTGGTATCCCTCCTGGGCCTCCTCCATGTTCTTTGCAGAAGCCAGCTTCAGCCTGGGGCTTATTTTCGATTCGGCCTTCATCCACGCTATGGGCAGCAGGCTGTTGTTTTCTATTTCTTCAACAAGATATACCTTCTCCCCCTCAAAGGCAGTGGACTGGGATATGCTTCTCCTGTATGTCATGCCCCGCAGTAAAAACTGCCTGTAAATAAAGTATTCCACCAGGATGAGAAGAGGTAGTGCAAGTACAATTTGCAGCAGCATAAGCCTCCTCCTTACTCTCCCTGTTCAAGGGGAACAGCCGTATGAGCCAGCACATCCCCCACAATTTTTTCTCCTGCATTTACATTTTCCAGGGACAGCCCTCTGGCAATTATCCTGTGGGCCAGAACAGGCAGCGCCATCGCCTTTACATCATCAGGAGTTACAAAGGTCCGTGCCTTCAGCAGAGCATATACCTGAACCGCCCTTAGCAATGCCAGAGCTCCGCGGGGGCTTGCTCCCAGGTGGGTATTCGGATGTTTTCTTGTGCCCTCGGTTATTTTGATTATGTAATCCAATATATCCTCAGATACCTTGACTCCCGAGTACAGAGCCGAGGCCTCCAGGATTTCCTCCGCACCCGCCGCAGGCTTGAGGCTGTCCAGCGGATTGTCACCCTTGAATCTTTTGAGAATATTTATACCTTCACCTGTATCCGGATAACCCATGGAGGTTTTGATTAAAAATCTGTCCAACTGAGCTTCCGGCAGGGGAAAGGTGCCCTGGATCTCAATGGGATTCTGAGTGGCTATGACCAGAAACGGTGCCGACAGCTTTTTTGTCTCTCCGTCAATGGTAACCTGGCGTTCTTCCATACATTCCAGCATGGCTGACTGGGTTCTGGGGGTAGCACGGTTTATTTCGTCTGCCAGCACTATATTTGAAAAGACCGGTCCGGCTCTGAATACAAAGCAGTTTTCTTTCTGATTAAAGTAATTGATTCCCGTTATGTCCGAAGGCAGAAGGTCGGGAGTAAACTGTATTCTCCTGAAGGAACAGTCCACGGATGAAGCCAATGCCCTGGCGAATACCGTCTTGCCCGTACCCGGCACATCCTCCATCAGCAGGTGCCCTCCTGTAATAAGGCATATAAGGGCCAGATCAATTACATTCTCCTTGCCCACAATAACCTTTGAAACATTCTCTCTGATTCTTCCCGCCCAAAGCCCTATCTGGTTTATTTCCATATTTATCTCCCCCACTTAATAAATTTTACGGTATTTTTGTTTTATCTCAAGTCCTTGCACACAATTGGAAAAATACAGTAATATTATACCATATCCGGCTGTATCAACTGTTTGGATAAAACCTCCAAAACGAAGTGTATTATTTTGGCAGAATGCCCCAAGAACCGCGCGGTCTGCGGCGGTATTTCACTTCACCCGTCCTTTTCCTTTGGATCTTTTCCTTTGGTCTTTTTCCTTTTTCCGAAAATTTCATACAGCCCCATGGCCAGCAAAAATACCCCGAAGCCCTTGCGCAGAAGCATCCCGTCCGCCGCAAGGGCAATGCGTGAGCCAAGGATAGCTCCTGCAAGACCGAACAGCATTATTGGAATGCCTGTTTTAAAATCAATTCTCCTTCGTTTTATATGTATTGCCAGGGCGACTGCAGCAGTGGGTATGAAAAAAAGCAGGTTCGTACTCTGGGCAACATGCTGCTCAGGTCTGACAAACAGCACCAGAGCCGGTATCAATACCGCCCCTCCCCCGATTCCCATTCCGCTGATTATTCCTGCTGCCAGGCCTATTAAAAATACTGTCATTGTCCCCGTCCTCTTATTTGCTGAATTAATACTGCCTATCTGAATAAATGTCTTCCTGCCTGCAAGGCCGGTTTAAAAAATCATCCTGACCGCTGCCGCCAGCATGAAGGCTCCAAATATGATTCTCAATATTCCGGAGGGGAATTTATTCAGGAGAAACGCTCCTATAGCGCCCCCGGCAGCTCCTCCCAGCATGGCCTTCCAGGTGATGTTCCAATCTACGAAGCTGTTGGACAGGTAGAAATAACTGCTTACCAATGTCAGGGGCAGGATTATAAGCAATGCCGTGGCATGTGCCGTATGATCCTCCTCCCCAAGCAGGTAAACCATGGCAGGAACTGCGATGGTTCCTCCCCCCGAGCCGAAAAGTCCGTTTGCAGCTCCTGCAAAAAGGCCGATTCCCATATATTTTATAAATTTACTCTTCCATATAGGTTTTACCACTGCCGTTTCTCCTTCTGGATATTTGCTCTGTTTAAAGTTGCCCATAATCATATTGTCTAAAAAAAACTTATTAATATACAGTTTTCTCTTGACATTTCCGTACTGGCTTAATAATATAAAAATATAGTGAGTACTCACTCATTTTTTTTATAAACTGTTGCACATCAGCAGCGGCTAACCCTGAAAGGATGCTTGGAAACTATGAATGTAAATATTGATTTGTCGGAGCTTGAGCTCCCGGATAAAGAAAAAAAAATTCTTGAGGCTGCCATTCTCATATCCAATGAAAAGGGCTTCTCCTCCACCACCACCAGCGAAATTGCCAAAAGGGCCGGTGTGGCGGAAGGAACCATTTTCAGATACTTCAAGACAAAAAAGGATATATTGCACGGCATAATGCTGCAGGCAATAAGGATTGCTGCGGACAAGATACTTTTGAATTCCCTGTACGACATATTTAAAAGCAGAGAGCAGAAGGAATTGCGGGTTATACTCAAGGAAATCCTTTTGGACAGACTGGAGCTGGTACAGAGATTTTTTCCCATGTTCCGTGTCCTGATAAGCGAAGCCCTCTTCCATCAGGATATCAGAGAGGTGATATGTTCAAATCTTATCAACAGGCTGGATAAGGAAATACGAGAATTCTACAGCAACCTGGCGGCCCGCGGACAGATTCGCACCGATGTGGACCCCATGCTCGTAATGAGAAACATAATAGGAAACTTTCTGGCCTTCATCGGCCAAAAGATGCTGTTTACAGACAACTTCAGCCTGTCGGAAAGCACCGGGGAAATAGATGCCATGATTACCCTGATACTGGACGGCATCTCTCCGGCAAAACAGACCAAAGGAGGAGATTAATATGGAATATGCCATATCTGTAGAAAACCTTACCAAGAAATTTGACAGCTTTACGGCAGTAGACGGGATAAGTTTTTCCATTCCAAAGGGCAGTATCTTTGGATTTCTGGGGCCCAACGGCTCCGGGAAGTCAACCACCATCCGCATGCTCTGCGGTGTCCTCCACCCCACCTCCGGCAAGGCCCTCGTAATGGGAAAGGACGTAACCAGGGAAACCGAGGCCGTAAGACAGAGCCTGGGATATATGAGCCAGCGCTTCAGCCTGTACGAAGATCTTACGGTTGAAGAAAATCTGAACTTTTATGCAGGTGTATATGGCTTATCGGGAAAGGTTACCTCGCAGAGGAAAAAGGAACTTATTGAGATGGCAAATCTCACGGGTAAGGAGAGAAGCCTTGCCGGAACATTGTCAGGAGGCTGGAAGCAGCGGTTGGCCCTGGGCTGTGCGCTGATTCACAAGCCTGAACTGCTGATACTGGATGAGCCTACCGCAGGTGTTGATCCGGTATCCAGAAGAGTCTTCTGGGAAATAATACATTCCCTTGCCAGACAAGGCATTACCGTTCTCGTAACCACCCACTACATGGACGAAGCAGAAAGCTGCAGCCAGGTGGGCTTCATACTTAACGGCAGGCTTATGGACATCGCTTCGCCCCGGGAGCTCATTGAAAAAGAAGGAGCAAAAAATCTGGAGGATATTTTCATAAAACAAGTTGAAAAAGCAGAAGGCAGCAGGCTTGCCGGCAGGTTTGAACAGCTTGGGTTTCTGAGAGGAGATGACCGGCATGATTAAGAACAGGCATGGCTTTAGCTTTAAGAGGTTTTGGTCCATAATAAAAAAGGAATTCATCCAGATGAAGAGAGACCCTATCAGTTTAAAACTTCCCTTTATTATGCCTGTGGTTATGATGCTGCTTTTCGGCTATGCGGTAAATACCGAAGTGGACAAAATTCCCACTGCGGTTTATGACCTGAGCAGCTCGGAGGAAAGCCGCAGCTTCCTTGAGCAGTTCACCGGGTCGGATTACTTTGTGATATATGAAAACGTCCAATCGGAAGAAAGGCTGGAGGAGCTGATAAAAAGCGGCAGGGCAAAAGCCGGGCTTGTAATACCCGGTGACTATTCCCATAAAATAAAAAACGGTGACAATGCCCAACTGCAGTTGATAATTGACGGCACGGAGCCCACTACGGCCCGGACCGCCCTTGCCAGCGGGCAGCTCATAGCAGGGGGCTTCTCTCAAAAATACACCTCCCAGGGGCTCCTGAAATACGGAATAACCCCCGAAAAGCTGGCTGGTCTGACCTTGAAAACCGCTGTATGGTATAATCCTGATATGGAGAGCTCAAAATTTACCATTCCCGGCCTTGTAGGGCTCATTCTTCAGAATATTACCATAATGCTCACTGCCTTTGCCCTTGTCAGGGAAAAGGAGCGGAGCACCATCGAGCAGTTGATAGTAACTCCCATAAAGCCTTCGGAACTCATATTGGGAAAACTTATCCCCTATATAGTAGTGGGTTATTCGGGCTTTTTATTCTCACTGGCCATATGTGTATGGTTTTTTAAGATTCCTGTGTCCGGTTCTCTGGGCCTGCTGCTATTATTGGGTTTCCTTTTTGTTTACTGTTCCCTTTCAATAGGTATGCTTATATCCACCTTTGCAAAGAATCAACTCCAGGCGATGATAGTCATGGTGTTCGTGCTTCTTCCAAGTATCCTGCTTTCCGGCTTTATATTTCCAAGAGAGGCAATGCCTGCAGCTATAGGCTATATAGGGTATTTCATTCCCCTGACCTATTTTCTTGACATTATCCGCGGCATCACTTTAAAGGGTGTGGGACTGGATTATCTCTGGCAGGATGCCCTGGCACTTCTCAGCTTCACAATAGTAATCCTGTTCATAGCTACAAAACGGTTCAGAAAAAGCCTAGACTAGACTTTGGTTTATGTGTGGACGGTTATATGATAAAATAAGATAAAAAGCTCAGGAGTCTTTAATATGACTAAAAAGCAGCCTATGGGCATAAAATGGACTATAGCGCTCTTACTTGTAACAGGTATGATTTTTACCTGCTTCACCTTTGCCGGTGCAGCTCCGACTGCGGTAAAAAAATCAGACCTGGTACTTGTAGAGGATTACAGCAAGGACTTTGTCATTGATATGAAATATGCCACTTATGAAAACTTTGTAGGCAAGACCCTCTATCCCTCTCCCACCTGTGTGCTGACAAAGGGCACTCTGGATAAGCTTATTAAAGCCAATAACCTGGTAAGGAAGCAGGGCTGTTCCATAAAAATATGGGATGCCTACAGGCCGCTCAGTGTTCAGAAAATAATGTGGGAGGCAACTCCCGATAAAAATTATGTGGCGAATCCCTACCGCTCGGGTTCGAAGCATAACAGGGGAGCTGCCGTGGATGTTACTCTGGTGGACAAAAACGGAAAGGAACTCCGGATGCCCACCGGATTTGACAATTTTACAGTGAAGGCCGCCCCCGGCTATAAGGGAATGAGTGCAGAGCAAAGGAAAAACCTTGACATCTTGTCAAAAGCAATGACAGCCTCCGGGTTTAAGCCCCTCAGCACCGAATGGTGGCATTTCGAGGATACTGATTTTAACAGCTATAAAATACAGGACGTACCTTTAAGCAGGTTTGACAAGACCAATTATATTTTGAGCCATAAGACCATTTCCGGTCTGAAATTTCAAAAAGACAGCCCCGTCTCCCAGTTGGTGGTGGCAACCTCCCTGACAGGCAATTCCTCCAATGTGGTAATCAGTACATATGAGAAAAAACAAGACCTGTGGGTAAATGTACATAAAAATATTGCCGGGTATATCGGCCAGAAGGGCTTTGCGGCAAACAAGACCGAAGGAGACAGGAAAACCCCTGTAGGGGCCTACGCTATCGGCACCTGCTTTGGAAAAAGTGCAAATGTTGCCACAGGTCTTTCCTTCTACAAATATGATTCAAAGGATGTATGGGTGGACGACCCGGCTTCACCGTACTATAACACCCACCAGAGAGAACCCTCCAACGGGCGCTGGAAATCTGCAGAAAATTTCAGCAGTATGAAAAACGGAGTATACGATATATTCTTTAATATTGGCTATAATTCTGATAGGGTAAAAAACAAAGGCAGTGCCATCTTCTTCCACATTGTGAATCCGGCTGCGGAAATCAAGTATACCGCCGGCTGTGTGGCTGCAGACAGAAAAGATGTATTGGCTATAGTGAAATGGCTCAACAGGGATAAGTCTCCCATGATTCTGTTAGGACCTCTTTCAGACATTGTAAAATATTGATTGTATATTTTTACATTTAATTCTATAATTTATGGTAACCGAAGGAATGGGGAGGCCCAATCAGCCCTGAAATATTAAAATCATAAGTATAAGAGGTATATATGGATAACAATACGAATTTTGTTTTTATTAAGAGTAAATTTTTCAAATATGGCTGTTATCTGCTGCTGGTGCTGCTTATAATATTCATGTTCGGGAAAATCGACTTCTTTTTCTCACCCATTTTAAGCTTCATTTATTCCATCATTTTCCCCCTTCTTTTCGGAGGCTTGCTGTTTTATATTCTGAGACCTCTTGTAAAGCTGCTGGAAAAGGGTAAAATACCCCATATCTGGTCAATAGCCCTGGCCTTTATCATTGTATTGTCGGCCATAATACTGTTTACCTCCTACACAGGTTCACTTGTAAAAACACAGTTTTCAGAATTCTACCAAAGCCTCCCAAGCCTGTACCAGAAGGCTGAAAATACGGTCAACAATCTGCTCAACAGTGAATTGTTCGGGTATTTCGACCTATCACAGCTTCAGAGGCCGGACATTGCAAGCAAGCTTTCGGAATTTGCCCAGAGCCTGATACAAAGCGCAGGTAAGGGCACTATTAACTTTATCGGTGCAATAACCAATGTAGGTTCAATTATTATAATACTTCCCATCATACTTTTTTACTTTCTTAAGGACGACAGCAAATTCATGCCCAGTGTGGTAAGATTCGCTCCCGCCTCACATAAGTCCAACCTGAGAAAGATTTTATCCGATATAGATTACGTCCTGTCAAATTATATTGCCGGCCAGCTTCTGGTAGCTTTTTTCATTGGACTGCTCATGTATATCGGCTACCTGATTATAGGCCTTAAGTACTCACTGATTCTGGCCATATTTGCAATGATAACCTGTATTATCCCGTTCTTCGGGCCCTGGCTGGGAATAATCCCGGCAATACTGCTTTCTCTGGCAGATAATCCGTTTATGGCGGTTAAAATCTTTATAGTAATGATAGTAGTACAGCAGATAGACAATAATTTCATATCACCCCAGGTTATGAAGAAAAGCATGGATATCCATCCCCTTACGGTAATACTGCTGTTAATGGGCATTATACCCATACTGGGCTTTATAGGTCTCATAATCGTTATCCCTCTGTACTCTGCCATAAAGATTACCATAAAAAACATTGTTGAAATGTACTATCCAAAATACGCAATGACCCTGGAGCTGGACAAGACAAACGCTCCGGAAAAACAGAAAAAACAGTGGAAATTTGATTTCACCAAGAAAAAGTAAAGCTAATTTTGTAAACACAATCTATTTTTCAAAGTCAATATTGAGCCTGACCACCTCGGACTGGCTGCCGATTCTCACAGTAGGCCCCCAGGTGCCATAGCCGCAGGAAACCACCAGATTGAAGCTGCCGTCCTTGAAATACCCGTAATCTTCTTCAAACATCAGATTGGTAACAAGATTTGCAGGGAAAAATTGACCCCCATGAGTATGTCCCGACAACTGCAAATCAACTCCTGCCTTTCTGGGTTCCGAGAGTCCGGAGGGCTGATGGTCAAGAACTATGACCGGCAGGCTGGTATCGGCATCCTTCAGCATTTCTGACAGGTCTGCCCTGTTATAGCCGAATCGTCTGCCATCCATATCTTCTCTTCCGAGCAGGTAGAAGCTGTCGGCTATTTTGACCTTTTTGTCCCTCAGAACGGTTACTCCCGCTGCTTCCATAAGCTCTGTTATTTCGTCCATAGCATCGGCATAATGTTCATGGTTTCCCATAACAGCATAAGTGCCGTATTTGGATTTTATCCCCTCAAGTTCCTTAAGCATATTCTGGTTTTTTACAGGTTTTACCGAACCGTCAAACAGGTCTCCGGCAATAACCACCAAATCGGGCTCCATGCTGTTGATCATCTCCACTGCGGTTCTAAGCCTGTCCCTTCCAATAATCTCGCCCAGGTGTATATCCGAAATCATGGCACATTTGAGACTCTTTAAATTCCCTGCCTTTTTATCTATGGCAATGGTATATTCCTTTACCCTAGGCACCATTGCATTATAGGTTCCCACCGCCAGAAGTATGGCAACAGCGGCAATAACGCAAAATGCCATAAACCAGGTATTGTTCCTTATTACAGCGGGCAAGGCGTTCAGCCTCCGTGCAAGGAAACCGAATATGTCAAAAATAATTACAAAACCCAGCAGATAGACAAACCCGGCAATCCAGTATCCGCCTACAGTGCTGAAAAACCTGGCAGGCCCCTCCGGCAGATTGTTTCTGCCTGCCATGCCTATAATATAAGCTGACGCCAGGAAAATTACAATCAGCCAGTATGCAATTTTGTTTATGGGTATTTGAGCGTTTATGCTGTGGAAACCTCTGATGCCGATGTAATAGACCAACAATCCGTAAATAATTAAAAATACTGAAATGAAAGCAAATTGCATTATGTAACCCCTTTTACTCATAATTTTTCCTTTTCCTAATGTAATAATTACCTTGTTTATCAGACTTGATTCACACTATTTAAAAAAAGTATAACATAAGAATATATAAAATGACACCCGGGCCATTAACTAATGCAGTGCTCCCGCCCGGGTGCCGTTCAATCAAGGAGGATTCCCTTAATCCGTATAATATGTAGCTATTTTGCAGCTATCTCATGGCAGCTTTCCTGTTTTTCTGACCTGCTCCGGCTTTAAAGCCGCTTTTGTCGCCGGTGCCGTTTCCTCCTTTACTCATCTGAGCCTTCAGCTCTTCAACAGTTATTCCTTTCTTTTCTGCCAGCTCCTTAAGGCGTTTCTCCTTTTCGTCTTCCAGCTTTGCCTTTGCGTCATTGTAAGCCTTTGTTATAGCATCCGCCTGGGCCTGTGTAAGTGTTCCGGCCTCAACCAGACCTCCCAGTGCACTTTCCAGTGTCACCGCTTTTCCTTTGGAAGGCTTCATTGCATTTCGGACGGCTTTTTGCTGTTCAGCGGTAATTGCCCCCGCTGTAACAAGCTCGGAAAGAACGCTGTTACAGGTATTTATGCCGTTGCCTTTCTTTTCTGCCCTGTCTGTAAGGCGCTTCTCCTTTTCGGCCTCCAGCTTTGCCTTTGCGTCATCATAAGCCTTTGCTGCAGCATCCGCCTGGGCCTGTGTAAGCGTTCCGGCTGCCACCAGCTTTTCCAGGGCCTCCCTGGCAGTTATTCCCGATTTTTTTATAGACTTTAAAGCTGTCTGGACAGCTTTTTGCTGTTCGGTTGTTATTGTTCCCGATGTAACCAGTCCCGACAGCAAACCTATATTTCCACCCCTCTCCATACCTTTAAGCTTCTGCACTTTCAAAATGCCGTCCTTGTTCGTACCGGGTGTATAAGCCCTATTGCCGGCTGCAAATGCAAAACTCGTAGAGGTAACCAAAATTGCCAGGCTGACACCCAAACTGATAATTTTTTTTGCTTTCTTCACTCAACCACTCCTTTAGCTTGTAAAATTCTGGAATACTACTGAAATCCTCCGCAAAACCAAACTGCCTTTTCTGAACAAAGATAAAAGTATATCCCATAAGAAAAATATAACCTTGGAATATGTTGTTACTGTGAGATATTTATGAATAAACTTTGAATAGGGAATTATATTTTTGTTACATTGATTTTTTATTATTATCCGGTACTCATTTGAATATATTATAAGGAGTCGTCCAATTTAATTTTAAATTCCCGGCATAGTAAAATCAGGCATCATAATAAACATTGATCGGGGGGCATATGAAAATATTAACAAAGCGCATACTTATCATTTCAATAATACTGCTGGCATTTTTTATAGCTGCAATCTGTCTCAGAGTGGGCAATCAGGAAAGCTCCCATAATAATTACGTTCTAGGCGGTCTACTTATGGCCGAGCAGCCTGCTGTAAATATTGACCCGGCAGCCACAGGCCTGTCCAGACAAACCATACAGGTAATGAACAAAAGAATGTCCGACCTGAATGAGACATATTTCAGGCCTTCAAGCCTCAAATCCCTCAACAGCAACTTTATGGATCATGACACCTTCATGTCCAGTTTCAAAGCTGAAAGTGTCCCTGCAAAACTGATGGATTCCCCGGAAGCTTCAGTTATTAATTATTTCAGCGTGCTTCAGCAGGCTTCCAATCTGACAGAGGAGAAAAATGGCGGCTGCGGAACAGTGGGTTATGGGCTTGAGCCCTTTCCAATAGCCTATTCCTTTCTCTCTGAAAACAATAAAAAGTCCATGAGCTATGATGAATTTGTTCAATCCTTTGAAGGGATAGGGCATATTAACCTGATTAAGTTGCTTCCTATGGCTGCACCTTCCCAAGACATGAGCAAGTTCTTCCTTGAGCTTGAGATACTGGAGGGCAGCAGCGTCGGAGTGACCACCTTCAATTACTATACAGGCGAGCTGGATGTTATAAAGGTTAACGGCTTGTATTACGTAGATTCTCTCACCCTCTCCCCCGAGGATTTCTTCTGCGCCGCGTACCATGGCTGGGCTCACAACGCTGAATCCTATGTGGAAACTGTTTACGGCAACTGGTGCGGCCTTATAATGAGGCAATATGCTCCTGAACAGGATGAATACAGAAAAAAGATAATTATTGACGGTGTGGATGAAAGAAAATATATGTTTGAATTTGCAAAGCTTACAAATGGAACCGATTTGTTGATTAATACGTCGGTTAAGAACAAATCAAAATGGGTTCCCGTTCAGATTGATGTGGAAAAATATCTGGATAAGGGCAAAATACAGTAGCCCCGGTTCAAAGACCGCGCCCTGTCCTTCAACCTTCAAAGGCAGGTTGCAGACAAAAAACAGCCCCGTGACAGGCTTGAAGTCAAAGACTGCAAACCTCTGTCACGGGGCTGTGATGTACCTGTGCAAATCAAACCTTCAGGCTGTTGTATACTTTTCTTGCATATTCCCTGGCACATTTTACATCATTTTCATCAGGCCTGTTCCTGTTAAAGAAGATAAAGTTTTTTCCCTTGCAGGAAAAAGCTTCCTCTACCACATTTATGCCCTTTTCCCTCAACATGCTCTTAACCGTTGCAATAGCCTTTCCTTCGGCAGTTCCTCCGCCGCTGGTCCCAAAAACCGCAGCATTCTTAACCCGGTTGGTGTTCAGGGTTCTGATGAATTCAACCATCTTTGAATCGGGCTTTCCCGCGTATTCACCGGTGCCTATAAACAGCAGGCTTACATTTTCAGGAGGATACGCCGGCGGTATCTGTTCCGACTTCAAAACCTCCTCAAGCTCATCTGCTATGGCCTCGGCAATTTTCTTCGTATTTCCGCCCTTACTGTAGTACAATACCCAAGTCTTCATTTTCTTTTACTCCATTCTGCATTTTTTATATGCTATATAAAGTTTCAAAAACAATAGCTGTTATTTCTGGCTCTGCTGCCTGATATACTTGTCCATGGCCTCGGCAGCCTTTTTACCCGCACCCATTGCAAGAATAACGGTAGCCGCACCTGTTACAGCATCTCCACCGGCATATACTCCGCCCTTGCTGGTTGCTCCTGTCTCTTCCTCCACAATTATTCCTCCCCAGGACTGCACATCCAGGCCCGGTGTTGTCGAGGCAATGAGGGGGTTTGGAGACTGACCTATGGCAATGATAACTGTTTCCAGCTCCACTACATGCTCCGAGCCCTTCTTTTCAACAGGTCTTCTTCTTCCTGACTTGTCGGGCTCTCCCAATTCCATTTCAACGCACTCCATGCCCTTTACCCAGCCATCCTCCGTTCCGAGAATTTGCTTTGGATTGGTGAGGACCTTCAGAATAATCCCCTCCTCCTTTGCATGGTGTACCTCTTCAAGTCTGGCAGGCATCTCGGCTTCCGAACGGCGGTATATGATGTATACGTTTTCCGCACCCAGACGTTTCGCACTTCTGGCTGCATCCATTGCAACATTGCCTCCGCCCACAACAGCCACATTTTTTCCTACAAATACCGGAGTGTCGGTGTTTGGGAATTTATAGGCACTCATAAGATTTATTCTTGTAAGGAATTCATTTGCAGAATAAACACCGTTCAGGTTCTCCCCGGGAATTCCCATAAAGCTTGGCAAACCCGCGCCTGAACCTATAAATACGGCTTTAAAGCCCTCTTCCCTGAGATCATCTATGGAAAGCACCTTGCCGATAACCATGTTTGTCTGTATATCAACTCCAAGAGTCCTGACTGTCTGAATCTCCTTCTGAACAAGTGCCTTTGGAAGACGGAATTCAGGAATTCCATACATCAGAACGCCTCCCGGAACATGAAAGGCTTCAAAAATTGTGACCTCATAGCCCAATTTTGCCAAATCTCCCGCACAGGTAAGTCCTGAAGGGCCTGAACCCACAACAGCAACCTTGATGCCGTTGCTCTCGGGCTTTTCTTCCTGACTGCTGCAGTTAGCCATATACCAGTCTGCTACAAAGCGCTCCAAACGGCCTATTCCCACAGATTCACCCTTTTTCGCCCTGACGCACAACTGCTCGCATTGTGTCTCCTGGGGACAGACTCTTCCGCATACGGCAGGCAAGCTGTTTGTTTCTCTGATTTTTAAATAAGCCTCCTCAAATTTGCCTTCGGCTACCAACTGTATAAATTCAGGTATTTTTACGTTTACGGGACAGCCTGCCACACAGGGCTTGTGCTTGCAGTTCAGGCATCTTTGGGCCTCTTCCGCAGCCATAGCCTCATCGTAGCCCAGTGCAACCTCCTGAAAATTCTTGTTTCTTATATCAGGATTCTGTTCAGGCATTTTAACTTTATTTAAAGCCATATTAGGCATTGGTCACACCTCCAAGTTTGCATACATGTATTTCTGTAGATTGGTTCTCATGTTTTTTGTACATTCCCTGTCTTCTCATTGCTTCGTCGAAATCCACCTCATGCCCGTCAAAATCCGGCCCGTCAACACAGGCAAATTTTGTCTTTCCGCCCACCGTAAGCCTGCAGCCGCCGCACATGCCGGTTCCGTCTATCATTATAGGATTCATGCTGACCAATGTCTTTATTCCGTATTCCCTTGTCATATTACTAACGGCTCTCATCATTACCAGAGGGCCTATTGCTATTACAAGATCATATTTGTTGCCCTCTTCGATCAACTGCTTAAGGACATTTGTTACAAAGCCCTTGTTTCCGTTTGATCCGTCATCTGTGGCAACAATAAGCTTATGGCTTACAGCTTCCATTTCCTTTTCCAGGATAATAAGCTCCCTGTTCCTGAAGCCTGTTATGGAATGCACCTCCGCGCCCAGGCCATGAAGCTTTTTAGCCTGAGGATAGGCAATCGCGGTTCCAAGACCGCCTCCGATAACTGCTACCTTCTTATAGCCTTCCAGATGTGACGCCACTCCCAAAGGTCCGACAAAATCCAGCAAAGTCTGACCTTCATTCATTTCAGCCAGAACACGGGTTGTCTTTCCTACTATCTGGAATATAATGGTGACCGTACCCTTTTCTCTGTCATAATCCGCTATAGTCAGAGGAATTCTTTCTCCGGCTTCATCTATCCTGAAGATAATAAATTGTCCAGGTTCTGCTTTTCGGGCAATATATGGCGCCTCAATATCCATAAGTACAACAGAAGGATTTAGTATGGCTTTTCTAACTATCTTGTACATAAGTAACCCCCATTTTGTGTCAGATGTTAATTGACCTCATTATGAACATTATACTCTATCTGCATCAAATTATCAAACGTGGTATCAGCCGGGTTTGACAGAATTGCTTCAAGTACTTCCTGCTCTGTCATTACCTTGATTACTCTCATATCCTCGTCCAGCACATTGATGATATGAAACCTGTCTATGTAGTCCAAAGCCTTGATTACCTCCGACAATTTCATATGTTTCAATGCAACTATCTCACGTACAGGATAAATACCTTTTCTAATAACCCTGGATTTTCTGAAAAGTAGGCTTTTAATATTCATAAAGGCTGTCTCCTCCCTGCTTGTGCCCATGCACATAAAAAAGTATACGCCGATAACCATAAGATTCACACCGCTTCTGGAATAAAATAATCCTGCAAGCCCCGCTGCTATGATTGCAGCGGAGAGTAACACCGAGACATGCTTCAATACCTTGCCTGTCCTTAAGATGCCAAGCCTTGCTGCAAGCAGCTCCTGTATGATTTTTCCGCCGTCCAAAGGAAGTATCGGAATGAGGTTGAAGCCTCCAAGGTAGAGATTTGTATATAATCCTGCAAGAAAAAACCCTCTGGGGTCACAGATATTGTATAAAAGAAAAAAGATAAGGGCCAATAGGAAGCTGGTGCACGGTCCGGCAGTATACACGGCTATCCTTTGCCTCCCGGTGCAGTCTGCCATATTGATTCCGGCATTTAAACCTACGGGCAGAAGCCTGATATTGCATACCTGTGCCCCCAGCAGCGACCCCACGGTCAAATGCCCTGCCTCATGTACAAATATGAAAAAAAGGGTCTGGATATATTCCCTGAAATACCCCGTCAGAGCCGCTGCCCCGGCAAATACCAAAATCAGCAGGTTGAATGTGACATTCAGCCTGCCGAAATTCCTGCTTATTGATAATGATATACGCGCCATAACCTCACCTGAAAAATTTACTATTTAACCTATTGTGCTAATTAAAAATGTGGTAACAGTCAGAAAAATACTACTCACTCCCGGAACTTGCAAACTTGTCTCTTAAAGACTTTATCTAACCAGCACTACAGGTTAATTTGACCTATTGTACCAGTCTGGCTGTTTGTCACTGATTCAACAGGTTAAGCAGTTTTTCAGGATCCACAGCCTTGTCATCCTTCCATATCTCAAAGTGCAGTGCTCCGGACAGACCTTCGGTGTCCCCCACCTTTGCAACCACATCTCCCTGCTTGACCTTTTGTCCTTTTTGTGCCACAAGAATTGAACAATGGGCATATACCGTATACAACCCGTCATTGTGCTTCACTTTTACATAATTATCATATTCGGGGCTGGAGCCCACTTCCGTCACCTCCCCGTCAAGGGCGGCCTTGATGGAGGTGCCCATATTGGCTCTTATGTCAATACCACTGTGGAAAGCGGTTTTCCCGCTCAAAGGGTCGGTTCTTATGCCAAAGGGTGATTCAATTTCACCCTTTATGGGAGTTACGAAGGAATACTTGTCTGCAATTGCCTTTATCTGGCTTTCTTCCAAAACAGGAACCTCCGTTATTGCCTTCAGGGTATCGTCTATGGAACTGCTGCCGGTAGAAAACCCCGAGCTTAAGTCTGAACTGTTCTCACCCTCACCGCTGACAGGCTCCCCCTTCAGACCGGCAGCCTTATTTTCAATGCGGCCCTCATTTGCTGCCTTGTCCAAGCTGCCCTGTCCGCCGCCCTGTACCGTTTGAGCCAGTCCCCCTGCGGCATCCCCGGTTTGGGCATCTGTATCGGGTAGCTGTCCTGCCGAACCGGTCAACCCGGAGGAATTTCTTTCGGGCAGCCTGACTCCCAGTGCTGTTGCCGCACCCGTCAGATATTTTCCGGCATCAAAATTTTGTGTTGTTATTACCTTTACCCGGGAAACAAAATAGCTGGTTGCAGGCGTATCTGCTGCCTTGCATAGGGCATATACAGACAGGAACACCACTACCGCAAGCATTTTTACCGCAAAAAAAGTAGACATCATTTCAGTTTCATTTGATCTTTTCCTGTTTCTTGGAGTACTTGTCTGCCGTGAATACTTAGGCCTTACAATCATTTCATCCATACTTTATCACCTGCATTCTTGTCCTATTTGACATGCTTTATTAAATTATATTTTGCTGCCGGATAAAATATTACAGGACAATACGGCTAACAGGCTCACAATCTGACGTGAAGTACCCGTATAACTGCATAAAAAAGCCCGGGAATTTACCCGGGCCTGATAATTACAGCCATGTGCAGCATGTATGTTTTTATTTGTTTACCGCAGCAAATCTCTCCATGCAAGGTCTTCACGCTCCAGACCTTTTACAAGAACTTCCGCAGTGGCGATATTGGTAGCGTAAGGTATGTTGTTGGCATCACAGTGCTTGAACAGCAGGAATGTGTCTGTGTCGTTCTCTTTATTGGGATCTCTGAAATATATCAGCAAATCTATTTCATCACATGCAATTCTTGCTCCAAGCTGTTGAGCTCCAAGGCTCCCATAAGCCAGCAGATTAATATTCAGTCCTGTAGCCTTGTTTATAACAATACCTGTGGAACGGGTTGCAATAAGATGATGTCCCTGCAAAATATTCTTATAGGCAATACAAAAACTGGACATTAATTCTTTTTTATTATCATGAGCTATAAATGCAATATTCATGGTTAAAAATCACATACCTTTAAATTTATTTACCTGCATTTTTTACATTTTTAATAGGTATATTCGCTACTAATGCTGGAACTATTCTGTCGCTCTCGTCGCTTTTCGTTCTGGTAAGCTGGATATCAAGTGCACTTTCATCAATTTCCATATAATGCTGTATGACCTTTATAATCTCTCCCTTTACCATTTCCAGAAACTCAGGAGAAACATTGGCCCTATCATGTATCAACACCAACTGCAATCTTTCCTTGGCCACATCCTTCGATGGCTTAGATCTGCCAAAGATCTTTGAAAAATCAATCAGCATACCCTATTCCTCCTTATGTAGTCTTAAAACCCAACATTTTTTTAAATTTATTGAAAAATCCGTCATCTGTCTCAAGATTGAGTATGGGAACCTCTTCTCCCTGAATTCTTCTTGTAACATTTCTGTAGGCTTGTCCTGCCAGGGATTTGTCATCATTTACAGCAGGCTCTCCTCTGTTTGTTGATATAACTATTTTTTCATCATCAGGAACAACTCCTATGAGGTCTATAGCCAGTATATCTATTATATCTTCAATACTCATCATATCTCCGCGTTTGACCATGTCCACCCTTACCCTGTTTATCAGGAGTTGGGGATTTCTCAGTTCATTTGCTTCCAGAAGCCCTACTATACGGTCTGCATCTCTTACCGCCGAAACCTCGGGAGTAGTGACAACAATTGCTCTGCCGGCGCCTGCTATGGCATTTTTGAAGCCCTGTTCTATACCTGCCGGGCAATCAATTATTATGTAATCAAATTCTGCTTTTAATTCATTTACCAGATTTATCATCTGCTCTGGAGTTACTGCCGACTTATCCCTTGTCTGGGCTGCGGGAAGAAGAAATAGCCCCTCGTACCTTTTATCCTTGATCAATGCCTGCTTTACACGGCACACACCTTCTACAACATCAACAAGATCGTATACTATTCTGTTTTCCAGGCCCATAACAACGTCGAGATTCCGAAGTCCTATATCAGTGTCGATCAGTACAACCTTCTGACCTGCCAGCGCCAGACCTGTACCAATATTGGCTGTTGTTGTGGTTTTCCCAACGCCGCCTTTCCCAGATGTAATTACAATTACCTCGCCCATACAGCTTGCCTCCAATTCTTGTCCAAGAAAAATGTTTTGCAAAAATTTATTGTTAGTATAAAGATATACACATTAAACTATATATATCTTTTACTGTTTTGTCAATCGAATTGCCGCCATTTCTCCACCTGTCAGAGCTTTTGAAATGCCTGTTAATTCCTGTCAGCGAGCTGGCAAAAACCGCTCCACATACAGCATGTCTCCCCTGACATAAGCCAGCTCCGGAACCTGTCCTGCTCCTTTTTCATCAGGAGGTCTTGTTATGATATCTGCAATCCTCAACTGTGTGGGATTAAGTCCCAGTGCAGCAACTATTGCCTCTTTATTTCCATCACTGCCGGCATGCACAACCCCTCTGAGCAGCCCCATGACAACAACATTTCCTGTGGCTTCTATAACTGCCCCCGGGTTTACATCACCAAGGATAACAAGGTTCCCGTCAAAGGTTATAAGCTGCCCCGACCTCACTGTGCCACGGTAAAACTTGGTTTTTCCCTCTTCTATACCTTTGAAGAACATGTATTTTTTGATCTGATTATTTCTCTCCGCAGTGGCTGCGGTACTCTTCTGACTGTTAGTGCTGCTTGCTTCCGCCACTTCCTCCTCAAAGGACAATATAGTGGCACCGCTCTCTTTTTTCAACAGTTCCAGCAGTTCATCCCTTTCAGTCTGACTCAGAACCCGTCCTCTGTATCTCACCGCAAGCTTTGCACCACGAAAAAATTTGCCGGCGCTTTCTATCTTCATTCGCATGCTGTCAACAACTTCATCAAAACCGGTGTCAGGCTTTATTATAATAGTCAGGCCGTTAACCGTTCCCTTGAAAGTTACTGTTTGCTCAGTCATATTTTTTGTCTCCCATCTGTGTGAAAAAAGTTCCTCACACAAGTAAATATAGTAAAAATAAATATTTATTTAGTTAACTCAACAATATCCATTTTTGCAGTAAAGTCTTGAGTACCTGACCCGTTATTGTCGAAATACGCCTTTAAAATATCATAGGCTATAGGCGCCGTATACGAGCCCAGTATACCTCTTTCAACTACCACTGCTACAGCAATCTGCGGTTTGTCTGCGGGAGCATAGCATATAAACAGCGCGTTTGAGGAATGCTCCGATTCCCGTCCTGTCTCGGCAGTACCGGTCTTGCCGGCCACCTTTATAGGCAGAAGCCCCTTGAATGCATTTGCCGCAGTTCCGCCATCCTCGTTATTTGCAACAGCTATCATGCCTTCCTGTATGATCTTCATATTTTCCTTTTTAACGGGTAATATTTCATATTCCGGTTTTGTCTCAGTAACAATGGACCCGTCATATTTAACCACCCTTTTAATTATGTGGGGCTTAAAGTGCTTACCTCCGTTTGCAATGGTAGCGGCATAGTTGGCCAATTGTATGGGCGTAAAGCTGTTATAAAGCTGTCCGATTGAAGATTGTGCAGTATCAGCCTTTCCCCAGTTATATGGGTTGATTTTTGCCTTATATTCTTTTGAGGAAACAATACCTGCTTCTTCACCCAGCAGATCAATTCCTGTCTTCCTTCCCAGTCCGAACAGCTTAGCCCACTTTACAATATTATCAATACCAGTCTTAACGCCCAACTCATAAAAATACGGATTGGAGGACTTCTGAATGGCCTGAATCATGTTGACCCAGCCCAAACCGGTTTTATACACATTATATTCAATGGAGCTGAGCATCATATTATCGTAAATCTTATAACCAGCGTCAAATACCTTTGTGTAAGGATCCATCTTCTTCTCTTCCAAAGCGGCAATACCTACCAAAGGCTTAAAGGTGGAACCCGGGGTATACGTTCCTGCAATTGCCCTGTTATATTCCGATGAAGTCGTATTGTTGGGATTATTTAACTTGTCTATGGCTTTTTGCGCCTCCACATCTTCCGGACCGGCCAGGAATATGGAAGGGTCATAGCTTGGATAACTGGCAAGTGCAAGAACTTCCCCCGTGTTAACATCAAGCACTACAGCCGCTCCAGCATATGCATCCTTAAAATTCTTCGAATGCGGTTTCTGCCTGATTATTTGTATATTCTTTTCAAGGGATTCCATTGCAGCCTTCTGAAGTCTCATATCAATGGTCAGAACCACATCACTGCCTGGTTTTACAGCCTCTTCGCTGATGGTTTTTATTTTTCCGCTGTCATCAATCTGAATTCTCCTGTATCCGTTTGTTCCTCTCAGATAACCTTCTGCGGTGCGTTCAATGCCGGATTTTCCTATAATATCATCAATTTTATAGCCCTGGTCGGATCTTTTAGCCAATTCATCCTCACTGATGGTTCTGACATAGCCGATTACCTGAGCGGCATCCTGGGCATCCACATACTTTCTGCTGGGCACTATATCTACAATAGCTCCCGGAAACTCATCGGTTCTTTCCTCTACTTCAGCAACAGTGTCAGTGCCTATGTCTTCGGCAATAATGGGATTGAAGCCCAGCACTTCAAACCTCAGCGTCATAATCTTATAAATATCAGGCTCCTTGTATTTTTCCGTATCGATTTTAAAAACAGTGTCCCTGAAATATTCATAAAACTCCAGGGGAGCCGAGTCCTGATCCAGACCTGAAAATTTGTAGCCTGTGGCATTTTTCAGCACCTTTATCCTGTCCTTGCTGTTTTCAAGCAGAGTGCCGAATTTTACCGCATCCCCGCTTAGATATTTGGAAAAGGTATTGCTGTACTTCTCACCGTTCTTCTCAAATATTTTAATGAGCTTATACATCATGGCATTAAGCTCTTCGGAAGGCTTGCCCGTATCTACCAGCATGAGGCAGTAGCTTGTGGAATTCACAGCTATGGGCACTCCGTACCGGTCAAGTACATTGCCCCTTTCGGCAAGGATGGTACGGGATCTCAGATTTAACACCTGGGATTGTGTGTAATAATTCTCGCCCTGCACAAGCTGTAAATTTGCCAATTGATATACAATTACTGAAAAAACCAAAATCAGTATAATACTGACGATTGTATGCCTGTCTTTAAAAAAATTCTTCATTCTTCAACCACCACTCATTAATGTCCCACTTCTATAAAATATCCTTCTTAATATCTGTTTTTAGCGTCCATGCCCACAAGTTTCCTGTTGATTCTTATAAGTATGAAAAATATGACTGCACCGAGTACGCTGTTTACCGCGGCTTCAGTTAAAATTGTGGTCCGCAGGGTGTCTATGTAGTTGATTCTCAGGCCCAAACCGTATGACAGCATAATAACAGCCGATTCAAATATTATTGTAGATATGAAGGTACAGGTGACCATTACAAAAATATTTTCCTTAAAAAACCGCCTGTTTATATTGCCCAGCAAAATACCCAGCAGCATTCCAAGCAAGGCTTGATAGCCAAGTGCAATACCCACTACGGAATCCATGCAGATACCTGCAAAGAAACCTACTATTCCGCCGTGGTTCCTGCCTTCCAGAAGTGCCACACTTACTATCAGGATTATTATCAGGTTAGGCTTGACGCCAAATACATCCGTAAAATTAAGAAACGTAACCTGAACAGTGACAAATATGAATATCAATATGGTATAAATGATTATTCTGCCTCTCATTTATCAGTGATCTCCATTTCTGAAGATGTGTCCGGCATATCCCTTTTCAAAATCACTACCTGGCTCAGCCGTCTTAAATCCACAGAGGGCTGTATGATAGCATATCTGTCCAGATCACTTTCACCTGTTCTGACTTCCTTTACCGTTCCTATGATAATACCCTTGGGATAAATCCCACCCAGGCCTGAGGTTTCAATTATATCTCCCTGGGCAAGATCCAAATCGTTGGGGATGTATACCAGCTTGCAAAGGCCTTCCTTCCCCAGCTTCAGATCACCCTTTACCACCACCAGATCCCTGCTTTTTGAAACAATGGCGCTTACGGCACTGCCATCTTCTATAATACTGATTATCTTTGAGGAGAAAGGCTGAGAAGAGGACACCTTTCCCACCAGCCCCTTGCTGGTAATTACCGGCATATTATAGGAAACCCCGTTTGCTGAACCCTTATCTACAAGGAAGATGTTGAACAGGTTTCCCGAATCCTTGGCAATTACATTTGCCCCCAGCATTTCCACCTCTTCAAGCTGTTCTCCCAGCTTGAGAACATTCTTAAGATCTTCATTTTCGGTTTTAAGCCTCTGGTATTCGGTTCTCTCATTGGTCAATTTATCAATTGTCTCTTTTAAAGTCTTATTCTCGGCCCTCAGGACTTCAACATCGCTGAAAAGACCCACCCCGGCTTTTATCTCCTGACCTGCATAGGTAAATACCTTTTCAACAGAAGTAAATGGGACGGAAATCAGGTTCCCCAGCCAGTTGACACTGCTTAAGGGATTCATGGTAAGACCGATGGTCACTATGAGCAATAAGGTTATTATCAATATTATTAACGCCCTGCTTTTAAAATACTTCAAGGAATATTCCCCTCTCTACCCCCTATACTTTCACAAGATTACCTCAACCTTTTTGGTGAAAGCAATACCTTTTTAAGGGTTTCTATCTCGTCCAGCACCTTGCCTGTGCCCAATACCACACAATCCAGAGGCCTCTCTGCTATGGAAACGGGCATTCCGGTTTCCTGCATTATCAATTTATCCAGACCATCCAAAAGCGCGCCGCCGCCTGTGAGCATAATACCTCTGTCCATTATGTCGGCTGCCAGCTCGGGAGGTGTCTTCTCAAGGGTATATTTTATGGAATCTATTATGGAATTAACAGGCTCTTTCAAAGCTTCATTTATTTCCGAAGAGGTTATTTCTATATTCTTAGGGAGACCTGTTATCAAATCTCTTCCTCGTATATTCATTTTTACTTCCTTGGTCTTTGGAAAAGCTCCTCCAATGGTCACTTTGATTTCTTCTGCAGATCTTTCGCCTATCATCAGGCTGTATTCCTTTTTTATATAATGGACTATGGCCTCGTCAAGTTCATCTCCGGCAACTCTCAAGGACTTGCTGGTAACTATTCCTCCCAGTGAAATAACAGCAACCTCGCTGGTTCCACCTCCAATGTCCACAACCATGCTTCCTGAAGGCTCTTCAACCGGCAATTCCGCACCTATAGCCGCCGCCATGGGCTCTTCAATCAAATAGGCCTCCTTTGCTCCCGCCTGGAGTGTCGCATCTTCAACAGCCCTCTTTTCCACCTCGGTTACACCTGAGGGTACGCATATGACAACTCTGGGCTTATTGAAAACACCATTTGACATGGCCTTTCTTATAAAATACTTAATCATGCTCTGCGTTATGTCAAAATCGGCAATAACGCCGTCCTTCATAGGTCTTATAGCCACAATGTTTCCAGGCGTACGGCCGATCATTTCCTTCGCCGCCTCACCAACTGCCAGAACCTCGTTATTTTTAATGTTAACAGCAACAACCGAAGGCTCTCTTACAACTATTCCCTTTCCCTTTACGTGCACCAATGTATTTGCTGTTCCCAAATCTATTCCGATATCTTTTGCAAACAAACTCATTTTTAAGCTCCTATCCGCGTGCCCTTCACGCTGTTTTGTAAATAATATATGACAAATTATAAAAAATCTCTTTCTTTAAAGCTGATGAATCTTCCGTCCCCGACTATTATATGGTCCAATACCTTTATCCCCAGTATATTGCCCGCCTCCACAAGTCTCTGTGTGGTTTGCAGATCCTCGGGGCTGGGGGCCGGGTCACCGCTGGGATGGTTATGAACAAAAATCACACTGTTGCTTCCGCACTTGACTGCCTCACTGAAAACCTCTCTGGGATGAACAATGGATGAATTAAGACTTCCTATGGAGATATCAACGATTTTGATTACCTGGTTTTTGGTGTCCAACAGTATTGTCTTAAATACTTCCTTCCTCAGGTATCTCATTTCTTCCATAAGGAGATTATTTGCATCATTAGCATTTCTTATTGTATGACGGATTGCGCCATCACTTGTTGCAACTCTTTTGGAAAGCTCCAGGGCAGCTTTTATCTGAATAGCCTTTACCCTGCCTATTCCCTTTATCTTCTTAAGCTGCTGGATGGATAGGTTATTTAAAGACGATATCCGTCCGTCATGAGACAGCCTCAATACTTGCTGGGCTAATTCCACAGCAGTGTATGACTTTGTTCCGGTCTTAATTATAACTGCCAGCAGCTCGGCATTGGATAAATGCTCCGCACCGGCAGCCTCAAGCCTTTCATAAGGTCTGTCCCCCACGGGAAGTTCTTTTATTTTCAGTCTTTCCATACTACACTCCATCTTCCAGCCTGTTTGTCACTGTGAATACTTTTACCTGGCAAGAGCACTTAAATCAATATCGTAACCCAATTGCCCAAGCATGCGGGATAACCTGTAAATCGGCAGCCCCATTACATTAAAATAGTCTCCTTCAATCTTTTCCACCAGCAGAGAGCCAAACCCCTGTATACCATACGCGCCGGCTTTATCGAAGGGCTCCTTTGTAGAAATATAAGCCTTGAGAAATTCCTGGGATTTATTTGCTATTTTAACCCGTGTTACTTCAAATTCTGAAATGGTTTTCATATCGTCAGTTCTGCAAAGACAAACTCCCGTGACAACTTCATGCCATTGGCCATTGAGGCTGTTAAGCATCTCAAGAGCTTCCTTCTCATCCTTGGGCTTTCCGAGAAGCCTGTCTTCCTTTACTACGATAGTATCAGCTCCGATCACAATACTGTTGTACCTTGTCTGAGTAGCAATATCAATGCATTTCTGTTTTGCCAGAGCCGTGGCGACCTGATGGGACTCAAGACTCCAATCCATTACTTCTTCAACCTTGGAAGGCGACACCTCAAATACAAGTCCCATTTGTGTCAGTAACTGCTGCCTTCGCGGAGACGCTGAGGCCAATATAAATTTTACCATGCTTTCACCATTCATTTGTTTTTGTCTTATTTACTCCAGGCGACAAACGCACCATATTTATTATATATTTTTATAGATGATTTTTCAAATAAAAAGCTGGTTTCCCCATCAAAATATATTATTTGTAAATTAAATTATTTTATTTAGCAATATATATAATTGCTTCCACAATAGATACAGAATATGGACATTCTCTTAAAAATTACATTTTCTATTATGAATAATATTAATAAATATCACTTCTCAATTCAAGTTTTTAGAAGTATAATATAGTAAAACTATATATAAATCCGCTGATTATAGTATGGTTCAAATGCATTGAAGGGAGTTGGTGATTATATGAGAATTGAAAAAATTAATGAGAATGTATTGCGGGTCACTATAACCTTGAATGATCTTGAAGAAAGAAATATTGATTTAGGCTCTTTGAATTATAATTCGCCTGCTGCTCAGGAACTTTTCTGGGACATGATGGAGAAGGCGGAAGAGGAATATGGCTTTGCTTCGGGTGAATCCCAACTCATATTTGAAGCATCTCCCGAAAACGAAGACGGCTTTGTTGTCACAATCACCAAGGTGGATATAGATGGGGAATTTGAGTCTATTCAGAAATATATAAAGAGCAAATACAAAAACTCGGAGTTAAAGCAAAAGAAAAGAAGGAGCAAGGTTTGTTCGGCAATAAAGATATACTGCTTTGACAGTATTGATGATGTATGCAGACTGGCCCGACGTATAACGCCGGTTTATCAGGGAGAAAGCACACTGTTCAGATACCGGGACAGCTACTACCTCCTGTTAAGCGGCAGTACAGCAAATTCCCAGGCTCTTGATGTGATAATGTGCGAGTACTCGGTATTAGTTGGAAATCCTGGATTTTTTGAAGGTTATCTGAATGAATACGGTGATAAGATAATACAGGACAATGCCATAGAGACTTTAAATACTTATTTCTAGATAACTGCAAACATAATATAATAAGCCTATAACCAGCATTCAGGGCTTTCTCAAATGAGAAAGCCCTGAATTTTATTTATCTGTTATTCATAACCAGCTCAATTACCTTACCGTTGGTCTTCGCAATATCAAAAACCACGTCGTCAATAACTGTATTTTCTTCAATCAATGTATTTCCTTCATTATCAAATATGGTTTTGGTGGCAACCTTACCGTTAAGGTATTCACGGTGCTTCAGCTCCATCATATCCGAAACGGCGCCGGGCTGTATTTCATCTTCGGCAGGGGTACTGTTAATAATGTCGCTTAAAGTTGGAACTTCAGAATTTTTTTTTTCCGATTCTCCAGTTTCCTCTGAAGAAGCCAGGTCCGCAGCTCTGTCCAAAAGCCTGGATTCCACATCCTCCTTAACGACCACCAGATTTTTTCCAAATGTTATGATACTGTCTCTTGGTATAATCCTGATATTCTTTTGAGTAATATCTGCAATGTACTCAAGGCCTATAATGTTGCAATTGTCTTCCTCGTCAATATATATATCTCCGATTTCGCCAAGCAGACGGCCTTTCTTGGTTAGTACCTTTGTTCCCTTAACCTGGATGTTTTTCTGAAGAAGATCAATAGCAGCCGGGATTTTACTGATGTCATTTATGGCATCCTCATTCTCGATCGTCAACGCGTATTCACCAATTCCCAGTACATATTCAGTAGGTATAACCTTGGCACTCAGTATTTGAATACCGCTATCAACTACTACATAATCAATAGCACCCTTTTCAGCATTGATTATAACCGTTTTAACCTTGCCGACTTCAATACCGTCAGATATGCTGATTATAGGTAAGCCTACTATTTCCTTCGTCTTTTTCATTAAAAAGTACCCCCTCAAATTCCCAAAAATCTTTCTTGCAAAGTATTTATTTCAGGTTTTTTATAATTTCCTCTTTTATTTCAGGTTGAATGATGGTTCCATATTTTTCAACCATTCCTTCAAGTATGTTCCGTGCCAATTCCATTCGTCCCAACTGCTTATAGAGCGTACATACATCCAGCACTATCCAGAATATCATCTCCCTGTCAGGCTTCTGTTCAAGAGCCTTAAGGTAATATTCCACTGCGGTGTCCTTTCTGCCCTTGTCCTTGCTTTCAAAAGCTTTCATTACAAGAGACCCGGCAGAAGTCTCTGTTTCCCCGGCAAGCTCGTCGTGGGATACGAACTGTACTGCATTGTAATCATCAGCATCGGCAGCTTCTGCATTTTCAACCTCAATGGCTGCATATGCTTCCACATCAACAGCAGCCTCATTCTGAGGCAGCTCCACATCCTCGCTTTCCCGCAGGCCGATTTCCCCAATCAGGTCTTCGGAGTCCTCCAGGTCTTCCCAGGTATTGTCATCCATCATCTCGACAGGCTCTGAGGGCTCTTCAGGAACGCCCATGCTGTCCTCAACCTGTGCAGTCTCATTTTCCTGACGTATCTCCTCCTCAAGGTCTGAGTTATCTTCTTGGAGGTACATCTCATTTTCAGCTTGGGCTGCAATGACCTGATCCATATCAACTTTGTCATCAGCTTCCCGGTCATAAGGAGCTTCAACCTCTTCAAATACGGGAACAGCCTGCTCAGCTTCAATCTGAACAGCCGCTGCCACATACCCGGCAGTTTCCATTTCTTCAGAAATACCTGTCAAATCAGAAGAAGGTTGCGGACTAATACCATTTTCACTTTTTTCTATTCCCATTTTATCAATTATTTGAACAGTGTCAACTGGTTTTTTCAACTTATTTTTAAGAATATATGTATTTCTTACAGTATTTATCAATGGTGTAAGGCCTTTTGAGGCAAAGACGCGAAGTCTTGCGGGAATTCCAGTAATAAAATGTCTTGTGGCGGCAAAGAATTTTTCAATATATATGCCGCAGTCAATGGAGGAAAATTTCTTAGGTATGGCAATTGATATGATGAGACTTAAGACACATATAAAAATCAGAAATACGAACAAAACTATAAACAGTGCCAGAACAAGTGCCAGTTTCCTGTTTATACTGATACTTTCACTTAATAGTCTCAATAGCAATTTAAAAGCGGGACTGAAGGAGAAACCCAAAACTATGGAACCAGTAGTTATGGAAATCAGGATGCCAAGATTCAATTCTTTTGCCTTGTAGAGTAAATAGAAGGCAATCAATGAAGTTAATAAAATAGTGATGATAACCGAAATCCCATAGTAGGACATAAAACCCTCCAGTATTCTGATTTTTATCTTTTGTTTGGCAAAAAGCCTTTTTTGGACTAATAGTTTATATTCGATATAAATCAACAAAATTCCTGCTATTTTAAATTGGAAATGCCAGGTTATTTAAATTTTATTTTATTTAAAAGGGCTCACCAAAAGTGTCTTCTGACAAAGCACCTTTGATGAGCCGGTAAATCTAAAAATCCATATGAATAACTATGCTTTTACCAATGCATTTTTCAGGACGGTTTTCATGTCCGAGGCACAGATAAACTTTAAGGAAGCTCTTACATTCTCGGGTATTTCATCAATATCCTTCTTATTGTCAACAGGCAGTATTATTGTTTCAATTCCGGCCCTGTGAGCGGCCAGGACTTTCTCCTTCAGCCCTCCGATAGGCAGGACTCTTCCTCTCAAGGTTATTTCACCCGTCATGGCAACTTTCCTGCTGACCGGGATACCCGACAGTGCGGAAACCATGGCGGTTGCCAGGGTAATTCCCGCAGACGGCCCATCTTTCGGTATGGCACCTTCGGGAACATGTATGTGTATATCCTTTTTTTCATAAAAGCTCTCATCTATTTTCAAATCCTTGCACTCAGACCTGATGTAACTCATGGCGGCCCTTGCGGACTCCTTCATTACATCCCCCAGATGCCCGGTGAGCTCAAGCTTTCCGTTTCCATTCATAAGGTTGACCTCTATGGATAAGGTATCCCCGCCCACAGGAGTCCATGCAAGACCTGTAGCAATTCCCACCTGGTCCTTTTCATTTGCAAAATCAAAGCGGTACTTTTTAATGCCCAGGTACTTTTCAAGATTGCTCTTTGTAACAGTAACCACACGTTTATTTTCAGATACTATGGTCTTTGCAACCTTTCTGCAGACAGACCCTATTTCTCTTTCCAGATTTCTCACACCGGCTTCCCTGGTATAAAAATTGATGATATCTCTTATAGTTTCCTCATCAATTTTCAGGTTTTTCCGGGTAAGGCCGTTGAGTTCTATCTGCTTTGGAAGAAGGTATTTCATGGCAATGTTTGCCTTATCCTCTTCGGTATAGCTGGAGAGAGGGATAACCTCCATCCTGTCAAGCAGCGGACGCGGAATGGTCTCAAGGCTGTTGGCTGTGGTCAGGAACAATGCATTTGAGAGGTTGAAGGGCAGCTCAAGGTAATGATCCCTGAAAGCAAAATTCTGCTCCGCATCCAGCACCTCAAGCATTGCAGAAGCCGGGTCCCCTCTGAAATCGCTGCTCATTTTATCTATTTCATCAAGGAGTATCAAAGGATTATTGGAACCCGCCTGTTTAAGCGCGGAAATTATTCTTCCCGGCATGGAGCCAACATAGGTACGCCTGTGGCCTCGTATTTCCGATTCATCCTTTACTCCTCCAAGGGATATCCTTACATAATTTCTGTTGAGGGCCTTGGCAATGGATTTTGCAATTGAAGTCTTTCCCACACCCGGAGGTCCCACAAGACAAAGGATAGGTCCCCGGAGATTGTTTTTAAGCTTATGCACCGCAAGGTATTCAATTATACGCTCCTTGACCTTTGCAAGCCCATAGTGATCCTGTTCAAGAATCTCTTCAGCCTTTGCCAGATCAATATCCTCCTGTGTGGATTTATTCCAGGGAAGATCAAATATCCAGTCCACATACGTCCTTATGACACTGCCTTCGGCAGATCCTGACGGCATCTTGAGCAACCTGTCCAATTCCTTGAGAACCTTCTTTTCGGCTTCTTCCGGCAAGCCTGCCTTTTCCAGCCTGGCCTTGTACTCCTCAACCTCTCCGCTTACACCGTCCCGGTCTCCAAGCTCGTTTTGAATAGCCTTTATCTGTTCCCTAAGGTAATATTCCTTCTGAACCTTGTCAATCTGCTTTCTTACCTTGGTATTTATATCCTTTTCAATTTCCAGTATTTCCGTTTCCTGATATATGATTTTCAATAGTCTTTCAATTCTTCTCAGGGGATGGAACTCGGACAGAATCTCCTGCTTTTGTTCAACCTTCAGAGGAATATTGTTTGCGATAATGTCGGATACCTGACTGATGTTTTCTATTTCGGAAACAGTCAGGGCTGTGTCGGGAGAAACCTTCCCACTCAGCTTGACATAGTCCTCAAACACCGAAACCAGGCGTCTTTTAAGCGCTTCAACCTCATTTGGCTCAAAGCTCTCCTCTTCCATATGCCCTTCAACTACCTCCGCAATGAAAAAAGGTTCCCTTTGTATGATATTTTTTACTTCTGCCCTGCTTATACCCTCTACAAGTACTCTGATGGTATCTCCCTGAAGCTTGAGCAACTGCTTGACCTTGGATATTGTTCCGATGTTGAATATATCTCCCTCACCCGGTGAGTCAGTTGATGCATCCTTCTGTGCAACGAGAAAAATCATTTGATCATTAATCATTGCCTCTTCCAGTGCCTTAATTGATTTTTCTCTTCCTACATCAAAATACAGGGTCATAAAAGGAAATACTGTCAAACCCCTTAAAGGCAACAGCGGTAATGTTTTAGCCATATCTATCCTCTCATTTACCAAAATTATTTATCATCTGGTATTTTATTTTAGTGACTTTATAATAATATACCATTTTTTTACTTTTTTCCACCATTAATCACATCTCAATACAAGTCCTCTTTCGGCGTCAACAGTTACAACAGAACCGGTCTTCAATATCCTGGTAGCGTTGTCGGCGCCCACGATTACAGGAATATCAAGAGCCAGCCCTACTGTTGCCGCATGACACGCCTGGCCTGCCTCTTCTACAATAATTGCAGACGCTCTCTTAATAACAGGTAGCATTTCATTATTTGTAAAAGGCGCAACCAATATGTTTCCGTCGGTGAATTTATCCAGGGCCTCCTTTGGGGACTGCGCCACGCACAGTTCTCCTGTTACGGCTACTTCACCTATTCCCGTGCCCTGTACCAATACTTTTCCCACAATATGAACTTTCAATGTATTTGTAGTTCCGCTGATTCCGGCAGGCACTCCCGCGGTGATTACAGCAAGTTCTCCATTTTTCACAAGTCCGGATTCCAGCGCCTTTTCAATACCCATGTCGAACATTTCGTCCGTAGTATTTGCAACCGGAACCAGGTAAGGCAGCACCCCCCAGGAAAGATTGAGCTGTCTCATTACTTTTGGATTTACGGTTGTGGCAATGATAGGGCATGCCGGACGGAATCTTGAAATCATCCTGGCGGTATGACCTGACTGTGTGACGGTTATTATGGCGGAAGCCTTCAAATCAAGGGCTGTGGTACAAGTCGCATGACTGATGGCGTTTGTAACGCTGGTATTGATTTCAGTCTGCTGGGAAGTAAAGCGCTTCCAGTAATCCATGGCACTTTCGGCTTTTTCAGCAATTTTTGACATAACCGCAATAGTCTCCAGAGGGTATTTACCTGCCGCAGTTTCCCCTGAAAGCATTACGCCGCTGGTTCCGTCATATATGGCGTTTGCAACGTCACTTGCCTCGGCTCTTGTAGGTCTGGGGTTCCTTATCATGGAATCCAGCATTTGCGTAGCCGTTATGACAGGCTTTCCGTTCCTGTAGCATTTTTCAATAATGTTCTTCTGAACAATAGGTACTTCCTCAACGGGTATTTCAACTCCAAGGTCGCCTCTTGCCACCATTATGCCGTCCGATACCTTTAATATTTCATCAAAATTCCTAATACCTTCCCTGTTCTCAATTTTTGCAATAACAAGAATATCGCTTCCGCCGTTCTTTTCCAGCACTTTTCTTATTTCTATCACGTCGGTGGCTTTTCTCACAAAGGATGCGGCAATTATATCAAAATCATTTTCAATACCAAATTTAATATCCGATATATCCTGGGCAGTCAATGCAGGAAGTCTTATGTCGGCACCCGGAACATTAATCCCCTTATGATCTCCCACCGAGCCTCCGTTTTTTACCACACAATAGATGTCCTTGTTTCTTACCTCTCTTACCTCAAGTTCCACCAGACCGTCGTTAATCAGTATCCTGCTGCCATTGGAAACATCCCTGTACAATTCCTTATAGGTTATGGAACAACGGGTTTCATCGCCTATAATATCTTTATTTACAAGAATGAATTCATTGTTTTCCTTCAGAGTAACCTGTCCGTCCTTAAAATCTCCGGTTCTTATTTCAGGACCTTTGGTGTCAAGCAGCAAAGGTATCGGCAAACCCAATTCACTTCTTATTTTCTTAAACAAATCAGCCCTTTTTCTATGCTGTTCGTGATTACCGTGTGAAAAATTCATTCTGGCTACATTCATACCGCTCAGCATCATATTTCTTAACGTCTCTTCGTTATCCGACGCAGGTCCCAGGGTACATATAATTTTCGTTCTTCTCATAAATCAAGCCCTCCAAAAGCAATATTAGTAGTAGTGTGTTGTAATCTATAATTTGAAATCTCCCATATGCGCCATTGCTAATATTTTGAAGATTAAATTGCGAAGCAGTAAAGTTTTATTTGAAAACATCTAATATGATATTTTATTTTTAACAGATTGTCTACTACATATATTCTGAATTTCCTTCTTTTAATCTTGTTATACCCTGTATTTTAATATTTAATCTGTTATTTTGTCTTTTTTGTTTCTTTTAATCTCAGGTGATGGTAAAATTATATCTCTCCAATTTTATCCGGTTTTATGTCAACATTTGGATGTGGTCAGAGGAAATGGGGCAGTATTATAATCGCCTGGTATGTTTAAAATATTATCATTGAATTCAGAGGTTGTGCAGTTTTTGTTGTAAGTTTGCAACCCAATCCGTTGAAGCCTTTAAAACAAAATACCTTAAAGGCAAGGTTTCAACGTAATTGACTTTATGAAACACATTGGCAAATCCTTACTGAATCTATGGAGGTTAATATGAAGGATCGAAAAAACTCGTCTGAAAGGGAACGGTTCTCCACCGGTCTGGCAGTATTTTTTGCTACTCTGAGCTCTACGGTGGGCCTGGGCAACATTTGGAAATTTCCGTACCTGACCGGCAAATACGGAGGCGGTGCTTTCCTTATCATTTATTTTTTATGTGTTGTATTTGTTGCCTTGCCGGTAATGATAAGTGAAATGTTCATCGGAAGAAAAACCAGAAAAAACGCCATTGGAGCAATCAAAGCACTCACCGGCAGAAGGTTCTGGAAAATTATCGGGTACATGGGCATCCTATCGGCCTTTTTCATACTGTTCTTTTACAGTGCTGTGGCAGGCTGGGTTTACTCTTATATCTTCAAGGCAATTGCAGGACAGTTTGGCGGTGCATCCATGGAGAGAATGGGGGATATTTTCGGCAAGACCGTTACAGGGCCCCTTCCGCCTATTATATGGCAGATTGTGGCAATCGTCGTGGTTTCCACCATTTTGCTCTTCGGAGTCAAGAAAGGTATTGAAAGAATTACAAAGCTGCTGATGCCGGTCTTGCTTATACTGATAATAATTTGTGATATCAGGGCGTTGTCGCTGCCCGGAGCCATGGATGGCATAAGGTTCCTGTTCAAGGTGGACTTTTCCATGGTTACAAAAGAAATAGTGCTTATGGCGCTGGGGCTTTCATTTTTCAAGCTTTCGCTTGGCATGGGAACCATCATAACTTACGGAAGCTATTTTACACAGGACAACAATATGTTTGCAACCTCCGGAAAGGTAGCTCTGTCGGATACGATTGTGTCCCTGCTGGCAGGCCTGGCTATTTTTCCTGCGGTATTTTCCTTTGGTCTGAAACCTGAACAAGGTCCCGGGTTATTATTTATGACAATCCCTCTGGTTTTTTCAAAAATACCCCTGGGCGGATTGCTGGTGGTGCTTTTCTTCATTCTCACCGCTATTGCAGCCACCACCGCAATGATGTCTATTTTTGAGGTAGTCATCACCTTTATATCCGAAGAGAAGAAGATTCCCAGAAGGAAGGCCGTAATCATAACTGCGGTTGTGGTAATGCTTTTCGGCTTTCCAGCCGCACTCTCCGCAAATAATGTAAGCCTGCTGAGCAATGTAAAGCTATTCGGGAATACTTTCTTTAATTTCTTTGACAGCGTTTCCTCCAATATCCTGCTGCCTCTGGGCGGCCTGCTGATTGTATTGTTTGTAGGCTACTTCCAGCACAGGCAGGTGGTAAGGGATGAGCTTTCGAACTATGGTGCCTTGAATAACCGGGGTCTGATTAAAATCTATTTGTTCCTGCTGAGGTACATTACTCCACTTTTGCTGGTAATCGTATTCCTGAGCATGGTTGGAATAATATGAGTGGTGAGCTGTTTATTGAATATAAGCCGGCATATGGTCCGGCCTTATATTCAGCAGAATTTTCATTTTTCAAAGATGCCCTTCGGCCTGATTTACCTTTCTTCCAGATGAACAAAGGGCTGAGGCATTGTAATGCTCTTGTAGGCGGGCCGGATAATCTTCTGCATACAAACAACCTCTTCAATTCTATGGGCACACCAGCCCACTATTCTTGCAACCGCAAACAGCGGTGTAAACAGTTCTGTGGGAATTCCCAGCGCATTATATACAAACCCGGAATAAAGATCCACATTTGCACAAATATTTTTTGAAGTGCCTTTTTTACGGGAGAATACCTCCGGTCCGATTCTTTCAACTGCATCATACAAGAGAAATTCCTTTTCTCTTCCCTTTTCAATTGCAAGATTATGGGCCTTTTCCTTCAAAAGTATGGTTCTCGGATCAGACAGGGTATACACCGCATGGCCCAGACCATATATAAGTCCGGCCCTATCAAACACTTCCCGGTTCATCATTCTGGTCAGATATGCCTTTACCTCTTCATCGTCACCCCAGTCAGACACATTTTCCTTGATATCTTCAAGCATCTGCATGGCCTTTATATTTGCGCCGCCATGCTTGGGCCCCTTCAGGGAACCTACCGCCGCGGCAATCGCCGAGTATGTATCGGTTTCCGTAGAGGAAACAACCCTGGCTGCAAAGGTTGAATTGTTTCCGCCGCCATGTTCCGCATGGAGCACCAGTGCCAGGTCCAGAATCTCAGCTTCTGTCCTTGTATATTTATTATCCGGTCTTATCATGTGCAGTATGTTTTCCGCTGTTGACAAATCCGGTCTTGGCATGTGAATGTAAAGACTCTGTCCTCCGTAATAGTGGGACTTTGCCTGAAAACCGTAAGCGGCCATGGTCGGAAAGCGGGCAATCAATTCTATGCTCTGCCTCAGCAGATTCTTTGCTTCAATGCTGTCGGGATCATTGTCATAGGAATATGATACCAGCACGCTTCTGGCCAGCTTGTTCATTATGTCCGAGCTGGGCGCCTTGAGAATCATATCTTCGGTGAAACCGTTAGGAAGGGTTCTCATATCCCCCAGAAGTGATGTAAACTCATCAATCTGCGCCTTATTTGGCAGTTTTCCGAATAAAAGCAAATAGCAGACTTCTTCAAAACCGAATCTCTGCTCCTGCTGGAAGCCCCTCACCAGGTCAACCACATCTATACCCCTGTATATAAGCCTGCCTTCGTCTTCCTTTCTTTCTCCCTCATAAAGAACATAGCCGTGAACCTCGCCTATTTCGGTAAGCCCCACCAGAACCCCCGAGCCGTCACTGTTTCTAAGGCCCTTTTTTACGTTATACTTGCTGAAATATTCCGGATTGATTTTGTTGACATCGTCAACAGCGCCTACCATTTTTTCCACATAAGCATTCAGTCTTTTTTCCATAACACCCTCCAAACATTTCGCGTGAAATATGCCTATCCAAGTCTTTCATATCTCACTGGAAAACTACCCCAATTGTATAATATTTCTATAGGTATTGCAAGTTCTATTTGTTAAAAAATCATCATTCTTTCCTGCCCTTTCCCGCCTGCAATTATTTCCCTTCACCGTAAGCACTACACCCTCAGATGGAGGCACAAAGTCAAACTGCCGGCAAACAGGCCCCTTTTGAAGCCTGTTTGCCGGCAGTATTCACAATTGATATCTTTTTATAAGCGCCGGAGCTTTTTTACTCCTTACCGCAGCATTTCTTGTATTTCTTTCCGCTTCCACAAGGGCAGGGGTCATTTCTTCCCACCTTGTTGCTTACAGCCATTCTGGATATTCTGAACTCCTTGGCTATTTCTTTTCTTCTTTCTTCAGGAAGTATGTTGTCCCACTCGGTCAAATTGTAAAGCCAGTCGGCTTTGGCATCCAGCATATTGAAATAGAGCTTTTCATAGTCTATTTCGATATCTATGATGCTGGTCTCTTCAAGGGTGTCCAGGTCTGTCTCTTCAACCAGACTGGTGTTTATACCATCCAGAAAGCCGATGAAAGTGACAGAATCCATATTAAAGGAGCCTGCAACTTCCGATAACTGACCTTTTATGTTTTTCAGATTATTTGCCAATATATAAGCATAGTTGTCTTTTTCCTTTAAAAAATAATCCTTCCAAAAGGCTTCATTTTCTTGTGGAGTTCTTTCCTTGTCTGCAATCTCTCTCCACCTGTCATTCAATGTCATAACAATTACTCCTTTTCATTAAAATCAAAGTATTGCCCGCAGCATTCCACATACATCAGATGTTATGAAGAGACACCTGCGGCTGTTTAATCCTTTGGTATTATATCATAGGTACAAGTGAGCCGCAAGTGCGTTAAAATGCGGCCTGCCTGTGCCATTTGACAGCGCCCGACTTTTATGTTAACCCTTTCTCCGCATTTTGCATATATTAAAATAGAGTAACAATTTTTATTATTTTTCAGTTATGGTGGTGTTAGTATGACAACTGAAAGCTTTTATTATACCGATGATTACAGTGATTATGATGATTACACGGATGAAAGACAGCTCCCGGGCAAATCACATATCAGGGTTTTTCATGCAGCTCCCGGCGCTCCTGAAGTGGATATCTATGCAAACGGCAGGATTATAGCCCGCAGGCTTGCATTTGGACAGTTTACGGACTATATTACCGTAGATGCGGGCACTTATGCCATAGAGGCCTTTCCAGTGGGCCTGCATGCCTCCCCCATATTGCGGGTGAATATCCCGCTGGGAGCCGAAAAGGTGTATACCCTCTCAGTAATCGGCCTTTTACCGAGAATAGGGATATTGCCTGTGGAGGATGTTTATGAACCGGTGAGTCAGGGAAGAACCAACATAAGATTTATAAATCTGTCTCCCAACGCCCCCGGCTTAAGCCTGTCCCTGCGCGGAGGGATGGAACTCTTTTCAGACATAAGCTATACCGAAGTCAGCAATTACAGGCCCCTGCTGCCGGGCAGGTACAACCTCATAGTCACGCCCACAGGAACTCCCGGTATAGTGGCAAACCTTCCAAATGTGCGGCTGTTGCCCAGAAGGAATATAAGCTTCTATGCCGTCGGGATGTTCGGGCAGGTGCCTTCTTCTCTGGAGGTGTATATTCCTCTTGACGGAACAACTTATCTTCGGGATTTTTAGCGGGTGTATAAAGCCGTGAAAGCAACCTTTATCGTACAAAAAAAGAACATTCTGAAAATGTTCTTTTTTTATATGTCCATAAAGCTCCTGCTCCAGGTTGTAAAAAACCTGTCTGCTTAAAATTCACAGCTTCCTGTGGTTCTGGGAAAGGGTATTACATCCCTGATATTTGACATGCCTGTCAAATACATTATGGCCCTTTCAAAGCCCAGTCCAAAACCTGCATGCTTGGTGCCCCCATACTTCCTGAGCTCCAGATACCACCAGTAATCGTCTTTTTTAAGCCCCATGGCCTCCATCTTGCTTTCCAGAACCTCAAGACGTTCTTCCCTCTGGCTTCCGCCGATAATCTCACCCACTCCGGGAACCAGCAGATCCATGGCGGCAACTGTTTTATTGTCATCATTTATTCTCATATAAAAAGCTTTAATTTCCTTGGGATAGTCGGTAACAAAAACCGGCTTTTTGAAAACCTGCTCGGTCAAATATCTCTCATGCTCGGTCTGCAGATCACTTCCCCACTCCACAGGGTACTCGAAGTTCTCCCTGTTCTTGCCGAGCAGCTCGATAGCCTGGGTATAGGTTATGTGGGCAAAATCAGAGTTCACAACATTGTTCAGACGCTCCAGCAAGGTTTTGTCCACAAAACTGTTGAAAAATTCCATTTCTTCAGGAGCATTTTCCATGACATAGTTAATGATATATTTGAGCATATCCTCTGCCAGCATCATGTCATCCTTCAGGTCCGAAAAGGCAATTTCGGGCTCTATCATCCAGAACTCGGCGGCATGGCGGGCGGTATTTGAATTTTCAGCTCTGAAGGTGGGGCCGAAGGTATATATGTTCTTAAAGGCCAGTGCATACGCCTCCCCTGTAAGCTGCCCGCTCACCGTCAGGCTGGTTTCCTTTTGGAAAAAGTCCTGAGTGTAGTCGATTTTACCGTTTTCATGCCTTGGAGGATTATTTATGTCAAAGGTGGTAACTTTGAACATCTGTCCTGCGCCCTCGGCATCACTGCCGGTAATCAGAGGAGTGTGCACATAGACAAAGCCTCTCTCCTGAAAAAATTTGTGTATGGCAAACGCAGCCAGCGACCTCACCCTGAAAACTGCTGAAAAGGTATTGGTTCTTGGCCTCAAATGCGATATGGTTCTTAAAAACTCAAACGAGTGCCTCTTTTTTTGAAGCTGGTAGTCAGCAGGGCACGTGTTTTCTATAGCTATACGAGACGCCTTCAATTCGAAGGGCTGTTTTGCATTGGGAGTTTCCAGCAATTCGCCTTCCACCTCAATGGCAGAACCTACTGTCAGTTTTGCAACCTCCTTGAAATTTTCAAGCCTGCCTTCCTCAAAAACCACCTGAAGATTTCTGAAAAACGTACCATCATTTAGCTCTATAAAGCCAAAGGTTTTTGAATCACGTACAGTTTTGACCCAGCCGGGAACGGTTATGGTTTTTCCCACATAAGCCTGTGGCGATCTGAAAAGCTTCCTTATTTCTGAATAGCTCATGTTTAACTCCTTCATAACGACTTGTGAGTATTTCTTATAGTTTATAATATGCCAAAAATAATAAAAATTAAAGTATTCCCGTGATTTTTTGTTAAATATTTGTTCAATAAATATTATTTATCATAACAGCTCCATGTTATTTTCATAACATGCTTTTATCATGGCTTCACTCCAGACAGAGGCCTGGACTTCTCCGATATGTGCCTTTCCAAGAAAGAACATGCATATTCTTGACTGACCGATTCCTCCCCCTATGGTATATGGGAGTTCCCTGTCTATAAGCTGCTTGTGGAAGGGCAGGCTTATACGGTCTTCACAGCCGGCCTTCTTCAACTGGGACAGCAGTGAAGCCTCGTCAACCCTTATACCCATTGAGGAAACTTCAAAAGCAATGTCAAGTACAGGGTAATAAAAAACAATGTCTCCGTTCAGCGCCCAGTCATCATAGTCCGGTGCCCTTCCGTCATGTTTTGTTCCCGACTTCAGCGTATCTCCGATTTTCATTATGAATACGGCCTTCTTCTCCTTTGCCAGGAGCCTCTCCCTTTCCTTTGGAGTATGCCGGGGATACATATCTTCAAGCTCCTGGGTGGATACAAAAAATATCTCTTCCGGCAAATACCTTTTCAGTTCTGGATACAGTTCTGCCATATAATCTTCCGTTCTCTTAAACACCGAAAAAATCTGCCTTACCGTACTTTTAAGAGTCTCTTCGGTACGCTGGCTCTTATGTATGATCTTTTCCCAATCCCACTGGTCTACATACACGGAATGCATATTGTCAAGCTCTTCATCTCTTCTTATTGCATTCATATCCGTATACAGGCCCTCACCTGCCGCAAAACCGTAGCGCTTTAACGCCATTCTCTTCCACTTGGCCAGAGAGTGGACAACCTCCACAGTGTCACCGCCAATACCTTTTACATCAAAGGCCACCGGTCTCTCCACACCGTTCAGATTATCATTGAGTCCCGATTCAGGCTTCACAAATAATGGTGCCGAAACTCTTGTAAGCTTCAATTCCTTTGAAAGTTCACTTTCAAAATGGTCCTTCAACCGCTTGATGGCAATTTCTGTATTTCTAATGTCAAGGCCCGATTTATAGCCATCAGGCATAATATTACCGCTCATATATTCCCTCCTTAATTCGTATCTTCTTTTTTAACAGGCAAAAATAATTGCAAGAAGTTAAATTATTGAAATCATTTTATCATATATTTCCTTATAAATAAAACATTATAATAAAATTACTGCCGGGTATATGCAAAAGACAAAAAAAGGGGCTGTCGCAATAGCAATGTCAATAAGTTAAGCTAACCAATTGGTTTGAAAATCAAAATGAAAAGTAGTCAATAATAGTTTTTCTATTTTTGACTGCTTTTTTGCATGCAAATAAGAGCAATCAAAGCCTGTGCTTCATTCGGATGGCGCCCTGGTTGAATAATGGCATCCAAGTAAATACGATTTTCTAAATCATACAAAGCATTTAAATGCAGTTGATTATAACCCTTTTCATTTTTTTCTACAGAATTATGCCTACGATAAGTCATAATATCTTTTGGATTATAGTTAATGGCCAAATCTGAACCATCGCACGCACGCAAGCAGTCGATAACCATGATAATTGCGAAGTGCTTTAAAAGATTCTGTAAACGGATGAAACGAAAAATCCATCGCTTCTGGCAAAATCTTTGCTCTTTCTAATTCTTAACTTATTGACATTGGTCGCAATAGGTATTGAAAATAGTTGTTCGCAGCTCCTTTTTCATTGGATAAATAGGTTCTTACTATAGTTTTTATAGGGGTAAAATCATTGATTTTATGAAAAAGGCGCACTTTAATAAGCCATTTAATACCACTGCATTTTTAATCACTTTCTTTTTTGGATTTTGGGATTTATGCTGTTTCTTTTAATGGATATAGGTGCGTTTTAATTCTATCTGCCTGGATTTTGTTGTGAAGCTTGTTTATGTTATGTGCCATTGCCAAAAGAATACTTTCTGCCAAGACATTTTGCTTTCCCTTGCATAAAAATCTACGAAATCCCACATTCTGCTTCAGCTCTCCAAATGAGCCTTCAACCTGAATACTACGGTTCATTCTGAGGGTTCACAGCCTTCGCTGCTTACTCTGCTTACTCCGAAGAACATTTATAACTCTGTTAAGGATGCTCCTAAATATCCTGAAAGCTTTACCGCCAGACAAAATGGTACAAAGAATTATAATGTTGATAACTGGGAACTATTATCAACATTAAGAGAAATTGAACCAGGAGAATGGAAGACTTCCGCTAAATTGTCAAGTAATTTAGAAAGACCAGAAATTCCGACAAAAAAGTGGATTGATTAGCAATATAATAGCTTTAAAGATAAACTGGATTGCAGGTTGATAAATAAAATTTCCGGTACCGAAAAAATGGAAAATGACAAGAGATAAACCCGAACAGATATAAGCAGGAGGTGAGATTGTGGCGACCATAGCGTTATATGCCAATAAAATCAACCAGATGCCCGGGTTAATCAAAGACGTTAAAAAATCTGTAACCGATTATAAATCTGAATTATCCGCGCTTAAGACAAAATCCTTAACAATCAATAAAAGCATATGTAATTTGGATGATATCATCAGTTCCATACAAACGTCTTCGCAAACGCAGGAACAGAAAATCACTTCCCTTGACACATTTAACAATAACAGCGAAGAGTTCATATCAGACGTTGTTCGCATTGATAGTGATGCGGCTGAAATTATAAAAAAGCGTAAAGATGATTTTTACGATAAATACAATTATTTAAAGCCGGAATGTGAAAAGAGTTGGTTAGAAAAGCGCTGGAATGATTTAAAGTCAGTTGGTGAGTGGTGTAAGGATAATTGGAAAGCAATCGGTAAAATTCTTATTGCTGTTGTCATTATCGCAGCGTTGGGAATTGCGACAGTGTTGACAGGCGGCATTTTAGGGGTTATACTGGCTGGTGCATTCT
>NZ_MZGX01000024.1 GCF_002051585.1 Ruminiclostridium hungatei | reverse complement strand
CGGTCTTTTCAGTCAGGTCATCCAAGGCTGCCTTTTGGCTGTGAGCCGTGAAATATGCCTCCACCTTGGCATAAAAGTCCTTCCACTTAATATTGTTCTTTTCTGTATAATCCAAAAACCAATTAAGATTTATCTTATATTTTGCCAGGAAGGCATATACACCCGTCACTTCTTCTGATGTACAACTATCAGGCAGGCCTTCAAAAATACTGCTATCGGCATTCTGCCTTGCCACCTCAAAAACCTCTGAATTAAAAAGCTCTGAGATAATAGCGGCATCTCTGATGTTCAGCATGCTGTATTTCATAAGGAGGCATTTTTTAAGTCCGGAAATGGTCCGGGCTGAGAATTTCCAATTTTCAATTACGCCCTTATACTGTTCAATAGCAATGAGGAAATCAAAAATGCTGCTGTAACTGCTTATGCCCTGTTTTATTTCCTCATAGGTCAAGTCGGTATTTTCTCTGATTTTCGCAACCGATATGGAATCCTGTACGGAATAGCCCTGCTTTTCGGCTACTATAAGAGAATCTGCATCAATACTCAGATAATCGGTGATTATTTTTATTTCCTGCCTTGGGGCAGCGCTGAAACTCTCAATGGAATTTATGGCGGTTATAAAGCTTTCATTAATATTTTCATTTTTGTCATTTGCCGCACCAACGGGTGTGGCCGTAACAAGCAAGCTTGCAATAAGAATAAGTGTGACAAGCCTGCGTCCTGCACTTCTTAAAATTTTCATCTTAAGATTCTCCTTTTGAAATGTTTTACTGTGGTAAAGCTGTTTTTTGTGAAGGGAATAATGCGAAACCTAATTGATAAAATTGTACATTATTTATTATTTTTGCTAATTTTACTATATTTTTCTATTAAATTCAATAAATTCTTGATGCAAATTTCAAACTGCTTTGAAAGGCATCCGCTTTTCAGACATAAAAAAACAGCAGCCTGGAAAATATTCCAAAGCTGCTGCCTTCTGGTCGGAAATGGGAGATTCGAACTCCCGGCCTCTTGGTCCCGAACCAAGCGCGCTACCAAACTGCGCTAATTCCCGAAACGCTTCATCTATATATTTTAGTACGAAGATTGCATTTTGACAAGCCCAAAAGTCTATTTAATTTAACATTCTGCATTAATATTTTTATACCTTATATGTTTTGAATTCTTCAACCTTTTGTGAAATATAGTCAATAATTTGCCTGTTTTCCGCCTTGCCGTTCCCCTCTATATAAACAGGCTCGCCAAAAGCTATGCAGACAGGCTCTTTCCTGCGGATAGGCCCGATATCCTTTATAAGCTTCCCGTTGCCCCAGAAATCCGTTTTTATTGCAACGGGTATTACAGGAACACCGGCTTCTTTTGCAAGCTTTACGCCTAAGGAATTGAATTTCTCAGGGTTAAAGCTCTCCTGCCTTGTACCCTCGGGAAACAACAGTATGGATATGCCCTTTTCGATATTTTCCTTGCCCTGCTTTATAACATTCAGCAAATCCTGTCTGGAGTTTTTTCTGGAGACCACGATAGGATTGCGGCTTTTCATTAAACGTCCGAAGACCGGCATGTTTATCAGGCTGTCCTTAACCACATAGGTAAATTCCTTCAGGGGACAAATTATACTTGGAAATACAAAGGTTTCCAGTGTGCTCATATGATTGCTTACAATAACCACAGGGCCCTCAACCTTTGTTATGTTGTCAATACCGTCAATAAAAAACCTGCCTCCGCTTTTCTCTATGTTCTTAGCTATCCTGTAGCTGGAATGTGCCCACTGGGCAGTATCATATTTGTTTTTCAGAGCCAGTCTGCTTCCTTTGATGACTTCCTTGACATAGCCGTAAACAAAGTACCATCTGGTATTTAAAAAAAGCCTGTCAAATATGTTTCTCCTGTTTCCTTTTGTTTCATATTTATTTTCAGTGAAAAACCGGTCCATAATATAATCACATCCAATTAAGTTGATTAGCTATAACGCTCCGACAGCCAGGGAATATTATATATCACATTTTGCCGCATGTCCACAGTTAAAGCCTTCTTCACTTTATTATATGATTAATGTCGCAAAATTTAACTGGTTGCAGCAAATAATTTTTATTATTATTTTAATATTTTTACTGAAAAATCCCTTTTTTTAGAATATAATGTACTTAAGGACATGTTGGTTTTTTTATTCTATTACGTTGATATGGAGATTTTTAATGAACGCTAAAGACATCAAAATTGGTACTAAATTAGAGATTGAAATACCTGAATCCTATAAAAAAGATGATGAATCAACCACCAGCTACGTGAGCCAACTGGTTGATGTTATTGATGATAATACAATAAGCATAGCTTCACCTATGGGGGAAGGCAGATTTAAATTTCTCTCAAGAGATTCCAAGATAATTATATATTACCTCAATGAGAGACATGAACTTCTTTACTTCAAAGGCCAGGTCAAAGGGCACAAAAAAAACGGAGCTCTTGATATATTTGATGTAACTATCATAAGCGATTTCAACAAGATTCAGAGAAGGCGCTTTTACAGGCTTGACGTGGTACTTAACTGCCAGTATAAGATAATTGACCAGCAGTTTATAAGCACTGACAAATTTGAATTCGAAAAGCTGGATGAAACCCAGCTAAAGCCGGCCTATACAAAAGACATCAGCGGAAGCGGCTTTTGTATGATTCTTGAGGAGGCTCTGGACCCGCGCACGGTACTGGACATAAGCATAAACCTTGAGGATTCGGCCATCATAAGGGTGTTTGCCCAGGTTATCAGGAATGTCAGTGAAAAGAATAAGAGATATGAGGTAGGCTTGCATTATATTAAAATTTCTCCAAGAGATTCAGATATTTTGACCAGATATATTTTTGAAAAGCAGAGACAGATTTTGAAAAACACCATGCAAGCAAAGTTGAAGTAGGCCAACGGCCTGTTTCAACCGACTTGTACTAGCTTTTATTGTACTTGTTTTTATCTTTGATCTGAGCTGCTCTTGTTATGGAAGTCAAACCATGTCTTGTTCTTATGTCATCTATTGCTTTTTCCAGCTTTTCCTCTTTTTCGGTTTGATTTTGCAGGTTGTCCTCTTCAAACAGTGAAAGCTGCCTGGAATGGCCTTCCCTTTCAAAACCGGTTATACTTATGCCTATGAGCCTTACCGGACGAAAGCTGTTCCAGTTATGGCTCAGCAGAGAAAAACCCTTTTCAAATATTTCCCTGGTCAAAAAAGTAGGTTCAATTCCTGTCTGCCTTGTAATACTCTGAAAATCCGAATATTTGATGGTAATCTGAACCGTTCCTGCTTTTTTATTGTGCTTTCTTGCATCGAAGCCCACTTCCTCACACAATTCGTAAAATATATTTCTTATAGCCTCTACATCGGTAACATCCTCGGATAGGGTTGTGGACCTGCCTATGGATTTCATTTCACCAGTGCTGCGTGGTGTTACGGGCGAATAGTCCTGTCCGTTTGCACTGGCGTGAAGCTCAGCTCCCATTTTCCCCAGCAGCCTGGTCAGTGCTTTTGGCTCATACCCTGCCAGGTCCCCTATGGTGACAATTCCCAGATTATTGAGCTTAAGGCCTGTTTGCCGGCCCACTCCATACATGTCTGTAACCTTAAGCGGCCACAGCTTTTGCTTTATGTCCTTTAACCATAATTCCGTTATTCCCATGGGTTTTTTAAGCTCTGAAGCAATTTTGGCCAGCAGCTTGTTCTCAGAAATTCCTATCGAACACCACAGCCCCAGGCCTTCATTTATATCGGTCATAATTCTGCGGGCAGCCTCAACAGGGCTTCCGAAAAGTTCTTCCGTTCCGGTCATATCCAGCCAGGCTTCGTCAATACTGTTCTGTTCCACAATTGGTGAATAGTTTCCCAGCAGTGACATTACCTCTTTTGATTTTTCTTCATAATAATGATGGTCGGGAGGCACAAGAACCATGCCGGGGCACAGCTTTAACGCCTGGTGAATAACCATTGTGGTTTTCACACCGAATTTACGCGCTTCATAGTTTGCGGCCAGGATTATGCCCGACCTGTTTTTGGGATCACCGGCAACCGCTGCAGGTTTTCCTGAGATTTCGGGCTTTCTTGACATTTCACAGCTTATGAAAAAAGCATTCATATCCACTAAAAAAACAACTCTACTCATAAACACCCTTCCAAGCATGAAAATAAAGCTTTGCAACTGCTAAAAAGGAGTATCTTTTTGGTTGTCAAAAAGATACTCCCTGTAAAAACCTTATTTCTTATTTTGCGGATTTTGCCAGCTCAGCCAACTGTGCAAATGCAGTGGCATCGTTCACTGCCATATCAGCAAGAACCTTTCTGTTGAGCTCGATTCCTGATTTCTTCAATCCACTGATAAATCTGCTGTAGGATAAACCGTTAATTCTTGCAGCAGCATTTATTCTGGCAATCCAAAGCTTTCTGAAATCTCTCTTCTTCGCTCTTCTGTCATTGAATGCGTAGTTTAAAGATTTCATTACAGCCTGATTGGCCATTCTGAAGAGCTTGCTCTTTGCTCCAAAATATCCTTTTGCAAGCTTCAATATTTTTTTATGTCTTGCGCGAGTTCTCATCGCACCTTTAACTCTTGCCATAAACCTTCGTCCTCCCTCTTATTTATATGGAATAAGTTTTCTAATTGCAGCTTCGTTAGCAGCTGAAACGTATGCACCCAACCTGTGGTGCTTTTTAGCTTTTGTAGCCTTGGAAACGAGTCTATGGCTTCTCCAAGCCTGACCTCTCTTGATCTTTCCTGTAGCTGTCACTCTGAATCTCTTTTTTGATGCGCTATGAGTCTTTAACTTTGGCATATTTATTCTCCTCCTATCCTACTGCTTTGGATTAAGTATCATTATCATACTTTTGCCTTCAAGTTTTGGTTTCTTTTCAACTGTTCCAACATCTTTTACTAATTCTGCAAACTTATCAAGAATTTCAATGCCTATTGAGGTGTAATGCATTTCTCTTCCTCTGAACTTTACTGAAACCTTGACTTTGTCTCCATCCTTCAAGAATTTGTATGCATTCTTGACCTTGAATTCAAAATCATGATCCTCTATCGAAGGAGATACTCTGACTTCTTTTATGCTTATGATCTTTTGATTCTTCCTTGCTTCCTTCTCTTTCTTGGCAAGCTCGAACATGTATTTGCCGTAATCCATTATCTTGCAAACAGGCGGCACTCCCTGCGGAGCAATCTTAACCAGGTCAAGATTCTTAGAAACAGCAAGTTTCTGGGCTTCCTTAGTCGCCATGATACCAAGCATGGTACCATCATTATCGATAAGTCTGACATCTTTGTCCCTGATATCCTCATTGATCATTAATTCATTTTTGCTAATAACTGACACCTCCGAATATAATAGGCAGAAGTTTCACTTCAAATCCTTAATAATTTTAGACAATAAAAAAAGTGGATAAAAGCAGCATCCACTTATTAATCTCAGTCATTATGCAAAAACGCACCAAGGCAGCTTGTTGCCTTTTTAACCGATATTAACCCTGCAAATCAAAATTCGCCAGGTGAGAAGTGGAATACTTCTTCTTGTTTTGCATTAATATGATAACAAAAAGCCATTTCCTTGTCAAATTATTTTTTTAATTACTTACTTCAGTACGAATATTACAACTGCTTTAAGCTGTGAATATTCAGTCTGCCCGTTCATACACCAGAAACCGGTAGTCGTACGGATTTTTTTCGTCCTTGGGCCCCGGCTCTTCTGAGACAAGCTTCCACTTTGAATAATCTATTCCGGGAAAATATGTATCCGCCTCAAAAGTATGATCTATCTCAGTTATATATAATTTGTCCGCAACGGGCAGGAAGGCACCGTATATTTCCGCACCGCCAATTATAAAAGCTTCTCCGCCGGCTGCAAAGGCTTTTGCCTTGTCTATTGAATGCACGGTTATACACCCCTGGGGCCTGAATTTCGAATCCCTGGTTATAACCACGTTGGTTCTGCCCGGAAGCGGCTTTCCAATGGACTCAAAGGTCTTTCTGCCCATAATCACCGGCTTTCCCAGCGTTGTGCGCTTGAAGTAGGCAAAATCCGCCGGAAGATGCCAGGGCATCCTGTTTTTACAGCCAAGAGCATTATTTCTGCCCATGGCCCAAATCATTGATATCATACGGCCACAGCTCCCTTTATATGTGGATGCGGGTCATAGTCCACCAGTGTAAAGTCTTCAAACTTAAAGTTAAAGATATCCCTGACCTCAGGATTTATTACCATCTTTGGCAGGCCTCTCGGCTCTCTGGAAAGCTGAAGGTCAACCTGCTCCAGATGGTTCAGGTAAATATGTGCGTCTCCCAGAGTATGGACAAATTCACCGGGCTTCAAACCGCATGCCTGTGCAACCATCATGGTAAACAAGGCATATGAGGCTATGTTGAAAGGCACACCGATAAAAACATCCGCACTTCGCTGATACAATTGGCAGGACAGTGTGCCGTTTGCCACATAAAACTGATAAAAGCAATGACAGGGTGGCAGAGCCATTTTATTCAATTCTCCCACATTCCAGGAGCAAACTATAATTCTTCTGGAATCCGGATTGTTCTTGATTTGAGAAATCACCTGGCTGAGCTGGTCTATCTGATTTCCGTCGGCAGTGCCCCAGGATCTCCACTGATGTCCGTACACCGGCCCCAGCTCGCCATTTTCGTCCGCCCATTCATCCCATATGGATACTCCGTTGTCTTTCAGATATTTTATATTTGTCTCACCTTTTATGAACCAAAGCAGCTCATGGATTATAGACCTTAAATGCAGCTTTTTGGTCGTCAAAAGCGGGAAGCCTTCCTGAAGATTAAATCTCATTTGATAGCCAAAGGTGCTGATAGTGCCTGTCCCGGTTCTGTCTTCCTTTTTTGTGCCGTTTGCCAATATGTGCCTGCACAGTTCCAGATATTGTTTCATAAATTCAACCCCCCATTAATTAAAGTAACATTTAAACCTGCATAAGCTTGTCCTGCCCGTTTATTCCTGTTTGTCCCTGTCTTCCCCAAAGCCCATTAATTCTCCAACCACATATAAGGGCCTTGCTTTAACCTCTTCATATATCCTGCCTACATATTCCCCCATAATTCCTATGACGATGAGCATGACTCCGTTAAGGAACAGGGATACGGCCATGGAGGAGGCCCAGCCTGAAGCAACATCATTCTTCACTATCCTCTGCACCAGAACAATAATAAGATAGATAAAGCTAAAAGCTGAAACCAGCATGCCCAAAAATGTTGCCAGCTTCAACGGCTTGTAGGAAAAAGAAAATATACCGTCCCCTGCAAGCTTCAGCATTTTACTCAAGGGATATTTTGTTTCACCTGCAAAGCGCTTCTCCCTGTGGTATTCAACGCTGGTCTGCCTAAAGCCCACCCAGCTTACCAGGCCTCTTACATACCTTGACCTTTCAGGCAGGCATTTCATCGCATCGCATACTTTTCTGTCAATGAGCCTGAAATCTCCCACATCAACAGGAAGCTTCACATCGGTCATACTGTCCAGGAACCTGTAAAAAACCTTGGCAGTAAGCTTTTTAAAGAAGGTCTCGCCTTCTCTTTGGAGCCTTTTGCCGTATACCACCTGATAGCCTTCCTTCCACTTGTCCACCATTTGCAGAATAACCTGGGGAGGGTCCTGCAAATCCGCATCTATTATAACTATGGCATCTCCCTTTGCATAGTCCATTCCGGCTGTAATTGCAATCTGGTGTCCAAAATTCCTGGCAAAGTTGATAACACGTACTTCCTTATTTGAAGAGGCTATGTCCCTAAGCTTGAAATATGTATTATCCTTGCTTCCATCATTAATAAAAATATACTCAATGTCCATGAAGTAGTCTTTAAATGTTGCAGACAGACGCCTGAAAGTCTCATCTATTACCTCCTGCTCATTGTAGACAGGAACCACGACTGATAAAAGCTTCTTTGCCATATTCTCCTCCATAAGCCTCCTTATAAAAGACTTATTTTAAATTTTGTATGTATTTAATCCCTAAATAAAACAAAAAAACACCGAAAACATTATATCATACAATAGAGATTATTGTCATTTCCGGCAGGTTATATTACAAAATAGTTATCCATATTGCATTTAATATGTGAAGGCTATTGCAAAAGGGCATCCGTTTTCGGATGCCCTTTTTTAGGTTTACAACTCTTTATCTTGCTCTGGTTCTGATTTCTTCAACGATCTTGTCAACAAATTCCTGAGCCTGCATGGTTCCCAGGTCGCCGTCTTTTCTTGATCTTACGGCCACAGCACCGTTTTCCATCTCCTTATCGCCGATAACCAGCATATAGGGTATTTTCTCCATCTGTGCTTCTCTTATCTTGTACCCGATCTTTTCGTTCCTGTAGTCCACTTCAACTCTGACGCCTTTGTCCTTCAGCGTCTGACATACCTTCTGGGCAAAGTCATGATGCTTTTCCACCAGAGGAAGTATTTTTGCCTGAACAGGACACAGCCAGGCGGGGAAGGCACCGGCATACTTCTCGATCAGCATGGCCAGCGTTCTTTCATAGCAGCCTATGGAGGTCCTGTGTATGACATACGGATGCTTCTTTTCATTGTTTTTATCGATATAAACCATATCCAGGCGCTCTGCAAGGGCGAAATCAACCTGTACGGTTATGATGGTATCTTCTTTTCCATGCACGTTCTTAAACTGGATATCCAGCTTCGGACCATAGAAGGCGGCTTCTCCCTCTGCTTCCTTATAATCGATTTCCAGGTGGTCCAGAATGGTTCTCATTTTACCCTGGACATCCTCCCAGTCCTCGGCGCTGCCGATGTATTTCTCTTTATTATTGGGATCCCACTTTGAGAACCTGTAGGTTACATCATCCTGTATGCCAAGAGTCTCCATCATATACTTTATAAGGTCCACAACACCCTTGAATTCTTCTTCAAGCTGTTCGGGCGTACATACCAGATGCCCTTCGGAAATGGTAAACTGGCGCACGCGTATCAAGCCGTGCATTTCTCCAGAGGCTTCATTTCTGAAAAGAGTTGAAGTCTCTCCGTATCTTATGGGAAGGTCGCGATAGCTGTGGAGCTTTGACTTGTATATCATAAACTGGAAAGGACAGGTCATAGGCCTTAATGCCATTACCTCTTCATCCCTTTCCTCATCTCCCAGCACAAACATGCCGTCCTTGTAGTGCTGCCAGTGGCCGGATAATTTGTACAGGTCGCTTTTAGCCATAAAAGGAGTTTTAGTCAGCACATAGCCTCTTCTCTCCTCTTCATCCTCAACAAATCTCTGGAGAGTCTGAACTATTTTTGCACCCTTGGGCATAAGCAGCGGAAGACCCTGTCCTATTTCCTCAACAGTAGTAAACAGCTCCAGTTCTCTTCCAAGTTTGTTATGGTCACGCTTCTTGGCTTCCTCAAGCCTTGTAATGTATTCTTCCAGTTCACTTCTCTTTGGGAAGGCAGTACCGTATATTCTCTGGAGCATCTTGTTTTTCTCATTGCCTCTCCAGTATGCACCTGCCGCACTCATTAATTTGATAGCCTTCAGCTTTCCTGTGGAGGGCAGGTGCGGTCCTGCACACAAGTCCACAAAGTCGCCCTGCTTGTAGAAGGACAGCTCTTCTCCCTCGGGAAGATCCTTTATCAGTTCAACCTTATACGGCTCGCCCTTCTCCTCCATCAGCCTGATTGCTTCGGCACGCGGGAGAGTAAATCTTTCCAGCGGAAGATCTTCCTTTATGATTTTTTCCATTTCCTTTTCAAGTCTGGCAAGATCCTCCGGAGAAAAGTTCTTTTCCACATCAAAATCATAGTAAAAGCCGTTTTCTATGGCAGGGCCGATAGCCAGCTTGACATCGGGGAATAACTTTTTCACAGCCTGAGCCAGCACATGGGAGGCCGTATGCCTGTATGCAAATCTTCCGCCCTCGTCCGAGAAGGTCAGCAGGCTCAATGAGCAATCCTTTTCAAGTTTGAAGTTCAAGTCTCTTACCTTTCCATCCACCTCACCGGCAAGTGCAGCCCTGGCCAGGCCGGCACTGATGCCTTCCGCCACCTCCAATATGGAAATACCCTGTTGGTATTCCTGAACACTTCCGTCTTTCAGAGTAATTTTTATCATTTTTCTTCTCCTTTTCAACATTATCCTGATATTTAAAATTCAAGTCATACTGATTTACTGTTATACTGTTATATTGACCCTCAAAGGACAATAAAAAACTCCCGTCCCATAGTCAAAGACTAATATAAGGACGAGAGTTATCTCGCGGTTCCACCCTACTTGCAGCTCATTGCATATAAAAAATCATACGCAGATTATAACGTAATCAACGAAAAAGACTCAGAGGTGGTCTTCGGTAAATTGGCCGGTCCGGTTACTTTCAGCTAATGTATCCGGTCTCTGAAACCCCATTTTTACGTACTCTTCTCATCAACGCCTTTGTCAATATTTCCGGGCGCCTGTGCCATCCTCCTCACGGCTTCACATACGCCTGACTGATATCAATACCACAATATTATATTAATTATATTCTCACATATTTTATGTGTCAATACTCATCCGGTTGTATTCTTTTACCACATGTGCCTGCGGTCTTTGCTCCTATTCATCTGCCACACGGTTTGTCAGTTTTCCGATGCCTTCTATTTCAACTTCCACAATATCACCGGGCCTTAATGGCCCAACCCCTTCCGGTGTACCTGTTGTAACAACATCTCCGGGTTCCAGGGGGATAAATCGGGAGATGAAGCTGATAAGCTCATTGGTCTTGAATATCTGCATGGAGGTATCCCCGTGCTGTTTCACCTGACCGTTTAAAATCAGCTTTATATCCAGCCTGGTAAAATCCAGTCCTGTTACAATGTATGGACCCATGGGACAGAAGGTTTCATAATTTTTCCCTCTGGTCCACTGTCCGTCGGCCTTCTGAATGTCCCTTGCCGTTACATCGTTCAGACAGGTTGCCCCAAGGATATATTCCGGCGCCTGTTGGGGCTCTATGTTGCTGCAGTGCTTTTTTATGACCACTGCAAACTCCGCCTCATAATCCACGCGCTTTGAGGCTCCGGGCAGCTTGATAATGTCTCCCGGCCCGATTACAGTGTGGGGCAGCTTTATAAATATGACGGGATTTTCAGGTATATCCCTGCCGGAAAATTCATTGACATGTGCGACATAATTCAAGCCTACCGCGACAATCTTGCCAGGTTTACAAGGTGCCAGAAGTTTCACGTCATTCAGGTTATATTTTGTGCCTGTCTCGGAAGGGCTGTCAAAAATACTGCCTTCAATTTCGGTAATCTCTTCCTGATTCAGCAGCCCGTACTTTTCAATTCCGTCAACTTCAAATCTTAAATATTTCATACTATTCCATATACCGGCTGGTTGTTCCGGTAATCCCCCATTTGACAGTGTATTTTAAAAATTATAGCACCCGGTTATCACCCCTGCAATAGTAATGCCCCCAATCACTGCTTCTTATGACTATTCGCCTGCTTTCCTGGGAATAATAATCTTGTTAAAAAATACACCGACTACGGCATTCCGGAGGCAGAAGTTGAGAAATACCAGATATAAAAGATTAAAAAAACACAGGCACAAAAAAATATTTAAGCTTTTACTCTTTGGTTTTTTTATACCTGCAGTGTCTTTATTGCTGACATATATACTTGTTTTGGTGTTCATTTTGCCATTATTTATGAAATGATTGTTAATGTTGCATATTATTTTACTTTATTCGACTGATAAAATCGTTTATTAATGCCATTTGAATTACTCCGCTATAATTATATAATAATTATGAAAATTAAATTATATTTTCCTCCTTTAAATTATTTTACAGCCGGCCTAGAACAGCCGGTTTTGTTTTGTCTTTTTCCGAATTGGATTCCTAGATGCAGATGAAATCTTTCAGCTTTTCAAAGGTCTTTTGTTTTATTCCCGTTATTTTCATCAGATCGGTGGTTTTCTTGAACTTTCCGTTTTTTTCTCTGTAGTCAACAATAGCTTTGGCAGTAGCCGGTCCCACATTTGGCAGCCCTTCCAGCTCAGTCTGCGAAGCTGTATTTATATTCACCAGGCTGCTTTTGCCGCTGTTTTTTGCATCTCTCTCAGGGTCTGAAACCACTGCTTCCAGACTGTCACTAATAATGTCTGCCCCGCTGTTCATTTTTTCTTTTGCCGTCGGCTTGTCCGCCTCCTTGGCAGGAGATGCTTTTGGCCTGATCCTGAGCATGGTATTTTCAGTAAGAGGATATGCAAGGTTTATATTCTCAAGGTCTGCTTCCTTTGTGGCTCCGGAGGCCAGCCGGACAGCATCCTCTATTACATCTCCCTTGTTCAGGGTATACACTCCCGGCTTGTTTACACAGCCTACAATATAAACCTTTATCTTTTCTTCCGCTTCTGCCTCCGCCTCCTCTTCACTGTTTTTCTCCCCCAGGGCTGCGTTTGAATTTTCCCCATTCACAACTGATTTTTCTATGACAGGTTCTTCCAGGGGCTTGTATACCTGCCGCAGGTAGTATCCAAAAAATCCTGCCCCCAAAATAAGCAGTGCGGCCAATACCGCAAGTACTGCTTTATTTATAAAGTACTGCTTTCCTAAAAATGATATTTCCATATTTCCTCCTTGCAAATTACCGGATAACTTATTTTTTTCAGCCTGAATAGAGCCGGGCTTGCACACTCGGGTTTTCTACAGCATATTAATCTATTGAGGAATACTGTTTGCTTCAATCTGTAAAACAGGGAATCTGAATTGTATGAAGAACCATACAACCTTAAAAATGAGAAAGGCCTTGCCTGACTAATATTATATTACATTTTTTGTCATATGGCTATATATGTAACAAATATTGTCGAAAGGTTTCAAATTTTCTGTTTATGCATTATACTAATAGAAGATGTATTTTACTAAGGAGGAAATATGAAAAAAGCACTTGTCACACTTATTCTTGTCATAATACTTGCATTTCAGATATCGCCTGCTTATTGTAAAGATCTGGATATTGATGCGGCAGCATACATATTGATGGACGCCAAAACAGGCAGTATTCTTTATGAATACAATCCTGACGTCCGTCTCAGACCCGCTAGTACCACTAAAATAGCTACCGCCCTTGTGGCACTTAAAAACGGAAAGTTCAGCCAGGTTATGACGGCCAGTCAGGAAGCTGTTTCCGACATAGGGGTAGGCGGTATGAATATAGGTATCATTCCGGGTGAACAAATGACCTTGGAGGATTTGCTGCATGCCCTGCTGATTGTTTCTGCCAACGAAACAGCCAACATTATAGCTGAAAATCTCTTCTCCGACAGAAAAGAGTTTATTGAAATAATGAATAAGACCGCCGCCGCTGCGGGTGCGAAAAACTCCACCTTTACCAACCCCTGCGGTATTGACGAATATGAGAAGGACGCCGATCATTACACCACAGCCAGGGATTTGGCGCTCATTGCAAAAGAATGCCTTACTTTCCCTGCTTTCCGTGAAATAATAGGCCAAAAGAAGCTGGATATGCTCTCTCCCACAAATAAGCACGACAAATGGAATGTTTTGAACAATACCAATAAACTGCTTGGTCAGTCCTTCAATTACGGTCCTGATACCGGAGATGACAGAAATCAATTTACCATTACCGGTATGAAAACCGGCTCAACCATGAGAGCGGGCGCCAATTTTGTAGCATCTTCGGTAAACAAGGACGGATTGGAACTGATTTCAGTCATACTTGGTGTAAACAACAAGCCCGGCAGAACTGTATTCGATTTTACCGAAACCCTGCTGCGGGCCGGATATGAAAACTACTCCAGCCAGTTGATAATTGACAGGAACGAGATAATCAGGCAGGTTGTTGTGGAAGACGCTTCTGACGACGGCAAGCTGGACCTGGTGACAAACGGAAAAGTCCAGGCAATTCTTCCCAATGACAAAAACTTGTGGAAGATTGATAACAAGGTAACCATCAAGGAAGGGCTCAAGGCTCCCATTGCCAAGGGTACTGTACTGGGAAACATTGTTTACACTCTTGACGGCATAAATATCGGCAAGGTCGATATTGTTTCCTCAAGAACAATCGATCAGAGTTTCAAGGCAAAATCAAAAGCTTATGTAAACAAAATAACCTCATCGCCTGTTTTCAAATACACTGCTATTGCCTTATCGGTAATATTGTTTTTCTTCATATTGAGAAAGACCTTGAGAAAAATATCCAGACGGAGAAACTATAAAATAAAGCAAAGGCATAAATGGCAGCTATAAAGAATTTTATTTGCCTCATATATTGATTTAATTTCAATATACTTATATTATTATATGTGTTTAAAGTCAATTACTTTCGGCTGAGAGCATAATTTGCCCGGAAGCAAAGGCTTTTAACCGCAATTGCTTTTAGTAATATCTGGAATGGAATATTTCCTGTCCTGACCTGAATTGTTCCTCTATAGGAAACATAAAGGGTTAAAATAACAGCATTTATTGCTTATTAAGAGGGGTGTAATCAATGAGAGCCGAACCGATTTACCAAACCAGGAAAATCAATGATCTCAAAGATATGATGGTTCAGAGTGCAAGCCTGTTTGGACCAAGAGACGCATTTTTAATCAAAGGCAAAAATGGAGAATATTACGGAAAAACATATGCCCAATTGAAAGAGGAGATTGATGCCTTAGGCACTTCCCTTATTAATATGGGGCTTAAGGATAAGAAAATTGCTATTTTATCTCAAAACAGGGCCGAGTGGTGTACAACCTATCTGACCGTTACAGGCGGCGTGGGTGTGGTGGTTCCCCTTGACAGGGAATTACCTTTTAATGAAATTGAAAATCTTATTTCCAGAGCGGGGGCAAGTGCCATTGTTTTTTCCTCCAAGTATGCGGAGGATATGGCTAAGCTCGCCGGAAATTCAAATATAGAATTTTTTATAAACATGGATCTGGAAGCGGATGAGGGCCCAAACGTTCTTGCTCTGACAGGTCTCATTGAAAAAGGAAAAGAGCTTCTTGCAAAAGGCGACAGGCGGTACCTGGATGCTGTGATTGATCCTGACAGTATGGCGGCCTTGATATTCACCTCGGGAACTACCGATCTGGCAAAGGGTGTAATGCTTTCCAGCAAAAATATAGTTTCGGATGTAAGGTCGGTATGCTCCATGCTCTATCTTGATGAAACCGACAGTTCCATCTCGATTCTGCCGCTGCACCACACCTATGAATGTACGGCTAATTTTCTTGTTATGATGTTTAACGGCTGCTGTTTCTCCTTCAATGAAGGCTTGAAATATATAGTACAAAACCTGCAGGAAACCCGGCCCACAATATTGATGCTGGTGCCGCTGATTTTGGAGAATATGCATAAGAAAATAATAAAGCAGGCCTCAAAGAGCCTGTTAAGCAGGCTAAAATTAAATGTTGCCATTGAAATCAGCAATTTACTCTATTATTTTCTTAAAATTGATATACGCAGGAAGATTTTCAAACAGATTCATAATATATTCGGAGGCAGGGTCAGGCTGGTCATTTCCGGTGCAGCCGCAATTAATCCTGACGTTTCAAACGATTTGTGCGCTATGGGCATAAGAATCGTCCAGGGTTACGGCCTCACTGAATGTGCTCCCATCGTATCGGTTAACAACGACCGCGGCTTCAGGCACGATTCTGCCGGGAAGGCATTGGCAGGTGTTGAAATTACGGTTGAAAACGTGGGTGAAGACGGTATAGGCGAATTTGTGATAGCCGGAGACAATGTAATGCTGGGTTACTACGAAAATCCCTCGGCTACCGCCAGGGTGCTTAAGAATGGCCGTCTATATACAGGGGATTTAGGTTACATTGATGAGGAAGGTTATATTTTCATAACCGGGAGAAAGAAAAATGTCATAGTTACCAAAAACGGTAAGAATATATTTCCCGAAGAGGTGGAAGCCTACCTGGCCAAGTGTCCCTATGTAAAGGAAAGTCTTGTTTGGGGCCGCTATGAGGAGGAATCCGGCGAGACGGAAGTAAATGCGCAAATAGTAGTGGATGTTGATGAAATCAAGGAAAGGCTCCACCTGAATATCATTTCCAAGGAGGAAATCTACAAGCTCCTACATTCGGAGATAAGGGAAATCAACAAGCAGATGCCGCTGTACAAGAGAATCAAGGATTTCACCCTTCGTGAAGAGGAATTTGCCAAAACTACTACCAAAAAAATCAAGAGATATGTGGAGAACATCGGATAGGCTGCTGATGAATCATACTCGTGCAGAATACCATCCCATATGGAATCCTATCCGTTAAAAATTAAATTAAGAGGTTTTTAATGCCAGGCTATTGGAGTGTTTTATCCCTTTAGCCCGGCATTTTCTATTTTATGGAATATACCTGGGAGTAAATGTTATAATTTAATAAAGTCAGTTACCATTGGCTCCCGTAATTGGCTTTGTGAAGCTTTAATAAGTGATGTGCTTCAATGGCATATGGCATCCTAATTTTTTAACAGGAGAGTTAAACTATGAAATTGAAATTAAAGATCATATTTGCCCTGGTTCTCATTATTGCTCTTTACTCCGGCTGTGCATTCCAGAATAAGCCGTCTTCTCCGGACAGCAGCGGTAATTCAGTTGCTTCTGAAAAAAATGTTTTTCCCCTGTCTGTGACTTATATAGGCTATGGTGAACATTACAGGTTTGTGAGCGCGTCCGCCCCCATTCTTTGGATGCCGCAGGATGATGCACCAAGGGTCTGCAATCTCACCGACACTTTGGTGGTGGTAATGTTTGCAGGATATACCAGCGAAGATGACGTGTGGCTGTTTGTCTCCTTCAAAACCTATGATACCCCTACCAACAACCGTGGATGGATACATGAATCAAAAACCGAGGAATATACTAAGGAGAACCGGAAGAAGGTCAGGGATATTATAATTCCCAAAGGAACTCAGGGAGCCGATAGCTACAGAAACACGGCTGAAGACTACGACCGGTATGGATATATTGAAAAGCGCCAGGACGGCAAGGTTCTGGTGATGTTCGCAGGCGGGGAGGAAGTTTGGTACCACGAAAAGGATATAGAGTATCCTCCGTTTGAATAGCATTAATGTAAAGCTCTGTTAGATATAATTGTTGTTTGAACATATGTTCGATTTGTGATATAGTTGTACTGCAATAATTAACGGGAGTGTTATTATGCCATCACTAACAACAATTAAGAGTGATATATCCTCATTAGCAGAACATGACCTACATGATTATTCAATTACATTGGCGAAATCATGGCAATAGGCACAATGCCCCGTAACTTGCCGAAAGATTACAGAGAATCAATGTTCGCATGTGGTTCTGTATGTCCATATTGTAAAGCTGAGAGTATAATAAAGCACGGTAAACTAAATGGTCGTCAGCCTATATTTGTTTAATTTTCATAAGCTTGACATATGCATATAATTGGAGATAGCATTAGAATAACAAGTACTTTGTATTTGTAAGATATTGTGAAGTAATGATTATATTAATATAGGGGTGCAGGCATGAATTTTTGGAAAGGTGAGAAAATTACATTAAGAGCAATTGAACCAGAAGATTATGATTTGTTTTTTGAGGCTCTTCAAGATGCAACGATACAAAAATATGAATCAGATATAAGGATACCAATGTCGCAAAATGCAAGTAAGGACTTTGCTCTCAATCAATCATTAAAAGGAAATGATAACGATAGTCCCTTTCTTATAATAGTGGACAATGATAATAATAAAGTTGGAATGGCAACTCCATCTATAACAGACAGACGAGTTGGAGTTTTCACTTGCGGAATGTTTATTAAACCTGAATATCAACATAAAGGTTATGCTTATGAGGCTTTGTCAATAATATTAAGGTATTATTTTGACCAAATGAGATTTTGTAAATTTAATGCAAGTGTTTATGAGTATAATACTTCTTCAAATAAACTTTGTGAAAAGATTGGGCTGGCAGTTGAAGGACGTCGAAGGAAAACAGTTTTTGTTGACGGTAAGTTTTATGATGAAATCCTGTACGGATTAACAGATGATGAGTTTCATCAGCAAATACAATACGCAAAATGAGACAATATTGTCTAACACAGCTTAATGTAAAAAAGCAATGGATAACCAAGCCAGAATTGCTGAATATATCAGTACAAAATTTATTGACTTGGGCGAGTACAATTTTATTAAATTGGAAGCTTGATACAAAATTCTTGTTTGAAATTGTAGAGTCTAGCCTAAAAACTTCGTTAATAAATCCTTATAAAATGGACTTTGTACAGCACAAATATTTTTATCGGCAAAGTGACAGGATGTCACTTTGATACAGCACCCGAGACCCGGAAGGTGGAGTTGCTGCGACGGTTATTGAATATTTGTGCTGTACCTTACAATTTCAACAAGAACTCTGTGAGCAATCAATTTTAAAAATTTAGTACGGGAAGCAATCCCGTCGTTTATACTGCCTTCAGCCTTCTGCTGTTATGCAATACTCACTTTTTTATGACCACATTTCCTTTCTCAAGGCCTGGATATCTTCATTTTCAAGGTATTCATCATAGGTCATCTGCCTGTCAATAATTCCTTTGGGAGTAATCTCAACAATCCTGTTTGCTACGGTTTGAACGAACTCATGGTCATGTGAGGAAAACAGTATGGTTCCCTTGTAGTTGATAAGTCCGTTGTTAAGTGCGGTGATTGACTCCAAGTCAAGATGGTTTGTAGGCTCATCCAGTATGAGTACATTTGCGCCTGAAAGCATCATCTTTGACAGCATGCATCGGACCTTCTCCCCTCCCGAAAGCACCGATGCCTTTTTCAGGGCTTCTTCTCCTGAGAATAGCATTCTTCCCAGCCAGCCTCTCAGGAAGGTCTCGGTCTGATCCTTTGAGAACTGTCTCAGCCAGTCTACAAGACTCAGATCAACTCCGTCAAAGAACTCTGAGTTGTCCCTTGGAAAATAGGATTGGGAGGTGGTTATTCCCCATTTGAAATCTCCGCTGTCCGGCTCCATTTCCCCCATGAGAATTTTGAAAAATGTGGTTTTCGCGTTGCCGTACGTTCCTACGAAGGCTATCTTGTCACCTTTGTTTACTATGATATTTACATCCTTTAAAAGCTGCTCACCTTCAATTTCCTTGGAAATGCCGTTAACCATGAGCAAATCATTGCCAGCTTCCCTGTCGGGCTTGAAGTCCACAAAAGGATATTTTCTTGAAGAGGGCCTTATATCCTCAAGTGTCAATTTGTCCAGCAGCTTTTTACGGGAGGTCGCCTGCTTGGACTTGGAAGCATTGGCGCTGAACCGCTGAATAAACTCCTGCAGTTCCTTCATTCTGGCCTCGGTCTTTTTATTTGCGTCCTTCATCTGCTGAAGTGCCAACTGGCTGGACTGATACCAGAAATCATAGTTGCCGAAGTACAACTGTATCTTGCCGAAGTCTATGTCCGCTATCTGAGTACACACCTGGTTAAGGAAGTGTCTGTCATGGGATACCACTATGACTATATTCTCAAAGTTGGCAAGAAAATTTTCAAGCCAGGTAATGGATGCCACGTCAAGATGGTTGGTAGGTTCGTCCATGAGCAGGATGTCAGGGTTTCCAAATAACGCCTGTGCCAGAAGAACTCTTACCTTCTCATTTCCATCCAGGTCTTTCATCAGCTTGTAGTGATACTCTTCCCCAATGTTCAAACCGTTGAGAAGTATGGCGGCATCGGATTCTGCCTCCCAGCCGTTCAATTCCGCAAATTCCGCTTCCAGCTCCGAAAGCAGTATGCCTTCCGCCTCGGTGAATTCGGATTTTGCATAGAGCTTTTCCTTTTCTTCCATGATCTCAATAAGCCTTTTATGCCCCATCATTACAGTTTTCAGAACCTCGTATTCATCATACTCATAGTGGTTCTGCTTTAAAACGGCAAGTCTCTCTCCCGGTGTAATTGTAACATCGCCCTTGCTTGGTTCTATTTCACCTGAAAGGATTTTTAAAAAGGTTGATTTTCCAGAGCCGTTTGCTCCTATGAGACCGTAGCAATTGCCCTTTGTAAATTTGATATTTACATTTTCAAATAAAGCCCGTCCCCCATATCGCAGGGAAACACCGTTTGCACTGATCATTTTATCTCCATTTCCGACAAGGGCTGAAGTGAATTCACCCCTTGTCACAAATGGGATAAAATCCGTTTCATTGCCCGTGCCATTGATTTTTTTATTTATATGTTAATAAAACATAATTTTCTCTTCACAACTGCTTTCTTATTATTTTCTTCATTTTGACTTAAAAAATCAGCACCTGGGCAGTCTGAAAGTTTTTCAAATCTTTCAGAAGTCTCCATTTCCCACAAGGGCTGAAGTGAATTCACCCCTTGTCACAAATGGGATAAAATCCGTTTCATTGCCCGTGCCATTGATTTTTTTATTTATATGTTAATAAAACATAATTTTCTCTTCACAACTGCTTTCTTATTATTTTCTTCATTTTGACTTAAAAAATCGGCACCTGGGCAGTCTGAAAGTTTTTCAAATCTTATATTGATATATTTGCCCATTTTCCCTTCCTGAATCTTGTAAGGTACATCACCGATCTTATGGAAAAATCCAGTGTCAGGGCAATCCATGCGGCAGTGATACCCACACGCAGTTCCAGCCCCAGCAAAAAGGTCAGAAACACTCTGAAGCACCAGATGCCCACAAAGCTTGTAAGCATGACATAAATAATGTCTCCTGCTCCCCGCAGTGCATTTGAAACCACCGTTACAATTGACACAAAAGGCTGGGAAAAGCTGAATATTCTTATAGCTCCGGTGCCTATGGCTATAATGGCCGGATCACTTGTATATATCCGAATCAGGCTTCCTGCAAATATAAACAGGAGGCTGGAAAGCGCCACTGTAATTACAAGACATATCTTCACCGTCTTCCATCCGGCTTTTCTGGCCAGGTCTATCCGTTTTGCACCCAGACTCTGCCCCACTATTGTTGTTGCAGAAAGGCCAAAACCAAAAATGGGAACAAAGCACATGGAATTGATAGACATAACAATCTGATATACAGTAGAAGCCTCCGTGCCCATTCGCGATATGACCACCTGCAGCAGGAGAAAGCCTCCCTGCATTATAAGCTGTTCCATGGAAGCAGGAATTCCAACGTGAAGAATTCTCTTGAGCAGTTGAAAATCAAACGCAAGCTTTCCTTTCAAGCTGAAGGCTAACAAAACAGGTCTGCTTAAAACCACAAGCAGACTGAGCACTCCTCCTACTCCTCTGGAAATACAGACCGCGATTGCCGCACCGGTAATGCCTCTTTTCTCAATTGTCAGATTACCAATGCTAACCCCATATATTAAAACATAACTCAGAACAATGTTCAATATATTTACCACATTTGCAATCAACATGGGCGTTTTTGTATCTCCGGAACCTCTCAGAGAGCCGCTTATGATTATGTTTGTGAACAAAAGGGGAAGGGTGATAAGGGTAATTTTAAAATAGTGGGCGGCCATATCTACAATAACTTTTTCAGCCCCGCTGAAAAACGCGGAAATAACCGGCCGTGCAAGCAGGATAAGAATTACTGAAAATACCAGCGCAGCGGCAAAACCTATCAACACACATTCCTTTATGGCCGCTTTTGCACTTTTGGTATCGCCTTCGCCTATAAGCCTTGCTATGATAACTGTACAACCTGTGGACAAGGCTACAAAAAACACCTGTATAAATCCAAACAGTGAATTAATAAAGCCCACGGCCGTAACAGCCTCATTGCTTAAATGTCCCACGAAGGCCAGTGAAACAACACCTACAATCATAATTAGTAGCTGTTCCACTACCGCCGGAACAGCTACCTTAAATATGCTTCCTGTTATATTATTTTCATCAACAACCATAACTATCTTATATTAGTCAATACTCCATCTGACCAAAGCCTTTCTAAATTGTAGAAGCCTCTGTCCTCCTGGTGGAATACGTGAATAACAACATCCGCGTAGTCCAGCAGTATCCACCGGGCCGTATCGTAGCCTTCCTTATGGTAAGTCTGAAGCCCTGCTTCCCCCAGCTTGAACTCCACTTCATCAGCTATGGACTTGATATGAGTAGTTGAAGTTCCGCTGCAAATTACAAAATAGTCTGCAATTTCCGTTATACTTTCAATGTTAATTATACTTATATCCCTGGCCTTCTTTTCTTCCATTAAAGCTACTATCTTCTCCACCAATTTTTTTGAATCCAAATGTTTGCACCTCGTCCTAAGCGTTATTTTATTCAATTTTTTAAGGCTTTAACCTAGTACTCTGTAACACCTAAAAGTCACATATTGCCTTCGTCCTCCGCCTTATCCTGCAGAAATTTTCCTCGCCGGCAATATACGTTTTAGATGTTACAGACCACTACGGATTAAAATCACTTCCCAATATGATTGTAACGTCATATCTTGAGTCAGGTTGAAGTTCTTCCTTTTCAACCATAATTTTTAAAACATTTTTTATTACATCTGTCTTTACACCCTTTTTTCTGATTATAATCTTTGACGTCCCCTGCTTTTCGGCACCAGTTCCGGCACTTACGGTATAGCCCTGTGCCTCAAGCATTTCCCTGGTATCCTCGGCAAGTCCGCCTTTGTCAGTGCAGTTGATAACTTCTATTACCAGTTTCTTGTTGTTCACCGTTGTTGATACCGACGGGGTATCTTTTGCCGGCCCCTTTGAAGAATCACTATCAACAATTATTTTTTTCGGTGTGGAGCTTGTAGCCGCTTGTACATTTTGAGGCTGCTTTTTCACCTCAACAATCTCCTTGTCAAATACACCGGAATCTCTGACAAAATTTGCCCCTACTATAATTGATGAAAACAGCAGCAAAAAAGTTCCAACTCCATAAAATGTAAACTTAATAATTTTATTCATAACACCTATATTTTTACCCCTTAAATTCCAAATCTGTGTGTCCGTAAGAAATCAGCATCAGTATATTGTTTCTGGCCTCTATGGTAGAAGGGTGAATCAAGCCCTTCCTGTTCATGACATACCTGATGGTGCTGTCAAAAGCACTTATCAAAGCCCTGTTTATATCTATATACGCCAGCTTTCTGGCATTGTCAACCTCACTGTGCTTCCTGCCCGGTTCAATAAAATCAGCCAGCAATATTATTTTATCCAGCATGCTCATACTGCCATAACCGGTAGTATGATATTTGATGGCATTCAGTACAGCCTCATTTTCAACTCCGTACTTTTCCCGCGCAATCACTGCGCCAACTGCTCCGTGCATCAGAAAAACCTGTTTTTGCTCAAGCCGGCTGAGGTTTATTCCATAATTGCTGCAGTACTCAAGGGTCTGCTCATCATTAAGATTTTTAGCACAGTCATGCAAAAGCCCTGCAATAGCTGCCGAATCAACATCCTCACCATAATGTCCTGCCAAGCGGACAGCTTCCTTCATGGTATTTACCGAATGAACATACCTTCCTGGTTTTAACGCCTGCTTTAATAAAATATCCATCTGGTCTAGCTTCATAGCCGGTCTTCCTTTTTATACAGGTGGTTTTCCTCAATATATTCTTCAACCTTTTGGTCGACAAGATATTTAACGGACTTCCCCGCCTTGACCCTTTCTCTGATATACGTGGAGGAAATATCCAACAAGGGTATCTCCATACAGCTTATATTGACACGGTAATTTTCCTTCAGATCTGCAAGCCGGCTGTTAAAGGCTTCGTCGGAAAACCCCGGCCTCATGACTGCAATAAACCCTGTGAGAGCAAATACCTCCCGTGCATTTCTCCATGTCAAAAGATCCATTACAACGTCTGCACCAATAATATAGCTGAACTCCGTCCCTTCCGGATATATCCCGTGCAATTCCTTGAGAGTATCCACAGTATAGGTGTAGCCCGACCTTTCAATTTCCAGGGAAACAGCTTCAAAGCCGGGATTGGAGCTCACCGCGCACTGAACCATTTTCAGCCTGTGCACCGGCCCGGTCACATTTTGCAAATCCTTATGAGGGGGCATGCCTGACGGTATAAACAATACCTTGTCAAGACCGTATTCACTTTTTACCAATTCTGCAACTGCCAGATGGGCAGTATGAACCGGGTCAAAGGTCCCTCCGCAAATTCCTATTTTCAAGCCTGTAACTCCCATTGGTATATCCCTCTACTGTAAATATGGCTATATTGGTTTAAACCCTGCATTATAATATATCTGTTATTATAGCATAAAAATATTAACTATCTATTAAAAATTGTAAAAACCTACGTTGTAAAATACTTGAAATATAATGCTTCCGTAATTGTGAAAACCCCAAACCCCTTTTGGGATTTGGGGCATAAGCCTCTTTAAAATCTATATTTTCAGATTGCAGGCATACAGCCTGAGAATATTATTTTCTTCCTATATCCTTCCTGTAGTGCATGCCTTCAAATTTGATTTTTTCAATGCCGGCATACGCCCTGGCAATGGCCTTGTCCATGTTTTCCTCCACGGCAGTGACGCCCAGCACTCTTCCTCCGGCGGTACGGAACCTGCCGTCGGCATAAGTTGTTCCTGCATGGAAAACAATTGTGTCCCCATCGGCCTCTGCCGCCTCCAGGCCGCTTATCTCGAAACCTGTGGCATACTTGCCCGGATAACCTCCTGATGCTGCTATAACACAAACAGCGGCATTGTCACTCCACTCTATTTTTATGTCGGAAAGCTTTTCATCAATGATTGCATCAAATATATCCAGAAGATCGGTTTTAAGCCTTGGCAGTACAACCTGTGTCTCAGGATCTCCGAAGCGGGCGTTGTATTCTATGACCTTGGGCCCGTCCTTGGTTATCATAAGTCCGAAGTATAAAATTCCCTTGAATTTGCGGCCTTCCTTGTTCATGGCCTCCATGGTGGGCAGAAATATTTCCTTCATGCATTGCTCCGCCAGCTTTTGGCCGTATATCCGGCTGGGGGAGAAAGTACCCATACCTCCGGTATTCGGTCCCTGATCCTTATCAAATACTCTCTTGTGATCCTGGGAAGATACCATGGGGACTACGGTCTTGCCGTCGGTAAAGGCCAATATTGACACTTCCGGCCCCTGTATGAATTCCTCTATTACAACCCTGTTTCCCGCCTCGCCAAACACCTTGTCATTCATTATATTCTTAACGGCGGCTTTGGCCTCGTCAACAGACTGGGCAATAATAACACCCTTGCCCAGTGCCAGGCCGTCCGCCTTTACAACCACAGGCGCACTGCAGGTGTCCAGGTAGCGGAGCGCCGCTTCACTGCTGTCAAAAACCTCATACCCTGCTGTAGGTATGCCGTATTTCCTCATAAGGTCCTTTGAAAAGGACTTGCTGCCTTCAATAATTGCAGCAGCCTTGACAGGCCCGAAGGCTCTGATGCCGGCCTCCTGAAGCGCATCCACCATGCCCGCCACCAGGGGGTCATCCGGTGCTACCATTACAAAATCTATGCTGTTCTCTTTTGAGAAATTTACTATTCCATCAATATCAGTGGCTTTTATGGGAACACAGACAGCCAATGCCGAGATGCCTCCGTTTCCGGGAGCACAGTACAATTCACTTATCTTCCTGTTCTGTGAAAGCTTCCATATTATCGTGTGCTCTCTTCCTCCACTGCCTACTACCAAAACCTTCATAAAGATACCTCCATTTACTGGTTAACTGACTATGCGAACTCTTTTTCCTTCAATTACAAGCCTGTGTTCGGCGTATAGCTTTATAGCCTCCGGCAGTATTTCCCACTCCGCCTGCTCCATAACTCTTTTCTGAAGGCTTTCAGGGGTATCCCCTTCCTCCACATACACCGCCTTTTGCAGTATGATTGGCCCGGTATCGGCTTCCAGCTCTACAAAGTGGACTGTGGCCCCGGTCACTTTCACTCCTGACTCCAGCACCTGCCTGTGAGGTATTATCCCGTAGAAGCCCTTCCCGCAAAAGGAAGGAATAAGTGACGGATGGATATTAATCACCCTGTTTGAATAAAACCTGTTAAAGCGTTCTCCCAAAATTGACAGGAAGCCGGCCATGACTATCAACTCCACGGAATGCTCCCTGAAGTGGCCTATAAGCGCCTCATCGTATTCATCAATATTATTGAAGGCTTTTCTTGAAATGCAGGTACCATTTATACCGTATTTTTTTGCCCTCTCCAGAGCATATGCATCGGGCTTGCTGGACACAACAGTTACAACTTCTGCATTTTTTATGTATCCGTTTTGGATTTTATCTATAATCGCCTGAAGGTTTGAACCGCCTCCTGATACCAATACGCCTATCCTAAGCATATCTGCTTCAACTCCCCGTATATATTGTCCTCGGATGTAGGTCCGGGCCGGAACGCAATTTTATACCAATTCAACCCCGGCTTCCCCCTCTGCAACAGTTCCGATAATATATGCGGCCTCTCCCACAGATTTGAGGTAATCCACAATCTCCGGGGCATCTTCCTCTGCTGCTGCCAGCACCATGCCTATACCCATGTTGAAGGTGTTGAATATATCCTTGTCCTTCATGTTTCCCAATTCTCTGAGCATATCAAATACCGGAAGCACAGGCCAGCTTCCCACTTCAATGCTGACCTTCAGACCTGCGGGAACCATCCTTGGAATGTTCTCAATAAAACCTCCGCCGGTTATATGTGATATTCCCTTGATCTGGAATTTTTCAATTAAAGCCAGTATGGTCTTAACGTATATCCTTGTTGGCTTAAGCAGCTCTTCACCCAGAGTACAGCCCAGCTTTTCAACATATTCCTTCAGATTCTTTTCGGTGGGATTTATCAGTTTACGCACCAGCGAATACCCGTTGCTGTGAATTCCCGAAGAAGGAAGGCCTATAATCCTGTCTCCTGCTTTTATATTTTTTCCGTCAATTATTTTATCCTTATCCACTATACCCACTGAAAACCCAGCAAGATCGTACTCGTCAACAGGATAAAAGCCCGGCATTTCAGCAGTCTCTCCGCCTATGAGCGAACAGCCTGACAAAACACAGCCCTCGGCAACCCCCTTGACTATCTCGGCTACCTTTTCAGGGTAGTTTTTCCCCACCGCAACATAGTCCAGGAAGAAAAGCGGCTCCGCACCACTGCAGACTATATCGTTTACACACATGGCCACGCAGTCGATACCCACGGTATCGTGTTTTTCCATCAAAAAAGCCATTTTGAGCTTGGTACCCACACCATCTGTCCCGGAAACCAGAACCGGCTGCCGGTACTTTGATTTATCAAGGCTGAACAGGCCTCCAAAGCCCCCCAGCTCAGTCATAACCTCAGGTCTGAAGGTACGCTTCACATGATCCTTTATCAATTTAACCGATTCATAGCCGGCTTCAACATCTACGCCCGCATCTTTGTAAGTGGTCATTTAATCCTCCATTCCGCTGCCCTACAGCGCCTATCGAATAATTATTTATTTCCGGGCCCCGCCCAGGGAACCGAAATGCCCCGCAATGCCCGGAAGTTCATACTCAGGTCTATTGAATTCTCAATAATTTTAATGAACTGATCAGGTGCCGCAACTGAATTTATCTCCTTCAGCAGGTACCTCTATTGGATAATCACCGGTGAGGCAGGCCGCACAAAATCCGCACCTGGAATCAACCGGAGTCTTCAGAAGACCCTCCAGGCTCAAATAGCCCAGAGAATCGGAGCATATCATTTCTCTTATTTCTTCAACCGAAAGCTTGTCGGCAACAAGTTCTTTTCTTGATGATATATCTATTCCGAAATAACAGGGAAATTTTAACGGAGGCGAGCTGACTCTCATATGTACCTCTTTGGCGCCCGCCTTTTTGAGAATCTTTACTATTCGTCTTGTGGTGGTGCCCCTTACTATGGAATCATCTATTATTACTACTCTTTTGCCTTCCACAGTCTTCTTGATGGCATTGTGCTTTATGCGGACGGCCACCTCTCTCATGCCCTGACTTGGCTGGATAAAGGTCCTTCCCACATATCTGTTTTTTACAATTCCTTCACCGTAGGGGATACCTGTCTGCTTGGAAAATCCGATAGCGGCAGAAATTCCCGAATCCGGAACACCTATGACAATATCCGCATCAACGGGGTGCTCTATGGCCAGGCGTTTTCCCGCCTCATATCTGGACTGCTGGACACTTGCACCGTCTATAACGCTGTCAGGTCGCGCAAAATAAACGAATTCAAAGATGCAAAGCTTTGTGTCCTTATTGTTGAAGGCTCTGATAGATGTGATTTCATTGTTTTCAATAGTTACAATTTCACCGGGTTCTATATCGCGTATGAATTCGGCATTGACCGCATCAAGTGCACAGGATTCGGAGGCTATCACATATGAATTGGAGGTTTTTCCGATGCAAAGGGGACGTATTCCGTACGGGTCCCTTACTCCCAGCATTTTGTTGGCTGTCATCAAAATAAGCCCGTAAGAGCCGTTAACATCCCTCATCATTTTTTCAACAGCTTCCTCTATGGTTTCAGAGGTAATACCGTGTTTTGTGACCAGATTAACCAGAACTTCCGTATCATTGGTGGTCTGGAATATGGTTCCGTTATCTTCCATCTGCTCTCTCAGCAGCGAAGCGTTGACTATGTTTCCGTTGTGGGCCAGAGCTATCTGACCGTTTCTGGACCTTACAACTATGGGCTGTGCATTTTCGCGCCTGCTGGCGCCGGTGGTGGAATATCTGACATGCCCTACCGCCATGGTTCCCTGGAGATGGGTCAAAACCACCTTGTCAAATATTTCAGGAACCAGACCCATATCCTTGTGAAATACGATTGTTTCCTTGTCACTTACTGCTATGCCGGCGCTTTCCTGACCTCTGTGCTGAAGTGAATACAAGCCGTAATAGGTCAACCCTGCAACATCAACATCACTGTTATCAGTTGAATATACCCCGAATACTCCGCATTCTTCATGCATTTTGTCCATTCTGTCATCAAAGCAGTCAAGGTTTTCACACTGTAAGCATTCTCCTAATTCACACATGAATAACTCCTTTTTAATTCCAATGGTTTTTTGACGGTCCAGTTCTAGAGTTCCTCCAGTTTTTTCTGGAGTTCCGCATTCTTCTTTTCAACTTTCTCGGCAAGGGATTTTTTGTAATCCAGCATTTTTTCCCTCAGTCCGTGATAAGCAACAGACAGGATTTGAACAGCCAACAGCGCCGCATTTTCCGCACCGTCCACCGCAACGGTGGCAACGGGTATTCCCGCAGGCATCTGAACTATTGACAGCAGGGAATCCAGCCCGTCAAGTGTAGATGACTTTACAGGCACACCAATAACCGGAACAGGAGTATAAGCAGCCAGAACGCCCGGAAGATGCGCAGCTTTTCCCGCTGCCGCAATAATGACATCTATTCCGTTTGCCTGGGCATTTTTTGCAAACTCAGAAGCCTTGTCGGGTGTTCTGTGGGCTGAGCAAACCATTACTTCACACTGAACCTCGAAATCCTTAAGAAGCTTGATACAGCTCTTCATTACTGAAAGATCGGAATCGCTCCCCATAACAACAGCCACTTTGGCGTCTTTTGAAACACACATGCCATAATCCTCCGAATATGTTAATGATTTGATTGTGAACATTTTTAAAAATTTTACGAAAATAATTCGCCTTTTTGATACAATAATATTATCAAATATTAAAGAGCATTGTCAATTAAAAAAGCGAACAATTTTTGACTGCCCGCTCTTAATATTCGGATTGATGAATTATGAAGTCCCTTATAAGATACCGCCTTCAGGGTCCGTCAAATTTTTCGGTGAACTAGACCGTCAGGAGGTATACCATCAGGGGAAGGGTGAATATGGACAATATGGTGGAAATGAATATGCCCTCGGTGGCAGCATTGTAATCAGAGCCATATTCCAGGGCTAAAGCCGATACAATTGTAGAGGCCGGCATGGCAAGCTGCAATACAACTATTTTTTTTACAAAATCATCAAAGAATTTACCCGTCAGCTTGAAAAGCAAAATAGCTGCGGCAGGCACCAGCAAAAGCTTGAAAACCGAATAAACAAGATAGCTCGCCCTGGAAAGTATGTCTTTTACGCCGTCTATTTTCACATTGGATAAAATAAGTCCGATAAAAAGCATGGAAAGATATATGGTTATATGTCCGAGATTATAAAAGGTTGTATAAAATATCTCCCAGGTAAGCTTATAGGCTGCGGTATCTTCAAACTTAAACAGCCACTTGGCAAGAATCATCAGCAGCCCCCCTATAAAAGCAAGGGTATTGGGGTTTATCAGATGGGAAAGGTTGTCCTTCCAGCTTTTTGAGTTATGCTTGTTGAAAAGATATACTCCGAGGGTCCATAATATTGCATCGTTTGCAATATTGTAAAAAATGGCGTACACTATGCCCTCATCACCAAACATTGCTTTGAGCAGCGGATAAGCCATAAATATTACATTCCCGAACATTGACTGGGCAATGTATATATTCCGGGTTTTTTCACGGATACCCATCAGCTTGCACGGCCCCAGCGAAATCGCTCCGCCCAGCAGAATGAAAACAACCCCCAGGACAAATATGAAAAATCCGTTTTTCAAGGTTTCTCCCGTAAAGGAGTAGTTTCCCATGGTAGTGAAAATCAGAAAGGGCATTGTGATTTTAAGTATGATTGCAGAAATATATTTATGTGAATTCTCAGGCAGCAATTTCTTCCTGCCGGCTGCAAAGCCTGTAATACCAAGCAAGGTCAATATAAGTATCTGTTTTATTATTATTTGTACTTCATCCATCTGCCGCCTCCGGAAAAGCCTGTAATACGCCTTAATATAGCTTATAGCTGCAAAATATAAATATATAATAAAAGCGACCTTTCATAACCGCTGAAGCCGCTTTTATTATATAATCTTAATATTTTATTCACTTATTGTCCATAGCCAAATATATTATTTGACTTCGTTCTCCAGGGACATTTCAGTATATTTTTTTATGATAGCTGCAAATTCCGCTCTCGTGACAACTTCATACGGCTCAAAGCTGTTATCGGACTTGAGCTCCAGCAGCCCAAGAGAAACAACAATTTCAACTGCCGCCCTTGCCCAGGGGGATATGCGTGCCTGATCCACAGCAGCCGCCTTGTTTTCTTTTGCTGTAAGAGCACTGTTTTCATATTTTAAGAAATTATTGAGTATTACAGCCAGTTCCTCCCTTGTTACAGGTCTCTGCGGACTGAACCTGCCCTTTCCCGTGCCTGCGGCGATGCCGTTTTCCTCAGCCCAGGCAATGTAAGGGGTGTAGTACTGTCCCGGACGGACATCACTATAGCCCAGAATTCCACTTTGTTCTGCGTTTGCCATTTTCCCCAGTACTGTGACAAGCATTGCCCTCGTAATGGGAAGTTCTGTTCCGAATTTGCCGTTTCCCATACCTGCCATAAGCTGCCGGGCTGCCGTAAAATCTATGGCGGCCTTCCACCGACTGCCGCTGGTGTCGATGAAGTCCACAAAATTGCAGCCCACCGCATAAATTGACAAGTGATTTGTCATAAACACTGCTTCACCTGTATCCCGGTTGTATATACCTGTAACCGGTGACGCTTTTCCGTATTGGTCTATAAAGTATACTACCACTGCATCGGGGTTTTCACCGTCCTTTAGAGAAAATGGTATGGAAATTCTTACATTATCTACGCCAAACTCCTGTATACTGCTGTTTCCTGCCCAGACCCCCACATCGTAAACCGGGCGGCCGCCCACCAATTTCTTCAGGGACTCAGGCAGCAATTCGCTTTCGAATTCTTCAATGATAAAGCTGATTTCCTGTCCGCCCGACAAATCTGCAATGGAGTCCAAGGACCTGCCGGTGAATTCAAAGGCGCCAAGTCCCGTGTCAATTCTGAAGCGGGCACCAGTTTCATCGGCCAACCTTCTCAGCAGTTCATTTTCCAACCGGACTGAGGACTTTATGGTTCCCCTTTGCCGTATACTCCTTATGTCTATCACTGCAGCCTTTCCGTCCTTTTCGGCAGCCACCGCATTGTCCACCAGCTTTCGGGCCTCTGCCAAAGTCAATCTTAATACCGCTTCACGGCTGCTGTTTACCGTGGGAACAGCTTCCACGGATGTTTGTGTTATTTTTATGTCCCGCTGTGATGCTGAAGCCGGAGAGGTCTGTGAGAAATCAACCGTATCTGAAACCGGCTGCAGCTCATTTCTGTCCCTGACTCTGAGCCTTGCACCCAGAGTATCTACAGAACCCAGGCCCACAGCCTGTATTTGCTGCCCCTCTCTCACAAAATCCAGATTTACCGAAGGATTTATATATCCGTCTATGAACACTCTTGCATCCCCCGAGCCGTCATTGAGAACTATGGTTTCCACTATGCCGTTGGCAGTCCCTACTGATTTTACAACACCCTGTACCTTTACAAGCCTTCCCCGGTTTGCCTCCGAGCCGGCTTCACCGGTAGCTGTTGCAGCAGGCGGCAACTGGTTTATGCCGGGGTCAAGCAGCTCGATTTTTTTAACCGTAAGCTGTTTTTCTCCCTGATAGCCTCCCACCGTCCCGGTTACCTGCACCTTCTGCCCCACCCTGTAATCCCCTGAGACGGGAAACAGGTTTATTCCTGCCGTTTCATCCTGGATGTATATGCAGTCAAAAAAGGCTGTGTCCTTCTGATACCCGCTGGAATTTGAAGTTACAACTCCTTGTACGGTGAATTTTTCACCTTCACCTGCCGACTGTACCTGACTTATGGGGGTTATTGCCTCCGGAGCCATGGACTTGACTATATTCTGACATATGGCATAATTGCTGTAATTGAGTTCAGAGGAATTGTCAATGGCTGCCTGAACCTCAAAATTTGACATGAACACTGTTCCCGCCACAAATACCCTTGCCCCGCCCGATACGTTTTCTACCGCAAGTGCGGGAATGTTCCCGGATGCTACAGGGTTTCCAGGGCCTCCCCTGCCATCCTTGTCGGAATCCAGACTTTCAGAAGTGGAATGAGATGCTACAATCACTGTAACTTCTGAGTTGTCTCCATCTCCCAGGTATATGGAAGCACCGCTGTAAAAACTGTACTCCTGTTCCGGATTTACACCCTTTAAGAACTCATGACCCAGGTTGTAATTTTTAAATCTCAGCCTGAAGTTTTGGGTAGGAACATAATTTGTGTTATCTATCACCTCATCATCTGCAAGCCTGGCTTTGGCACCTACAGCCTCAAGTATTTGATTCTGCTGATACGCCGCATGATATTTTTCTGCATTCCTGCCATCTCCATAGTCGGCCAAACCGCAAACTATCAAGGTTTTCCCAGAGGCACAAAAGTCTTTGACAGCTTGAATTTCAGCATCTGAGTATTCACCCAGCGCACCAATACCTGTTTTTCTGTTGGGCGGAGTCAGGATAAGCCCTGCCAAGCCCTCAAGCTTTTGGGAAGCTATTCCTCCCTTTAGCTCAACAAGCCTTACATCATACTCTTCTGCAAGCTTTGCGAAGTTTGTCATGCTGTTTGCATAATTACCTGCCACATATTCGTTGAGATGTGAAGCGTCAATCCCAAGATTTATAAGTTTTTCGGCTGCCCTCACATCCAGGGTCAATGTTTCTGTATAGATTTTTGTAAGGCTGTTCAGAGAAATCTCCGCCGAAACCTCAACTGTGACCACTCCAGCCGCAGACGGGGTATAACTTATAGTGTCCTTCAGCGTACCCAGCGGAGCTATTTGCTGTCCTGCCTTGCCTGTGGCAAATATATTCCCGCCAATTTTATAGGTAATGGAATCCACTTTTGCAGTCTCAGACTCATTGTTGAATATTTCGGTTGAAAGCTCAAGTGTTTCTCCTGTAACCGGCATTGAAACGGAAGAAGCTGCCGACGCAATTCCAACCTTTTCAACACTTCCGATCCACACCGGAGCGGTCACCGCAATATCTCCGTCCGCCTCAACCACCTTGATATAATAGTACCCCTTGGCAGGGGCTTCTATATTGACTAAATATACCCCTGTGTTTGTGTCAAAGTTCTGTACATGACTTTCTCTCCCGCCATTGGTAACCAGCGATACCCTGCCGATTTTGTCCGGCGCATCCGGGTCAAGCAGCTCCACCCTTATATTCAGCCGTTGTGTATCGGTTGGAAGTACTGTGCCCAGAAACTGGTCATTGGCAGTATATTTGATTTTCAGATTGGAGTCTTCAGTGGCGTAAACCCTCATTTTTTTCAAAGCATCATAAACTCCCGCTCTTGTCAGGTTATCCGTGATGATTGCCGTCCGTGCGGTGTTGGCGGTTCCCCACAGTCCCTTGTGATTATCCTGGTTATTTGTGGGTGCAAGATGCCAGCCCTTATCCAGGGCTCTGGTATAATACTCATAGGACCGAAAATAGCCTCCCGAACCGATTGCGCCCTCTCCGTTCCCAACCTCCACCAGTGATATCTGGGCATCTATTGCTGCATCATAGTCTGAAAAATTATTAAAATCACCGAAGGTTTTGCCTGGATGATTGAATTGGGATATGGACATGGGTATGGTTTTCAGCAGCTCATAATAATTTTTCATGCCTGCAAAGCTTGAGGTGTATTTGGGATTGTTCCTGCTGACAAAACCCTCGGTATTGAAAGTGTTCATATGGCCCACCTGCCCGGTCCAGGTCATCTCATAACCGTAAAGGGCCACAAATGAGCCGGTTGCTGCCGCATCCGCCGCCGAAATACACTGCTGCCATTTGGTGTTGGAGCTGCTGCTGTCATATTCCGCAGGTGAAGCTGTTGTGTCAAAATAGTTGGAATGGTCTGTTACTGCAAAGAAATCAAGTTTTGCAACATTTCTGGCATATTCATAGGCCTCTTTCAGAGTCCCCGAACCGTCGGACTGGTTTGTATGGGAGTGGAGCTGTCCGAAGTAAACCTGTTCTTCCCTGGTGCCATCGTCCAGAGCAAAATCAAAGGCTGACTGCACACTGTCCAGATATCCCGCTGCCGATGCCGCAGCCAGTATTCTTGCTGGAAACATTTCCTTTTCCAGCGTCACAGGCCCAAGGTACGCACTTTTGTTATGTACCTCTTCCTCCGGCAGTCCTGCCTTTGTAATCAAAATATAACTTATTGACGCTCCGGAAGTAGCTGTGGAGAGCCCAATTTCCGAACCCGCCTGAATTTTTCCGCTTCTGTCGGCAGATACCGGCTCCACTTGCGCCTGCTTGTATATGAAAGTACTCTCCGGCCCAACTGCCGTTCCGTTAACAGCCTTTGCCCTAATTACCGCCGTGTTGCCCGGCTGATTGAATTCATCAATTACCACCGTCCCCGAAGCACCATTTATTGTCTGGATGCTGCCTCCGTTTAAAGTATATTCGATAGCTGCTTCTCCAGTGGCCGTGGTCAGTGTTACCCGGCTGCCTCCTGCAATGGACGCACCATTCGCAGGTTCTGCCGCAACAGGTCCGACGGCCTCCTGGGTTGGCGGAATGTCACCTTCTATTTTATCTCCCAGTATTTTAATGTCATACAGCCTGGAATTGCCGCCCGAACCCACTGTTCCGGAGCCTATGGATATATTGCTGGTTTGAAGGAAGAGGATACTTATATTGGAGCTATTATCAAGTTCGGAGGGCAAAGGCAGGCTTTCCTTGACGGGAGCTTCCACATGCTTTGAGCCGCTTTGGAAATCACCGTTTGGAACATCTGCAAAATTAATTCCGTCCGTGCTGCACTGAAGTTTGAAATCCCTGGGTGCCGTGCCTGAGCCGAAGCTGTTGAAGGACAGCCGCAGGTTTTCATAGCCCTTTGCAGACAGTGTGAGCTGCCAGTATTTTATATCTGCACCATTTTCCCAGCCACTTATATAAATGGATTTGTTTCCGGGGGTATATCCCCCCAGACGGCTGCCCATGGAAGTGGAGAGGCTTGCACCTGCCGCATTCGCTCCTCCTGTGGCAGCAAAAGCCGTCAAGGTCCTTGTGGGGTCGGGGTCGGAGCTGAAATCCCATTGGGCCACCATTTCGGCCCTGCTGCCTGCAAAGACCTGCGGGGGCTGCATGGTAAGAATAATTGCCAGCACCAGAAATACGCTGAAAAAGGCTTTTAAATTGTTTTTTAAATACCCTGCTTTCAAAAATAACACCTCCTAATATAATAGTTTTCTCTTATATATTAGGAGGTATATGTAAAGTTCTTGAAGATAATCCGTAAATTCTTTGGTATTTTTTGTAAATTATTGATTAACCCGGTATTCCACGCGCTTTTGCGCCCTTGGTATTATTTCAGGGCTATATCACAGGAGGGACATTTCCCGTCATCCTGAGAAATATCGGCACCGCAGGCAGGACATTTTTCATAGGGAATATCCATAATTTCAAATTCCTTTAACTCCTCCGCCTCGGCCTCAGCCACAACCTCTTCCTCCGTATCTGCATCCGCCTCCTCCCGTATACCCGCTTTCTTATCCGTCACCAGGATTTGCAGCAGCCTTCTTATTTCGGTTATCTCCTCTGAAGTCCTGGAATTGTCAATTGAGGCCTTAATTAATAAAAAGGTTATCAACAAGCCAAGACCAAAAAAGAACAGAAATAAAACGAAACCTGTACCGTCCATATATTTTACCTCCCAAAAAGCTCTATAGTAAAATATATCGAAATTATGAAAAAATGTACCTGTATACTGAAATTTTATATTTTGTTTAAATTAACCTGTAGTGCTGATTAAAAATGTGGTAACAGTCAGAAAATGCTACTCACTCCCGGACGAGCTTCAAATAAATGCTTGTATATAACGCTTTTGGCGAAAAGCTTTTAATCATACTGCGCATTTCTTTAAAGTCGTCCCCGCGCGAGCAAACTTGTCTCTTAAAGACTTTATTAACTGGCACTACAGGTTAAATTAATCCATTAACACAACGGATAAAATCATAATCAATGTTACTGGGACAGCAAGAGCAAATTATCCGGGTCAAATATCAGCCTTACGGGACTGTTTTTTGCCGTAAGCTCCTCCCAAACGGCTTTATCCACTTCCCACCTTATTTTGGTACAGTCTGCACCGCCGGAGCAGCAGTTGTTTTTCAGCAGGATGATATATGAAAAAGGGTTCTCTATAACCTTGACCACCGTACAGTTCATGGTATTTGTATTGTCGTTCCCATGTGCATATTTGAAATAATGGGCTCTCATGCCCACATGTGTCATATTGTCGGGTATGGGTCTGTTTGAGTACAATGTAATATTCCAGTCCACAGCCTTAAGAGTATGGGAGGTTATCTTTTCTGCTCTTGATATATTCTTGCAGCCGGTCAGCAGTGCCGCCGATACTGTTTCAGGATTCTGAAACAACTGCTCCCGGGAGCTTATGGCGTCTATCCGGCCGTCTGACACCACAGCTATGGTATCTGAAAACCGGTATATCTCGTTTCTATTGTGGGAAACCATTATAACCTCACCGGGATAGGCCGCCAGCAGTTCCATAAGCTCCTGTTCCAGAAGCCATTTCAGGTTGCTGTCCAGAGCAGAGAAAGGTTCGTCCAGCATAATAATGTCCGGCTCGGAGGCCAGTATCCTTGCCAGTGCAACTCTTTGCTGCTGTCCGCCGGACAACTGGAAGGGCCTTTTTTTCTCAAGTCCCTTAAGATAGAACATTTCTATTTTTTCCTTCACTGCATTTTCTTTTTCTGCCTTGATGCCTGCGGCTCCTGCTGCTATATTCTCCTCTACGGTCATATTTGGGAAAAGCGCGTAGTTCTGAAACAGGTAGCCCACCTTTCTCTTTTGGGGCGGCAGGTTTATTCCTTTTTCCGAGTCGAATAAAACCCGGTCCCCCAGAACTATTTTCCCTTCATCCGGCTCTTCAATGCCCGCAATGCACTTAAGCGTCATACTTTTCCCGCAGCCCGAGGCTCCCAGCAGTCCCAGTATCCCGCCGGAAACTGTAAAGGAGACCCGCAGTGTAAAATTGCCCAGCCTCTTTTTTATATCAACAGAAAGTGACATCAGAACCCACCTCCCTTTGAAGACTTTCCGGCCTGCCTGCCATTCCAGAAATTCATGAGAACCATGGCGGTAAAAGACATTGCACACACTGCTATAACCCAGCTATAGGCAGTTTTGGTATCTCCCGACTGAACAGCGGAATATACCGCCACAGACATGGTCTGGGTCCTCCCGGGAATATTTCCCGCCAGCATCATTGTGGCCCCGAATTCTCCCAGCGCCCTGGCAAAGGTCAGAATTGTGCCTGCAATAAGACTGGGTACAACATTGGGTATCACAATAGTCCAAAAAATTTTATTTTCTTTTATTCCAAGTGTTCTGGCGGCATAGACAATGTTTATGTCAAACTGTTCAAATGCCCCGCGCACCGTTCTGTACATCAATGGGAATGAAACGACAGTAGAGGCTATTACAGCCCCTACCCACGTGAAAACCACATTTATATTAAAAGTCATCAGAAATTTTCCCATGACACTGTTTTTTCCCAGTAATACCAGCAGAAAAAAGCCAACCACAGTGGGCGGCAAAACCATGGGAAGTGTAAACAGTCCGTCTATCATTCCCTTGAATCTCTTTATTTTCAGCACATACCTTGCTGCGGCTATTCCCGCGAATATGGTTATAAAGGTTGCTGTAAAGGCAACCTTCAGCGATATGAATAATGGTGACAAATCCATGGCAGCCGCCTCCTTTGGATAAAGTGAATATCGCCTACTGCTGTTTTCCAAAAACTATCTCCCTGCCCTTTTCCTGCAAAAGCCCCACATCCCTCCTGTTGGGACGGATATCATACAATTGCTCGGTAGCAAGGATAAATTGTCCAATGTCACAGTTCCCCGCCCGTTCACCTATTCCCATAAGAGTGGTATCGATATAATCAGCCCCCGCTCTTGCAGCCTCCAGAGAATTGGCCACAGCCATTCCCAAATCGTTATGGGCATGGATTCCCAGCGGTATGTCTGCATGACTTCTTATTTCGCTTATTGCCTGAAAAGCCCTGGAGGGTGTCAGTACCCCTACGGTATCGGCGTATCTGATGTTCAGCACACATATCCTTAAGTACCTCCGCCAATCCTATCATAAAGGTTATATCCGCCCTGGACGCATCTTCAAAGCCCACGGTAACACCATACCCCTTTTCCATGGCAAAATCCACACATTCCTGAAGGTTTTTCTGAAGCCACCCCTTGTTTTTCTTTAGCTTGGAATATATGTGAACATAGGATACCGGAGCGCTGATGTGTATTATGTCCGGCTTGCAGTCAAAGGAATCGAGAATATCCTCCCTGTTCATCCTGTTCCATGTGGATATCCGTGCCCTGTGCCTGTTTTCCAGGATTTTTGCGATGGAATCCTTTTCGTACCTGCCCATGGCCGGAATTCCGGCTTCGATTTGATGTATCCCCGCCCTGTCCATCAAGATGGCAAGCCTTACCTTCTGCTCCATGCTGAACGCAAAACCGGGACTCTGTTCTCCATCCCGAAGAGTGGTATCTACAAGATATTTCTTTGGTTTCAATTTACAAGCCAACCCCTTTGCCGGAAATCAACGCTGCATGCCTTTGGCTTACAGACTTTACTTAATAATACTATTTTGCTATATTGTCGGCAAGCTTTATAAATTCCTGATCTGTTATACTTCTTCCAAGTGCAATACTCATCTCCTGAATTTTCCCCAGCAGGTCTGTTATTCTCTCTTTCGGCAAATCTATGCCGTATTCCTTAAGCTTGATTTCTATTGTAGTTCTGCCCGAATGTTTTCCAACCACTATTTTTCTTTCCATCCCCACGACAGAAGGCTCAAAGGGCTCATAGTTGGCACCGTTCTTGAATATGCCGTCAACATGAATGCCCGATTCCACATCAAATATTTTGTCTCCGATAACCGGTTTGTTTCCGCGGATGGAGATTCCGGTCAGCTCCTCATAATGCTTTTTCAAGGCTCTCAGCACAGACAAATCCAGATTTGGCTTGTGCCGCCTTACTATCCGGAGAGCCATTACAACCTCCTCAAGTGCCGCAAGGCCTCCTCCGCCCCCGAAACTTGCAACGATGTTCTCTCCTCCGCTCAGTATCCATTCCACTGCCAGAGCTGTGGCAAAAAAATAGTTGTTTTGAGGGCAAAATTCCAGTTGATTTCCCAGCAAAAGCTTCAACCTTTCAAAAATATTCAGGTAGTCATGCTGCAGCAGGTCATCCAGACCTACTATACGTACATTTTCCAGTTCGGAAAATCTTCTGAGCAGGTTGACCTCCCTGATATCGTTTATTTGAAACTCGGATATGGTGCCCGAAGGTACTTCAAACCCGCTGTGCCTGCAGATGTATCTTATAAAGCCCGGATAGTTCCTGATTTGTGCGGCATGTTCAACTCTCAGAACAGTCCTGGAAAGGTCAACACTATCGCCGAGAATATCTAAGAGAGACATGGGGATTTCCACATAGTTTACTCCCGTCAGAAGCAGCAGCCTGTACATATCCGTCAGTGTGTCTTTTTGGGCATACTTATGGTTTACGGTACTCAGAGTTGCATCGGTAATCCTGATCATAAACATTCCCCCATTATTATTCCCGGCATTAATTTAACCTGTAGTGCTAATTAAAAATGTGGCAACAGTCAGAAAATGCCACTCACTCCCGGACAAGCTTCAAATAAATGCTTGTCTCTTAAAGACTTTATTAACTGGCACTACAGATTAATTTATTCTATATTGCCAGCCTTTTAACCTTCTCCCCGTTTTCCAGATGTGACTCCACTATCTCCTCCACATCGTCCTCCGTTACATTTCCATACCAGGTTCCTTCCGGATAGACTACAACGACAGGTCCCTTGTCGCAAATTCCAAAGCAGCCTGTATTGGTTATCATTACATCACCTGAAAGGTCCCTGTCGTCGATTTCCCCCATGAACTTCTGAATAAGGTTAACCGCCCCCTTGGTATGGCAGTAACCTTTCTGGGTTCCGTTGATTCTGCAGCTTGCACAGACAAACACATGGTATTTCGGACTGATCATAATTTTTTCCTCGCTTTCATTATATAAAATAAATTTGGTTAATACGCAGCCAGCACAACAATGTTGTTCCTTTCGACAACGATGTAGTTTAAAAAAATATACCCGAATTATGTGCCGTAATTTACTAAATGCTGTGCTTGTATTTTTTTGGCGAATTGCTTAACAGCATCCTCAATACGGTCATAGGTTGTATAGGTTTCAATTGAATTTTCCTTGAGGCGCTGTTTGGGAGCTTCACCTATGCGCATTGCCAAAACCCCCTTGCAATCCTTTACCGTTTCAAGAATGGCATCTATTTTTCCCTCTTTCCTGCCTCCGCCCATTCCGTCACAGCTTTCCGAACCGTCACAATATTTGGATACGCTTCTTCTTTCCTTGAACCTTATGTTATTATCCTTGTACTCATATATATAAAAGTCGGTTGCATGGCCAAAATGCTGGTCTACCAGAACTCCGCTCTTGGAGGAGACTGCAAAGAGAATGGGCTTTTCCTCCATCTTCTCTTTCTCCTTCTTCTCCTCAGTTGAGCAGGAACCGCCGGTACAGCCTCTGAAATTAATGGACTGGTCATTATCCAGAGTCCCGATGGCATCAGCCCTGCACTGGCGGCAGTGATACATCTGCTTCATTGAAAGCTCGCATTTTTTACGCATTTCCGTTATTTCCTTATTACTGGTCAGGGGCATATTTTCAAAGGCACTGCCTTTAACAGGTATCATCTGCATTATGTTCGTTATTTCGCAGCCCAGCTCTTTTGCCTTTGCCACCACTATGGGTATGTGGAATTCGTTGATGCCCTTGAGCATAACTATATTCACCTTACAGACAACCCCCAGGGCAGTGAGTCTCTTAAGTCCCGCCATCTGGTTTGCCATAAGTATGGCAGCACCTACTTCTCCATAATACCTGTTGCCCATATAGTCTACATGCTTGTATATTTTAGCTCCGATGGTGGCATTCACAGCATTCATGGTTACCGTCACATGTGATACCCCCAATTGCACAAGCTCGTCTGCATACAGCGGCAACAGCAGACCGTTGGTGGACAGGCAGAAGGTAACTTCAGGGTCTGCTTCCCTTATTAGTTCCAAGGTTCTCCTGGTCTTTTCAAATTCCGCCAGGGAATCCCCCGGTCCGGCAATTCCCACCACCTTCAGATTGGGGATTTTTTCTTTTACCATCTGGTACTTCCTTGCTGCCTCCTCGGGTGAGAGCACTTCGGTAGTGACCCCCGGCCTGCTTTCATTTGGACAGTCAAACTTTCTCACGCAGTAATTGCACTGGATGTTGCATTTTGGCGCAATAGGCAGGTGCATTCTGGCATACTGGCTGCCGCAGCCGTTGAAACAGGGGTGGGTTTCAGTCTTCCTGGCTATTTCTGCTTTTGTTGCGGCCAGCTTTCCGGCTTTGACAGGAACCAGGCCGTCAGCCTTCAATTTCGGAGCCTGTACTTCTTCATTTCCCTTGAAATATTTCTTGAACAACTGGTTTCTGAAGCTGTGCTCCTTTTTCCCCAGCAAGGTATTGGTAATCCTGTCCAGAAGAATCAGGGAACCCTCGTAGCCAAGCATTCTCACACGCTGTCCCCCCACATGGTCATGAACCGGGAAGGCACATCTCACCAGAGGTATATTGAATTTTTCTTCAATCCTCCTGCCGTCGGAGCTTCCAATCATCACATTTGCCTCCAGTTCCAGCGCATTTTTCTCTATATTGTCAAAGTCTGTATTGTCCAGTATTTTGTAACTATCTACAAACTGGAAACCCGCTACCTTTTTTATATCCTTTTCTATCATAGGTACAAAGGCGCCTGACTTTGCTCCGGTTGCAGTCACCACGGGCATGATTCCGTTTTCCGTACACAATCTGGTTACCGAAAGAACAAAATCCGGTTCTCCAAATATTACCGCCCTGCCCTCTCCATTATATTTGTGGGAATCAATCATGGCATCCAGATATCTTCCCCTCTGCTTCTTCATCTCCTCGGTCTTTTTGCCTCCCGCACCCTCCAGTACCGCGATAAAGTCATCCGTATCCCTGAGTCCCACAGGAAGATTGCATCTGACGTAAGGAACCCCGTATGCTTCATACAGGTATTGAGCCGGCGAATTTTCATCCTTTACAAAAGCTGTGAGCTCAACGGTCATTTTTGCTCCTGCCATCATTTCTATTTCCTCTATTGAGGTTCCTCCCTCCGGAAGCCTGTTGTAATTTTCCGCATGCTGTCCGTCCAGATTGTCCGACAGGTCAGGCAGCAGGATATAATCCACTCTCATTTCCTCCAGAAGCTTTTTAAGATACCTGGTATCGGCAGGAGAAATCATTCCTGTAATTATATTGATTTTATTGTTTTTTCCCGGCCTCATTTCCACATTCTCCACGATTGCTCTCAGAGCCTTGAAAAAGCCCTCATACTGGGTACCTGAGTATCCCGCCGAGGATACCGGAATTATTTTTACATTCGTTTCGGGATGGCTGTCATAGAACCTTTTGAGAATTCGGGGTATATCCTCGCCTATGGTCTCTGCGAGACAGGTGGTTGCAACGCCTATTACCTCCGGATTATACAGCTCGATCATGTTTTCAAGCCCTTTGATCAAATTGTGCTCGCCGCCAAAGACCGTTCCTTCTTCTGTCAGGGACGAGGAGGCTATATCAACGGGCTCATTGTAATGAGTTGCCATGTGGCGGCGTATATAGGTGCTGCAGCCCTGAGAACCATGGAGTATAGTCATACATTTCCTTATACCATAAAAAGCACTTACACTTCCCATGGGCATACACATCTTACACGGATTTACATTCAGATTAACTAAGTTCTTGCTCATGATGCCCTCCCTTCTGCGTGCATGGCACACTGAAACAAATATAATTTATTCGATTAAACCTTTTATTTATTTACATACTGCCAAACCGGGCTGTTTAAGGACAGATTGATTTCCTTTGTGAAATTTATCACTCCGTCATAGCCCGCCAGGGCATGTTTCCTTTCATGATTATGATCGCAAAAGGCAACTCCCAGCTTGTAAGCCAGCGGCCTTTCCTTTACTCCCCCTACAAGTATGTCCGCACCTTTTTCCTTTATAAAGGTCTCCAACTCCGCAGGGTTCGCATCATCCAGAATTACCGTATTCTCTCCTACAAGGCTTGAAATGATCTCATAGTCCTCTGCCTTACCTGTTTGAGTTCCCACCACGACAGTCTCTATTCCCATTTCGTTGAACTGCCTTATGAGGGAAATTGCCTTAAAGCCGCCGCCTACATATATGGCAGCCTTTTTCCCTTCCAGGTTTTTCCTGTATTTATCTAAAAAACTTTTAAGTCTGTCCGTTTCGTTTTTGGTAAACTGCCTTGCCTTTTGAATATTTTCTTCAGTTCCGATTGCTTCTGCTACTCTTATGAGTGATTGTGAGGTATCCTCCACTCCGAAAAAGCTTATTTTGATATAAGGGATTCCCATCTCCTGCTCCATCTTTTTTGCCAGGTAGGTCATGGAACCCGCGCACTGCACAATATTGAGCTGTGCAGAAGGAGCCTTTACCAGGCTGTCATGGCTTGCATCACCTGTAATGGTGGATACCACGGGAATTCCTATTTCCTTCAGATAGTTTTTTATAAGCCACATTTCTCCTGCCAGGTTAAAGTCTCCAAGTATATTTACACCCTGTGTCCCGGGTATGTTTTTATAAGGCTCCAGCAATGCCAGTATGGCATTACAAGCCATTTTATAGCCGTAGGATTTATTCCCCGAAAAGCCGGGAGATTTTACAGGAATAACCCTGATTCCGTACTTCTTTTCCGCAAGCCTGCAGACCGCTTCCACGTCGTCACCTATTACACCTACGATGCAGGTTGCATAGACAAATATAAGCTTGGGCTGATGCTTTTCAACAATTTCATCTATTGCCGCCGTCAGCTTTTTCTCTCCTCCAAAAACTATATCCTGTTCACTCAGGTCTGTTGAAAAGCTGTTTCTATAGAGGTCACTGCCGCTGGACAGGCTTCCCCTGATATCCCAGGTATAGCTGGCACAGCCGATAGGTCCGTGTACGATATGAAAGGCATCAGTAATGGGATTGAGCACTACTCTGGCACCGCAGTATACACAGGCACGCTGGCTTACAGAACCTGAAAGGCTGTCGCTTTCGCATTTAATCGTACTTGCTTTCCCGTAACCTATAAATTCTTTTCTTTCTTTTAAGATTGTTGATTCCATACGCCATCCCTCCTTCTGGCTTTTGTTATTAACTCAAGCTGCTTATCAGTCTTTGTCATAGTACGAAAGTACAGCTTAAAAGCAACGGTTGGTACAATTAAAAATAGTTGCAGGTATCAGTTGGTGAAGAATTCATATATTTAATTCCGAACCTTACTGATATTAGTACAACATTCGGTAAATCCCGGCACATAATTCCTCCGCCTTGTATTTCCAAAAAATCTTCTCCAAATTTATGCACCCTATTTACCGAATGTTGTACTATCAATTATTTTTAGTACAGCCATTGATTTAAAGGTTGTACGTAAGTACTGTCCTTACAGGAATGTCAAAATAGTTGAGTTAATTACATTACGATTTCCAAATCCTCATCGCTGGCATCTCTGTCCTGTCTGTCCATCAATGCATTTGCTATCATTTCAACCAGCCTCATTGCTCCTTTGTAGCCAACTATGGGGGAGTTTGAATGAGCATATCTGTCAAGTACGGGGAAGCCCGCCCTTACAAAAGGAATGTCCTCCGCCTTTGCAATCTGCTTGCCGTAGGATGAGCCCAGCAGCAAATCAACTTTATCGTTTTTGATCCACTGATGCAGTTCGAACAAATCACCGCCGGCCTTTGCAGTGCAGCCTTCCACTCCGTACTGTGCGAAGAGCGCTTGTGAGAGTTTTACAAAATTTTCACCCGGGGTTCCTGTCAGCACATATTTTGGAATCATACCCAGTTCAAGTGCCATTCTAGTCAGGCCCAGCACAGTGTCAGGATCTCCGAAGATGGCAACCGACTTGTTGAAGAAATAGAAGTGTGCATCCAGCATGAGGTCCACCAACTGGCCTCTTTCCTCTTCAAGCTCGTAGGGCACTTCCGCCTGTGATATTGCTGCCAGGGCCATTACAAATCTATCTGTAGCTTCTATTCCTATTGGAAGCGGCAGTAATTCATGGGGAACCTTGCACTTTCTCTCAAGCACGTTTGCCGGTTCCTCACAGGTAAGCTCTCCCAGTGCCAGGACACCTGAGCAATCGCCCAGTCCCACAATTTCGGGTATGGTAGTTCCGCCCTTGGGATACATGGAATAGTCTCCGGTCATTGGTGCATCCATTACACCGCTTTGATCCGGAAACATGGTATAAGGCACCTTTAAGAGCCCGGCTATTTTTTTCATTTCCCTGATATCTCCGGGATTTACAAAACCGGGGAAAATAGCCGTCTTTCCGTTGGAGTTTCCTGTGTGCTTGGCCAGATAGGTAATAAAACCGCACATCATATTGTAAAAACCGTTGACGTGTGAGCCTACATAGCTGGGAGTATTTGTGTGAACTACAATTTTTCCGTCGGGAATGTCAATATCCTGTATGAATGCATTCAGGTCATCACCTATGGTCTCACTGAGACAGGTGGTATGGACTGCAATAATATCAGGGTTGTATATATCAAAAACATTTTTTACACCTGTTCTGATGTTGCTGCCGCCGCCGAATACTGACGCACCTTCTGTAAAAGAGCTGGTGGAAGCTATTGCAGGTTCTTTGAAATGCCTGCTCAGGAAGGTTCTGTGATAGGATACACAGCCCTGTGAACCATGGCTGTGGGGCATGCAATTGTGAACTCCCAGCGCCGCATAAAGAGCACCTACAGGCTGACAGGTCTTACAAGGATTAACTCTGAGCGCACTGCGTTCGGTTATTTCTTTTGGTGTCATATTGAGCATTATTGTTCACCTCCTGCTAATTTAGCCTTTAAGACGGATTTGTTCTTCCAGGGAGCTGTAACCAGTCCCCAGGCAGGTGTATAAATCCCCATTGTCACGTCACGTGCGAAGTTGATAGCTCCGGTAAAACCTGCATATGGCCCGCTGTAGTCATAGGAGTGCAACTGTTTTGACACGACTCCCGCCTTTTGAATCTGATACTTGTCTTTTACACCGGAGAAGAATATATCCGGTTTGAGCAGCTTGATAAATTCGTCTGTTTCAAATTGGTTCAAATCATCAACAACTATACTGCCGTTTTCCATTTCGGGAATCATACCGTAATAGTCTTCAAGCTGGATTTTTGATTTAAGAAGCTCATATTGTTCCGCTGTGAGGAAAGCCTGGTACTTGTCTGGGTCTTTTTCCACCTCGATATGTTCAATATTCTTGCTGTCGGCATCTTCTTTTATGGTTGGAATTACTTCTCTTCCTTCATAGTCATCCCTGTGAGCAAATTCATAGCCTGCAAGCACTGTTTTTACTCCGAAGTCAGCCAGCAGCTTCTGATAGTGGTGGGCTCTGGAGCCTCCTACGAACAAGGCCGCCGTCTTTCCCTTGAGCTTTGAAAAGTAGTAGTCCTTTGCTTCCGCAATGCCGGCCATTTCATCGGCAATTACTTCTTCAGTCCTGGCGGACAGCTCAGGGTCTCCAAAGTACATCGCCATGTCTCTCAAGGACCGTATGATTGCCTCGAGACCTACAAAGTTAACCTTTATCCAGTCTATACCGTACTTTGTCTTCATCATTTCAGCTATATAGTTTATGGAACGGTGGCACTGTACAAGATTGAGCTGTGCGGTATGGGATTTTGAAAGGGCATCATAGCTGCCGTCACCGGTAAATACCGCGACCACTTCATAGCCTATTCTCTTGAGTATTCTTTCCTGTTCCCAGCCGTCGCCTCCGATGTTGTATTCACCGAGGATATTTATTCTGAACTTTTTAGTGGGCTGTACATCTCCGGTTCCAATAATCCTTCTCATAACAGTATTATTGGCTATATGGTGACCTCCGCTCTGGCTGACACCCTTGTAACCTTCACAGCTAAAGGCCATGCAGGATATTCCGTATTCCTTTTCAGCCTCGGCAGCTACCGCGTGAATGTCATCACCTATGAGACCAACAGGGCATGTGGAGCAAATCATTATACATTTGGGATTAAATATTTTCATTGCTTCATCAATAGCCTGCCTTAACTTCTTTTCTCCTCCGAATACTATATCCGGTTCCTGAAGATCGGTTGAGAAACAGTATTCTATAAAGTTTCTGCCGTCTTCAGCCTTGGCCTTGTTTCTTCTGGTTCCCCAGGAATAAAATCCGCAACCGATAGGTCCATGAGTCAAAACCAGTACATCCTTCAAAGGTCCGAGAACAACGCCCTTACAACCTGCGTAGCAGCAGCCTCTGTTGGTAATGATACCCGGAACGGTTCGGGTATTTGCAGCTATCGGCTGGGTTTTTGTTTCCTCGGTGACCTCCATGATGTGTTCTTTTCTGTTCTTATATATTTTTGCACTGTATTGATCCAATACAATATTTCTAGCATTCATTAGTCTCACCACCCTGTTATTTATAGTACGGTCTCACCGGTTCTAACCTTGTAGGTTTCCTCAACGGGAAGAACGAATATTTTACCGTCTCCCGGATTGCCTGTCTGGTTAGCTTTTATTATGGTCTTAACCGCCAACTCCACTTGCTCGTCTTCTATTATTATGGTAAAAAATCTTTTTGGAATAAGTCTTGCTGTTTCGGTAAAGGCTTCTCCCACTTGGGAAACCGGGAGATCGCCGTTTTCCATGATATAATTCAGAACCGTAGCATCAAGGCTTTTCTTACCTCTTCCCAGACAGGACCTGCATGAAAACGCCGGAAAGCCGGCATTTGCAAGAGCCTCTTTAGTCCTGTTAACCTTGTTAGCACGGATAAATGCCATAATTTCTTTCATAAGACATCCTTTCCGCTGCAAAGCAGCTATATAGTATAGTACGGAAAAAACATTCATGTTTTTTCAATGCGCGCCGTACGATGTACGCCTTAATTTTGGCGCGCTATAGTCCCTGCTTTGCAGTACTTATTGTATAGGCATCCAATACCTGGCTTATGAAGATTCTTCCGTCACCAAAGTTTCCTTTTTCGCCGGTACGGGCATTTCTCATAATAACTTTTACAATATCATCCTTGTCTTCATCGTTTACAACTATTAAAAGCATTTCCTTGGGAATTTCATCATATTGAACATCTCCGATTATAATACCTTTTTGCTTGCCTCTACCGAAAACATCCATTTTAGTAACAGCCGGAAACCCTGCCGCCAGCAATTCGGATAATACGATACCTGTTTTTTCAGGTCTGATAATCGCTCTTATTAATAACATAATCTCAACCACCTTTTCTCAATTATTAAACTCCTCTTTCATAAAAAGCCGCTTGGCTTTTTATGATGCAAAGGCAACGATGCATGCACTAAAGTTTGCTTTGCATTTTATATGTCCATTAATCCATGCTCCATCAGCAGTTCCTCAAGTCTTTCCTGCTTCAGAGGCTTTGGAATGACAAACAATTTGTTCTCGTCTATCTTCTTTGCCAGGGATCTGTATTCATCAGCCTGTGCACAATCCGGTTCGAAATCAATAACTGTTTTCTTATTTATTTCTGCACGCTGAACCATGTTGTCTCTTGGTACAAAGTGTATCATCTGTGAACCCAGTTCCTTTGCAAAGGCTTCAACCAGAGCAGCTTCACCGTCAACCTTACGGCTGTTGCATATAATACCGCCAAGTCTTACTCCGCCGGTTTTTGCATATTTCTGAATACCTTTGGAAATGTTGTTGGCAGCATACAGAGCCATCATCTCACCACTGGCAACAATGTATATTTCCTGTGCCTTGCCTTCACGTATGGGCATTGCAAAACCGCCGCAAACAACGTCACCAAGTACATCATAGAAAACATAGTCCAAATCATCCGTATACGCTCCAAGTCTTTCCAGCAAGCCTATGGAAGTTATAATACCTCTGCCTGCGCAGCCAACGCCCGGTTCCGGTCCACCGGATTCAACACACTTGATTCCTGAGAAGCCAGCCTTCAATACCAGATCAAGATCAATATCTTCGCCCTCTTCTCTCAAGGTATCCAAAACGGTCTGTTGTGCCAGACCTCCAAGAATAAGTCTGGTTGAGTCTGCTTTAGGGTCACAGCCTACTATCATGATTTTCTTTCCCATTGCACCCAAACCAGCAGTTAAATTCTGAGTGGTTGTAGATTTTCCAATTCCACCTTTTCCATAAATAGCTACCTGTCTCATAAAAACCTCCAATCCGCGTGTTCTCCACGCTCTCTCTCAACTTTGTTTTTATTTCTCTGTTCTGATTAATATAAAAAAGTCTCTAAACAATAAGCACTAAGGCTAAATAGTTTAAAGACCTCTTCGTCAATGGTTATTTATTTGTACCGGTCCCTTTTAAAAACACAAAAGTCTCAAAACCGTTTTACTGGTTTGAGACTTCGTCGTCGTTTTTTTATTGAACTGGCTTATATTGAGTATAAAGGTTGGCGGCAGCATCCTCAATGCACGAAGATGTACATATTCAATATGTTTTTTTGCCATGTTTTTGTGTATTATTTACAAATCTGCTAATAAGCCGTCATATTCCCTAAAATAACAGTTGCCTATGAGGGCTTTGCTTCATATAATTAAATTAATAAATAAATACTGTTTGCAATGAAGCGCATTGAAGGGGTTCCTTCAGTACGCTTTTTTTGTATATATTTTATCATAAGATAAGGAGGGATACATATGTCTGAAAAAATAGCCGTAATAATGAACACTGATAACGAGCTGACAGCCTTTGACGACGGGTCGGTTTTATTAATCTTCAACAGAGAGAATGAGAGCTGGAGGGTAATAAGCGAAATACCCTATTCTCTTGATATAACCTCCAAGATACCGGAAATAAGGGATAATATACGAACAGTCATACTCCAGTTGGAGGACTGTAAAATAATTATCGGCAAGACTGTGACGGGCCTTTCCTATAATATTTTTGAAAGAATGGGCTTTGAAATCTTTGAAGCGGATACTTTCTCGGAGGCTCTGCTCACTGAGATCAGCGATGAGCTGGAAGCGGAAACAACCGTCAAAACACCAGCTTTTTCAACCTCTGCCACTTCTCCGGTTCTGACCTCGGAGGAAGGGGTCTATTTTCTGGATTTGATTCAGTTGCAGGAAAGTCATCCTGAGATATCCTCAAAAAAAGCACTCCAGTCTTTTATAGAAGCAAGTCCTTTTTTCAGATTGGAGGTGGTTTGCAGTCATATCCCCCCCTGGTTCGATATACTGCTTCCCAGAAAAAAACTCACTTACAGCGTAGATGAACTTGAAAAGAACAAATTGAAGGTTTCCATCATAAGAAAGGTCTGTACATGCTGACCTGACGCAAACAAAAAGGAGGGGTCGTTATGAAAGGAATTTTAATTGAAACAGGAACCGGATTAAAACTCACAGGCATTGATAAGTCAGAGTACTATTCCAACGGCATTTTGAAAAACTGTTCCCTGGACGAAGAAAACACTATCCCTACCAGGTATGGGGATTTGATTCCCAAGTATGGGCCGGAGGAATTAAGAAAAAAGTACACTCCCTCCGTATCCTTTTACGGCAGTGGAGCAGTGAAAAGCATAGCCCTGGAAAAGCAGACTGATATTTTTACTCCTATTGGAAGCTTCCCTGCCGAGCTGGTAACCTTTTATGAGAGCGGAGCAATCAAGCGGCTTTTCCCTTTGAACGGCAAAATCAGCGGCTACTGGTCGGAAGCGGACGAAGAGCAGCTATGCAGGGAATTTAAGTTCTGGTTTCCCTTTGGCAGCTTCAAAACAAAAATAATAAGTCTTTGCTTTTATGAAAACGGCAATTTGAAGGCTATGACCTTATGGCCCGGTGAATCCATATTTCTGAAAAAGCAGGTTGACATTTTTCCTGCGAGAATAGGCTTTTCACTGTACGAGGACGGAAGCCTCAGATCCCTTGAGCCGGCATATGAATTGACCCTTGCAACTCCCATCGGCAATATATCCGCCTATGATGAAAGTGCCATAGGAATATCAGGAGAGTTAAACTCACTGTGCTTCAGGAAGGACGGAAGTCTCAGGTCCCTGGTGACCTCCAGCAGCAAGGTTATGGTATATGCCGCTGACGGTTCTTTTGAAACCCACGAACCCATCCTCAGACCTGCCCCCCTTGAAGATGACAAGTTTATGCTGGTACCTCTGAAGATAACCTTTGACGGGGAGCATGTAATATTTGAGGGCGAAAAGACAAAGGTGTATGAGATGAGTGAATTCAGGTTTTCAGTAACCAACGACGCCACTCCAAAAAACTGTACAGGCTTTTCCTGCGGGGATTGCAGCAGTTGCAGCCTGTGCAAATGATTTTCCTGAAAATAAGATGGGCTGTTGCAAAATTAATAATATTTTGCAACAGCCCTTTTGCCTCTTCCTATAAGTTAACGCGTCGTGCTGATTGATTCATATAAGCTTTACCGGAATGAGTCTATTCATTTACCACCACATTTGTTATCAGCTTGCTAAGTATAACTGCTGTCTCCGCTCTTGTAATTTTTCCTTTTGGATCAAATTTGTTGTTTGCTTTTCCTGACATTATTCCAGCCTTTTGAACTGTATTTATACTATCTTTTGAAAGATCATTTATGCTGCTTTCATCTGAAAATACTGCAGGCTGTCCTATTATTTCCTTAATTATCAAATCTTCGGCCTTTGCAAAATTAGTAATGATTACAGCCATCTCCTCTCTGGAAACAGGCAGGTCGGGGCCAAATTTATTATTAGCCGCTCCGTCCATTATACCGGTTTCAACAGCCCATTCAATATATGGAGCATAGTATTTATTTTCCGGAACATCCGAAAATCTGGATTTTTCAACCTTGACAACAGGTGCGTCGCATAATTTGCCCAGAACGGCTGCAAGCATTCCCCGTGTAAATTGGCTGTTGGGACTGAAATTGCCTCCGCCGGTATCGCCCAGCAGCTCTCTTGCAGCTACAAATTCTATATAATCCTTTGCCCAATGGGTGGATATGTCTTTAAAACTCTTTTTGTTGTCTTTATACTGGTAGGTAGTTGTACTGTCTCCGCTGTAATACATCTTGTTGTTTGAAACGGCACTCAGCTTGATAATTATATCCTTACCGTCTTTAACCGTATACGGTACAAGTGTACCTGACTTGACCTCACTTACTGCTTCTTCAAGAATACCGTCACTGAAACCGGTAATATTCAGCACAACATCCTTTAGCTTTTGCTTTGCATTGGGAGAAGTATCGTAGTGGTATAAGTCCTTATAGTAATTATAAACCTTTGTGTTAATGTTTAAGGAAGCCGTTTTGTCAGGATGCAGTATTTTTCCAAGCCACAGAGGTGCCAGACAGGATTCTGGACTTCTCAGGTGCCAGCCATATACTCCTGTGGGAATTGTATATATCTTTCCACTGTCAAAGGCGGCAGTTCCTGCAAGGGATGTATCGGCTTTGACCGCTGAAGTCAGCGCGGCAGATCCTGTTACAATGACATCGGGATTGGCCTCCTCGATTTGTGCGCCAGTCATTTGACTACCCTTGCCCACATTTTTTCCACCTGCGATCCCTATATGATAGGTGGCAAAAATGTCATTGCTGCTCTCCGCCAGAACATTATACACTCCTGTTCCTGTTGACTGTATGTATACAACGGTAGTAAGCGGTGCACCTTTTATAAGCTTTTGCACGGTTTCAACATTGTTATTATAAAAAGCTGCAAATTCGTTTGCAATCTCCGTGGGCTTTTTGCTGTAACGTGTGGTTTTATTGTATTCCTTCATGATAGTTTCGATAGCTGCCGCATGATTTTTTACTGCGGCAATGATACCGTCTTTGGTAGTAAGTGGTGCTGATGCCGGTGAAATGAGCTGCTGCCCCTTTGAACCGGGATACAATACATCATATACCGCCTGCAAAGCTTTCAGCGTAGGCGTCGAAGTTTCACTGAAACCGCCTACAATATCCGGTTGATTGCTTACCACAGGTGATGTGGGGGGAGTCTTTGTCCCGTCATAAACCGGTGTACCTGGGCCCGAACCATTCCAGCCCTCAACGGTGGCCGGAAACCGTTTGTTTACAAAGTTGGCCAGATACGGGTCAGGATTCTCATTGTTTATGGCAAAAGTCGGAAACAACTGCGGCATACTTGTTCCATTCAGACATGTCGCAGAAGTTGCGGAAAGATTTGCTCCCAACATCTCAACTACTATGCTCATGGCCCCGGCTGCCGACATCCTGACTACATTGTCACCTGTAGTTGACTTTTCACCTGCCGCTATGCCTGGGATTGCCATCATTGCTGCTAATAGGGCTGCCGCTAAAAAAATTGAAATTGATTTAAAAATTTTTCTGTACATAATCCACTACCTCCTCGTGTAATATTTTAAATATGTGTATACTCAATTTGACATAAAGCCAAAAATGATTTCAGGTCACCTGCCAGCTTAGCCGGGGGAACATACTCCCCAGCCCTATTTACACAGCCGGGCCTTCAAGGATGCCTTCCAGTTCTCCCGGACTGAGCCTGTACCCGTAAAACCGCTCATAAAAAGCTTTTACGGCACTTCCCATATATGCTGATGCATTACTGCCTCCATAGAGGTTTGATTGGGGGCTGAAAACCGTTGCCAGCCAAAGGGGTTCAAGTATAAATTCCGGTCCCGGTTCCAGCCAGGATACACAGCCCTTTGGGTTTACCGCCTGTTTCATAGGCCCGCATACCAGCTTGACATTTGAATTCATTCCTTCAAGCCCCCAGCAGGTATATTCTTGAGAAGCCTTCACTTCACGGCTTCCAACTATAAGGGTATCAAAATTCAGCAAATCCACCTCTACATAGCTGCTTTGCCCTATGTTTGAACTCAAAGCCCTGCTGTTTGCTATTCCTGCAAGAGTAAGCGACGAAGTCAGAAGATTATTTTTTTCCCCGTATATGGATACGCCGTTACCCGACCGGTATTTTTCTATATATGCCGTAACCTTTCTTTTCCCATAGCTTGAGGCCAGCGGATCAAAAGAGGATTTCCAATCGAAGCTGAAACAGTTCTTCATATTTTTCATTACTTCCCTGCAATACCCGGTATATTCCTGGGCTTTTTGTATTGCATTGCCGCCCCCGTCCTGGGTTCTGTCTCCCAGCACCTGCCCTATTATGGCCACCTTTTTCATTACATCCTCAAAGGCTCTGTATTCAGGACTTATAATACTTTCTGTGTTCCCGTTGCTGCCCGGCAAAGTTACCACCGTAATTCCTTCCTGTTTCAGTCCTTGAAGTTGATTATTTGAAAAGCTGGTGGAATACGCTAAAACCACCTGTGGTTTTGCTTTCAGCAGCATTTGAAAGGAATTCTCGCTCATTCCGGCAGCACTGCTGTCCTGCCAGACTTTAGGCAGACTTTTTAATTGGGGAAATACTTTTTGAAACAAACCTGTCCCTGTTTCACCGGAAGTGGCCACCAGAGTATCTATGCCTCCAAGCATTCCAATTATTGCCGAATCTGCAGTTCCTGCTGCAATGCGTTCAACTTTTTTTGGTATTTCAATTTGAACTCCGTTGTTATCATTTATTTGTCTGGTTTCATTAACCTCTTGTGTTATAACGGTAATGGGTACAGCCTGATATTCAGCATTACCGTCATTAGCTTCACTATTTTCAGCAGGGTAATCAGTAATTGCCAAAGCTGCTGTTGAAACTGAGGCTTGTGAATTTCTGCCCCATCGTTCTGCTGATGATTCAGCGCTTGCCTTATCAGGATGTGCGTCATCCTCGGGATATTCCCGGTCCGTTTCAGGCTCAGAAGGCAGGGCTTGTGAATTTTCCGCCGTCACCGCTGCCGGCTCCTCTTCGGGAGGAATTGTCAATGTAAGTGCGGGACTGGGCCTGCATGAAGTCAAAAACGGCAAAAGTATTGAAATAATGAGAATTATTAAAATAAAATTATACTTTTTTTTCATACCTGCCTCCTTTCTCTAAACACTGTCCGGAACACACACCTTTTTGCTTCCTGTTTCGGTTGGCACCTCGGCAATTTTTACCTGTATTCCATAAGCCCTTAAAAGACTTTCCTCTGTTACAACCTTTTCAGCTTTTCCAAATGCCAACCCGCCTTCCCTGTCCAGCAGTGCAACATTGCTGTCACATTGGAATACATGCTCGGGAGAATGGGTTGTCATCAGTATTCCCAGTCCTCTCCGTGCCAGTTTATTAACCTGTTCGACAACTCTTATCTGATTTCCAAAATCCAGATTTGCTGTGGGTTCGTCCATAATAAGAAATTCCGGTTCTTTTGCCAGGGCTCTGGCTATAAGGACCAACTGGCGTTCCCCGCCCGATATTTCAGTGTAAATCCTGTCCCTTAGGTGCTGTATTCCCAATACTTCCAGAGCTCCTTCGGCAATTTTTGCATCCTTGTTCGACGGAGAAGAAAAAATCCCCAGATGAACTGTCCTTCCCATGGTGACCACCTCACCTACCGTATAAGGAAAGGGTGGGGTATGCGCCTGCGGAACATATCCCAATATTCTGGCCAATTGCTTTCTGGAAAGGGCCTTAATATCCTCTCCGTCCACCGAAATATTGCCTTCTATTGTTTTTAAAAAACCCAGAATAGTTTTAAAAAGCGTTGTTTTCCCAACTCCGTTGGGTCCAAGCAGGCAGCAGATTTCACCCGATGCAATGGAAAAGGATATGTTTTTCAGAACTGCCCTTGAACCGTAACCGCAGGAAATTTTATTTATATCAAGAATCAAAATTGTTCCCTCCTGTTCATAGCAAGAAGATAGAAAAACAATGGAGCACCAATAATAGAAGTAATTATACCCAGAGGAAAATATCCCAGCAGCATGGACATATTCTCGGCAATCAGCATGAATATGGCTCCTGCCAGAACACATACCGGAAGCAAGGTTTTGAAATCCGGACCTGCCAGCATCCTGCCTATATGGGGGATAACCAGCCCCACCCAGCCTATAATCCCGCAAAAGAGTACCGTTGAGACAACAAGCACCGTTCCGCATAAAATTATTATCACACGGAGCAAGCCGGGATTTATTCCCTGTGACATTGCTTCTTCATCACCGAAGGATAAAATATTTATCCTGTACCGGACCAATATTAACGGTAAAAGCCCTATGATCACCGCTGTAATAAAGCCTTTGAACTCATTTTTTTCAGGAGCGGCGTATATGGCTCCAAGAAGGAATGAACTTATCTGTGCCGCCAATTCCCTGGGAACAACCTGAACGATTATTGAAAAAATCCCGTTAAAAAATGAGGATACCACCGTTCCAACCAGCAGCAGGTCAGCAATATTCAACCTCCCTCTCCCTATGGCCGAAGAGATGGCCAGGACCAGCAGCACACATCCGAACCCAAAGGCAAAGGCAACTGCATACATGCGTATATCCTTCACATATGCATTAAAAAGCATAATGCTTATTGCTACTCCTACACTGGCACCGGAGGATACTCCCAATATGGAAGGGGAGACCACAGGATTTTTGAATAAGCCCTGGAAGGCCGCCCCTGCTGCGGCAAGTGCTGCTCCCACAAATACTGCAAATATACTTCTGTTCAAGTTATCGACACTTTTCTGAAAATAACCGGAGTATTGCACCTCCCAGATAACAGGAATGGAAGCAAGGTTTGCCGCCTTTGTCTTTACAAGCAATGCAAAATCCTTCACTACATAAGTTACCGGATGAATTTCTCTATAGTTCACCGCGGAGGATAATAATATTACCACCAGCAGCAGCACTGTCAAAATTGTCCAAAAATACGGTTTGATTCTTATAATGTCCCTGCTGCGTATATCCGAATTGTCCCTCATATATCCCGCAGATGTGTTTTTCATATTGACGGCCTCCTTCCCCATTTTTTATTTCAACATTTAATGCACTTTTTTAAAACAAAACTTTTAATTCCATAATTTCTTTCCTTTTTTCCTGGAAGAAATCAAAAAATAAAAAAATACAGGAATTCCAAGTATGGAGGTATAAACACCCACCGGCAGGTGTCCCAGATTGGAGACAGCCTGAGCCAGAAGCAGAAACAATGCGCCTAAAAGCATTGATACAGGCATAAGCCTTTTGAAATCAGGGCCTGCAAGCAATCTTCCCATATGGGGTATTACCAGCCCCACCCACCCTATTTGTCCCACTGTGGCAATAGTTGTTGTGGTGAGAATGGTAGCACAAAAAATAATTCCGGTTCTTAAGACTTTTATATTTATGCCCATAGCCTGCGCTTCTTCATCTCCAAAAACCAGTCCGTTTATTTGATATCTCATCAAAAGCAATGGAACCGAAAAAATCAGGCATGGCACTAATAGCTTTATAAAATTTGGAACCTGTGCCACATTGAGAAAATTGCCCATAAGAAACATGTTCAGCATGGGAAGTCTCTCATCATTTGGATCCATCATGGTGATTATATATCTTATATATCCCAGAATAGAATTAAACATTGAAGATACTATCATACCAGCCAGCACCATTGTGGAGGTTGATTTAAACCCCCTGTCAATAAGTACGCCAATAGCCATAATAGCCACTACCGACAAAAATCCAAACAGGAATATAAACAGCTGCCTTCCAATATTAGCCATAAAGGTATCTCTTGTTTCGCTGGCAATACTGATTTTTAACGGATCCTCCACCATACTGAACAACAGGATATAAATGCCTCCGCCAAGACTGCCTCCTGCAGTTGCTCCTAAAATGTCAGGGGATGCCATTGGATTTTTAAATACTCCCTGGTACGCTGCTCCAGCCAATGCCAGTACCGAGCCTGTTACAGCTATGCCCACATTCATAGGCAGTACATATGAAAGAAGGTAATTAATCATTTTCGAGGGGGAGGCCCCGTTTTCAAGCTCCATGCCAAACAGCAGTGAACCGGCTAAACGGAGTGACTTTAACGGGTTTCCCCAGCCAAATACCGAAAAGAACAGCGCTGCAATTATTGAGCAGCCCAGCAGAAGAACAATTAATTTAAAGTGGCCTGCATCCTGAGCTTTTTCTATCTGACGGGGTTTGCATTTAACAGCTGCTTCAACTTTGGGCCCAAAAGACAGCTTTATTTCATTGGATGAAATATCCATATGTTCCTCTGATTTTTTGCTCAAATGGCGCACCCCCTTTCGGATTAAACTCTTCTAAACCAGAATACTCCTTGCTCACATTCAAAAAGTTATGCTTCCGTATATTTAAAGCTGTATTCCTCACAGCAACAGGTATTTAATTGAAAATGGTATAAGCCCCGCATCCCTCAAACAGGATTTTAAAAATACCTGGTAAAAAGAGTATATGCACTGGCATTCCTGATCTGTGGTTTGACTTCTGCTGTAATTTGCCTTTAAAAACACTTGGGTCACTTCTCTGAAATCCCCTTGACCAAACTGTATTGAATTAATGGAACCTGATATTTTTTCGGCATATTCCAAAGGTGTTTCCTGATGCTTCCTTTTATAACCGAACAATTCCAGGATTCTCAGAAAATATTTGTACAAAGCCACCACCTGTTCATCATTCTCCAGTTGTTTCAACCGTATGAACCACAATTTCCTCTGCAGCTTTTTCAATAATATTGCAAAAAACGGAAGCAGTATGACACATGCTATTCCAATTAAGAATGAAGGCCGGCTGCGGAAATATGTTATGGCTTTTGCTTTTTGCACCAGATTATCGGCAATACTTAAATTATTTGTGTCACTTTGGGTATTTTTGATTTCATTCAACGGATCAGCCTTGTTCTCAGGCAGTTCCGGCATATTATCAAAGCTTTCTTCAAGTTGCTCCTTTTGAGTCTCTCTCTCATCTTTATATGTAACAACACCCAATTTTCCCATAGAGTTAATAAAGTTCTGATCTGATAAAACTGCAAGTTCCATTGCGGGAGGTTTTATAAAATTTGAAACCAACCGGTACAAACCGTAAGAGGTGGAAAGTACCGCCAGGCACATGACAACCAGCGCGGCCAGCATGGGCAGGTGAGATCTTTTTGGAAGTCCGTCGGCCTCATATGGGTTTTTATCGGCATACCTTCTCCACATATACAAAAGTAACACCGTACTTAAAAACAATATAAAATTCACAACCGATATTTCATATTGCAGGATGACCAGTACAAAGAGCGAAAATATGCCTGACAATCCAAGGAGAATGATTCCCGTTCTCAGTCTTGTCAAAATAAATACGGCAGCGGAGCAGACAATAATAATTGAATAGTATGGCCTGGACAAATAGTCAAAGATTTCAGGCCCCATATTACCTGTCCAACGGGTATATACTGCAATGCCTATAATTCCTATACCAGCCGGAATCAATACTGCCATTGCAGTTTTTCTGCTATAAAAGCACATGCTGAGGATAAGTATGATAAGAGCTGCTGCTATAACCTGTTCCGCCTGGGAAGACATTTGCTTTTCAGATACCCAGAAGGCACCGAATATATTTGTACTGATTCCTTTTGCCGCAGCAGTCATTAATATAACTTGTACCAGCATATCTGTTAGGCCTTTTTTCATATAAACTCCCATCCCGCTGCTTTGCAGCGACACAAATCGTAATGAAAACCTGCCAGCAGGTTTTTGATACGTGAAAACCACAATGTCACAGTAAATGATTCTTTCACGTCGTGACCTCCCTTAGTGCATCTTTGACGTCACTCACATCATTTATTACATGATACCCTATCCCATGGGCCTCAATAAAATCCCCTATTCCTGCCCGCCGGCCGTTTGTCGGCATGGCTGCCGCCGCAGGTGCAATATTGAACAGTAAAATATCTCTGTTAGTATTTTTTAATTCCGCAAGTTTGTTCAAAAGTGCATTATCGATATTTGCACTCAAAATGAGCATAATATTCGCTGTCATTTTTCCTGTTCCCGTATACTCATCCAGAACAGCGCTGAAAGGATAATTTGAATCAGCAGAAACCAGAGGCAGGCAGGACAGTTGCGGTTGGAGCTCCGCCGGGGTATTGAGCCTCAGCCGGTGGATGTTTCCGTCCCTTGGAAATACAAGTTCTATATCCGATTCCCCCGCCAGAATACAATGACTTACGGAATAGGCCGTTTCTATCAGGCCATCGTATATGTACGGCAAATCTGCCGGGGTACAGCCCGGTGCATCAAAATCCATATATATGGTGGCAGAAGGCGTGGCGTAATTTTCAAACAATTTTGTCATATGGCCGGTGGAATGTGCCGACAGCTTCCAATGAATATTCTTCAGCGAATCTCCATACGAATATTCTCTGACTCCTGCATAATCATTTTCCTGAAACTTCGATTTAACAGAGGATAAAATATTTTGAGAAGCATTTATATTTTTAAGCTCAAATCTGCCTGCATCCATCAACTGGGGTTGTACCTCAACGGAACTTCTTTCCTTATTATGGTATTTAATCCGGAACAACCCCAGAAAGTCGGATATTTCCGCATATTCAAGACCTACACTGTATTTTCCCAGATGTTCAAAATCCACTTCAAAGGAAAACTGTTTATTTTCAAAGGGGTTAAGAGTAAAATCGTGATAGATTCGCTCAGCTTGCTCAAACACATTGCTTTTAATAAAACATGCCCGGATGTGAGGGTATACCAAAAAGCCTTTATTTGAAAGTACCAGAGAAAATTTCAGCTTACCGCCTTTTTTACAATTTGCCGCCTCTGCCTGTTCCACACATTCAAAGCTGCGTCTGAGCAAAAGGATATAGATATAATTGGCAATGCCCAGGCAAATCAGCATCAACGGAGCCAAATAGCCTGTAACGGTATTATTATAGAACAGAGGTACCGCGGCAAATGCCAATATGATGCAATATACGGCTATTCTCCCCACTGAAAACACCTCCCTTTATTTTATCGAACTTAGTCTTTTCAACACCGGAACAGGTATTTTACGCAAAATTTCCTCTATAACCTGCAGTTGAGTTTTTTTGTTTACCTTTGCTTCACTTTTCAAAATCAACCTGTGGGGCAATGCATAAGGCGCCATAAATTTCACATCATCAGGTATCACATAGTCTCTTCCCTGATAAAGAGCAAAAGCCTGGCACAACCCGTATAATGCAATTGAACCTCTTGGACTGCTGCCCAGCGTCACATCTGCATGGGTTCGCGTGGCAGCCGTGACATTGATTATGTATTTGACCACTAATTCACTTACATACACTTTCGAGGCTTCCCCTCTTGCCATTAGAATTTCCCCGGCAGATGCCACCGGTTCAAGAGAATCCTTTTGGTTCTTTCCCTGCACCACAACCCTTATTTCTTCTTCAACGCTGGGGTAGCCCAGGGAAATCTTAATTAAAAACCTGTCTATCTGAGCCTCCGGCAATGGATAAGTCCCTAAATATTCGATGGGATTTTGGGTTGCCAGAACCATGAAAGGTTCATCAAGTTTATAAGTCACCGAGTCAACCGTCACCTGCTTTTCTTCCATTATTTCAAGAAGACTTGACTGGGTTTTGGCAGAAGCACGGTTTATTTCATCGGCCAGTAAAAAATTGCTCATTGCCGCTCCCGGCCGGAACTCAAATTCACCTGTTTTTTGATTATATACAGAAAAACCGGTTACATCCGAGGGCATAATATCAGGTGTAAACTGTATTCTTTTAAAACCGCAGGATACCGACCTGGCCAAAGCCGAAACCAGTGTTGTTTTTCCAACTCCGGGAATATCCTCTATCAATACATGCCCACCGCTTATCAGGGCCAGTACTATCAGCTCCACAGCAGCTCGTTTCCCGATTATAACCTTTTCAATATTCAGAATCACATCATTCAAAACTTTTTGAGAGGCAGTAAATGTATCCATATAAGACTCCTTTCAAATGATAAAGGTGCCAGTATTTTTCAAAGAAAATACTGACACCTTCGTCTATTGTTCGTCGTAATCGTTATAAATTGTTCCGTTTTGTTTTGTTTTATTATAGCATCGTCATTTATATGCGTCAAGGAAATTCTTGCATATTTTGCAGCTTTACTATTAAAAACATTCATTTTTAAATGAAATCGCACCATGTAAAACAGGTTTTCAGATTGTTTTATGCAAGTTCCAATCGCTTCATTGCATAATATTAACTATAAATCATTTTTACGCTATTTATTTTTTGGATATTTTGTACTAAATCATTTAATACTGTTTATTTTCATATAAATCCCCGAAATACTATCCGTACAATTATAAATATTTTTTTGTTTTGTTCCGTTTTGCAGGGTTGCAATGCATCAAATGACGGCTGACAAAAAAAGCGCCGTTGACCCTTCGGTCAACGGCAATAAGGATATATTTAAAGGAGATTCAGCAAATGTTATACTAGATCTTAATTACTGCTTTTACAACATCCTGTTTGTTATTTATCACATGATCAAAGGCCTTCGCGGAATCTTCAAAATCAAATTCATGAGTTACAATGCCTGAAATGTCAATTATCCCCTTCGCAATTGCCTTTATGGCGGTAGGGTATATATTTCTGTATCTGAAAACCGACTTTATCTGAGCTTCCTTCGCCATGATCTTGGCAAAATTAAACTCGATAATGTCCTGTGGTGCCAGGCCGACAAGTACAATTGTTCCGCCGTTCTTTACCAGATAAGGGGTTTGGGATATTGTCCTGGCGGAACCTGCTGTTTCAATAACTATATCCATACCTTTTTTGCCGGTGATTTTATCTATTTCCGCAAAGACATCAGCTTCAAGTGCATTGACTGTAGCTGTGGCACCTAATTTACGGGCGTATTCAAGGCGCTTCGGAAGAACGTCAACCACTGTGATTTCGGTAGCTCCATACGCCTTACAGGCCAAAAGAGTTACCAGTCCGATGGTGCCTGCCCCCAGTATTACCACCGAGTCACCCAGCTTTACATTCCCCTGTATTGCAGCATGCATTCCAACTGCCAGCGGTTCTACAAGTGCACCTTCCTTGGTGGTTATATTTTCAGGAAGCTTGAAGCACATGTTTTCAGGAAAAGCAATATAGTTCATCAGTGACCCGTGATATGGGGGTGTTGCCAAAAACTCAACATCGGGACAAAGGTTGTATCTTCCGCTTTTGCAGAATTCACACTGCCCGCAGGTTATACCGGGCTCTAAAGCCACCTTGTCTCCCACCTTGAGGTTTTGTACGCCGCTGCCTACCTCCGCAATAGTTCCTGCACATTCATGTCCCAGTATAAAGTCCCCGTCCACAATAAAATCACCTATTTTACCATGCTCCAGATAATGCACATCCGAACCGCATATTCCTACATATTCAAGCTTAACAAGCACATCCCTGTCTCTGAGCACAGGCATTTCAATATCCCTTATTTCCATTTTGTTGAGTCCTGTCATATATGCTGCTCTGTTCTTCATTATTAAACCCTCCCAGATTAGTCTTATAAATTGCTGTCATTTACAGCGTTGCTCATTTATTTGCTATTTATTTAAAGAATGGCTATTTCAGTTTTTTCTTTGTAAAACATCAATTTATATAAATGTAATTGTTTTCATATTTTAATTTTAAATAATTTATGACTTCTAGTAAATAGATTTATTATACAGTTTTATAAAAATATTTTAGTAAGTTATTACACAAATTTTACAGACAAGCTGAAGACCTGCTCTTAAATAAGCACCGGAGATGGTGAAGCAAGCTTCACACATCTCCATGTGCACATCAACTTTTAAAGATAACTTATTTTATTGCTCCGGCTTTTTTCAATACATCGATATACTGCTGAACATTTTCCTTGTTAACCAATGGATTTCCGATATCTGTGTCAATCTGCTTCTCAGCACCTGTCAAGAGCTTGTTGCTTGTATCCAGCAATTTTGTTGCAAGATCATAAGCACTCTGCATACAGGTTGAAGTCATTTTGCCTTCCTGAATGAGGAGCAGGGCTTCTGCCGTTCCGTCAACACCGTATACAAGCATGTCCTTGAACTTTGCATTGTCCTTGACAACTTCGATTGCACCGGCAGCCATATTGTCGTTCATTGATATAACTGCGTCAATCTTGTCATTTGCCTGAACCCAGTCTTCCATATACTTCATAGCTTCGTCCTTGTTCCAGTTGGCAATCTGCTCGCCTACGATTTTAACGTCCGGACGTTTGTCAAAGAATTCCTTCTGCCAGCTTGCACGTCTTTCGTCAGCATGGAAGTTTCCTGAAGGTCCCTTCAAAACAACAACCTTTGCATTCTGAGGAATTTGTTCAATAGCCGCACGAGCGTTAACTCCAGCCTGTTCGTAAGGATTTGCGTCTACTGAAGATGCCCCTTCAATACCTGAAATACGAGCATTGGTTGTAATGGCAAATATTCCGGCCTTAACAACCTTTTCAACATATGGTCTCTGAGCTTCACCATTGTTTGGCTGTACTATAACCAAATTGTATTTGTTGGTAATTGCATTCTCAATCATGGAGTTCTCTTTTTCATCGTTTGCTTCACCGTCAAATACGTCAAGAGTTATGTTTGGATACTTCTTAGCCTCTTCTTTAACAGCATTTGCAAGCCATGCAGCAAAGGAATCCGATTGTGCACGTGCAATGTAAGCCACTTTGTAAGTCTTTGCCTGGCCATTGCCTGTTCCCGCACCGGCTGTTGAGTTTGAAGCGTTTGGTGTAGCTGACTTGCCGCAAGCAGCTAATAAAACAATTGCCAGTAACATTGAGAGTACGCTTATAAGTCTCTTCTTCATTGTTGACCATCCTTTTTGATATATTTTTTTTATTTAAACAGCTATGCTGTTTAATACTGAATTGATGAACTGTACCGCCCGCTGCAATATTTTCTGTTACAGCTATTTTGCCTTAACCGCTTTAGGCTTTTCCTTGTCTTCGATTCTTCCCATGGCACTCTTGGTTCTTTTGTTCTTGGAACGAATGTCATAAATAACGGCAAGAGCAATGATCGCACCTCTTACTATCTGCTGCATGTAGGAATCCACATTTGCCAGGTTCATTATGTTATCCAAAAATCCCACTATGAAAGCACCTGCCAGGGTTCCTGCAGCAGTACCCACACCGCCTGAGAAACTGGTTCCGCCGATAATAGCCGCTGTAAGAGCTGTAAATTCATAGCCTACCGCACCATTTGGAAGACCGGCATTTACACGGGACATGAAGAGTACGCCTGCCAGACCCACAAAGATACCATTGATTATGAAAGCGGTATACTTAACCTTGTGGACATTGATACCTGAGGCAATGGAAGCCTCTTCATTCCCCCCCACTGCATACAGGGATCTTCCGAAACGCGTATGCTTGAGGATATACCAGGTAAATATGGAAACTACAATCAGGAATATGATAGGTATCGGAACAACACCTGCCGAGCCCTGTCCGAATACTACGAAGTCACCCAACTGCAGTAAATTCTGACCTTTTGTAAACAGCAGCGCCACACCGCGGGCCATGGTCAGCATTGCCAGCGTCGCAATAAAGGGAGGAGCCTTAAAGGTACTTACCATGATTGCGTTGACTATATTACAGACAACACCTGTGATTATACCTACCAGCACCGCAATTATAAGAGAGTTTGTGGACTTGTAGGCAGATACTGCAAATACGCCCGAGAGAGCAAGCACGGAACCCTGTGAAAGGTCCAGCATTCCCGATATTATGAGCATCGTCTGACCAAATGCAAGAATTGTAGTAACAGCAAGCTGTCTGGATATATTTGTCAGGTTGTTTGCTGTGAGAAAGTTCTCATTTATCAATGAGCAAATAAAGAATAGTACGAACAGCACCATAAAAATGCTGTATTTCTTTTTGGCTGTACCCCATACATTTTTCAGATCCATTTTCAATTCACCTCGTTAGATATTAAAGTTCCGGTTGCGTATTTCATTATCAGTTCCTGGGAGAAATCCTTCCTTGAAATCTCACCTGTAATCGTACCCTTGCACATCACATAAATCCTGTCACACATTCCGATTAATTCGGGCAATTCCGAAGAAACCATTATGACGGCCTTGCCCTCCTGGGCTAAATTGGTCATGAGCTTGTAGATTTCAAATTTAGCACCTACATCAATACCTCTTGTGGGTTCGTCAAGTATTAGTATGTCCGGATTTCTTACCATCCATTTGGCCAGCACAACTTTCTGCTGGTTGCCTCCGCTAAGTGACTGGATGGTGGTTTCCAGGCTGGGTGTCTTGACTCTCATTTTTGAAAACATATCGGAAACAATATTCTTTTCCACCTTGTTATGAAGCCTGAGCTTGTAGAACACCTTTTGCAGGAAGGATAAGGTTGTATTTTCTTTTACAGATCTCACAGGAATTATTCCATACCTTCTTCTATCTTCCGAAAGCATTACCAATCCGTTTTCAATACTTTGCCTTACACTTTTTATTTTTACTTCTTTTCCCTTCAGGGTGACTTTACCGGAGGTTATGGGGTCCAAGCCGAAGAGTGAACGCATTACTTCCGTCCTGCCTGCCCCCATAAGACCGGCAAACCCTATAATTTCACCCTTTTTCAGGTGGAAGCTGACATCGTGGTATACATTTGAATTATTAAGCTTTTCCACCTTCAGCAGGTCATCACCTATTTTGATTTCTTCCTTGGGATAAGTGTTGGTAAGCTTACGTCCAACCATTAAAGCAATGACCGTTTCAATGTCAAGCTCTTCCTTTGGATGGCTTTCAACCACCGTACCGTCTCTGAAAACTGTTATTTCATCGGCTATCTGGAATATTTCGTCCAGCTTGTGAGAAATATAAATAATACTTACTCCCCTGGCCTTCAGCTCTCTGATCTTGGTAAACAGCTTTTCAACTTCCTTCAGGGTTATGGCCGATGTGGGCTCATCCATGATGATTATGTCGGAATTATAAGATACGGCTTTAATTATCTCCAGCATCTGAATGTCGGAAACAGTGAGATCCTTCAGAAGTGTAGTGGGAGAATACGGCAGGTGCTCTTTCTTCAACAGATCCGTCGTACGGCGCCTTACCTCTTTCCAGTCAACATTTCCAAGCTTCCCAACGGGCAGATTGCCAAGGAAAATATTTTCCTCCACAGTCATTTCAGGTACATAGTTCATTTCCTGAAATATCATTGAAATTCCAAGATTTCTAGCCTGTATGGGATTGTTGATCTTTACCGGTTTTTCATCAATGAATATCTGACCTCCATCAGGTTGATAAACTCCATTAATTATTTTCATTAATGTTGATTTTCCAGCTCCGTTCTCACCGCATAAAACATGGACAGAGCCTTTCTTGACAGTAAAATCAATTTTATCAAGTGCCTTTACCCCTGGAAAGGATTTTTCAATTTGTGAAACTCTTAGTTTAATGTTCTGATTCATATCCTTCTCCCCGTAAAAATTCCCCTGAATAGATTTTATCTAATTCGAGATTCAGTTCTTATACAGATATACACTTTCAAATATTTGCTTTTGAAAACACATTGAATTAATATATTTATATAAGACTTTTATAAATTACTTTTAATAAGATTATATCGTGTTTTTGTACAAAGTCAATATAAAATTTTAAAAAAAGCATGAGTTTTTAGTCATATTTTATAAGTTTTTAGCATTTTTTATCGAAAAATAGTGTGTTTCTCCTCAGCCCCAGGTACTTCAAGCACTGCTCCAATTTTGGTAACAAAAAAAGTATATAACCGTAAATCAATGATTTTGGTTATATACTCTTCATTTTTGAGTAAAAACATACTTGTTTTTTAATAAAATTATTTATTTTTGTACAGCAGTCATATTTTATATGTTCAAATGTTCTTGATAAACTCCTCCACATGAAGCAGGGCCGCACCTACCGCTGTGGTTTCAAGCTTGTATTTGCATACATGGAGGTAGGTTCCGTCGGACTCAAAGGTATTGTACTTTGACACTCTTTGCCTGAGCTCCCTCAGATACTCGTCCATGTAGGCCCCGGCGTAGCCTCCGAGAATCACCTTGCAGTCAAAAAGCATTCTCAGGTTGTTGATTGCCACCACAAGATGTGAAACATATTCCTCCCATATATTTTTCTGATGCTCCTGTCCCAACCTCAAAAGCCGGAAAAACTCTGCAATATTCCCATTGGTGCTGTCAGAAAGTATTTTTGCAGAACAATAGGCGTCCACGCAGCCTTTCTGACCGCAGTAGCAGGTTCTTCCGTTTGGAACTATGGTCATGTGTCCAAACTCGCCGCCTCTTTGGTTCTGCCCGTTATATATGTTCTTGCCTATGATGATGGAACCTCCCACCGAATTATTCAATGACAGGTACGCCACACTTTCCTCGGTTTTGTCTCCCCACATTTCGGCAAAGCCCGCCGCATTGGCATCATTGCTGAAGGTGCATCGATAGGGGATAAATTCCTCAAATACTTCAATGCCGCCCCCCTCAAAATCAATGACCTGCGCATAGCTCACAGACCGCCCGTCATCGGATAATATGGCAGGCAAAGCAATACCCACCCCCAGAATGTTTTCAGGCTCAAGGCCGCATTCAGCTATAAACCCGCAGACAAAATCACCTACACCCTTGAAGTAATCCTTTGAATTGACAAAGGGAAACAGTGTCCTGGAATTCTTGATAACTTTTGCACTGAGGTCAATTATTACGATGCCCACATGGTTTCTTGTAATATCAAGACCCACAGCATATTTTGCAGTGCTGTTGTAGGAAATGGCCTTTGCCTTTCGCCCGCCGGTAGATTCAAACAGTCCGGTTTCAATAACCAGTCCACGCTCATACAGTTCCTTGATATTTTGCGTGACGGTTGGCAGACTCATGCTTAAAGAGTACGCTATCTCCTGAATAGATATGGGATCTCTCATATACAAAAAGTTGTATATGGCATTCCTGTTTATTTTTTTTACCTCAATACTATTTACTCTGCCTGTAGTCATATAATCACCCAGTTTTATAAATGTCTTTTATTAATGTACTTTTATAATAATATATTTTATTTTTTAACGCAATCCAAAGAATATACAAAAGAAGACTGAAATTTTTATAATAATTTTTACGATGCCTGTCTAAGACTATAGAATTTTCAATAATTACAGCAATTGTTATATATTTAACTTAATTATATCATATATGAACATAGTTTTTAAAAGTAATTTATAAAAATATTGTATACATATTTCAAATTGTATTAAAATAAGTACAATAATGGTATAATTATATTGTAAAACTAAATAAAACCTTTTAAAATTAGCTGCTGCGGAGGAAAATGCCATGTGTATTCATAATCGCTTGTATGCATTAATTTTTAGAATTGTGTTCCTGGCGGGCTGTGGAATGGGTTTATACCTTAATTCCGGGCTTCCCAGCGGAAAGCCCGCTCCCTACATGCTGATTTTCTATACTATCCAAAGCAACGTATTATGCTTTCTCTTCTTTTCCTGCCTGCTGCTGAAGACCTTACTGGACATCAGGACCAGGGGCATCAAGGGTGTGACTGTGTTTCTTCCGCATTTCAAGGGTGCGGTGACCCTGGCGGTGGCCGTTACCTTTTTAGTCTATCACTTCGTTCTGGTACCCAGGTTTGTCAGTGACTCCGGCCATACATACATTCTTTTGAACTGGCAAAACGTACTGGTTCATTATTTCGTTCCAATTGCAACTGTGGCGGACTGGCTGTTATTTGACAAAAAACTGAGTTTTCGTTGGTTCGACCCCATGTTTTGGCTGCTGCTCCCGTTGAATTATTTTCTGTTCGTGCTTATTCGTGCCAGAATAGGGGGGATAATCGAAATTGTCAAGAGCCCCTACCCCTATTTCTTTATTGACGTGGACCTGCTGGGATGGATTGAAGTGCTGAAGAATGCATGCATACTGATTTTCTTCTTCCTGCTGCTGGGATATTTTATATATCTGATAGATAAGGTGGGATTTAGGAGGAGAAGGCCGAAATTTGGCGCTATGCAACCAAAATGAGGAATAAACGTATTTCATGTAAATTTAACGTAATACAAATGTCTTAAACCTGTGTTATTATATATATAACATTTTAAAAAAGTTATGTTTACCAGGAATTGTCATATTAATTTTTGATGCTTACATAAAGATTTTTCTTATTGTCATATGTATTAAAACTTTCTCTTTTCTTTGCATCACCTGTTTTATCCTGTAGCAGTTTTCAAGTCTTTTCCAATTCCTGTTATGAGATTTTTTATTATGGGAAGTGGTTTTTTTTGCGTAAAAAATTCCTCTTCAAAAATAAAATACATAATTTATCGGAGAAAATATGAAGAAAAATAACCTCAAGAGTTTATACAGCAATATTTCACAAAAGATAAAAGCGTATAAAAAGAAATATCCTAAAAAGTTCAAATATTTTTTGATATCTGCCTCAGGAGTGGTTGTAATATCCCTGGCAGCAGTCACCGCTTCCTCACTTCATATGGCAGACAAGCTTACGGCTGAACCGCCGTCACAGGCTGCTGCCGGGAATTCTACATATACTTCGGGCGATTCCTCCGTGCTTGCAGCAGACCAAGCCGCCAAAGTCACTGCAGATGGTCTCTCCCAAAATACCACCGCATTGTCGGATTCGGTGTCAGGAAAGGTTTCCCGTGGTGAAAAAGCACTGCTTGATCCCTCAAAGGGTGACATAATAAGCCTGGGAATTAAAAATACTATTGTCACCCTGATACAGCAAAGGCTGGTGGAACTTGATTATCTGGAATCCGACGAGCCCACCCAGGAATACAGCGAGGCAATCGAGGCAGCAGTCAAGCTGTTTCAGCGCAAGCACGAACTGGACATTACCGGCCAGGTGGATGCCAGAACCTATGATTTGTTAATGTCTGATGCCGCCAAGGAATATACGGTTTATCTGGGAGCTGAAGGCACAGATGTGGAGCAGCTTCAAAACCGGCTCTATGAATTGGGCTACCTGAATAAGGTAACCGGTTATTTCGGCACCGACACCGAGGACGCAGTCAAGGAATTTCAAAAAAGAAACGGGCTTTCGGAAGATGGCAACGTGGGAAAGAATACCCGCGAAAAGCTGTACTCCGCCGATGCAATACCTCTTTCCTTCTATATTGGAGATGAAAACGATGAAATATTAAAATTCCAGCAGAGGCTGTATGAGCTTGGCTATCTCACTTCAAAGCCCGACAGTAAATATGGCACCGACACGGTTATGGCAGTCAAGCATTTTCAGGATATAAACGGTCTGATAGCAGACGGTTATATGGGACCTGCCACCAGGGATCTGCTCATGTCCGGAAATGCACAGGAATACTGCCTGAAAACCGGTGACAGAGGAGACGATGTAGAGAATATCCAGACCTATCTCAAAAAGCTGAAATATCTTAAGAGCGTAACAGGCTATTTTGGTTCCGACACCCATGATGCGGTTATCAACTTCCAGAAGCGCAACGGTCTTACCGCTGACGGAAAAGTAGGCTCCCAGACCATCAGGAAGCTCCTTTCCGACAGCGCGAAAAGCTGGAACGGAAGTGCCTTGGGCGGAGGTTCGGAAAGCGGCTCGGGAAGCAGTGGTTCAGGAAGCGGCAATTCCGGCGGAGGCAGTTCCGGGGACAGTGACAGCGGCATTTCTTCAGGTTCCATTGTTAACAGGATAATATCCATAGCCAAATCCAAGCTTGGTTCCAGATATGTTTACGGTGCCAAGGGTCCAAATACCTTCGACTGCTCGGGTTTTGTGTACTGGGTGCTGAACCAGGCAGGTATAAAGCAAAGCTATATGACCTCCTACTCCTGGCAGAATACCTCCAGGTATCAGAGGATTTCAAGTATGAAGGACATCAGGAAGGGAGATATTATTTCATACAGAGGACATGTTGGAATTGCCCTGGGCAACGGACAGATGATAGATGCTTCCTCCAGCCAGGGTAAGGTAAGAATTACTTCAATAAATTCCTCCTACTGGATAAATCATTTTGAAGGTGCATACAGGATATTCTAGTAGAATCCTTAAATATATCAGGAGACAAGAAGAGCCAAATACTATTTGCCGTAGTATCTGGCTCTTTTATTCTCCGAGCTGCATTTACAGGCTCCGCTTCTTAGTCCCTCTCCTGTTCAATTGCAAGAACATGCCCCTTGTCGGTAAACTTACCGCCTTTATTTTTCAAGGCTTCAAATACGTATATAAAATCCCCGGCCATGCCTCCTATAAAAAGGCTTAATATGCCTGAATAAACAAGTTTCAACCCGATTGAAGCTCCTGACAGCAGCACAAGAACGGTGACAGGGATATAGACGCACAGCGGCGCCAGAGACAGGGCTACAACCTGTTTGTAGGTCTGAGTCCCGAAAACTCTGCATTCCGAAATCTTCATGCCGAACTTCATTTCACATTTGAAGCCTTGAAGGCGGCCAACTGCATAATGTGCGGCTTCGTGCAAATACCTGTTTAAAAACACCGCTGCCAGAGCAACTGCCACATAGATGAAAAGATACAGCTTCTCCTTTTCGAGAAGTAGCGCCAGAACCAGCAGCACGGCCAGTCCCAGAACCGCAAGTATTTGAAGGACTGCTGTCATCCTGTATTTTGTCACATCTATCTCTTTTGTCATGCACTTCCCCCCTGCTAATAAAGAAAGTTCTTGCCGGTGCCTCATTTCTCCGCTTCAAACCAGTCCGAAACCTTCTCCCATTTTTTATAATATACCTTGAGGAAGCTTGTGCTTATACCGTATTTGTCGTATCCGCCGGTGCCTCTCTGATATATTGACAGGGCCACATCACGTTTTTTCTTGCCTTCCAGGCCCTTTACACGTTCATCTGCAAGTATCCAACTGTACATTGCCGTTCCCCAGTTTATATTTATGGCACCGTCAAGGGGTTTATTGGGTGTTTTCAACGTAGCTGCCAGATTGGTGCAATTTCCCTTGCTGATTTGAAAATATCCGAAATATTTACCGGTGGAGCTTTTTTCAATAAAATTGCTTTCGGTGTAAATCAGTGCAAGCATATCTACATAATTTACATTTCTTTTCCGGCAATACTCCCACAGCAGCTTTTGATGCTCCTTTTTCATGGGATTCTGCTTTCTGTACCATAGCTCCTCCTCGTCTTCCCGGGCCTTTTTATCTTTGGTCTCAATGCCGGAGGGCGTTGTTTTCTTTATGGCTCCGCCGGTTGTGGCATCAATGGCTGCACCGGTGGTTTTAATGTCAATGGCTGAGCCGGTGATAATCTGAAGGGAATCCTCTTCGTCCTTCTCCGGATTCTCCGGGCCGTCTGAAATGTCAGAACTATCTGTTATGTCCGTATCAGGCTCTTTATCAAGTGCGTAAGCATGGATAGACGAAAAACAGCCTATTGTAAAACAAAGGGTAATTAAAAATGCTATAATTCTTTTTTTCTGCTCCAATTTATCTTCCTCCAAACGGAATATTATGGTACAGCATGAATATTATATCAACTTTTTGATCTTATTGAAAGATGTATGTAAAAGATGTGCACATTCTGCCATACTCCTTATAACATATGGTATTATTTGACATTTATAATAATTATTGCTAAACTGTGATTGTCAGGCGTCATATGGACAAGGGGCTTAGTTATCAGATTTAATAGCTCTTAAAACTTATATGCAAACTCAAATAGGGAGGAAATTTAATGAAGACACTTTTTTTCAGCATCAGCAAGCGGAGGGCAGCGGCATTTTCTCTGGCCGTTTTACTGATTTTCACTTTGATTATTCCAATAAATTCTGCAAATGCCAAAGAATATATAGAGGATGGAGTTGCATACTCCTACACCTATTTCGGCGACCTCAACAGTGACCATGATATCAATATTTTCGATTGCATGATGCTGCAGGCATACTTGGCAGGCACCCCCACAAGTGTCGGCACACTGGATTTAAAAGCTGCAGAACTGAACGGAGATGGAAGTGTGGATGCCTTAGACCTGGCATTGTTGAAGCAAATGCTTCTTTGGAAGATTACGAGATTTCCGGTTATAGATACTTTTATAAGTACTCAGAATGAAAGCATGCTGGATGCAGATCTGAACAAGACCTTTAAAATATCTTTGAAAGAAAGTGGCTCTACAGGTTATCAATGGACTTATACTGTATCTGATATAGCCGCAGTGAACCTGAAATCCGTAGAGAGCTTTACCAGCTATGCCCCAGATGTGGTCGGAGCACCCGCTCAGAAGATTTGGACCTTTGAGGCCCTGCTGCCCGGGAAATACACCCTTACCTTTGAAAACAGGCGCTCGTGGGATACTGCTGCTCCTCCACTGCAGACAGTAAAGGTTGATATTTTTGTGAGTACAGTGGACGGATGCAAAATAAATGTAAAGGCACATGAGCCCTTTAAAATATCCTTGGTGGAAGGCGGTTTTGCAGGGTACATCTGGTCGTACACCCCCTCCGAAGAAAAAGTATTTCTCCTCATGTCAGAAGAGAGTGTTTATAAGGCCAAGCCCAATGTGTATGACGCATTTTCCCAGACAACCTGGACCTTTAATGCCCTGAAACCCGGAAAATATACCCTGCTGTTTACCCGCAGGCCTATTGAGGCCACTGTTCTCTGTGAGATAAATGTGGAAGAAGAACAGTAAGACTTATACTGTATCAGAGGTTAATAAAACATCCAAGTTGAGCCTGCCCTTATCTGCAGGATACCCGGCAGTGGGTTTTCGTACCGGCTGCCGGAGCTTATCCCGTGGGGGCAGGCTCTTTTGCGGGTTGGGGGAGGATATTAATATCCCACATTATTCTTTTTAGCCGCTATAACTAATATATTAAAAACACCATTTAAATTCTTGCAGTAATATTGATAGTTGTATGTGTTTTCCGCTCTCACCAGGACAGCATTTATTCCCGCATTTTTTGCGCCCAGAATATCTGCAGGGTAGCTGTCTCCGATCATTGTCACTTCGTTTATATCGCTGAACATGCTCAATACTTTTCGGTATATCTGTATATTAGGTTTTTCAAAGCCCAAATCTGCAGATGAATATACTTGCCGGAAGTATCCGCCCAAGCCCAAAGCTTTTACTAATTGTGCTAATTCAGGAACGTGGTTTGAGACAATAACATTAACATATCCTCTGCTTTTTGCTATTTCCAGGCAGGGTATTGTATCGTCATACATATGCCATTGTGTGATTCCTCTTTTCATATTACATCCTCTTATATTTTTATAATTCAAGTATCATCCTTAAAACTTTAAAACCTTCACCTTTTTCATTAAATTTATCATATATGCCCTCAAGCTTAAATCCACATTTTTCATAGCACTTTTTTGCCCTTGAATTCGACTCTCTGACATTTAATATTACAGAATTGAAACCAAGAATTTGCCTGCACTTACCAATCGCTGACCTGATTGCCCTCTCTCCAACCCCTTTGCCAAATATGTCTTTGTTTCCTATCATTATTCCAAGTGCGGCAGTATTATCCTGGAGATGTTCTTTTTCAAGCCAAACTGTGCCGACACCAATACCATCTGCTTCGATAATATACCAACCATAAAAATAAGAATCTTTAGGTCTGAACCTTGACAAGTAATTCCTGCCGTCTATTTCAACATACCATCTTTCAATCATGTGTATATCATCAGTACAAACGTCTCTTAGCTTTACTTCCAGAACCATTCCTCCTTCTGCCTGCTCCACAATATCCACCCACTTTTGTTCTTATATCTAAGATATTTCATTTTTCAACTCTATATCAGCAGCATTTTTACTATATTGTATCCCCGTGATATGGAATTTGCAAGAAATGTCATATTCCAGCATCAGATTGCGCCCATGCCGGCAAGAAATTTGCTACGCAAATTATCTTGTTCGCTATGGGGGACTACTCCCCCCCTTCGACGAAACACTACGTGTTTCTGAGCACCCCCTCTAGACCGGAAAGGGGAATCCCCCTTTTCAATCCCCGAATTTAGGAATTTATATGGAATGGAACTTTCTGGTGTATACACTCAAGCTTAGTATTATGAACACCTCATCCCTGTTCCAAAACATATAAATTCCTATATTCGCACAAAAGACCGGATATCCCAGTTACAGTAAGATATCCGGTCTTAATAGCTCTTATTTTTTGTAAATCTTTAAAATTTCACCGGCATAGAAACGGTGGAAATCCCCATCAGGATAGAATCGCTTCATTACCTCCTCCGGTATTCGCTCAGGTACAAAATCCAGGTAATACATCTTTCTACATATGATACACAGATTCCCCTGTTCAAAAGTAGGTACATTATCCAAGTACTGAACTTTCAGATCAGCCTCTGTTATTTTGTCACCATCACGACCCGATTTTGAGCCTAACAAAGACAATGCCTTTTTATAGCCCTTGGGAAAGAATGTAAGTGAGAACATTTCATTTTTCTCTATAAACTCATAAGTATAACGGGTTGGCCGAATAAATATGAATGCGGCGTCTCTGTGCCAGAGATTGCCTATGCCGCCCCAACAAGCTGTCAATGTGTTGCAGCCGTCTTTTTCATTTCCTGCTGTTACCAGCATCCAGTCGTCACCTATACCGGTCAGCATATTATCTGAAAAGGACGTCCTTGGCAATTCTTTGTATACGTCCATAAACTTCTTCCCCTCTATTACTTGATTTTTTGAAGACGAATAACGTTCCAGGACAGCTTTGGCAGATTCGCCATAACCTTATTTCCATCTATCCTGGCATCTCCAATACTCTTAGGAGTTACAAAATTTGGATTTTCTTCAGTATTAGTGTCCTTTGGGTTTCCGCTTGTAAGAACAATGTGCTCGGCAACCTTATATTCTGAAAATCCTCTCAATTCAGTCTCCAGTGGCAGAGTTTCCTCAAGGCTCCTGTTGATAGCGAAGATTGTCAAATCGCCATTATCAGCTATTGTAGCTGCTGCATCAAGATAAGGCACATCAGTAAAATCAGTCGAGTCATATTTCGGTGATTTTATTGCTGTAACCAATGAAGTTCCTCTTCCGTACTTGGAGAAGAGCAGGAATGTGTAATATGGAGGAAGAACCCATGCACCGCCGCCGTTTCTGGTACGAATATGGGATATGCAGTTTACTAATTCAGATACACAGGCTATCTCCACACGATCGGCATTCTTTAGTACCGCAAGCAGCATGCCTCCGAGGGCTAAGGCATCCTCAGTTGTGTAGATGTCTTCCAGAAGAGGAGGAGCTATACGCCACTTTTTACTGAACCTGTCTTCCTCAGCTATTGAATGCCAAGTGTTAAACTCATCGAAGGATATTTTTACTTTTTTGCTGCTCCTGGTCTTAGCCTTTATATAGTCAATTGTAGATGCTGCAGTCTTAAGATACGCATCTGTCGTTATAGGCTTTGCAAGATAATTGGGCGTATCATTTTTTGAATTTCCTATATACTGATGTATGGAAAGGTAATCTATAAAATCGTAAGATTCCTCAAGAGCTGCCGCGTCAAAACCGGGAAAAGTCGCCTGTGATGGCGAGGAAGAACCTGCTAATACAGTTTTTATACCATCATCAAGCAATTTCATTCCTTTTGAAGCCTCTCTTGCTATTCTTCCGTAGTCAGTGCCAGTTTTCTGTCCGACCTGCCAGACCCCGTCAATTTCATTTGTCAGACACCAGTAACGATATCCATGAGGATTCTTGTAACCATGTGAAATACGCAGATCGGACCAGTAGGTACCTTCGTTGAAGTTGCAGTACTCAACACAGTCCATTGCCTCTAAAACACCTCTGGTAGCCAGGTTCACTGTCATCATCACATCTGAACCGTTTAATTTGGACCAGTCGGCAAACTCATTGAGTCCAAATTCATTGGTTTCAATACACTGCCAGGCAACCTCCGCTCGTCTTGGTCTCTTTTCCTTTGGTCCGATACCATCCTCCCAACGGTAGGTTGAAACGAAATTTCCTCCGGGGAAACGGTTTAATGTAACATTTAAAGGTCTGGTTAATTCCAGTACGTCTCTCCTGAAGCCTTTTTCATCTGCTGTTGGATGACCTGGTTCGTAAATACCGCCATATACACATCTTCCCAGAGGTTCTACAAATGAACCGAACACTTTTTCATCTATCTTTGAAATTTCATAATCCTTATCTAGTACCAGCTTCGCTTTGTCCATATTTAGCTCCATTTCCACCGAGTCGTACCGGATTGTTTATTGAGCAGCCGGTAAACTCGATTGAATATAATATATTAATGCTAATTCCTTTTGATTGGATTATATTTGATTTGATTATAATTGTATGATTTCGATTTCCACGCCATTGGGATCAACAATGAGCATAACAGTTTTGTCAATCTGCGGAAGGTAGGTTGGATTGAGATTTATCGCATAACCTTTTTCTTTACATCTTGATCTGATTTCTTCAATATCGTCAGTATATACTGCAAAGTGACGATACAGACCTGTATCAGTATTCCCGGTTTTATATATTTTCTGGGCTTCCTTATATTCTATTAATTCAAGCTTTATATCGGACAACTGATAATAATGTAAAATATGGTCACCCATGTCTACATCACCTAAGCGCTTCAGGTTTAATACCTCCTCATAAAACCTGAAAGAACCGTTAATATCAGAGCAATTAATTGTAATATGGTCTATTCCAGCTAATTTCATAAAAATAACCCCTTTTAAATTATTTTCAGTATTTCATTAACGGTATTTTCATCTGTGATAAGGACATCAATGTATTCCTTTCTGAGTGCTCCCAGCAATGCTTTGACTTTTGGGGCACCGGAAGCAACACAAACCTTGTTTTTAATCTTTCTGAAATCATTAAGGTTAATTGTTACAGTCCGCTCATCCAATTCCTTATCGCAAATTTCTCCGTATTCATTAATAAAGTGGGCACATATGTCGCCAACAGCATTCTTTTTTGTGAGTGACTTCATTATTTTTTCATCAATGTACCCGCCGCGGTACAATACGTTCTGTTCTCCGAAGCCACCAACTGTAAATAGTGCAATATCTGCTTCCTTGCTTTTGTTTAAGACACTATTTACATTAGTATCACTGTATACGGCTTCTTTTATCTGGGCATTCTGCAAAACAGCCGGCAGTGGAATGAATAATGGTGTGCCATTATACGCTTCTGCTATGTTGGTTGATATCTCTGAAACATAGATTTTTTTCTGCAGGTTGGTCATACCTCCGGACAACGGAATAGAAACCACATTTTTAACATCCTTATTTTTTACCATGCTGGAAGAAATCTGGAATACAGTCCATCCCCAGGAGAACGCGATAATCATTTCACTTTCAATTATAGAATCCAGATATATGCAGGTTTTTTCAACAACTTCCTGGTTCAACTGATTTGGGTCGGCATTAGATAGCGAAGGAACGATTATGGCCTTACGCAAATTGAATTTTGACCTCATATGAGCCTCAATTTCCTTCTCTTCTTTGGTAAGGTCATTAATTTTAAACTCAATTATACCGGATTTTCGTGCCTGCTCCATCAACTGGCATACATAGCCCCGGGATATACCCAATTCAACCGCTATATCCTTTTGATTCATACCGAAACAATAATACATTTTGGAAACGTCAACCATTAATTTATATTTATCACTCACGTCATTATACCTTCAATGTTATTTTTTTTACCATAATTTACCCTAAATCAAATATTATACTTCAATACATTTTATGTCAAGAATCTTGCACAGGAGTTCAAAGCGTCTCCTATAGTCACCTAAAAACAGCACTTCGTGATGTGTGCCACCATTTGCAAGCCATTCATCCATTGCCTTTTTAATTCCTGAATCAGGCTTGAAGAATGCATGATTCATTGGAACTTCAGGCAGTTCTTCAGTATCAAGAACAGTACCTTTTGAAACAATGAGCTGGTATCTCTCTCCCTCAACTGCAACAAGCGATACAAGTGTGGCTGTTCCAGGTTCCACATTGAATTTCGGTGTCGGCGGATTATCAAGACCACCTATATCCAGCGGGCGGTCAATCAGCGTCACTCCCCTGTCCTTTCTTGCAACCTTCCAGTTGCCCTCTCCCATATGACTCAGCATTGCAGCATCTTTGCCAAAGTCAAGCGAATACATTTCAGTAAAATGAGGGTCGCCAATCATCATGTGACCAATCACTGTCATGAGAAGTACATTTGTATCCCCCTCAGCCGAATATCCATATCCTTTTGCAAGAAGGCTGGAACCACCGAGAATAGGAATCTGCCTGAATCTGCCATCTTCCTTGTAGATATTGAAAAACTGTGAAAATCCATCGTAGCCGTTATCCTTAAGAAATTTTTCAAAGCCGAGCTGCATACGTGCTGCATAGCGGTGATTTTCCTCGTTAAGGTCAGGGTCGATTTTAAAGTTCCTTCTGTCCTCTTCAAGCTGGGCATCTATTTCTTCCTTTGTAAGTGCCTCCATATTGTAATAAACCGGGCCGATGGTCACATGGTTTGCCTCTACCCCGAATTTTCTGCACAGTGCGGCATCATCTCCCAGGATATCCCCCATATTGTGCATACGGCCAAAAATCGCCAGCTTTGTCTTTTTAAGCCTGTTATATGCGTTAGCCGCCAATGCCCAGTCCTCAACATAGGATTTAAATGAGTCAGCTTTCCAGTCATCCGTTATTATGGCCGGTTTAATACCGCATCTCATAAGTACGTTGCTGGTGTCCTGTATTCCATGTATTCCCTGATTTGTTGTGCACAGTACCCAATCCCAATTTGACGTCACATCAGGAAGCGGCTGAATATTTGCAAGTAAAATCGGGAGGCTGTTTTTTTTCATTGCCTGTATCAAACGGTTACCGGGGCTGTACAACAGGTTTACAATCATTATCCCGTCGTATTCCTTTTCATTGAAATACTTTACGTATCTTTCAATATCTGCTCTCTCTTTTGCAGGTCCGGGGAAATCAAGGTCTGCCACGTCCCTTAGCTGCTCTGCAACTTGTCTTGCCCATGCTTCCTGCATTTTTGGCAATTCGGGCTGTGATTCATCATACAAGCCCTGCATCAAACCAAGAAATCCGATTTTTGGTTTTTGTTTTGTAATCATTTTCACTACCTCCTGTAAAATAAAGTTATTGGTTAAATACTACCATGACCTTGTATTTCCATCGTAATCGAAATATATTCCGGCATCTAAATCGTGCATATATTTGTCGGCCAGTTTTGCTATACCCTTTGCCGAATCCCCGGGTAAAACGGGAGCATCCCAGCCGCCCATCCTGGTCCTTACCCAGCCGGGATGTACTGCAAGTATCTTTATTCCGTCAGGTTTAAGATAACGCTGCAGTATTATACTTTGCATATTTAAGGCTGCCTTGGACATGCAATAATCGTATCTGTTTATATAATCACAGTGAGTGGACATACTGCCTGCTTCAGATGAGATATTGACAATCAGCTTGTCCTCACCGTTCTTTACAAGCGGCAAAAGACTCTTCACTATTCTTAGAGGACCAAGTGAATTTACAGAAAAAACTTCAATAGCCTGGGAGATATCAAAATCCTCCAATAAATTTGCACTATCAGGAGGGAGAATTGCTGCTGCATTAATAATTATATCAAGGCTGTCAATTTTCTTTTTCAGCATTTCAGCAGCATTATCCACAGCTTTGTCCTCACCGGTGTTCACCCGAAAAAATTCAAATTGGTCAGCATACTCAGCTTTAAGTAAGCCTAATTTGTCATTATGCTCATTATCAAAGCCAAAAACAAAATAGGATTTCCTGATAAACTCCTTAGCCAGGCATAAACCCAGACCGCCTGCAACACCAGTAATCAAAACCCTTTTCATATAAACCTCCGGCAGTACCTGAAACCTTATTTTTTCGCCCAATCCAAAGAACGGCCAACAGCTTTCTTCCAGCCGGCATATAAAGTGTCCCGTTCTTCCTTTGTCATTTTGGGATAATAGACTTTGGCTATTTTCCAATGCTTTCTCAATTCAGAGGTATCCTTCCAGAACCCGATACCCAACCCCGCCAGGTATGACGCCCCCAAAGCGGCCATATCTGTCACTTCCGGCAATTCAACCGGGATTCCCAGAATGTCGGCCTGGAACTGGAGCAAAAATTCACTTTTTGTCGCCCCGCCATCCACTCTGAGCGACTTCAGTTTCTTCCCCGTGTCAGCTATCATGGCATCAATTACATCCCTGGTTTGATAGCCCATGGATTCCAGTGCCGCACGGCATATATGCTCTTTTGTGGTTCCCCGTGTAACTCCGATAATAGTACCTCTCGCATAAGAGTCCCAATATGGTGCGCACATCCCGGCAAATGCAGGTACGATGTATACGTCTCCGGTGTCTTTTACCTTTTCGGCAAGGAGGTCACACTCCCTTGCATCCTTTATAATACCCAAGCCGTCACGAAGCCATTGAACAACCGCACCGCCGACAAAAACCACACCTTCAAAAGCGTATTGAACCTTTCCGTCGATTACCCAACCCAGATCAGTTGTAAGTCCGAAATTCGACTTCAGCGGCTTATCACCTATATTCATGAACAATGCCATTGATGTACCGTAGGTATTTTTGGCCATCCCGGGTTCAAAGCAAGCTTGTCCGATTGTAGCTGCATGCTGATCCCCCGCATCTCCGGATATTGGAACTCGTTGTCCGAAAAATGCCGAAGGGGCTGTATATGCAAGGGCATCACAGGAGGAAGGCTTCAGTTCGGGAAGTATTTGTTTTGGTATACCTATTTTTTCTATAAGCTCATCATCCCATTGCAAGGTATGAATGTTGAGAAGCAGTGTCCGGGAAGCATTTGTATAATCAATTACATGGGACTCTTTGCCGCTCAGGTTCCACATTATCCACGAATCAATAGTTCCCATCAATATCTTCCCGGCATCAACCTGTCCCTGGACCCCTGGTACATTTTCCAGTATGAACTTTATTTTACTTGCAGAAAAGTATGGATCAATCCGAAGTCCGGTTTTTTCATTGATTAACTCCTCCAACCCTTCCTGCTTTTTCATTCGCTCACAAATTGGTGCAGTCTGACGGCTTTGCCAGCATATTGCATGGTAAACGGGCTTCCCCGTATCCCGGTCCCATAATATGGTAGACTCCCTCTGATCAGTTATACCGATTGCGGCAATTTCCTCAGGTTTAACAACTCCTCTTGAAAAAATCTGTTTGCAACAATCCAAAACCGTTTCCCAAATTTCTTCAGCATCATGTTCAACCCAACCCGGTTGAGGATAAAACTGTGTTATATCCTTTGAGGCTTGATCTATAATCTTGCTTTCATGATTGACTGCAATTACTTTAGTAGATGTTGTTCCCTGATCAATAGCCAGAATATATTTCTTATGCATATCAGCAACCTCACTTAAAACTATTTTTAATAAAGCTTGCCTTACTCATTGCAAATAATAGCTTTCATTATACTGCCACCTTCAATATCTTTGTAAGCCTGTTCTATATCTTTAAGCGGATATCTTCTGGTAACATATTTTTCAACGTTTATTGAATTGTTATATATCATCTCCATAGCTTGCTTGTTTTGCTCCGGAGTTGATGCGTGAACACCGAAAACACTGATTTCTCTATAATGAATTAAATTGCTGTCAATAAATCCCGTTGACTCCCCTGACAATCCGCCGAATAGTGAAATCCTTCCGCATTTAGCCAGCATTTTCATACCATCGGCTTGTGCACTGCCCACTGAGCAGGCAATTATCACGACATCCGCCCCCTTACCTCCGGTTATTCTGCTCACCTCACTGAAGGGGTCGGTTTCAGCGGCATTTATAAAGGTTACTTTGTCCAGCAGTTCACCGGCCTGTCTTATTCTTTCCTTAGAGGTCTCTATTATTATTACCTTCCTCGCCCCGGAATACAGAGCCAGTTCGGCATGCATGCAGCCAATTATGCCGGAGCCGAATATAACTACATCTTCACCATTTTTAATATTGAGATATGATTGAGCATTTATGGCACAAGCCAGCGGTTCGCTCAAAGTGAATACCGAGTATTCATCGGATTGCGGGAGTTTATATACGTTACCCATTTTGAAGGCTTCTGCCGGAATAACCATATACTCGGCAAAGCCTCCGTCAAACTGAAAACCTATTGTTTTAAGCTCCTCACACATATTAGTCTTTCCGGCCTTGCAGGCATAACAGCTCCCACACCCGATAGCCGGTGCTACAGCCACGCGGTCGCCGGTTTTAAACTCCTTGATATCAGGTAAAATCTCTATTATTTCTCCTACTACCTCATGTCCTATTATTCTTCCATCATCAATTTTTGCGCTTCCGAATCTATAGGTCCTCACATCGGTTCCGCATATGGAACACGCTATTACCCTTACTAATGCACCCTCGCCCTTCAACTGCGGTTTTGGAACTTCTTTGAGTTCCAGTGTCTTATCTGAATGGTAAATATAAGAGAGCATATTTTCACCTCCTGGTGTCTGTATTATTTTTTATTCGGGTCAAATATTACTTTAGTAAACATCTCTTTTTTGTGATACATCATTTCAAATGCATCCTGACAGTCTTCCAAACGGACAACATGGGTAATAAGATCTTTAAGCTTTATTTTCCCTGTTTCAACAAACATTAATGCACTCTTCCACTCATTGATAGGCAGCGGTGCTATTGATGAATTCCATGAACCTTTAATATTCAACTCTCCTCTTAAAATTTTTCCGAGAGTTTTATTCGGCAACATAAGATCATTATAAGCAATACCGCAAAATACAACTGTACCCAGTTTTCTGACAGAGTCAATTGCCTGTACCTGGGTAAATGTGCTGCCGGCCAACTCTATGGCAGCATCGGCACCTCTTCCGTCTGTGTACTCCATGATTGATTTGACAGCATCACACTTTGCTCCGTTAAGACAAAGGTCAGCCCCTAATTTTTCAGCAAGCTCAAGCTTTTCATCAATAATGTCAACTGCAATAACTTTATGACAACCAAGATTTTTCAGCCATTGAACAGCAATGAAGCCAATAGCGCCCAAGCCAAATACCACTACGGTCTGTCCGGCCTCCACATTTGCCTTTCTGACAGCATGCAGTGCAACAGAAACAGGATCGGCCATTGCTGCCTCATAATAGCTGACACTGTCGGGTATATGGACAATATTTTCTTCACTTACCTCTATGTATTCAGCCATAGCTCCGTCAATCCGGGAACCATAATAGTCATAGTTATCACAAGCAACGGCCTGACCTATTTTACAGAAATCACATTCCTTACAGTTTACCAGCGGCATTGCAGTAACCCTGTCACCCTTTTTAGCTGTTTTGACATCCGGACCGGCTTCCACAACTTCTCCTGCAAATTCATGTCCAATAACAATAGGATACCTGTAAGCACCCTTGCTCATTACCCGTGGAATATCAGAACCACATACTCCGCATGCCTGCACCTTTATTATTAAGTTTTTTGGATTTGTAATGGCAGGAATATCTATCAGTTCGCAGCTTACACGTCCTGGTGCAAACAACTGGACTGCTCTCATTTTATCAGGCATAAAAATCACTCCATTCATATATTTTATTAGTTATTTGTTTATTATTTCCACTGTCGCACTTGCACCAATTCTTGAAGCACCTGCATTAATCATTTTAACTGAACTTTCATAGTCTCTTATTCCTCCGGATGCCTTTACACCCATATCAGCCCCTACGGTCTTTCTCATCAATGCTATGTCAGATGCTGTAGCACCGCCGGTACTGAAACCCGTAGATGTCTTTACGTAATCTGCGCCGGCCGTCTTTGCTATTTCGCAGGCTTTTACCTTTTCATCATCTGTGAGCAGGCAGGTTTCTATAATAACTTTAACTGATGCTTTCTTTCCGGTTGCCGCAACTACAGCTTTTATATCATTTTCTACATACTGGTAGTCTTTATCTTTAAGTGCTCCTACATTTATAACCATATCGATTTCCTGGGCGCCTGAAGAAACAGCGTCCTTGGTTTCAGAAGCCTTTGCAGCCGTTGACATTGCTCCGAGAGGAAAGCCTACTACAACACAGGTTTTTATATCAGAACCCTCTAGCATACCGGCTACCAGCTTTGTATGGCAGGAATTCACGCAAACCGATGCGAAACCATATTCCAGTGCTTCATTGCACAATTTGGTCACCTGCGCCTTTGATGCATCAGCTTTAAGTATCGTATGATCAAACATTTTTGCAAATGTCTTTTTATCTTTAAACATAATATGTATACCTCTTTTTCTAATAATATTGAAAGCTTTCTACCCTTTAACCGCTCCAGCCATCATGCCTTTTATAAGTTTTTCCTGGAAAACAACAAAGGCAATAATCATTGGTAATGCAGAAAGGGTCAGTATTGTCATAACCATCGGTATATCTATCCCGTATTGTCCCTGATATTCCCAGATAGCCAATGGAAGGGTACGGCTTTTTACAGAGGAAGTAAGAACAAAGGCATAAACGAATTCATTCCACATATTTATTCCGTTATATATTGCCAGTGTGGCCAGACCGGGCATTGACAGCGGCAGTATAATCTCTAAAAAAGTTCTTACCTTACCCGCCCCGTCCACATCGGCCGCTTGCTCCAGCTCAACCGGAATTCCTTTCATAAAGCCTGTTAAAATGAATACCGATACAGGAATATTAAAAGCAATATATGGTCCTAATAAGCCGATAATATTATCATAGAGCTGAACTTCCTTTGTAAGCAGAAATACAGGTATAAGGGTGGCATGAATAGGTATGGCCATGCAGGCAATAACTATTGCAAACACTATCTTGTTAATTTTAAATTTAAGTCTTGAAAAAACATATGATGCCATTGCTGAGGCCGCCAACAGCAAAATCAAGCCAATAGCACATACCAATACACTGTTTCTGAAATAAATCAGAAAGTTTCCTGTTAATATTTCTTTGTAGTTATCCAGGTACAAGGATTTTGGCAATGAAAAAATAGTCGGGCTTTGAAAAAGCTCATTTCTTTGTTTAAATGATGTAAATGCCATGAAAAGGAAAGGAAATGTTGCCACAAGCATCCATATTACGGCAAAGATAATGGCGACAATCGCAGCAAAGGAAAACTTTTTCTTTCGAGCCATATTAATTCTCCTCCTTCATATTCATCATTTTAAATGTGAAAAGTGAAATAGTTGTAATAATGATAAACATTGCCGCCGCAATGGTGGAGCCATATCCCATTTTCATTTGTGTAAACGCATTTTTGTACATATACGTGGCCATTAGTTCTGTGGTACCAGACGGTCCGCCCTCAGTCATAACGTAAATCAGATCAAAATATTTCAGGGAACCTACTATACACATAATTGTTGCAGCTTTTATAGTATCGCTCAGTATCGGAAGAGAGATTCTGAATATGTACTGATGATGCTTAGCTCCGTCAATAACAGCAGCCTCGAACAATTCAGGTGAAATGGAGGTAAGTCCGGCAAAATAATAAATCATATAGAAGGGAATAAACTGCCATGATATAACTCCGATTACCGCCCATATCGCCGTCTTTTCATTTGCCAGCAAATTAAAAGGACTATCTGTAAAAATCTTCATTAGAGCGCCTGCCAGGCCATAATTGGAATCAAACAACTGCTTAAAAAGAAAACCAAGGGCAACTGAACTCATAAGTAAAGGAAGGAAGTATACAGACTTCAAAAACTTGAACCTTGAGTTGGCCCAATCCAATAAATAAGCCAATACCAATGCTATCGGCATTTGTATTACCAGACAGGCTATAACCATAATAATATTGTTTTTTATTGTAGTAAAAAATGTAGCATCATGTATAAGCGTTTTCCAGTTACCCAATCCTATGTTAATAGATGATTGGCTTACTCCATTCCAATCAAGAGTACTTAATTTGAATGTGTATATTACTGACCGGAAAATATAAACTATTAAGAAAAATGCCACAGGTAATAGGAAAAGAGTTGCAACGATTGCTGTAGACCGCCTTCTCACACTTTCCAAGGATTGTCTTTTCACTTCCATATGTTATCCTCTCACTTCTAAGTATTTTGACAATAACAGGTACCCTTTCAGGTACCGTTATTATCAAAGAGACAAACTACGTATGTTTTTGAAAAATTTATTTACCCTTTACGCCATCAGCCATACTCTTGTTATATTGTTCAGGAGTTATTGTGCCTGCTAAAAGTTTTTGCAGCTGATCTTTATGCAATTCTGCATCGTTTGGCGCAAGATACTGGTCTAGCCATAGCTGCATACTGGTAGCTGAAGAAGCGCTGTCAGAAATTATTTTGCTGATATCATCTGTTAAAGTTATAGCCTTAAGAGGAGGAATCTTACCAGCAGGAACTCTTTCTTTAACTGCTTGATCATCAAGCAGATAAGTGATTGCTTTGAAGGCCATCTCAGGATTTTTGGAGTTCTTTGATACTGAGTAGAAATTATCACCCATCGTACCGATATACTCAGAGGATTTACCCTTGCTGTCAGGATTTGCAGGGAACTGCATTACTCCTACGTCTTTGACAAAGTCAGGATTTTCACCCTTTGCAGTAAACAGGAACCATCCACCCATTATATACATGGCAGCCTTCCCATTATAGAATAACTGCCTGTCTTGTCCTGCGTCATAGTCAATACCGTTATAGTCCTTTCCAAAATACCCCTTTTTGGCCCAGTCTGACATTTTTTGAGCTGCGGCAAGAAAATCAGGTGTATCAAAACCGGTTACTCCGTTATTCGCATCTGCAAAAGCAGTTGGACCTGCTATTCTGTCAAGAACATAACCATATACAATTGATCCGGGCCATTTTGTTTTGTTAGCCAGCGCAACAGGTATAATACCTTTTTGAACAAGAGTATCACTTGTTTTTTCAAATTCGTCCAAAGTCTTTGGAACTTCGAGGCCATTATCTGCAAATAGTTTCTTATTATAGAACATCAGAGCCGGTGAAACATTTTCTACAGGTACAGCCCATATTTTATCTTTATATGTAGCTTGCTTTATAGCGGCATCCAGGAACTGATCCTTATAACTGTCCTTGTTCATATAATCTGTTATGTCATATACTGCATCGGATTCTATATATGAAATCATGGGGCCGCCTGTCCAGTGAATAAATACATCCGGAAGCTGATTTGCGCTCATTGCCGTAATAAGCTTGGTTTTATACGGATCGTTCTGCATAGGAATTGCTTCCATTTCAAAACCAGGGTTATCTTTAGCAAACCTTTTCATTGATGCGTTAATGATTTCAGCAACATTTTCCTGTGTTTGAATATGCCACATGGTCAGTTTTGTAGTTCCACCTGCCTTTGAAGTCCCTGTTTCCTGAGAGGTATCACCTGAATTTGCAGCGTTTCCGGAGTCCCCGGAACCACACGCCGTAATAGACAACAGCAATGCTGCAGACAGTAGTGCGGATAGTATTGTCTTTCTCATTTTCATATCATTTTCCTCCAAAATTTAATGATTTGAAATTATTAAATTAAGTTACTAGCTAGTATAAATTAATTTAATTCAATTATACTACTACTAAATAATATGTCAACGATTTATACAATTTTTTTGTAATTTTATAAGGCCTCATTTAGGCATCATCACTAATGTTCTGGGTTTTTATTACAAAAATGGAGTTACTTTTCTTAATGCAAACGCATTAACGTCAGTAAACTTTTTTAACATAAATTATAAATTTATTCACATTTTTTAACATCTATTGTTTTCAATTTGCCAGTGCTAATAACATCAAAGGGAGGCATAATATAAAAAAGCGTGTATGATTTTCCAGATTTTCTGTAAAATCATACACGCTTTTTTATATTATTGTTTATTCCGGATAAATCTTACCCAAAAACAGCTAAGCTGCACATTCTGAAAACAGTAACATATTTTTGTAATCACTTATATTCCTGTTTACTATCTTTCATAAAGTATTTTTGCTGAAGATTTCTTGGTAACGCATTAAATATATGGTCAGGCATCCCAGGTTTTTCTTTTATGCCAACCAAATTACATTATTTATCTACTACAATGTCTATGAATTTTTATTCATAAAAACTTCATTTATCCGTTCCCTATCGTAGTTTAAAATCCAATCATTAAACTTTTTATATAATGGTAAAAGACTTTCTTTATTTTCTGCCACTAAATCCAATCCTCTATCATCATACATGTAAAAAATAATATTCTTCTTAGCATTTATAAAGAAAACTCCATCTGAAATAAATGGGAGTACCCCAAAGTCTTGGCGTGCTTTGGCTTTAAGCATACCCATATAATCTATATCATTTGCTTTACAAAACAATGTCTGCTGAGTGCTAATCCCAGATAATTCACCATCAGCTTCAACGTATTTTTCTATTTCAACACTATCAACTTGGTCTACAAACTTATTGTTTTTTATATACTTTGGAAAAACCTCCTCCCCTTGGTTAATACAAATATATGGTTCAATACTTCGATATTTTTTTACAACAACTATCATATCCTCTTCTGGCTTAAATACTTCCTGAAAAATCATGCTTGCTCTAAGACAGACATATGTAAAATACTCACGCCTGTTTAAACCTCTGTATGGTACGCCAAGCTCAAATCTTATACCTATAGGAGCTTTATAAAACAGCGGTGACTCTAAAGGTATATTGGGGAAATGCTCTTTCAGATAGCTTTCCACTCTTAATTTATCACGCATTATTGTCCTCCAATAATTTTAAGTGTACTGTGCTACAATTATTGTGTTACTACTTATCCCATATCAAATGTGGTCCAGCCCAATTCATCGATTTTTGTTTGTACGGCATGAAATTGAGGATAGTACCTATGAACCCATCGTCTATTAAAAATCTCCCAGAGCTTTCTTTTTGGTATTATCTCAAACCTGACTATAGGCTTTGTAAAAAATTCATAATATGGCTTAGCTGAGAACCAATCTCGCTTCCCAACGCAGGTAGTATCTGCTTCTGCAATATTTTTAATCGGCTCTCCATCCCAAGTTATGTACTGTCCTGATGTATTAACATGCTCTGCCCAATTTCTTCTACATTCATGAAAATCTATAAATTGCTCATTTCCATTATTGTCCAAGTAGGTAATTCCATCTTCATTTATTTTAATGATAGCTGAGATTTCAAAAACTAACATACTTAAACCTCTATTTTTCTATGTTTGGACATCAGTCAACCATGCTTTTCCATCAATTGTTATAATGCTTTTATTGCTTCTTTAATTCCACCATAGCATCCCCAACAATTAATCTTGTTTTCCATTTAAATCTCCCGTAAAGATGTCACTACATATTTTTTTTAGCAGGCTAAGCTACTATTCATATCACGAGTATAGATTGAATTATTCATTCTCAAAATTCACTTTATTCATCTTTGACCACTTATAAAAACCATAAAATGCATTCAGAAGATATACTGACCACATAGACACCTGAATCATGTCTCCAGCCAGTATCCACATGGTAACTGTTATAATATCAACCACAATCCAAAGAGCCCACTGTTCCTTATATCTTAATACCATAAGTGCATTTGCTACTATTGAAATTATAAGTGTAGTACTGTCCAGCCAGGTTTGTTTGCCTCCCAGCAGTTCCAATATGTATTGACAGCCTACAATCCCCAAGGCAGTTACAAAAATATAACCTCCCACCTGCTTAGGACTCATTTTCTTTGACTTAACTGCATTTATATCCTCATTCATATGTTTTTTCCACATATACATGCCTATAAACTGAGTGGGAAGATAATACAGCGCATTTAAGGCAACTTGTCCGTAGTATTTGCTTGTCATTGCTATTACAATGTAAGCTGCAATATTTACAAAACCAAAATAATATTGGGACCTTTTCCCCGAGGCACAAAGCACCACGCAGAAAACTCCACATATTGCTGAAAGCGAATTTATAACAAGGTACAACACTGAACTTTCTTTATCAACCGCTGCAAAATAGGCAGTAAAACCAATTAGCACAAGTACTTCAAACCACTGAAAGGGTGTCATAAAACTCACAAGTTTATCTGTCAGCCTGTTGTCTTTTTTATTTTCTAATTCAATCATCTTCTATGCTCTCCCAAGTAATTTATCAATCAGACTGACCGACTTCGAGAATCTCTCCTGATAATCGCCCGATATTATCTCAATATTGTATTTTCTTTCTTTGTACAGTTCCTTTATCCTATTGCTGTAATGCTCCCTGTCATCTGCTATTACCGGACTCCTGTCACCATCCTGAACAAATCTGACATCGGGTTCTAAAAAAAGTATCAAATCATAATTGTTTAGTTCTGATATAGCATCGGCCAGCTTTTCGTTCACAGCCTTGCCTTTTCCATTAAGAAACTGAATATAAAACTTGGTAATCAGACAGTCCGTGTCTTCAAAAAGCACTTTATTGCTGTGTAGAAGAGCTTCTCTTTCCCTAATCTTATGTATTAAAAGGATATCTGTAAAATCCTCCGGAAGCATTAACATATCTGTTCCAGAGCGTTCAGATATATCCCTTCCTACTTCCTCTAAATAGTTGGTATTATAGTAGTTTGCCAGATTAATCGCCAGAGTTGATTTTCCAGTGCTTTCTCCCCCTATCAGCAGTACCTTTTTTGCATAATAAGGCTTTACGCTATTGGGAAGCCATTCCCAATGAGCCATAACATTTTCTCTGATCTTAGTTGAGGATATATCATCTCTCTGCAAAAAAATCGTTTCGGCTTCCGGATAACATTTGGCCCAAAAGCTGTTATTGTCATAATCACTTCCACAGAAAACAACATCTAGCTTTTTTCCTGCAAATTCTTTGACCTTACCAGCGTCCTTCATCCAGTATTCTTCGGTATAAGCTTCCTTGTTTTTGGCAGCATCCTGCAAGACAAATAATCTCACATTGCCTATATGCTTTGTTAGCTGGTATACCCAGCGGTATCTCACCCTTATATCGATTTCGTCTCTATTAATACCTTCACTTATAACCAATATCAACTCTTCACACTGGTTAGCCGCCTCAATAATACATCTCACATGTCCCAGATGCAGTGGGTTAAATGAGCCTCCATACATTCCACATTTATACTTCATTTTGTCATCCAATCTTATTAATTTTTATTAAAATACATCTTTATTCCGGTCAGACATTTAATGCAAAATTATCATACAGATAACCTTATACAACGCTTACTCCCAACCAAGTTTATCTCAAGTCATAAAAACAAAAACCATTCCGTTAACTGGTTTCGTAAAAATAATATTGGGACTTTTTTGTGTCTGAGTATCGCCTAATCCAAGAAAGTGGGTTCTTCTTGCATTTTCAGCCCATCTATATTCATAATCAAAATTATTTTTGTTAATTCCCCAATCAATGAAAAGCTGGCTAGCGAACCATCCTCGGGCTTCCGTTAATTTTTGCATATTTTTATAATTACGAAATGTCTTATTAATATCTTGTTCCGGGATAACTAACTCGACCTCCATTACATAATCGAATTGATATAAATCCGTTTCAATGCTTAATACTTTAATATATGAACTATCCGAAATATCTATATTAAAATACTCGCTCACTATTTTCTTGTCTGAATAAGTTATTTTTTTAAAGTTAAACATTAGTCCAGTTTTATATGGATAGATTGCAAATATAAGAGCAATTATAAGTATAATAGCACTGGTAAAAATTAATATTTTTCTATGTAACCGTTTTTTCATAAAACCTCCGATTATGTATAAAATATCTAAATAATCCAGTAACCTTTCCTCAATACTGCAACCATAAGGTATTATTTATTTGAACATGTTTTAGTTTCCTAATCATTCTGATATTTCTTTAATCTCTTTATCCATAATCTACCCTTAATTGTGAAAATTTACTTTCATTGTACAATTATTATTCAGAAGTATCAATAAAGAATGCAATAATGGTGGAGGTATAGGTATTTTTATTTTTTGTAAATTTTATTTTAAAGAACAACAAAAAACCGCCTTAGATATTCCTTAAAATGAGAATACCTAACACGGTTAATTAATATATTTATCTGCTTACAAATATAGCGCTCGCCTCTTCTATTGTACCCGGCTTGCCGCATAGTCGCCCTGCTCCCTCTGGTCCCATTGCTCCTTGCGCTGCGCAATAAACGCCTTCGCTTCTTCTGCCCTATGGCAGCGCTCGCCTCTTCTATTGTACCCGGCTTGCCGCATAGTCGCTCTGCTCCCTCCGGTCCCATTGCTCCT